>NZ_JBIWLG010000039.1:0-1000 GCF_044766085.1 Streptomyces sp. NPDC102360 | reverse complement strand
CTAGATGATCGATTCCAAGGGGTCAGTGGTCGTAGGCGGTCAGTGACCGCAGTACGGGCTGTCCGGTCTGGTCGTTGTGCCAGATCGCGGCGGTCAGCGCGAGGATGCGCTGCATGACTCGGGCGACGACCCCGCCGGGTGTGCGGCCGCGGTGGTGCTCCAGGTCGAGCTGGCCTTTGAAGGACTCGTTGACCGACTCGATGATCTGCCGCAGTGGCTTGAACAGCGGGGCGCCGGGGCGTTCGGGCTCTCTCTTGCGGGCCGGCCGCAGCAGGTGGATGCCCTGCTCGGCCAGTTCGCGCTCGAAGGCGCGGCCGAAGTAGTTCTTGTCGCCGATCAGCGTCTGGCCGGGCCGGCGGGCGACCAGGTCGTCCTCGGCGGCCAGCAGGTCCAGGAGCGTCTCGCGCTCGTCGGCCTTCGCGCCGGTCAGGGCGAAGCCGACCGGGAGCCCCTGGAGGGTGCAGACCAGGTGCAGCCGCAGGCCCCAGAAGAAGCGGCTGTGGCTGGCGCAGTAGCCGTACTCGGCCCATCCGGCCAGGTCGGACCGCTTGACGGTCTCCCGTGAGCGTCCGCATTCCACGGGCGTGGAGTCCACGATCCACACGTCGTCGCTCCACACGGAGGTGTCGACGGCCAGCGTGCGGGTTACCCGGCGCAGCAGGTCCGCGGCCTTGCGCAGCCTCTTGTTGTAGCCGGGCTGCTGGGGCACGTACGGGAAGAGGTGCCGCAGGTGGGCGTGGACATGGCGGAGCCATCGGGCCTCGGAGGTGAAGCCGAGCATGGCCTGCATCACGGCGAGCGTGACCAGCTCGGCATCGCTCAGTTTCGCGGCGATCCCGACGGCCGGGCGCCACGGCGCGAGATCTGGTGATGCCTTCAGCAGGTCGTCGGTCTTGACGTACAGTGCGGTCGCGAGGGAGTCCAACTCTGTCTTCACACACTGACGTTGGGCTCCCTTCGCATGTACACGCAGCCGAACCCTTGGAATCGATCATCTAGG
>NZ_JBIWLG010000038.1:0-1014 GCF_044766085.1 Streptomyces sp. NPDC102360 | reverse complement strand
CCTTCCGGTCGTCGTGTGTTTGTTTTCCCTGGTCAGGGTTCGCAGTGGGCGGGGATGGCGGTGGAGTTGCTGGACACGGATGGGGTGTTCGCGGGGTTGTTGCGGGAGGCGGCTGCGGCGGTTGAGCGGTTTGTCGGGTGGCGGGTTGAGGACGTGTTGCGGGGGGTGGAGCGGGAGTTGACCTTGGAGCGTATCGAGGTGGTGCAGCCTGTTCTGTTCGCTGTGCATGTGGCGCTGGCGCGTTTGTGGGAGTCGCGTGGTGTGGTTCCGGACGCGGTGGTGGGTCATTCGCAGGGTGAGGTGGCGGCGGCTGTGGTCGCGGGTGCTCTGACGTTGGAGGACGGGGCTCGTCTGATCGTGGTGCGGTCGCGGTTGTTCGCGGAGCGTCTGGTGGGGCGTGGTCTGGTGGCGTCGGTGTCGCTGCCGCGGGAGGAGGTGGAGGAGCGGCTTGCCGCTTTGGGGGGTGTGTTGTCGGTTGCGGGGGTGAACGCGCCGTCGTTGACGACGGTGGCGGGTGCGCCGCGGGAGTTGGAGGAGCTAGTTGCGGGGTTGACGGCGGAGGGGGTGCGGGCGCGGGTGATTCCGGCGACGGTGGCCTCGCACAGTGCTCAGGTGGAGCCGTTGCGGGAGCGGCTGGGGGAGCTTTTGTCGTTTGTGCGGCCGCGGCGTGGTCGGGTTCCGATGTATTCGACGGTGACTGGGACGGTTCTGGACGGCAGTGAGCTGGATGCGGGGTACTGGTATGAGAACTGCCGCCGTCCGGTGCTGTTCGAGCCGGTGGTGCGCGGGCTGATCGGTGAGGGGTATCGCACTTTTGTCGAGGCCAGTGCGCATCCGGTGTTGACCTTGGCGGTCGATCAGACGGCCGAGGAGGTGGGGGCGGCTGTTGTCACGGTGGGCACGCTGCGTCGTAAGGAAGGCGGCACTGAGCGGTTCACGACCTCGCTGGCCGAGGCCTGGACCCGGGGCGTCGCGGTCGACTGGGCCGGCTCGTTCGACGACCGGCCGGGCCAG
>NZ_JBIWLG010000037.1:0-1051 GCF_044766085.1 Streptomyces sp. NPDC102360 | reverse complement strand
CTCGAGTCCGGTTCGGGGGTGTCGTTGTGGGAGGTGGCGGTTGCGGCTGGGGTGTCTCGTGCGGCGTTGGGGCATCGGGCGGTGGTGGTCGCGGAGGGTGCCGGGGCGGTGCGTGAGGGGTTGGCGGCGCTGGCGGAGGGACGGCCTTCGGGTGTGCTGGTGCGGGGTGTCGCCGATGAGGGTGCTCTGGCTTTCCTCTATACGGGGCAGGGCAGTCAGCGTGTGGGGATGGGGCGTGAGCTGTATGCCGCCTATCCGGTGTTCGCCGCGGCTCTCGACGAGGTGTGCGGGGTTCTCGACGCTCATCTGGAGCGTCCGCTGCGGGAGGTGATGTGGGCGGATGCCGATAGCGCCGAAGCGGGGCTGTTGCACACGACCGCCTACACGCAGCCGGCGCTGTTCGCGGTCGAGACGGCCCTGACGCGTCTGTATGCCAGTTGGGGTGTGGTTCCGGACTATGTGACGGGTCATTCGGTCGGTGAGATCACTGCCGCGCACACCGCCGGTGTCCTGTCCCTTGCCGATGCGGCCCGGTTGATCGCGGCGCGGGGCCGGCTGATGCAGGGGCTGCCGGAGGGCGGCGGGATGGTCTCGGTCCAGGCCTCGGAGGAGGAAGTGATCGCCTCGCTCGTTGCGGGGGCGGTGGTGGCGGCGGTGAACGGGCCGTTGTCGACGGTGGTTGCGGGTGACGCGGACGCGGTCGAGAGGGTCGGCGCGCACTGGGAGGGGCAGGGCCGCAAGACGAAGCGTCTGCGGGTCAGCCATGCCTTCCACTCGCACCACATGGACGCGATCCTGGACGACTTCCATGAGGTGGTCGCCGGGCTGACGCTGGCAGCGCCCCGTATTCCGGTCGTCTCCAACCTGACCGGTGTGCTGGCCGATCCGCAGGAGATCACCACTCCTGGCTACTGGGTGCGTCACGTCAGGGAGGCGGTTCGTTTCGCGGACGGCATCACCACCCTCCACGGCGAGGGCGTGACCACCTACCTCGAGCTCGGGCCCGACGCGGTCCTGACCCCCATGACCCGCGACACCCTCCCCCCACAGG
>NZ_JBIWLG010000036.1:0-1275 GCF_044766085.1 Streptomyces sp. NPDC102360 | reverse complement strand
ATGGCCCCCCTTCTCCCGAAGTTACGGGGGCATTTTGCCGAGTTCCTTAACCATAGTTCACCCGAACGCCTCGGTATTCTCTACCTGACCACCTGAGTCGGTTTAGGGTACGGGCCGCCATGAAACTCGCTAGAGGCTTTTCTCGACAGCATAGGATCATCCACTTCACCACAATCGGCTCGGCATCAGGTCTCAGCCTTGTGTGCGACGGATTTACCTACCGCACGGCCTACACCCTTACCCCGGGACTACCATCGCCCGGGCTGGACTACCTTCCTGCGTCACCCCATCGCTCACCTACTACCAGCTTGGGCCGGCGGCTCCACCACTTTCCTTTCCCCGAAGGGTCCGGAACGGCTTCACGGCCTTAGCATCACTGGATTCGATGTCTTTCGCGTCACAGCGGGTACCGGAATATCAACCGGTTATCCATCGACTACGCCTGTCGGCCTCGCCTTAGGTCCCGACTTACCCTGGGCAGATCAGCTTGACCCAGGAACCCTTAGTCAATCGGCGCACACGTTTCTCACGTGTGTATCGCTACTCATGCCTGCATTCTCACTCGTGAACCGTCCACAACTCGCTTCCGCGGCTGCTTCACCCGGCACACGACGCTCCCCTACCCATCCATACAGGCGTTGGCCCTATTGTATGAATGACACGACTTCGGCGGTACGCTTGAGCCCCGCTACATTGTCGGCGCGGAATCACTTGACCAGTGAGCTATTACGCACTCTTTCAAGGGTGGCTGCTTCTAAGCCAACCTCCTGGTTGTCTCTGCGACTCCACATCCTTTCCCACTTAGCGTACGCTTAGGGGCCTTAGTCGATGCTCTGGGCTGTTTCCCTCTCGACCATGGAGCTTATCCCCCACAGTCTCACTGCCGTGCTCTCACTTACCGGCATTCGGAGTTTGGCTAAGGTCAGTAACCCGGTAGGGCCCATCGCCTATCCAGTGCTCTACCTCCGGCAAGAAACACACGACGCTGCACCTAAATGCATTTCGGGGAGAACCAGCTATCACGGAGTTTGATTGGCCTTTCACCCCTAACCACAGGTCATCCCCCAGGTTTTCAACCCTGGTGGGTTCGGTCCTCCACGAAGTCTTACCTCCGCTTCAACCTGCCCATGGCTAGATCACTCCGCTTCGGGTCTTGAGCGCGCTACTATACCGCCCTATTCGGACTCGCTTTCGCTACGGCTTCCCCACACGGGTTAACCTCGCAACACACCGCAAACTCGCAGGCTCATTCTTCAAAAGGCACGCAGTCACGAC
>NZ_JBIWLG010000035.1:0-1523 GCF_044766085.1 Streptomyces sp. NPDC102360 | reverse complement strand
CCACTCGTTGGTCTGCTGGTCCTGGCGGGCGCGCCGGATGGCCTCGTGTTCTGCGCGTGGGCCCAGGGTGACCTTGCGGCCGCCGGTCTTGGAGCGGGTGCAGCGGCTGCGGACTGGGCAGTCATGGCACTGCTGCGTCGAGAAGAAGATGTCGGTCTTGGGGTGCCCGTAACGGCCCAGGTGCGGTTTCCACCGGACGCTGGTGTGTCCCTCGGGGCAGGTCGCCTGACGGTTTTCCCAGTCGATGGTGAAGCTGTCGACGTCGAAGCCCTGGCCGGCCTGTCCCTGCCAGGTGACGTCCTCACGGATCGGGCCGATCAGGTCGACGCCATGGGCGGCCTGGCTGGTGGCCAACAGCGCGGCACTGACGTAGCCGCGGTCGACCAGGTGCGCGCCGGCCAGCAGACCGTCGGCGTCGAGGCCAGCGTGGATCTCCTCGGTCACCTCAACATCGGTGACGGTGGCCACGGTTGTGGCCACGTGCGTGATCAAGTGCGGGGCATCACGGTCACAGACCTCCGTAAGATGGATCTTGTAACCGCTCCAGTCACCACCGCGCTTGATGCTGTAGCGGGCGTCGAGATCGTAGGGCGACTCCAGGCGCTGGTGAGAGGGTGGCATCTCTGCCGGGGTGCGGCCTCGCAGCCTCCCGTTCTCCGTGACGTATTGCTGGTGCCAGCAGACCTGCAGAGCTTGGACCTGCGGCAACTCCCGTATCCAGTGCAGCGTGTCAGGGGCGTGGACAGCGCCGAGCAGGAGCATGCCGTCTTGTCCGGTCTGCTCGAAGTACGCGGTGCGGGCCTGCTCTCCGCGGGGCAGGCGGTAGTTCTCGATCCGCCGCCCGTAGCGGTCGAACCAGTCGGCAGGCGCCATGTCGGCCAGCCACTCGGACGCCACGACGGCCAAGGCGTTCAGGGCGGCCCGCAGATGCTCCGCGGTCAGTTCAAGACGGTTCAATCGGCGTACGGACGCCAGCACATGAGTGGCGTCGGTCCGCTGTTGACCAGGGCGTTTGAGCAGGTCTGCCGCACGCATCCGGTTCAGGAGCAGATCCAGCAGACGGGGAGGATCCGCACTGCTGATGTTGCGGTCGCGGAACTCGCAGAGCAATGAGTGGTCAAACCCGGCATCCGTCAGTTCCAGCCCCAGGAGGAACTTCCAGTCGATGCGGGCACGGACTGCCGCCGCGGCCTGGCGGTCGGACAGTCCCTCGGTGAACTGCAGGATCGACACCAGCGCCAGCTGGGCGGGCGACCAGGCAGGCTTTCCCCGCACCGGATACAAACCGGCAAAGTCCTCGTCCCGAAACACCGGCCCCAGCACCTCACGGAGCCGCGTACACAAACAGCCCGTCGGGAACGCCAGCCGGGCCACCTCGGCGGTCTGGGCCGGAACCTCACCCGGCAGACGCGGACGCAACGACACGTTGATCACCTCACGCTCGCGCCCCCACGCCGCTCCGGCCATCATCCCGCCGCCACAAGGTCATTTGGTGACCGCCCTCGAATTCGCCAACGGTGTCC
>NZ_JBIWLG010000033.1:0-2204 GCF_044766085.1 Streptomyces sp. NPDC102360 | reverse complement strand
AATAGAACCTGAAACCGTGTGCGTACAAGCAGTAGGAGCTCCGCAAGGAGTGACTGCGTACCTTTTGTATAATGGGTCAGCGACTTACTGTTCGTGGCAAGCTTAACCGTATAGGGGAGGCGAAGGGAAACCGAGTCTGATAAGGGCGCATAGTCGCGGGCAGTAGACCCGAAACCGGGTGATCTAGTCATGCCCAGGGTGAAGGTGCGGTAACACGCACTGGAGGCCCGAACCCACTCCCGTTGCAAAGGTAGGGGATGAGGTGTGATTAGGAGTGAAAAGCTAATCGAACCCGGAGATAGCTGGTTCTCCTCGAAAGCTATTTAGGTAGCGCCTCATATGTATCCTCTCGGGGGTAGAGCACTGTTATGGCTAGGGGGTCATCGCGACTTACCAAACCATTGCAAACTCCGAATACCGAGACGGACTGTATGGGAGACACACGGCGGGTGCTAACGTCCGTCGTGAAAAGGGAAACAACCCAGACCCACAGCTAAGGTCCCAAATTCACTGCTAAGTGGAAAACCATGTGGAAAGGCACAGACAGCCAGGAGGTTGGCTTAGAAGCAGCCACCCTTTAAAGAAAGCGTAATAGCTCACTGGTCGAGTCGGTCTGCGGGGAAGATTTAACGGGGCTAAGCAGTGAACCGAAGCTTGGGGTGCATAACTTTGTTATGCGCGGTAGAGGAGCGTTCCGTAAGCCGTTGAAGGTGGATTGAGAAGTCTGCTGGAGGTATCGGAAGTGCGAATGCTGACATGAGTAACGATAATGCGGGTGAAAAACCCGCACGCCGAAAGCCCAAGGTTTCCTTGCGCAACGTTAATCGGCGCAGGGTGAGTCGGCCCCTAAGGCGAGGACGAAAGTCGTAGTCGATGGGAAGCAGGTTAATATTCCTGCACCTCGCGTAAGTGCGATGGAGGGACGGAGAAGGTTAGGTGTACCAGGCGTTGGTTGTCCTGGGGAAAGGCGGTAGGTTTGGATCTTTGGCAAATCCGGGATCCTTTAAGACCGAGCACCGAGACGAGCCTTTATGGCGAAGTCACTGATACCACGCTTCCAGGAAAAGCTCCTAAGCTTCAGCTTACGCAGACCGTACCGTAAACCGACACAGGTGGGTAGGATGAGAATTCTCAGGCGCTTGAGAGAACTCGGGTGAAGGAACTAGGCAACATGGCACCGTAACTTCGGGAGAAGGTGCACCCTTTTTGGTGGCTCGTGCGAGCTATAGCTGAAGAGGGTCGCAGTAACCAGGCCGCTGCGACTGTTTATCAAAAACACAGCACTCTGCAAACACGAAAGTGGACGTATAGGGTGTGACGCCTGCCCGGTGCTGGAAGGTTAATTGATGGGGTCAGCCGCAAGGCGAAGCTCTTGATCGAAGCCCCAGTAAACGGCGGCCGTAACTATAACGGTCCTAAGGTAGCGAAATTCCTTGTCGGGTAAGTTCCGACCTGCACGAATGGCGTAACGACAGCGGCGCTGTCTCCACCCGAGACTCAGTGAAATTGAAATCGCTGTGAAGATGCAGCGTTCCCGTGGCAAGACGGAAAGACCCCGTGAACCTTTACTATAGCTTTACACTGAACGTTGAGTTCGTCTGTGTAGGATAGGTGGGAGGCTATGAAACTGTGGCGCTAGCTGCAGTGGAGCCATCCTTGAAATACCACCCTGTCGTGCTTGACGTTCTAACCTGGGCCCATTATCTGGGTCGGGGACCGTGTATGGTGGGTAGTTTGACTGGGGCGGTCTCCTCCTAAAGAGTAACGGAGGAGCTCGAAGGTACGCTCAGCGCGGTCGGACATCGCGCACTGTGTGCAAAGGCATAAGCGTGCTTGACTGCAAGATCGACGGATCAAGCAGGTAGGAAACTAGGACTTAGTGATCCGGTGGTTCTGTATGGAAGGGCCATCGCTCAACGGATAAAAGGTACTCCGGGGATAACAGGCTGATACCGCCCAAGAGTTCATATCGACGGCGGTGTTTGGCACCTCGATGTCGGCTCATCACATCCTGGGGCTGTAGTCGGTCCCAAGGGTATGGCTGTTCGCCATTTAAAGTGGTACGCGAGCTGGGTTCAGAACGTCGTGAGACAGTTCGGTCCCTATCTGCCATGGGCGTTGGAGATTTGAGAGGGGCTGCTCCTAGTACGAGAGGACCGGAGTGGACGAACCTCTGGTGTTCCGGTTGTCACGCCAGTGGCATT
>NZ_JBIWLG010000032.1:0-2305 GCF_044766085.1 Streptomyces sp. NPDC102360 | reverse complement strand
ACCGGCCCGGCGCGGCCGGCCCGTCTCCGGCCACGGCCGCTGCTCGGTCAACAGCTCCACCGCACCCGCCGACCAGTCCACGAACGACGACGGCTCATCCACATGCAACGTGCGCGGCAGCACACCCTGCCGCATCGCCTGCACCATCTTGATGACACCGGCGAGCCCTGCCGCCGCCAGCGTGTGGCCGATGTTCGACTTGGCCGAGCCGAGCCAGAGCGGCCGGCCCTCGGACCGGTTCTGCCCGTACGTGGCCAGCAGCGCCTGCGCCTCGATCGGATCACCGAGCCGGGTGCCGGTGCCGTGCGCCTCCACGGCGTCCACCTCGGCAGGGGTGAGACCCGCGGCGTCCAGCGCCTGGGTGATCACCCGCTGCTGCGCGGGACCGTTGGGAGCGGTCAGGCCGTTGCTCGCACCGTCCTGGTTGATCGCGGAGCCGCGGACGACCGCGAGCACCCGGTGGCCGTTGCTCAGGGCGTCGGACAGCCGCTCCACCACGAGGACTCCGACGCCCTCGGCAAAGCCCGTCCCGTCAGCGCTCTCCGCGAACGCCTTGCAGCGGCCGTCGGGCGCCAGACCCCGCTGCCGGCTGAAGTCCACGAATCCGGAGGGGGTGACCATCACCGTCACGGCGCCGACCAGGGCGAGCGAGCACTCGTCCTGGCGCAGCGCCTGGGACGCCAGGTGCAGGGCGGTGAGCGAGGAGGAGCAGGCGGTGTCCACGGTGACCGCCGGCCCTTCGAGACCGAAGGTGTACGCGACCCGGCCGGAAATCACGCTGCTCGCGGTACCGGTCAGCCGGTACGCCTCGATCTCCTCCGGCGGCCGGGTCAGCAGGAGCTGGTAGTCGTCGCTGACGCAGCCCGCGTACACACCGGTCCGTGACCCCTTCAGGGCCGCCGGATCGATACCGGCCCGCTCCAGCGCCTCCCAGGATGCCTCCAGGAGCAGCCGCTGCTGCGGGTCCATCGCCAGTGCCTCGCGCGGCGACACCCCGAAGAACTCCGCGTCGAACTCGCCCGCGTCGTAGAGGAACCCGCCCTCGCGGGCGTATGCGGTCCCCGGGTTGTCCGGATCCGCGCTGTACAGGCCCTTCAGATCCCAGCCGCGGTTCGCCGGGAAGCCGGAGATCGCGTCCCGGCCCTGAGCCACCAGGTCCCAAAGGTCCTCCGGGGAGCGGACGCCGCCCGGGAAGCGGCAGCTCATCCCGACGATGGCGATCGGCTCGGCGGCCCGATCCTGAAGGGCCTTCAATTCGCGGCGGGTGGACTGGAGTTCGACTGTGGCCCGCTTCAGATAGTCCCTGAGCTTCGTTTCGTCAGACATGCTCTTCCTCGCTGTGGGGTCTCGGGGTGGGCTGCGGGCTCACGCGCTGGGGTCCAGCTCGCGGTCGAGCAAGGCGAACAGGTCGTCGTCGGACGCGTCGTCGAGTTCTGCGAGCGCCTCGGCCGAGGTTTCGACGCCGCCGGTCCCACCGGCCTCGTGCGGCTCCACGCCGGGGTGACCCGCCTGTGCGGTGCGGTCAAGACGTCCTCGCACATACGCGGCGATGGCAGCCGGGGTGGGATGGTCGAAGACCAGCGTCACGGGCAGGGCGAACCCGACGACCTCGGCGAGCCGGTTCCGCAGACCCACCGCGGCCATCGAGTCGAAGCCCATGTCCTTCAGCGAACGCTCGCCGTCGACCTCGTCCCGGCCCCTGTATCCCTGCAGGACGACGATCTCGTCCCTGACCAGGTCGAGCAGCAGCGTCTCCTGCTCACCGTCCGGCAGGCCGGCCAGCACCTCGGTGAACGTCGGCGCGTCGGCCGTGCCCACCGCCTCACCGGTTGTCCCGCTGTCCACCTGGTCGGCGGACAGCGCCGCCCGCCGCCACGAGGCGAGGAGTGAGAGGGCCCCGCCGAACACCTCGGCGGTGTCGACGCCCAGCGCGGCCGCCAGTGCGCCGAGGTCCTCCGCCTCCACGGCCTCCCAGAAGCGCGCCTCGGGCGAGCTGGGCCGGGCCACCGCCCCGGCAGGGGCTTCCAGCCAGAAGCGTTTGCGCTGGAAGGGGTAGGTCGGCAGGTCGAGCACCCGGCCGGTGTTGGCTGCTCCCGTCAGTGCCGCCCAGTCGACGGCAACACCACGCGTCCACGCCTCGGCGGCGGCGGTCGTGGCGGTACGCGGCTCGGACCGGCCGCGCCGCAGGGCAGCGAGGGTGGCCACACTTCCCTGTGGGGGGAGGGTGTCGCGGGTCATGGGGGTCAGGACCGCGTCGGGCCCGAGCTCGAGGTAGGTGGTCACGCCCTCGCCGTGGAGGGTGGTG
>NZ_JBIWLG010000031.1:0-2600 GCF_044766085.1 Streptomyces sp. NPDC102360 | reverse complement strand
CTGCCGCCGTCCGATGACACCCGGCTGCCCTTCGCCTGGAGCGGCGTGCGCCTGTATGCCACCGGTGCGACGGCCGCCCGGGTCCGGCTCGGCCGGGCCGGGCAGGACGCGGTGACCCTGCATCTCGCCGACGTCACCGGCGCCCCCGTCGCCACGGTCGAGGAGCTGAGCCTGCGCTCGGTCACCGCCGACCAGATGGCGGGACCGGGAACCGGCGACGGTCTGTTCCGGCTCGACTGGGTGCTGGCCGGTGCGGCGGAGGAATTCCCCGGGACGTGGACGGTTCTCGACGCGGACGGCGGGCCTGCTGCCCTCGACTCCGTACCGGACGCCGTCCTCGCCCTCGTCGCCCCGGCGGACGATCCGGTGTCCACGCCACACGACGTGCTCGCGCTGCTTCAGGAGTGGCTGGCGGGGGAGCGGTATGCCGACTCCCGGCTGGTTGTCGTCACGCGAGGTGCCACCGCGGGCCACGCGGACCCCAATGCCGCGGCTGTCTGGGGTCTGGTGCGGTCGGCGCAAACGGAGAATCCGGATCGGTTCGTCCTGGTGGATCTGGTGCCGGGTGCGGACGTGGTCGACGCGGTGGCGGTGCTGGGTCTGGGTGAGCCGCAGGTCTCGGTGCGGGATGGGGGTGTGCTCGTTCCCCGTCTGGCTCGTGTTGCGGAGACTTCTGGTGGGGAGGTGCCGTGGGATCGGGAGGGCACGGTGGTGGTCACGGGGGCCTTCGGGTCTCTGGGCCGGCTGGTGACCCGTCACCTGCTCGTCGAGCACCGGGTGCGCAGTTTCCTGCTGCTTGGCCGGCGTGGTGAGCGGACTCCGGGTGCGGCCGAGTGGGCAGCGGAGCTGGCGGCTCTCGGGGCGCGGGTCACGGTCGCGGCGTGTGATGTGGCCGATGTCGACGCGGTGCGCCGGGTTCTGGGTGAAGTGTCGGTGGAGTTCCCGGTGCGGGGGATCGTGCACACGGCGGGTGTTCTCGACGACACGGTCCTAACCTCGCTCACTGCCGAGCGTTTGGATGCGGTGATGGCTCCCAAGGCCGTCGGCGCGCACCATCTGCACCGTGTCAGTGAGGAGCTCGGTCTCGACCTGACCGCCTTCGTCCTCTTCTCCTCCGTGGCCGGCACCTTCGGTACGGCGGGGCAAAGCGGATACGCGGCGGCGAACACCTTTCTGGACGCGCTCGCCGAACAGCGTCGCGCCCAGGGCCTGCCTGCCACCTCGCTCGCCTGGGGCCTCTGGGCCGAAGGCGGCATGGAATCCGGCTTGGGAGAGGTGGACCGGTCCCGGCTCGCCCGCACCGGTCTCGCCGCCTTCGCCCCCGAGCAAGGGCTCCGTCTGCTCGACCTGGCGGTCGCCCAGGACGCGGCGCAACTCGTCCCGATCGGCCGCCTCGACACATCGGTGCTCCGCAAGGCCGACACGTCCGCGCTGCCGGCCGTGCTGCGCGGACTCGTCCGCAGGCCGGTACGCCGTGGCGTGGCCGCGTCGCAGGCGGCCGGGACCGATTCGCCGGCTGGCCGACTCGCCGGGCTTTCCGAGGCGGACCAGGACAAGCTGCTCCTGGAACTGGTCCGCGGCGAGGTGGCGGCGGCGCTCGACTACAGCGGCGCCGAAGCCGTGGAGAGCCAGCGAGGGTTCAAGGAGCTGGGCTTCGACTCGCTCACTGCGGTCGAACTGCGCAACCGTCTCAACAAGGCGACCGGCCTCCGGCTGCCCGCCACCCTCGTCTTCGACCACCCGACGCCACAGGCGCTCGCCCGTCACCTGCGATCCGAACTGGTCGGCGTCCTCCCCGACACCGCCCCGACGCCGTCCGCCCGGGGGGCAGACGGGACGGACGACGAGCCGATCGCGATCGTCGGGATGGCGGCCCGCTACCCCGGGGGTGTCACTTCCCCGGAGGATCTTTGGGACTTGGTGGCCGAGGAGCGAGATGTGATCTCCGGCTTCCCGGACGACCGTGGCTGGGACCTGGAACGGCTCTACCACCCGGATCCCGAGCACCCGGGGACGACGTACGCCCGCGACGGCGGGTTCCTCTACGATGCGGGCGAGTTCGACGCGGAGTTCTTCGGTATCTCGCCGCGCGAGGCACTGGCCATGGACCCCCAGCAGCGGCTGCTCCTGGAGACCTCGTGGGAGGTCTTCGAGCGAGCCGGTATCGACCCGGCCTCCGTGCGCGGCAGCCGGATCGGTGTGTACGCGGGAGTGATGTACCACGACTACGTGAGCCGACTGTCCGCCGTCCCCGCCGATCTGGAGGGGTACATCGGCACCGGCAACACCGGCAGCGTCAGCACCGGCCGGATCTCCTACGCCCTCGGCCTCGAAGGGCCCGCGGTCACCGTAGACACCGCCTGCTCCTCCTCCCTGGTGGCCCTGCACATGGCCGCCCAGGCGCTGCGTCAGGGCGAGTGCACCATGGCGCTGGCCGGAGGCGTCACGGTGATGTCCTCGCCGGACACCTTCGTCGACTTCAGCCGACAGCGCGGCCTGGCGTCCGACGGCCGCTGCAAGTCTTTCGCGGAGGCGGCGGATGGGACCGGCTGGTCCGAGGGTGTGGGTGTGGTGCTCGTCGAGCGGCTGTCCGACGCGGT
>NZ_JBIWLG010000030.1:0-3699 GCF_044766085.1 Streptomyces sp. NPDC102360 | reverse complement strand
GTCAGCCCCGGGTGAGCCACATGCGGTCGAAGTTGGCGTCGCATTTGTTGCCCTGCTCACAGGAGACCGTAATCGCATTGGTCCCCTTGGTGAGCTGAACGATGGCCCACGTGTTCGTCCAGCCCTTCTCCCAGTCACCTTCCTTGGCGCCGGCGAAGTTCTTCATGTTCAGCGGGCGATCCTGCTTCGTACCGTTCACGTTGATCGTCGCGTCGGAGTCCTTGCCCGGCACCCCGTAGTCGACATGCAGCTTGTACGCGCCGTCCTTCGGGATGTCGCTGACCGTCCAGGTGACGCTCGCGCCCACCTTGTTGAACCCGGTGACGTACACCCCGCCGTCCGCCTTCGCGCCCTGCACGTCCGACGCGGTGGCCGTGCCACCCGCCAGCTTCAGCGTCTTCGCGTCGGTCTTGGGCAGGTCGACCGGCGCCGCGGACGCCGACTTCGAGGGCTTCTCGCTCGGCTGCACCGACTGCGAGCCGTCGGACGCCTTGCCGCCGGCCTCGCCCTTGTCGTCGCCCGAGTCGTTGCTGAGCATGGCGACGCCGATGCCGATGACGACGGCCGCGACCACGGCGACCGCACCGATCAGGAGCGCCTTCGTGTTGGGGCCGCGGCCCCGGCCGCCACCGCGCATGGGCGCCGTCGGCGGGCCCGGCTGGCTGGGCACGCCGCCGCCGGGCATCGTCTCGGGAGCCTGGTAGTGCGCGTTCGGCTGCTGGTACGCCTGGGTCGGCTGGGTCTGCCCGTACTGCTGGCCGTACTGCTGCCCGTACTGGCGCTCGCCGACCGTGCGGATCTGATTGGCCCGGTAGGAGGACCGCGGGTTCGGGTAGCCGTAGCCACCGCCCGCGCCCTCGGGCGGGGTCGCCCCTGCCGCCTGCCCGTCGGCGTACAGATAGCCGAACGGATCGTCGTCCTCGGGTGTGGTGCTCCCGCTGTTGTTGCCGGGCGCCATCCCAGATCACTCCCTACACGTTGCTTACCTCGGCGAGGGTACCCGCTGCGAGTGACCCCACTGCGTGGCCTTGACCTCACCGGGACCGCGGAACCGCGCCCAATGTAGGGGCTATCCGGCCCGCCTGTGCTGCTTACTACGTGATCTTTTCTCTACGTACATGCGCTGGTCAGCGGATTGCAGCACTTCCTCGGCCGTCATACCGCAGTGGGCCCAGCCGATGCCGAAACTGGCCCCTACCCGGACCGCCCTGCCATCCACTCGAATCGGCGGAATGATGGCGTTCCGCAACCTGACGGCGAGGTCCTGGGCGTCCTCGCGGCCGAGGCCGTCGGCGAGCACCACGAACTCGTCACCGCCGAGCCGGGCGACCGTGTCCCCGTCCCGTACGACGCTGGTCAGCCGGCGGGCGACCTCGATGAGGACGGCGTCGCCCGCGTTGTGCCCGAACCTGTCGTTGATCGACTTGAAGCCGTCGAGGTCGCAGAAGAGGACGGCGAGCCCCTTCGTGCCGTTGTCGGCTCCGGAGACCCCGTCGGGCTCGGGTGCGGCGACGTGTACATGGTGGTCGAAGCCGTCGAACCCCTCGTAGAGATTCGACTGGTGCGGGACGGGGGCCCCGAAGTCGTAGCCGATCCCGGTCGCGTCCTCGCCCGCGGCGGCGCCCCGGTGGTCGCCGTAGGCCGCGTCGAGGGAGTCGATGGCGCTGGGGCCCGGCTCCTGGGGGCGGCGGCACAGGCGGGCGGAGAGGCGGGAGCGCAGCTCCGCCGAGTTCGGCAGGCCGGTGAGCGAGTCGTGCGAGGCGCGGTGGGCGAGGTGCAGCTCGCGGCGCTTGCGCTCCTCGATGTCCTCGACGTGGGTGAGCAGGAAGCGCGGCCCGTCGGCGGCGTCGGCGACCACCGAGTTCCGCAGGGACACCCAGACGTACGTGCCGTCGCGGCGGGCGAGGCGCAGCTCCGCGCGGCCGCCCTCGGCGGAGGTGCGCAGCAGCGTGCCGATGTCCTCCGGATGCACGAGGTCGGAGAACGAGTAGCGGCGCATGGCCGATGCAGGGCGGCCGAGGAGGCGGCACAGCGCGTCGTTGGTCCGCAGGATCCGGCCGTGCTGGTCGCCGCCCATCTCGGCGATCGCCATCCCGGAGGGGGCGTACTCGAAGGCCTGCCGGAAGCTTTCCTCACTGGCCCGCAGCGCCTGCTGCTCGCGCTCCAGGCGGACCAGGGCGCGCTGCATGTTGGACCGAAGGCGTGCGTTGCTGATCGCGATGGCGGCCTGGAAGGCGTACATCTGCAGGGCCTCGCGGCCCCAGGCGCCGGGGATGCGTCCGTTGCGCGGGCGGTCGACGGAGATCACGCCGAGGAGTTCGCCGCCGGAGGTCCCCGTCGAGTACATGGGGGCGAAGAGGCGGTCGGCGGGGTGCCACTCGTCCTCGAAACGGGGCGGCGGTCCCGCGGTGAACCACTGCGGCACATCGTCCTCGTCGAGCACCCAGCCCTCGGTGTGCGGTATGAAGCGCAGCTCGCCCCACTTCAGTCCCATGGCGAGGCGGCGGTCCCAGGCGGGGCGGGAGCCCACGCGCCCGGTGATCAGGGCCTCGGCCGCGGAGTTGCCCGCGAAGGCGGCGACGACCAGATCACCGTCGGGACGTACGAGGTTCACGCACGCCAGCTCGTAGCCGAGCCCGCTCACGACTCCGTCCGCGACGGTCTGCAGAGTGTCGGCCAGACTGCGGGCGGTGTTCATGTCCGCCATCACCTCGTGCAGCTGACGCAGGGTCGCAAGACGGACGTACGGCTCCGACTCGGTCTCCATGCTCAGTTCTCCCCGAGACCTCGACAGCACTCCAGAATTCGGATCGGTTCGCTTCGCACGTGCAGCGGCACGTTCATCAGCAGTGTCGACGCCACTGAATCACAGCGAGCTGTGCACCCGGTACACAGGGTCAACAAATTATGGCCCCTGTGACTCAAGTCACAGCAGGAGATGAAGGATTGGCGCTCATTACCGGACGGGTTCTGTGCGTTTCCTGAACACGAACCGCGCCCATGGTCCTAGGACCGGCCTCGGCCATCGGCCCGATGCGGGGCGCGTGGGGGCGGAGCTAGCGTTGAAGTCGTGTTGAAGACGTCCCCCGCCAATTCGGTCCCCTCCCCTACGGCCCCATCGGTCCCACCGGCCCCCTCCGGGCATGCTGAGGGGGTGAGCACCGACGAGTTCCGCGCCGCCCTGTCCCGCCTTGCCGCAGGTGTCGTCCTGCTGACCTCGCACGAGCCGCAGCTCGACCCCGACGGGCCGGTCGGCGAGGACGCGGGCATGACGGCGACGGCCTTCATGTCCGTCTCCCTCGACCCGCCCCTGGTGATGGTGTCGCTGCGCAACAGCTCCCGTATGGACGACCTCCTGGACGAGCAGCCGCTGTGGGCGGTCTCGGTCCTCTCGGAGTCCCAGAGCCACATCGCCGGCCGCTTCGCCATGAAGGGCCGGCTCAGCGACCGGCTCCTGTTCCAGGACATCCCGTACGTACGCGGCGAGCACACGGGGGCGCCGCTGGTGGGTGGGGCGTTGGCGACGCTGGAGTGCCGGACGGAGAACACGGTCGTCGCGGGCGACCACACGTTGGTCATCGGCCGGGTCCTGTCGGCTTCCCTGCCGAGCGCGGAGGGCGGCCCGCTCCTGTACTTCCGCGGCCGCTACCGCCACCTCGGCTGACCCTTCGACTCCGGCTTCCCTCAAGCACGGTCCGG
>NZ_JBIWLG010000029.1:0-4473 GCF_044766085.1 Streptomyces sp. NPDC102360 | reverse complement strand
GCGGCACTGAGCGGTTCACGACCTCGCTGGCCGAGGCCTGGACCCGGGGCGTCGCGGTCGACTGGGCCGGCTCGTTCGACGACCGGCCGGGCCAGGTGGTCGACCTGCCGACGTACCCCTTCCAACACACCTCGTACTGGCTGAAGCCCGCTTCCAGCCCGCGCGGCGAGGACGCGGCCGCGACCCTGGGGCAGGACGCCGCGAGGCACCCGTTCCTCGGTGCGGCGGTGTCGTTGGCCGATGGCGCGGGGACGGTTTTCACCGGTCGGCTCTCGCTGCGTTCGCATCCGTGGCTGGCCGATCACGCGGCGCTGGGTACGGTGCTGCTGCCGGGTACCGGGCTGGTGGAACTCGTCCTGCGTGCCGGGGAGCAGGACGGTCTGGATGTGCTGGAGGAGCTCACGCTCCAGGCACCGCTGGTCCTGCCCGCCGACGGCGCGATCCAGATCCAGGTCACCGTCGGCGTGTCCGACGAGGACGGGCACGCGACCGTCTCGGTCCACTCGCGGCCCGAGCACAGCGGCCCCGGCACGGCCTGGACCTTGCACGCCACGGGCTTCCTGGCCGCCGGCGCGGGTACGTCCCCGGGTTCCGCCGATTTGTCGGTGTGGCCGCCAGCGGGTGCCGAGCCGGTTGACCTGGCGGGCTGGTACGACTCCCTGGCCGCGGCGGGGTACGAGTACGGGCCCGCGTTCCAGGGGCTGACGGCTGCCTGGCGCCACGGCGGGGACGTCTACGCCGAGGTCGCCCTCGCACCGGAACAGGCCGAGGAAGCAGGCAGGTTCGCCCTGCACCCGGCGCTCCTCGACGCCACGCTGCACGCCATCGAACTGGGAGTGCTGCCGCCGTCCGATGACACCCGGCTGCCCTTCGCCTGGAGCGGCGTGCGCCTGTATGCCACCGGTGCGACGGCCGCCCGGGTCCGGCTCGGCCGCTCCGGGCAGGACGCGGTGACCCTGCATCTCGCCGACGCCACCGGCGCCCCCGTCGCCACCGTGGATTCGCTGGCCCGTCGGCCGGTCTCCCCGGAGCAGCTGGCCGCGGCGGGACAGGACACCGCGGGGCAGGGCAGCGCTGACGACGGCCTGTTCCGACTCGACTGGGTGCCGGCCGGTGCGGTGGAGGCCTTCTCGGGGACGTGGACGGTCCTTGACGCGGACGGCGGACCGGCCGCCCTCGATTCCATACCGGACGCTGTCCTCGCCCCCGTCGTGTGCGACACGGACCCGGCCACGGCGGCGGGCTCGGTGCTCGCGCTGCTCCAGGAGTGGCTGGGGGAGGAGCGGTACGCCGACTCCCGGCTCGTCGTGGTGACGCGGGGTGCGGTCGGCGAGGTCGCCGATCTCTCCCAGGCCCCGGTCTGGGGGCTGGTGCGGTCGGCGCAGTCGGAGAATCCGGATCGGTTCGTCCTGGTGGATCTGGTGCCGGGTGCGGACGTGGCGGACGCGGTGGCGGTGCTGGGTCTGGGTGAGCCGCAGGTCGCGGTACGGGATGGAGGTGTGTTCGTTCCCCGTTTGGTGCGTGCCACGGACACCTCCGACGGCGCGGTGGCGCCGTGGGATCGGGAGGGCACGGTGGTGGTCACGGGGGCCTTCGGGTCTCTGGGCCGGCTGGTGACCCGTCACCTGCTCGTCGAGCACCGGGTGCGCAGTTTCCTGCTGCTTGGCCGGCGTGGTGAGCGGACTCCGGGTGCGGCCGAGTGGGCAGCGGAGCTGGCGGCTCTCGGGGCGCGGGTCACGGTCGCGGCGTGTGATGTGGCCGATGCCGGTGAGGTGCGCCGGGTGCTTGGCGCGGTTCCGGCGGAGTTCCCGGTGCGGGGCATCGTGCACACGGCCGGTGTCCTGGACGACACCGTCCTCACCTCGCTGACTCCAGAGCGTCTGGACGCCGTGATGGCTCCCAAGGCCATCGGTGCCCACCACCTCCACCAGGCCAGTGAAGAACTCGGCCTCGACCTGACCGCCTTCGTCCTCTTCTCCTCCGTGCAGGGCGTGCTGGGCGGCGCCGGTCAGGCCAACTACGCCGCGGCGAACACCTTTCTGGACGCGCTCGCCGAACAGCGTCGCGCCCAGGGCCTGCCTGCCACCTCGCTCGCCTGGGGCCTCTGGGCCGAAGGCGGCATGGAAGCGGAGCTCGACGAGGCCGACCGGGAACGGATGATCCGTACGACCGGGATGACGGCGCTCTCCCCCAAGCAGGGCATCACCCTCTTCGACCGGGCCGTCTCTCTCGGCCGGGCCCTGCTCGTGCCAGCACGCATCGACACGACGGCACTGCGCTCCCGACCTGCGGATGGCGTTCCGGCCGTGCTGCGCGGTTTCGTCCGCAAGGTCGTACGGCGCGCGGCCGCCCCCGCGGCGGCCGGTGCGACGGGCGCCCTGCCGCTCGCCGACCGGCTCGCGTCGCTCAGTACCGGCGAGCAGGACAAGGCACTGCTCGAGCTGGTGCGGAACGAGGTGGCGGCGGTGCTTGGCGCGGCCGTCAAGGTGGAGGCGCGGCGAGGCTTCAAGCAGTTGGGCTTCGACTCGCTCACTGCGGTCGAACTGCGCAACCGTCTCAACAAGGCGACCGGCCTCCGGCTGCCCGCCACCCTCGTCTTCGACCACCCCACCCCGGTCGAGGTGGCCGCGCTGCTGCGGGCCGGACTCGTGCCCGACGCAGGGCCCGAGTCACCCGCCGACCCCCTCGCCGACGGCGGGACGGGCACGGACCCCGCGGAGCCGGCGGTCGAGACCCCGGACCGCGCACCCGGTACGGACATGGACCTGAACGTGGACGTGGACCTGATCGACGACATGGACGTCGACGCCCTGGTCCGCCTGGCACAGGAAAGCCTCTGATTGCGATGAGTTCTGAAAACGGCAAGAACACGACACGCACCCCCGCGGCGAAGGTCGTCGACGCCCTGCGCGAGTCCCTCAAGGAGACGGCCCGGCTGCGGCAGAAGAACCATGAACTAGTGGACGCGGCCCACGAGCCGATCGCGATCGTCGGGATGGCGGCCCGCTACCCCGGGGGTGTCACTTCCCCGGAGGATCTTTGGGACTTGGTGGCCGAGGGGCGAGACGTGATCTCCGGCTTCCCGGACGACCGCGGCTGGGACCTGGAACGCCTGCACGACCCGGACCCCGAGCGCACCGGCACCTCCTACACCGAGAAGGGCGGCTTCCTCTACGACGCCTCCGGCTTCGACGCGGAGTTCTTCGGGATCTCGCCGCGTGAGGCGCTGGCGATGGACCCGCAGCAGCGGCTGTTCCTGGAGGCCTCGTGGGAGGTCTTCGAGCGGGCCGGTATCGACCCGGCCACCCTGCGCGGCACCAAGGCGGGCGTCTTCGCCGGCCTGATGTATCACGACTACGGCCCGGCCCTGCACGACGCCACCAAGGGCGTGGAGGGCCACCGGCTTACCGGCAGCCAGGCGAGCGTGCTCTCCGGCCGCGTCGCCTACACCTTCGGTCTCGAAGGGCCCGCGGTCACCGTCGACACCGCCTGCTCCTCCTCCCTCACCGCCCTGCACCTGGCCGTCGAGTCGCTGCGCCGCGGCGAGTCGTCGATGGCGCTCGCCGGTGGCGTGGCCGTCATGGCGACGCCGGGGACCTTCGTGGAGTTCAGCCGGCAGCAGGGCCTCGCCCGGGACGGCCGCTGCAAGTCTTTCGCGGAGGCGGCGGATGGGACCGGCTGGTCCGAGGGTGTGGGTGTGGTGCTCGTCGAGCGGCTGTCCGACGCGGTGCGCAACGGGCACCGGGTTCTGGCCGTGATCCGCGGTACCGCGATCAATCAGGACGGTGCGAGCAACGGCCTGACTGCCCCGAGCGGTCCCGCCCAGCAGCGCGTCATCCGTGCCGCGCTTGCCGATGCCCGCCTCTCCACGGCAGACGTGGATGCCGTGGAGGCGCACGGCACTGGCACCCGGCTTGGTGATCCGATCGAGGCGCAGGCGCTGCTGGCCACGTACGGGCAGAACCGTCCCGAGGGCCGGCCACTCTGGCTCGGCTCCGCCAAGTCCAACATCGGCCACGCCCAAGCCGCTTCGGGCATCGCCGGTGTCATCAAGATGGTGCAGGCGATGCGGCAGGGTGTGCTGCCGCGCACGTTGCACGTGGATAAGCCGTCGTCGTTCGTGGACTGGTCGGCGGGTGCGGTGGAGCTGTTGACCGAGCAGCGGCCGTGGCCGGAGACGGGCCGGCCGCGCCGGGCCGGTATCTCCTCCTTCGGGATCAGCGGCACCAACGCCCACGTCATCCTCGAGCAGGCACCCGAAACCGACACCGAGCCCGCGGGGGAGGAGCAGCCGGCCACCGGACAGGTCACCCCGCTCGTCGTCACGGCCCACAACGACCAGGCGCTGCGTGACCGGGCCCGGCAGCTCCTCGACCACCTCGAGTCCGGTTCGGGGGTGTCGTTGTGGGAGGTGGCGGTTGCGGCTGGGGTGTCTCGTGCGGCGTTGGGGCATCGGGCGGTGGTGGTCGCGGA
>NZ_JBIWLG010000028.1:0-22444 GCF_044766085.1 Streptomyces sp. NPDC102360 | reverse complement strand
GCGGCACTGAGCGGTTCACGACCTCGCTGGCCGAGGCCTGGACCCGGGGCGTCGCGGTCGACTGGGCCGGCTCGTTCGACGACCGGCCGGGCCAGCCGAATCGGCCGGGCCAGGTGGTCGACCTGCCGACGTACCCCTTCCAACACACCTCGTACTGGCTGAAGCCCGCCGAGGCCCCAGCTGGCGCGGCGGCCCCGGCGGACGTGGCGGTGGACTCCCCGTTCTGGCAGGCGGTACGAGACCAGGACCTGGAGGCACTCGCCACGACGATCGGCACCGACGCGTTCGCGGCCCTGGAGCAGGTGCTGCCTGCCCTGGGACGCTGGTACCAGACCCGGGCCGCCCGCTCTGAGGCCGCCTCCTGGCGGTACGAGGTCGCCTGGCGACCGGTCGCACCGCCGGCGAGGACCGCCCTGTCGGGCACCTGGGCGGTCGTCGTGCCCTCCGGCGCGGAGCCGGAGGCCGACGCCGCCGTGGCGATGCTGAACGAGCACGGGGCACACGCAGTCACCGTGAGCGTGCCGCAGGACTCCGGAGACTTTCCTGGCCGGGAACTCTTCGACGCCCGGTCGAGCGGGGTGATCTCGCTGCTCTCGGCGGCCGGGACCGTGGCACTGCTCCAGAGCCTGGCGCGCGCCGACATCGCAGTACCGGTGTGGAGTGTGACGCGGGGCGCCGTCTCGACGGGCCCGGCGGACCAACTGGAAGACCCAGGGCAGGCGCCCGTATGGGGGCTCGGACAGGTGGTGCCTCTCGAACTGCCCGGCCAGTGGGGCGGGTTGATCGACCTTCCGGCCGAGCTTGACGCACGGTCCCGTTCCTGGTGGGCCGCGGCGCTCGCGGGGGGCGTGCGCGACGAGGACCAGCTGGCCATCCGCCCGTCCGGTCTCCTGGCCCGGCGGCTGGTTCCGGCGCCCTCCGCGTCAGCCGGTGCGGTGGGGGAGGAGTGGACGGCCTCGGGAACTGTGCTCGTCACGGGCGGCACCGACCCGGTGGGCGCTCTCGTCGCGCGAGCCCTGGCGGACTGGGGGGCCGAACACATCCTCCTCACCTCCGCGCGTGAGATGCCCGTTCCCGTCCGGGAAGCGCTAGCGGCGGACCTCGCAGCACGCGGAGCGCGGTGCACCGTCGTCGTGTGCGACCTCGCCGACCGGGAAGCCCTGGCCGGGGTGCTGGACTCACTTCCGGAGGGTGAACCGCTGACGGCCGTGGTGCACACCGAGCGGCACCGCGAGGAGTACGCCCTAGACAGCGTGGCGCCCGACCGCTTCGCCGCACTGGTGCGCGCACAGCAGGAGGCATCCCGGAACCTGCACGAACTGACGCTCGGCCGAGGTCTGTCGGCGTTCGTTCTGTTCTCCTCCATCGCCTCGGCGTTCGGCGCGGGGCCAGGCCTGGGGGCGTACGCAGCCGCACACGCCTACGACGACGCGCTGGCCGCGCAGCGGACCGGCCGTGGTGAGCCGGCCGCCGCGATCGCCTGGGGCCTGTGGGAGGACGAGGTCGTCCCCGAGCCCGTCGGCCTGCCGGAGGACTACACCCGGGCCGAGGTCCTCGACCGGCTGCGCCGGCGCGGCACGCCGGCCTTGCCGTCAGAGCAGGCGGTGGCCGCGCTCCGGGCCGCCCTGGCCCGGGGGGAGTCCCTGTCCGTCGTCGCGGACGTGGACTGGGCGCGTTACGCGGAGACCACTGGTGACGTACGGCCCCTGTTCGCAGAGGTACCGGACGCGGTACGGGTCCGTCGAGCACGCTCGTCGGCGGGGGCCCGGACGGGCGGCGTGACGAGGGCCGCAGAACTGGCCGGAGCACGGCCCGGGGAACGGCGCGCGCTTGTCGAGGCGGTGATCCGGGAACAGACCGCCGCAGTCCTGCACCGCGACCCGGCCGGTATCGACCCCGGGCGTGCCTTCCTGGAGCTGGGCATGGATTCGCTCACGGCGGTGGAGCTGCGGAACCGGCTGGCCACGGCGAGCGGCGTACGCATTCCCGCCCGCAGGATCCTGGAGCTGCGCACGCCGGACAAGGTCGCCGCCTACCTGCTTGCCGCCTTTGCCTCCCCGGCGGAAACGGCGGAGTCGGCCGAAGCGGCAGATCCCACGGCAGCAACCGGGTCGGCCGAGCCGGAGCGGCGGGCAGCCAAGGACACCGTCCGCGCCCTGCTGCGGCAGGCCCGCGAGGGAGCGGAGATCACCGGTGTCCTCGATGAACTAGCCAGTCTGCACGATGCGTTCGTGGCTCCGGCTGCTCCGGCTGCCGGGGCCGCCTCGACGCTCCTCTCCCAAGGCGTCGACGAGACCGCCCTGATCTGCTTCCCCACCCTGCTCGCAACCTCTGCCTGCCACCAGTACGCGCGGTTCGCCGCCCCGTTCTCCGGGGCCCGGGACGTGGCGGGCATCACCCTGCCGGGCTTCCAGGCCGGTGAGCGCGTGCCGGACTGCCTGGACGACCTCGTCGACGCGGCGGCGGGCGCTGTCGTGGAGCGAGCTGCGGGAGCACCGTTCGCGCTCGTCGGCTACTCATCGGGCGGCATCCTCGCGCACGCCGTCACCCGACGGCTGGAGGAACAGGGCCACGCCCTGCCGCGGGCCCTGGTGCTGCTCGACACCTACCTCCCCGAAGAAGGCATGTCGGCACGACTGGTCCCTACCTTTCTGGACGGCATGGCGGAGCGTATGGCCGACCCCGAAGCCGGGGAGACCGCCGCCTCCGAGGCTGCTCCCGCCCCTTCCGACGCACACCGCGTCACCGCGATGGGCGCCTATCTGCGAATGGTCAGGGGCTGGAGCCCCGCGGAAGTCGAGACCCCGATCCTCCTCGTACGGGCCGATCGGCCCGTACCGGGACTGCCCGACGGCGATTGGCGCGCCTCTTGGCCGCAGCCCCACTGGACCGTGGACGTGCCTGCGGACCACTTCGGGCTGATCGAACACGGAGCGGCGGACGTCGCCTCCTCGGTCGCCACCTGGTTGGGCGACGCGCTGAACCAGGCGTGAGCCGAACCGGATGTGAGCCGACCTGCCGGGGGCCGCCCGCCCCTGGCGTCCGCTCCACCACTGATGCCCTCTTGAGCAACGACCGACGCAAAGGACCGTGACGATGACGATCCCCGTCTTGATCGCCGGAGCAGGCCCCGCAGGCATGGCAGCCGGGTGCGAACTGCTCCGCCTGGGAGTCCCGGTGCGGATCCTCGATTCCGCACCCGGGCGCAGCCGAGGTACCCGCGCCCTGCAGCTCTGGCCTCCCGCCCTGGAGGTCCTGCGCGGCCTGGGAATCCTGGACGACGCGGAGAACCGCGGCTTGAAGGTCCGCGCGATGAACTACCACCTGGCAGGCGGCCGCAAGCTGCGGATCGTGCTCGGCGGGCACAATGAGCCGCTGCTCCTTCCCCAGGAGCAGACGAACCTGCTCCTGGAAGAGGAGCTGGACAGGCTCGGCGGCAAGATCGAACGCCACACCAAGGTCACCGAGGTGACCGTGCACGACGACCGGGTCGAGATGATCGCCGAAGGCCCCGCCGGAACCGAGCGGATAACCGCGGACTGGCTAATCGCCGCCGACGGCGTGCGCAGCACGGTCCGGGACCGGCTCGGCATCGACTTCACCGGCGAGCGGGTCCCCATGACCTTCATCCTTGCCGAGGGCCGGATCGAAGGCACTTACGAACGCGGCACCGTCCATTACTTCCTCGGCAGGACCGGCTCCCTGGTCTTCGCACCGATGGCCGGGGGCAACGTCCGCGTCTCGGCGGCGGTGCCGGCCGAGACACCGCTGACTCCGGAGTCCGTACAGGCCCTGCTGGACGAGCGGGGGCCCGGCGGGCTCACCCTCACCAGTGTGGACAGCCTGCGGACGTTCACGAGCTCGGAGCGGATCGCCGCACCGATGCGGCAGGGCCGCGCGTTCCTCGTCGGGGACGCCGCGCACACCCACTCGCCGATCGGCGGCCAGGGGCTCAACCTGGGGCTCCAGGACGTGCACAACCTCACCTGGAAGCTGGCCGGTGTCATTGGAGGCAGCCTTGACGCATCGGTCCTCGACAGCTATGAGCCCGAGCGCCGCGCGGCCGCCGAGCAGGTACTGCAGACCACCCACCGGCTCATCCGGATGTTCACGCTGAGCCCCGCCGCCGCCCGGGTGCGCGATCTCGCCTGGCACGGCCTCGACGGCACCGGCGTGCTGCGCCGCTGGTTCGTACCGCTGCTGGCCGGCTGGAGGGTGCGCTATCCGGAGGTGTTCGCGGACGAGGCATCGCACCGGGCCCCGCCCGCGCGGGCCACACGCTTGGCCTGGGGGACCGGCCGGCTGCCACGGCCCGGCGCGCGCACACCGCACTGGGTCCCCAGGACGCCGCCCGGCCGCGTCGGCACCCTCCTGCGGCTCGTCACATCCGGCGGCTCGGGCGGCGAACTGACCCAGGGGGCACGCCGCCTGGCGGCCCGGCACCACGGCCTGATGAGGCACGACCACCTCCGCCGCGCAGGCGCGGGGTTCATGCTGCTGCGCCCCGATGGCTACGTGGTCGCCAGCGGCACCAGTCTGAAGGAAATCGACCGGATCGGCCCGCTGATCGAGCGGCTGTCCCTGGTGGGAAGCGAGAAGCAGTGAGTACACCGACCATCGCCACGCGCGTCACGGAGCTGGCCGAACTGAAGGAACTCGCCCGGCGAGGCCCCGATCCCGGGGCCACCGAGCGGCAGCACGCCAAGGGCAAGCTGACTGCGCACGAGCGCATCGCACTCCTCCTGGATGAAGGCTCGTTCCAGGAGGTCGAGACGCTGCGCAGGCACCGCGCGACCGGTTTCGGCCTGGAGGACCGGAAGCCCCACACGGACGGTGTGATCACCGGGTGGGGCACCGTGCACGGCCGCACTGTCTTCGTCTACGCCCACGACTTCCGCATCTTCGGCGGTGCCCTCGGCGAGGCCCACGCCACCAAGATCCACAAGCTGATGGACCTGGCCGCAGCCTCCGGTGCGCCGCTGGTGAGCCTCAACGACGGTGCGGGGGCGCGGATCCAGGAGGGCGTGACCGCGCTCGCCGGTTACGGCGGCATCTTCCAGCGCAACACCCGCAGTTCGGGAGTGATCCCGCAGATCAGTGTGATGCTCGGCCCGTGCGCGGGCGGTGCTGCCTACTCCCCGGCACTGACCGACTTCGTCTTCATGGTCCGGGAGACCTCGCAGATGTTCATCACCGGACCGGACGTCGTCCAGGCCGTGACGGGTGAGGAGGTCTCGCAGAACGGCCTGGGCGGCGCTGACGTGCACGCGGTCACGTCCGGCGTGGCGCACTTCGCCTACGACGACGAGGAGAGCTGCCTGGAGGACGTGCGGTTCCTGCTGTCGCTCCTGCCGTCGAACAACCGGGAGCTGCCGCCGCGCGAGCCGGGCGGCGACCCGGCCGACCGCCCCACCCCCGCGCTCCTCGACCTCGTGCCGGCCGACGCGAACCGCTCCTACGACATGCGCAAGGTCATCGAGGAGATCGCCGACGACGGCGAGTTCTTCGAGGTGCACCCCTCCTGGGCGGGCAACATCCTGTGTGCCCTGGCCAGGATGGACGGCGAGGTCGTCGGCTTCGTTGCCAACCAGCCGCTCTCGATGGCCGGCGTCCTCGACATCGGGGCGTCCGAGAAGGCCGCCCGGTTCGTGCAGTTCTGCGACGCCTTCAACATCCCGCTGGTGACCCTGGTCGACGTGCCAGGCTTCCTGCCGGGCGTCGATCAGGAGCACGGCGGCATCATCCGGCACGGCGCAAAACTGCTGTACGCGTACTGCAACGCCACCGTGCCCCGGATCTCGCTCATCGTCAGGAAGGCATACGGCGGCGCCTACATCGTCATGGACTCGCGCTCCATCGGTGCGGACATCGCGCTGGCCTGGCCTACCAACGAGATCGCCGTCATGGGGGCCGAGGGCGCGGCCAACGTCATCTTCCGCCGGGAGATCGCTGACGCCGACGATCCGGAGGCCATGCGGCAGCAGAAGATCAAGGAGTACCGGACCGAGCTGATGCACCCCTACTACGCGGCGGAGCGCGGCCTCGTCGACGACGTCATCGACCCCGCCGACACACGGGCCGTCCTCATCCGAACGCTCGCGATGCTGCGCACCAAGCACGCCGACATCCCGGCCCGCAAGCACGGGAACGCGCCGACGTGAGCGGCATCCGCATCGAGCGGGGTCGCCCCGACGCCACGGAGATCGCCGCCGTCACCGCCGTGCTCATGGCCCTGGGAGCCGGCCGGGCAGGGGACACCGGGGGAGCCGCGGACCGAGACGGGCCGGCGATCGCGGTCTGGGACCGGCCGCGCGTCGTCGCGCACCGGGGCGCCGGTTCATGGCGCGCCCCGCAATAGGGGACCGGCGCCCCCGATCAGGGGTTGGCGGTAGGGGGCGGCCGTTCCTAGCGTGTTGAGGGACGGGAAGGCGAACGGTCGCCCGTCGCTCTCCCTCGACTTTTCCCCTCAGCCCAAGGAGTCGTACGCATGCCCGGATTCCTGGCCGGACTCGCGGTGGGCCGGACCCGCTGGGATCTGCTGGAGCGCTTCCCGCGGTCCACGGCCGACGAGCAGGCCGCCGGTGATGCCGCAGCCGCGGCCGCGGTGACCTTCATCGACGTCACGGTCGACCCGGAGGACCTGGACGGCAGCCGCCGGCTGCCGGACGGATTCCTGACCGGGCTCCAGGAACGCGGTCTGCTGCGGTTGTGCGTCGAGCCCGGCCTCGACGGCCTGGGCCTGACCTCGTACGAGGCCTTTCGTACTCTCACCCTTGCGGCCCGCCGGTCCGTGACGGCCGGCCAGGTCATGGCCGTCCAGGCCGGAGTCGGTGCGACGGCGCTGCTGCCAGCCCTGCCCGACGGCCCGCTTCGCGACCACGTGCGCGAGCGCGTCGCCGAGGGCGTGGTATCGGGATTCGGGGACACGGACCGAACCGGCCAGAACAACACCTGGCCTGCGCTGACCGGAACGCCGACCGAGGACGGCACGGCGTACGTGCTCCGAGGCGAGAAGCTGTTCATCGGCAACGGGCCGGTGGCGGACCTGCTGCCGGTGTCGGTGACCCTGCTCGACCCCGACCGGCGCCGGCTCGGCATCGCGTACCTGGACACCTCCGATCCGGCGTTCGAGGTGGACGCGCGCATCGAGTTCATGGGCAGCCGCGGACTCCCCAACGGCTCGCTCGCCCTCCGCGGCGTGCGGGTGGAGCGCGAGCGGATCCTCGTGGAAGGGGACGGCGACCGGCTTCCGGCCGCCGTCGCCTTCCTCGCCCTCACGGGACGACTGCACTTCACCGGGGCGCCCGCCCTGGCGATCGCCGAGAACTGCGCCGAGTGGTCCCGCTCGTTCGTCCGCAGGCGCGAGGTGGATGGGCGGCCCCTGGGCACGTACGACCAAGTGCAGCGGATGGTCGCGCTGACGCTCGCGGACGCCTTCGCGATGGACGCCGTGGCCCGGCTTTCCTTGACCGGGGCCGGCCTCGCCGATCGCTGGCTCGAACAGTTCCTCGCCAAGAACATCCTGGTCCGTACCGCGGGCCGGGTGGCGGACCGCACGGTCGGTCTGCTGGGCGCCGAAGGCTTCGAGACAGTGGCGAGCAAGCGCGCCCGCGGTGCCGAGGACCTGCCCGTCGAGCGCGCTTACCGGGACGCTCGCGGCCTGCGGATCGCGGGCAACGTCGACTTTCGGCTCGACCACCAGGCAGCCCGGCTGCTCCTGGACGCCCTCCGCGACGACGGCGCGGAAGCGGCCGACACGCGCCAGGAACCCCGCGAGCGGAGCGCCGCGGCCCTCGAACTCTCCCCGGCGAACCAGGACCATGCCGCACGGGTGGACCGTCTGACCGCGGAGTTGCACGACCTGTGCCGCGGGCTGATCCGACGGCATCCGGACCCGGCGCCGCTGTACGAACGGCAGAACACCCTGGCCCTCGTCGCGCGGGCCGCGTCCGAGCTGCTGTCGTGCACAGCTGCCCTGTCCTGGGCGAGCCACCTCACCCGGGACTGCGTCGGCGAGGGCCCCGCCACGTGGGGCGGGCACCCCCAGGACCTGGCCGATATCCACTGCACCGAAGCGCTGCACCGTGCCACCGGCCACTTCCGCCGCCTCACGGTGAGCGCGACCGCGGAACCCGACTACGCCAAGGTCAGCCACGCCTGGCTGACAGACGCCACACGTGTCTGACGACCCCGCCGCCGCCGGCACAGAGAGGCACCGATGACCACCGAGACCACTGACCGACTCCCGGAGATCCTGGGCGGGTTCGACCTCACCGACCAGGCGGCCTTCGCGAACGGGCTGCCCTACGAACTCTTCGCCCGGCTGCGCAGGGAGGCCCCCCTACTGCTCCACCCCCCGGGCCGCAGTGCCGACGGGGAGAGCTTCTGGGTCCTGACCCGGCACGCCGACATCGTCGGCGTCACTCGCTCGCCCGACTTCTCCGCACAGGGCGGCGGGGGCCGCAAGGGCGGCGGCACGCACCTGGACGACATGCCGGTGGGCGTGCACGCGGGCGTCCTCCTGCCGATGATGGACAACCCCCGCCACGACGCCATCAAGCACCTGCTGTCCCCCGCCGTCACCGGGGCGGCGGCCGCCCGTCTGACGGACGCCTTGCGGGAGCGCGCCCGGGCACTCGTCGACGCTGCCGTCGCGCGCGGTCCGGCGAATTTCGTCGACGAGGTCTCCGAGCCCTTCGCCCTGGAGGCGATGTCCCTGCTCCTCGGGGTCCCGCGTGCCGACTGGCCGCAGCTGACGGAGTGGGTGCACCAGGTGCTCGGCTTCACCAACCGCGCGACCGGCGAACCCGACGCGTTCTCCATCGCCACGTTCACGGCGATGCAGGAGTACTTCACCGACTTCGTCCGCGCCAAGCGCGAACGGCCCGCCGACGACCTCGGATCCCTCGTCGCCACCGGCGAACTTCCCGCGGAACTGGGGCTCGCGCCGCTGAGCGACCGTGAGCGGGAGGGCAACGCCGTCCTCTTCCTGGTCTCCGGCTTCGAGCAGCCGCGCAACACGATCGCCGCGGGCGTCCAGGCCTTCGCCCAGCATCCCGAGCAGTGGGAGGCCCTGCGGGCCGACCGCTCCCTGATGCCGACGGCCGTCGAGGAGATCCTGCGCTGGGCGCCCGCCAACCCGTATAACCGCCGGACTGCCGTCCGTGACGTCGAGCTCCACGGCCGGGTCATCCGGGCTGGGGACAAGGTGACGCTGTGGTGGCCGGCGGCCAACCGCGACGAGGCGGTGTACGAGGAACCCGAGCGCTTCGACATCCGCCGACCGGTCAACCCGCACGTTTCCTTCGGCAACGGCATGCACGGGTGTCTCGGGGAAGAGGTCGGACGGCTGCTCATCCGGCTGGTCCTGGAAGCGCTCCTCGACCGCGTGACCGCGATCCGGCAGACCGGCCCCGAGCGGTGGGGGGCCAACAACAAGCACACCGTTCTGCTCGACCTTCCCGTCGAGTTCACAGAAATCGGAAGTGGGTCATGACCGAAACCGCCATAGCCCCGGACGACGCCTACACGCCGCCCGAGGTGCTGCCCTACGACCCATTCGACCCGGGTTTCCACGCCGATCCGTACGCGGTGTACGAGAAGCTGCGCGCGGAGTCCGGCCCGGTCGTCCGCACCCCCGCGGGGGTGGCCCTGCTCGGCTATGACGCCATCCAGGCGGCCCTGCGTGATCCGTGCCTCGGCCGGGGTGACGGCGCCGGGGTCCAGGAGGGGATGATGCCGACCCCGGAGGGCATGCGCCGGGCCTTCTTCTTCATGGATCCGCCGGACCACACCCGGGTGCGCGCCCTCGCCTCCAAGGCGTTCACCCCGCGCCTCGTGGAGCGGCTGCGCGGGCCCGCCGAGGAGTTCGTCGCCCTGAGGCTGGCTGCCGCCAGGGAGGGCGCCGCGGACGGGGTCGTAGACCTGATGCCGACGGTGCTGCGCCCGCTCAGCGCCTTCATCATGAACCGGATGATGGGCGTTCCCGACGAATACCTGGACCGCTCGATCGAGGCGGCCACAGACGGCGGACGCGGCATCGACCCGGAGTACGCGATGCCGCCGGAGGCCGTGCAGGCCCGCACGGAGCTGCGACTGTGGATGGGGGAGCTGGCCACCAGGCTGATAGCCGAGCGGCGCCGTGAGCCGCGCGAGGACCTGATCAGCGCGCTGGTCGCGGCCGAGCACGAGGGCGACCGGCTCAGCGAGGTCGAGGTGCTCACCACGACCATGGCGATCTTCCTGCCCGGCTTCAGCGCGCCGCAGGCCATGATGAGCCTCTGCTCCTTCAACCTGCTGCGTCACCCGGACCAGCTGGCGTGGTTCCGCAGCCATCCCGATAACACGGCGGCCTCGGTTGAGGAGCTCCTGCGGTACGACTCCGCCCTCCAGATCATCAATCGCACGGTCCTGGAGGAGGCCGAGGTGGGCGGGCACGCGCTCGTGCCCGGCGACGAGGTGTTCATGCTGCTGGGTGCCGGCAACCGCGATCCGCAGGTCTTTGACCACGCCGACCGGCTCGACCTGGCCCGCAAGCCGATCCGCAACTTCGGTTTCGGCCACGGCATCCACTTCTGCGTCGCCGCCCCGGTGGCCCGGCTCGCGACCCAGGTCGTGCTGTCCGAGCTGGTCCGGCACGACATCGAACTCGCCACGGACACACCCGCCACCAACGGCGCCCTGGCCATCCGGAGCCTCGCCGAACTTCCGGTGATCATCCGGTGATTTGCGGGTTTCTCGCACCCTTCCCAAGAAAGGCACGTGTTTCATGAGCACCGACTACCAGGCCCTGATCGAGAAGTTCATCGCCCTCGTGAACGAGCCGGACGACACCCATCGCCGGGCCGGCATCGACGAGCTGTTCACGGAGTCCCCCGAGTACTGCGACCCCGACATCCAGACCGTGGGCAAGGACGGCCTCGCCGCGCACCTCAACAAGCTGCGGGCCGGGTTCCCCCCGGGGGTCTCCTTCTACCTGACCGACAAGGTGAACGGCCACCACGACCAGGCCCAGTTCAAGTGGGCCTTCGGCGTCCCCGGCTCCCCGTTCGCGGGCGGGACCGACGTCGTCGTCCTGGAGGGCGGCCGGATCAAGCGGCTGCACGCCTTCTTCAACTGACGTCCGCGCACGTCTGCACGGCCGCCCGGGTGCCTTCGCACCCGGGCGGCCGTGCCGTGGTCCGGGCTGGCGCGGTCACGCCGACGCGTCGAGCCCGAGCCAGGCGATCAGATCGACCAGTTCGGCCCGGTAGAGCGACTCGGGGTTCGCGGACTGCGGCGTGAGGTGGCCGTAGACCTCCAGTGACACCAGGCCGTGCATGCGGCCCCATACGCGCAGGGCGACCCCGGCGGCGGCGGGCGGGAGGCCGGGGTGCTCCGCGCGAAACGTCGCGGCGAACTCCTCCCCGAAGTCCGACCAGGCGAAGTCCTGGCGGCTGCGGGTCCTCTCGGACCAGGCGGCGGCGACGAGCTCGCCGAAGAACGCGCAGGCCCTCCGCTCCGCGTCGGCCACGGCGCCCCCCTCAGGCGGCCGGTAGCCGGGCACGGGCGCACCGTAGACGAGCTGGAACTCCTCGGGGCGGGAGACCGCCCAGTTCCGGTACTGCTCCCCGAAGACGAGGATGCGCTCGGCCACCGCGTCGGCCGGCAGCGCGGCGAGCGCGGCCTGCTGCCGGTCGGTGAATGCGGAGTAGACGTCCGAGATCAACTCGGTGATCAGCGCGTCCCTGGTGCCGAAGTAGCTGTAGATGGCGCCCGCAGTCATGCCCATCTCGCGGGCGATGGCACGGAGCGAGATCGCGGCGGCCCCTTGATCGGCGAGCTGCTTCCTCGCGATGACCTTGATCTCTTCGGTCGTCTCGGCCCGGAGGCGCTCCCGTCGTCCCAGTGTGGCTCCCATATCGGGATTCTACACCGTTCAGTTTCAGCACGGCGGATACCGAACGGGGGGTCGTGAATAGGGGGTGTGCGGGCTCGATGGGGGTTGTCGGTAGGGGGAGGCGCGGACCTAGCTTTCTGGTGAGCGATCGACGCCATCTTTCGGCGTTCGGTCCCTGCATCCCCCGTACACCTGCCTCGCGCTCAACCCTCCGCGCGTATCGCGCACTTGACAGCAAGCGGCGTTCATATACCGTTCGTCGTGCCATTTCTGAACGGCGTGTAGAGATCGAACGCCGCACACCCGTACTTGGAAGGAAGCCCGATCGTGGTTTCTTCAGCGACCCGAACCCAGAAGGGGAGCGGCCTCACGCTGGCCCTGCTGGCGTTCGCCCAGTTCATCGTCGCTCTCGACTACAACATCGTGTATGTGGCACTGCCTGACATCGGCCGTGAGCTCGGCTTTACGGCCCAGTCCCTCCAGTGGGTCGTCAGCGCCTACGTCGTCGCGTTCGGCGGCCTGCTGCTGCTCGGTGGCCGGGCCGTCGACCGCCTCGGTGCCCGCCGCCTGTTCATCGCCGGCTTGACCCTGTACGGCGTGGCCTCCCTTGTGGGCGGCCTGGCTCAGGGGCCGGGCGTCCTGGTGGCCGCCCGCGCCGCCCAGGGCGTCGGCGGCGCGTTGCTGACGCCCGCCACGCTCGCCCTCGTGGCCATCAACTTCGAGGACGGGCCCGTCCGCACCAAGGCCATGGCGGTCTGGGGCGCAGCCGGCAGCGGCGGCCTCGCCGCGGGCGCCCTGCTGGGCGGCCTGCTGACCAACTACCTGGGCTGGACCTGGGTGTTCTACGTCAACGTGCCGCTCGCCCTGATCGCGGTCCTCGCCGCGCCGCGCCTGCTGGGCGCCGACGCCCGCGCCACCGGCCCGAAGACCTCCTTCGACCTGCCGGGCGCGCTCATCGCCTCCGTCGGTTCCACCCTGCTGGTCTTCGGCCTGGCGACCGGCCCTGAGAGCGGCTGGGGTTCGTCCCGCACGGTCGGCACACTGGCCGTCGGCTTCGTCCTCCTCCTGGTCTTCCTGATCGTCGAGAACAAGACCCGCGACCCGCTTGTCCCGCTGCGGATGCTGACGGGCCGGGGCTTGGCCGTGACGATGCTGGTGTTCTTCCTCTTCCAGGGCACCCTTGCCACCGGCTACTACCTGTTCACGACGTACCTCCAGAACGTCCTCGGCTACAGCCCGCTCGCCGCCGGCCTCGCCTTCCTGCCTCTCACCCTCATCTCGATGGGCTCGTCCACGAAGTTCGTGGGCCCCCTGATGGGCAAGTGGGGTGTGGGCAAAACCCTCGCCTTCGGGGCCTTCTTCACCGGCCTGGGCATGGGCATCCTCGCCGTCGGCATGTCGACGGGCGGCTCCTTCTGGGCCCTGGTCCCCGGCATCGTCATCTGGGGCCTGGGTGGCGGCATCGCCTTCCCGTCCCTGTTCATCGCCGCCGCGGTGGGCGCCAGGCCAGGTGAGCAGGGCGTCGCCTCCGCGCTCGCTTCGACCTCGCAGCAGATCGGCGGCGCCGTGGGCCTCGCGGCCCTGGTCGCGGTCGCCAACGCCGGCATTGACGTGAGCAAGGGCGCGACCCCTCCGGTCGGAGCCGTTGTCGACGGACTCCAGCTCACCGGGTACCTCGCCGCCGTCATCACGATCGTGGCGGCCGCCTTGGCGCTCCTGTTCCAGCCCCCTGCCCCCGAGCCGACGGCCGAGCCCGCCGACGGGGCCGAGGAATCCTCCCAGGACCAGTCCGCCGCGCAGGTCACCGGCGCCGTCTGAGGCGCCTCTCCGACAGGTCCGCGGCGGGGCAATCCCCCGCCCCCGCCGCGGACCTCTCTCCCCCCCCCCACGGCCCGTTCAGGGCCGTCCCCTGCCTCCCCTCCCACCCACACCTACTCCATCTAGGAGACAACGCCCATGAAATGGGACGCCATCCACATCAACGGCGCCGCAGCCCATTTGGGCCGTACCGAGGAGATCGCCACGGTCGTGGCCGAGGGCCGCTACGACGAGACCGAGGCGCGCGACGACGCGTACCTGTCGATCCGGGTGGCCGACCAGGACGTCGCGCCGGTGGACATGGCGGTCACGGCCGGCCGCGCCGCCCTAGACCGGGCTGGCCTGCCGTCCGACGTCTTCGCCCTCGTCCTGCACGCCAGCATCGCCCACCAGGGGCTCGACCACTTCACCGCCGCCTCCTACATTCAGGGCAGGACGGTGGGCGGACGTGCCCAGTCCCTGGAGATCAAGCAGTCCTCCAACGGCGGCATGGCGGCCCTGGAGCTGGCCGCCGCGTACCTCTCCGCCGCCTCCGGCGAGGCCGCGGCGCTCATCACCACGAGCGACAAGTTCGCCGCCCCGGCCTACGACCGCTACCGCTCCGACGGCGGCATGGTCATGAGTGACGGGGCCACCGGCCTGGCGCTCTCCCGCCGTCCCGGCGTGGCCAGGCTGCTGTCCACCTCGATCATAGGCGACGCCACCCACGAGAACGCCTACCGCGGCGAGGTGCCCTGGACCGCCGCCCCGGGGGACGAGGGCTGGCCGCTGGACATCCGCGCCCGGCGCGGCCGCCACCTGGAGAATGGCGGCAACATATGGGAGATCGTCAAGGACCTGACCGCCCGTCAGCAGGAGAGCATCGACCTCGCCTTGACCGACGCGGACACCGGCATCGATGAGATCTCCCGGGTCGTCTTCCCGAACGTCGGCCGGTCCGTGCAGGACTGGGGCCACCGCAAGGCCCACGGCGTCGACGAGACGCAGGCCACCTGGGAGTGGGGCCGCCGGGTAGGTCACATCGGCGCCGGCGACCAACTCGCCGGCCTCACCCACCTCCTGGAGACCGGCGCGGTCAGTCCGGGCGACAAGGTGATGCTGTGCGGCATCGGGAGCGGCTGGTCGTTCAGCGCCGCCGTCCTAGAGGTCACCGACCTGCCCGACTGGCCCGTGACCACCCTCTGAGACCGGCCCCACATCACCCGGAGTTCCCATGCCGCATGACCTTTCCACCGACCCCCGGCCCGCGATCCTGGGCTTCCTCACCCAGCGCTACCCCGGAAATGACTTCGCGTACGACCAGGACATCTTCAAGATCGGTTTCGTGAGTTCCCTGCTCGCCACCGAGCTGGTGGTCTACATCGAGCAGACCTTCGGCGTCTCGATCCCGGGCAAGGAGCTCCGGATCGACAACTTCCGCACCATCGAGGCGATGGCGGCCCTGATCAGGCGCCAGAGTGGAGTGACCGCATGACCAGCGCCGCCGTCGAGCCCGCCGCCCCGGCCCCCGCCGTCCCGAGCAAGCCCAAGCGCGGCCGCGTCAAGTGCATCGTCTGGGATCTCGACCACACCCTGTGGGACGGTGTCCTCCTGGAGGATGGCACCACCACGCTCCGCGAGGACCTGGTCGCCGAGATCCGGCGCCTCGACGAGGCCGGCGTGCTGCACTCGATCGCCAGCCGCAACGACCACGAGGCCGCCGTAGAGCGCCTCCGCGAGTACGGCGTAGCCGACCTGTTCCTGCACCCGCAGATCAACTGGAACGCCAAGTCACACTCGATCCGCGAGATCGCCCGTGCCCTCAACGTCGGCATCGACGCCATCGCGTTCGTGGACGACCAGGAGTTCGAGCGCGCCGAGGTCGCGCGGGAGCTCCCTGACGTGATCGTCGTCGACGCGCTGGAGGTCCACCATGCCTTCGAGCGCGACGAGTTCAGGCCCCGGTTCATCACCGACGAGTCGAGGCAGCGCCGCGCCATGTACCGCGGCCAGATGGAACGCCAGCAGGCCGAAGAGGAGTTCGTAGGCCCCAGCGAGCAGTTCCTCGCCGACCTCGGGATGCGTCTGAGCATCACACACGCCCGCACGGAGGACCTCCAGCGTGCGGAGGAGCTGACGATCCGCACCAACCAGCTCAACTCCACGGGGCGCACGTACTCGTACGAGGAGCTCGACGCCCTGCGGACTTCCCCGCACCACCTGCTGCTGGTGGCGTCGCTGGAGGACCGCTTCGGCTCCTACGGCAAGATCGGCGTCACACTGATCGAGAAGGGCGAGGAGCACTGGCACCTCAGGCTGCTGTTGATGTCCTGCCGGGTCATGTCCCGCGGCGTGGGCACCATACTCCTCAACCACATCATGAACCTCGCGAAGGAGGCGGGCGTCACCCTGCGCGCCGACTTCGTCGAGACCGGGCGCAACCGCATGATGCAGATCGCCTATGCCTTCGCCGGCTTCCAGGAGATCGGCCGGGACGGAAACGACGTGCTCATGGAGAACGACCTTTCGGCCATCCAAGAACCTGCACCATACGTCACGGTGATCACCGACGATGGCGCGTCCGCTGCCTAGCACCGCCCCGGCGCCGAGGAACGTCCCGACCGTCTGGCGGATCCCTCTCGACCAGCCCGCCGCTGCCGTGTCCCCGATGTCCGCCCTGCTGGACGTCAGGGAGCGGCAGCGAGCGGCGGCCTTCGCCTCCGAGACGGACCGGCGCCGCTTCACGGTGGCGCACGGCGCTACGAGAATCCTGCTCGGCTATGTTTGCGGGCTACCGCCGGGCCACCTGAGTTTCCGCGAAGGGTCCGAAGGGCGCCCCTTCCTCTCCGCCGCGTCGCAGCCGGCGGCCTCCGACGCCGGACCCGTCGACTTCAGCCTTTCGCACAGCGGCTCCTGGGCCCTGCTCGGGATCCTGCGCGGAGGCGGCCGCATTGGCGTGGACATCGAGCGGGTCCGCGAGGACCTCGAGTTCCGTGCGGTCGCCGGCCGGTTCTTCCAGGATGCCGAGGCACGTCGGCTCCGCCGCGGAAACCCCGGGGACCGGGCTCGCGAGTTCTTCCGGCTCTGGACCCGCAAGGAGGCGTTTCTCAAGGTCCACGGACGCCGCCTGGGCGAGTTGTCCGGTGTGACGGGCACCCCTCCCACGGCAGCGGGAGGCCCGGAGCCCCTGTGGTTCGCCGCAGAACCCGCGTCGCTCTCGACCGGCTGGGAAGTCACCGCACCGCCCGGATACACGGCGGCGGTGGCGGTCACCGGCCCCCGCGCGCCCCGCCCGCGGGTGGAGGACTGGCCGCCGGCGAGCCGCGCTCCCCTTTACGACCCTGACTGTGAGGCATGACCATGACCGCCCACGCCGGTGCCACCGACGAGCTGTGGATCCGCAGTTTCCACAGCGCCGCTCCGGACGCAATGCCCCTGGTGTTCTTCCCCCACGCCGGCGGCGGTGCGAGCGCCGCTCTGCAACTGTCCCGGGAGCTGACCCCCGCCGTCCAGGTACTGGCCCTCCAGTACCCCGGCCGTCAGGACCGGCGCAACGAGGAGCCGGTCGGCGCCATCCACGAGCTTGCCGACTCCCTGGCCGAGGTGCTCGACGCGGCCCTGGACCGGTCCGGCCGCCGCCCCTACGCCTTCTTCGGCCACAGCATGGGCGCCATCCTCGCCTTCGAGGTGGCCCGCCGCCTCGAGGGTTCCGGCCGCGGCGGCCCGCGGCAGCTGTTCGTGTCGGCCCGCCGCGCACCCTCCGTCCCCCGAGGCGAACGGCACCACCTGCTCGACGACCAGAGCCTGCTCTCGGTGATCCGCTCCCTTAGCGGTACCGACCAGCGGGTCTTCGAGGACCCCGAGCTCGTCGCCCTGGCGCTGCCGACCCTCCGTGCCGACTACCGGGCGATCGAGACGTATGCCTACCGGCCCAACGGTCGCGGGACAGGCGAGCTCACTTCTCCCGTCACTCTGTTCACCGGCACCGACGACCCGGAGACCCGGTCCCCGGCGACGCTCGCGGAATGGGCCCGGCACACCACGGGACCGACGGCCCACCACAGCTTCCCGGGCGGCCATTTCTACCTCGACGGGCAGCCGGCGGCCGTGGCGCGGGCGATCACTGCCACCCTGGCCGCCGGGGCGCTCCTCGACCCGGCCGCGGCCGGTGCGGCATGACCGGGCGGTCGGGCGCAGTCGCACGCCTGCGCGCAATCAGCGACCTGCACGTCACCCACGAGGAGAACCGGCGCGTGTTGCTGGCCCTGCGCCCGGAGCACCCTGACGACTGGCTGCTGGTCGCCGGGGACGTCGGGGAACGGTTCACCGACATCGAATGGGCGCTGCGCCTGCTGTGCGACCGGTTCGCCAAGGTGATCTGGGCGCCCGGCAACCACGAGCTGTGGACGGTCCCCGACGACCCCTGCCGCGCGCGGGGCGAGGACAAGTACCGGGCCCTGGTCGAGATGTGCCAGACCTTGGGCGTCCACACCCCGGAGGACCCCTGGCCCGTGTGGCACGGAGAGGGGGGCCCGCTGGCCGTCGCCCCCCTGTTCGTGCTCTACGACTACTCCTTCCGCCGCCCGGCGTGGCTCTCCCGGGAAGCGGCGCTGGAGCAGGCCTACGAGGCCGGAGTGGTCTGCACGGACGAGTTCCTGCTCCACCCCGACCCCCATCCGACGCGGCAGGACTGGTGCGCAGCGCGAGTGGAGGCGACCGAGGTGCGACTGGCGGCGGCCGATCCCGGTGTCCCCCTGGTGCTCGTCAACCACTTTCCCCTGGTGCCCGACCCCACCGAGATCCTGCGCAACCCAGAGTTCGCGCAGTGGTGCGGCACCGACCGGACCGTCGACTGGCACCGCCGCCACCGTGTCGCCGGCGTCGTGTACGGACACCTGCACGTGCCGCGCACCACCTGGCACGACGGGGTGCCCTTCCAGGAGGTCTCGCTGGGATACCCACGGGAGTGGCGCCGACGCCCCGGGAAGCCGACCGCGCCGCACACCGTGCGGTTCGCGGCGGACGTCCACGGAGCCCGAGCGTGATCGCCCCGATCCTGCCGGAGGCGGTCGAGTCCGCGGAGGCGTTCGGCGAGGAGGGCGAGCGGTCGGGACTCTTCCCGGCCGAGGCCCGGTGCGTCGAGAACTCGGTGCCCGGCCGCGTGCGGGAGTTCACCGCCGTACGGCATTGCGCCCGTGCAGCCCTCGGCCGACTGGGCCTCCCGCCCTCCCCGCTGGTACCGGCGGATGGGGGCGCCCCGGCGTGGCCCATCGGGATCGTGGGCTCCATGACCCACTGCTCCGGCTACCGGGCCGCCGCCGTGGCGCGGTCCGCCGCATGGGCCGGGCTGGGGATCGACGCCGAACCGGACGAGCCCCTGCCCGACGGCGTCCTGGAGGCCGTCTCGGTGCCGGCGGAACGGGCCGATCTCGCACCGCTCGTAAGGGCACGGCCGGGAGTCCACGCTGACCGGCTCCTGTGGAGCGCCAAGGAGTCGGTGTTCAAGGTCTGGTACCCGCTCGCCCGACGGCAGCTCGACTACACCGGGGCCCGGGTGTACCTGCACCCCGACGGGACCTTCCAGGCACGTCTCCTCGTACCCGGGCCCGTGCTGGTTGGACGCCGACTGACCGGTGTCGAAGGCTCCTGGCGCGCCCGCGGGGGCCTGCTGGTCACGGCCGCATACGTGCCCGCGTCTCAGCGGGCGGCGGCGGACACCGAGGGGTACGCTCCGGCCAGCTGACTCCGGCGCGACACCCCGAGCTTCCGGTACACACGGGTCAGGTGCTGTTCCACCGTACTGATGGTGACGAACAGCTTCTTGGCGATCTGCCGGTTGCTGTATCCGGCCGAGGCCAGGGCCGCGACCCGGTGCTCGGCCTCACTCAGGGCGGGCATCGCCCCCACCCCGCCGACGGTCGCCCCCGGCTCCGGCAGGCCCGCGGCGGGACCGCCGAAGCCCCTCCCGGCCTCGGGGTCGGCGACGCCGCAGTCCTGAGCGAGCCGACGGGCGCGGTCACGCAGCTCGGCCGCCCGCGGAAGTTCGTTCGCGCGCTCCAGGGCATCGGCGAACTCGGCCAGTGTGTAGGCGAGTTCCAGAGGCGCGTCGCACGCCCGCAGCACCTCCACCGCGTGCTCGTAGATACCGACCTGCTTGCCGACGTCGGCGGTCGCGGCCAGGACGCGCAGACACCTGGCGCGGGCGCGCGCGTCCTCCAGCGGGGTGCGCTCCATCTCCTCGTTGGCCAGTTCCCGCGCCTTCGCCGGACGGCCCATGGCCAGATAGACCCAGGCCATGTCGATGCGCCAGGTCATGAACGGTGCCGGCTCGATGTGCCACTGCTCCAGCAGTTCACCGATCATCCGGAACTCTTCGAGCGCCTCCGGGTGCCTGCCGATCGTGGCGAGGTAGCACCCGCGCGCCTGGAGGTAGTACAGGCCGATCGGACTCTGGAACATCGCCTCCGACACGGGAAGGTGGAGAGCCGCGTCGGCGGCCTCGATGTCCCCCAGGGCGACCTGCGCCTGGACCAGGATGCCCAGCGGGACCGCGACGCGGATCCCCCAGGACCGCAGGGGGATGAGGTCCAGGGCGGCCCGGGCGTGCCCGACGGCCCCGGCCAGGTCGCCCCGCCGAAAGCAGATCTCGGCCGCGAGGGCGGTGAACAGTGCGTGCCAGGTGCGTGTACCCGGCGTGGCGGCGCGGGACATGAGCCGCTCGCACCACTGCTGCGCGTCCTCCAGCCGGTCCCGGTACGTCAGCGTCAGCAGGGCGTTGGCGCACAGGAAGACCGTGCGCTCGTCGAGGTGCCGCCGTTGGAGCGCCCTCTCCGCGTCGGTGAGCCGCACGGCGACCTCGTCCTGCGAGACGAGTCCGCTCATCATCCTCGCCGACTCCAGGGCGGGTTCGGGCCCGAGTCCGCCTCGCGCTCCTCCCGCTGATGGGCCGGCGTGGCCCTCGGCGGCGGGGAAGAGGCAAGAGAGCCATACCTCCGCCGCGTACAGGCGCTTGCGCTCCGCCGGAGTCAGCAGGTCTTGCATCTCTGTGAGTCGGCTGAGCGCGCCGATGGCTTCCTCGACGCGACCGAACCAGAGCAGCTGGTCGACCACGGCCAGCGTGTGCCCAGCGCTCAGCGCGTGGCTGCTTGCTGCTTCGACCATGGCCGTCAGGTGCCGCCCGGCGGCGGCCGGGTCGGCCTGCCACTCGGCTTGGATCAGTAGCACCGTGCTGGCATGGCGCTGGCCGTCCTCGGTGGCGAGCTCCCGTGCGAGGGTGAGGCACCGCACGGCTTCCTCCGATTCGCCGGCCGTGAGCGCCTGCTCGGCGGCCTCGTGCAGGAGGGAGATCGCCCACGGCCCCGTCACCGCGTTCCCGGCGAGGAGGGAACGGGCCACCACGCGCGGCGGGGCCCCGTCGGCGTACAGAAGGGGGGCGGCCGCGGCGTACAGCACGCTGAGTTCGTCCGCCGGCATGGCGCGCAGGACGGCGGCCGGGAGCGCCTCGTGGGCGAACCGGTCGTTCACCAGCAGCCCCGTCTCCGCCAGGGCGCGCAAGGCCCGGGCGCAGGTCTGGGTGTCCAGGCCGGTGAGCGTGGAGAGGGTCACGGGCCGTGTGGGGGCTCCGAGTACGGCGAGGGCCCGGGCGGTACGGAGGGTGGCCGGCTCGCACCTGTGCAGGATGGAGACGAGTGCCTGGCCGAACGTCGTGGTCCGGGCGAGTTTGTCGAGGTTCGACCGTTTCTCCGACAGTTCGAGCAGCGCTCGGACGAGGCGCGGATTGCCGCCGGTCAGGGTACGGACGGCGGAGACGTCCTGCGCCGTACCCACCAGGGCGGCGACGCCCGTCTGGGAGAGCAGTCCGACCGGAACGCGTGCGCAGAATGGCTCGGGCGGGAGGTCCGCTGCCAGGAGGGGGTCACCTCCGACGGCGGGCGGCACGTAGGTGAGCAGGACGAGCACGCGAGCGGTTCTGATCCGGCGCATCACGGCGGCCAGACACGTCAGCGAGAGAGCGTCGGCGAGATGGGCGTCGTCAACGCTGATGAGGACGGGCCCGGCGCTCTGCTCGATGACGTCGAGCAGTCTCAGCGCCGTCTCGTGGGGATCGTCGTCCCGGCCCACGGACGGCATCAGCTGACGGATCACACCCAGTGGCACGCCGCGCTCCGAGCGGGTGGCGGAGGCTAAGAGATGCAGCGGCGTCTCGCCCCCGGGGTCCCGCGCGAAGGCGTGGAGCAGCTCGGTCTTCCCGCTGCCCACGGGCCCGCTCACCACACCGGCCCGCCCGCGTCCGCCGAGCGCTTCCCGGTACAGGGCGCGCAGCTGCTCCAGCCGGCCTTCCCTTTCGACGAGCACCAATGGAATTCCCCCTTGTAGCGCGTCCGTGGAGACGCCTCCACAGTTTAAAACCTTCACGAAGGTATGTCTATCGAATGGGCCGCGCCGCCGGAGCACGCCGCCGCTTGAGCTGCGGAATCGTTGCGGCGTTGGACGGCGGTGACGTTGCCGCCTGGCTGGCGCGGGAGAGAGCCTGCCGACCGGGGCGGCGCACAAACCTCGGCACTTCAAAGAGATGCCTACTTTCCCCGGTGGCCTGCTGGACTAGGCGCAGTCCCACGGGGGCCTTGTGCCTGCGGGGATGCTCCGAAGACAGGCGTCAGCCTGCCGCGGGTCACCTAGATGATCGATTCCAAGGGTTCGGCTGCGTGTACATGCGAAGGGAGCCCAACGTCAGTGTGTGAAGACAGAGTTGGACTCCCTCGCGACCGC
>NZ_JBIWLG010000027.1:0-30660 GCF_044766085.1 Streptomyces sp. NPDC102360 | reverse complement strand
GTACTGCAGGGGGGACCCTGTGGGAGAGTAGGACGCCGCCGAACTAATTTTGGAGAAAAGCCCGGACCGGGATACGGTCCGGGCTTTTCTGCGTTGGGAGGCGTCGTGCACCGTGTTACGACGCCCCCGTAGCTCAGGCCTCCCGACACTGAGGGTAAAGTCAGGGGGCATCGTTGGTTCGTTCCCCACAGGAGGCCCCCGGGTGGAGGTCCAGGAGACCCGTGTTCAGACGGACAGGGTCCTCACCATCCCGAACATCCTCAGCATGGCGCGTCTCGTCGGCGTGCCCCTCTTCCTGTGGCTCATCCTGCGCCCTGAGTTCGGGGGCCCCAAGAGTGACGGCTGGGCGCTGCTCGTGCTGGCTCTCAGCGGCATCAGTGACTATCTCGACGGGAAGCTCGCGCGGCGCTGGAATCAGATCAGCAGCCTCGGCCGGCTGCTCGACCCGGCCGCTGACCGGCTCTACATTTTGTCCACGTTGGTGGGTTTGACCTGGCGTGACATTCTGCCCATTTGGTTGACCGCCGTACTTTTGGCGCGTGAACTGCTTCTTCTGGTGATGGTGGGGATCCTCCGGCGTCATGGCTATCCGCCGCCCCAGGTGAACTTCCTCGGGAAGGCAGCGACCTTCAACCTGATGTACGCGTTCCCCTTGCTGCTTCTCAGTGACGGAACGGGCTGGATCCACGAACTCGCTGCTATTTTCGGATGGGCGTTCGCCGGATGGGGTACGACGCTGTACTGGTGGGCAGGGATCCTGTACGTGGTTCAAGTCCGCCGGCTTGTCCGGGCGGACTCCATGGCCGATTGAGCTCGCCATTGCGTTGGCAGAGGCCAGATGGCCCGCCGTGACAAGTGCGGGCCATTCCCGGCGGGCGAAGTCGGCTAGACCGTCGTCTCTTCAAGGAGGACGCTTCCGACATGAAGGCCGTCGTGATGGCCGGAGGCGAAGGCACACGCCTTCGCCCCATGACCTCGAGTATGCCCAAGCCGCTTCTGCCTGTGGCCAATCGGCCGATCATGGAGCATGTGCTCAGGCTGCTCAAGCGGCATGGGCTCAGCGAGACCGTGGTCACCGTACAGTTCCTGGCTTCACTCGTCAGGAACTACTTCGGGGACGGCGAAGATCTGGGAATGGAGCTCACCTATGCCAACGAGGAGAAGCCACTCGGCACTGCCGGCAGCGTGAAAAACGCTGAGGAAGCGCTGAAGGACGACTCTTTCCTTGTCATCTCGGGTGACGCCCTCACCGATTTCGACCTCACCGACCTCATCGAATTCCACAAGGAGAAGGGCGCACTCGTCACCGTCTGTCTGACGCGTGTACCCAATCCACTGGAATTCGGTATCACCATCGTCGACGAGGAAGGGAAGGTCGAGCGTTTCCTCGAGAAGCCGACCTGGGGGCAGGTCTTCTCGGACACGGTGAACACGGGCATCTACGTGATGGAGCCCGAAGTCTTCGACTACGTCGAAGCCGATGTTCCGGTGGACTGGTCCGGAGATGTCTTCCCGCAGCTGATGAAGGAAGGCAAGCCCATCTACGGCTACGTTGCCGAGGGCTACTGGGAGGACGTCGGCACACACGAGAGCTACGTGAAGGCCCAGGCCGACGTCCTCGAAGGAAAGGTCGACGTCGAACTCGACGGGTTCGAGATCTCTCCCGGCGTGTGGGTGGCCGAAGGCGCGGAGGTGCACCCGGACGCCGTGCTGCGGGGACCGCTCTACATCGGCGACTACGCCAAGGTCGAAGCGGATGTGGAGATTCGGGAGCACACGGTCGTCGGCTCGAACGTCGTCGTGAAGAACGGGGCTTTCCTGCACAAGGCAGTCCTGCACGACAACGTCTACATCGGGAGGCACTGCAATCTGCGGGGCTGCGTGGTCGGCAAGAACACCGACATCATGCGGGCCGCGCGGATCGAGGACGGCGCCGTTATCGGCGATGAGTGCCTCGTCGGTGAGGAATCGATCGTCCAGGGCAATGTGCGGGTCTACCCGTTCAAGACCGTCGAGGCCGGCGCCTTCGTCAACACGTCGGTCATCTGGGAGTCGCGCGGGCAGGCCCATCTGTTCGGCGCCAGGGGTGTCTCCGGGATCCTGAACGTCGAGATCACTCCGGAGCTGGCCGTGCGGCTCGCGGGGGCGTACGCGACGACGCTCAAGAAGGGTTCGACCGTCACGACCGCGCGTGATCACTCCCGTGGTGCGCGTGCGCTGAAGCGGGCCGTCATCTCCGCGCTCCAGGCCAGCGCCATGGACGTACGGGATCTGGAGAACGTGCCGTTGCCCGTGGCGCGGCAGCAGACGGCGCGGGGCAGTGCCGGCGGGATCATGATCCGTACGACGCCCGGGGTGCCGGACTCCGTCGACATCATGTTCTTCGACGAGCGTGGGGCGGATCTTTCCCAGGGCAGCCAGCGCAAGCTGGACCGGGTGTACGCGCGGCAGGAGTACCGCAGGGCGTTTCCCGGGGAGATCGGCGACCTGCACTTCCCGTCGAGCGTCTTCGACTCGTATACGGGTTCGCTGCTGCGGAACGTCGATACGACGGGGGTCGCGGAGGCAGGGCTGAAGGTGGTCGTCGACGCGTCGAACGGGAGTGCCGGGCTTGTGTTGCCCAGCCTTCTCGGGCGGCTCGGAGTCGACTCCCTGACGATCAATCCCGGGCTCGACGAGTCGCGGCCCACGGAGACCGCGGACGCCCGCAGGTCAGGGCTCGTACGGCTCGGGGAGATCGTGGCCTCGGCGCGGGCCGCGTTCGGGGTGCGGTTCGACCCGGTCGGTGAGCGGCTTTCGCTGGTCGACGAGAAGGGGCGGATCGTCGAGGACGACCGGGCGTTGCTCGTGATGCTCGATCTTGTCGCCGCGGAGCGCAGGAGCGGGCGGGTGGCGCTGCCCGTGACCACCACACGTATCGCCGAGCAGGTGGCCGCGTATCACGGGACGCAGGTCGAGTGGACGACCACGTCGCCCGACGACCTGACGCGCGTGGGGCGTGAGGACGGGACGATCTTCGGTGGGGACGGGCGGGCCGGGTTCATCATTCCCGAGTTCAGCAGCGTGTTCGACGGGGCCGCGGCCTTTGTGCGGCTCATCGGGCTCGTCGCCCGTACGCAGTTGACCCTCAGCCAGATCGACGCGCGGATTCCGCGGGCGCATGTGCTCAAGCGGGACCTCGCGACGCCGTGGGCCGTCAAGGGTCTCGTCATGCGCCGCGTCGTGGAGGAGGCGGGCGAGCGGTCCGTGGACACCACCGACGGGGTGCGGGTCGTGGAGGCCGACGGTCGTTGGGTGATGGTGCTGCCCGACCCGGCCGAGGCGGTCACCCACCTGTGGGCCGAAGGACCGGACGACGCCTCGGCCCAGCAGCTGCTCGACGAGTGGTCGGCGGTCGTGGACAGCGCCGGGCGCTGACCCGGATACCTGCTGCTCGACGTCCATTTCGGGCGTCGGGCAGCAGGGCAGTGGGGTCGTTGGGTGGCAGGGGCCACGACGTGCGACGATGTGCGGCATGTCGCAGCAGCCCCCCAAACGGAGCACTCCAGAGCGCCCCTCGCGCCCCGATGCCTCCATGTCGCTGCTGACCAACGTGATGGATCACAGCCTGGACGACGGGTACGCGGAGGCCACCGCGCGCAAAGAGGCGCTGGGGCAGAGCGGTTTGCCGAAGACGCTGCGGGCGAAGCTGGGGCTCGCCGCGGGACTCGTGCTCGCGGCGCTCGTGGTGACCGTGGGCGCGGCGCAGGCCCGGGTCACCGCGCCGGTGGTGGCCAAGGAGCGCGAGGAGCTCATCGACCGCATCGACCAGGAGACCGAGTCCGCCGACAAACTGGAGGGGCAGGTCGACTCGCTGCGCGGGCGCGTGGGGGAGATGCAGCGCGAGGCGTTGAAGAAGCACGGTGGCGAGAAGGGGGAGTTGGCGGGGGTGCTCTCCGGCGCCGTCGCCGTGCACGGCCCCGGTGTGAAGCTCGTCGTCGACGACGCCAAGTCGGCCACCACCGGCGACGGGAGCGGGCCGCGCGAGAGCAACGGTTTCTCCGACACGGGTCGCGTACGCGACCGGGACATGCAGCGCGTCATGAACGGGTTGTGGCAGTCCGGCGCCGAAGCCATCAGCATCAACGGGCAGCGCCTCACCTCGCTGTCCGCGATCAGGGCCGCGGGTGACGCGATACTGGTCGACAACAAGCCGCTGGTGCCGCCGTACACGGTGCTCGCGGTGGGGGACGGGCAACGGCTGAGTACCCGGTTCCAGAACAGCCCCGACGGTCTCTATCTGCACGCGCTGCAGGAGAACTTCGGGGTCAGGACCAGTATTTCGGCTCAGGACGACGTCGAGCTTCCTGCCGCACCCAGCGTGATCGTACGTACAGCACAGCCGAGAGCAGAGCAGAAGGGCACATCGTGATCGCCGTACTGGGCCTCGTCGTGGGAGTCGTGGTCGGTCTTTTCGTCCGTCCCGAGGTTCCGGCGGTCGTCGAGCCTTACCTTCCCATCGCCGTCGTCGCGGCGCTGGACGCGGTGTTCGGGGCGCTGCGCGCCATGTTGGACGGGATCTTCGACGACAAGGTGTTCGTCGTCTCGTTCCTGTCGAACGTCGTCGTGGCCGCGCTGATCGTCTTCCTGGGCGACAAGTTGGGCGTCGGCGCGCAGCTGTCGACCGGTGTCGTCGTGGTGCTCGGCATCCGCATCTTCTCCAACGCGGCCGCGATCCGGCGGCATGTGTTCCGGGCGTGAGGCCGATGAGTCAGAACGAGAACGAAGAGAACGCAGAGAACCGCGAGAACGCGCGGGACGAGCAACCGGACGCCGAGGCTGTCCCGTTGCGCAAGGATTCGTCCAAGGAGTTGCCCCCCGAGGTGCCGACGGAGAACCGTGCGGCCGAGCGGGAGGCGGCGGCGAGCGCGGCCGAGTCGAAGGTGCCGGAACCCGAGGCACCTGAACCCGAGTCGGCCGGCACGGATGTCCGCCCGGACGCCGGCCCGGTCTCGGGCGAGCCCGAACTGACCGGGCGGCAGCGGCTCGTGAAGGGTCTGTGGCCGCCGCGCGCGTCGCGTGCCCAACTCATCATGGCCGTGCTGCTGTTCGTCCTGGGGCTCGGGCTCGCCATCCAGGTGCGGTCCACCAGCGACAACAGTGCCCTGCGCGGTGCGCGTCAGGAAGATCTCGTTCGCATTCTCGATGAACTGGACGATCGAACTCAGCGTCTTGAGGATGAGAAGCAAGGTCTCGTGGACCAGCGCACCGAGCTGGAGAACAGTTCGGACCAGGCCAACGAGGCCCGCAAGCAGACGGCCGAGAAGCAGAAGCAACTCGGAATTCTGGCGGGCACGACGGCCGCGCAGGGCCCCGGGATCACCATGACCGTCACCGACACGAAGGGGGCCGTGGAGGCGGACATGCTGCTCGACGCGGTCCAGGAACTGCGCGCCGCCGGCGCGGAGGCGATCCAGGTGAATGATGTCCGCGTCGTGGCCAACACGTATCTGACGGACGGCGGTGGCGGGAAGGGGATCAGCGTGGACGGGCACGAGATCGCTCGTCCCTACCGGTTCAAGGTCATCGGGAAGCCGCAGGACCTGGAGCCGGCCCTGAACATCCCCGGGGGCGTGGTGCAGACCCTGGAGAAGGAGCAGGCCACGGTGGCCGTGAGCCGCTCGAACAAGATCGTCGTAGACGCCTTGCGATCCGCGCGACGGCCTGATTACGCTCGGTCGTCCTCGGAGTGAAGCCGGGGGTGCATGGTGAATACCGTGCGAGGGCATGACGTTGCGGGGGGTCGCCGCAGCAAGGGTGGTGCGCGTGGTGGAAACTGTTTGGCGGATACGGACGTTGTGAGGGTGTCCGTGTCAATGATGTACGCGATGTACGCCGATGTGTGCAGTCAGGGTTCGTCCTGCCCCACGGGCGGGTCTGTTTCGGTCAAGGGGAATCGCCCGTGAAGTTGTTTGCGAAGTTGTTCGGCAAGAGTGCGCGTGACGACAACCGTCATCGTGCGTCGCGCCAGGGAGATGTGCCGGAGACCCAGGTGGGCGAGCGCCCCCTGTTCCGGGACGAGGTCGCCGGAGGCAATTCGGGCGAACAGGGCGCGTCGTCTGTTGACCCTGCCGGTTCCAGCCGCATAGGTTTCGGAGAACCGTCAACCTCAAGTACGGGTGGAGGGTTTGCCCCCGACCCGTACGCGTCCCACGCCCCCGCGGGGCAGCCGCGGCAGGAGGATCCGTCCATGTCGGCCCTGGTGTGTACGAGGTGCGGAAACCGGAACGGGGAGAACAGCCGGTTCTGCTCCAACTGCGGTGCGCCGCTGCGCGGCGGTGCGGCGCCGGAGGGGCCGTCCGAGACGACGTCCACGATCTCCATCTCCGGCCTCGAGTCCTACGACCCGGAGGCGACGGGTCAGACGCAGCTTCCGGCCCTCTCGCCCGAGGCGCAGGCGGCGGTCGACGCGCTGCCGCTGGGCTCGGCGCTCCTGGTGGTGCGGCGCGGTCCGAACTCGGGCAGCCGCTTCCTCCTGGACGGCGAACTGACCACCGCGGGGCGCCATCCGCAGAGCGACATCTTCCTGGACGACGTGACCGTCTCGCGCCGCCACGTGGAGTTCCGTCGTCTGCAGGACGGCTCGTTCACCGTTGCCGACGTCGGCAGCCTCAACGGCACGTATGTGAACCGTGAGCGCATCGACTCGGTGACGCTGAACAACGGGGACGAGGTGCAGATCGGCAAGTACCGGCTGGTGTTCTACGCGAGCCAGCGCGGTATCTGAACCGTCCGCGATCCTTCAGGAAGGTCCATGCTGCACACGACGAGTGGCGGTGCCCCCGGGGGTACCGCCACCACGGACAGTCGGCTGATGAGCATCGGCACCGTACTGAACGTGCTCCGAGAAGAGTTTCCCGAAGTCACCATCTCCAAGATCAGGTTTCTGGAGTCCGAAGGCCTCGTCGAGCCCCGGCGGACCCCGTCGGGCTACCGGAAGTTCAGCCCGGACGACGTCGAGCGGCTGGCCCACGTGCTGCGCATGCAGCGGGACCACTACCTGCCGCTGAAGGTCATCAAGGAGCAGCTCGACGCCCTGGAGCCGGGCGAGACGCTGTCCGTGCCCGCACCCGGGCGCCCCGGCGACGCGGAGGACGGCACCGACGTGCCGACGGCCGCGCGGGTCGGCCGGGACGAATTGCTGGCCGCCGTCGGTGTCGAGGAGCACGAGCTCGACGAATGGGAGTCGTACGGGCTCCTCACCCCGCTGCCCGACGGTGGCTACGACGCCTCCGCCGTGTCGGTCGCCGAGCTCATCGGCGAGCTGGCCCGGTTCGGGATCGGGCCGCGGCACCTGCGGGTCATGCGGGCGGCCGCGGACCGGGAGGCAGGTCTGGTGGACCAGGTGGTGGCCCCGCTGAAGGTGCACCGCAATCCGCAGACGCGGGCGCATGCCGAGGCCCGTGCCAAGGAGCTGGCCGGCCTCACCGTGAGGCTGCACTCGGCACTTGTACAGACCGCGCTCGGGGTGCGTCTGCCCTGATCGTGGGCGCGGGTGAGCACCGATGGCCCGGTCCTCGGTGGCTGCCCGACTACCCAAACCGACCGGGCACGTCCTAGGGTTGCTGTGTGAACGAGCTCGACGTCGTAGGTGTCCGGGTCGAAATGCCCTCCAACCAGCCGATCGTGCTCCTGCGTGAAGTGGGAGGCGACCGGTACCTCCCCATCTGGATCGGACCGGGGGAGGCGACCGCGATCGCCTTTGCCCAGCAGGGCATGGCGCCCGCGCGTCCGCTGACGCACGACCTTTTCAAGGATGTACTTGAGGCGGTCGGCCAGGAGCTCACGGAAGTGCGCATCACGGACCTGCGCGAAGGCGTCTTCTACGCGGAGCTGGTGTTCGCGAGCGGGGTCGAGGTCAGCGCCCGCCCGTCGGACGCCATAGCCCTGGCGCTGCGCACCGGTACGCCGATCTTCGGCAGTGACGGGGTCCTGGATGACGCGGGGATCGCGATCCCCGACGAGCAGGAGGACGAGGTGGAGAAGTTCCGTGAGTTCCTCGACCAGATCTCTCCCGAGGACTTCGGCACCAACAGCCAGTGACCGCCCGGCCGACGGCCGGGCCCGGCCGTCGAGCGGCGGCGCCTTCGGGACATTCGGCTAGCCTTTCCCGGCGGTGGGTCACGGGAAACCACTCTTAGGGTGATTATCACTCGGCGTGCCTAGTGTGGCGTTCGTTGACGCACCCCCTGTGACTGCCTAACGTCGATGAGGCAGGTCAATGAGGAGGTCGGCGTGAGAAGCAGCGGCGACGGTACGGCGACGGACGGTCCGTACCTGTTTCACGGCAGCGCGGCCGATCACACTCCGCAGCGCCCGCAGGCCGTGCCTGCGGTGGCGGGGGAGAGCGGCTCGGCCGCTTCCGAGCAGCTGGGATACCGGGGGCCGACGGCATGTGCGGCGGCCGGCATCACCTACCGGCAGCTCGACTACTGGGCCAGGACCGGCCTTGTCGAACCCAGTGTGCGCTCCGCGTACGGATCGGGGACACAGCGGCTCTACAGCTTCCGGGACGTCGTCGTCCTCAAGGTCGTCAAGCGGTTCCTGGACACGGGCGTCTCGTTGCAGAACATCCGGGCGGCCGTGCAGCATCTGCGCGAGAGCGGGTTCCGGGATCTGGAGCGGATGACGCTGATGAGCGACGGTGCGACCGTGTACGAGTGCACGTCGCCGGACGAGGTGCACGATCTGCTCCAGGGCGGCCAGGGGGTCTTCGGGATCGCCGTGGGCGTGGTCTGGCGGGATGTGGATGCCGCGCTCTCGCAGCTGCACGGGGAGCGCGTGGACACCGGCGAGACGATCGTGCCGCCGAACCCCACGGACGAGCTCGCGAGGCGGCGGGGCCGGGCCGTGTGAGGTCCGTACCGCCGTGTTGTCAGTGGCGTAGGGCAGCATCGGTGATGTGAGAACCGCGCCCACGATCCTGCATCTCGACATGGATGCCTTCTACGCCTCTGCGGAGCAGGCGGCGAAGCCGAGCCTGCGCGGGAAAGCGGTCGTCGTGGGCGGGCTTGGTCCGCGCGGTGTCGTGGCCACGGCGTCGTACGAGGCGCGGAAGTTCGGGGTGCACTCGGCGATGCCGATGGGGCAGGCGCGCAGGCTCGCCCCGCATGCCGCCTATCTGGTGCCGCGCTTCCGGCTCTACCGGGAGATCAGCGAGCAGGTGATGGGGCTCCTCGGCGCCCTATCGCCGCTCGTGGAGCCGCTGAGCCTGGACGAGGCGTTCGTCGATCTGGAGGCCGGTGAAGCGGCCTGGGACGCCGCTTCGGCGGAGGCCGTGGGGCACCGGCTGCGGGCCGACATCCGGCGCGTGACCGGTCTGACCGGGTCGGTGGGGATCGCCGCGTCCAAGATGCTCGCGAAGATCGGCTCGGAGGAGGCCAAGCCGGACGGGCTGGTGCTCATACGTCCCGGTACCGAGCGCGCGCTGCTCGGGCCGCAGTCCGTGCGGATCCTGCCCGGCGTCGGGCCCGCGACGGCGGATCATCTGCGGCGGGCGGGGATCCTGACCGTGGAGGAGATCGCGGGGGCCGGCGAGGACGAGCTGGTGAGGCTCCTCGGCAAGGCGCACGGCAGCCACCTGTACGAGATGGCGCTCGCCCGCGACGAGCGGCCCGTCGTCGCCGAGCGGGACTCCAAGTCCGTATCGGTCGAGGACACGTACGACGTGGACATCCATGACCGGGTGCGGGTCCGGATGGAGGTGCGCAGGCTCGCCGGCCGCTGCGTGGAGCGGCTGAGAGCGGCCGAGCGCTCGGGGCGGACCGTGGTGCTCAAGGTGCGGCGCTACGACTTCTCGACGCTGACGCGCTCCGAGACGCTGCGGGGGCCGACGGACGATCCCGGGGTGGTGCGGGAGGCTGCGGCGCGGCTGCTGGAGAGCGTGGACACGACCGGTGGCGTGCGCTTGCTGGGGGTCGGGGTCAGCGGGCTCGCCGACTTCACGCAGGAGGACCTGTTCGCGCAGTTCGCCGCCGCGGAGGAGGCCGCCGCGGAGGAGGCGGCCGCCGGGGAGCCGGAGGGGGACGCGGGGCCGGTCGAGCCCGTGGAGGCGGCCGAGCCCGAGCCGACGCCCGTGGAGCGGAAGTGGCTGGCCGGGCACGATGTGCGGCATGCCGAGTTCGGGCCCGGGTGGGTGCAGGGGAGCGGGCTCGGGCGGGTGACCGTGCGGTTCGAGACGCCGTACGCGCAGGTGCCGGGGCGGGTGCGGACGTTCCGGGTCGATGATCCCGAGCTGGAGGCGGCGGATCCGCTGCCGCTGGTCGAAGCGGTCGAAGCGGTCGAAGCCGTCGAAGGGGCCGAGGGGGCCGAGGGTCAGGTCGGGTCGTCCTCCGCGCCTGCGACCGTGCCGAACGTGACGTCGGGCGACTGAGGAGCCGTGATGTCCAGACCGTAGTGGTGGTAGAGCTGGAGTTCCTGCTCCGGGGAGAGATGGCGGCCCACGCCGAAGTCGGGGGAGTCCTTGATCAGGGAGCGCTCGAAGGGCACGTTCAGCGCGCCGTCCGTGAAGTCGCTGGGCTCCAGCGGGACGAACGCGTCGCGGCTGAACAGGCCGGTTCGTATCGCGGCCCACTCCGGCACGCCTGTGGCGTCGTCCAGGTACACCTCGTCGATGGTGCCGATCTTGGCCCCGCTGCGGTCGAAAGCCTTGCGGCCGATCAGATTGCGCGGATCGACATCGGTCTGCACGGGCCCTCCAACTGATCGCGATGATCGCAACTGGTCTGTAAACACTACGAAAGAGCACATTGTGGAAGGCGGCCACTCGGGGGCTCCGGCCATGTAGCCGCTGGTAAGCTGGCGAACGGCTGCTGACCACGTGCGGGAGAGTCTTCCGACAGTCGTCGGGGGCGCCGAAGGAGCAACTCCTCCCCGGAATCTCTCAGGCCCCTGTACCGCACGGACGAGGTCACTCTGGAAAGCAGGGCGGGGTGCACGGTTTCCGCCCTCACCGACGGTGCAAGCCGGTGTGTTCCGTGTTGTCGCGGGGTGGGCCGGTGAAGCTCTCAGGTTGAGATGACAGAGGGGGAGGCCGTCCGGGTACCCGCGCCCTGGTGCCCCTCGTAGGTCGCATTGACCAGGAGGCCTCCGCAATGACAGCCAACCGTATTCCGCTCTCCCAGTTGGAGCGAGGAATCCCCTTCGAGCAGCGCCACATCGGCCCCGATGACGCCGCTCAGGCCAAGATGCTCGCGCAGGTCGGCTACGGCTCGCTGGACGAGCTGACCGCGGCCGCGGTGCCCGATGTGATCAAGAGCGCCGAGGCGCTCGATCTTCCGGCCGCCCGCAGTGAGGCCGAGGTGCTCACCGAGCTGAAGTCCCTTGCAGAGCGCAACCAGGTGCTCGGCTCGATGATCGGCCTCGGCTACTACGGGACGTTCACGCCGCCGGTCATTCTGCGCAACGTGATGGAGAACCCCTCCTGGTACACGGCGTACACGCCATACCAGCCGGAGATCTCGCAGGGCCGCCTCGAGGCGCTGCTCAACTTCCAGACCATGGTCGCCGAGCTGACCGGACTGCCCACCTCGGGCTCCTCGCTGCTCGACGAGGGCACCGCGGCCGCCGAGGCGATGGCCCTGTCGCGCCGCGTCGGCAAGGTCAAGAACGGTGTCTACGTCATCGACGCCGACGCCCTGCCGCAGACCATCGCCGTGATCGAGACGCGCGCCGAGCCGACCGGTGTCGAGATCGTCGTCGCCGACCTCAGCGAGGGCATTCCGGCCGAGGTCGCCGAGCGCGGCGTCGTCGGTGTGCTCGTGCAGTACCCCGGCGCCTCCGGCGTGGTGCGGGACATCAAGCCCGTGATCGACCAGGCGCACGAACTGGGCGCCATCGTCACCGTCGCCGCCGACCTTCTTGCTCTTACGTTGCTGACCTCGCCCGGTGACCTCGGTGCGGACATCGCCGTCGGTACGACGCAGCGCTTCGGTGTGCCGATGGGCTTCGGCGGTCCGCACGCCGGATACATGGCCGTACGCGAGAAGTTCGCGCGCTCGCTGCCGGGCCGTCTGGTCGGTGTGTCCGTCGACGCCGACGGGAACAAGGCGTACCGCCTCGCCCTGCAGACCCGTGAGCAGCACATCCGCCGCGAGAAGGCGACCAGCAACATCTGTACCGCACAGGTGCTGCTCGCCGTCATGGCCGGCATGTACGCCGTGTACCACGGGCCCGAGGGCCTCAAGTCCATCGCGCGGCGCACCCACCGGTACGCCACCCTGCTCGCCGCCGGGCTCACGGCGGGCGGCGTCGAGGTCGTGCACGGTGCGTACTTCGACACCCTCACCGTGCGGGTGCCGGGCAAGGCCGCCGAGGTCGTCTCCGCCGCGCGCGAAGGTGGCGTGAACCTGCGCCTCGTGGACGCCGATCACGTCTCGCTCGCCTGTGACGAGACCACCACGCGAGCCCAACTGGGCGCCGTATGGAGCGCGTTCGGTGTCGAGGCGGACATCGAGGCCCTGGACGCCGAGGCGGCGGACACGCTGCCGGGCGGGCTGCTGCGCGAGGACGACTACCTGACGCACCCCGTCTTCCACCAGTACCGCTCCGAGACGGCGATGCTGCGTTACCTGCGGGCGCTCGCCGACCGCGACTACGCGCTGGACCGCGGCATGATCCCGTTGGGCTCCTGCACGATGAAGCTCAACGCGACGACGGAGATGGAGCCGGTCACCTGGCCCGAGTTCGGCCAGCTGCACCCCTTCGCCCCCGCCGAGCAGGCGCAGGGCTACCTGACGCTCATCCGTGAGCTGGAGGAGCGGCTCGCCGAGGTCACCGGCTACGACAAGGTGTCGCTGCAGCCGAACGCCGGTTCGCAGGGCGAGCTCGCCGGTCTGCTCGCCGTCCGCGGCTACCACCGCGCGAACGGCGACGAGCAGCGGACCGTCTGCCTCATTCCGTCCTCCGCGCACGGCACGAACGCGGCGAGCGCCGTGATGGCCGGCATGAAGGTCGTCGTCGTGAAGACCGCCGACGACGGCGAGGTCGACATCGAGGACCTGCGCGCCAAGATCGAGCAGTACGCCGAGCAGCTCTCCGTCCTCATGATCACGTACCCGTCGACGCACGGCGTCTTCGAGGAGCACGTCGCCGACATCTGCGCCGCCGTGCACGACGCGGGCGGCCAGGTCTACGTCGACGGCGCCAACCTCAACGCGCTGGTGGGGCTCGCCAAGCCGGGCCGCTTCGGCGGCGACGTCTCGCACCTGAACCTGCACAAGACGTTCTGCATCCCGCACGGCGGCGGCGGTCCGGGCGTCGGCCCGGTCGGTGTGCGCGAGCACCTCGCGCCGTACCTGCCGAACCACCCGCTGCAGCCGGCCGCGGGCCCCGAGACGGGTGTCGGCCCGATCTCCGCGGCGCCGTGGGGCTCCGCCGGAATCCTGCCGATCTCCTGGGCGTATGTGCGGCTCATGGGCGGCGAGGGGCTGAAGCGGGCCACGCAGGTGGCCGTGCTCTCCGCGAACTACATCGCCAAGCGGCTCGAGCCGCACTTCCCGGTGCTCTACAACGGTCCGGGCGGGCTCGTCGCGCACGAGTGCATCATCGACCTGCGGCCGCTCAGCAAGGCGACCGGCGTGAGCATCGACGATGTCGCCAAGCGGCTCATCGACTACGGGTTCCACGCGCCGACCATGTCGTTCCCGGTCGCTGGGACGTTCATGATCGAGCCCACCGAGAGCGAGGACATCGGGGAGCTCGACCGGTTCTGCGACGCGATGATCGCGATTCGCGGCGAGATCGAGCGCGTCGCCTCCGGCGAGTGGGCGGCCGAGGACAACCCGCTGCGGAACGCTCCGCACACGGCCGGGATGCTCGGCGGCGACTGGGAGCACGCGTACAGCCGGGAAGAAGGTGTCTTCCCGGCCGGGGTGGTCGCTTCGGAGAAGTACTGGCCGCCGGTGCGGCGTATCGACCAGGCGTTCGGCGACCGGAACCTGGTGTGTTCCTGCCCGCCGCTCGACGCCTACGAGGGCTGATCCACTCGGGACTGCGCGGCCACGGGTCGCGCAGTCCTGCTCAGCTGATCCCTACGCCGCCGTCACGACCGTGCCCAGTGGGCGGTGCGGGGCGATGATCCTGCCACTGGGCAGCAGCTCGCCGGTGTCCTCGAAGAGCAGGACCCCGTTGCAGAGGAGGCTCCACCCCTGCTCGGGATGGTGAGCCACAGGAAGCGCGGCTTCCCTGTCCTCGGATTCCGCTGTCGGGCAGGCTGGCTGGTGCTGGCACATGGATGGGATCTTTCGCTGCGAAGTGATCTCGATGACGTGGGCTGTGCTTGCTGTACTCACGGTGCTTGCTGTACTCACGGTGCTTGCTGTACTCACGGTGCTTGCTGTACTGGCGGTGCTGGTGGTGCCTGTCGTGCTGCGGCTTGAAGGCTTGTTCATGGCCGCCCCCCGATTTCGTGAGTTCTGGAACCCAGTGTTGCCCTGTGGGCGTCAATCCGCAGGGATTTCCTTGCAGCGGTCCTTATGGGTTGGAGACGCATCACCCGTGCGGACGGTTCAGTCCAACTCCACTCTCCCTTCGGGTGGTTAGGAGTGGTCGGTACGGGCTAGTCCGCTCGGGCAGAGCTGTGCCCCGCGACCGGACGGCGGGCGGTGCGGGGCACAGGTGCGGGCGACAGGGGCCGTCGGCGGGCCCCGGTCGGTCAGGCGAGCAGTCCGGCGGCGGCCGGGGCCGGCGTCAGGCGGTGGGTGAGGACCGGCAGGAGTTCGGCCACCCGGTGCGGGCGGTGCGGGGCGATGCCGGGCGGGGCTGGTGCGAGCGGGACGAGGATGTCGTCGGCCGCCGGTTGGCCGCTCGCCGGGTCCGCGGTGCGCTCGCCGTGCAGCCACAGCGTGAGCATGTAGAGCTCGGGCACCGAGAGCAGCCGCGGCTGGTAGGCCTGGGGCAGCGACTCCGCCTGACGCAGGGCCCGTTCGGTGGACCTGATGTAGGGGCCCTCGAAGAAGTGCGAGAAGGCCCAGCCGTCCGGCGTGAGCATGGTGTCGGCCGCCGCCACCGCGCGTTCCCCGCAGCGGATCAGGAAGCGCCAGCCGGTCAGGCGGGCCCTGGAGGGACCGGTGGTCTCGGTGATGTGGTCCAACACATGGAGCGGCAGCGGGAGTTCAGGGGTGGCGGGTCCCTGTGCGGCGCGCAGGGACGGGGTGCGTGCCTCGCGGACGGCGGTGGGGGAACCGAGGGCCGTGAGGACACTGCGCAGGGCGGGCGCGGGAGCCGGCGGGACGTACAGCGGCATGGTGGGTCGCCTCTCATTCGACAGGCATGTGATGCGAGGGTGGTGCGGGACGAGCGGACGACGCTGTCTGCTGCGGTGCACAAGGGGTACACGGGACAGAGGGGGCGGGGGTCCGGTCCGAATCCGGACCGCGGGCGCCAACTCTCGGTCTCGTCAGCGGAGTTTATACGATGCGTGTTCACGGAGTGTTTCCGCTACCATGCCGCCCGTATTTCGCAAGGTGCTATTCGGGCGGGGTTCCCCTGGGGTTTTGTGGCTATCCTCCCCATTTCTGAGGGGCTCGCCGTGTGTGACCTCGGCGTCTTTCGGCCGAGCGGTCGGCGTGTTCTTGTCGGCGTTTATGACCAGGGCCGCAAGCGTCGGAATGCGTGGTCGGCCGCATGCCTGAGGAATGTGCCCGCGGGTAACCGCACCGAGGGTACTGCTCCGTGGGTGCGCGCGGGGCGTTATGGATCTCATTGCCGGGGCATCATCCACCGTGACACGCGGCCGGGACGGTGCATCAACGGGTCGCCCGTGCGAGGAGGGACGCTTCCATGGGGGAGAAGGTCGTTGCGGGGACGGTCGGTCTGGCCGATCCGCGGCGCTATCGGGAGAAGCTGAGGGAGTGCCTGGAGGGGTTCGGGCGACTGCTGGACGAGAAGCGCTTCGACCGTCCGCAGAATCTCATGGGGCTGGAGATCGAGCTGAATCTCGCCGGGCCCGACGGGCTGCCGAGAATGATGAATGCGCAAGTTCTCGAGCGCATCGCGAGCCGTGATTTCCAGACCGAACTCGCGATGTTCAATCTCGAAGTGAACATTGCCCCGCACCGGCTCGGCGGCCGTTTTCTCGACCAGCTCGCCGAGGAGCTGCGCACGGGGCTCGGATATGCGCACCGGAAGGCGAACGAGGTCGACGCGGGCATCGTGATGATCGGCATTCTGCCGACGCTGAGCACGGACGACCTGGTCTCGGCCAACCTGTCGGACGTCGACCGCTACACCCTGCTCAACGACCGGATCGTGGCCGCGCGCGGCGAGGACTTCGCGCTCGACATCGCCGGTGTCGAGCGGCTGACCTGCACGTCCTCCTCGATAGCGCCCGAAGCCGCGTGCACGTCCGTGCAGTTGCACCTCCAGGTGACGCCGGGGCGTTTCGCCGATGTGTGGAACGCGGCGCAGGCGGTGGCCGCCGTGCAGATCGCGCTCGGCGCCAACTCGCCCTTCCTGTTCGGCCGTGAGCTCTGGCAGGAGTCCCGGCCACCGCTGTTCCAGCAGTCCACGGACACCCGGCCACCGGAGCTCGCGGCGCAGGGCGTGCGGCCCCGCACCTGGTTCGGGGAGCGCTGGATCGATTCCGCGTACGACCTCTTCGAGGAGAACCTGAGGTACTTTCCCCCGCTGCTGCCGATCCTCGACGACGAGCGGCCGCTCGACGTCATCGCCAAGGGCGACACCCCGAGCCTCGCCGAACTCGTCCTGCACAACGGCACGGTGTACCGCTGGAACCGCCCCGTGTACGGCGTCGCGGACGGCGTGCCGCACCTGCGCGTCGAGAACCGGGTGCTGCCCGCGGGGCCCACCGTCACGGATGTCATCGCCAACACCGCGTTCTACTACGGCGTCGTCCGCGCCCTCGCCGAGGAGTCCCGGCCGGTGTGGTCGCGGCTGCCCTTCGCCGCGGCCGCCCGCAACTTCGACACCGCCTGCCGGTACGGCATCGACGCGCGCCTGGAGTGGCCGCGAAGGGGCCGGTTCGGCGGTACGGAGCGGGTGCCGGCCGTGCACCTCGTACGGGACGAGCTGTTGCCGATCGCGGCGGCCGGGCTCGATGCCTGGGGAGTCGAACCGGCGGACAGGGACCGGTATCTGGGAGTGATCGAGGAGCGGTGCCGGCTGCGGATGAACGGCGCGGCGTGGCAGTCGGCGACGTATCACCGGGCCCTGGAGAGCGGTCTGGCGCGGGACGCGGCGCTCGCGGCGACCACGCGCCGGTACTGCGAGCTGATGCACGGGGGCGAGCCGGTGCACAACTGGCCGGTCGGGCTGCCGGAGCCGACCGTTCCGCTGGGGTGAGTGGAAGGCGACCGGCCGGTTCAGCTGCCCTTGGCGCCCGCCTCGATGATGGCCTTCAGGATGACCTGCTGGATGTCCGCCGGGTCGCTGACCTGGTGTCCTGAACCGCCCGTCGCCTCGGCGACCTGCTCGACCTCCCGCTTGTCGGTGTCGGGCCCCACGGCGATGACGATCAGCGGGACGGGGCGGTCGCGGTCGGTGAGGCTCTCCAGCTTCTTGATCAGGCTCTCGCGGGAAATCGACCCCTGGTCCTCATTGACACCGTCCGTGACCACCACGACGGCGTTGAACCTGCCGCTCTTGTACGAGGACGTGGCCTCCTTGTAGGCCGCGAGCGTGGTGTCGTAGAGGCCCGTCGCCCCGCCGGGCACCGGCTGCAGCGCGGTGAAAGCGGCCGACAGGCGGTCGCGCCGGGTGCCGGAACCGACGTGGTCGCCGAGGCGCTCGGTCGGTACGAGCTTCTTGTAGTCGCGGTCGCCGTCGAGGAACGTGGCGAACTCCCACAGGCCGATCTCGTCCTCGGGCGTGAACGTGGAGAGGGCCGCCAGCATCGACGCCTTCGTCACCTCCATGCGTGACTCGCCGCGGCTGGGCACGATGTTCCCCATCGAGGCCGACGCGTCCACGACCGTCGTGATGCGGGCGCTCTGCACCGTGATCGTCCACATCCCGAGGGTCTCCTCGAGCTGCTCCTCGGTGGGCGCCTTGGCCGCCACGCGCGCGTACGGCTGCGGGGAGCGGCCGCCGGCCCGTGAGACGACCGTCGCGGGGGACCGGCCGCTGTCCGTGCGGAAGCCGTGCCTCTCCAGGATCGAGCGGCCTTCGGGGGCGCCGAGCAGCGTCATGAAGCGCACGGCCGCCCGGCTCTCGTCGGTGCTCAGCCGGTCCTCGCCGACCAGCGAGAACGGGTAGTCGAGGGCAGGGGAGCCGTCCTTGGGGTAGAAGAGGTCGACCGAACCCGCGTCGCCCGCCTCCTTGTTGTGCGCGTACGCGGCCTGTTCGGACAGGATCAGCGCCTCGTTGCGCTTGGGGTTGCCCTGCTCGGTGCCGGAGTCGTCGCGCGGCACCGTGTCCATGAGCTGCGCGTCGCTGTCGGACGTGCGCTGCGAGAGACTCTTGGCCATGGAAGCGGCCTGGGTGCCGTCGCCCTTCTTGGACGCGGCGGCCAATTTGGTGAGCGCGAGCAGTCCGCTGGCGCTGCGGGCGGGATCGGCGGCGCCCAGGCGCAGCTTGTCGTCCTGCATGGCTGCGCCCGTCAACTGGGCCCACGTGTACGTCTTTCGCGGCCAGCCGAAGGACTTCGCGGCCGTGGGAACCATGCCCACGCCGATCGGTGAAGAGGCGACGTTGCCGGCCGGTGTGACCTTGGTGTCCCCGGTGCCCGTGGTGACGCGCTGCACCCAGACGTCCGAGTCCGGCACCCAGACCTGGAAGTCCGCCGCGCTCTTGCCCGCGCGCAGGGTGTCGGCGACCTTGTACGCGTCGCGCGCGGTGACGGCGACGTCGAGGCAGTTGCCGTCGGAGGTGAGCTTCTCGCGGCGGGCGTGCTCCGCCGCCTCGCGCAGCGCCGGGGCCATGTCGGGGGAGGCGACCACATCGAGATGGACCTCGTCCCCGCATCCGCTGCCGAGGCCGAGCAGCTCGGGGCGGAACACCGCGGCCGTGCCCGCCGCGACCACGACGACGAGGGCGGTCGCGAGGGCCACGGTGCGCCCGCGCGAGCGGGGACGGGGTGCGGCGTCGGCCGTCCCGTACTCGTCGGGCATGCTGCTGTGACGTCCCATGGCGGTGGAACCCCTCCCTGAGCCACAAAGGCAGTTGCGGTATAAGCGGCGGAGGGGAGCGGTGCGCCGAATTGCGTCGCCTCGGCCCCCTCGGCCTGTCGCACGCGATCTTCGTACCTGCATTCGAGACCCTAGCGGGGCGCTGTGACGGATGCGGCGGGATTTACCAACTGGAGGCAGGTGTGCAGGTGGAGGCGGAACCGATGCCCGGTTCTTCTCCCGAAGGGCGGCTCTCGCGGCGCTTTTTGCGGGACGAGACGCTGCTCGTTCTGGGGCTTTCGCTCGGTGCGAGCGGTGTGTCCGCACTCATCAGCTTCGTCGGCTCTGTCACGAAACCCGGCGGTCTCAAGGACCAGGCGGCGACCCTGAACGCCTCGGCGGCGCCCGGCCGTCCGTGGCTCGACCTCGCCTGGCAGCTGTTCGGCATCGCGAGCGCCCTCGTGCCGGTCGCGCTCGTCGCGCACTTCCTGCTCAGGGAGGGCGAGGGGATGCGCACGATCGGCTTCGACCGGAAGCGTCCGTGGTTCGACACGGGCCGGGGCGCCGCGGTCGCCGCCGTCATCGGCAGCGCGGGGATCGCCTTCTACCTCGCCGCACGCGGCCTCGGCTTCAACCTCACGGTGGTGCCGGAGGCGCTGCCCGACGTGTGGTGGAAGTACCCGGTGCTGATCCTCTCGGCGGTGCAGAACGCCGTACTGGAAGAGGTCATCGTCGTCGGGTACCTGCTGCGCAGGCTCGGGCAGTTGGGGTGGACGCCGGGGACGGCGCTCGTCGCGTCGTCGGTGCTGCGCGGCTCGTACCACCTGTACCAGGGCATCGGCGGGTTCTTCGGGAACCTCGCGATGGGCGTCGTCTTCGCCTTTCTGTATCGGCGGTGGGGACGGGTCGGGCCACTGGTGGTGGCCCATTCCCTGTTGGACATCGGGGCGTTCGTCGGATACGCCGTGCTGGCGGGCAAGGTGGACTGGCTGCCCACCGCGTAGCCACTGTCATGCGTGCAGTTCGCCCTCGATGGTCGTGACCGCGCGGCCGGTCAGGAGCGTGCGCTCACCGCGCAGGGCGACGCCTACGAGACCGCTGCGGGCGGAGGCCTGCAGCCCGGTCAGCTCCTCGCTGCCCAGGCGCGCCGCCCAGAACGGGGCGAGTGCCGTGTGCGCGCTCCCGGTCACCGGGTCCTCCTCGATGCCGAGACCCGGGAAGAAACAGCGCGACACGAAGTCATAGCCCCGTGAGGGGTCCTCGGCGCGGGCGGTGGCGATGATGCCGCGCCGGGAGAGGCCCACGAGCGCCTTGTGGTCGGGGGTGAGCGCCCGCAAGGTCTTCTCGTCGGTGAGCTCTACGACCAGGTCGCCGACGGACGGGCCCGTGTCGTGCACGGAGAGCGGATCGGTGCCGAGGGCCTCGGCGAGCCCCGCGGGGGCGGGCTCCTCGGTGAGCGGAGCCGTCGGGAAGTCGAGGGTGAGCGAACCGTCCTCGCCCGGCGTGGCCACGAGCACGCCGCAGCGCGTGGCGAACCGCACGGGCCCGCGCGTCACCCCGGTCGAGTGCAGTACGTGGGCCGTGGCCAGGGTCGCGTGCCCGCACATGTCGACCTCGGTGGCGGGCGTGAACCAGCGCAGCGCCCAGTCGGCATCGCCACCTTCGGGCAGAGGGTGTGCGAAGGCGGTCTCGGCGTGATTGACCTCAAGGGCGACGCTCTGCAGCCAGGCGTCGTCGGGGAAGGCGTCCAGGAGCAGGACGCCGGCGGGGTTGCCGGCGAAGGGCCGGTCGGTGAAGGCGTCGACGATACGAATACGCATGTCAGAGACGGTAGTTGAGGCCACTGACAACCGGCCAAGGCCAATCCGGTGCGGCTGGCCTGACTTCCTGAAGCACTCGGGGGCTTGCCATCCGAACAGTCCCGATATATCGTTGAGGCATCGCGATCGGTTGATGATCGCGTTCAATGAAACCCGCGATCAGTTGTGAAAGGACTGATTCCCATGCGTAACCACGGACATGAACACGGACACGGAAATTTCGGCCCCGGCCAGCACGGCAGGGGCGGATTCGAGCGTGGCGGCTTCGAGAGCCGGCGTGCGGCGTTCGGGCCCTTCGGGCCCGGCTTCGGCGGCCCCGGTGGCCCCGGCCCCTGGGGGCGCGGCGGTCGCGGTGGCGGACCTCGCGGACGGGCGCGGCGCGGTGACGTGCGTGCCTCGATCCTGGCCCTGCTGCAGGACCGGCCGATGCACGGCTACGAGATGATCCAGGAGATCGCCGAGCGCAGCGGCGGCGCGTGGAAGCCGAGCCCCGGCTCGGTCTACCCGACGCTGCAGCTGCTCGAGGACGAGGGTCTGATCGCCAGCGCGAGCGAGGGCGGCAAGAAGCTCTTCTCGCTCACCGACGACGGCCGTACCGCCGCCGAAGAGGGGCCCGACGCCCCTTGGGAGGAGGCCGGTCGCGGCGTCGACTGGGAGGCCATGAACGAGATCCGGCAGGCCGGTTTCGGCCTGATGGAGGCGTTCGGCCAGGTCTGGAAGACCGGCAGCAAGGAGCAGCGCGAGAAGGCGCTCTCCGTCATCAATGACGCGCGCAAGAAGCTGTACCTGATCCTCGCCGACGAGGACTGAGTCCCGTGCGGGCCAGGACAGGCCACAGAGCACGGAAGAGGCGTCCCGAACCACCTACAGGTGCGGGGCGCCTCTTCGCGTACGTACGTAGTACGTACGAACGGACAGGGTCAGGTCACGAGTCCGTTCAGCTTGCGCAGCGACTCGTCGAGCGCGGCCGTCGCCGAGTCCTTGAGCTTGCCTGCCATCAGCGAGACAGCCGCACCGGTGAACTCGCCCTTGATGCGGGCCGTGGTCGCGTCGCCGTCCGGTGCGAGCGAGTAGTGCATGAACAGGTTCACGCCCATGGGGCCCTTGCCCCTGATGGCGAAGGTTCGGGCGGTCTCGAGTTCCTCGATGGTCCAGGTGATCTCCGCCGGGAAGCCCATCAGCTTCATGTTCTCCTCGAACTGTCCGCCCACTTCCAGTGAGGCGGGACCGCCCTTCGGGAAGTCGGTGTGGGTGGCGTTCCACTTCCCGTACGAAGAGAAGTCGGTGAGCTGCGCCCAGACCTTCTCCGTGGGCGCTTCCATGCGTGCTTCCGCGCTGACTTCGGCCATGTGGCCACCCCTTTGAGTCGAGAGCCGTGACGGGCTTCGATGACGCGTCGTCGCGGAAAGTAGCCGCGTGGCCTCGAACATTCAATACTGATGACCCGTCAGTTCCGGGTCGAGGTGCCCGGCCCCTTCGGGATCCCCTCGGGGGCCGATGGCTCGATCTCATCCGTAAGGAGGAGACGTTCATGATCAGTGCCCAACTTGTGTCGGACAAAAGAATGCTCCTCACCGTGGATGTTCCTTTCGACCGGTCCTGATGGGGTTATGTGTGTGCATAGTTCAACCCCGCCCGAGGCAGACGCCCAGCTCAGCGACGAGCTCGCGGCGGTCGTCGCGGGCGCCCGGCGCCGCGCGGTCCGGGACGGGGACCAGCAGATCGACACCGCGCACCTGCTGCACTCCCTCCTCGAGGCGGACCCCGACGTGCGCGGCGCATTTCCGGAAGGCGCGCAGGTGGCGCGGCTGCTCGGCTATCTCGTGCAGCGCAGCATCGGGTACGGGCTGCGCTGGCAGGGCTCGGTGGAGGACTCCGGAGCCGTCCCCCTCGTACGCTCCGCACCCGGCTGGTCGCCGGTCGCGGCCGCCGCGATGGAGGCGGGCGTGGAGCGGGCCGCGGCGCGTGGGGAGGAGCGGGCGCGCGGCGTCGACGTGCTCGCCGCGCTCGCGGCGGACACGGAGTGTCGGGCGGTCGAGGTGCTCGGCCGGGCGGGCGTCGATGTGGCGGGGCTGCGCCGGCGGCTCGGCTGACACGGCCGGTCCACTGACGGGGCCAGTCCACTGACACGGCTGGTCCGCTGACGCTGCCCGCGTCCATCCCGTGAGACAGGGGTCAATGGGGATGACGGTCCTGACGCGCCCTGCCATGATGTGCCGGTGCACGAGTCGATGGGGTCTTCGGGGAAGCAGGCAACCCGCGGGCGCGGCATGGGAATGGGCCTCGCCCTCCTCTCCGCGCTCGCGTTCGGCGGTTCCGGGGTGGCGGCCAAACCACTGATCGAGGCGGGGCTGGACCCGCTCCACGTGGTGTGGCTGCGCGTCGCGGGCGCCGCCCTGGTCATGCTGCCCGTCGCCTGGCGGCACCGTGCGCTCGTGCTGCGCAGGCCCGCGCTGCTCGCCGGGTTCGGGCTGCTCGCGGTGGCGGGTGTGCAGGCCTGCTACTTCGCCGCGATCTCCCGCATCCCCGTCGGTGTCGCCCTGCTCATCGAGTACTTGGCGCCCGCGCTCGTACTCGGTTGGGTCCGCTTCGTGCAGCGCAAGCCCGTGACGCGCGCCGCCGCGCTCGGCGTCGTGATCGCCGTGGCCGGCCTCGCCTGTGTCGTCGAGGTGTGGTCGGGGCTCGGCTTCGACGTGCTCGGCCTGCTGCTCGCGCTCGGCGCGGCCTGCTGTCAGGTCGGCTACTTCGTCCTGTCCGACCACGGTGGTGACGCGGCGGAGTCCGGTGCCGAGGTGCCCGACCCGTTCGGTGTGATCGCGTACGGGCTGCTCATCGGCGCCGTGCTGCTCACCGTCATCGCCCGCCCCTGGGGCATGGACTGGTCGGTGCTCGCGGGCAGTGCCTCCATGGACGGCACGGCCGTGCCCGCGTGGCTGCTGCTGTGCTGGATCGTGCTGCTCGCCACGGTCGTCGCGTACCTCACCGGTGTGGTGTCGGTGCGCCTCCTCTCGCCTCAGGTGGCGGGGGTCGTGGCCTGCCTGGAGGCGGTCGTCGCGACCGTCCTCGCCTGGGTGATGCTCGGGGAGCACCTGTCGGGGCCGCAGTTGTTCGGCGGGGCGATGGTCCTGGTCGGGGCACTCATCGCACAGTCGTCGAGGCCGGCCGCGCGGCCGCCGGCCCCGTCCGACGTCGCGCCGGAAAATGCGTTGTCGCGCTCCGGCGGGGCTCTCTAGGCTGCGGGACATGCACGCATGCGCACTCGTCCTTCCGCCCCCGGCCGGCTGAGGGCTGCCCGGCCGTCGTGGCCGGGCCCGGTCGACCGGGGATCACGCCACCGTGGGACCGCCACCTGAAGGTGCCGGTCGAAGCGGTGCTGCCTGAAGTGTTCCCCGGCGCCGTGCTTGCCCTGCCGCGGGCGGCGCTTCCCGGAGGGACGCGGCCGTCCGCTCACGACGGTCCGTGTTCCTGGCCCCCTCCCGGCTTCCGGCGGAGGGCCGTTCTCCGTGGAGTGTCACGTGTCGCGTGTCGTCAAGGCGGGCGCAGTCGCGCCTGCTGATTCTGCTTCTGTATCCGGCTCCGCTGCCGGTTCCGCTTCTGGGCCCGTATCCGGGCCCGCTTCTGGGGCCGTACGTCAACTGCCGGTCGCCCGCGGGCTGGTGTACCTGGTCGTCGCCGGTGCCGCCTGGGGCACCGCGGGCGCCGCCGCCTCGCTCGTGTTCCGGGTCGGTGGTCTGGGGCCCGCCGCCCTGTCGTTCTGGCGCTGCGTCGGCGGGCTCGTGCTGCTGGTCGTCGTGCGGGCGCTGCGGTGCGGGCCTGCCCCCGTGTCGTACGAGACGAGGGGCCGCAAGGCCGTCCGGCTCGGTGTGCTCGGGCTCTCGCTCGCCGTGTTCCAGACCGCCTACTTCGCCGCGGTGCAGGCGACCGGGCTCGCCGTCGGCACCGTGGTCGCGCTCGGCGCAGGGCCCGTGCTCATCGCGGTCGGGGCGCGCGTGCTGCTGGGGGAACGGCTCGGCGTGGGCGGGCTGTTGTCCGTGGCCGGGGCGCTCGGCGGGCTCGCGGTCCTCGTCCTCGGCGGTGGCGGGGCGGCGGTGCGCCCGCTCGGAGTGGGGTGGGCGCTGCTCTCCGCCACCGGGTACGCCGTGATGACGCTGCTCACGCGGTGGTTCGGCCGGCACGGCGGGGGAGGGGGCGGGGTCGGCACGACCGTGGGCACGTTCGCGGTCGCCTCGCTCGCGCTGCTGCCGCTCGGCGCGGTCGAGGGCCTGGTGCCGCACACCGGCCACCACCTCGTCGTGCTCGGCCTGTTGGCGTACATCGCCTCCGTGCCGACCGCGCTCGCGTACGCCCTGTACTTCGCGGGCGCGGCGGTGGTGCGCTCCGCCACCGTCTCCGTGATCATGCTGCTCGAACCGGTCGGCGCTGCCGTCATCGCGGTCACGCTGCTCGGCGAGGAGCTCACGGCGGCGACCGTCGCGGGCACCGCCCTGATGCTGGCGGCGGTGACGGGCCTCGCCGCGGCGGAGGCCCGGTCGACGAACTGATCTCCAGCCGCCCGCCCCGCTACGCGGATTGGTGACGCCGTCGTCGCTGCGTGGCGAGGGCGGCGGCGTCGCGCGGGTCGCCGCGACCGGCGAGGCCCGCCGCGATCTTGTCCTGGACCTCCTCGGGCTTGTGACCCGCGTACTTGAACTTGGCCCGTACGTCGGTCACCTCGAGGAGCAGGCCCCGGATGCCCGGCAGCATCCGGCCGTACGGTGCCTCGCCCGCGGCCACCGGCACCGAGAGGCCGGGCGGCTGGAAGTGGCCCACCTGCCGGTTGAGGAGCTCGGCCTTCTCCTGCGGATCGTCCACCACGCGCGCGGTGCAGCGGAGTTGGACGGCGGCGTAGACGCTGGTCGGCGTGCCGTGCTCCGGCAGGACGTCGGGCGGCGCCTGCCAGGGGCCCGGCACGAAGGCGTAGTCGTCGACGACGCTCAGCAAAACCTCCGGGTTCGCGTCGAGTGCGGACCACAGGGGGTTGGGGCGGGCGAGGTGGGCGACCACCTCGCCGTACTCGCCCGCGCCCTGAGGGGCGTACGCGAAGTGCATGGGTTGTACGAAAGGGGGTTCGCCGGCGAGGCCGTTGACAGCGAGCTGGCCGAAGTCGTGGGCGGCGAGCCACTGTTGCCACTCGGCCGTGTCGCGCGCCGCGTCCCAGGGGTGGATCAGCATCACAGCCCCTTGAGGTACGGCGGAACGTCGATGCCGTCGGCGAGGTCGTCCGAGGGGAGCAGCTCACCGTAGCCGCGCTGTACCGGGACCACGCCCGCCCAGTGCGGCAGATCCATGTCCTCGGGCTCGTCGTTCGGGCCGCCCGCGCGGACCTTCGCCGAGACCTCGGAGAGGTCGATGCGGAGCACGGCCGTCGCGGCGAGCTCCTTGGCGTTCGCGGCCCGCGAGTCGGCGGCGCGGCCCGCCACCACGTGGTCGACGACCGCGTCCAGGGCGAGCCGCTTCTCCTCGGTGTCCGTGACCTGGTGCGCTGTGCCGTGCACCACCACGGAGCGGTAGTTGATGGAGTGGTGGAAGGCGGAGCGGGCGAGAACCAGGCCGTCCACGTGGGTCACGGTCACGCAGACCGGCAGGCCGGGGTCCTGCTGCTCCTTGTCGCCCGCCATGCGCAGGGGGCGCGAGCCGGTGGAGCCGTGGACGTACAGCCGCCCGCCGATACGGGCGTACAGCGTGGGCAGTACGACGGGGGCGCCGTCGCGGACGAAGCCGAGATGGCAGAGGTAGGTCTCGTCGAGTATCGAGTGCACCAGGGCGTGGTCGTACGCCGCACGCTCCTTGGCGCGGGTCGGGATCGTGCGCTCCGTGGGCGCGTAGGAGGCGGCTGACTGTTCCTGGGTGACGCTCATGTTGCGAACTCCATTGCACTAGTACATAATGCTGTTTGTGCTAGGAGAGTATCGGATCAGCGGGCGCGGCGCAGCAGAGATCCGCGCCAGCGTCGAGCGCGCGGTCATCGCCGGGGACCTGGAGCCGGGCCAACCGCTGCCGCCCATGCGGGAGTTGGCGGATCAGCTCGGGGTGAACCCGAATACGGTCGCGGCCGCGTACCGGTCGCTGCGTGAGCGCGGGGTCATCGAGACGGCCGGGCGGCGCGGCAGCCGGGTGCGCCCGAAACCGGTCATCACCGCGCGCGAGGCCATCCGTGTGGACGTGCCGGAGGGGGTGCGGAACGTGTCGGACGGCAATCCGGACACCGCCCTGCTGCCCTCGCTGGTGGAGGCGTTCACGGCGGCCGCGGCCTTCGCCGACAAGGAGCCGGTGCTGTACGGGGACGACTCCCTGGAGCCGGGTCTCGTGCGCCGCGCGCGGGCCGACTTCGACGCGGACGGGGTGCCGGACGGTCCCGTCACCGTCACGTCCGGTTCGCTCGACGCCATCGAGCGGGTGCTCGCCGTGCACCTCAAGCAGGGGGACGCGGTCGCCGTGGAGGACCCCGGCTGGGGCAGCATGCTCGACCTCGTGCCCGCGCTCGGGCTGCGGACGGTGCCGGTCGGCGTGGACGACGAGGGGCCGCTGCCGGACGACGTCGAGCGGGCGCTGGCCGCGGGGGTCCGGGCGATCGTGGTGACGGACCGGGCGCAGAATCCGACCGGCGCCGCGGTGGGTTCGGGCCGGGCGAAGGCGCTGCGCGCGATCCTGGGCGCGCACCCGGAGGTCCTGCTCATCGAGGACGACCACGGCCACGGCATCGTCGATCTGCCGCTGCACCCGCTCGCCGGGGCCACGCGGCAGTGGGCGTTCGTACGTTCCGTGGCCAAGGCGTACGGGCCCGATCTGCGGCTCGCCGTGCTCACGGGGGACGCCGGCACGGTGGACCGGGTGCGGGGTCGGCAGCGGCTCGGGCCGGGCTGGGTCAGCCGCATCACGCAGCGGGCCGTGGCCGGGCTGTGGGAGGCCGGGGCGGTGGACGCGGTGGCCGTCGCGGACTCATACGGGGGGCGGCGTGACGCGCTTGTCGCTGCGCTGGCCGAGCGGGGGGTGGTGGCGCACGGGCGCAGCGGGATGAACGTGTGGGTGCCGGTGCCGGACGAGACCGGGGCGGTGGCGCGGTTGCTGCACGCCGGGTGGGCGGTGGCGCCGGGGGCGCGGTTCCGGATGGAGGCGGCTCCCGGGGTGCGGATCACCGTGTCCCGGTTGGGGGTGGGGGAGATCGGGGAGGTGGCGGATGCCGTGGCGGCGGCGGTGGGGTCGGGTCCGCGGAGGCGCTACGCGTGACGGGGGCTCCGGGGGCGGGGCCTGCGGTTCGTTGCGCGGCACCGGGGTCTTCGCCGTGCCGGGGGCGGGCCTGTGGTTTTCGTTGCGCTGCACCGTGGTGCCGCCTTGCCCACCCTGCCGCCCAAGGCGGCAGATTGCCCAAGGCGGCGCGGCACTATTAAGCCCCTGCGGCGATTGAGCAGCGGGGTCCGGGGCGGAGCCCCGTGGCGTGGGGAGGCGTCGCGGCGCTAGCCCCGGGCCCGCCTGCGCGACTGCGTGAGTGCCGCTCCCGCCAAAACGATGGCCGCGCCGATCGGGGTCGACCAGGAGAGGGATTCGCCGAGGACCGCGACACCCGCTGCCGTGGCGATGACCGGGACGAAGTACGTGACCATTTGCGCGGTCGTCGGTCCGACCTCGGCCACCAGCCCGTACTGGATGAGGAACGCCACACCCGTGCCGAGCGCGCCCAGCGCCGCGATCGCGAGCAGCGGACCCATCGCGAAGTGGGTCGGCCAGGACGTGAACAGCGGGGTGACAAGGGCCAGTTGGGCGGTGGCGAGCAACAGCTGGCCCCCGATCATCGACACGTTCGACTCGCCCGTGTTCGCGAGCGTGCGGCGGACGTAGATCCAGCCGATCGGGTAGCAGAGCGAGGCCAGCAGTGCCATCGCCGTGCCCGCCACGTCCAGGCCGTGGAAGCCCTGCCACACGCCGAGGACGGTCAGGACGCCGAGGAAGCCGATGCCGAGGCCCGCGACCCGGCGCCGCGTGGGCCGGTCCTCGGAGAGCGCGACCAGCGAGAGCGCCATGCCCCACAGCGGCGACGTCGCGTTGCAGATCCCGGCGAGTGTCGACGGGATCGTCTCCTCGGCGAACGCGAAGAGCGAGAACGGCAGCGCGTTGAGGAAGAGCGCCGCGACCGCCAGATGTCCCCAGGTGCGGGCCCCGCGAGGCAGTCGCTGACGCTTCACGAGCATGGCCGCGAGCACGACCGCCGCGCCGAACAGCAGACGCCCGAGCGTGACCTGGAACGGGGCGAAGCCCTCTGTGCCCACCTTGATGAGCAGGAAGCTGAAGCCCCAGATGAGGGCGAGTACGCCGAACCGGATGCGCCAGTCGAGGCTCGGTCGCGAGGTGGCGGTGGGGGACGGAGCCGCAGTGGCTCGGGAAGCGGTCGTCGTGCTCATGGGGTCCAGATTGGCTCCCACATCTTCGTAGCACAAGCGAGATTGTTTTCCGGGTACCGATTAGCATCGCTTACATGTTGAACCTGGAGCGCCTGCGGGTCCTGGATGCCCTGGCCCGGCACGGGTCGGTGAGCGGTGCGGCCGAGGGGCTGCACGTCACCACGTCCGCCGTCTCGCAGCAGATGACCAAGCTGGAGCGCGAGGCGGGGCAGCAGCTGCTCGCCAAGCGCGGGCGCGGCGTGCGGCTCACCGACGCGGGCCGGCTGCTCGCCGAGCACGCGGCGCGCATCCTGTCGCAGGTCGAGCTGGCGCAGTCCGACCTGGAGGCGCAGCGCGGGCAGGTCGTGGGGGAGCTGCGGCTGTCCGCGTTCCCGACGGCCGCCCGCGGCCTCTTCCCCGGCGCGCTCGCCGCGCTGCGCGCCGAGCACCCGCAACTGCGCGTACGGTCACAGGAGGTGGAGCCCGAGGCCGCGGTGGCCGAGGTGATCCGCGGGGACCTCGATCTCGCCGTCGTGCTGGACTGGTACAACAAGCCGATGCCGATGCCGGAGGGCCTGGTCAAGGCCAACATCCTCGATGATCCGACCGATATCGCGATGCCGGTCGACCATCCTCTCGCCGATCGTCGCGAGGTCGACCTCACCGACTTCGCCGACGACGAGTGGATCACGTGGGGTGGCGGGGAGTTCTGTGACGAGTGGCTGATGTTCACGCTGCGCGCCAAGGGCGTCGAGCCGCAGATCGCCCACCGCGCGGCGGAGACACACACGCAACTCGCCCTGGTGGCAGCCGGATTGGGCGTCTGCGTGGTCCCGCTGCTCGGCCGCGACCCGATGCCCGCGGGTGTGGCGACGGTGCCGGTGCGGCAGAGGGTGCGGCGTCATGTGTACGTCGTGTGGCGCGCGGATGCGGACCGGCGGCCCTCGATCCGCGCGGCGGTGCGGGCTTTGCAGAAGGTGGGGGCGGATCTCGGGCGGCTCGCCGAAAGGTGAGGTCACCGTCACGGGGCTCTGCCCCGGGCCCCGCGCCTCAATCGCCGGCGGGGCTGAAAGATCGGGGCTCTGCCCCGGGCCCCGCGCCTCAATCGCCGGCGGGGCTGAAAGATCGGGGCTCTGCCCCGGGCCCCGCGCCTCAATCGCCGGCGGGGCTGAAAGATCGGGGCTCTGCCCCGGGCCCCGCGCCTCAATCGCCGGCGGGGCTGAAAGATCGGGGCTCTGCCCCGGGCCCCGCGCCTCAATCGCCGGCGGGGCTGAAAGATCGGGGCTCTGCCCCGGGCCCCGCGCCTCAATCGCCGGCGGGGCT
>NZ_JBIWLG010000026.1:0-34578 GCF_044766085.1 Streptomyces sp. NPDC102360 | reverse complement strand
GATCACCTCACGCTCGCGCCCCCACGCCGCTCCGGCCATCATCCCGCCGCCACAAGGTCATTTGGTGACCGCCCTCGAATTCGCCAACGGTGTCCTCGTCGTGGTGTTGAGGATCAGCGGCCGGGAGTGCGCGGGCGTCTGCCCGGGGCGCACTTCCACGGGTGAGTGTCACTCCCTGAACAGAGGGTGGGCCACCGCGTAACTCTCCTTGGTGAACAGCCAGTTCAACCACGAGGAGTGCACGATGGCCCTGTCCCCAGTCCGAACTGATACGGCTCCTTGAGTCACTACGCTCGACCGACGGAATCGAGCTGATCCGCGCCATCTCCGAGCGGATGGTGCAGGAGCTGGTCGAGGCCGAAGCGAGTGCCCACATCGGCGCGGAGTGGAACGAGCACACGCCCACGCGGACCAACATCCGCAACGGGCACCGCGAGAAGGTGCTGACCACGCTGGCCGGGAATCTCGACCTGGAGATCCCCAAGGTCCGCACCGGCAGCTTCTTCCCCTCGCTGCTGGAGCGCCGACGACGCATCGACCAGGCCCTCTACGCCGTCATCATGGAGTCATACGTACACGGCGTCTCCACCCGCAGCGTGGATGACCCGGTCAAAGCCCTCGGCGGGGACAGCGGCATCTCGAAGTCGGAGGTCTCGCGGATCTGCGTGGCGCTGGACGAACCGCTGACCGCGTTCCGCACCCGCCCGCTGGACCATGTCCGCTTCCCCTACGTCTACCTGGACGCGCCCTACCGTCTCGCGGGCCGTCGTGGTGGCCACCGGCATCACCGAAGACGGCAACCGCGAAGTGCTGGGCCTGATGATCGGCGACAGCGAGAGCGAGGCGTTCTGGAAGGAGTTCCTCCGCTCCCTGCGTGAGCGCGGCCTGTCCGGGGTCCGCCTGGTCGTCACCGACCAGCACTCCGGCCTGGTCGCCGCGGTCCGCAAGGTCATGCTCGGTGCCGCCTGGCAGCGTTGCCGGGTCCACTTTCTGCGCAACGTCTTCGGCGTGATCGAGAAGAACTCCGGCGAGATGGTCGCCGCAACGATCCGCACCATCTTCACCCAGCCCACCGCCGACCTCGTGCGCACCCGGCTCGACACCGTCGCCGACATGCTCGGCAGCCAGTTCCCCAAGGTCAAAGCCATACTTCTGGACGCGAAGGAGGACCTGACCGCGTTCGCGGACTTCCCGCCCCGGCACGGGAAGAAGATCCAGTCGACGAACCCGCTGGAACGGATCAACCGAGAGATCAAGCGCCGCACCGACGTCGTCCAGGTCTTCCCCAACGACGAAGCACTCTTGCGGCTGGTCACTGCCGTGCTCTTCGAGATGCACGACGAATGGATCGCCTTCCCCCGCCGCTACCTCCCCGAAAGCAGCATGGACGAGCTCTACCGCGAACGCCCCGAAAGCGGCCTCGGGGAACATCGGTACAGCGGTTGGCGCTGAGAACGATCTTGAGCAGTGAGCGGTGAACTTCTAGCACGAGTGGTCTGCTTCCTGGAGCCCTTCGGCCAAAGATCCACGGTCTGTAGCGGCGGGTGGTTGGCTCCGCCGCATGCCGGTGGAATTTCTGACGGATGACCAAGCCGAGGCGTACGGAAAGTTCGTCGAGAAGCCGACGCGCCCGGAGTTGGAGCGCTTCTTCTTCCTGGACGACGGGGACCGCGACCTGATCGCGCTGCGGCGTACGCGGTACCACCAATTGGGCTTCGCGCTGCAGATGTGCACGGTGCGCTACATCGGCAGGTTCCTGCCGGACGATCCGCTGGGCGTGCCGTGGCCGGTGGTGGAGCACTTGGCCGAGCAGCTCGGCATCGAGGACGTCTCGGACGTGAAGCGGTACACCGAGCGACCGAAGACCGCGTACGAGCACGCGTGGGAGATCCGGGACGCGTACGAATACCACGAGTACGACGACCCGGAGTGGGGGCGGAAGTTCCGGACGTTCCTGCACGGGCGGGCGTGGACCGCGCATTCGGAGGGGCCGAAGGCGCTGTTCGACTATGCGGTGGGCTGGCTACGGAAGCACCGGGTGCTGCTGCCCGGGGTGTCGGTGCTGGCGCGGCAGGTGTCGGAGGTCCGCGAGATCGCGGACAAGCGCCTGCACACCACGGTCGCCAGGGCGGCCTGGCGGGCGGACCGGTCGCTGCCCGCCGACCTGGTGGCACTGCTGGAGACGCCGGAGGGCAGGCGGTACTCGTACTTGGAGACCTTCCGCCGGCCGCCGACGAAGACCACCGGTACGGCGATGAAGCGGGCGCTGGAGCGGGTGGACGAGATCGCCGTGTACCGGCTGGGGCGGGTGAAGCTGGACAAGCTCCCGCCGAACCGGCTCGCCGCGCTGGCCCGGTACGGCCTGGGGTCGAAGGCGACGAGTCTGGAGCGGGCCTCTGAGCCTAAGCGCACCGCGATGTTGACCGCGGTGATGCGCCACCTGGAGGCCAAGGCGATTGACGACGCGCTGGAGCTGTTCACGGTGCTGATGTCGACCAAGCTGCTCAGCACCGCGAAACGGCTCACGAACAAGGACCGCCTCTCCACGTTGCCGCAGCTGGAGAAGGCGTCCCGCATCACGGCCCGTATCTCGAAGGTGTTCATGGAGGAGCTGGAGCACATCGAGGAGAGCGGTAAGGCGGTGGACGCGGCCGCGATGTGGAAGGCCCTGGAGGAGGTCGCGCCGCGGGCCCAGCTGTGGAGCGCGGCCGCCACCGTGGCGAGCCTGGTCCCGGAGGACGACGACTCGGCGGAGATCGCGATCCGCGAGGCGCTGGCCAACCGCTACAACACGGTGCGCCCGTTCCTGTCGCTGCTCGGCGGCACCAAGATGCTCGGCGCGGCCCCGACCGGGGAGCGGGTCCTGGCCGCGGTCAAGGGCCTGCCCGCACTCAGCAGACGTCAGGTGACGAAGAAGCCGCTGCTGAAGCGGGAGGTCGACGACAAGGTGGTGCCGCCGTACTGGCGCAAGGCGGTATACGCGAACAAGGACCTGCCGCTGGGCGCGGTGGACCGCGACGCGTATGTGGTGTGCGTGCTGGAGCAGCTGTACCGGGCGCTGGTCAGCCGCGCCGTCTTCGCTTCGCCCTCGCACCGCTTCTGCAACCCGCGTGCCCGCCTGCTGGACGGCAAGCCGTGGCTGGCGGTCCGCGAGGACGTGCTGGCGGGCCTGAGCCTGGAGGCACCCGTCGAGGAGCATCTGGCGCAGCTGGTGCGGGTGCTGGACGCGGCGTGGAAGCAGATGGCCGAACGCCTCGAAGAGGCCGGCGTGGATGCGAAGGTCAGCATCGAGATACCCGAGGGCGGCGGCCGCGCGAAGCTGAACGTCGACAAGCTCGGGGCGCTCGGGGTGCCCAAGTCGCTGGCCTGGCTGCGGCGCCGGGTGGAGAAGATGCTCCCGAAGATCGACCTTCCGGACCTGCTGTTCGAGGTGCACTCCTGGACCGGGTTCCTGGACGCCTTCGTGCACCTGGGCGACGGCAAGACCCGCATGAAGGACCTCACCACCTCGGTCGTCGCGCTCCTGGTGAGCGAGGCGTGCAACATCGGCATGACCCCGGTGACCAACCCCGGCCACGAGGCGCTGACCCGCTACCGGCTGGTCCACGTCGACCAGTACTACCTGCGGGCCGACACCATCGCCGCGGCCAACGCCGCCCTGATCGAGGCCCAGGCGAAGGTGCCGATCGTGGCGCACTGGGGCAACGGGCTGCTCGCCTCCGTCGACGGACTGCGCTTCGTCGTCCCGGTCCGCTCCATCAGCACCGCCCCGAATCCGAAGTACTTCGGCTTCAAGCGCGGCATCACCTGGCTGAACGCCGTCAACGACCAGGTCTTCGGCATCGGGCAGATGGTCGTCCCGGGCACGCCCCGCGACTCCCTGCACATCCTGGACGCCCTGCTGAACCTGGACGGCGGGGTGAAGCCGGAGATGGTCGCCACCGACAACGCCTCCTACAGCGACATGGTGTTCGGCCTGTTCAAGATCCTGGGCTACAACTTCTCCCCGCGGTTCAAGGACCTGGACGACCAGAGGTTCTGGCGGGCAGAGATGGATGGGATCGAGACCGGCGGCTACGGGCCGCTGACGGACCTGGCCCGCACGCACAAGGTGAACCTGAAGAAGGTGACCACCCAGTGGGAGGACATGCTGAAGGTGGCCGGCTCCCTGGTCACCAACCAGGTGCGGGCCTACGACCTGCTGCGGATGTTCGGCAACCATGGACGACCGACGCCTCTGGGGCAGGCGTTCGCCGAGTACGGGCGCATTGCCAAGACCCTGCACCTGCTCCAGGTCGTCGACCCGGTCGATGACACCTACCGACGGCAGATGGGCAAGCAGCTCAGCGTCCAGGAGTCCCGCCACACCCTCGCCCGGGACATCTGCCACGGCAAGCGGGGCACTATCCACCAGGCGTACCGAGACGGGATGGAGGACCAACTCGGCTCGCTGGGGCTGGTGCTGAACGCTGTCGTGCTGTGGACGACGAAGTACATCGACGCCGCGGTCGCCCAGCTGCGTGCCGAGGGCCACGAGATCCGCGACGAGGACATCGCCCGGCTGTCCCCGCTCAAGCACAAGAACCTCAACGTGCTCGGCCGCTACAGCTTCACCCCGTCCACCCCGGCAGGCGGCCTGCGGCCCCTGCGTGACCCCGACGCGGTCGGTCTCGACGAGGACGACGACGGTACGGAGGAGTGAGCCGGGTGCCGGGCGGCATGGGCGCCCGGCACGGCGGCGAACGGCGGAGTGGGTACGCGCGCGGGCAGAACGGCTAGTCGGTGAATGCGCCCATGGCGCGGTCGAGCAGCACGGTCAGTGGAACTGCTCCCTCGCAGGCCACCCACGCCGCCGAAGCCGCGTCGGCGCAGGCGAGGGCGGCCGCGACGAGGGCCGCCGGCCGGGGATCATCCAGCTGGCCGGGACTGGCCCCCAGTCGCCGTGCGATCTCTGGGGCCATTATCTCCTGCCAGTGCATCTGCTTCTCGAAGTGCCGGGCGCGCAGTGACGGCGTCTCCTGGAGCATCCGCAGATAGCTGAGCATCCGCTCGGGTTCCGCCTCGAGCATCCGCGTCATCACGTCGAACACCCGACGCAGTGCCTCCCAGGGCCGCTCCTCGTCGGGCCGGGCGGCGAGCGCGTCGGTGACCTGGCGGCCGATCTCGTCCAGGTCGGCCAGAACGATGTCTTCTTTCGTGCCGAAATGGCGGAACAGGCTGGCGCGCGACAGTCCGGCCTCGGCGGCGATCTGGTCGACGGTCGTCCGGTCGAATCCCTGCTCGGCGAAGAGCCTGAGGGCCACGTCTGTCACTTCCGCCCGGATCGTGGCGCGCTGGCGCTCGCGCAGCCCGGGCTTGGCCGTGGAGCGGGTGGGAGTAGCGGCGGAGTCACTCATGCCCGAAGAATACACGAAATCTCAATTTGAGACTGAGTCTCAAGCAGAGTTACAGTCTTCGTGTAAGACGTTGTTTCGAGTAGGAGTGTTTCCATGAGCAAGGTCTGGTTCATCACGGGTTCCTCGCGCGGCTTCGGCCGCCAGTTCGCCGAGGCCGCCCTGCAGCGCGGCGACAAGGTCGCGGCCACCGCCCGCAACACCAAGGCGCTGGCCGACCTGGCCGAGCGGTTCGGTGACGCGGTGCTGCCGCTGCAACTGGACGTCACCGACCGCCCCCAGGTGTTCGAGGCGGTCGCGGCGGCCACAGAGCGGTTCGGCCGACTGGACGTGGTGGTCAACAACGCCGGCTATTCCCTGATCGGCGCCGTGGAGGACCTCGGCGAGCAGGAGCTGCGCGACCAGCTGGAGACCAATGTCTTCGGCGTCTTCCACGTCACCCAGGCGGTACTGCCCGTCCTGCGTGCGCAGGGCAGCGGCCACATCGTCCAGATCTCCTCGGCCATGGGGGTGGCCACCTTCGGCGGCACCGGCGGCTACAGCGCCTCCAAGTGGGCGCTGGAAGGGATGAGCGAGGCCCTCTCCCAGGAGGTTGCGCCCTTCGGCATCAAGGTCACGCTGATCGAGCCCGGCGCCTTTGCCACCGACTTCGCGAGCTCGGCGGTCTCCACCGCGCACGGCCAGGACACCTACGGCCCCCTGTACGCGTCGCTGACCGAGATGGGCGCCTCCGCCCAGGCACCCGGCCCCGAGGGGGTCGGCGCCGCGATCCTGAAGATCGTCGACGCCGAGGAGCCGCCGCTGCGCGTGTTCTTCGGCGAGCAGCCCACCCAGTGGATACCCGCGGTGTACCAGCAGCGCCTGGACACCTGGGCCGAGTGGGCGCACGTGTCCAAGGCCGCGGAAGGCAACTAGGCAGCGCCCGGCCCGCGGGCCATGACACGCCCACACCACGGCGTGTCACCGCACCGCCGACACCTGAGCGAGCCCGGGCGGCACACCCACCACACGAAGAGAAGGTCTACATCATGAGCAAAGTTTGGTTCATCACCGGCGCATCGAAAGGCTTCGGCCGCGAGTTCGCCCTCGGCGCCCTCGAGCGTGGCGACAAGGTCGCAGCGACCGCCCGCAACACGGACACTCTGCGTGACCTGGTCGAGCAGTACGGCGACGCCGTCCTCCCGGTCGAGCTCGACGTCACCCACCGCGACCAGGTGTTCGCCGCGGTGAAGTCCGCGCACAAGAAGTTCGGGCGGATCGACGTCGTCATCAACAACGCGGGCTACGGGCTCTTCGGAACGGTCGAGGAGATCACCGAGCAGCAGCTGCGCGACCAGATCGAGACGAACCTGTTCGGTGTCTTCCATGTCACGCAGGCGGTCCTCCCGATCCTCCGCGAGCAGCGCGCGGGCCACATCATCCAGATCTCGACCATCGGCGGCATCATCGCGTACCCGACCCTCGGTGCCTACCACGCGTCGAAGTGGGCGTTGGAAGGGATGACGGACGCACTCGCCCAGGAAGTCGCCGGCTTCGGCATCAAGGTCACCCTGGTCGAACCCGGCGGCTTCGCCACCGACTGGTCCGGTGCATCCGCCATCGTCGCCGACGCGCATCCCGCGTACGCGGCTCTGCACGAGAACATGGCCGCGCAGCGGGCGCAGGTCGTACTCCCGGAGCCGATCGGCTTCAAGTCCGCGATCCTCACGCTCGTCGACGCCGAGGAGCCGCCGCTGCGCGTGTTCTTCGGCGAGCAGCCCACCCAGTGGATACCCGCGGTGTACCAGCAGCGCCTGGACACCTGGGCCGAGTGGGCGCACGTGTCCAAGGCCGCGGAAGGCAACTAGGCAGCGCCCGGCCCGCGGGCCATGACACGCCCACACCACGGAGTGTCACCGCACCGCCGACACCTGAGCGAGCCCGGGCGGCACACCCGCCCAGGCTCCCTCACCCCCGCAGGCAGCAGGCCCTTCCCCAGCGGGATGCGACATCCCCTGCTTCCGCAAGCACCATGCCGACCCCGTTGCGGATGCCTCTCGGCCGGTAGTCCGAGCAACTCGTCCCGCACAACAAACAGCAACACAACCAGGCGTGGGCCGACCGGGCCCACCCAGCCCACGCCATCGAGGCCCACTGAAGGGAGCCCCGTAATGCCCACCACCAAGCGTCGCGCACTGATCATCATCTCGTCCGGCCACCGGCTGCCGCTGGCAGCGCCGGCCGAGGTCAAGTCGATCTCGACCGGGTTCTTCCTGGTGGAGGTGGCTCAAGTGCTCAAGGAGTTCGAGGACGACTACGAGTTCACCTTCGCCACGCCCGACGGCAACGCCCCGCAACTCGATATCAACGGCATGGCCCTGTCCATGCACTACATCGAAAAGATCGGCGCCAGGACGATCCCCCTGCGCATGCAGCAGCGCCGCCGCTCGTTCACCGTCAACGGCTTCCGGGAGCGCTACCCCGAGCTGGTCGCCCGCCGCGAGCAGGAAGTTGGGCTGCTTGAGCGGCACATCGGCCGGATCCCGGTCTCCGACCTCCTGCCCAACAGCGAACCGGAGCTCGCCGAGTACCGCCCCGAACTGATCCGCCGCCTCGACAAGCTGCCCGAAGGCACCTTCCACTCGCTGCAGGACCTCGTCCAGCGCCACCGCGACGCGGCCGACGCGTTCACCTTCGCCGACTTCGACTTCATCCACACCCCCGGCGGTCATGCCCCCATGGTCGACTTCCGCGACAATCCGTGGCTCGGCGAAACCCTCCACGTAGCCCGGGAGAACGGCGTCACCATCTCGTTGATCTGCCACGCGCCCATCGCGGTGACCTCCACCCGGCAGCGCATCGACGCGAAGGGCGCCGCCTACTCCGTGAAGGACAACCCGTTCCTCGCCGCCCCCATCTCGACCGTCCCCAAGATGGGCGAGCTGTTCGCGCTGAGTTTTCTCTACCCGCACGTCCCGGGCAAGAAGACCCGACTCCCCTACTTCGTCGACGTGGCCATCAAGGAAGCCGGCTTCACCGTCGCGTCCTCCCTCAACATGTCCGCCCCGCAAACCGCCTACGAGCCGACCGTGCGGCTGCTCACCGGCAACGGCCCGCAGGCCGTCGACAAGCAGACCGCCGAACTCCGCCGCATCCTCACCCACAGCCCCGCTTCCCGCCGGGCCGACGGCAAGCAGGCGAACGCGTAGCCACGACCACTCGCCGTGCCGATCAGGCAGCCAACGATGCGGTCAAGCAGCGAGAACAGGTACGCCTTCGACGCCCCGGACGCCCTGCCGCACCATGCGATAACGGCCCCGCCCGATCCTGGGCGCGGCCGGCAGACATCGCTACCGCTGGGCGCGCAGGGCCGCGCACGCCAGGTCGACCATGCGCTTGCGGGCCTCCGGTCGGGGCTTTGCTGCCCCTGGGCCAGACAGTCGGCGACGAGTGCCTTGACGCCGGCGCGCACGACGTCCGCCCGCGCTCCGCGCTCTGTCCCTCAAGGGCAGGGCGCGTCTGCGCCGCGCCGCCGCAGCGGCCAGAAGTCAGGCAGCCATGCCGCGCCGGTGCCCCGCGGACTGGTTGATCGCCTTTCCCACCCGGAACGGGATGTTGCATAGGTGACCGCTCATGAAACGCCCGGCCGCCCGGCGGTCCAACTGCGGCGATCGCGTTTCATGAGTTGTTGCAAACGACTGGACGTCTGAAACGCCCTCATGAAACAGTCCGAGCTTGTGAGCGACGACTTCAAGCGCGTGGAATCGCAACCCTGCCCGATGTCCACCTGCGCCGCCCCCGCGGGCTCCCCGTGCCAGACCGGGAAGAACAAGGTGGCCATCCACTACCACACCGCACGTTTCCGCCTCGTACCCCAACTCGCCAAGGCGCTGAGCGTGCCGACCCCAGCCATACGCAAGCCGGGCTCGGCGTGGACCGAACTGCCCCGACCCGTGCGCGCCGGCACCGAACCGGTCGGACACGTCCGCCTCGGCTACGCCCGCGCCTCGACCGCCCGGCAGTCCCTCGACGCACAACTCGACTCCCTCACCGAGGCGGGGGTCACCCGCGTCTTCTCGGAGAAGATCTCCACCCGCGCCACCAAACGACCGGAGCTGGAGGCCGCCGTGAAGCTCGCCGGGGAGATCCACTCCTCCGGCGTCGCCGTCACCCTCGTCGTGCACGAGCACAAGCGCCTCGGCCGCGGCATCGAACTCGCCATGCTCGCCGAGGAACTGAAGGCCAGCGACGTCGGCCTGGAGTTCCTCACCGGAGAACTGAAGGGCTCGCACGATCCCTCCGGGATCGTGTTCACGGTGCTCGCCGCAATGTCCGGCATGGAGCGCGAGTACATCCGCGACCGCACCCTCGAAGGCCACGAGTCCGCCCGCAAGCGCGGCAAGACCATCGGCGGGGCCAGCGTCACCGACGAGTCCATGCTGTCCATGGCCCTCCACCTGCGCGACCAGGAAATGAGCCTGCGCGACATCGCCAAGCGGCTCGTCATCACCACGGGCGTGAAGAAGGGCCAGCACCCCTCGCCCGCCACCGTCATGCGGATGCTGCGGGAGCACGACGAACAGGCCGCCCCGGCGGCGGGAGCATGAGACTCAGGGCAAGTAACCATCAAGATCAATCTCAGCGCCAACCGCTGTACTAATGTTCCTCATACCCGGCATCGCCCGCAAGCTCGCCGAACGCTACGGCGCGCACCCCGCGCTGCGCGGCTGGCACGTGCACAACGAGTACGGCAGCCTCGACCACTCCGACCACGCCGCGGCCGCCTTCCGTCGCTGGCTGCGCGAGCGCTACGGAACCTTGCAGGAGCTCAACACCCGCTGGAGCACCGCCTTTTGGTCCCAGCGCTACGGCGACTGGGCCGAGATCCTCCCGCCCCGCCAGACCCAGTACATGCACAACCCGACGCACGCCATGGACTTCCGCCGGTTCAGCGCCGACGAGTTCCGCGACGCCTACGCCGAACAGGTCGCCGAGATCCGGGCGGCCGGCTCGACTGCGGGGGTCACCACCAACTTCATGCTGCCGGACTGGAACCACCTCGACCACTGGTCCTGGCGCCCGCACCTCGACACCGTCTCCATCGACCACTACCTCGACACCACCGGCGCCCCGGGCGAGACCCACGTCGCGTATGCCGGAGACCTGGCCCGTTCCTGGGCGGGCGGCAAGCCGTGGCTGCTGATGGAACAGGGCACCACCCAGATCGCGCTGCGCGACCGGCACGCCGCCAAGTGGCCGGACCGGGTGCTGCGCAACACGCTGTCGTACCTCGCCCGCGGCTCGCAGGGCGCGCCGTTCTTCCAGTGGCGCGCCTCCACCGGTGGTTCGGAGACGTGGCACGGCGGCATGGTGCCGCACGCCGGCCCGGACACCGAGCGGTTCGAGAGCGTCGTACGGCTCGGAGACACGCTGCGCCGCCTGGCCGAGGTCGCCGAGCCGCCCGCCGAGGGACCCGTCGTCGAGGCCGACGTCGCGATCCTGTGGGAGGCCGACGGATGGTGGGCCCTGGAGAACGACGGGCTGCCGTCGACCCGGCTCAGCTTCCCCGAGGCGGTGCGCCGCACCCACGCCGCGCTCTGGAAGTCCGGCATCCCGGCCGACTTCGTCCCGGCCGACGCCGACCTGTCCCGATACCGCGTCCTGCTCGTCCCGTCGATGATGCCGGTTGCCGCCGAACTGGCGGGACGTTGGCGGCAGTTCACCGAGTCGGGCGGCACGCTCGTCATCGGCTACTTCACCGGCATGACCGACGAGCACCTGCACGTCGTCCGGGGCGGCTACCCCGGCGCCCTGCGCGAGGTGCTCGGCATCCGCACGACCGAACTGTGCCCGCTCGGCGAGGACGAACACGTCCACCTGGACGACGGAACACTCGCCACTCGCTGGAGCGAGTACATCGAACTGCACGGCGCCGAGGCGATGGTGCGCTACCAGGGCGGCGTCCTGGACGGCCGCCCGGCCGTGACCCGCCACCCGGTCGGTGACGGGCAGGCCTGGTACGTCTCGAGCCACCTGTCTGAGGACGCGTTGCGCCGCCTGCTCGACGGCGTCTGCGAACGGGCAGGGGTGACGCCCACGGTCGTGGACCTTCCGGACGACGTGGAGGCGGTACGCCGCCGCGGCCGCGAACACACCTACCTGTTCGTCCTGAACCACAGCACGTCGCCCCTACGCATCACTGGCGGGGAAAGGGAGTTGACCCGGAACACCGACCTGTCGACGGAGTCTTTGCTGGTGCCCCCGCTGAGTGCGGCGGTGGTGCGGGAGAACGCCAAGCACGTCCGCGTCGAGATCGACGGGGCGGTCGACTATACGGCGAGCTGACGTCGACGCCGGGACACGCGGGCCGACGTCTGTTGGTGTTGCTCGTCAGCGCGTGGCCCCGGCAGACGACCTGGGGCCACGGCTCTGCGCCTACCGAGAATGGCGTCCATGCAGACAAGAGCGTCAGCGACGGTGCGGCAGGATGATTTCGTGTTGCTTCGTCTCGCCTACCTGACCGTCACCAACCTGTTCTCCGCACTGCGATTGCTACCGATGAGCGATCGCGACAAGGACGCGGAGTCCCGCACCAGGCGCAGGACCAGTCTGCGGATCGAGTGGACCGTGGGTGGTCGTCCGGGCTTCTTGGGTCGGCGGGTGCGGGCGTGACGCCGTTTGATCAGGTCGCGGTGCCGGCGCAGCAGGGTGTCGGGCCGGACCAGTAAACGGATTCGCCGCAGGGCCTGCGGGAGTGAACTTGATGCGGTCAGAATCCATCGTGGGGCTATCGCAGGGTGCACGGCGAACTCGCCACCCTGGGCATCACGATCGCCGCCTCCCCCGTCAGGGAGATCCTCACCTCCCAGAGCATCGCCCCCGCGCCCGACCGGGCCGCCACCACCTGGGCCGACTTTCTGCGCTCCCAGGCCGGCACTCTCCTGGCCTGCGACTTCATCGAGACCGTCCCCCTGACCGGCCAGCGCCAATACGTCCTCGCCGTCATCCAGATCCACGGCACCACCGCACACCCCACCGCAGAATGGGTCACCCAAGCCGCCCGCAACCTGGCCATCCACCTCACTGACGCACAGGCCACCCACGCATATCTGATCCGGGACCGGGACGCAAAGTACCCCGCCCTCTTCGACCAGATCCTGGCCAACACCGGCAAACGAATGCCGCGCATGAACGCGGTCATGGGGCACTGGGTACAGACCTGCCGTCACGAACTACTGGACCGCACCCTCATCTGGAACAAGCACCATCTACGCCACACGCTCCGCCAGTTCGAACCGCACCACAAATCCACCGGCCCCACCCAGCGGTGGAACAGGCAGCGCCGCTACGCGCTGTCCCTGAACCGCTCGCCCACGCACAGATCAACCACCTCGACGTACGCCGAAGAGACCGCCTAGGCGGAGCTCTATACGAACGCCGACATACCGCCTGAAATGCACGGATGGAATTTTCGGCAGGAACAGCGTCGGCGCCTCCGCACCTGAGTACCCGGCGGCATCATCAAACGAGTACACATACGCGGCCTGACCAGCAGCGACAAGTTCCTGAACGGCACAGGCACGGGCCGATGCATCGTGATGACGGGGAGCCGTCATCGCGGCTCCCCGTCATCACTGGGCGATGTTTCCAGCGTCATTCCCTGGTTGGGCGCCGCTGGGTAAGCTCCGCACGATGCGGGCGGCGAATCTCGTCGACCAGTTCACGCACTGCCCGGACGGCCTTCTTCCCTTCGCGGCACACGTCGGGGACCTTTTTGAGTACGGCGCCTAGAAGGATAAAGGCCACCGTAACGAGTACGAGGAGCTGTGCAGCCCAGCTAGGAAGTTCCATCAGGTCTCAGGACCCTTTCCCTAACGGGCGATCGGGTCCGCGCGGGCATGCTCGGCCCGACCACCCACAAAATGAACAGTGGTGGTCGAAACCGAGATGCGCACTCGACGAGCCGACGGGCGTGAGCCGATCGACTACGAATCTCAGAGAGAGTCGGAGGAATAGCTTCATCTGCCGGAACACCCGTCGAGTGGGCTCCGACAGCGGGCCGTCAGTGGTCCCGATACGAGACGCATCATAGCGGACCTCGCAGTGGGTTCACCCACTGACGTACACAACTCAGCGTGAACGGCGCACTGTTGGCTCTACGGTGTCCAACCCCGAAAGCCTCTACGAAGCTCGACTCGACGAGATCACTCGCAGCCCCGGAAGGGGCGCAGCGCCCGCGCTGGGGACCTTGCCCTTGCCAATAACCACATCCGCCCTGGTGGGAGACGGAGCACGGATTGATGACGGCGGGCTGTCACGGCAGCGCCACCATCCCGTCCGGCCAGATGATGGCCTCGATGTCTGTCTCGTTGCGGATCATGCGGATGCAGCCTTCGCAGGGCTCGACGGACGCGTACATCAGCGCGCCGGCCATCCGTCCGGTGCCGCGCTGCTGGGCGTCAGCCTTGGCGTTGGCTTCGGCGTGGCTGTTGATGCACACCCCGGGCCCGGTGTCGTACGACGAGCCGGGCGGGTCAGCGTCGGGGCAGGTGTGGGGCTCGTAAAGTCATCGCTGCTGGAGGGAGCCTACGTGCCCGGCCCTCCGCGGTGGCTGGGATGCTGCGCGTGTGATCTCTCGATGTTGGCGCTGCTGTCCATACCCTCGGTCCTGCTGCGCCGGGACACGGCCAAGGACGCCGAACTGCCGGTGCTGCAGCACGAAAACTCGGTGTTGCGACGACAACTCAGCCATCCGGCCCGCTACGAGCCCGCGGACCGGTTCTGGCCGGCCGCGCTGTCGTCGCTGATACCGCGCCGCTGCTGGAGCAGCGTCTTCGCGGTCACGCCGGGGACGCTACTGGCCTGGCACCGCAGGCTGATCGCCAAGGAGTGGCACTACTGCGACCGACGCCGACGCACCGGGCGTCCGCCCACGGCGGCCCCGCTCAAGAAGCTGGTGTTGCGCCTGGCGCAGGAGAATCCGCGGTGGGGCCACCGGCGGATCCAGGACGAACTGGCCCGACTGGGGCACCCGATCGCGCCGTCCACGGTCCGGGAGATCCTGCACAAGGCCGGCGTCGACCCCGCCCCGCGCTGCACCGGCCCGAGCCGGCGCGGGTTCCTCACCGCGCAGGCCGAGGGAATCATCGCGGCGGACTTCTTCCACGTCGACACGATCACCGGCGTCACCGCCCACCCCACCGCACAATGGGCGACCCAGCAGGCGCGCAATCTAGCCGATGACCTGGGCAGCCGCATCGAGTTCGCTGCGCCTCGCGCTCCGCGACCGCGACAGCAAGTACACCGGCTCCTTCGACGCCGTCCTCGAAGCCGAAGGCATGGACGTGCCGCTCAGCGCACCCCGGGCACCGCGCATGAACGCTCACTGCGAGCGAGTGATCGGCACGATCCACCGCGAGGCACTCGACCACGTTCTGCTCCTGAACGAGGCCCACACCCGGCAGGTCCTAGCCGAATACCAGGACCACTACAACAGACATCGGCCGCACCGATCCCGCGATCAACGACCGCCCGAGGCCCAGGAACAGCCAGCAGTCCTGGATGGTTTCGAGCCCCGCAAGCTCTTACGCACCCGGATCCTCAGCGGAGCAATCAACGAGTACCGACATGCCACTTGAACTGCGGCGATGCCCTTTCGATCCCCACACGGCTGATCCCGGCCACCACCCCTGCGTCACCCTGAGCCGGCGGCGGGACGCAGGGGGCGCGCAGCGCAAGGGGCATGGACAAGGCCGCGCACACCGTGCGCGGCTCCCGCACCGCCCGTAGTCCGGCCCTCCCGCACCCGCACCCGCACCCGCACCCGCACCCGCACCCGCACACCGATCGCCGCCGGGTGCCCTTCGTCGACCGCACCCTCGGTGTGTCCAGTCATGCGCCGCTGTGCACGAGCGCCGCCCACAGGTCGGGGCGGTCGGGGTGTTCAGTGCGCAGGTCCAGGGCGACGTGGCGCAGGGCGTCAGCGGCCTGATCGGCAGCCGGCGGGATGGGCGGCAGACGGTGGTAGAACGCGGCGGCGGCGGCCGCGATCTGGTCGTGAAGCGGCCAGAGGCCGGCGATGACATGCCGGAATCCGGCCATTTGAAACGCTGAGGCGATGTGGAGGGACTCGTCGGCGTGGTCCCAACCACCCTGCGCTGTGGAGCAGGCGGACAGATAGGCCAGTTCGGCGTCGGCGAGCCGCATACGGATGATGTCGGGCAGGAGCAGGGTGTCGTCGTGCAGGCACAGTCCACCACGGGACGGGGCAGCGAGGTCGGCGTGGGCGTGGCAGGCGAAGTGCGCCCAGGTGGCCGTGGGGAGGGCGACGCGGACACGCGTGGTGGTGGCATCACGGTCGGCCAGGGCCGGGATGTCGGGGTGCATGGCGTGCAGGTCGGCGGCTTCGGCGGTGGTGCCGGGCAGGTCGGGCAGGTCAGGGGTGCGGGCGAGGGCGACGGTGAGTTGGCGTCGGGCAGTGGTTGGGGGGCGCTCGCGGGTGCGGGCGAGGGCGCGCAGGGTGGGGGTGTACGAGGACACGAGCCGGTCGAGGGCACCGGGTTGGCCGGAGTGGCCGGCGGCGTGGAGAGGGAACAGGCCAAGCAGGCCGATCGGCAGCCACCACACCCGCGGCGGCACATCAATGCCGTCCGTCGCGGCGAGAGCGTCGAGCACGGGTTCGACGATGGCGTCCCACAACCAGCCGAGGGTGTCCGCCACCACTCGCCTTCGGCGCAATGCCCCTGACAGCGGTCGGCCGTCGTGAGTGGCTATCAGCAATTCCCGCGCACGGACCTCTACCTCGTCGAGGTCGAGGCCGGGCAGCGGGATGCCCGTGGGGTCGGCGTCGCTGGTGATGATGACCGCATCGCTACGGAGCCGGCCGGCGTTGACCATCACCACCGCACCGCCGGCGGCGGCCGGTCGCAGATCAGTGAGACGGGGCGGCCGCTGGAACCGTTCGAAGCCGGGGCGTCTGCGGATCTGGGAGAGCAGTTCGTCGTGCTCGGCCCACAGGCGCTTGCGGGTCTCGATCTCCTCGATGGCATCGGCGGCGCGGCCGCTGCCGACCGGAGCGTTGAGGTGGTCGCGGACCTGTTGGAACTTTCTGCCCAGATCCGGGTGGACGTCGTTGAGATCGGTGAGGTCGGTTCGCGCGTCCATCTGGGCGGCAATCAGGACGCCGCGGCCCGACTCGGCGGCGTCGACCGCGCCGGTGAGATCGTTGAGTGCGCAGTGGGCGGCCACCGCGTCCCCGACCAGTCCTGGCCGTTGGCCAAGAATGTGCTCCTGATCCGTCCACTCGCCCTCACGGGGCACGGCCAAGGGCAGCATGGCGACTGCGGCATCGAACAACTCCACAGCGGTTGCCGGTTCGCCTTGTGCATAAGCCAACTTGCCTAGGTTGTGCGCGGCCGTGAGCCGATGCGCCGGTGGTGCTGTTGTGGCTGAGACGGCCCGGACGGCAAGTGCTCGCAAGGTCGTCCGTCCGACGTCATGCCCGGAACGCTGGAAGCGCCTCAGGTAGGCGCTGCCGAGGTTGCCCAGGAACATCGCACCGTGGGGGTGGTCGTCGGGGGTGAGTTCGAGCGCCTGCTCGGTCAGCTCGATCGCCCGCTCCACGTCCGCCATGGTGCCGGTGCGCTCGAACCGTGCCAGGTAGGGGCCGCCGAGGTTGGCCATGAGCGAGGCTCGCTCGGGGCGATCGGCGGGCGTGGCGTCCAGTGCCTGCTCTCCCAACTCGATCGCCCGTTCCAGGTCCGCCGCCGCACCAAGACGCCGGAACCGCCTCAGACGGGCGGCGGCGAGGTTGGCCAACGGGCCTGGCTGATCGGGGTGGCCCGAGGGGATGAGTTCGAGCGCCTGCTCAGTCAGCTCGATCGCCCGGTCCAGGTCCTGTGCCGCGTCAAGGCGCTCGAACCGTGCCAGGTGACGGCCGCCGAGGTTGGCCATGAGCGAGGCTCGCTCAGGGTGGTCCTCAGACGTGGCCTTGAGCGCGTCCTCCCCCAGGTCGATGGCCCCATCCAGATCCGCTACCGCGCCGACGCTCTCAAACCGTTCTCCGTAGGCGGTGCTGAGGTCGGACAGGTGCATCGCCCGGTACGGGTGATCGGGGCCGATGATGTCGACCAGCTGCTTGCGCACCTCGATGGCCCGGTCCAGGTCCGCCGCGGTGCCGAGGCGGTCGAACCGTCGAAAGCGCACCAGGCCGAGGTTGGCCAGGCGCCGTGTTCGTTCGGGGTGGTGTGCCACGGTGGCGGCGAGCGCCTGCTCGGTCAGCTCGACGGCCCGGTCCGCATTCGCCACATGCCCATGACGCTCGAAACTCCTCAGATGGGCAAGGCCGAGCTCCGATAGGAGCGCCGCTTGACCGGGATCGTCCGGGAGCCCGAGGTCGAGCGCCTCCTCGCCCAACTCGATGGCCCGCTCGACGTCCGCCGCAGCGTCGCTGAGGTCGGACCTCCTCAGGTAGGCGGTGCTGAGGTCGGACAGAGCCGTTGGCTGAACAGGGCGCTCAGCGGTGGCGAGCGTCTGCTCGCCCAGCTCGATCACCCGGTCCACGTCCGCCACGGCACCGAAGCGCTCGAACCGCCTCCAGTGAGCGGCGCGGAGGTTGGACAGGAGCGAGTCTCGGTACGGGTCGCCGCTGGATGTGGCGTCGAGGGCCTGCTCGGTCAGGTTGATCGATCTACTGAGGTCCTCCTCCGTGCCGATGCGCTGGAACCGCGTCAGATAGGAGCGACCGAGGTAGCCCAGGCGCGTCGCCAGGTCGGGGTGGTCGGAAGGGGTGGCTTCGAGCGCCTCCTCCCTGAGCTCGATGGCGCGGTCCAGGTCCGCCGCCGTGTCCTGCTGCTCAAACCGCCTCAGGTGAGCGAGGCCGAGATGGGACAGGAGCGTAGCCCTGTACGGGTCGTCGGCAGGGGTTGCGTGCAACGCCTGCTCGGTCAGCTCAGCCGCCATGTTCAGGTCCGCCATCGCGCCCATGCGCTCAAATCGCACCAGGCAGGCGCGCCCGAGGTGGGCCAGGCACCCCGCCCGGATCGGGCCGTCCGCGGGGGCGGCCTCCAGCGCCCGTCGGCCCACCGCGATCGCCCGGTCCACGTCCTCCTCGGCGCCGACGCATTGGAACCGTTTCAGGTGGGCGCGGCCCAGGCTGTCCAGGCGCCACGCCCGGCTGGGGTGGCCTTCGGGAGTGGCCTGCAGGGCGGCGGTCAGCAGGACAAGAGCGGCCTCGGCCAGCATCACGTCGGTGTCGGCGTCCGCATCCTCCACGAGGTCGCAGGCGAGCGCGGTCTGCTGGTCGGCATCGGCGTCAGGCCCGACAAGGGTGAGCAGCGGGGCAGGGACGGCATGGGCGTCGTCAGCCAGCGGAGCGCTGAACACGACTGCGCGAGCGAGGTCCCAGAGGCGACCAGGACGGGGTGGTGATGCGATGGTGCGCAAGAAGAAGAGCCACCCCAAGGTGTGGTGGGCCACGGCCAGCCGTCTGCGGTCCTCGGGCTCCGGGCGCTCCGCGCTCCTCGGCCGTGCTGCCCGCCAGAGCCTGTCGGCCTCGGCCAGGGCCGCTTCGTCCATGACGACGCCGGCCTCGCGGGTTTCCCTGTAGGTGTTCAACCGCCATTGCACTTGTCCCGTCAAGTCGTCGAACGACATGCCGAGCCCCTCTCTCGTCGCCCCACGTCCTGTCGTGTCGCACGTTTGCTTCGTAGCGTCGCGTTCAGCGTCCTTTCCGGACCAGAGCGGTAAGTTGTTCGCCTTCGGCGATGCTGAGTGGACCCACTGTTTCCGGCTCGCTGAGGCCGAGGGCGACCGCGAGCGCTCGGCCGTGCAGGTCGACCGCGGATTCGGACAACGCGGCCAGGTCGGTCATCGCACTGCGCGCGCGAGCCCAACCCGTGACACCGATTCCCCCGCCGACCACTGCTGCCGGCCACCAGAAGATCCCCAGCAGCAGATACGGCCAGGCCCAGGTTCCGACGGCGACGGCACCGGCGAACGCCGCGTGTGTCGCCGTGATCTCCGCTCGGGTCGTGTCGGGAAGCACCAACCACAACCGCGGCCAGGCGAACGGAAGGTCCACGCCGTAACGGTGCAGGGCAATGCGTTCGACGGCGTGGACACGGTCCCCCATCCAGGTGGGCCGACCTGGCTCGGCGAGCGCGATCTGGTTGGCCCGATCAGCTGCGAGATCGATCTGAAGCTGCTGGTCGGGCGTTCGGGACTGGCGCGGATGGGCCCGCTCCAGCGAGCGCCGCCGCTCGACGCAGCGCCCCCAGCGCGCACGTCTGTGGGCCACCCGCCACCGGCCTACCGGCCCGAGCGGGCCCCGCCACTGGCCGAGCCAGAGCACCCGGGTGAGCCCCGCAAGGGACTGAACCGCCAGGCCCGCGCCGCTGGCCGCGAGCAGAACGGCGACGATCAGGACGACTTGCGTACCACCCGTCTGGCGGCCCATCACCGAGCCGGCCGCCGACACGGCCCCGGTCAACTCACGCAGGTCCAGCGCATGGGCCTGCCCCAGTTCGACCGTCCACCATGCGGTGACCACGAGCAGTGCCCCAGGCACCACCAGCAGAGCGACCCACTGCTCGGCCAGTTTCTTCGCCAGTTCCTGAAAGAAGCCGCCCACCCGGCCTACCGCCGCTTCATATGCTGCCCCGTCACCGTGCACCGTGGCACGGGGCCTGCCGGCTCGGTGACGGCGACCCGATCACAGGCACCGTCGGGGCAGCAGAACCGCTCTTCGTCGGCCTGTCCCGGACCCGCGCCCGGCAGCCCGCTGGCCAACGTGCGCACGGTGTCCTCGGGGCTGGATCCCAGCAACTCGGCGATCAGGGCCAGGACCGGGCGCCGCGCACGAGCCGCCGCCTCCAGTCGTTCCAGCCCACGCTGCCGGTCGTCGGGTTGGCGGGCGCACTCGGCCCGCAACTCATCCAGTTCGGCGCAGACAATGGTGAGCGCGTGCCGTTCCGCCAGATCCACGTCCGGCCCTCCTTGCCGTCGATACGGTCGCTGCGGACAGACCCGGCGGCGATTCTGGGACTCCAACATCACCGCTGGCTAGTCATCTTGCACCGATCGCACCGCGTCCGTGTGCCGCTCGGCGGAATGGCCCTTCGGCGCGCGAGAGCACGCAAGAGCCCGCAAGCGACACCGAGTTCGTCGTCTCCACCGTCTCCATGCCGACGACGAGCACACCGTGACGCACTCCGACCTGATCATCGGGATCAGATGGTGGTCGGCATCGCCACTGGTCATTGACGTGCGTGGCAAGGACGGAGAACACCGGATCGCCGACAAGCACGTTTGGCTCATGGTTCCGCTGGGCACCAGGAATTCCGAGGCCGAGCAACTCGCCCAGATTCAAGGCCTCAAGGGCGCCGTGCCGCACGACTAGATCGTGTGAGGCAACGCTCTCGGCATCAGGGCCCCGCCCCCCGGGCCGACTTCCTTGGCCTGCTCGACGTGCCGGTCGGCTACCTCGCCACGCGCACGGGGTAACGGTCGAGCGGACACCCGGCATCAGCCATCGCTCATAAGTGCCAGCACCCGCCAGCGTGCACGCCACCGGAAACCCGGGCATCTCCCCGCCAGTTGCGTCACCGCACGCGAGGAGAACGGCATGACCCAGCGATCACACCGCGGCCGGATCTACCGCCGCTGCGGCTGCCGCGGACCAGGCGGCCGCCAACTCGGCCCCAGCTGCCCGCTCCTGGCCTCCGATCCGGACCACGGCAGCTGGGCCCTGGCCATCGACGCCCCCACCGGCCCCAGCGGACGACGCCGCACCATACGGCGCAGCGGCTTCACCACCCGCGCGGAGGCCGAGACGGCCCTGACACGCGTGCGGGAGAACCTGGAACTGGGCCTGGAGCCGGATCCGACCGAGACCGTCGCCGGCTACCTGCTGGACTGGCTACAGGGAGCGGCACCGCGGCTGCGCCCGGCCACCGTGGCCCGCTACCGCGACTACGTCCTGGCCGACCTCATCCCAGCCCTCGGCGCTATCAAGCTCGACGCCTTGCAACGCGCCGATCTCCTCGCCTTCGCGGAGGCTCAACAGGCGGGCGGGCGCGGTCCGGTGACCCTGCACCGCTGCCTGCGCACCCTCTCCAGTGCCCTCACCCATGCCGTCCACAGCGGCCGCCTCCACCACAACCCCGCACTCCCCTCGATCGTGCCCCGCCCGGCCCCAGCACCCGTCGAGCCGTGGGACGCGAAGGAGACCGCCGCCTTCCTGGCCCACGCCCGCCGCACCGAGCCGTACCTCTACGACCTGTGCACCGTCATGATCAGCACCGGACTGCGCCGCGGCGAGGCCCTCGGCCTGACCTACGAAGACCTCGACCTGCCCGGCCGACGCCTCCACGTCCACCGCTCCCTGGTCGCCATCGACAACCGCCACCCGCTGCTCGGCCCCACCAAGACCACCGCCAGCAGCGCCTGGATCGCCCTGCCCCACCACGCCGTCACCGTCCTGCGCCGCCGCCAACGAGCCGCCGGCCGCACCACCGGCCTCGTGTTCGCCCGCGCCGACGGCACCGCACCACGGCCCCAACAGGTCCTCAAGGACTTTCAGAAAGCTGCCGCACGAGCCGGCCTGCGTCGCATCGGCCTCAAGGACCTTCGTCACGGCACCGCCACCCTGATGCTCGCCGCCGGCATCCCGCTCGTCCTGGTCTCCAAACTGCTGCGCCACACTCAACTGGCCACGACCGCCGACCTGTACGCCCACCTCCCGATGCCCGCAGCTGTCCAAGCTGCTCGTACGCTCAGCACGGTGCTCGGCCGGGCCTCTCGCCGGGCGCGCTGGCGCCGCCTGCTCGATCGACTGCGACCATCACGCGACCACTGTCACTGACCATCCGCACCCATAACCAGCACGAACTCCGTCGCCGCGACCGGCCGTGCGACCACACTGCGACCATCACCACACGGGTAACACGAAAGGCCATCTCCTCGAATACGAGGAGATGGCCTCTGACCTGCACAAACAAGCCGACATTTCTGTCGGGACGACAGGATTTGAACCTGCGACCCCTTGACCCCCAGTCAAGTGCGGTTACTCCCCTAGGAATTGACGATCCGTATAGGGACGCATCCCGCACGTCGCGGTCCTTCGCCTCCCGTTCGGCATTGCCTTCGGCAATACGAAGCCATTGAGCACGTCCCAAAGCTCTACGATTCCGATCGTATCCGTAGACGCCAGAACACGGCTATAGAGCGATGGTCACCGAGGACTTACTTCCCTCCCGCAAGAGCCGTGGCGGACCTGTAAGGCCGTGCACAGCCGCTGAGCGCGTCTGGATGCCGTTCAACGACGTACACGCACGTACGACGACATCACCGCCTTGCCACTGATACGCCCGACCATTCCAAAGAGATATTGACTGACGCACTTCCGACCTCGAACTCCACATAAGTGATGCGGAGTTGTGTGGCATCTCGCCATAGGAGCAGTACGACTGCACAGTGCGGACGACCCCTGCACACAGGCTGATCTGATTCCGCGCACTGTTGCGATGTCCTGGATCACTGGGGAAATCGCGTGACCCGGAGGGAGGTTCAAATGGGACGTGCGGCCCATTCAGTTCATGGCCGGCCACCTGTGCAGTTCGGCATGGTTGGCGAGCTGCGTGAAGTGCTGTTGGCGCGCCCACAGGTCGTAATCGCCGATGACGATGAGGCGGCGGCGGGCGCGGGTGATGGCGACATTGAGAAGGTTCGGCTTGTTCGCCGCCCAGTCGCGGGAGCCTCCATGTGACGCCCCGGTGCCGAGAACCATGATGACGATGTCGGCTTCCTTGCCCTGCGTGGTGTGCACGGTGCCGTAACGGTCGCGATGCAGTCGGCCCTTCGCCACCTTCCTGATTCCGTTGACGACGTCGCGGAACGGGCTGACGACGAAGACCGTCGCGTCGAGGCGCCGCTGTACCTCCGCCTCGAAGGCATCGTCCGAGAGGGGCCACTGCCCTCGGCGCTCCTCCCGCAGGGTGCTCCTGATGTATCCGCGGATCCAGACAAGGGCCCTCTCAAGGTGCTCACCCTCTGCTGGGTTCCACTTGTCGCCGGTGGGCAGCGCGTTCGCGTGCATCCAGACGCTGCGCTGCGCGAGCGGGAAGTCGTCCTGGTCCCGATCAACTCCGTAGACCATCATCCCGTCGTAGGCGATCTGGTTGCTGACCTCGAACATCAGCCGATCGCAGCGGCGGTGGACGCGCAGTGGGGAGCCCAACCAGACCCGATCGCCCTCGCCGTTGGTGTCGCGCAACCAGGTGCCGTACGGGTTGAGCCGGTCCGCCAGCGTCTGGACCGAGGCTGCGGACGGGCTCCACAGATGCCCCACCCCGTAATGCGTGGCCAGGCGGCGCTGGCCGGTGAAGGGAAGGGTGACGACGGGCTCGAGCTGGAGTGGGTCGCCGACCACGACGGCGCGGCGGGTGCGCCACAGGGAGCCGACCACCTCCTGCGGGGAGGCCTGCCCGGCCTCGTCGACGAACAGCCAGCCAAGGCTCTCACGGCCAAGCTTGTCGAACATGCGCCCCATGGAGGCAAAGGTGGTGGAGACGACCGGGACAAAGAGAAACAGCATCTGCCAGGCTGCGAGGACCGTGGCGGCGGGCAGGTCTGCGGGAGCCTGTCCCCTGACGACGTCCATCACCGCCTTCAGCTCCTCGCGCATCCGCTGAGGTTCGGTGGCAAGGAGGGCGCGGTGCAGGTCGAGTGCGGCGAGGAAGAGTTCGGCGCGGGCACGGGCGAACTCCGGGTCCATCCAGGGGGCCGACTTCTCGCGCCGTTCCATGGCCGGGCGGTCGTAGGGGTCAGCCTCCCATTCGGCGCCGGGCACCGTCTCGCCCCAGCGTTCGCGGGCCTGGGCCAGGCGCCGATGGTCACTTGTCCGTTCGCGACGGCGGCGCTGCACCTGCTGCGCCGCTTCGGCGGCGGTGGCAGCCTGTCGTTCGCGTGCTCGCTGCCAAGCGTCGAGCTGGTCCTGAGCCTGCCGGACCGTGAGCAGGGCCGCGTCCGACCGACCAAGCGCCGCGCGCATGTCCACATGCCGGGTGGCGCGTGCCGCGTTCAGTGCGGCGAGGCGTGCGTCCGCGGCCTCGCGGTCCGCCAGATACGGGCCGCGTTCCGCCTCCCAGCGGCGTAGCTCGCCACGCCCGAACAGTCGGGTGAACAGACCCGGCCGGCACGCGTCATGGGCGTGGAGAGTCGACTCCGCCTGTCCCAGGGCCTGTTCGCCGATCCTCACCTGGGTCTCCGCAGCATCCTGACGGGATCGGGCGGCCGTCACCTCGGCGCGTCGCTGCTCGTACTCGTTACGCCTGAGTACCAGCGATGCCTGGGCATCGCCATATTCCGACTCAAGGCGTTCCAATACGTTCTGGGCATTGGTTTCCATGGCCAGCAAGTCGTCGAGGCGGGCGTCGGGACCGGTCAGCCGTGCGGCGAGGTCGCTGATCTCCTGCCGCTCGACGGCGAGTTGCTCAACGGTATGGCGGGCCTTGCGGAAGCGGGCGACGGCCTGGCTCCAGGTCTCGTCGCCGAGTGGGCACGTCGCCTGAGCGCTCTCGTCGCCGCCCGTGTCGGTGTCCCGCCCTGTGGCGGCGGTCCTCTGCGCTGCCTCCTGGTCCTGGAGCAGCTGCTGAAGCCCTTGCAGGGGAGGACGCTGTTCACTGCAGGAGCGCTCGCGCCGCTGCGTGTCTTCGGCCTGCTTGCCCCACCAGAAGCGTTGGACGAAGTCCGAGCGGAATCCACGGCGTCCCAGGCGTGCCGCGATCGCGCCCCAGGCCTCGTCTTCCAGCAGCAGGCTCGCAGGGCCGGAGAGGTAGTCGGCGCGCCCCTTCCACGCTTCGCCGATGGCGCGCGCTCCGGGCACTTCCATGGTCACGTTGTTGACCGCGCCGTTGTTGGACGAGGCCACCACCATCTCGAAGCCGGTCAGTTCGGGAATCGGGGGATGGATCCTGCGTCCATACGTCTTGCCCGCGGTTTCCTCCGTGCGCCAGAACACCGGCTTGCGCGCGAAGGCATCCTCGGGACGGGCCAACTGCGCCAGTCGATCCGCGCGCTGGACCACCAGAGCCGCGATCAGGTCTCGCAGCATGGTGGTCTTTCCGGTGCCCGGCGGTCCGTTGACGGCGTAGACACCTCGGGCCTCCTCTGCACCGAGGGTGTCGAGGATGCTGTTGACGGCGAACTGCTGGCTCAGCACCAGGGGCCTGTCGTCATCGGCAGGCCAGCGCCCCAGCGGCATCTGCGCGGGCTGCACTTTCTCCAGAACGATCCCGGGCATGCGACGGATGTCGTAACGGGTCCTCGCGTCCAGCTCCGTCTCATCACGCAGATAGTCCAGCAGTGCGCCGCCGGCCTGCCCCGTCTCGAGGGCTTCGGCGACGCGGCCGAGGTCGTCGGCGTAGAAGCTGTTCAGGATGCCCTCGGAGGGCGCGCCGTCGGCATGCTTGGACGAGGCCTCGTAGCTCTTTACACGGATCGCGTGCGGCTGCAACCTCCCGTCTACGCCGAGCTGTTCAGCCACCCACCGGGTGATGGCGGACAGGTCGTGGACATCGAGAACCTTCGTGCCGATCGCGGCAGGCGGCTCGTCTCCATCGACCGAGGCTTCCGGATGCCCCTCGGAGCCTTCACCTTCACTCGGCTCCTCTTGGCCGGCCGTGCCCTCCTGCTCCGACCGCTGGGAGCCTCCTCGTTGACGCTCCACCCGGTCGGTGAGTTGCTGAGCAGCGGCATCGACCAGCACACCGGCCGCCCCCTCGACGACCTTCGCGGCGATCGCGCCCACCACCGGGCCGAGCCCCCCGGTGGCCGCCGTGGCAGCCGCTCCCACTCCCGCCTTGGTCCCGCCAACCGCGATCCGGGACATCAGCCCGGCTACCCGGCCAAGCCCCGACGACGCACCCGACTCGGACGAGGCGGACGAAGTCGTCGACGAGGGTTCACGTTCAACGGCGACATTGCCGTCCCCGAGGTCGAGGAGACGCCCCAGCAGACGGTCGCTGTCGTCCTCGAAGCCGGTCAGCCACTTCTCGTTCTGCGGACCGAGAGACAGGGTCTGGCCGACCGCCCAGGCACAGGTCGACAGCGTGGCACTGTCCTTGATCAGGTAGCCGTCCTCGTTGACGGTGAAGCACAGCACGGCACTGTCGCCGCCGATCCGGCCGTCGAAGTCCCGCTCCACCTCCGGAGCGCGGAACGACTCCAGCAAGACGTCCCGCACCGTGGCGATGGGAAAGACACCCGCGTACACGGTGTGCTGCCACACCATGTCCCCGCGCTTGCGCCGTCGGGGAAGTGAGAAGCCCGGCTCCCATGGCAGCGAGCGTCTCGCGTCGACGGGGTACACGTTCTCTTTGGGGTTGAGCGCATCCACCTTGGGCGGGCTGAAGTACTCCACCGCACGCCAGTAACGCAGGATCCGCGCCTGCTGCTCGCCCTGTCCGCCCCGCACCGCCGTCGAACCGCTGACGATGGCCACCCCCCGAGATCGTCGATCTTCCGGCACCGTAGCAAGGCAGGCAGGAGAGCACCCTGGGTATGACGGAGCCCATTCAGTCGGTCCCGGCACCTTCCTGATCTCGAGTCGCACAGCGGCGAGCACGACCTGGTCACAGGTACGGGCTTCCGGGAACCGTCCACGGACGCGATTTCAAGTTCACCCCGCGCCGCTCGCAAGCTGACGATGGGCCTGGCAGCCCCTAAGTCGCCGTACAGCACCCGATCCGGGACCGGGACGCGAAATACCCCGCCCTCTTCGACCAGATCCTGACCGGCGCCGGCATCCGGGTTGTAGTCACGGGCATCGGCGTGCCGCGGATGAACGCCCTCATCGAGCGCTGGGTACAGACCTGCCGCCACGCTCAATCACACCCCCGAACCAGGCCTCCCGGATAGGTTGTGCACCTGTTGAGGACCACCGGTACGTCCTGCTCACGGCTGCTCGCGCCGTTCCGGCGCACCGGACCGTCCGGTTCATGAGCCGACTTCGGAAGACTCGTTCTTCCGCCGCCTGGGGGCTGCCCGGCAGACTGGCTGTCCGCACAGGGGCGATCAAGGGGGAAACCATGGAGTTAGAGCCCACCGAACTGTCCGAGGCGATCAGGGCGGTGCGCGGGGGGCTGGCGGCAGCCCAGCAGGACGGGAACGGCTCCCCGGTTCGGTTCACAGTCAAGGAGGTCGTCCTGGATCTGGGAATCGAGCTGAGACACAGTGCCTCAGCTGGCGGCGGGGTCAAGGCGTTCGTGGTCTCCGCGGACGCCAAGGGGGAACGAGCGAAGACAGCCACGCACCGAATGACGGTCACCCTGGCAGTCGCTCCGGACGACGAGGACAGCGATCTGCTCATCGCTGACTCCGGTGGAGGGCGCGGCGGGCCCGTGGACGGCAGCTCGCGGTAGGAGGGACCGCGCCATGTCTGGAGGAGCGGTCCTGCGGACCGTCGAAGTCAGCAACCAGGAAAAACAGTCGTACGGAACGGGCTGCCTGATCGCGCCCGGCCTGATACTCACCGCCCATCATGTCGCCCTACCTGGAGGAGGCAGCGTCGTCACAGTCCGGGACACGACGAGCGCCGGTTTCACCGAGGCGGTCATGGTGTGGGAGAGCACCGAGCTGGACGCAGTGCTCCTGAAGACCGACCGGACCCTGGTCGGCGCCGGCCTGGGCATCGTGCGCTGGGGCGAACTGGCCTGCGACGCCCCGGGCCGCCGCCCCGTGTGCTCGATGACAGGCTTCCCCAAGGCGATGCGACGCAAGGCCTCCGCCCTCGCCGGGCAATACGTCGACGACCTGAAGACGGTCGAGGGGACCATCGCCCCGCATACCGGATCCCGCTCGAAGCTGTATGGGCTCGAGGTCGACGGCGCCGTGCCGGCCCAGGCGAAGCACTGGCAGGGGCTGTCCGGGGCTGGGGTCTTCTGTAACGGGGTACTGATCGGGCTCACTCGACTGGTCTCCCGGGAGTGGGACCGGAACCTCCTCATGGTGCTGCCGCTCTCACACCTGCTGGCCGCCGACGGCTTCCCCCACGCCATCGCCGCCCACACCGGCATGACCCCACATCTCCAACCCGCCGACCTCCGGCCGCTGATGGACACCGAACCCGACCCCACCCTGTCCTCTAGCTACTTGCTCGACCCGCGGTCCCAGGTCACCGACCTCACCGGCATGAGCACACTCGTGCACAAGATCAAGCAGTGGTGCAAAAGCCCCCACCGCATCGACGTAGCCGCCGTAACCGGCCTGGGAGGTACCGGCAAATCCCGTCTCCTCACAGAGGTGTTGCACCAGCTCACCACGAACTCAGGTGACCAGCGGCCGTGGAGCGGAGGATTCCTCGCCGAACACCCCACCCGCACCGACTACGAGATCCTCGCCACGTCCAGCTATCCACTGCTCCTGGCCGTCGACCTCGCAGAAACCCGCCTCCCTCAGATTCGCGACCTGATGGCGGCCCTGGCCGGTTCCCACGACGGAGCCCCCATCCGAGTCCTCCTCCTCGCCCGCGGATTCGACTCCTGGTGGCCGGCGCTGCGCCGTCACCTGCGTACCCGGAACGTAAGCACGGTCGAGCACTCCTTCAACCTCACACCCGACGATGCACTGGACGGCCTCAGCCCGGAACACATTTACGTGGCAGCAAAGGAAGCCTTCGCCCGCCGCATCCGGCTGCTGCAGCAGGCCGGACACGGCGACGACACGTGGCCGGACATCGTCCCCGCCGAGGTTCCGCGCCATTACGGTGCCGGCATCGAACACGCCTCAGGGCAGCCGGTGATCTACCACCACATCGCGGCACTCGCCGACGTACTCGCCCACGCCAACCCTGAGTTCGCTGTGAAGGACCACCCCATGGAAGTCCTGCTCGCCAACGAAGTGGAGTACGTACGGCGCGTCGCCGAATCCCGCCTCCCCGCAGGAACCGTGGACGACAAGCTCCTCCGCACCCTCGTCACCGCCCAGTTCCTGGCCGGAGCCCGCACCGCGCAGGAGGGCCGGGCCGCCGTCCGGGCCGGCTACGACGTCCATCACCGCGGGTACGGGATCACCGCTCCTCCCGACGCCGGTCAACTGGCCGCGCTCGACGACGTCCTGAGCGCCGCCTACCCGGCCGCCGACGGAGCCCACTGGGGCGCGGTCGGTGAACCACTGGCCGCGGCCTGGCTCGCCGAAGTCGAGACCGACAGCGGCGAGGAGTTCATCGAAGCCTTCCTGCAACACGACTCCCTCGCCCCCGAGCAGCGCCACCAGACCCTCAGCACAGTCGCCCGCACTGCCCACGAACAACCCGGCCTCGCTGCCGGAGCCCACCGCGCCGTCGCCGCCACCCCCGAACGTCTTCTCCCGCTCGCGGCACAGACCGTCACCGCTGAACTCGACACCGACCAGGCCCTCCAGTGGCTCGCCGGCCTCGAACACACCGTCGCCGACCGCACGGCGGACCCCGACTTTGACCCCGAGACCCGTCAGTGGGCCAGCTGCCTCATCAGCGAAACCCAGGAACGGATTGCCACCGACCGGGACGACATCGAGGAGTTGATTGACGCAGCCCCCACCCCAGCGGCCGCCACCCCGCAACCAGGCCAAACCAGCACTCACCGTGCTCTGGTGAAACCACAGGTCGGCCGGCTCACCCGCTTCACCGTCACGGTCCTCGGCCTTGGCCACCTGGCACTGGTGGGAGCCGTCCCCGCAACTGTCGCTCTCAGCACCGACGCCGGGAACGACGGATGGATTCTGTGGTTGTTCGTCCCACTGAATATGTTCATGCACCTGACCGTCGCAAGCGTCTTCGGGGGCCGCCAACTCGGAACCGTCGTGCTTTCCTGGCCCCTGCCGCTCGTCACGATCGGGCTAACGACCTCGTTCACCTTCGCCGCTGATCGGCACTTGCCTGCGCACTGGCCCCCGCAATGGCTTCTGTGGCCAGGGCTCTTCGCCTTCGGCCTCACAGCCCTGACCTTCGCCTGGCGCATCAACTTCGGCCAGCTCCAGGACACGCCACGAACACCCACACCGACGGCGGACAAGCCAAGAACACCCCCGGCCAAGCCCCCACCACCCATGCCAGCGGAAGGGCTGGCACTCATGAACCGACGTTGGGAGTTGCTGCGTCGCCGGGTCTACGGCGCCGCCCCCGACGGCCACAACCAGCACCCACTGCCGTGGCGGACCTACGCCGCGCTCATAGGCGGGCCACTGGACGGACTGCTCCTGGACATCACCGACTGGACAAAGGACAAGATCGATACCGGCGCGGCCCTGTCCGCCGAACTCGGGCGGTTCCCCGGCGGCAGCGCGGTATACGCCCCACACCGCGACGAACCGCGTGCACCAGCCCCCGGCGTCACGTGCTGCTTCTATCACTCCGGCGACATGCCCCGACCAGCCGACGAGTAACTCACGCCTGCCGAGAATGTCATCCATGCAGATCAGGAGCGTCATCGACAGTGCGGCAGGATGATTCACGCTGCTTCGTCCGGCCTACCTGACCGTCACCAACCTCTCCTCGCACTGCGGTTGCTACCGATAAGCGATCACGACAAGGACACGGAGATACTCGCCCTACGCCACCAGATCACCGTCCTTCAACGACAATTCGGCGCGGACCGCATCACGTTCACTCCTGCGGACCAGGCGTTCCTCGCCGCCCTGCTGGTCCCCCTCCTGCCACGCCAGGCACTGCGTCGACTCTGGTTGCTGGTCCGACCCGGCACCGCTGCGCCCGCACCACCACCTGATCGAGCAGCGCCACAAACACAATTGCAATATGAAGACCAAAGTGCATGAAGGTTGAAGATCGCGTGCATGCCCCTTCATCCTTTCCTCATGAGTCTCGTCTCGCCCTACTTCGACCTCACCCCCATGGGCGGCTACGCTCACGACTGGGCCCTCGTCGACGTGGAGACTTCCGGGCTGATACCCCGGCGCGACCGGGTGCTGTCGGTTGCCGTGGTCACCATCGGGCGGGATGGCGAACAGACCGGGGAGTTCTCCACGCTTCTCGATCCGGGGTGTGATCCGGGGCCGGTCGACGTGCACGGCCTGACCGCCGAGCAGCTACGCGGCGCGCCCACCTTCGACCAGGTGGCCGAGCGCATCGGCGCGATGCTGCAGAACCGTGTTCTGGTAGCCCACAACGCACAGTTCGACTACGACTTCCTCGCCCACGAGTTCGCCCGGGCCCGCATGTGGCTGCCGGTCTCGCAGCGGCTGTGCACCCTCGCCCTGAACCGGCGGGTGGACCCACCGACAGCCGACATGAAGCTGGGCACCCTGGCCGCCCACTACGGCGTAGCGCAGCGGCACGCGCACGACGCGCTGGACGACACGCGAGTACTGGCCGGAATCCTGCGAGCATCGCTGCAAGAGGCGGCCCGGCTCGCACTGCAGTTGCCCCTCGTGAACTGCCCTCCCCGTGCCGAGTCCCAGTTCACACCGACGCCACCCAAGACGCCCTGCGCCTACCGCAATCCCGGCCGGCTGGCTCCCGGCTCACCGCTTCGGCAGGGCATGAAGGTCGCGATCACCGGGGAAACCGTCTGTGCGCGGGCCGAGTTGATCGGCCGAGGCGTTGCCGCCGGACTCAACATGATGGGCTCGGTCAGCCACCACACCAGCGTCCTGGTCAGCAACGAGCCTGCGACCGAATCGGCGAAGGCACGACGGGCCGCCGTCGAAGGGGTGCCCGTCATCGACGAAGACACCTACCTCCAGCTACTCAGCGACGTAGAAGCCGGAGCGGGGCATCAGGCGCCCGGACCGGCACCGGTCACCCCTGCCCCACGCCAGGCCGAGCCCGCCCCCATCGGGTCAGGTGTAAGGCCCCTGTCAGGGCGCCGCGTCCTCGTCCTGGGCGGCGCACACACCGAGGCAGCCGGCGCGCGCAACCTCGTCGTCGAACTCGGCGGCTCCGCCGCGGTCAATCTCTCGCGCAGCGTCACGGACGTCGTCGTCCTTCCCGGTGGGGAGAACGACCGCCGTATGCCCCGGATCGCGGACCTAGGGCTTTCGGTGCACGACGAGCGCTGGCTCGTCGATCCGGCCGTGACCGCCACCGTCCCCCTCCCCGGCGCCGATGCCGAGGTGGCCGCAGGCAGGACAGCGGAGACGCCTGTCGGCGCCGCGGCACCCCATGCCCTTCCCCGCGGCGGTGTCATCGACCTGCCCACTCCCACGTCGCCGTGGCATGTCACCGCGTCCTGGGCACCCTGGGAACACGGTGAGGTCGATGTCGTCGCCTTCGTACTCGACGAGGACGAACAGGTCGCCTTCGACGAGGACTTTGTGTTCTACGGCGCCCCGGAGAACCCCGGCGGCACCGTCCACCTGCTCACCAACGGTCCGGCCGAACAGACCATCACCGTCGACGTCGCTTCCCTTCCACCGTCCTCACACCGGGTGGTGATCGCCGCGGCCATCGACGGCGGCCTGTCCTTCGGTGACGTCGGCGCCGTCCAAGTCGCCGCGGCACCCGGCGACAGCGCCGCCCCGCTAACACGCGCGACACTGGACGCCGCCACCAGCGAGCGCACACTGGTCCTGGCCGAGGTCTACCGCCGCGGCCCACTCTGGCGATTCCGTGCCGTCGGACAGGGCTACGACCACGGACTCGACGCCCTCGCGCGCGGCTACGGAGTCGACATCGCCGACTGACCCCGCCGCATCAGACCAGAGCGTCTACGAAGACTATCGGCCCACGGCACGAGGCAGAGCTGCGCCGGCCAAGCGGAAAAAACCCGTACATGCCGCTCGAGGAAGACGCTCAGGCTGAATCCACGCTCCCGCATGCCCAGCAACGGCGGTCCCGAAGGGCCGTAGCGATTCGGAGTCCGCGCACAACCGACTCCCCCACGCATGAGCGGGCAGCAAGCACGCCGGGGCAGGAACCGCATTCCGCCACCCGGTCAACACCGCAGCACATTCACAGCACCCGGCCCCGTGCGCGCTCCTACACTCACGGCCGAACGCGGCACCGTGACATCCAGCGAGACCTCTCGCCGAACACAGGAGGATGTTCATGACCACATTCCGCCTCGCACCGCGGGTTCTCGCGGGCGAGCCGCAGCACCAGAGTCTTCACCGCACTCGCAGTCGACGGCCTCCCGGGGCGCCTTCGGCGCCTGGTGTAGTCCCACTTGCGCGCGATCAGTCTGCGGTGCCACGCCAGGAGCGTCGCGGGCGTCACCGGGAACACCTGCGCCCACCGGGCACCGGGGAATCAGGGAGGACAGCGCCGCGAACCACAGGCGAACTGCCGGCTCGTACCGCACCGGACCCGAGAGCTGCCTGCGCAGCACCGCGTTCTCGTGGCGCAGCACGAGCAGCTCCGCGTCCCTGACGGCGTCCCGGCGCAGCAGCGCCGCCGGGACCGCGAGCAGCTTCCGGGCCACCTAATACACCAATGAGACGATCACCCGGACAGGCTTCCATCAAGCTGTCGGGGCTCGCGAGACCCACTCCAAGCAGCAGCGATGAGTTTCCGAACGGCACAGGGTGCAAACCTTGCCGCCACGAACTCCTGGACCGCACCCTCATCTGGAACGAGCGCCATCTAAGCCACGCGCTCCATCAGTTCGAACTGCACTACAACCTCCACCGGCCCCACCAAGCGATAGTCCAGGCGGCACCCCTACGCTCCGCCCCCGAACCGCTCTCCCACGCACAGATCACCCAGCTGAAGGTACGCCGGAGAGACCGCCTCGGCGGAGTGCTGCACGAGTACCAACATGCCGCTTGAGCGGCGCGGATGAGGTTTTCGGCAGACGCAAACTTCGCGTTCGCCGACACGATCGCCTCGGCGGCATACTCCACGAGTACCGACACGCTTCCTGACCTCCATGGACGTAATTATCGGCACGCACAGGCACCCGCCCCGCGCGAGTTCGAACACTTCCACAACGGCCATCGGCCCCATCAGCGCATCGCGAACGCCCGGCCGCTCCGCCCCACTCCCCTCACCCATCGCCGATCCGGAGAAGATCGCCCGTCTCGACATACGGCAACGCGAGCGTCCCGGCGGCATCCCGCACGAGTACCAACATGCGGCGGGACCAGCACGGATGGAGCTTCCGGCAAGCACAGGGGGTCGACTAGATGATCGATTCCAAGGGGTCAGTGGTCGTAGGCGGTCAGTGACCGCAGTACGGGCTGTCCGGTCTGGTCGTTGTGCCAGATCGCGGCGGTC
>NZ_JBIWLG010000025.1:7500-38166 GCF_044766085.1 Streptomyces sp. NPDC102360 | reverse complement strand
GGGGGGGGGTGGGTGGGGTGGGGGGGGGGGGGCGGGGGGGGGGGGGGCGGGGGGGGGGCCGCCCCCCCCCCCGCCCCCCCCGGCGGGCCGGCGCCCCCCCCCCCCCCCCCCCCCCCCCCCCCGGCTCCGCCCGGCCCCCGCTGCTCAATCGCCGCAGGGGCTTGATTTGCTCACCCGCACACCACCTGGTCCCCGGTAACCGCCCCGTAAGACCCCGCGTCAGCGTCTTGCGCCCGCACCTTCCGCACCCCCTCGTAATCCGTCCCGGCGACGACCTTCAACATCGGCCCGAGCCCGTCCACCGCCTTCATCTCCGCCCCCGGCAACGCCGCGGCCAACGACTTCGCCGACCGATCCCACCCGGGGTCGTACAACACGGTCGTCCGCTTCGCGGTGAGCTCGTCCGCGTTGACGGGCGCCCCCGTCGTCCGGAACCCCGTCCGCTTCAGCGCCGAGTCGACCTTCTTGCCGAGCCCCGAGGACTTCGTCCCGTTCTCGACCTGGACACGGATCTCCTTCGGCGAGACGTCGACCACCGCCGCCTTCTTCGCCTTCGACCGGTGCGGAGCGAGCGGCTTGTCCTCGCGCAGCGACTTGAACAGCGCCGCCGACTTCTTGTCGTCCCACTTCACCGTGGAGCCGATGTTCGGCACGGGGTAGCTCATGTTCCCGATCGGCACGGTCGTGAACTCCGAGGACGACGGCGAGAAGTTCCGCATCGCCCGCGCCAGATCCACCATCTCGTCCGACCCGAAGCCCCTGTCGGCCCGCACCGAGCTGAGCATCGTAGAGGCGACACCGCGGAACCGGACCGGATTGAGCAGCACGCCCGACGACGTCGCCTTCGAGATCAGCGCCGCCATGAACCGCTGCTGGCGCTGCATCCGGCCGATGTCGCCCGCACTGTCCATGTGCCGGGCCCGCACGTACTGCAGGGCCTCGCCGCCGTTCAACCGGTGCGTGCCGGCACCCAGATCGAGACCGGTGTAGGAGTCCTTGAGCGGGGAGTCCGTGCAGATGTCGACGCCGCCGAGCTCGTCGACCGTCTTCATGAAGCTGGTGAAGTCGACCTCCAGATAGTGGTCGAGCTTCACCTTCGTCATGTGCTCGACCGTGCGCAACGTCAGAGCGGGCCCGCCCTCCGCGTACGCCGCGTTGAGCTTCACGGGGTGCGCGTGGTGCTTCTCACCGCTGTTGATGTCGGTGTGCTCCGGCATCTCGGCGTACGAATCGCGGGGGAGGGAGACGACGGAGGCGCGCTCGTGGTTCGCCGAGATGTGCACGATCATCACGGTGTCCGTGCAGTGGCAGGGTGCGCCGCCGAGCTTGTACTTCCGGCGCTGCTCGTCGCTGATCTTGTCGCGGCCGTCGGTGCCGACGAGCAGCACGTTCATGCCGTCGCCCGCCGCGGGCCGGTTCTTCATGTCCTTGAAGGGATCGATCCGGTGCAGCCCGGCGTCGATGCCGGTGACGAGCGCGTGCCCGACGCCGGCCGCGGCGAGCACCATGACGGAGACCGCCGTCGCCACCCGCATGGCCCACCGCGATTTCTTCCTGAGCGGCGGCCGGCCGGGCCTGCGGGCCTGCCCCTGGGGACGGGAAGGCCGCTGCGGACGGTCGGGGGAGCGGGGCGGCGTGGGCACCGGGGGACACCTCCGCGACTGTGGGCGTGGGACGCGAGCACAGTAGGCCCATACGATCTGCTGCCCACGGCAGCGACTCGGCGGCGCGCGCCCGTGTCCCCCATTAGCGGTAACGTGACCCGCGATGAACGCAACCGCCAACTCTGTCACGCAGCTCCCGGCCGTCTCCGTGATCATGCCCATCCTCAATGAGGAGCGGCATCTGAAGGAGGCCGTCGAGGCGATCCTGGCGCAGGAGTACGACGGCGAGATGGAGGTCGTGCTCGCCCTCGGCCCCTCCACCGACCGTACGGACGAGGTCGCGGCGCGGCTCACCGCGGAGCACCCCAAGGTGTCCACGGTGCCGAACCCGACCGGCCGCACCCCCGCCGCCCTGAACGCCGCGATCAAGGCCTCCCGCCACCCGATCGTCGTCCGGGTCGACGGTCACGCCGCGCTCTCGCCCGGCTACATCGCCACCGCCGTGCGCCTCATGGAGGAGACCGGCGCGATGAACGTCGGCGGCATCATGCACGCCCAGGGCACCAACGCCTGGGAGCAGGCCGTCGCCGCCGCGATGACGTCGAAGATCGGCGTCGGCAACGCCGCGTTCCACACGGGCGGCGAGGCGCAGCAGGCCGAGACGGTCTACCTGGGCGTCTTCCGGCGCGAGGTGCTCGAGAAGCTCGACGGTTACAACGAGGAGTTCATCCGCGCCCAGGACTGGGAGCTGAACTTCCGGATCCGCGAGTCCGGCGGCCTCATCTGGTTCTCGCCCGAGCTGCTGGTCGACTACCGGCCCCGGCCGAGCGTCAGGGAACTCGCCAAGCAGTACCGGAACTACGGCCGTTGGCGGCACGTCGTCGCCCGCTTCCACTCCGGTTCGATCAACCTGCGCTACCTCGCCCCGCCGACCGCCGTGTGCGCGATCGCGGCGGGCATCGTGGTCGGCGCCGCCCTCACGCCGTGGGGCTTCGTGATCCCCGGCGGCTACCTCGCGGCGATCGTCGCGGGCTCGATCCCGGCGGGCAAGGGGCTGCCGCTGAAGGCGCGCGCCCAGATCCCCGTCGCGCTCGCCACGATGCACATGACGTGGGGCTGGGGCTTCCTGACCAGCCCGAAGTCCCTCGCCAAGAAGGTCATCGCCTCGCGCCGTCCCGCCGTGCCGCAGGAGCCCGCGGTCAACTGAGCGTCAACTCTTCTTCGGGGCGCGGGAGTTCGACTCCCGCGCCCCGTTCTCGTAGGAGCTACCAGGTGTAACCCGGTTCGACCTTCATGCATTTGGAGTCGTCCGCGCCGTTCTGCGTCTGCTCCTTGTCCAGGGCCTTGCCCGCGTCCTCGTTCTCGTTCTCGTCGTCCGTGGACTTCGGGTAGGCGGTGCCCGTCTTCCAGTCGGCGCCCACGATCAGCGTCACCCCGGACACCTCCGTCGACTCCTCCACCGAACTCAGCGGAATCCCCAGGGACTTGGCGACCGCCTGCGCGTCGCCCTCCAGGTCCGGCGAGGGGTAGCGGACCACCGTCTTGTCCTCGACGAGGGACTGCGCCTGGTCCGGGACCGCCTGCGTGAAGCCGTCGGCGGTGAGGGCCTGCGCCACCTGTGCGGCCCGCCCGGGTGCCGCGGGCGTCGTCGCCGTCCGCGTGCCGTTGCGCACCTGCACCGCGATCTTGTCGTCGGCCGCGGCCGGATCGTCGGACGTCTCGTCCTTCGGCTTCTTCTTGGCGTCCTTGTCCTTGCCGTCGAGCGCGATGTCGTCACGGAGCAGCCGCCACAGCGCGTCGGCGTCCTTCGCCTTCGGCGCCACGCGCGCACCCTCGTACACGAACGGCATCGTCGTCATCGTGATCCGCTTCGGTGCGGGCCGCTTCAGCTCGTTGCTCAGGTCGTACAGCTTCTTGACCGTGTCGAGGCCGTCGTCGACACCGAGCGCGTCCGTCGCCTTCTCGGCGAGCGTGCGCAGCTTGCCCGGGTGGCTGAACGTCGCGTTCTCGCGCAGCTCGCGCACCATCGAGCTCATGTACATGTGCTGCGCCTTGGCGCGCGCGATGTCGCTGCCGTCCTCGAAGCCGTGTCGCGTCCGCAGCCATTGCAGGGCCTGCTCGCCCTTGACGGACGTCGTGCCCTTCTTCAGCTTCAGGCCGGAGCCTTCACCCGAAGTGTTCCTGGAGTAGACGTTGGCGTCGACGCAGACCGGTACGCCGCCGATCGCGTCCGCCATCGACACGACGCCCGAGAAGTCGACCATCATGTAGTGGTCGATGTGGATGCCGGTCATCTGCTCCCAGGTGGCGACCGTGCAGCCGGCGCCGCCGCGGGCCAGCGAGGAGTTCACCATCTGCCGGGAGAACGTGGCCGCGTACACCTTGCCGGTCTTCGGGTCGGTGCACTTGGGCAGCCGGGTCAGGGTGTCGCGGGGCATGCTCACCACGGACATGTTGCTGCGGTCGGCCGACAGGTGCAGCAGCATCTGTACGTCGGCCAGCGGGGCGGAGCCGACGCTCGCCTTGTGCCCGCCGAGCTTCAGGTTCTCCTTGGTGTTCCGGCTGTCGGAGCCGATCAGCAGGATGTTCAGCGGCCGTTGACCCGCCGCGTTCGGCGTCGGTTCGGGGACCTTGTGCTCGCCGAGGTTGAGCTTGCCCGTGTCGAGGTTGCCGTTCAGATGCCGGTAGTAGAGGTATCCGGCGCCCGCCGTGCCGATGATCAGGAACGCGAGGATGCTCGCGGTCCAGCGAAGTATTCGTCGTCTGCGGCGGCGCGGCCGGACGCCCGCGCGCTGCCTGCTGCGGGTGGTACGGCCGCGGCTGTCCGCGTCCCCGCCCGCGGTGTCGCCGCCCGGAGCCTCCTCGTACAGGCTGTCGTCCCACCCCAGGTCGGACGCCTGATCCGGTGGTTCGCCCCGCCCGGCAGGCCGCCGTGTGCGCTCCCCACGCACAGTGCCTCGCCCCATGTCCTACCCCGCCCTCCCCGCCCGGTGACAGCGACTCGGCCGCCCACTGTCACTTGCTTAGACAGTCAACAGGCGGCCAAGGTTGGTCACTTGGCGCACACAGCCTTGTCCGCTGTTGTCTTGTCGACCTCCGGCGCCTTTGCCGAAGCTCCGTCGACGGGTGTCCCCGCACCCTTGAAGTCGCCGCCGAGGATGAGGGTCATCGCCGGCAGCCCCTGATCGTTCTTCTCGCTCTTGCCTTCCTTCAGCGCGGACGCCGGAAGGCCCATGATGTCCGCGAGCCGCCGGGCCTGATCGGCCTGGTCGGGCGCGTATTCGAGGCTCGTCTTCGCCTGGTTCGGCTTGTTGCCCATCTGGCTCGACTTCAGTACGCCCTCAGTGTTCTGCAACTCCGTGAGAGTTTCCTGAGCGGCGCCCGTCCTGCCGCTGCCGTTGTAGATGTTGACGCGGACCGCGGAGGCGGCGGACTTGGGGCCCTTGAGCTTCGCGTCCTGCTTCTGCTTCGCCTTCTTCTTCGTCTCCGTGAGGGAGACGTCGTTCTTGATCGCGTTGAAGACCGGGGGCCCCGCCGTCGGGTTCACGACGACGGTCACCGGCTGCGGCTCGGCCGGGTTGTCGATCACGGGCACCGTCGTGAACGACAGGTTCTTCGGCGGCACCTTCCTGATCTCGAGTGCCAGGTCCTTGAGGCTGTTCAGGCTGCCGATGCCCTTGTCGACGGTGAGCGCCTTGGTCGCGGCCTCGGCGAGGCTCGTCAGCTTGCGCGGATTGGTGAGCGTGTCGCTCGAACTCATCTTGCGGGCGAGCGAACCGAGGAACTGCTGCTGCACCTTGATCCGGTCCAGGTCGCCCTGGTTGCCGAAGCTGTGCCGGGTGCGCAGGAACGCCAGCGCCTGCTCGCCCTGCAGATTGTGGGTGCCAGCCGACAACTTGAGGTGCGAGTCCGGGTCGTTGACGTCCTTGGCGACGCAGACGTTGACCCCGCCCACGGCGCTGGACAGCGTCTTCACCGCGTTGAAGTCCGCCATCATGAAGTGGTCGACGGTGATGCCCGTGACCGCCTTGACGGTCTTCATGACACAGCCGGCGTCGCGGTCGTCCTGACCGAGGCTGGTGTTGAAGCGGACGTTCGGCGTGCCCTTGATGGTCTTGAGCGAGCCGTCCTTCTGCTTCACCTGACAGTCCGGCACGTCCACGACGAGGTCGCGCGGAATGCTCAACGCGGTCGCGTTCGTACGGTCCTTGGAGACGTGCAGCAGCACGTTCGTGTCCGCGTGGCCGACGCTGCCCTTGTCCCCGTAGCCCTCGTTGCCCTTGCCGGTGCGCTTGTCGGTGCCCATGACGAGGACGTTGATCGCCTCGTCCTTGGCGAAGCCGTTCTTGGCGCCGACCACGTCCTGCGAGGTGATGTTGCCGTTGAGGTGCTCCCAGTACCAGTAGCCGGCTCCGGCGCCCACCAGGACGACCATGGCCATGCCGCCGGCCGACCACAGCATGATCTTCTTGGCCTTCGACTTCTTCTTCGGCCGCGAACGCCGCCGGCCGGAGCCCTGCTCCTGCGTCGCCGGAGCCTCGCGGCGTCTGCGCTGCGGGGGAACGTCGCGCCGGCCTCCGCCACCCTGCGGGTTGCCACGGCGCTGACCGCCACCGCGCGGGGCGGCGCGTCGAGGGCTCGGCACTCCCGACTGCCCAGCGGAGGGGGTCAGTCGCAGTTCGTAGTCACCGGTGTGGGGGTTGAGCACCCACTGATCTGCGGGGTCGATGTTCTCAGCCCGCCCACGGCCTTGCGCGTCCACGGTTGTCTGTGTCCTCCGTCGGGGCCACGCGGCGCCCCACCCCCCTTAAAAGCGGGCGCCCGGTCAAGTCGGTCAGTAGTGCGCGACCGGGCTCGCAAGCATGGCCGGGTGCACCGGATCGCTCACACTATCCGCCCAGTTCAGCGTCAAGCGAGGACGGTGACAAATTCCACTCCCCTACAACTGGGCAATCCGGGCCATTTCTTTGAACCTGTGAGTCAGATGATGACTTCCGCTTTACCCAGGGGCCGTTGAGGCGCCGTCCTGGCGTCCGGATTCAGCCGCTCTCAGTCGCTCTCAGCCGCTCTCAGCCGCAGGAGGCCTGCCCGGCGGTGTTGCCGCGGAAGGTGGGGGCGGGGGAGGCGCCGGGCTTCCCGTCGCTTCCGTTCGCGCCGTCGGACGTGCCGTATTCATCGGACCCGTCGTATCCGTCGGAGTCATCCGAATATCCATCTGATTCGACGCCTGTGCCGGATTCGTCCTGGGCGCCGTACTCCTCGTCCGCGGGCGCCTGTTCGGCCACCTTGACGGGCGTGTCCTTGCGCAGCCGCTTGAACAGCCGGTCGGCCGCGGGCTGGACGAGCTGGTCGCGGTTGGCGTCGTAGACGTACGACTCGCGGGGCACCGTCAGGAACTGGATGCGCTCGGCCGGGATGCCGCGCATGCCGCGCACCAGGTCGTAGAGCCCGCGCAGGCTGGCGAGCCCGGGATCGGTGGTCAGCGAGGAGGTGGCGGCGTCGAGCACGGGATAGAGCCGGGTCGGGTTCAGCAGCACGCCGTTGCTCTGCACCTTCGCGGCGAGCGCGCCGAGGAACCGCTGCTGACGGTCCATCCGGTCGGTGTCGCTGCCGTTGCCGAGGCTCTTGCGGGCGCGTACGTAGCCCAGGGCCTGCTCGCCGTTCAGATGGTGGGTGCCCGCGGCCAGCCGCACATGCGCGTCGTTGTCGTCCATCGGCCGGTCCAGGCACACGCTGACGCCGCCGACGGCGTTCACCATGTCCTTGAACCCCTCGAAGTCCACGACCATGTGGTGGTCGACCCGGACCCCCGTCATCTTCTCGACCGTACGGATCGTGCAGGCCGAACCGCCCACCTCGAAGGCGTAGTTGAACATCGCGTACATCGCGTCGTGCTTCGAGCCGTCGGGCTCCCGGCAGGCCGGCACGTCCGTCATCAGGTCGCGCGGGAACGAGACGGCCGTCGCGCTCTTCCGGTCCGCCGCGACGTGCAGAAGGATCGTGGTGTCGGAGCGCTGGGTGCCGTCGTTGCGGCCGTACTTCCCGTTCTTGCCCGCCCGCGAGTCGGAGCCGATGAGCAGCAGATTCTGCGCGCCCTCGGCGAGCACGGTGGGCCGTTCCTTCTCGTAGCGCGCGAGCTCGGCGGCGGTGTCCGTGTCCTCGGTGATGTTCCCGTTGAGCCGGTCGTACGCGGCCCAGCCGACGCCGCCCGCCACGAGCACCAGGAACGCCGCGCAGATCGCCGAGTACCGCAGCCATCTCCTGCGCCGCCGCACGCGCCCCGCGCCGGTGGGCGAGGAACCGTGGGCCGGCCCGGGGTCCGGGGGCGTGGCAGCGGAGTCGGTCACGTACAGGTCCCCTCATGGAAACGTAGGCGTACCTACGACCATGAACCCCGCCGCGCGGGCAGGCCGGTGGAGCTGAGCCGAACGGACTAGCAGTGCTGCCGTCCGGGGGTCAGCGGGCGGTCGCGGTGACCCGCTCGCTCTCCACGCGCTTGGCGAGGGCCTCTTCGTCGAGCCGGTCGAGGCCCCGGCACAGCACGACGGAACCGCCGGTGGCCAGCGGCGCGTAGAGACCCGCGGCGAGCCCCTGCCAGCTGTCGTACGCAAGACCGGACAGCAGCCGCGAACCGGGGCCGGTCAGGCCGAGCCCGGTGGCGTCGGCCGCGGCCTTCTCCACCACCTCGGCGCCCGTCCACTCGGCGCCTGCCACGACGAGCGCGGGCTCGTCCGCGTCGACGGGGGCGAACGGGGCGAACCGGTCGCCCTGCCCCGGCACTTCCACGGCGTAGTCGAGGAAGCCCTCGGGCGGCTGCGGGAACCGTCCGCCGAGCGGCCGCAGCGCGAGCGCGACCCGCTCCCCGGAGCAGGCGCGGGCGGCGTCGAGCGAATCGGGCCCGCTCACCACAAGATCGGCGCCGCCCGGATCCCCGCCCACATCGGCGACGACACCCACGGACGAACAGGCCAGCAGCCACACCGCGCTCTGCCAGTGGGCGGGCAGCAACAGGGCGAGTCGGTCACCGGGTTCGGCGTTCAGATCGCCCTGCAGCAGATTGGCGGTCTTGGCCACCCAGTTCGCGAGCGTGGCCACGGACAACTCCACGCGCTCCCCGGTCGCGTCGTCATAGAAGGTGACGAGCGGCCGCCCCGGATCGACATCGAGAGCGGCCTGCAGAAGAGCGGCGGGAGTACGCGGTGCACCATTCACACACCCAGCCTACGTCCCCGCCTTGGGTAATCGGCCGCCGGTGACGGCTCCCCACCCATGGCGGTCCACCGCGACCCGCCTTGGGTAATCGGCCGCCGGTGACGGCTCCCCACCCGTGGCGGTCGACCGCCACCCGCCTTGGGCAATCTGCCGCCTTGGGCGGCAGGGTGGGCAAGGCGGCACCCCGGTGCGGCGCAACGAACCCGCGGGCGCCGACCCCGGCACGGCTCAAACCCCGGTGCGGCGCAACGGAAACGACGGGCGCCGACCCCGGCACGGCTCAAACCCCGGTGCCGCGCAGCGAATCCTCGGGCGCCGCCCCGGCGCAGCCGACCACCCCGCCGCGGCGCGACACCCGTATGACCCTCCCCGATGGCCGCCGCCCAAGGATCCGCACACGATCGTGCGCATGCGTGGATTCCTTGCTTCATCGATCGGTGTCACCTGCGCGGCGGCCCTGGCGCTCCCGCTCACCCTGCCCACGGCCTCGCACGCCGCGCCGTCCCCGACGCGCGAAGCGATCCCCGGCAGCACCCAGTCGCTCCCCCTCGACCCCCTCGAATCGTCGCCCGGCAGCACCTCGACGCGCGCCGCCGGCGCTCCGCAAGAACAAGGGCTCACCCGCCGCGACGTGCGCCCCTTCTCCCTCGTCGGCGTCGTCTGGGACGACCCTGACGCCCAACTCCACGGCCACGTACAGGTGCGTACGCGCACTACGGACACCACCCGCTGGTCCACCTGGCAGGACGTGGAGACCCACAACGACGACGCCCCCGACCTGGGCACCCCGGAACGCGCCGCGGGCACCCTGCACGGCGCGACCGCCCCGCTCTGGGTCGGCGACAGCGACGGCGTGGAAGTACGCGTCAAGGCGGAAGAGTCCGAGGCCGAGCGCCCCGAACGTGCCGAGCCGCCGACCACCCTCCCGAAGGGCCTGCGTCTCGAACTCGTCGACCCCGGCGAAGAGCCCCCGCAGGGCTCCCGCGCGGAAGGCGCCAACGCCGGCGTCATCCCCGCCCTCGACAAGAAGCAGACGGAGGACGAGCTGATCGAGGCCCGCGGCGGCAAGCCGGCCGAGGCCGCGGCCCGCCCGTTCATCGGCCCACGCCCGCGGATCATCACGCGCAAGGGCTGGGGTGCCAACGAGAAACTCCGGGAACGCAAACTCGGCTACACCAAAACCGTCAAGGCCGCCTTCGTCCACCACAGCGCTTCCGGCAACAACTACCGCTGCTCGCAAGCCCCTTCAGTCATCCGCAGTATCTACCGCTACCACGTCAAGAGCAGCGGCTGGCGCGACATCGGCTACAACTTCCTCGTGGACAAGTGCGGCAACATCTACGAAGGCCGGGCGGGCGGCGTCGCCAAGCCGGTGATGGGCGCGCACACCCTCGGCTTCAACACCAACAGCACGGGCATCGCGGTCCTGGGCTCGTACGGCAGCTCCAACCCGCCGTCCGCGGCCGTCAAGGCCATCGCACGACTCACGGCCTGGAAGCTCGGCCTCTACGGCGCGAATCCGCGCGGGTCGACATATCTGAAGTCGGGCGGTGGAAATCTCTACCGCAAGGGAAAGAATGTACGACTCAAGGTGATCTCCGGTCACAGGGACGGTTTCGCGACCGAATGTCCGGGACGCCGGCTCTACAACAAGCTCGGCAGTGCCCGCACCAGCTCCGCCCACCTACAGGGTCGCTGACGCCGGCCGGCCTGGGCGCCTCGCACGGTCTGCATACACTGGCCGGCCGAAAGACAGTTCGGCCGGCCCCAGCAGGAAGCAGAGACGACAGGTGACTGAAGCGATCCTCCTGGTCGGCGGCAAGGGCACCAGACTCCGGCCGCTCACGGTGAACACGCCGAAACCGATGGTCCCGGCGGCCGGTGTGCCGTTCCTCACGCACCAGCTGGCGCGCGCGAAGGCGGCGGGCGTCGACCACATCGTTCTGGCCACCTCGTACCTGGCCGAGGTCTTCGAGCCCTACTTCGGCGACGGCTCCCGCCTCGGCCTCCACCTCGAATACGTCACCGAGGTCGAACCCCTCGGCACCGGCGGCGCCATCCGCAACGTCGCCTCGCGCCTGCACTCGGCCCCCGACGACCCGGTCCTGATCTTCAACGGCGACATCCTGACGGGCCTCGACATCGGCGCCCTGGTCGCGACGCACCAGTCCTCGGACGCGGACGTCTCCCTCCACCTGTCGCGGGTCGAGGACCCGCGCGCGTACGGCCTGGTGCCGACGGACGACACCGGCCGGGTGACGGCCTTCCTGGAGAAGCCCCAGACCCCCGAAGAGATCGTCACGGACCAGATCAACGCGGGCGCGTACGTCTTCCGCCGCTCGGTCATCGACACGATCCCGACAGGCCGCCCGGTCTCGGTCGAACGCGAGACGTTCCCGGACCTCCTGTCCTCCGGCGCCCACCTCCAGGGCATGGTCGACTCGACCTACTGGCTGGACCTCGGCACCCCCCAGGCCTTCGTCCGCGGCTCCGCCGACCTGGTCATGGGCCGCGCCCCGTCACCCGCCGTCCCCGGCCGCCGCGGCGACCGCCTGATCCTGCCGACGGCCAGGGTGGCCCCGGACGCGAAGCTCACCGAGGGCACGGTCGTGGGCGAGGGTGCGCGGATCGGCGAGGGCGCCCGCATCGCCGGCTCCGCGATCCTGCCGGACGCCGTGATCGAACCGGGCGCGGTCATCACGGACTCCCTGGTCGGCACCGCGGCCCGCGTCGGCGCCCGTACGACCCTCAAGGACGCGGTGATAGGCGACGGCGCCCACGTAGGCGCGGACAACGAACTCCAATCAGGCGCCCGCGTGTGGTGCAACACAACCCTCCCTCCGGCCTCCATCCGCTTCTCATCGGACCAGTGACCCGATTTGAGCCCCTGCGGCGGGTGGGCATAGCAAGCCCCTGCGGCGTTTGAGCAGCGGGGTGCGGGGCGGAGCCCCGATCTTTCAAGCCCCGCACTTTCGACGAGAGCCCGCGGGGCCCGGGGCGGAGCCCCGAGTTCGGGAAGGGGCGGGCTCGGGGAAGAAAACCCCCTACCCTCGAAGACCCACCCTCCCCACCCCCCGCCCCACCAGAAGGACCCCGTGGCCGGCCGCCGATACCCCTCCGAAACCCCCCTCCACCTGGGCCTCACCCTCAGCCCCCTGCGACGCGGCCCCGCCGACCCCACCTTCCGCACCACACCGGACGGCGCAGTGTGGCGATCCAGCCGCACCCCACAGGGCCCGGCAACCCTCCGCGTGACCGAGGACCACGACGGCGCGGTCCGGGCCCGGGCCTGGGGCGAGGGAGCCGACTGGTTCCTGTCCCACCTCCCGCACCTGCTCGGCGAGTCGGACGACCCGACCGCCTTCGAGCCCCGCCACCGCCTCGTCGCCCGGACGACCCACCGCCGCCCCGGCCTCCGCCTCACCCGCACCGGCCTGATCCTCGAATCCCTGATCCCCTCGATCCTGGAACAGAAGGTCACGACGGACGAGGCGTACCGCGCCTGGCGCCTGCTCCTGAACAAGTACGGCGAACCGGCCCCGGGCCCGGCCGGCGAGGACCTGCGCATGCGCGTGATGCCGGACCCGCGCACCTGGACGCTGATCCCCTCCTGGGAGTGGCACAGGGCGGGCGTGGACAACAAGCGCGCCTCGACGATCATCCGCGCGGCCCAGGTCGCCCGCCGCCTGGAGGAAGCGGCGCGGATGGAGCCGGGGGAGGCCCGCGCCCGCCTGGAACTGGTCCCCGGCATCGGCCCCTGGACCTCCGCGGAGACGGTCCAGCGCACGCACGGCGCCCCCGACGAGGTGACGACGGGCGATCTGCACCTGCCCGGCATCGTCGGCTACGCCCTCGCGGCCAACAGGGACGCGACGGACGAGGACATGCTGGAACTCCTGGCCCCGTACGCGGGCCAGCGCCACCGGGCGGCCCGCCTGATCATGCTCAGTGGCGTCTCACCACCGCGCAGACAACCCAAGATGCGCAAGGTGAACATCGCGGAGTGGTGAGGTGAGGTGAGGTGAGGTGAGGCGCGGTGGGCCCACCGCCAAACGCCCGCCCGGCGTCCTACCGCACCTCAACAAAGTCGGAGACACTCCGCTCCGGCCGCTCCCCCGGCACCCCCGCCGCATGCCCCACCGCGACGGCCCCCATCGGATCCCACGCCTCCGGCAGGCCGAGCACATCCCGTACGACGTCCCGGCAGAACATGGTCGACGAGACCCACGCGGACCCGAGCCGCTCCCCGGCCAGGGCGACCAGGAAGTTCTGCACACCGGCACCGGTGGCCACCACGAACATCTCCCGCTCGGCGGCATCGCGCCGCGCGTCCCCGTACGTGTGCGACCCGTCCATCACGAGACAGGGCACCACCAAATAAGGCGCGTTACGCAGCACGTCCCCGCGCCGTACCCGCTTCGCGATCGACTCCTCGCTCTTGCCGTCCCGCCGCAGATCCGCGATCCACGCGTCCCGCATCGCGTCGAGCAGCCGCGTCCGCGACTCCTGCGACTCCAGGAGCACGAACCGCCACGGCGTCGTGTGATGCGGTGCGGGCGCCGTGACGGCCGCGGCGACGGCCCGCCGTACGGCCCCCGGGTCGACCGGCTCGTCGGTGAACGCCCGTACGGTCCGCCGCTGCGTCACGGCCTCCCGTACCGCCTCCGACGTACCGAGCCGGAACATGTCGTCGCGCGTGACCCGCACCAACTCCCGTGCGGATCCGCCCTGTTCGTCCTCGCCGGTGGTCGCGTCGAGTCCACGCAGTACGGCGACCGGCAGCCCCCCGGCCTTCCCCTTCACGAGGTCACCCGCGGCCGCCAGCTCGTCGGCGGTGGCCACCACCGTGGCGCTGAGCGGATTCCCGTACGCGTCCGTACCGCCCCGCAGGTCGTCGAGTACGCGCACGCCCGCCGCCCCGATGGCGACATCGGTCAGCCCGTTCCGCCACGGCCTGCCGAAGGTGTCGGTGACGACGACCCCGACCTCGACACCCAGCGCATCGCGCACGCCCTCGCGGATGGCGGCGGCCGACGTGTCCGGGTCCTCGGGCAGCAACAGCACCGTCCCGGCAGGGGTGTTGGACGCGTCGACGCCTGCCGCCGCCATCACCAACCCCAGCTTGTTCTCGACGATCCGCAGCGTGCCGCGCCGCGCCACGACCCGTACGGTCTCGGCGTCGATCGCGGACTCCCGGTCGTCGGCCCTGAGCACCCGGCCCTCGGCCTTGCTGACGATCTTCGAAGTGACCAGCAGCACGTCACCGTCGACGAGTCCCGGTTCGGCGGCGACGATCAGCTTCGCGATGTCGTCGCCCTCCCGCACCTCGGGGATGCCGGGGAGGGCCCACGCGCGAAAGCCGGGGGCGGCAGGGGTGGTCGTCACGCGCCGCGCACCTCCTCCGCGAGCTTCAGCGCCTCACGCGCCATCTCCGCGGCGGCGGTGCCCTCCACGGGGTCCGTCATCATCAACGGCACGGCCCGGCACGGGATCCCGGCCGCCTCGACCCGCTCCACGGACTTCTCGTCCACCGTGTCGACCAGCCACCCGTCGAGCAGTCCCGCACCGTAGTGCTCGGCGACGGCGGCCGCGCTGGACTCCACGCCGACGGCCGCGAGCACCTTGTCGGCCATCCCGCGCACCGGTGCGTCGCCCACGATCGGCGAGAGCCCGATGACGGGCGCGCCCGAATCGGCGATGGCCTCCCGGATCCCCGGGACCGCCAGGATCGTCCCGACGCTCACCACGGGGTTCGAGGGCGGGAAGAGGATCACGTCGGCCTCGGCGATGGCCTCGAGGACGCCGGGCGCGGGCTTCGCCTGCTCGGCGCCGACCGGCACGACGGCCTGCGCGTCCACGGAGGCGCGCAGCTTCACCCAGTACTCCTGGAAGTGCACGGCCTTGCGCTCGCCGTCCACATCGACCGCCACGTGCGTCTCCACGCGGTCGTCCGACATGGGCAGGAGCCGCACGCCCGGCTGCCATCGCTCGCACAGCGCCTCGGTGACCGCGCTGAGCGGGTAGCCGGCGCCGAGCATCTGCGTACGGACGATGTGCGTCGCGAAGTCCCGGTCGCCGAGCCCGAACCACTTGGGTCCGACCCCGTACGCCGCGAGCTCCTCCTTGACCGTGAACGCCTCGTCCGTACGTCCCCAGCCCTGCTCCTCGTTGATGCCGCCGCCGAGCGTGTACATCACCGTGTCGAGGTCCGGACAGACCTTCAGGCCGAAGAGGTGGATGTCGTCCCCGGTGTTGCCGATGACCGTGATGGCCGCGCCGTCCGGCGCGGCCTGCTTGAGACCGCGAAGGAACCGGGCACCACCGATGCCGCCTGCCAGAACCACAATGCGCATGTGCCCAGCATCGCAGGCACCTCTGACAACGCGTCGGCCGGTCTCAGACAGTGGTGCCTTCGGCGACGGAGCAGGTCGGGGAGGGGGTTCCCCCTGTTCGAGCGGATTCGGGAGCTTGGGGGAGCATCGGCATCTCGGTCAGGCCCGGGAAGTAGACGTGCAGGCTGACCGCGGGCTCCAGGGAGTCGTTCACGACCTCGTGGACGTAGCCGGGCGCGAAAACCCGCTGTGCGCCGGTGCCGAGCGCGCGCACGCCCCCCTGCGTACGCTCCGTCAGTTCGCCCTGCAGCAGCGTCAGTACGCCGGAGGAACCGCCGTGGTCGTGCAGCCCGCTGCCCTGGCCCGGCACCCACGACAGGAGCCACACCTCGTAGCCGGGCCCGGTGTGCAGGCGGTGGTACCAGCGGGTCGTGGCGTCGTACTCGACGAGGTGCTCCCACCGGGAGCGGTCGGCGGCGATGGAGCGTGCGAGGCCGACGAACTCGGCCACCGTCTCGGGGTGTTCACGGGCGGGCTGCAGCAGGTGCGTGACTTCGAGGATGTCGCCGGCGATCTGGAGGTCGCTGTCGCTGTTCATGGGGTGGTGGTGTTCCTCAAGGGAGTGCGGTGCACAGGGCCGTACTGAGATGAGAAGAAGCGTGGTCGGAGCCGACGGGCTCAACGACTCAACAGCTGGAACAGCAACAGCGACAGCTTGCGAGGGCAGCGCGAACGGACCCGGCGGTGCGGGTCGTCGAGGGTGCCGAATACGCGAGCATGCCCATCAGGACAGCGGGTCATGCCCTCGTTGTCAACCCAATGTCCGGATTGTGGAATATGGTTCACCTCATCCGGTGCCCTTGGCTGGCGAAAGGTTTGTGCAGCGGGGCGGCCGGACATGTGGCGCAGCAACCCGGCGTGCAAACGTCGGAACGGCAGTGATCTTTGCGGCGTCCTTCCTTGTGACGGTCCATCGAAGGAGGGGCGGTCGCGTGGAGTGCGGTCGGCTCCGCATGAGCCTCGGGCAAGTGTCATGGTTTTTGGCGATTTGAACACTTTCCGCATAGCCTTGGTTCCGCAGAGTGAATAACGGGCCCAATAGCAGATCTCGGCTTGACTGCCCCGGATCGGCACACTTGTAATTTCACTCGTGTCGTTCAGCCGAAATCGGTGACGGCAATATCACGGGGACGCACGGACAGACGAGGGGCGCACTATGACCGAGTCGTTTCAGGATCTGCTGGTCGAGGACGCGGAAGAAGAACTCGGCTGGCAGGAGCGCGCGCTGTGCGCCCAGACCGACCCCGAATCCTTCTTCCCCGAGAAGGGCGGCTCCACGAGAGAGGCCAAGAAGGTCTGCCTCGCGTGTGAGGTCCGCTCCGAATGTCTCGAATACGCGCTCGCCAACGACGAACGCTTCGGCATCTGGGGCGGTCTCTCCGAGCGCGAGCGCCGTCGGCTGAAGAAAGCCGCTGTATAGGGCCTGTCGTTCGGCTCGGGCCCCAGGGCCCCGGTTCCCGAGATGTGCGGTGCTTTCCGGCCCGCTGCCCGTGGTTGTCCACAGGCGGCGGGCCGCCGTTGTTGGCAGCCGTTAGTGTGGGGCCCCGTCCCGGACGCCACCGTGTCCCCAGTGGGCGCGGGCGTCCACCGCAGTCCAACGAACCGGGGCCCGTACCTCGATGTCCGTGCACAGCCACTCGGCAGGCCAATTCGGCACTGCCGCCGCCGCGTTCAACCCGGGGCCCGCAGCAGGGGTCGACCCGAGCAGCGCCCCGGAGTTCCCCAGGCATGTCGTCACCGCCGTCGTCGTCTCGCACGACGGAGCGCGCTGGCTGCCCGACGTTCTGTCAGGACTGCTCTCCCAGGAGCGCCCCGTGCAGAACGCGGTGGCGGCCGACACCGGCAGCGCCGACGACTCCGCCGCGCTCGTCGCGCGGGCCATCGGTGACGACCGCGTTCTGCATCTCGCGCGCCGCACCGGCTTCGGCCAGGCCGTCGGGGAGGCCGTGCGCAGCGCGGGCGTCCTCACCCCGGAAGAGCTGCCGTACCTGAAGCGCCCCAGCGGCTGGGACCCCGTCAGCCGCTCCTGGCGCGACGACGCGTACGACCTGCCGGACCTGCCGCACGGTGCACCCGAGCAGTGGCTGTGGCTGCTGCACGACGACTGCGCGCCCGATCCCGACGCGCTCGCGCAGATGTTGCGCGTCGTCGAGATGGAGCGCGAGGCCGGCAGCGACGTCGCCGTCGTCGGACCCAAGCTGCGCGGCTGGTACGACCGCAGGCAGCTGCTCGAGGTCGGCGTCTCCATCGCCCACTCCGGGCGCCGCTGGACCGGTCTCGACCGCCGCGAGCAGGACCAGGGGCAGCACGACCATGTGCGGCCTGTGCTGTCGGTGTCCACCGCCGGCATGCTGATCCGGCGTGATGTCTTCGAGCAGCTCGGCGGCTTCGACCGCAGGCTGCCGCTGATGCGTGACGACGTCGACCTGTGCTGGCGCGCCCATGCCGCGGGCCACCGTGTCGTCGTCGCCCCCGAAGCCGTCGTGCGGCACGCCGAGGCGTCCTCCCGCGAGCGCCGCACCGTCGACTGTGTCGGCCGCACCGCCACGTCGCCGCACAAGGTCGACAAGGCGGGCGCTGTCTACACGCTGCTCGCCAACGCGCGCGGGGCGACGCTTCCGTGGGTTCTGCTGCGCCTCGTGTTCGGCACGGTGCTGCGTACGCTCGCGTACCTCGTCGGCAAGGTGCCGGGACAGGCCTTCGACGAGATCACCGGTCTGCTGGCGACGCTGCTGAGGCCGGGGCGGATTCTCGCCGCCCGCAGGCAGCGCGGCAAGGGTGCCGTCGACCCCAAGGAACTGCGCCCGCTGTTCCCGCCACCGGGCGCGACGGTGCGGCTCACCGTCGAACAGGTGGCGGGGAACCTCTTCGAGGGCTCCGACCCGGAGACCGCCAGGGCGGGCCGGCACGGAGGCGGCGGCCTCGTGTCGCCCGACGACGCCGAATTCATCCGGATCGAGCGGTTCGCGCGCCTCAAGCGCATCGCCCGCAACCCCGGACCGATGCTCCTGGTCGTGCTGCTCTTCGTCTCCCTCATCGCCTGTAGAGGGCTGTTGGGCGGCGGAGCGCTCGCGGGCGGGGCGCTGCTGCCGGCTCCCGCCGACGCGTCCGAACTGTGGGCGCGATACGTCGACGCCTGGCACGCCACCAGTACGGGCGGCACGCAGGCGGCGCCCCCGTACCTCGCGCTGCTTGCCACCCTCGCCTCCGTGCTGTTCGGCTCCACCGGGCTCGCGGTCACCGTGCTGCTCGTCGGCTCGGTGCCGCTCGCCGGTTTCACCGCGTACTTCGCGTCCAGGCCGCTCGTCACCTCGCGCCTGCTGCGCGCGTGGGCGGCCGTCGCGTACGCCTTCCTGCCCGCCGTCACGGGCGCCCTCGCGGGCGGCCGCATCGGCACCACGGTGCTCGCGATCCTGCTGCCGCTTCTCGCGCGCGCGGGTCTCGCCGCTTCGGGCCTGACGCACACTCAGGGCGGGCGCGGCAGCTGGCGGGCCACCTGGGCGTACGCGCTGCTGCTCACGATCACGACGGCGTTCACGCCGATCGTGTGGCCGATCGCCCTCGTCCTCGGTATCGCCCTCCTTGTAGTGCGGCGCTCCGACATCACCGCCTACGGGCTGCGTTTCCTGGCCGTGCTCGGCACGCCGCTGCTGATGCTCGCTCCGTGGTCCCTCTCGCTGCTCCCGTTCGGCTTCTTCAAGGAAGCCGGCCTGTCGTACGAGGCGGGAGCCGCGACCGGACCCGGGCTGCTCGGCGCGTCGCCGGGCGGCGCCGGAACCACGGGCAGCCTGCTGCTCGTCGGCATCGTCCTCGCGGCGCTGGCCGCCCTGTTGCGCACCGAGCGCCGCCGCGCGATCGTCGCCTCCTGGGCCGTCGCCGTCGTGGCGCTCGTCTTCGCGGCCCTGTCGAACGGTTCGGCGTGGGCCGGACCCGCCACTCTCGTCTACGGCATCGCGCTCCTGGCCGCTGCCGCGCTCGGCGCCGACGGCGCGCGCTCGCGGGTGGCCGAGCAGAGCTTCGGCTGGCGTCAGCCGGTGGCCGCGCTCATCGCGTTCGCCGCGGCGGCGGGCCCTGTGCTGCTCGCCGCGGGCTGGATGATCGGCGGCGCCGACGGGCCCGTGGAGCGGCGCGACCCGGTGCAGGTGCCCGCGTTCGTCGCCGAGGAGGCCGGCACCCGCGACCAGGCCCGCACGCTCGTCATGGACGGCTCCACGGGCGACGTCGCGTACTCGCTGGTCCGGGGCTCGGGCGCGCGTCTCGGCGATGGCGAGCTGACCGCGGCCGCGGGCGAGAACGCCAAGCTCGACAAGGTCGTCGCCAACCTGGTCGCAGGCTCCGGCGCCGATCAGGCCGACCAGCTCGGCGGCTTCGCCGTGCGCTACGTCCTCGTCCGGGGCGGTGCGCCGCGCGAGATGAGCCGCGTCCTCGACGCGACGCCCGGCCTGACCCGGCTCAGCCAGCAGGACGGCACGGCGCTGTGGCGCGTCGACCGGCAGGTGGCGCGGGCCGTCGTCCTGCCGAAGGCCGACGCCGGTTCGACGGCGGAGGAGGCCGTGCCGGTCGCGGCGGGCCCCGTCGAGCTGCACACGAAGGTGCCGCAGGGCAAGGAGGGCCGCGTCCTGCGCCTCGCCGACCAGTCCGCCGAGGGCTGGACCGCGACGCTGGACGGCACGCCTCTGACGAAGACCACCGTCGACGGCTGGGCGCAGGGCTTCGAACTGCCCGCGTCGGGCGGCACGTTGGACGTCACCTACGACGCGCCGATCACGCACACCGCCTGGCTGTGGGCGCAGGGCGCACTCGCCCTCGTCCTCGTGGTGCTCGCCCTGCCGGGCCGGCGCCAGGACGTCGACGACGACCTGCCGGACGAGCCTGTGGTGAGCGCCGAGGACCTCGCGGGCGACGGCCGAAGGGCCCGCCGACTGCGCGCCCAGGCCGAGGCGGAGCAGGCGGCACAGGCGGAGCCGGCGCCCCAGCCGGCCCCCGGGGCCGCCGTGCCTCCTCCTCCGGAGGAGGCACCGATGGCGGGCTTCCCGCACCAGCAGACCTACGCGGAGTGGGACCAGCCCAGCTACGCGGCCGCCGACTACGGCACGTACGCGGCGGGGGAGCAGCAGTACCAGGGCGGCGCCTACGGGTACGACCAGCAGGCGGACCCCTACCAGGCGGGCCAGTACGACCCGTACGCCTACGGAGGCGGGTACGAGCAGCCCCAGCCCCAGCAGTACGACCCGATGTACGAGCAGCAGCACGGCCACGGCAACGGCGCCGACAATGAGCGCCCCGACGGGAGCCAGCAGTGAACCGCACGACCCTGTCCCTGATCGCCGCCGTGACCGCCCTGGCCGCCGTCACGGGCTTCGCCGCCGCCACCACGACGCCCGGCGGGGACGACACCTCCGGCACGGCGGCCGCCGCGCGCCTCCCTGTCGAGCGCTCCAGTCTGCTGTGCCCGGAGCCCAGCCAGTCCGACCTGGCCGAGACCGCGTACACCTCGTACACGCCCGAGACGAAGGGCACCGAGGGCGGCGGCACGGCGGAGCTGCTGCCCGCCAAGGGCGGTAAGAAGGGCAAGGCGGTCGTCACCCCGAAGAAGCCCGGCACGCCTGTCGCGGGCGACGCCACCGGGGCCGAGGCGCCCGCCCTGACCGGCACCGCCGACGGCGCGCTCGCGCCCGGCTGGACCGTCCAGCAGACCACCAGCGTGACCGCGGGCTCCGGCCGCGGTCTGCTCGGTGTGAACTGCTCGGAGCCCGACACGGACTTCTACTTCCCCGGCGCCAGCACCGCCAAGGGCCGCAGCGACTACGTCCACCTCACGAACCCGGACGACGAGGCCGCGGTGGTGGACGTACAGATGTACGGCCCCGACGGGGCCATCAAGTCCGAGGTGGGCGAGGGCATCACCGTCCCGCCGCGTTCCAGCGTCCCGGTGCTGCTCTCGACGCTGACCGACAAGGCGTACACGAACCTCACGCTGCACGTGACCGCGCGCAGCGGCCGGGTCGGGGCGGCCATGTCGGACGTGGACGAGAAGCAGGGCGGTGACTGGCTGCCCGCCTCCGCCGACCCGGCGGCGTCGCTCGTGCTGCCCGGCATCCCGAAGGACGCCAAGAACGTGCGCCTGGTCGCCTTCGCACCGGGCCAGGACGATGCCGACCTGAAGGTCCAGCTCGCGACCTCCAGCGGCAAGATCGCGCCCGCCGGGCACGACACGCTGCACCTGAAGTCGGGCATGACCACGGCCGTCGACCTCGGCGCCGTGACGCGCGGCGAGGCGGGATCGCTGTTCCTGACGCCCTCCGAGGGCTCCGTGCCGGTCGTGGCCGCCCTGCGCGTCACGCGCGGCAAGGGAGCCGACCAGGAGACCGCGTTCATCCCGGCCACGCGGAGCATCGGCGCGCGCGCCACGGTCGCCGACAACCGTTCCAAGGGCTCCACGCTCGCCCTGACCGCGCCCGAGTCGACCGGCAAGGTCAAGGTCACCGCGTCCCCCGGCACCGAGGGCGGCACGGCGACCACGAAGGAGTACACGGTCAAGGGCGGTACGACCCTCTCGGTCACCCCGCCCGTCCCGTCCGGCCTGAAGGGCTCGTACGCGCTGACGGTGGAGCCGGTGTCGGGTGGCCCGGTCCACGGCTCGCGGATGCTGGAGAAGAAGCAGGGCTCCGTCCCCGCGTTCACGGTGCAGACGCTGCCGGACGACCGGGGCATGGTGTCGGTGCCGAAGGCGGACGAGGACCTCTCGGTGGTGCAGAAGTAGCTGCGGAAGCGGTTGCCCGAAGAGGCTGCCTGTGGGGCGGCGGGATCAGTCCTCGCCGTCCCCGAAGTCTCCATAGTCCCCGTAGCGGGGATCCACGGTCTCCGGAGTGAGCCCCAGGACCTCCGCGACCTGCTCGACGACGACCTCGTGCACGAGCGCCGCCTGCTCCTCGCGGCCCTTGGTGCGGATCTCCACGGGGCGCCGGTAGATGACCACGCGCGCGGGGGTGTCGTCCTGCGCGGGGACCGTGCCGCCGAGCGGCACCGCGCCGCCCGCCCACGCCTCGTCCTCGGCCGTCAGCCGGGGCACGTCCAGAATCAGGAAGTCGACCTCGGCGAGCTGCGGCCAGCGCCGCTCCAGGCGTTCCACGGAGTCCTGTACGAGGTCGGAGAAGGCCTCGGCGCGGCTCGCGGACAGCGGCACCTGCGGGGGCGCCACAGGGCCGCGCATGCCCCGGCCGTGCCGGTCACGGCGGCGCGGCGGGCGCGGCTCCCCGGAGGGTGGCGAAACCGCGTCGTCTGTGTTGACTGGCCTTTCCATCACTGACGCAGCGTAGTCCTCCGCGGCGCAGGAAGCGGGGCGGCGCCTGACGGGGCTCTCCATGTCGCTTCCTGACCGATCAAGCCAATCTTGGGGCTGATTCAACTTCTCTCCCGGATCGGGGATCTCGCGGCAATTGGCGCTATATGCCCCGAGTGGTGACCGCTTTCAACTGCCCTGCGGGGCGCACCACCCGGGGTCGCTGCAGGTCATCGGGGCGCCCGCGCGCGGCGATGTGCGCCGGATCACACCCCGACACGGTGGGGTGACCTCGGGGAGAGTCGTCGCGGCCCGCTCAAGAGTGCGGTACCGTCCAACGCTGTGAGCCCTGTACGTCGCTGTTCGCGCACCGCTTGCGGCTGTCCCGCCGTCGCGACGCTGACGTACGTCTACGCCGACTCGACCGCGGTCCTCGGCCCGCTCGCCACCTACGCCGAACCCCACTGCTACGACCTGTGCGCCGAGCACTCCGAGCGCCTCACCGCGCCGCGCGGCTGGGAGGTCGTCCGGCTCTCCGACCCCAGCGCCCCCAGCCGCCCCAGCGGGGACGACCTGGAGGCCCTCGCCAACGCCGTGCGCGAGGCGGCCCGCCCGCAGGAGCGCGCGGCCGGGGCCGGTGGCTCGGGGGCGCGCACCGCGGACCCCATGGAGGTCGCGCGCCGCGGCCACCTCCGGGTGCTGCGCTCGCCCGACAATTGATCAACTCCCTTCCCGGCAACTGATCAACTTCCTTGTGGATCAGCCCCCTTCACGGGATCTTCACAGTCGCACGCGTTGACCCGCGATTGTTGAGGACACGACGATTTCGCCACCCGACTCCGGGATTCCGGGAGGCGCACGTGTTCGTCCAGCAACTGGAGCCCGTAGGCGGCTCGCTCGGCCTGTCCGCCCTCGTCGCGGCTCTACCGCTCGTGACCGTCCTCGTCCTGCTCGGCGCCGTGCGCATGAAGGCGCACCGGGCGGGCCTGATCGGTCTCGCCGTGGCAGCCGCCGTCGGCTGGCTCGCGTACGGCATGCCCATCGGGCAGACCGTCTCCAGCGCCGCACAGGGCGCGGTGTTCGGGCTCTTCCCCATCATGTGGATCGTCGTCAACGCCCTGTGGGTGTACCGGATGACGGTGCGCACCAAGCACTTCGACATCCTGCGCCGCTCCTTCGGGCGGCTCTCCGACGACCCGCGCATTCAGGCGCTCGTCGTCGCGTTCTGCTTCGGCGCACTCCTGGAGGCGCTCGCCGGGTTCGGGGCGCCGGTCGCCATCTGCTCGGTGATGCTGGTCGCGCTCGGCTTCGACCCCGTGAAGGCCGCGGTCGTCGCGCTCGTCGCCAACACGGCGCCCGTCGCCTTCGGAGCCATGGGCACGCCGGTCGTGACGCTGGCTCAGGTGACGGGCCTTCCGCTGGATGCCGTCGCCTCCGTGGTGGGCCGTCAGACGCCGCTGCTCGCCCTCGTGGTGCCGCTCGTGCTCGTCGGCCTGGTGGACGGCAAGCGGGGCCTGCGCGAGACCTGGGTGCCCGCCCTCGCGTGCGGATTCGCCTTCGCCGTCGCCCAGTTCGTGGCCTCCAACTACGTGTCCGCCCAACTCGCCGACATCGGCGCCGCCCTGGTGGGCGCCGGCGCCCTCGTCGCGGTACCGCAGGCGCGCAGGCCCGCCACCGAACCCGTACGCGCCGCCGTCCTGACCGGCGTACGCAGTGAGGACCTGGACGAGGAGGACGCGCGCCCCGAGGTGCTGCGTGCCTACGCGCCGTACGCGCTCATCGTCGTGATCTTCTCCCTGGCGCAGATCCCCGCCATCAAGGACCTGCTCACCAAGGCCAACTGGGTCTTCGACTGGCCCTTCCTGAACGTCGCCGACCCGAGCGGCAAGCCCGTGGGCGGCAACATCTTCACGCTGCCGCTCGTCTCCACGGGCGGCACGCTCGTACTGATCGCGGGCGTCTTCACCGCGGTCGTCATCGGGGTGCACGCGCGCGATGCGGTGCGCGAGTGGTTCGCCACCGTGCACGAACTGCGGTTCGCGATCCTGACGGTGACGAGCGTGCTGGCCCTCGCGTACGTCATGAACCTCTCCGGACAGGCCGCCACCATCGGGCACTTCGTGGCGGCCGCGGGCGCCGGGCTCGCCTTCCTGTCGCCGGTTCTCGGCTGGTTCGGCGTCGCGGTCTCCGGGTCCGACACCTCGGCCAACGCACTCTTCGGCGCCCTCCAGGTGACGGCCGCCCAGCAGTCGGGCCTCTCGCCGGAACTCCTCGCCGCGGCGAACAGTTCGGGCGGCGTCCTCGGCAAGATGATCTCGCCGCAGAACCTGACGATCGCCTGCGCGGCGGTCGGCCTCGCGGGCAGGGAGGGCGACCTGCTGCGCAAGGTGCTGCCGTGGAGCGCCGGGCTGCTGCTGGTGATGTGTCTGATCGTGTGGGCGCAGAGCACCACGGTGCTGTCGTGGATGCTGCCGTGAGGAGAGTGGGCACCGCTTGGTACTGCTGTGACCAGTGAGGACGCGGGCGGGCGGGTTTCCCGGGAGGAATGAGGGGTTCACGGTTCGCTGTCAGTGCGGCCAGGTACTTTGTGGGTCCGTGCAGGACTCCAGGAGGGCTGGGCAGACCGTGGCTGCTGCTGATCTGTCGCAGATCGTTAAGGCGTACGACGTGCGTGGGGTGGTCCCGGACCAGTGGGACGAGGACCTCGCCGCGCTGTTCGGCGCCGCGTTCGTGCGGGTGACGGGCGCCGACGCGATCGTCGTGGGTCACGACATGCGGCCCTCGTCGCCCGGACTGACCGGGGCGTTCGCGCGCGGGGCCGCCGCCCTCGGCGCGGACGTCACCGAGATCGGCCTGTGCTCGACGGACCAGCTGTACTACGCGTCGGGCGCGCTCGACCTGCCCGGCGCCATGTTCACGGCCTCGCACAACCCGGCGCAGTACAACGGCATCAAGATGTGCCGGGCGGGCGCGGCGCCGGTCGGACAGGACACGGGCCTCGCGGAGATCCGGCGACTGGCCGAGGAGTGGAGCGCGTCGGGCGCCCCGGAGCCGGCCGCCACGCCTGGCACCGTCACGCGGCGCGACACGCTGAAGGACTACGCGGCGCACCTGCGCGGCCTGGTCGACCTCACGGCCATCCGCCCGCTGAAGGTCGTGGTGGACGCGGGCAACGGGATGGGCGGGCACACGGTCCCGACGGTCCTCGAAGGCCTGCCGCTGGACGTCGTGCCGATGTACTTCGAGCTGGACGGCACGTTCCCGAACCACGAGGCGAACCCGCTGGACCCGGCGAACATCGTGGACCTCCAGGCACGCGTGCGTGCCGAGGGCGCCGACCTCGGCCTCGCCTTCGACGGGGACGCGGACCGCTGCTTCGTGGTGGACGAGAACGGCGACCCGGTGTCACCGTCCGCGATCACCGCCCTGGTCGCCGTCCGCGAACTCGCGCGCAACGGCGGCTCGGGCACGATCATCCACAACCTGATCACCTCCTGGACCGTGCCGGAGGTCGTGAAGGAGAACGGCGGCACGCCCGTGCGCACGCGCGTGGGCCACTCGTTCATCAAGCAGGAGATGGCCACCACCGGCGCGATCTTCGGCGGCGAACACTCCGCGCACTACTACTTCCGCGACTTCTGGAACGCCGATACGGGCATGCTGGCGGCCCTCCACGTCCTCGCGGCGCTCGGCGGCCAGGACAGCCCGCTCTCCGCCCTGGTCTCCGCCTACGACCGCTACGCGGCCTCCGGCGAGATCAACTCCACGGTCGCCGACCAGACCGACCGCCTCGCCGCCATCAAGGCGGCCTACGCGGGCCGCGAGGGCATCACGACGGACGAGCTCGACGGCCTGACGATCACGGCGACCGACTGGTGGTTCAACGTCCGCCCGTCCAACACGGAACCCCTCCTCCGCCTGAACACGGAGGCCCGGGACACCCCAACAATGGAAAAAATCCGCGACGAGGCCCTGGCCATCATCCGCGCCTGACCCCCGGCCACCTGTCGCCTCCTCCGCCTCATGCCGCCCTCCGCCCCATATCGAGCCCCTGCGGCGGTCAATCAAGCCCCTCCCGGTGATTGAGGAGGCCTTTCAAGCCCCTGTGGCGATTGATCAGGTCTCCTTCCAAGCCCTCCCGGCGATCGAGCAGGTCTTTCAAGCCCCTGCGGCGATTGAGCAGCGGGGTCCGGGGCAGAGCCCCGCGGCGTCAACCCCGGGTGGACCGCCCACGACACACCCCCGTCCCCCGCCGGTACGCTGGTGATCAGCGCCGCACGCGGTGCAGCGCACCCCGAACCCCACACACCCCCGGAGGGAACCATGCCGCTCGAAGCCGGCCTCCTGGAGATCCTCGCCTGCCCGGCCTGCCACGCCCCGCTCACGGAGGCCGACGCCGAGCTGATCTGCACCGGCAAGGACTGCGGCCTGGCCTACCCGGTCCGCGACGACATCCCCGTCCTCCTGATCGACGAGGCGCGCCGCCCCGCGTAGGGCCTGTCGTTTGGATCAGGCCGGATCCCCCGAAACGAAGCCGCCCGCAGGAGAGGCCCGACGCCATGTTCGACGAATCGATCCTGGACGACCCGGACGCACTGGCCAGGGCCGACCGCCGCGGCCTGCTGCGCGGCGCCGCCGAGGCCGGCGCCCGCGTCCGCACGGCGGCCCGGCACGCGGCCGAGGCCGGCATCGCCGAGCTGAAGCCCGAGGGCCGGCCCCGCGCCGTCCTGATCGCGGGCCCCGGCACGGCAGCCGCCGGCGTCGCCGACTTCATCGGGCGCCTGGCCGGCGCGGCCAGCCCCGTCGTCCGCCTGCGCCCCACCGGCGTGGCCCCCGCGGCGGGCGCGCTGCGCTGGGAGCTGCCGGGCTGGGCGGGCTCGGTCGACCTCCTCCTGATCGTGACCCCGGACGGCACGGAGCCGGGCCTCTCGCTCCTCGTGGAGCAGGCGTACCGGCGCGGCGTCACGGCCGTCGCGGTCTGCCCCTCCGGCGCCCCGCTGACCGAGTCGGTCGCAGGGGCGCACGGACTGTCCGTACCGATGGCCACGGCCCCGTACGAGCAGGACGAACCCGCGGCCGCCTCCGCGCCGGGCGCACTGTGGGCGCTGCTCACGCCCCTCCTCGCGCTACTCGACCGCACGGGCCTCCTCACCGCCGCGCCGGACACGCTCGACAAGGTCGCCGACCGCCTCGACCAGGTCGCCGAGCGCTGCGGCCCGGCCATCGCCACGTACAGCAACCCGGCGAAGACGCTCGCCGCCGAGCTCGCCGAGGCGCTCCCGCTGATCTGGACGGAAGGCGCAGCCGCGGGCCCGGCGGGCCGTCGCTTCGCCGCCGCTCTCGCCGAGCTCGCAGGGCGCGCCGCGCTCGCCGCCGACCTGCCCGAGGCGATGCCCGCCCACGGCGCGCTCCTCACCGGTGACATGGCCGCGGGCGCCGACCCCGACGACTTCTTCCGCGACCGCGTCGAGGAGGTCCAGACGCTGCGCGCCCGCGTCGTCCTGCTGCGCGACCGGCCCGCCGGCGGCCTCACCGCCGCGCCCGCTGCCCGCGAACTCGCGCTCTCGCACGACGTCGCCATCAGCGAACTGGAGCCGGAGGAGGGCAGCGACCTGGAGACCCTGGCGGAGCTGATCGCCGTCACGGATTTCGCCGCCGTTTACCTGGGCCTCGCCTCCAGCGCGTGATCTGGACCCGCACCGCTGGCCCCCACCGCAGGTCCCCACCGCCCGCCGCCGCACTGAGTAGAAGAAGAACCTCATGGACCGCCTCACCAACACCATCCGCCCCTACGCCTGGGGCTCCACCACCGCCATCCCGCAGCTCACCGGCGTAAGCCCGACCGGTGAACCGCAGGCGGAGATGTGGATGGGCGCGCACCCCGGCGCCCCGTCGCGCACCGAGCGCGGCCCGCTGAACGAGATCATCGACGCGCACCCGGAGACGGAACTCGGCGACCAGGCAGTGGCCAAGTTCGGCCCCCGCCTCCCGTTCCTCCTCAAGCTGCTCGCCGCGGGTGCGCCCCTCTCCCTCCAGGTGCACCCCAACCTCCAGCAGGCGAAGGAGGGTTACGAGGACGAGGAGCGGCGCGGTGTCCCGATCGACGCCCCGCACCGCAACTACAAGGACGCCAACCACAAGCCCGAACTGATCTGCGCACTCACGCCGTTCGACGGCCTGTGCGGCTTCCGCGCTCCCGAGGAGGCGGCCAAGCTCCTCGAAGGTCTCGGCGTCGACAGCCTCAAGCCGTACGCCGACCTGCTGCGCGCCCACCCCGAAGAGGCGGCGCTGCGCGAGGTCCTGACCGCTGTGCTGAGCGCGGACCCGGCCGACATGGAGCGCACCGTCACCGAGGCCACGGCCGCTGCCCAGCGCATCGGCGGCTCCTACGAGCCGTACGCCGGCATCGCCCACCACTACCCCGGAGACCCGGGCGTCATCGCGGCCATGCTGCTCAACTACGTACAACTGCAGCCCGGCGAGGCCCTGTTCCTCGGCGCCGGCGTCCCGCACGCCTACCTCGACGGACTCGGCGTCGAGATCATGGCCAACTCGGACAACGTGCTGCGCTGCGGCCTCACCCCCAAGCACGTCGACGTGCCCGAACTGCTGCGCATCGTCCGCTTCGAGGCCACCGACCCCGGCGTACTGCGCCCCGAGGCCTCGCCGGACGGCGAAGAGGTCTACGACACCCCCATCGACGAGTTCCGCCTCTCGCGCTTCGTGCTGCCCGAGGGCGGCGCGGACCACGACCTGACGGCCGCGACGCCGCAGATCCTGCTGTGCACGGCGGGCACCGTCCGGGCCGGCGAGCTCGCGCTCGCACCCGGCGAATCGGCCTTCGTTCCGGCGGGCGAAAAGGTGAATGTGTCCGGATCCGGCACGGTATTCCGTGCGACGGTGGTGGCCTGAGAGGCACCTGCGACGTCCCGTGCTGCAACAATGACCCACCGCGCACGGGACGTACTACGTAGAACCTCGAAAGGACACCAGGAACGACATGAGTGCTTCAGGCGGAGCCAAGGCGATCGTGGCGGCGCTGGCCGCCAACCTAGCGATCGCGGTAGCGAAATTCGTGGCGTTCCTCTTCAGTGGGTCCTCGTCGATGCTCGCCGAGGCCGTCCACTCGCTCGCGGACTCGGGCAACCAGTTCCTGCTGCTGATCGGCGGCAAGAAGGCCCAGCGCGAGGCGACTCCGCAACACCCCTTCGGGTACGGACGCGAGCGTTACATCTACGCCTTCCTGGTGTCGATCGTCCTCTTCTCCGTAGGCGGCATGTTCGCCGTCTACGAGGGCTACGAAAAGATCAGCCACCCGCACGATCTGGAGCACTGGTACTGGCCGGTCGGCGTGCTCGTCTTCGCGATCATCGCCGAGGGCTTCTCCTTCCGTACGGCCATCAAGGAGTCCAACGCACTGCGCGGCAAGCTCACTTGGGGCCAGTTCATCAAGCGCGCCAAGGCTCCTGAGCTGCCGGTCGTGCTCCTGGAGGACTTCGGCGCGCTCATCGGTCTGGTCCTCGCGCTGCTCGGCGTCGGCCTGACCCTCGCGACCGGCGATGCCGTCTGGGACGGCATCGGCACGCTCTGCATCGGCATCCTGCTGATCGCCATCGCGATCGTCCTCGCCCTGGAGACCAAGTCGCTGCTGCTCGGCGAGGCCGCGGGCACCGACGAGATCGCGAAGATCGAGAAGGCCGTCGTCGACGGCGACACCGTCACCGGCCTGATCCACATGCGCACGCTCCACCTCGGCCCCGAGGAACTCCTCGTCGCCGCGAAGATCTCCGTGCAGCACGATGACACGGCCGCCGAGGTCGCCCGCGCCATAAACGACGCCGAGGCCCGCATCCGCGCCGCCGTCCCGATCGCCCGCGTCATCTACCTCGAGCCCGACATCTTCAGCGAGACCGAGGCCGCGAAGGGCTCCGACGTGGAGGCCCGCCCCGGCGGCCCGACGCCGGCCACGGAGCACTGACCGCTTCCTGTACGCAGTCCTTGTACGCGGTTGGGGCCCGCCGGACTTCCCGGCGGGCCCCAACCGCGTACAAGGCTTCTTCCTCTACGTGGAGGGGGGGGGGGGGGGGGGGGGGGGCGGCCCCCCCCCCCCCCACAACCCGGCCGCCGCTACACCCCCCCCCCCCCCCCCCGCCGCCCCCCCGCCGCCGGCGGCAGA
>NZ_JBIWLG010000025.1:0-7490 GCF_044766085.1 Streptomyces sp. NPDC102360 | reverse complement strand
TGCCTTGGTGGGGGGTGGGGCCCCGCGGTCGGCCCGGGGGGCCCCAACCCGCTTACTTGTTTTGTGCCTCTCGGTGGGGGGGGCGGGTTTTTACTTCCGCGCCGCCCCCCTCCACGTATCGATCCGGGCTACTGAACCTCCGCCAGCACCCGCAGGATCGCCGCCTCGTCCGGCGCCTCCTGCAGCCGCGCCCGGAAGTCCGTGTCCATCAGCTTGCGCGACAGCAGCGCCAGAATCCGCAGGTGCTCGTCGCCGGCGGCGGCCTCAGGCACCGAGATCATGAAGACCAGCCTGGCCTTCGTGCCGTCGAGCGAACCCCACTCGATGCCCTCGTCGGATCGTGCGAAGCAGACGACCGGGGCGGTCACCGCGTCCGTCTTGGCGTGCGGGATGGCGATCTCCTCGCCGAGCCCGGTGGTGCCCTGCTCCTCGCGCCGCAACGCGGTCTGCACGAGCTCTTCCATGTCGGCGACCTTGCCGGTACCGGCGGCGAGCCCCGCCATCTCGCGGATGGCCGCTTCCTTGTCCTGCGCGTCCAGCCGCACCTTGACGGTCCGGCCGGTGAGATAGCCGGAGAGGACCTCGGGCGCCTCGTCGGCCTCTGGGGCCTCGGCTTCCGCCGCGCCGGCCGCGGTGGAGGTCGCCGCGGCCGCCTGGAGCGACGCGGTCGCGGACGCGGACGCGGAGGCGACGGTCGCCGTGGCGTGGGCCGGGGGAGCGCTTTCGGCGGCGACGGCCGGAGTGGCACCGGCCAGGGCGGGCTCGGGCGACGTGGCCGAGTCGGCCGCGGCCTGCTTGGCCGCGGCACGGCGGTTGCTCACGCCGACGAGCGCGTTCGTCGTCACGGCGGTGATCACCGTGCCCGCGACGATCGCGACGAAGAACATGGCGAGACCGCTGATCGCGCCGAACACCGCGACGATCGGACCACCGTGCGGCACGGAGTCCTCGACCCCGGCGAGACCGGCGATCGCACCGGCGACCGCGCCACCCAGCATGTTCGCCGGGATGACCTGCGCGGGACGGGCCGCCGCGAACGGAATGGCACCCTCTGAGATGCCGAAACAGCCCATGAACAGCGCCGCGATACCCGCTTCGCGTTCCGCGTCCGTATAGAGCTTGCGGCGGATCATCGTGGCCAGGCCCTGGCCGAGCGGCATGACCGGGATGGCCGCGGCGGCCATGCCCATGACGGCGTTGTTCGTCCCGATCAGACCGACGGCGAACAGGAACGCGGTCTTGTTGACCGGCCCGCCCATGTCGAACGCGATCATCAGGCCGATGAGCGCGCCGAGCAGCACCGCGCTCGACCCGGTCATCCCGCCGAGGAAGTCGGTGAGATGCGTGAACACCCAGGAGATCGGCCCGCCGAGGATGTAGATGAAGGCGAGGCCGACGGCCAGGGTGGACGCGATCGGGACCACGATGATCGGCATGATCGGCTGGATGGCCTTCGGGACCTTGATCTTCCGGATCGCGATCACGAGGTAGCCCGCGAGGAAGCCGGTCACGATGGCGCCGAGGAAGCCGGCATTGGCGTCGGAACCGTAGATGCTGGCGTCCGCGGCGAGGAAGCCGCCGATCATGCCGGGCACCAGCGCGGGCCGGTCACCGAGCGCGTAGGCGATATAGCCGGAGAAGATCGGCAGCATCAGCTTGAAGCCGAGCGTGCCGAGCGCGTTGACGTTGAACCAGAACGTGTCCTTGGGGATCTGGATGCCGTCCGGCGTCGCGTGACCCCCGATCGCCAGCGAGACGGCGATCAGCAGACCGCCGACGACGACGAACGGGATCATGAAGCTGACGCCGTTCATCAGCGCCTTGTACGCCGCGCTGCGCTCCTTGCCGCCGGACGCCGCGGCCTCCTGCGCCGCACCGCCCTGCGAGCCGGCCACGGGCGCGCTCTGGACTCGCTCGATCAGCTGCTCGGGGTGGCTGATGCCCTCCGACACGCCGACCGACAGCACCCGCTTACCGGCGAACCGGGCGCGGTCGACGTCCTTGTCGGCGGCGATGATGATGCCGTCGGCGTTCCTGACATCGTTGTCAGTGAGGACGTTCTCGGCCCCGATGGACCCTTGCGTCTCCACCTTCATGTCGATGCCCGCGGCGTCCGCTGCCTGCTGCAGCTTCTCCGCGGCCATGTAGGTGTGCGCGATGCCGGTCGGACATGCGGTCACCGCGAGCAGCTTCAACTTCCGCTGCTGCTCGACGGCCCCTCCGCCCGCGTGGGGGTCGGCCGGACTGGTCACGTGGCTCTCCTTCAAGCGATCCGTGCAAGAGCGCGCAGATCTTTGCGGCCCTCCCAGCATGGTGCAACACATACGCACAGCGCCGACAGTTCAAAGGTCCCGGATCCGCTGGTCCGTGGTCACGTAACCCCTGCTTTCCACCCGGTATCTCCCGCCGGAGAGGCCGTCTGCGGAACGCGCGCGACCGGATCGAGAGGCGGGGTGGGTTCGGCTGGGCCGATCGGTGTAGCTTTGTACCGAGCCAGACGTCGCTGCTGATGGCGGTCGGGCGGCCCGTACGCCGGGTCGACCCGAGGGAGAGAGGGCCTCCGACGGACTGCGCTGCGAACGCCAGGGGACACCTGTGTCCCAGGACGCCGCAGGTCAGCCCTACGCGCATCGCCCGTACCGTGGGCAGGCGCCGTCAGCCCACCTCGACCGACTGCAACAGCACCGAGGAGCAGCTCACTTATGACTTCTGTCGCCAACCGACAGGACCAGGACTTCAAGGTCGCCGACCTCTCCCTCGCCGCCTTCGGCCGCAAGGAGATCACCCTCGCCGAGCACGAGATGCCCGGCCTCATGGCGATCCGCAAGGAGTACGCCGCCGCGCAGCCCCTCGCGGGCGCCCGCGTCACCGGCTCCCTCCACATGACGGTCCAGACGGCCGTCCTCATCGAGACCCTCGTCGCGCTCGGCGCCGACGTCCGCTGGGCCTCCTGCAACATCTTCTCCACGCAGGACCACGCCGCCGCGGCCATCGCCGTCGGCCCGAACGGCACGCCGGACGACCCCCAGGGCATCCCGGTCTTCGCCTGGAAGGGCGAGACGCTCGAGGAGTACTGGTGGTGCACGGAGCAGGCTCTGACCTGGCCGAACACCCCCACCGGCGGCCCGAACATGATCCTCGACGACGGCGGTGACGCCACCCTCCTCGTCCACAAGGGCGTCGAGTACGAGAAGGACGGCAAGGTCCCCTCGGTCGACACCGCCGAGTCCGACGAGCACCGCGTCATCCTCCAGCTCCTGAACCGCACGATCTCGAACGGTTCGCAGAAGTGGACCCAGCTCGCCTCCGAGATCCGCGGCGTCACGGAGGAGACCACGACCGGTGTCCACCGCCTGTACGAGATGATGCGCGACGGCGACCTGCTCTTCCCGGCGATCAACGTGAACGACGCCGTGACCAAGTCGAAGTTCGACAACAAGTACGGCTGCCGCCACTCGCTCGTCGACGGCATCAACCGCGCCACGGACGTCCTCATCGGCGGCAAGACCGCCCTCGTCTGCGGCTACGGCGACGTGGGCAAGGGCTGCGCGGAGTCGCTGCGCGGCCAGGGCGCCCGCGTGATCGTCACCGAGGTCGACCCGATCTGCGCGCTGCAGGCGGCGATGGACGGCTTCCAGGTCACGACGCTCGACGAGGTCGTCGACAAGGTCGACATCTTCGTCACGACGACCGGCAACAAGGACATCATCATGGCCTCGGACATGGCCAAGATGAAGCACCAGGCGATCGTCGGGAACATCGGCCACTTCGACAACGAGATCGACATGGCCGGCCTGGCGAAGATCGACGGCATCGTCAAGGACGAGGTCAAGCCGCAGGTCCACACCTGGACGTTCCCCGACGGCAAGGTCCTCATCGTGCTGTCCGAGGGCCGCCTGCTGAACCTGGGCAACGCGACGGGCCACCCGTCCTTCGTGATGTCCAACTCGTTCGCGGACCAGACGCTGGCCCAGATCGAGCTGTTCACCAAGCAGTCCGAGTACCCGACCGATGTCTACGTGCTGCCCAAGCACCTGGACGAGAAGGTCGCCCGCCTCCACCTGGACGCGCTCGGCGTGAAGCTGACGACGCTCCGCCCGGAGCAGGCCTCGTACATCGGCGTCGAGGTAGAGGGCCCGTACAAGCCGGACCACTACCGCTACTGAGCACCAGCCGCCCGTCGGCTGAACGCTTCGCAGGACAGGCCCCCGCACCCCCGTGTCGGGGGCCTGTCCCGTGTCCGCGCACACCGCTGGCTACGGTGGACCCGCCCTTCGACGACCGCCGGCTCCGCACCCGACGGCGGCCGTCACCAGGCCAGACAGAGGACCCCACGAACGCCATGCCCCGCGGCCGTTATTCGCTTCACGATCTGCACGATCACACCCCCCTCGGCGAAGAGCACTTCCAGTGCGCGCCCGGCCCCTCCGGCTGGCGCTACGTAGCGCAACGGACCACCCCCTCCGGCGACCACGCCGGCTCGATCGACCTCGCCCTCGATGAACTCGGCCGCCCCATCCGCCTCGAACTGAATGCCGCGAGCTGGCAGGTGAGAGGCGCCGCCATCGACGGCGTCACCTGGGTCCGCACCGACCCCACCGGCACTCACGCCACTGAAGGAAACGCCCCCGCGCACGCGTTCACGGGCACATCCCCCGCGTTCCTCATCGCCACCGCACGACTGCTCGGTCTCACCCCCGCTTCCCCTCCGACCCGCGTCCGCCTCGTTGCCCTGACGGATCCCGTCCTCGCGCCACTCACGGTGGACCAGTCCTGGACCCTGCTGAACAGCGAAGCACACGCCACTGACAACGGACCTCTGACCGTGGACGAATACCAGGTCACAGCCCTGGACACGGGGGAGCGGCAGGCGGTCCACATCAGCGGCGACGTGGTCCTCGCGGCCCCCGGCATCGAGCTGGAGGACCTCGAGACCCCGCCGTCGGTCTTCCGCTGACGCCGCCCGCTCAGGCCGGCGGCACGAACCCGGTGGCCGGCCCGTCCGAACTCCCGGATCCGGCCGGGGGATTGTCGGCAGGACCCGTCGCGGGGGCCGAAGGAACGGGAGAAGCGGGCGGAGCCGCAGGCGGCACGGGCCGCGAGGCCTCCGCATATCCGCCGTACGGACCGGGAGCGTCACCAGCCACGGTCGAAGCCGCCCGGCCACCCGAGGCGCTCGCTCCGAACGCGCGCTGCGCCTCCCGCGACTGCCGCTCGTGCGTCACGGCCGCCAGGAACGCGGCGGGCGGCATGTCACTCGGCACCGGCGCCCCCGTGTGTGCGGCGACCTCACCCGCGAGCCGCTCGGCCATCCCCCACCCCACCTGCGGATCCAACTGCTCCATCCGCGTCAGGTACTGGCGCACCGCCAGCCACAGCCCCTCCGGCACGGCCGACAGATCCAGCTCGGCGAACCTTCCCACCAGCCACGGCGGGGGAGGCGGCACGAACGCCAACTGCCCGGTCGGCACCCTTTCCCGTACGACGAGGGTCCCGGCGAACACGTCCCCGACCCGCCGGCCCCGCGCGGACACGAGTGAAGCGATGCACGCCACGACCCCAAAGGTCATGAGGATCTCCACGACCCCGACGGCCCCCCGCACCAACGCGTGCCGGAACCGGATCGGCCCGCCGTCGTCCCGCACGACGCGCAGCCCGCACGCGAGCTTCCCCAGCGACCGTCCATGGCTCAAGGTCTCCACGGCGATCGGGATCCCGACCAGCACCAACAGAAACGTCGCCACCGCGACGGCCGCGACCGCGGCGTCGTCGAGCGAGGCGGTCGCAGCCGCGAACGCCATGGTCACCGAGATGTAGACGGCGAACGCCACCGCCAGGTCGATGAACACGGCAAGCGCCCGACTCGGCAACTTCGCGGGCCGCAGCTCCAGCGCCACCGCCTCACCCGTCACCAGCTCACTCACGCCGGCCACCCACCCTTCAACGCGCTGCCCCAGGAACCGCCAGTCTGCCAAGCTGAAGGACCATCGCGCCGTACAGGTGCCGGAAAGCGAGGAGCAGCAGACCGGATGGACCTCGATGTCTTCGTGTCCGCCCATCGGGCCGAGTGGGACCGACTGGACGCTCTGCTGCGCCGCCGACGCCGACTCACCGGCACAGAGGCGGACGAACTGGTGACCCTGTACCAGCGCACCGCCACCCACCTCTCGCTCATCCAGTCGAGCGCACCGGACCCCCGGGTGGTCGGCCGTCTCACTCAACTCGTGGCCCGCGCGCGTAGTGCCGTGGCGGGCACCCGCCGTGCTTCATGGCGCGACGTGACGCGCTTCTTGACCCACGGTTTCCCGGCAGCGGTCTACAGAGCGCGCCACTGGTGGGTACCCACCGCACTGCTCTCGACCGCGACAGCCGCCCTCATCGGCTGGTGGATCGCCGCCCACCCCGACATCCAGGCCTCCATCGCGGCCCCCTCCGAACTCCGCGAGATGACCCGCCCCGGAGGCCAGTACGAGACGTACTACTCGAGCCACCCGGCCGCCTCGTTCGCAGCCCAGGTCTGGACGAACAACGCTCAGGCTGCCGCCATGTGCCTGGTCCTGGGCGTCTTCCTGGGCCTGCCGGTCCTGTGGATCCTCTTCCAGAACATGCTCAACGTAGGTGTGGGCATCGGCCTGATGGCCTCCGTCGGCCGCCTCGACACCTTCCTGGGGCTGATCCTCCCGCACGGCCTGCTCGAACTGACCGCGGTCTTCGTAGCGGCCGGGACCGGACTCCGCCTCGGTTGGACAGTGATCGACCCGGGGCCCCGCACGCGCAGAACAGCCCTCGCCGAAGAAGCCCGCGCAGCCCTTGGCATGGCCATCGGGCTGGCCCTGGTCCTCTTCATCTCCGGCGCCATCGAAGGCTTCGTCACCCCGTCCGGCCTCCCGACCTGGGCCCGCATCGGTATCGGCATCGTGGCGGAGCTGACCTTCCTGACGTACGTCTATGTACTCGGCGGCCGAGCGGTTCGTGCGGGTGAAACGGGCGATGTGGCCATGGACGAGCGCAGCGCCCTGCTGCCTACGGCCGCCTGATGTGCGAGAGCCCTGCTGACCTGCTAGTCTCCTCTTCGCCCCGGAAAGACCGTTGACACGGACAGACCGGGGAGGTAGATTCGAACAGTTGCCCCGAACTCGACAGGTTCGATTGCAACGGCTAGTATCTAGCGCGCTTCACGAAATTCAATTCTTCGAGAAGCCCCTCCCGATTAATCGGAAACCTGAGCCGGTCAGTCCGGCCCAAAACTTCTGATAAAGTCGGCACCGCCGAAAGGTAAAGGCCCTCCAACGGCCACCGGAATTGAAATCCGAACCGGAAACGGAACGGAAAACGGATCTGGTACAGTTGGAAACACGAAATACCGAAGGGAAGCGCCCGGAGGAAAGCCCGATAGGGTGAGTACAAAGGAAGCGTCCGTTCCTTGAGAACTCAACAGCGTGCCAAAAATCAACGCCAAAATTTGTTGATACCCCGTCTCCAGCATCTGC
>NZ_JBIWLG010000024.1:0-56591 GCF_044766085.1 Streptomyces sp. NPDC102360 | reverse complement strand
GGGGCGCGCCCCCCGCGACCGCCCCCACAAACCCCCGGCGGGCGGGGCGCTACCCCAAAATGCCCGGGGGGGGGGGGCGCCCCCCCCCCCCCGGGCCCCCGCCCCCGACCCCGGTGCGGCGCAACGAGGACGGCGGCGTCAGTCTGGTGCGGCACATGTTGCAAGCGCTCGCAGCAGGCGTCAAGAGGAGGCGCAGGCACGGGAGTTGGCTGGACGGACGTATTCCGGAAATCGCTGCGCAACCCATTGACCGGCCTGCGAGCGCATGCAACCGTCCCACCACGAACCGCGCCCACCACCGAGCCGCTCGTGGAGGCCCCCTATGGGCAGTGCCGCCCCCTCCCGTCGCACCACCCTGTCCGCCCTGCTCGCCTCCGGCCTCGGTGCCGCGCTGACCGGCTGCGGCGGGCCCGCGCGCTCCGTCGGCGCCGGCGGCACCGTGACGCTGCGCTATTTCTTCTGGGGCGACAGTGGCCGGGCCGACCTCATCAACAAATGCATCGCGGTCTTCGAACGCGAGCATCCCAAGATCAAGGTGAAGTCGAGCTTCGCCGCGTTCGACGCCTTCTGGCCGAAGCTCAGCACCGCGGCCGCCGGCGGCAACCCGCCCGACGTGATGCACATCGACTACGCCTGGATCCGCACCCTCGGTGAGCACGGCGTGCTCGCCGACCTCGGCCCGTACACCGGCTCCGGCAAGGAGATCGACGCCTCGACGGTGATCCCGTCGCTGCGCACGGCCGGCAAGGTGGACGGCCGCCGCGTCGCGCTGCCGCTGGGCGCGAACTGTGTCTCCCTGATGTACGACGCCAAGACGTGGTCCGCCGCCGGTGCCCGCAGGCCGACGGGCCGGATGAGCTGGGACGCGTTCATGGAGCAGTCCCTGAAGGTGACCCGGTACGGCAGACGGCACGGCAGCCCCGTGCAGTACGGCATGGACAACCCCGGGCAGAACTACATGGGCCTGGAGGTGTGGATGCGCCAGCAGGGGCTCCAGATGTGGACCGACAAGGGCGCGCTCGGCTTCGACCGGGACGACATGCGCCGCTACCTCACCCTGGTCGACGGCTGGCGCAAGGAGGGCGCGCTCGCGGGCCCCGACGCCGTACTCGAATCGCTGCCCGGCTTCCCCATCAGCACCCGCAGGGCCGCCTCCTACCTGGAGTGGGACAACCAGGTCGGCGGCCGCAGCGACATGCGCGGCAGCACGCTCTCCCTCGGCACGGTCCCCAGCGACACGGGGCGCTCCGGCATCTACGCCAAGCCGGGCATGCTGATCGCCGCCGCCGCGCAGAGTTCGTACCCGAGCGAGAGCGCGCGGTTCATCGACTTCATGGTCAACGACCGGCGGGTGGCGAAGATCCTCGGCACCAACATCGGCATGCCGCCCACCACGAGCCAGCAGGGCGCGGCCGACACCTCCGACCCGAAGGTGCGCCAGGTCCAGGTGTACGAGGAACAGGTCGCCAAGACGCTCGCCGCGACCCCGCCGCCGCCCGCCGACGGCGGCGCGTCCCTCAACGTCTATCTGCAGCGCGTCGCCGAGAAGCTCTTCTACGGCACCGTCTCCGTGGACCAGGCCGTGGATCTCTACTTCGACCAGTCGGAAGTCGTCCTCGCCTGACGGCAGGACCCCGCGCAGGACCTCGCAGCCCTCTCCTGTCCCTCCCGAAACCGTACGGAGTCCTCATGGCCTCTACGACGACGACCGACGCCGCGATACCCCGCGCACGCAGCGGCGACTCCCCCTCGCCCCCTCCGGGCAAGCGCCGCGGGCGCACAAACGACCGCTCCGCGTACGTCTTCCTCACCCCGTGGATGATCGGCGCGGCCGTGCTGACGCTCGGTCCGATGCTGTTCTCGCTCTACATGTCGTTCACGGACTACAACCTGTTCGACGCCCCGCGCTGGATCGGCCTCGACAACTACAAGCGGATCCTGTTCGACGATCCCGAGGTCAAGGACACCGTCGGCGTCACGCTGCTCTATGTGATCGTGGCGACGCCCCTGAAGCTGGTCGCGGCACTGGGCGTGGCCCTCCTGCTGCACACCCGCCGCAAGGGCCGCAACTTCTACCGGGCCGCCTTCTACATGCCGTCCCTGATCGGGGCGAGCGTCGGCGCGGCCATCGTGTGGCGGCTGCTGTTCTCCACCGGCAGCGTCGTCGACCAGTTCCTCGGCACGTTCGGCATCCACACGGGCGGCTGGATCTCCAACCCCGACTGGTCGCTGATGTCCCTGGTCGCGCTCTCCGTCTGGCAGTTCGGCGCTCCCATGGTGATCTTCCTGGCGGCGCTCCAGCAGATTCCGAACGAGCTGTTCGAGGCGGCGGAGATCGACGGGGCGGGCCCCTGGCGCCGCTTCATCTCGGTGACGGTCCCGATGCTCTCCCCGGTGATCTTCTTCAACCTGGTCCTGGAGATGGTGCACGCCTTCCAGATGTTCAACTCGGCGTTCGTGCTCTCCAACGGCACCGGCGGACCCGCGGGCTCCACCCACGTCTACTCGATGTACCTGTACGAACTCGGCTTCAACGACTTCCGGATGGGCTACGCGGCGGCCCTGACCTGGGTGCTGCTCCTGGTCGTCGGCGTGATCACCGCGGTGCTCTTCAAGACTTCGGGCCGCTGGGTCCACTACGCGGGCGAGGAGAAGTGACGATGGCCTCGACTACCAGCACGGCCACCAGCAAGGCCACCACGCGTTCGGCCTTGTGGCACGTGGGCGCGATCGCCCTGCTCCTGGTGCTGCTCTACCCGGTGTTCTGGGTGTTCACGGCGTCCGTGAAGCCCGCCGACGAGATCATCTCCAGCTTCAACCTGCTCCCCTCATCGGTGAGTTGGAGCGGCTTCGGCACGGCACTCGACGGCATCGCCGAGGTGCCGGCGTGGCGCTTCTTCAGCAACTCCCTGCTGCTGGCGGTGGGTTCGGTGATCGGCAACGTACTGTCGTGCTCGATCGCCGCCTACGCCTTCGCGCGGCTGCGGTTCCGTGGGCGCGGTGCGATGTTCGCCGTGATGATCGGCACGATCCTGCTGCCGACGCACCTGCTGCTCATCCCGCAGTACACGATGTTCCAGCAGGTCGGCCTGGTCGACACCTATGTGCCGCTGCTCCTCGGCAAGTTCCTCGCCACGGACGCGTTCTTCGTGTTCCTGATGGTGCAGTTCGTACGCAACCTGCCGAGCAGCCTCGACGAGGCGGCGCTGATCGACGGCTGCGGGCACTTCCGGATCTTCGGCCACATCGTGCTCCCGCTGCTGCGCCCGGCCCTCATCACGACGGCGATCTTCACCTTCATCTGGTCCTGGAACGACTTCTTCGCGCCGCTGATCTACCTCCAGTCGCCGGAGAAGTACCCGCTGCCGGTGGCGTTGCGCCTGTTCGTCGACTCGACGAGCAGCCAGGACTACGGGGCGATGCTCGGCATGTCGGTCCTCTCACTGCTGCCGGTGATCGCGTTCTTCGTGGCGTTCCAGCGGCTGTTGATCGAGGGAGCGGCGACCTCCGGGATGAAGGGATGAGCGGGATGAACGGGACGGGCACGGCGGCGCGGCGTGACACTCCGTACGGCGAGCGGTTCACGCTCTTCGCGGAGGTGCTGTGGATCGGGGTGCTGGTGGCGGCGGGGTCGCTGCTGCTGGTCACGTGGCCGGCGGCGATGGCGGCGGGGTGCGCGGCGGTACGTCGCTGTGTGCCGGACGGCCCCTCGCCCGGCACGGCCCGCCGGTTCGCGGCGGACTTCCGCGGGGCGCTTCCCGGCGGGGCGGTGGTGGGGGCGGGGGGCCTCGCGGTCCTCGGCTTCCTGGGCGCGGACCTGCGGTTGGCTGCCGCCGCGGGTGACCTGCCGTTCTTCTGGCTGCTGGCGCTGGTGATCGCCGGGGCGGCGGGGGCGGTGGTCGTGTACCAGGTACGGATGGCGGCGACCTGGTCGTCGACGGGGCGCTGGGCGCGGGTGGGCCGTGACGGCCGGGGGTCGGCGATGCTCGCGGGAGCCGTGCTCGTATCGGCGGTGTGCGTCTGGCAGCTGACGATCCTGGCGCCGCTGGTGGCGGGGGTGCTGGCCCTGGCGGCGGTAGCCGTGGACCGGCGCCGGGGTAACGCCCGGGGCTCCGCCCCGAACCCCGCTGCTCAATCGCCGCAGGGGCTTAATATGCCCGACCCCCGCGTCCCCAACTCCGGCGGGGCTTGATTTGCCCGGCCCAACGCTTGAGATGGCACGCGTAAAGCGACGCGCACCCGGGATGGCCGGCCGAAGGCCGGCATTTCAGGGGCGCGGGGCTGTATCGATCTGCGGCTCCGCCGCGGGGCGCAAACCACGGCGCGACGGGACCCGCCCGCGAAACGGGACCACCCGCGGCGCGCACGCGAATACGACCACCAGAGGGGACACGGCATGCGTAACCACGACCGGCAAAGCGGCGCAGCCCCTGGCGCGGAGGAGGTCGCGGCCGACGCCGGCGTCTCCCCCTCCACCGTGAGCCGGTGCTTCGCCTCCCCGCACCAGGTGCGGCCGGAAACAAGGGACCGGGTCCTCGCGGCAGCGCATCGGCTCGGGTACCGGCCCAGCCGCATCGCCAGCTCGCTCGCCCGCGGGCGGACCCGCACGCTCGGGCTCATCGTGCCCGACATCGCCAATCCGTTCTTCGCGGTGATCGTGAAGGCCGTGCAGGCCCGCGCCCGCCGCAAGGACTACGCCGTGTTCCTCGCGGACACCGACGAACACCCCGACGACGAGTACGAGTTGGCGCTCACGCTGGCCCACCAGGTGGACGGTCTGCTGCTCGTCGCCCCGAGGATGGACGGCGCCCGGCTCGCCGAGGTCGTCCAGCAGGTCCCGAGCGTCTGCGTGAATCGGAGCGTGTCAGGCGTGCCGTCCGTGGTCGCCCCCAGCGAGGACGGACTGCGCCAGGCCGTGGCGCACCTGCACGCGCTCGGCCACCGCCACCTCGCCCTGATCCTGGGGGCCCGCAACTCCTGGTCCAGCGAGCAACGCGGCCACGCCGTCCGGTACGCCGCCGAGCAACTTGAGCTGAAGGTCACCGAGTTCGGCCCGCACGAGCCCAAGTTCCACACGGGCGCGCAGGTCGCCGATCTGGCCCTGGCCGCGGGCGCCACCGCGATCGTCGCGCACAACGACCTGATGGCGCTCGGCGTGCTGTCCCGCCTCGCCGACCGGGGGGTACGGGTGCCCGACGACGTCAGCGTCGTGGGCGCCGACGACACCCTCCTCGCCACCACGGCCACCCCCGCCCTGACCTCGGTCCGCATCCCGCTCGACGCGCTCGGCGAACGCGCCGTCGACCTGATGCTGCGCCGCCTCGACGAACCCGGCCGCGTACCCGAAGAGCTCGTCATGGACAGCGAGTTGATAGTCCGCCGCTCCACAGGCCCAGCCCCACGAAAGGATTCCTGACGTCATGAAGCGACGCGCCGCGATCATCGGTACCGGCCACCGCGCCCAGATGTACACCAAGGCCCTGGCCGCCCGCCCCCACTACGACACAGCCCTCCTCGCGGACCCGAGCCCGACCCGTATCGCCCACCACAACCGGCTGCTCGCCTCGCTCGGCCGTGCGGAAGCGGCCACCTGCGACCCGTCGGACTTCGCGGCAGCCCTGCGTACGCACCGGATCGACGAGGTCGTGGTCACCACCGTCGACGCGACCCACCACACGTACATCAACACGGCGCTCGAAGCGGGCTGCCGGGTGGTGACGGAGAAGCCGATGACGACCGACGCGGAGAAGTGCCGCTCGATCCTCGACACGGTGGACCGCACCGGCGGCGAGCTGTCCGTCGGGTTCAACTACCGCTACAACCCGGCCCACGAGAAGGTCTGGCAGCTGCTGCACGACGGCGCGATCGGCGAGATCCGCTCGGTCCACTTCGAGTGGCTGCTCGACGTCCGCCACGGCGCCGACTACTTCCGCCGCTGGCACCGCGAGAAGCAGCACAGCGGCGGCCTGCTCGTGCACAAGTCGGGCCACCACTTCGACCTCGTCAACTGGTGGCTGGGCGCGGCCCCTTCCCGCGTCCACGCAGAGGGTGGCCTGGTCTTCTACGGGCGTGACAACGGCGAACGGACCGGCCTGCGCCGCGACTACGTGCGCGCGCACGGCTCCGCCGAGGCGGTGGACGACCCGTACGCCATCCACCTCGCCGACGACCCCAACCTCAAGTCCCTCTACGTCGACGCGCAGGCGGCCGGTGACTCCGACTACGTCCGCGACCGGAACGTCTTCGGTGACGCCATCGACGTCGAGGACGACCTGTCGGTCCTGGTCCGTTACGACTCCGGGGCCACGATGACGTACCACCTCACGGCGTACTCGCCCTGGGAGGGGTACCGGGTGATGTTCAACGGCACGGCCGGACGCCTGGAGCTGGAGGTCGAGGAGAACACCTGGCAGCCGCCGAAGGTTGCGGTGGGCGGGGAGGGCGCGTCGCACGGCGGAGTGGTCATGGACCGCCCCGGCCGCACGTCGATCCTGCTGCGCCCCCTTTGGGAGGCGCCGCGGGAGATTCCGTACGAGTGGTCGGCGGGGTCCCACGGTGGCGGAGACCTCCGCATGCTGAAGGAGCTCTTCGGGCCGGTGGGGGACGGGTCCGACGACGGGGCCGTGCCGGCGGCGGGCAAGGGAGCCACTGCGCGTGACGGTGCGCTTGCCCTCGCGGTCGGCGTCGCCGGGAACAAGTCCCTGACGACCGGCCTCCCGGTGGAAACCGGCCACCTGTGGTAAACGCCTCGGGGCTCCGCCCCGGACCCCGCTGCTCAATCGCCGCAGGGGCTTGATAGATCAAGCCCCTGCGGCGGTTGGCATTTCCAGCCCCGCCGGCGTTTGAGGCGCTCTTTTAGCCCCGCCGGCGATTGGGTCCGGGGCAGAGCCCCGCGACCGCAACCACGGCTCGCGGCGTCAGTCGGTCGGGACCGACACCAACCACCGCGTCTCCTGCCTCGGCCGGAGGTAAAGCGCCCAGTACAGCGTCGCCACCGCCATGATGCCGCCCGTCCACAGCAGGTACGTGACCTCCTGTTCGACCAGGATGTAGATCATCACCGCGATGAGGAGGACCGGGATCCCCGGCCACAGCGGCATCCGCCAGGCCGGCTGGTCCTTGTGGGCGCCGCGGCGGGCGAAGAGGGCGGCCACCGCGACGAGCAGGTACATGCCGGTGACGGAGACGCCCGTCACGCCGTACAGGGTGTCGAGGTTCACGAAACACAGGGCCGCGCCGGGCACGCCCACCACCAGCGTCGCGACCCACGGCGAGCCGAAGCGGCCGAGCTTGGACAGCGCGTTGTTGACCGGGCCCGGCCAGGCCTTGTCGCGGGCCGAGGCGAACAGGACGCGGGAGTTCTGGATGACCATGACGATGCCCGCGTTGATGATGGCGAGCGCGACGCACAGCGAGACGAAGGTGCCGACCGCCGAGTTCGACCAGGCCACGACCATGCCGCTGATGTCGCCCGAGGCGAGCGCCGACAGGTCCTTCGCGCCCATCGTGATCGCGACGACCGGGACGAGGATGACCACGGAGGAGATGGCGAGCGTGGCGAGCACCGTGCGGGCCACGGACTTGCGGGGGTTCTCCAGCTCCTCGGAGAGGTACACGGCGGTGGAGAAGCCCTGCGTGACGAAGAGGGCGATAGCGAGGCCGGACACGACGAGCATGCCCGTCACCACGTCCGTATGGCCGTGCGCGCCCGCGACCTGCATCGAGCCGAGCGAGCCGATGCCGCGCTCGGCGTGCGCGAAGCCCAGCACCGCGACGAGGGCCGCCGCGATGACCTCCAGGACGAGGAAGATGCCGGTGATCCACGCGTTGGCGCGCAGGTCGAGCAGGCCCGCGAGGGTGGCGAGCAGCATCACGCCCGCGCCGGCGACGGACGGGTCGAGGTGCACGAGCGGCGCGAGGTAGTCGGCCGTGCCCATCGCGATCACCGGCGGCACGATCACCACGACGAGCAGGGACAGCACGAAGACGAGCCAGCCCGCGAGCCGTCCGGCCAGCGTGGAGACCATGGCGTACTCGCCGCCCGCGCTGGGGATGAGCGTGCCCAGCTCCGAGTAGAGGAAGGCCACGCCGATACAGATCAGCGAGCCGATGGCGATGGTCAGGGCGGTGGCGGTGCCGAGGTCGCCGAACAGGTCGGGCACGACGACGAAGAGCGTGGAGGCGGGTGTCACGCAGGACAGCGTGAGCAGGGTGCCTCCGACGACGCCGATGGAACGCTTGAGCTTCTGGGCCTGGGGTCCCGCTTCTGGTGGGGACGGGGAAGCAGCTGGGCGAAGCGTGTCGGTCATGAAGCGATTCCGATCGACTCGTGCGACAGGGCTGCGCCATGCAACCTCGCCGATATCCGAACGTCAACGCCTGTTTTCCTTCGGAATCCGCAGCACCGCTTCCGCCAACTGCGCGCGATTCGCGAGAGGTTCGCAAGGGTTTCGCAAAGTTGACCGGGAGAGACACAGCGACTCCCGCAGATGGCCTTGGTAAGCAAGGTTTCTACGGGAGTCGACTTACGTTGCCCGGTTCATCCCCTACGTACGGGAACCGCAGCCGGAGCGCTGAAGTTGACCGCGAACTGTCCGCACTCCGGACGGCGCGGGAACCTCGGCAAGGTCCTCAGTGGTTGCTCGGGAAGCCCAGGTCGACGCCCGAGGGAGCGTCGGCCGGGTCCGGCCAGCGGGTCGTGACGACCTTGCCGCGGGTGTAGAAGTGCGTGCCGTCGTTGCCGTAGATGTGGTGGTCGCCGAAGAGGCTGTCCTTCCAGCCACCGAAGGAGTGGTAGCCCACCGGCACCGGGATCGGCACGTTGACGCCGACCATGCCGGCCTCGATCTCCAGCTGGAAGCGGCGGGCGGCGCCGCCGTCACGGGTGAAGATCGCGGTGCCGTTGCCGAACGGGGACGCGTTCATGAGGGCCACGCCCTCGTCGTACGTCTCCGTGCGCAGCACACACAGGACCGGGCCGAAGATCTCGTCCTGGTACGCCTTCGCGGTCGTGGGGACGTTGTCCAGGAGGGAGAGGCCCACCCAGTGGCCGTTCTCGAAGCCGGGGACCGTGTGGTCGCTGCCGTCGAGGACGACCTCGCAGCCCTCGGCCGCCGCGCCCTTCACGTAGGAAGCGACCTTGTCGCGGTGGGCGGCCGTGATGAGCGGGCCCATCTCGGACGTCGGGTCGTTGCCGGGGCCGATCTTGATCTTCTCGGCGCGCTCCTTGATCTTCGCGACGAGCTCGTCGGCGATGGAGCCCACCGCGACGACCGCCGAGATCGCCATGCAGCGCTCGCCCGCCGAGCCGTACGCGGCCGAGACCGCGGCGTCGGCGGCCGCGTCCAGGTCGGCGTCGGGCAGCACCAGCATGTGGTTCTTTGCGCCGCCGAGGGCCTGCACCCGCTTGCCGTTGGCGGAGGCCGTGGCGTGGATGTGGCGGGCGATCGGCGTCGAGCCCACGAAGGAGATCGCGGCGACGTCCGGGTGCTCCAGGAGGCGGTCGACGGCGACCTTGTCACCGTGGACGACGTTGAAGACACCGTCCGGCAGGCCCGCCTCCGAGAGCAGCTCGGCGATCTTCAGCGAGGCCGAGGGGTCCTTCTCGGACGGCTTCAGGATGAAGGTGTTGCCGGTCGCGATGGCGATCGGGAACATCCACATCGGCACCATGGCCGGGAAGTTGAACGGCGTGATGCCGGCGACGACGCCCAGCGGCTGGCGGATCGACGCCACGTCGACGCGGCTCGCGACCTGCGTCGACAGCTCGCCCTTCAGCTGCACGTTGATGCCACAGGCCAGGTCGACGATCTCCAGGCCGCGGGCCACCTCGCCGAGCGCGTCGGAGTGCACCTTGCCGTGCTCGGCGGTGATCAGCTCGGCGATCGCGTCCCGGTTGGCGTCGAGCAGCGCGCGGAACCGGAAGAGGATCTCGGTGCGCTTGGCGAGGGACGACTGGCCCCAGGAGATGTACGCCTCCTTGGCGGCGGCGACGGCCGTGTCCACCTCCTCGACGCTCGCGAAGTCGACGTGCGTGGTGACGGCGCCGGTCGCCGGATCGGTCACCGGGCCGTGATTGCCCGACGCGCCCTCGACGGTCTTGCCGCCGATCCAGTGGTGGACCAACTTCGTGTCAGACATACGGGCAACTCCTGTGACGGCTACGTACTTCTCAGAGGTGGCGGCGCCGACCGGCGGCGTGCCGGTCGTACTCCTCGCGGGCCTTGACCGCGGCGCTGCGCTCCGCCGTCTCGGCCACAGGAACATCCCACCACGCCTGCGCAGGAGGCGGGCCCGACACTGTGTCTGACGTTTCGGTCTCCACGTAGACACATGTGGGGCGCGTGGCGTCGCGCGCGGCGGCGAGCGCTTCGCGCAGGTCACGCACGGTCTTGGCGCGGTGCACTGTCATCCCGAGGCTGGCCGCGTTCGCGGCGAGGTCGACGGGCAGCGGCGCGCCCGCGTACGCCCCCTGCTCCCCCGCGAACCGGTACTGCGTGGCGAAGCCCTCGGCGCCGACGGACGCGGAGAGGCCGCCGATGGACGCGTACCCGTGGTTCTGAAGGATGACCACCTTGACGGGAATGTTCTCCTGCACCGCGGTGACGATCTCCGTCGGCAGCATCAGATACGTGCCGTCGCCGACGAGCGCCCACACGGGCCGGCCGGGCGCGGCGAGCGCGACACCGAGCGCGGCCGGGATCTCGTAGCCCATGCAGGAGTACCCGTACTCGACGTGGTACTGGTCGCGGGAGCGGGCCCGCCACAGCTTGTGCAGATCGCCGGGGAGCGAACCGGCGGCGTTGATGAGGATGTCGTCGCCGGTCGCCAACTCGTCGAGAATGCCGAGGACTTGGGACTGGGTCGGCCGTACGAGCTCGTCCTCCGCGGTGAAGCAGGCGTCGACGCGGTGCTCCCAGCGCTCCTTGTCCTCGGTGTACTCGGCGACGTACGCGGGCTCGGCGCGGTACCCGGCCGCTTCGGAACGCAGGGCGGTGAGGCCCGCGCGGGCGTCGGCGACGAGCGGTTTCGCGGACAGCTTGTGGGCGTCGAAGGCCGCGACGTTCAGGTTCAGGAAGCGGACGTCGGGGTTCGCGAAGAGCGTGCCGGAGGCCGTCGTGAAGTCCGTGTACCGGGTGCCGACGCCGATCACCAGGTCGGCGGTGCGGGCGAGTTCGTTGGCGGTGGCGGTGCCGGTGTGCCCGATGCCGCCGACGTCGGCGGGGTGATCGTGCAGCAGCGACCCCTTGCCCGCCTGGGTGGAGGCGACGGGGATCCGGGTGGCGCCGGCGAACTCCTTGAGCGCGTCCTCGGCGCCGCTGTGGTGCACCCCGCCACCGGCGACGACGAGCGGTCGGCGGGCGCGCGTCAACTCCTGTACAGCATCGGCGAGTTCATGCGCATCGGGCTCGGGGCGACGCACGGCCCAGACCCGCTCACGGAAGAACTCCTCCGGCCAGTCGAAGCCTTCCGCCTGCACGTCCTGCGGCAGCGCGAGCGTGACGGCGCCGGTGTCGACGGGGTCGGTGAGCACACGCATGGCCTGGAGCGCGGCCGGGATGAGCCGCTCGGGCCGCTCGATCCGGTCGAAGTACTTAGAGACGGGCCGCAGACAGTCGTTGACCGACACATCGCCCGCGTACGGCACTTCGAGCTGCTGGAGCACGGGGTCGGCGGGCCGGGTCGCGAACACATCGCCGGGGAGCAGCAGTACGGGCAGGTGGTTGATGGTGGCGAGGGCGGCGCCGGTGACGAGGTTCGTGGCGCCGGGGCCGATCGAGGTGGTGACGGCGTGCGTCGACAGGCGGTCGCGCTGGCGCGCGTAGCCGACGGCGGCGTGCACCATCGCCTGCTCGTTGCGGCCCTGGTGGAAGGGCATGTCGTCGCCGTACTGCAGGAGCGCCTGCCCGAGCCCGGCCACGTTGCCGTGGCCGAAGATGCCCCAGGTGGCGTCGATGAGGCGGTGTCGGGCGCCGTCGCGTTCCGTGTACTGGTTCGCGAGGAAGCGGACGAGGGCCTGGGCGACGGTGAGTCGTACCGTTCGGGTCATCGGTATCCCTCCGTGGCGTGATCGGGGTGGAAGCAGATCTTCCACTCCCGCTCGTCCCCCGGTCCCGCCATGACGTTCAGGTAGTACATGGCGTGTCCCGGCTGGGCGATCGAAGGTCCGTGCCAGCCGTCGGGGACGAGCACGGTGTCGCCGGTGCGGACTTCGGCGAGGAGATCGGTGCCGCCGGGCCTGGACGGGGACACGCGCTGATACCCGTACCCCTCGGGACCGCCCTCCCGCCCCTCGATCTCGAAGTAGTAGATCTCCTCGAGCAGCGCCTCCTCGCCCGGCCGATGCTCGTCGTGCTTGTGCGGCGGGTACGAGGACCAGTTCCCTCCGGGGGTGATCACCTCCACGGCGATGAGCTGATCGCAGTCGAAGGCGTCGGCGGCGGCGAAGTTGCGCACCTGGCGGGCGCTTTGGCCGCCACCGCGATCCTCGACGGAAACCTCCGGCGCGGGGCCGTAGCGGACGGGGAGTCGTCGACCGCATTTCGCTCCTGCCAGGGCGAACCGGCCTCCCGCACCGGAGGAGATCTCCACGCTGGTGTCGCGCGGAACGTAGGCGAAGTCACTCACTGAACCGAATACGCTGCCCCTGCCCGCCAGTTCGAGGTTCATCCCTTCCGCGCGGACGGAACATCCGCCGGAGAGCGGCAGCACGATCCACTCGCTCTCCCCGGTGTCGAAGGCGTGCCTCTGCCCGGCCCCGAGTTCGAGAATCCGCAGCCCGGCCCGGGACCAGCCGACCTTGTCGGGGTCGACGGACAAGGCGTAGGCCCCGTCGGCGGCGCTACCGCGTGGAAGGTGCGTCATCTCTCTACTCTCCTCCTGGGTGTCGCGCCGAAGGGGACGGAGCGATCTCCGTCGCCCCGTCAGATCTAGACCCGCCCGAGCACCCTGTCAATACTTTGTCCTGACATCCGGACCACATGGCACCCCCTTATCCATTGACGCGCCGGAGCATGCGCCGAAGGCGCGCCCCCTTTGCATCATTCGCGTCACAAACGCCCCCACCGCGTCACACATGTCAGGCCTACGCGGGTTCTGCGTCACAGAGGCCCCACAGGCCCTCCCTTCACCCCGGTTCACCTCGTTCTCCGGGCACAGGCTGAGTTGATCACGGGCGGCACCCCCGAGCCGCCGTGAGCACCGCCAGGGAGGAGCCACCGATGAACGACCGCAGGCTCTGGTCGTACAAGGACATCGCCGCACACATCCGCGTGCAGCCCGACACCGTCCGCTCGTACCGCAAGCACGGTCTACTGCCCCCGCCCGACCACGTCGAGGCCGGCAAGCCCTACTGGTACGCCGACACGGTCCGCGCCTGGGTGGCCTCCCGCCCGAGCAACCGGGGCCGCAAGGACTGAACCGAGAGCGCCGGGCCGTACGGACGTACGACCCGGCGCCCGCACTGCGGCACGTCCGCCCCCGCCATAAACTTCGGACAAATCACCCAAGGTGACCGTAAGTTACCGGCACGCGGAGGGATCCCAGTGACGCAGCCCCAGCAGCCCTTCGGGGCACCCCAGGCCCGGATTCCCCAGCAGCCGCCCCCGCCGGGGCCGCAGATCCGCCCCGGACTCTGGAAGCGCTGCCTCTGGGGCGGCCTGGCGCTGTGGGCCCTGACGGCGATCGTCACGTACGCGACCCAGAACACCACCCTGCTCCCGACGCTCATCATGCTCGGCAGCTTCCTGACCCCGGCGGTCTTCGTCCTCTGGGCGTACGAGCGGCACGGCCGCGACCTGGGCGTGAGCCTGATCCTGGGCTGCTTCCTTGTGGGCGGCATCCTCGGCGTCCTCGGGGCGTCGGTGATGGAGTACTACCTCGTACACCCCTCGGTCTGGATGTTCGTGGCCGTCGGCCTGATCGAGGAGGCGGCCAAGCTGCTCGCCCTCGTCTACGTACTGCACCGCCACCCGCGCATCAGCGGACTGCGTGCGGGCCTGGTCCTGGGTGCCACGGTCGGCTTCGGCTTCGCCGCCTTCGAGAGCGCGGGCTACGCGTTCAACGCGGCGATCACCATGAAGGGCATCGACCTGCGGGCCCTCCTGGAGACGGAGGTCCTGCGCGGCCTCCTCGCCCCTTTCGGCCACGGCCTGTGGACGGCGATCTCGGCAGCGGTCCTCCTCTCCTTCCGCCGCCCGGACGGCCGCTACCGCTTCGCGGCCCCGGTGATCGGCACCTACCTCGGCGTCTCGCTCCTGCACGCCCTCTGGGACTCGATGCACGGCATCGCCATCTGGCTGGTCGCGCGGCTGACCACCACGGGCCTGGACCGCTCCCTCTTCGCCGAGGGCTACATCCCGAAGCCCACCGGGACCCAGCAGCACCTCTTCACGCTCTTCTCGGTCGGCGGCCTTGCCATCATCACGCTCCTGGCACTCACCTGGGTGCGCTCACTCGCCCGCCGCGATCCTTCTTGGAAGAGTACCCCCTAGGGGTATAGGGTCGAGCGCATCGGAAGATGCATCTCACCACCAAGGAGTACGCCATGAGCAGCGCCCACACCGAGCTCCCCCAGGTCGACAACGAGTCCGCCGGTTCCTGCTGCGGCGGCGCCTGCCACGGCGACGGCGCGGCCCCGGCCGCCGAGGGCGCCTTCACTGCCGTGTACGAGGTCAAGGGCATGACGTGCGGCCACTGCGAGGGCGCCGTGACCGGCGAGCTCTCGGAGCTCGCCGATGTCACCTCGGTCCGGGCGAGCGCCGCCACCGGCCAGGTCACGGTCGTCTCCACCGCGCCGCTCGACGAGGAGGCGGTCCGCGCCGCCGTGGACGAGGCGGGCTACGAACTGGCCTGAGATGTGCGCAGATTCATGCAGAGACCTGCAGGAACCCCTGGACCTCCACACAATCCACACGGCACAATTGCAGTACTCCCCCACAGAGGCCGATATCCACATATCGGATCTCTTGCGCACGCACGGGACATATGCAAGAGACGCAGATCACAGTGGTCTGGACGTAACCCTTTGCGGCTCTCGTGAGTCTAAGGAGGCGATGCAGGAACGTCTTGGGGGACGTTTCCGCATCGGAGGGGCCCGCCTTGGGGGGCGGTCCCGACAGCGTTGGCCGGGGCACGTGCGCCGGGAAGCTTGAGCGGCCCGCCCGGCGGTACGTGTTCCGGCGGCCGACGCATCACAGACCCCCAGGCCGGATCCCGTGGGGGGAATCCGACCCGGGTAAAGGAAAGCGCCCCGACTGTCGGCCCGTGGGGGGACCGACAGCGGGGCGCTTTCTGCTTGCCGCAGTGTGGCGTGGCCTGTTGCGGTAGGCCGGGGTTACGGTTTCGGGGCTCTGCCCCGGACCCCGCTGCTCAATCGCCGCAGGGGCTTGTTATCCCGACCGCCGCAGGGGCCTGTTATGCCGAACCGCCGTCGCGGAAAGATCGATCAGCGCTCTTCCACCGGGATGAAGTCGCGCTCGACGACGCCCGTGTAGATCTGGCGCGGGCGGCCGATGCGCGAACCCGGCTCCTTGATCATCTCGTGCCACTGGGCGATCCAGCCCGGAAGGCGGCCGAGGGCGAAGAGGACCGTGAACATCTCGGTCGGGAAGCCCATGGCCCGGTAGATCAGGCCGGTGTAGAAGTCGACGTTCGGGTAGAGCTTGCGCTCGACGAAGTACTCGTCGGCCAGCGCGTGCTCCTCCAGCTTCAGCGCGATGTCGAGCAGCTCGTCGGACTTGCCGAGCGCCGAGAGGACATCGTGCGCCGCCGCCTTGATGATCTTCGCCCGCGGGTCGAAGTTCTTGTAGACGCGGTGCCCGAAGCCCATGAGCTTCACGCCGTCTTCCTTGTTCTTCACCTTGCGGATGAACTCGTCGACGTCGCCGCCGGCGGCCTGGATGCCCTCGAGCATCTCCAGGACGGAGGCGTTGGCACCGCCGTGCAGCGGACCCCACAGCGCGGAGATACCGGCGGAGATCGACGCGAACATGTTGGCCTGCGACGAGCCCACCAGGCGCACCGTGGACGTCGAGCAGTTCTGCTCGTGGTCCGCGTGCAGGATGAGCAGCTTCTCGAGGGCGGAGACGACGACCGGGTCCGGCACGTACTCCTGGGCCGGCACCGAGAACGTCATGCGCAGGAAGTTCTCGACGTAGCCGAGGTCGTTGCGCGGGTAGACGAACGGGTGGCCGATCGACTTCTTGTAGGCGTACGCCGCGATCGTCGGCAGCTTCGCGAGCAGCCGGATCGTCGAGAGGTGACGCTGCTGCTCGTCGAACGGGTTGTGGCTGTCCTGGTAGAAGGTGGACAGCGCGGAGACCACGGAGGACAGCATGGCCATCGGGTGGGCGTCCCGCGGGAAGCCGTCGAAGAACCGCTTCACGTCCTCGTGCAGGAGCGTGTGCCCGGTGATCTCGTTCTTGAAGGTGGAGAGCTCGTCGACCGTCGGGAGCTCGCCGTTGATCAGCAGGTAGGCGACCTCGGCGAAGGTCGAGTTCTCGGCCAGCTGCTCGATCGGATAGCCGCGGTAGCGGAGGATGCCCTCTTCACCGTCGAGATAGGTGATCGCGGATTTATAGGCGGCGGTGTTGCCGTATCCGCTGTCGAGGGTCACCAGGCCCGTCTGGGCTCGCAGCTTCCCGATGTCGAAGCCCGTGTCGCCCACGGTGCTGTCGATCACCGGGTAGGTGTACTCGTCGTCGCCGTACTGGAGTACTACAGCCTTCTCGTTCTGCTCGCTCACGTCATCCCTCACCGACGTAGTGCCTCTTCTTCGAGGTGCCCTGACTGTCTCTACCTTCCCCCACTTGGACCAGCAGAGTGCACTCGGGGTCGACCATTGGGCCCATTGGCGGCACTCAGTGCCGTCAACTTGCTCATCCTGCCCCCTTCGCCCTGGTTCCGGAAGTCCTTGTGACCTTCGTGACTCATCTGATCGATCAAATCTTTGGGGCGGCAGCGCCCGACAGCCGGAAATTCAGGGCGGTACACCGCCTACCGGCCGAAATCGTACGCACCGCCTGGCCGATCGCTCTGCGCGAACCGACCAGGACGACGAGCTTCTTGGCGCGCGTGACCGCCGTGTAGAGGAGGTTGCGCTGGAGCATCATCCAGGCGCCCGTCGTGACGGGGATCACCACACATGGGTACTCGCTGCCCTGGGAGCGGTGGATGGTCACAGCGTAGGCATGCGCCAGCTCGTCCAGCTCGTCGAAGTCGTAGGGGACTTCCTCGTCCTCATCGGTGCGGACGGTGAGCCTCTGCTCCTCGGCGTCCAGGGACGTGACGACGCCGACCGTGCCGTTGAAGACGCCGTTCGCCCCCTTCTCGTAGTTGTTCCTGATCTGGGTGACCTTGTCCCCCACCCGGAAGACGCGGCCGCCGAAGCGCTTCTCGGGCACGTCCGGGCGTCCTGGGGTGATCGCCTGCTGGAGCAGCCCGTTGAGATTGCCCGCGCCGGCGGGGCCGCGGTGCATCGGTGCAAGGACCTGGACGTCGCGCCGCGGGTCGAGGCCGAACGTGGCGGGGATCCGGCGGGCCGCGACGTCGACGGTGAGCCGGCCGGCCTCTTCGGTGTCGTCCTCGACGAAGAGGAAGAAGTCCTTCAGGCCCTGAGTGAGGGGGTGCTGCCCGGAGTTGATGCGGTGGGCGTTCGTGACGACGCCGGACTCCTGGGCCTGCCGGAAGATCCGGGTGAGCCGCACGGCGGGCACGGGACTCTCCTCGGCCAGCATGTCGCGCAGCACCTCCCCCGCCCCCACGCTCGGCAGCTGGTCCACATCGCCCACGAACAGCAGATGCGCCCCGGGCGCCACCGCCTTCGCCAGCTTGTTGGCGAGCAGCAGGTCCAGCATCGAGGCCTCGTCGACCACGACGAGGTCGGCGTCGAGCGGCCGCTCCTTGTCGTACGCCGCGTCCCCGCCCGGCTTCAGCTCCAGGAGCCGGTGCACGGTGGAGGCCTCGGCTCCGGTCAGCTCGGCGAGCCGCTTGGCGGCGCGGCCCGTGGGCGCGGCGAGCACGACCTTGGCGCGCTTGGCCCGGGCCAGCTCCACGACGGACCGCACGGTGAACGACTTTCCGCAGCCGGGGCCGCCCGTGAGCACGGCGACCTTCTTGCTGAGCGCCAGCTTGACCGCCTCCTCCTGCTCGGGCGCGAGTTGCGCCCCCGTACGGTCGGCGAGCCACGCGAGCGCCTTGTCCCACGCGACATTCTGGAAGGCGGGCATCCGGTCGTCCGCCGTGCGCAGCAGTCTGAGCAACTGGGCGGAGAGGGAGAGTTCGGCCCGGTGGAAGGGGACCAGGTAGATCGCCGTGACCGGCTGTCCGTCCTCACCCGGCACCGTCTCGCGTACCACGCCGGGTTCGCCGGAATCCTCGTCGGGCAGGGCCAGTTCGGCGAGGCACTCGATGACGAGACCGGTGTCCACCTGGAGCAGTTTCACGGCGTCGGCGATGAGCCGCTCCTCGGGCAGGAAGCAGTGCCCCTGGTCGGTGGATTGCGAAAGGGCGTACTGGAGACCGGCCTTGACCCGCTCCGGGCTGTCGTGCGGGATGCCCACGGACTGGGCGATGCGGTCGGCGGTGAGGAAGCCGATGCCCCAGACATCGGCGGCGAGGCGGTACGGCTGGTTCTTCACGACGGAGATCGAGGCGTCGCCGAACTTCTTGTAGATGCGCACGGCGATGGAGGTCGAGACGCCGACCGATTGGAGGAAGACCATGACCTCCTTGATGGCCTTCTGTTCCTCCCAGGCGTCGGCGATCTTCTTCGTGCGCTTGGGGCCGAGCCCCGGCACCTCGATGAGCCGCTTCGGCTCCTGCTCGATGATGTCGAGAGTGTCGAGCCCGAAGTGCTGCGTGATGCGGTCGGCGAAGACCGGTCCGATGCCCTTGACCAGGCCCGATCCGAGGTAGCGGCGGATGCCCTGGATCGTCGCCGGCAGGAGTGTCGTGTAGTTCTCGACGGTGAACTGCTTGCCGTACTGCGGGTGGGAGCCCCAACGGCCCTCCATCCGCAGCGACTCCCCCACCTGCGCCCCGAGCAGCGAGCCGACGACGGTCAGCAGATCCCCGGCGCCCCTGCCGGTGTCGACCCGGCCGACCGTGTACCCGCTCTCCTCGTTGGCGTACGTGATCCGCTCGAGGACTCCCTCGACCCGCGCCATCTGCCGCGCTCCGGCAGCCTCTTGCTGCTTCGCCATGATCCGACGGTAGCGGGAGGGTCCGACAACGCGGGAGGGGCCGCCCGGTCCCGGCCCGGGAGCGAGGGGCTCAGATGCCGCCCATCGGCTCCGGATCGACGCGTAGGGGGGTGCCCCAGACCCGCACGACCTCGTAGTCCGTGAACTCGTGGACCAGGCGGTACGCCATCGCCGCGTCCGGACGGCGGCGCTGGGCCGCCAGGTAGAGGTCCGCCTCGCGGCGGTCGTGGCGCGGGGTGCCGCAGAGCTGCCACACCTGCCCGTTCCACATCTCCGGGATCCAGCGCTGCTGGGGCTGCGGGCGGTCCTCGCGGGTGCCGTAGCGGGAGAGCACCGGGCCCTCGTCGGTGGGGCGGCGGGCCGGGCCCGGGGCGCCGGAGATCTCGGAGCGGCGGGCCTTGCGGCGGCGGGTCTCGCAGAACAGGCACAGGTCGGGGGCGGATTTCTCGACCGGGCCGTAGGGGTGCTCCTTGCAGCGGGTCGTGGGCTTCTCGCCGGACACCGCGTCGTCGAGCTGGTCGAGGGCGCGGGTCAGGTCACCGCGGAGCTCGTGCAGCACGTCGTCCGGGGTGTCGCCGGTCAGCTTCTCGCCGTGCTCGCCGAGCACGCGGAGCGCTCTGCCGAGCGTGGTGAGCTGCGCGTGATTCATGCCCCCACCTTCGCACGCGGCACCGACAATCCCGTTCGCCCGGCACCGTGGTTGCGGCCACGGGGCTCTGCCCCGGACCCCGCGCCTCAATCGCCGGCGGGGCTGGATTTGGGGCTCTGCCCCATACCCCGCTCCTCAAACGCCGGAGGGGCTGAATCTGGCTCGGCTCATCAAGCCCCTGCGGCGCTTGAGCAGCATCTTTTAAGCCCCTGCGGCGATTGAGCAGCGGGGTCCGGGGCGGAGCCCCGTGAGCGCGACCACATCCGCCTCACCGATCACGATCACGTCACAACCCTCCGGGCCCCCTTGCCGCGCAACCGTGTAATCGATTCCAATCCTCCGTGTAATCGATTCCACGCAGCCACAAGGAGGTGGTCCGTGATGTCGGCGAGCGCGAGTATCAAGGATGTCGCGGCCTCGGCCGGGGTTTCCGTCGCCACGGTCTCCCGGGTCCTGAACAGCCATCCGTCCGTGAGCCCGGACGCCCGCACCCGCGTGCTGGCCGCCGTGGAGTCGCTCGGCTACCGGCCCAACGCGGTGGCCCGCTCCCTGCGCACCGCGCAGACCCGCACGCTCGGCCTGGTCATCAGCGACGTGCTGAACCCGTACTTCGGCGAGCTCGCCCGCTCCGTCGAGGAAGAGGCCCGCGGGCTCGGCTACAGCGTGATCATCGGCAACGCCGACGAACGCCCCGACCTCCAGGACCACCACGTACAGAACCTCCTCGACCGGCGCATCGACGGGCTTCTCGTGTCCCCGACCGACGGCGGCTCCCCGCTGATGCTGGACGCCGCCCGGGCCGGCACCCCCATGGTCTTCGTCGACCGGTGGATCCCGGGCGTCGACGTCCCCGTGGTGCGCTCCGACGGGCGCGGCGCCGTGCGGGACCTCGTCGCCCATCTGCACGCGCTCGGCCACCGGCGGCTCGCGATCATCGCGGGACCCGCCGCCACCACGACCGGCAGCGAGCGCGTCGACGCCTTCCGCGCGGCCCTCGCCTCGTACGCGCTGGAACTGCCGGACGCCTACATAGGGCAGGGCGACTTCCAGGCGGACAGCGGGCGCCGGGTGACCGAGGCCTTCCTCGATCTGCCCGAGCCGCCCCAGGCCGTCTTCGCCGCCGACAACCTCATGGCGCTCGGCGCGCTCGACGCCATCCGCGCGCGCGGGCTGCGCGTCCCGGAGGACATCGCGGTCGCCGCGTTCGACGACATCCCGTGGTTCGTGCACACCGATCCGCCCATCACGGCGATCGCCCAGCCGACCAAGGACCTCGGCCGGGCCGCCGTGCGCGCCCTGGTCGACCGCATCGAGGGGCGGGTGCCCGAATCGGTCACCCTCCCCGCCCACCTCGTCGTACGGCGCTCCTGCGGCGAGCCCCCACCAACGCCCACCTCAATGGAGAGGAGCAACGGATGAGCAGCTCCGAAGAGTTGCTGCGTATCGAAGGGATACGGAAGACCTTCCCCGGCGTGGTCGCGCTCGACAGCGTCGACTTCGATCTGCGCCGCGGGGAGGTGCACGTCCTGCTCGGTGAGAACGGGGCCGGGAAGAGCACGCTGATCAAGATGCTCTCCGGTGCCTACACGCCCGACGAGGGCCGTATCACCGTCGGTGGCGAGCAGGTCCGTATCCACGGTGCGCAGGACGCCGAACGGCTCGGGATCGCGACGATCTATCAGGAGTTCAATCTCGTTCCCGATCTGACCGTCGCCGAGAACATCTTCCTGGGGCGCCAGCCGCGCCGCTTCGGTCTCATCGACCGGAAGACGATGGAGAGCGACGCCGAGAAGCTCCTCGCGCGCGTGGGCGTGAAGGTGTCGCCACGCGCGCGGGTGCGCGAACTGGGCATCGCCCGGCTCCAGATGGTGGAGATCGCGAAGGCGCTCAGCCTGAACGCGCGCGTGCTCATCATGGACGAGCCGACCGCCGTGCTGACCTCGGAGGAGGTCGAGAAGCTGTTCGCGATCGTGCGGCAGCTGCGCGAGGACGGCGTCGGCGTTGTTTTCATCACCCATCACCTGGAGGAGATCGCCGCTCTCGGTGACCGGGTCACCGTCATCCGGGACGGCAGGAGCGTCGGTCAGGTACCGGCCGCCACTCCCGAGGACGAGCTCGTCCGCCTCATGGTGGGCCGCTCCATCGACCAGCAGTACCCGCGCGAACGCCCGGCCGGACAGGACACGGCCGGCGCGCTGCTGAAGGTCGAGGGGATGACGCGGGACGGCGTCTTCCACGACGTGAGCTTCGAGGTGCGGGCCGGCGAGGTCGTCGGCATCGCGGGCCTCGTGGGCGCGGGACGTACCGAGGTCGTACGCGCCGTCTTCGGCGCCGATCCGTACGACGCCGGGTCCGTCGAGGTCGCCGGGGCGAAGCTCCCCCGGCACGACGTGATCGCCGCGATGGCGGCGGGCGTGGGCCTCGTCCCCGAGGACCGCAAGGGTCAGGGGCTCGTCCTCGACCAGTCGGTCGAGGAGAACCTCGGGCTCGTCACCATGCGGGCCGCGACCCGCGCCGGGTTCGTCGACCGGCAGGGCCAGCACGACGCCGCCGAGCGGATCGCGAAGCAACTGGGCGTCCGTATGGCCGGGTTGGGCCAGCACGTGCGCACCCTGTCCGGCGGCAACCAGCAGAAGGTCGTCATCGGCAAATGGCTCCTCGCGGACATCAAGGTGCTGATCCTCGACGAGCCGACGCGCGGTATCGACGTCGGCGCGAAGGTCGAGATCTACCAGCTCATCAACGAGCTGACCGCCGCCGGGCACGCCGTGCTCATGATCTCCAGTGATCTCCCCGAAGTCCTCGGCATGAGCGACCGGGTCCTTGTGATGGCGCAGGGACGTATCGCCGGTGAGCTCACCGCCGAGGAAGCCACCCAGGACTCCGTGATGGCGCTCGCCGTCAGCAACCAGCAGCACAGCGCCTTCGAGGAGGAGGGCTCCCGTGACCACTGACACCGTCAAGAACACACAGGCCAAGAACGGGAGCCTGCTGCGGCTGCTCCTCGACAACGGCGCGCTGACCGCGCTCGTCGTCCTGGTCGTCGCCATGTCGCTGATGTCCGGCGACTTCCTGACCACCCAGAACCTGCTGAACGTCGGCGTGCAGGCGGCCGTCACCGCGATCCTCGCGTTCGGTGTCACCTTCGTCATCGTCTCGGCGGGCATCGACCTGTCGGTCGGCTCCGTGGCCGCGCTCTCCGCGACCGTCCTCGCGTGGGCGGCCACCAGCGAGGGCGTGCCGGTGGTGATAGCCGTGCTGCTCGCCGTCGTCACGGGTGTGGCCTGCGGTTTCGTCAACGGCCTGCTCATCTCGTACGGCAAGCTCCCGCCGTTCATCGCCACGCTGGCGATGCTGTCGGTCGGGCGCGGGCTCTCGCTGGTGATCTCGCAGGGCTCCCCGATCCCGTTCCCCGACTCGGTCTCCAAGCTCGGTGACACGCTCGGCGGCTGGCTGCCCGTGCCGGTCATCGTGATGATCGTGATGGGCCTCGTCACGGCGGTCGTCCTCGGCCGTACGTTCATCGGCCGGTCCATGTACGCGATCGGCGGCAACGAGGAGGCGGCCCGCCTCTCCGGCCTGCGCGTCAAGCGGCAGAAGCTCGTCATCTACGGCCTGTCGGGCCTGTTCGCGGCCATCGCCGGCATCGTGCTCGCCTCCCGTCTCGCCTCCGCGCAGCCGCAGGCCGCGAACGGTTACGAGCTGGACGCCATCGCCGCCGTCGTCATCGGCGGCGCCTCCCTCGCGGGCGGTACGGGCAAGGCGTCGGGCACGTTCATCGGGGCACTGATCCTCGCCGTGCTCCGCAACGGCCTCAACCTCCTTTCGGTGTCCGCCTTCTGGCAGCAGGTCGTCATCGGTGTCGTCATCGCGCTCGCCGTGCTGCTCGACACCGCGCGCCGCAAGGCCGGTGCGCAGCCCGCCGCCGCGGGTGCCGGGACCGGCGGTCCCAAGCAGCGGATGCAGTACGTGCTCGCGGCCGTCGTCGCCATCGCGATCGTCGGCGGCCTCGCGGTGTGGAACAACACCGGGGGCTCCGGCGGCAAGAAGGACCTCAAGCTCGGCATGGCGGTGTCCACGCTCAACAACCCGTTCTTCACGGAGATGCGGGCGGGCGCGCAGGCCGAGGCCAAGAAGCAGGGCGTCGAGCTGACCGTCACGGACGCGCAGAACGACGCCTCGCAGCAGGCCAACCAGCTGCAGAACTTCACCAGCGAGGGGCTCAGCGCGGTCATCGTGAACCCGGTCGACTCCGACGCCGTCGGCCCGTCCGTGCGCACCGCGAACAAGGCCGACATCCCCGTCGTCGCCGCCGACCGCGGCGTCAACAAGGCGAAGGCCGCGACCCTCGTCGCCTCCGACAACGTCGCGGGCGGCAAGCAGGCCGCGAAGGTCATGGCCGACAAGCTGGGCGGCAAGGGGAAGATCGCGGTCCTGCAGGGCCAGGCCGGTACGTCGGCCAGCCGTGAGCGCGGCGCGGGCTTCGCCGCCGGGATCAAGGAGTACCCGGGCATCAAGGTCGTCGCCAAGCAGCCCGCGGACTTCGACCGCACCAAGGGCCTGGACGTCATGACGAACATGCTCCAGTCGCACCCCGACGTCGACGGCGTCTTCGCCGAGAACGACGAGATGGCGCTCGGCGCGATCAAGGCGCTCGGATCCAAGGCCGGCAAGTCCGTCCCCGTCATCGGCTTCGACGGCACCCCCGACGGCTTCAAGGCCGTCAAGGCGGGCACGCTGTACGCCTCCGTGGCCCAGCAGCCGCGCGAGCTCGGGAAGATGGCGGTGCAGAACGCGATCTCCGCGGCGAAGGACAAGAAGATCTCCTCGGCCGTGAAGGTGCCGGTGAAGGTCGTCACGGCGAAGAACGTCGCCGACTTCAAGTGACGCGGCGTACAGCTACGCACTCGTACCCTTTGGCGTGACGTACGAAGAAAGGCACAGGATGAACAGGTACGACCTGCTCGTCGTCGGGTCGGCCAACGCCGACCTGGTGGTGGGCGTCGACCGGCGGCCGGCCGCGGGCGAGACCGTGCTCGGCTCCGACCTGCGGACCCACCCCGGCGGCAAGGGCGCCAACCAGGCGGTCGCCGCCGCCAAGTTGGGGGCGAGTACGGCACTGCTCGCGCGGGTCGGCGACGACGGGCACGGCAGGCTGCTGCGCGACTCGATGGAGGCGGCGGGCGTGGACACGTCCGGCGTGCTGGTCGGCGGGGCGCCCACCGGGGTCGCGCTGATCACCGTCGACCCGTCCGGCGACAACTCGATCGTGGTCTCGCCGGGCGCGAACGGGCGGCTCACGCCCGAGGACGTACGGGCGGCGGGCGAGCTGTTCGCGGGGGCGCGGGTCGTCTCGATGATGCTGGAGATCCCGCTGGAGACCGTCGCGGAGGTGGTCCGCAATCTGGCGGACGGCGCCCGCCTCGTCCTCAACCCCTCGCCGCCCGCCCCGCTCCCCGACGAGGTCCTCGCGGCCTGTGACCCGCTGATCGTCAACGAGCACGAGGCGCAGGTCATCGCCGGCACCGACCTCGGCGACGATCCCGAGGACTGGGCGCGGCAGCTGCTCGCGCTCGGCCCGCGCTCGGTCGTCGTCACGCTCGGCTCCGAGGGCGCGCTCGTCGCGGACGCGGCGGGCTCGCAGCGGGTCGCGGCGGTGAAGGTGAAGGCCGTCGACACGACCGGCGCCGGTGACGCGTTCACGGCAGCGCTCGCGTGGCGGCTCGGCACCGGCGAGTCCCTCGCCGAGGCCGCCGCCTACGCCGCGAAGGTGGGCGCCGCGGCCGTCACGAAGGAGGGCGCGCAGGCGTCGTACCCGACGGCGGAGGAGGTCGCTTCCCAGTGAAGAAGGCCGGAATACTCAACCGTCATCTGGCGGGCGCCCTGGCCGAGTTGGGGCACGGCGACGGGGTGCTGGTCTGCGACGCGGGCATGCCGATCCCGGCGGGCCCCCGCGTCGTCGACCTCGCCTTCCGGGCCGGAGTCCCGGCCTTCGCCGAGGTGCTCGACGGGCTGCTCGACGAGCTGGTGGTGGAGGCGGCCACGGCGGCCCGCGAGGTCCGGGACGCGAACCCGGACACCGCGGAACTCCTCCAGGACCGGCTGAAGCCCCTCGGCTTCGTCACGCACGAGGAGCTGAAGGCGCTGTCGGCGCACGCGCGCCTCGTGGTCCGCACGGGAGAGGCGCGTCCGTACGCGAACGTGCTGCTGCGCTGCGGGGTCTTCTTCTGACCGCGCGGGCCACTTGGCCGTGACGCGCTGCGAGGGGCCCGGTCCGCGGACCGGGCCCCTCGGGCTTTCCCCTCCTGCGCCGGAACCCCGATCCCCCCAGATCGCCCCCCCAGGGTGCTCCGACACCCAATACGACACTCGGGCTGCGCGAAGGGTTGTACGTGGTTGCGGAGAAAACTTTCTACGCGGCGTGAGCCGTGAACCGCTCCGCCGTCTCCGCCAGCACCTCGCGCCCGTCGCGGGCCCACAGGCCGTCGTTGAACAGCTCGACCTCGATGGGTCCCGCGTACCCCTGCGCCTCGACGAGACCGCGCCAGTACCGCATGTCGATCGCGCCGTCGCCGATCTGGCCGCGCCCGTTGAGCACACCCTCCGGCAACGGGGTCGTCCAGTCGGCGAGTTGGAACGTCGCGATGCGCCCCTGCGCCCCGGCCCGCGCGATCTGCGCGGGCGCCTGGTCGTCCCACCAGATGTGGTACGTGTCCACGCAGACGCCGACCTGCTCCGCCGGGAAGTTCTCGGCGATGTCCAGGGCCTGCGCGAGCGTCGAGACGACGCAGCGGTCGGACGCGTACATCGGGTGCAGCGGCTCGATCGCCAGTCGCACCCCGCGCTCAGCGGCGTACGGGGCGAGCTCGACGAGCGCGTCGCCGATCCGCTCGCGGGCGCCCACCAGGTCGTACGAACCGGCCGGGAGGCCGCCCGAGACGAGCACCAGGACGTTCGTGCCGAGGGTCACGCACTCGTCGACGGCCCGCTTGTTGTCCTCGATCGCGGCCTTGCGTTCGGTCTCGTCGACCGCGGTGAGGAAGCCGCCACGACAGTGCGTGGTGACGTTCAGACCGGCCTCGCGCAGCAGCTTCGCCGCGGCCTCGACGCCGTACTCCTGGACGGGGGCGCGCCAGGTGCCGAGATGCTGGACACCCAATTCGCGGCAGGCGTCCACGAGTTCCGGAAGCCCGAGCTGCTTCACGGTCATCTGGTTGATCGAGAAGCGGGGGTCGGCGGCAAAGGTCGCGGGCGCTCTCATGAGGTCACTCCGTACAGGGCGAGCAGGTTCTTCATCCGGGCCTCGGCGAGTTCCGGCTTCGGGAACAGGCCCAGCTGGTCGGCGAGTTCGTAGGCGCGCGCGAAGTGCGGCAGCGAGCGCGCGGACTGGAGCCCGCCGACCATCGCGAAGTGGTCCTGGTGTCCGGAGAGCCAGGCGAGGAACACGACGCCGGTCTTGTAGAAGCGGGTCGGCGCCTGGAACAGGTGGCGCGACAACTCCACGGTCGGGTCGAGCAGTTCACGGAAGCCCTGGACGTCGCCGGTGTCGAGGGTGCGCACCGCCTTCGCGGCGAGCGGGCCCAGCGGGTCGAAGATGCCGAGCAGGGCGTGGCTGAAGCCGCGGTCGTCGCCAGCGATCAGTTCCGGGTAGTTGAAGTCGTCGCCGGTGTAGCAGCGCACTCCGTTCGGGAGGCGGCGGCGGATGTCGATCTCGCGCTGGGCCTCCAGGAGCGAGACCTTGATGCCGTCGACCTTGTCGGAGTGCGCCTTGATGATCTCGACGAAGGTGTCGGTGGCGGCGTCGAGGTCGGACGAGCCCCAGTAGCCCTCCAGGGCCGGGTCGAACATCGGGCCGAGCCAGTGCAGGACGACGGGCTCGGCGGCCTGCCGGAGCAGGTCGCCGTAGACCTCGGCGTACTCCTCGGGCCCGGAGGCCGCCGCGGCGAGCGCCCGCGAGGCCATCAGGATGACCTGCGCTCCGGCCTCCTCCGCGACCGCGAGCTGCTCCTCGTACGCGGCCCGCACCTCGGCGAGGGAGGCGCCCGGCGCGACCTGGTCGGTGCCGACGCCGACCGCGATCCGGCCGCCGACCGACTTCGCCTCGGCCGACGAGCGGCGGATCAGCTCGGCGGCGCCCGCCCAGTCCAGGCCCATGCCGCGCTGCGCGGTGTCCATGGCCTCCGCGACGCCGAGGCCGTGCGACCACAGGTGGCGGCGGAAGGCGAGGGTGGCGTCCCAGTCGACGGCGGCCGGGGAGTCCGGGGTGGTGTCGGCGAGCGGGTCGGCGACGACGTGGGCCGCCGAGAACACGACGCGGGACGCGAGCGGCGCTCCGGTGTCGAAGGTGAGGGGCTCGGCGCGCGGCTCGTAGGCCTTCAACTCGCCTGCGGAGTTCGGGAGATGGATGGTCACAGCGAGATCTCCGGAACGTCGAGGCGGCGGCCCTCGGCGGACGACTTGAGGCCCAGCTCGGCCATCTGCACGCCGCGTGCGCCGGCCAGCAGGTCCCAGTGGTAGTCGGCGCCCGCGTAGACGTGCTGGAGGAACAGCTCCCACTGGACCTTGAAGCCGTTGTCGAACTCGGCGTTGTCCGGCACCTCCTGCCACTGGTCGCGGAAGGAGTACGTCGCCGGGAGGTCCGGGTTCCAGACGGGCTTGGGGGTCGAACTGCGGTGCTGGACGCGGCAGTTGCGAAGCCCCGCGACAGCGGAACCCTCGGTCCCGTCCACCTGGAACTCCACCAGCTCGTCGCGGTTGACGCGCACGTCCCAGCTCGAGTTGATCTGCGCGACGATGCCGCCCTCGATCTGGAAGATGCCGTACGCGGAGTCGTCGGCGGTGGCCTCGTAGGGCTTGCCGTTCTCGTCCCAGCGGGTCGGGACGTGCGTGGCGGCAAGGGCGTTGACGGAGGTCACACGGCCGAACAGCTCGTGCAGCACGTACTCCCAGTGCGGGAACATGTCGACGACGATGCCGCCGCCGTCCTCCGAGCGGTAGTTCCAGGACGGCCGCTGGGCCTCCTGCCAGTCGCCCTCGAACACCCAGTACCCGAACTCACCGCGCACGGACAGAATCCGCCCGAAGAACCCACCGTCAATCAGCCGCTTCAGCTTCAGCAGCCCCGGCAGGAACAGCTTGTCCTGCACGACACCGGACTTGACGCCCGCCTCGCGCGCGAGCCGCGCCAGCTCGATGGCGCCTTCGAGCCCGGTGGCGGTCGGCTTCTCGGTGTAGATGTGCTTTCCGGCGGCGATCGCCTTCTTGAGGATGTCCTCACGCGTATGGGTCATCGCGGCGTCGAAGAAGATGTCGATGCTGTCGTCGGCGAGCACGGCGTCCACATCGGTGGAGATGTTCGCCGGGTCGAGGCCGTGCTGCTCGGCGATCGCCTTCAGGGCGTGCTCGCGGCGCCCGACGAGGACCGGCTCGGGCCACAGCACCGTGCCGTCGCCGAGGTCGAGTCCGCCCTGCTCGCGCAGCGCGAGGATGGAGCGGACGAGGTGCTGGCGGTAGCCCATGCGCCCCGTCACACCGTTCATGGCGATGCGCACCGTCTTGCGTGTCACGTGAGTCCCTTCCTCCGGCCGACCGGCCACTCGTGCCCCGCGTATTGCGGCATACGTGAGGCGGCGCCTGCGGAATCTTTCGTAGCAAGCGCTTTCTACATAAGAAGAAGCTAGCCTCTGGACTGCCGCTCGGACAAGAGCGGATACGAGACCGGGGCCTCGGGAGTGCTACCGCGGGCCCGGACCCTTCACGGAGGCAGACTCGATGACCGTGACCCTGGCGGATGTGGCCGCCCGCGCGCAGGTGTCCCCCGCCACCGTCTCGCGCGTGCTGAACGGGAACTATCCCGTCGCCACGAGTACGCGCGAGCGGGTGCTCAAGGCCGTGGACGATCTGGACTATGTGCTCAACGGACCGGCGAGCGCCCTCGCCGCCGCCACCTCCGACCTGGTCGGGGTCCTGGTCAACGACATCGCCGACCCGTTCTTCGGGATCATGGCCTCCGCGGTGCAGTCGGAGATCGTCGGGCCCGGTGGCCGGGCGGGCGGCGAGCGGCTCGCGGTGGTCTGCAACACGGGCGGCGAACCGGAACGTGAACTCACGTACCTGACCCTGCTGCAACGCCAGCGCGCGGCGGCGGTCGTGCTCACCGGCGGCGCGATCGAGAACGAGGCCCACGTCGCGGCCGTGGCGGCCAAGTTGCGGAGGCTCGCGGAGGCCGGGACGCGGGTGGTGCTGTGCGGCAGGCCGCCGGTGCCGGACACGGACGCGGTGGCGCTCACCTTCGACAACCGGGGCGGCGCACGGGAATTGACGGAGCATCTGCTGGCACTCGGCCACCGCAGGATCGGCTACGTCGGCGGCCCCGAGGAGCGCACGACGACCCGCCACCGCCTGGAGGGCCACCGCGAGGCGCTTGCCGCGGCCGGGGCGAGCGAGTCGGACGGCTTGGTGGCACACGGCTCGTACGACCGCACGTCGGGGTACGAGGCGACATCCCAACTCCTGCACCGCGCGCCCGACTTGACGGCCGTGGTGGCGGCGAACGACAGCGTGGCGCTCGGCGCGTGCGCGGCCCTGCGGGAGGCGGGCCTGCGCATCCCGGAGGACGTCTCGGTGGTCGGCTTCGACGACCTGCCTTTCAGCATCGACGCGGCCCCTCCGCTGACGACGTTCCACCTCCCGCTGGCCGAGGCGGCGGCGCGGGCGGGCCGGATCGCGATGGGCCGCGAGGCGGCGCCCAAGGGGCGGATCGTGGAGGTGCGCGGGGAACTGGTGGTGCGGGGGTCGACGGACAAGCCACGTCCGTAGTCGGCGACTAACGGGGGCGACGGCCCGCCAGCCGGCACCCGACGCACTGCGCGTGACCTTCGCTGGCGGCCATGTCCCGTACGCCAACGGGGTGTTGGGCGATCGGGCGCGGCCCCGACGGCTTCCCCCAGCCCGCGAGGTGCAGGGCCCAGGCGAGCAGCGCGCCCAGGGCCAGCACCGCGGGGCCGAGCCAGAGCCCCGGGCGCCAGCCGATGACTCCCAGGCCCGCCGTCGCGGCCCCGACCGCGGCGAGCGCGCAGCCGGTCCAGCCGGCGAGGGTATGGCCTTCGTCCGTAGCCGCCATGTGCCATGCCTCCGGTTCCGCGATCACCAGCATTTGTTGAGCGATGACTCAAGAAGAACTCGGATGGACGGTAGCACCCTTCTTGAGCGCTCGCTCAAGAAGAGCCGATACAGTGGGCGGCATGACTGGCGGTACGACTGAGGGAAAGGCCCGGCCGCGCGGCCGGCCGCGCACGTTCGACCGCGACGCGGCGCTGGCCGTGGCCGTCCGGCTGTTCTGGGAGCGGGGCTACGAGGCGACCTCGGTGGGCGAGCTGACCACGGCCATGGGCATCCGCCCGGCCAGCCTGTACGCCGCGTTCGGGGACAAGAAGTCGCTGTTCAAGGAGGCCGTCGAGGTCTACGGGCGGTCCCCCGTCGGCGCCTTCGTCGGCGTGGCGCTCGCCGAGGAGGCGACGGCGTACGCGGCGTTCGCCCGCATCCTGCGCGAGGCGGCACGTACGTACGCGGACCCCTCGCACCCGGCGGGCTGCCTGGCCAACAGCGCCGCGACCAATGTGACGGAGCAGGACGCGGAGGTCGCCACGTTCCTGCGCGACGTGCGCAACGCCGGAGTCGCCTCCTTCGATGAGCGGCTGCGCCAGGCGCGGGCGGCAGGCGAACTGCCGAAGGCCACGGACACGGCCGCCCTCGCCTCGTACTTCGCCGCCGTGGTGCAGGGCCTGTCGCAGCGCGCGCGGGACGGCGCCGACGCGCGGGAGCTGACGCAGGTGGCCGAGTTCGCGCTGGCGGCGTGGCCGGGAGGCCAGGGCGGCGCGGCGGGACTGTGACGTCTCAGCACGGTATATCCGTGCTGAGACGTCACAGTCCGGGCCTTGCGCGGACGCGCGGAGCTCACACGTGCGGCCTGCGGCCTCGTTCCTGCTCCGGGAAGGACTGGTCCGCGCCCGGCAGCGTCGGCTTCGGGAGGGTGGCCACGTCGCCCTTCGCCCGCTCCCACTGCTCCGCCGTGTCGGCGGGGAGCTTCGGCGGGCGCGGCGCGGAGTGGGAGAAGCGGAAGGCGGAGGTGAGGTCGCCGAAGGTGTCGCGGCGCCAGTCGGTGATGTTGGGTTCCGCGACGCCCGTGAACTTCTCCAGGAACTGGAGCGCCGACGTGTGGTCGAAGGATTCCGACGCCACCCAGCCGCCCACCGTCCAGGGCGAGACGATGATCGCGGGGACGCGGAAGCCGCCGCCGATGGGGAGGCCCTGGATGAACTCGCCGGGGGTGCCCGCCGGGGGCGTCGGCGGGGTCACGTGGTCGAACAGGCCGTCGTTCTCGTCGTAGTTGAGGATGAAGGCGGTCTTCGCCCACACCTTGGGGTTCGACGCTATCGCCTCTATTTTGCGGGCCACGAAGTCGGCTCCCGCCGCCGGCAGGTAGTCCGGGTGCTCGGACTCGTACGACGTCGGCATGATCCAACTGACGGCCGGGAGGCGGTCGTTGCGGGCGTCGTCCTCGAAGGTGCCCTCGGGCTGGGGGCGCATGCCGCGTTCGTAGAGGTCCGACCCCGGCTTCGCGTCCTTGAAGCTCGCGAACTGCTCCAGCATGTTGCAGCCGTAGTCGTCGTCCTGCTGGTAGACCTTCCAGCTGACACCGGCGGCCTGAAGGCGTTCCGCGTATGTCGTCCAGCGGTAGGGCGTGGGCGCGGTGTTGTTCAGGATCGGGCCGCCGTGTGTGCCGGCCGGGTCGATCGAGCCCGTCATCCAGTAGAGGCGGTTGGGCCACGTCGGGCCGAAGACGGAGCAGAAGTAGTTGTCGCAGATCGTGAACGTCTCCGCGAGCGCGAACTGGAAGGGGATGTCCTTGCGGGTGTAATAGCCCATCACGTAGGGGCCGTTGACGCCGTCGGCCTTGCGGTGGGCCGGGAGCCACTGGTCCATTTTGCCGTTGTTCCACGCCTCGTGCTGGACCGACCAGGCGTGGCTCGTGGACGGGATGGCCTGGGCGCTGGAGGTGTGCGTGTCCAGGTGGAAGGGGAGCAGGTAGCCCTTCGGGTTCTCCGCGTCGGGCTGGTAGAAGACCGAGCGGCCGGTGCTCAGCTTCTGCGCCTCGGGGTCATTGAAGCCGCGTACGCCCTTGAGCGTGCCGAAATAGTGGTCGAACGAGCGGTTCTCCTGCATGAGCATCACGACGTGCTCGATGTCGCGGAGCGAGCCCTTGCGGGGCGGGCCCGCCGCCACCGCCTTCTGGACGCTGGGCGGGAGGAGCGAGAGCGCGGCGGCGCCACCGATCGCGCCGGCCGCGGAGCCGAGGAGTCTACGTCGGGTGAGTTCGGCCATGAGTGTCCCCTGGTGTGAGATGCCGGAAGGTCCGGGCATGCCAACGGCCCGCGTGCGACGGGCCGTTGGATCACTGTGCGGCGCGCCGGATGTGGCGCGGAGGAGGCCCGCGATGAACTCGGGAACAACGCGCGGAGAGCGCTTTCCCAACCCATGGGACGCCCTTGAACCGCCATACCTGCCGTATGCATGGACTTGACCGGGCGGTCGCTTTCCCGGGCACTCCGGCGTCCGTCGCGTGGACGCGTCCCCACCCCCGGCGTACTGTGGGCACCACCCCGAACCTCTGACTGAGTCAACAATCTGACCCGCGAGGTGGCCCATGACCGTGCAGGACATCCGGTCCTTCAACCGCTTCTACACGAACGTGATCGGCGCGCTCGACTACAGCCGCCACCTGTACGCCCCGTACACCCTCACCGAGTCCCGCGTGCTGTACGAGCTGGCGCACACGGAGAAGGTCGACGCGGCCGACCTGCGCACCCAACTCAACCTGGACGCAGGCTACTTGAGCCGCATCCTCGGCAAGTTCGAGCGGGACGGACTGGTCGAGCGCGGCTCGTCGGAGAAGGACTCGCGGCGCCGCCGCATCACCCTCACCGCGCGCGGCCGCAGCACCGCGGAGCTGCTCGACGAGCGCACCCGGGAAACGGTCGGCACCCTCCTCACCACCGTCCCGCCCACCGACCGCGACCGGCTGTCCGAGGCGCTGCGCACCGTCCGCGAGATCCTCGGCGACGGCCGCGCCGCCCCGCACCCCGAGAACGTCCTGCTGCGCGAGCCGGGGGCCGGCGACCTGGGCTGGATCGTCGCGCGCAACGGAGCGCTGTACGCGGCCGAGTTCGGCTGGAACGCGGACTACGAGGGCCTGGTCGCGCGCATCGTCGCCGACTTCGCCGAGGACCACGACCCGCACCTGGAGCGGGTGTGGATCGCCGAGCTGGACGGCCGCCCGGTGGGCTGCGTGATGTGCGTACGCGACGAGGCTCCGGGCACCGCGCGGCTGCGGCTGCTGCTGGTCGAGCCGGAGGCGCGGGGGCTCGGCATCGGGGACCGGCTGGTGCGGTCGGTGATCGATTTCGCGCGGGGCGTCGGCTACCGGGAGCTGGTGCTGTGGACGAACGACGTGCTGAAGTCGGCGCGTTCGATCTACCAGCGGTACGGGTTCGTACTCGTCGGCGAGAAGCCGCACCGCTCGTTCGGCGCGGATCTGATCGGCCAGGACTGGAAAATGACCCTCCATAGGACGGCGGACTGACGGGTAGGGTCCCGCCCATGAAGCTGGCGTTCTCCACTCTCGGTGTCCCTGGTCTCCCTCTCGACGACGTGCTCGCGCTCGCCAACGAGCACGGGTATCACGGCGTGGAACTGCGCGCCCACCCCGAGGAGCCGGTGCATCCGGGCATCGACCGGGAGCAACGGGCGGATGCCGCCGCCCGGTTCAAGGCCGCGGGGGTCGAGGTGCTGGGTGTGGCCGGGTACGCGCGCGTGGCGGCGCCGGGCGAGGACGGTCCGGTGCTCGACGACGTGCGGGCGCTGGTGGATCTCGCGCGGGACCTGGGCGCCCGGTACGTACGCGTCTTCCCGGGCGGGGGCGACAAGCAGGGGCCCGAGGAGGCCGACGCAACCGCCGCGCGGCGGCTCGGCGTCGCCGCCGAGTACGCGGCCGACCGCGGTGTGCGGGTGCTCCTGGAGACGCACGACTCGCACCGCACCGGGGCGGCAGCGTCCCGCGTCCTCGGCCTCGTCGGACACCGGAACGTGGGCGCGCTGTGGGACGTGATGCACACGTGGCTCGGCGGCGAGCAGCCGGTGGTCTCGTACGCAGCACTCTCCCCCTACCTCGGATACGTACAGGTCAAGGACATCGCGGGGCCCGACGACACGACTCCGCTGCCGCTCGGGGACGGGGTTCTTCCGCTGGCCGAGTGTGTGGAGGTGCTCAGCCGGGAGGGCTGGGACGGGTGGTTGTGCTGGGAGTACGAGGCGCGTTGGTACGAGGGGGCAGCTCCCCTGCCGGGGCTTCTTGCGGCGGGGCGGGATCACGTGGCACGCCTGCTGAACGAGTCGGCCTAGCCCGTTCGTTCATTGCGGCCCCCGCCGCCAACGCCACGGGGCTCCGCCCCGGACCCCGCTGCTCAATCGCCGCAAGGGCTCCACGTGCCTGGCCGTCCTCCTGCCGGGTGGGCCCGATCGAGCCCCGTGATGTGAGGGCGACGCCGCCCACCAGCAGCGCCGCCGCGCACCAGCGGAGCCCGCTCACCGGTTCGCCGAGGAACACCGCCGCCGATGACATCCCGAAGACCGGGACCAGGAGCGAGTACGGGGCGACCGTCGACGCGTCGTAGCGGCGCAGCAGTCGGCTCCACGCGGTGAACCCGAAGAGGGTGGTCACCAGCGCCACGTACACGATCGCACCCGCCCCGGGCAGGTCGAGCGCGGCCAGCGCATCCGCATCGCGCGTCGGGCCCTCGAACACCAACGACAGCGCCAGGAGCGGCAGCACCGGGACCGCGCTCGACCAGACCATGAACGCGAACGGGGCGTCGGGCGAGGCCTTGCGGGTCAGTACGTTCGACACGCCCCAGAAGGCCGCGGCGACCAGGACCAGCGCGAAGGCGCCGAGCGGGCCCGAACCGCCCTCGTCGACCGCCGCCACCGCGATGCCCGCGAGCGCCACCACCATGCCCAGGACCCGTACGCGGCCCGGGCGTTCGCGCAGGAACGCGAAGGCGATGACCGCCGTGAAGACCGACTGGACCTGGAGGACGAGGGAGGACAGGCCTGCGGGCATCCCCGCGTTCATGCCGACGAAGAGCAGACCGAACTTGCCCACGCCGAGCGCGAGCCCCACCCCCACGACCCAGCGCCACGCCACCCGCGGCCGTCCCACGAGGAAGATCGCGGGCAGCGCCGCGAGCAGGAAGCGCAGGGCGCAGAAGAGCAGCGGCGGGAAGTGGGCGAGGCCGATGTCGATGACGACAAAGTTCACGCCCCACAGGGCGGCGACGAGTACGGCGAGACCGGTGTGCGCGGGTTTCATGCGTCGAGGATCACCGCCCGCGACCCTTTAGCACCAGCGAATGTTGCTGCATGGTTGGATGAAGCACTGCTAATGGGATCGCTCATGGGAACTACTCATGGGAACTGTTCATGGGAGGGGCGAGGGATGCTGGACCTGCAACGGTTGCGTGCCCTGCACGCCGTCTCCGTGCACGGCACCGTCGGCGCCGCCGCGACCGCGCTCGGCTACACTCCGTCCGCCGTCTCGCAGCAGATCGCGAAGCTGGAGCGGGAGACCCGCACGCCGCTGCTCGAACGGGAGGGGCGGGGCGTCCGGCTCACGGACGAGGCGCTGCAACTGGCCGAGACAGCACGCCAGTTGATGGCCATCATGGAGCGCGCCGAGACCGGCATCGAGGAGCGGCGCGGGGTGCCGGCGGGGCGGCTGACGATCGCCGCGTTCGCCTCGGCGGCGCGCGGGCTGCTGCCGGGCGCGCTCGCCGATCTGGCGGCGCAGCATCCCGCGCTCGACACCCGGCTCTCCGAGGTCGACCCGCACCTGTCGGTGGACCTCGTGGCGAAGGGCGCCGTCGACCTCGCCGTCGCGCACGACTGGGACATCGCACCGCTGCCGGCCCCCGCCGGGGTCGAACAGGCCACCATCGGCGACGACTTGTGCGACCTCGTCGTCCCCGATGGCCATCCACTGGCGGGGCGGTCGTCGGTGCGCCGCGAGGAGCTCGGGGGCGAGCGGTGGGTGTCTCAGCCGCCGGGCCGCGTGTGTCACGACTGGCTGCTGCGGACGATGCGCTCCGCGGGCTTCGAGCCCCTCATCGCCCATCAGGCCGAGGAGAATCCGACGCTGGCCGCTCTCGTGGCGGCGGGCCTCGGCATCGCGGTGCTCCCCCGGCTCGGCCGTGGCCCGCTGCCCGACGGGGTGGTGGCGGTGCGGCTCGATCCGGTGCCGCGGCGGCGGCTGTACGCGCTGTGGCGGGAGGGGACGGTGCGGCGGCCGGCGGTTCGGGCGGTGGTGGACGCGCTGCGGACCCACGGGGCGGAGCGCCTGGTGCGGCCCCACGGCCCTACGCCTCGGGGCTCCGCCCCGGACCCCGCTGCTCAATCGTGATCTCTCCAGCCCCGCCGGCGTTTGAGGCGCGGGGTCCGGGGCGGAGCCCCGTGCGGGTGGCCGGGGAGGCGCGGTGGGGCCGGCCACGGGCGTCACGTTCACCACCTGCGCACCGATTTCACGAAATCCCCGAATTCCGGGAACCCCGACCAGCATGCTTCCGTCAGAAGGACACGCTGCCGGAGAGTCACCGCAGTGCGGTGTCGGCCTCGCTGCTGGCTGCGAACGCTGACAAACCCTCTCCGCCGCCTGCGGCCGGCAGTGTCGCCGCCACCGGTGCGCCCCCTCCAAAGTGCCGGTGGCGGCCCCTTCCCCAAAGCGGCCGGCTGCCAACTCCCGTGCCCGCACGGGCTCTTGACTGGCAGAAATTTTCCGGATACTCGTTGCGCGCGGAAGTTGTTTTCAGGGTCCGCGTCTCCTCCGGAAGGAGCGATCGTGCCACTGTCCAGACGTACCGTGCTCGCCGCCGCCACCATCGGCGCCACGGCGGCCGGCCTCAGCGCCACCACCGCACGGGCCGCGGGCGCCGCCCCCGCGTCCGACAAGGCCCTCAAGAAGATCATCTCCGGGATGTCCCTGGAGGAGAAGGTCGGCCAGCTCTTCGTCATGCGGGTGTACGGCCACTCGGCCACCGCCCCCGACCAGGCCGACATCGACGCCAACCTCCAGGAGATCGGCGTCCGCACCGCCGCCGAGCTCATCGACACGTACAAGCTCGGCGGCATCATCTACTTCGCGTGGGCGCACAATGTGCGTGATCCGCACCAGATCGCCGATCTGAGCAATGGGATTCAGCGGGTCGGGCTGCAACAGCCTTCCGGAATACCGTTGTTGATCTCCACCGACCAGGAGCACGGCATCGTCGCCCGGGTCGGCAAGCCGGCCACCCTGTTCCCCGGCGCGATGGCGTTCGGCGCCGGTCGCTCCCGCGAGGACGCGCGCAGGGCCGGGCAGATCGCGGGCGCCGAGCTGCGCGCCATCGGCATCCGGCAGGACTACGCGCCCGACGCCGACGTCAACGTCAACCCGGCCAACCCCGTCATCGGTGTGCGCTCCTTCGGCGCGGACCCGGAGGCCGTCGCGGGCCTCGTGGCTGCGCAGGTCAAGGGCTACCAGTCGGCGCACATCGCCTCGACCGCCAAGCACTTCCCCGGACACGGCGACACGGCGACGGACAGCCACACCGGGATCCCGTACATCAGCCACACCCGCGAGCAGTGGGAGCAGCTGGACGCTCCGCCGTTCAAGGCCGCGATCGCGGCCGGCATCGACTCGATCATGACGGCCCACATCGTCGTCCCGGCCCTCGACCCGAGCGAGGATCCGGCGACGCTGTCCCGCCCCATCCTCACCGGCATCCTGCGCGAGCAACTCGGCTACGACGGCGTCGTGGTGACCGACTCGCTCGGCATGCAGGGCGTCCGCGACAAGTACGGCGACGACCGTGTCCCCGTACTGGCCCTCAAGGCGGGCGTCGACCAGCTGCTCAATCCGCCGACACTGTCCGTCGCCTGGAACGGGGTCCTCGACGCCGTCAGGAGCGGTGAGCTGACCGAGGCGCGGCTCGACGAGTCGATCCTGCGCGTGCTGCGTCTGAAGTCGAAGCTGGGGCTCTTCAAGGAGCCCTACATCTCCGATGGCGGCGTCGACCGTACCGTCGGCACCCCCGCGCACCTCGCCGCGGCCGACCGGATCGCCGAGCGCACGACGACGCTCCTGGTCAACAAGGAGGGGCTGCTGCCGCTGTCCCGGCGCACGCACAAGAACGTGCTCGTGCTGGGCGCCAACCCGGCTTCCCCCTCGCTCAGTGACGGGCCGCCGACCACGGTGATCGGCGCGGCGCTCACCGAACTCGGCTTCACCGCCACGGTGCTCGCGACGGGCACGGCGCCCACCCAGGCGACGATCGCGCAGGCCGTGGCGGCGGCGAAGGGCAAGGACGCCGTGGTCATCGGCACGTACAACGTCGCCGCGGGCAGCGCGCAGCAGTCGCTGGTGAACGCGGTGGCCGGGACCGGGGTGCCGGTCGTGACGCTGTCCATGCGCAACCCGTACGACGTCGCCCAACTGGCCGCCGCCGACGCGCATGTGGCGGCGTACTCGTGGATCGATGTCGAACTGCGGGCGGCCGTGCGGGTGCTGGCCGGGGCCGGGAAGGCGGAGCCGCGCGGGAAGCTGCCGGTGCCCGTGCAGAAGGCCGACGATCCCGCGCAGGTCCTGTACCCGATCGGCTACGGGCTGACGTACTGACCCGTCCGTAGGGGGCGTACGCCACGATCGGCGCACGCCACCACCAACTGGCGCAAAGCACCCCGCACGCCTGGCGTGCGCCCGTCGCCACGGGCCACGCTGGGACGGGACGTCGGGGGGTTTTGCCATGTTTGGGCGGTGGGGCGGTGTGGTGTGCGCGGTGCCGGTACCGGCATTCGTACTCGCGCTCGCGCTCGCACTCGCCGGGTGCCAGGGCTCCCCCGGCTCTTCCGGCGACCGGCCGTCCCCGCGCGCGTCCTCCGGGTACGGGGCGGTGTTCCTCGCTGTGGGCGAGTGCAGTTCGCGCGGGCGCGCGTCGTTCAACGAGGTGCCGTGCCGCAGCGAGCGGGCCGTGGCCCGGGTCGTCGCCCGGCACGACGGGGAGACGTCGGGAGGGCCCGCGTGCCCGGCCCGCACCGACTTCGTGCTGTACATCAGCGAGAAACGGCCCGCGGCCGACGAGAACGGCGACGGGGCCGTGGCCCGCGGCTACGCCTGCATGCGCAATCTGGACGCCCCGCACCCCGGCGACCCGGGTCGCGGTGGCGGCCCCCGCACGATCGTCGGCGACTGCCTCACGGCGGCGGGCAAGGGCCAGGTCCGGGAGACGGCCTGCGCCGGCACGGGCCGGGGCGCCCCGCGGTACCGGGTGGTCACGGCGGTGCCGTCCCGCTCGGCGTGCCCGCCGTCGACCTCGCTCTACGTGACCCTGGGCGGCAGCAGGCCGGTGGGGTGCGCGGTCACGGTGTGAGCACCTCGCCCGCCCCGGAGGCCCCCTTCAGCACAGGATCCAGCCGCTGCGCACCGACTTCGTGCCCACGGATCCCTTCACCCGGACACAGCGGTGTCCCGCGTGCACGGTGATGGGGCCCGCGTGCCTGGTGTAGCGGCCCTTGTCGACGACGGCCCGGTTGCCGCGGGCCTGGACGCTCACGGACATGGTTTGGCGGGCGCCCGTGTGCTTGGCGTAGGTGACTGCGCAGACGTAGCCGCTGCTCTTGTAGAGGACCGTGCGGCCCGTCTCGAAACGCAGCGTGCGGGCCTTGTGTCCGCCGCACAGCGAAGCGGCCTGGACTCCGGTGACCGTGGGGCCCGCGAGGACCAGCAGGGCCGCGGCGACCAGTACGGACAGGGCCGGCGCGAGCACCCCGCAGGGCCCGCGCGGCGTGCGTATGCCGCCCTCACCGAGCCCTTGTCCGCGCACCGCAGCCCCTCCTGTCACATCCGCACCAGCGTACTGTTGAACTGACGCGACAAGGCGGCCGGGCGGTTGCGTGCCGACCCGGCCCGGAAGGCGGGTCCTCATGACATCCATGAACCGCACCGCACGCTACGTCTTCGCGGCAGGACTGCTCACCGTCGCCCTCGCGGTCCCCAGCGCCGCCGCGCCCCGCACCGACGGCAACCCCTCCGGCGCCCCCGCCCGCAGCGGTGACCCGGGCGCCGTCTACGACCGGGTCGCGCACTTCTACGGCGCGTACATCGACGTCGCGAACGATCCGGGTGACAACGCGCTCGCCGCACGACTTCGGCAGTTCTACCTGACCTCGGATCTGCGCTCCCGGCTCGCGAACTGGGAGAAGCGGCACGACGCCGACGGTGTGCTGCGCGCGCAGAACGTGCCGAGCGCCTGGAAGGTGACGGCGGGCGACAGCGGGATGGGCAAGACGTACTCCACGGTGCGGCTGACCTGGGGCACCGGGAAGCACGTCTCGTACACCTACCTGACGGTCCAGTCGGATCTGGCGACCAAGAAGATCTCCGACATCACGTCGAAGAGCTGACCTCCCCGGCCGCCACCGGTTCGCCCAGGAACGTCCGCCACAGCGCGGCGTACTTCCCGTCCAGTCGAAGCAGCTCGTCGTGCGTTCCGTCCTCCGCGACCCGGCCGTGGTCCATCACGACCACCCGGTCCGCGCGGGCCGCCGTCGTCAGGCGGTGGGCGACGATCAAGGTGGTGCGCGCGCCGGCGCTCGTTGAGGGGCGGTGGTCGGGCGACGGGTGGGCGCGCCTGCCGGAGATGCGGTCCGTGGCCTGGTTGACCTGGGCCTCGGTGGCGAGGTCGAGGGCGGCGGTCGCCTCGTCGAGCAGGAGGATGTCCGGGGCGACGAGTTCGGCGCGGGCCAGGGCGATCAACTGCCGCTGCCCCGCGGAGAGGTTGCGGCCGCGCTCGGCGACCTCGTGGAGGTAGCCGCCGTCGAGCGTCGCGATCATCTCGTGCGCGCCGACGGCCCGCGCCGCCGCCTCCACCTCGGCGTCGCTCGCGCCGGGGCGGCCGTAGGCGATGGCGTCGCGGACCGTGCCGGGGAAGAGGTAGGCCTCCTGCGGGACGACGCCGAGCCGGTGCCGGTACTCGGTGAGGTCGAGTTCGCGCAGGTCGATGCCGTCGGCGGTGACCCGGCCGCCCGTCGGGTCGTAGAACCGGGCGACGAGCTTGACGAGCGTCGACTTGCCCGCGCCGGTCTCGCCGACGAACGCGACGGTCTGCCCGGCGGGGATGCGCAGGTCCACATCGCTCAGGGCGGCCTCCGGCTTGTCGGCGGACCCGTACGCGAAGTCCACGTCCTCGAAGGCGATCTCGCCGCGCAGCGAGGGCACCTCGCGGGGGCGCTCGGCGTTCTTCGTCGACGTCGGCTCGCGCAGCAGTTCCTGGATGCGGCCGAGCGAGACGGTGGCCTGCTGGTATCCGTCGAAGACCTGGGAGAGCTGCTGCACCGGCGCGAAGAACAGGTCGATGTAGAGCAGGTAGGCGACCAGCGCGCCCGTCGTGAGGGTGCCCGCGTCGACCCGTTGCGCGCCCACGGCCAGCACGGACGCGGTCGCCACCGCCGACAGGAGCTGCACGAACGGGAAGTACACGGAGATCAGCCACTGGCCGCGGATCCGCGCCTTGCGGTAACTGGCGCTGCCCGCCGCGAACTTCGCGCTGCCGTCCTCCTCGCGCCGGAAGGCCTGCACGATCCGCAGCCCGGCCACCGTCTCCTGGAGATCGGCGTTCACGACGGAGATCCGCTCGCGCGCCAGCTCGTACGCCTTGACGCTGGAGCGGCGGAAGAAGAACGTCCCGATGATCAGCGGCGGCAGCGTCGCGAAGACGACCAGCGCGAGCTGAACGTCGATCACGAGCAGCGCGACCATGATGCCGAAGAACGTGACGAGGGAGACGAACGCGGTGACCAGACCGGTTTGCAGGAAGGTCGAGAGCGCGTCGACGTCGGTGGTCATCCGAGTCATGATGCGACCCGTCAACTCCCGCTCGTAGAAGTCGAGTCCGAGCCGCTGGAGCTGGGAGAAGATCTTGAGCCGGAGCGAGTAGAGCACTCTCTCGCCGGTACGTCCCGTCATCCGCGTCTCGCCGAACTGCGCGGCCCACTGCACGAGTACGGCGACGAGACCGAGCCCCGCCGCCACCCACACCGCGCCGATCGCCAGCTGCGAGACGCCCTCGTCGATGCCGTGCCGGATGAGGATCGGCAGCAGCAGGCCCATGCCCGCGTCGACGGCGACGAGCGCGAGGCTGATCAGCAGCGGCGCCCGGAATCCGCGCAGCAGTCGGCGCAGACCGTACGACTCCTCGGCCGTGACGGCCCGCGTCTCGTCGATGTCGGGGGTGTCGGTGGCAGGCGGCAACGCGTCGACCTGCGCGAGGAGTTCCGGCGTCGCGGGCGACCCGGCGAGCGCGGCGTCCCGCGGCTCGCGGTCGCCCGTCCACAGCCTGGGGGTGACGCCGCGTTCGGCGTCGAACTCGGCGTCGAGTTCGTCCCGTACGGAGGTGTCCTCCACCGGCTCCCCCGCGGCGGGGGCGGTGTGTCCCGGCGACACCCCGCCCAGCCCGTCGGGGTCGGTGAGCAGGCTCCGGTACAGCGGCGACCCTGCCTCCAGCTCCTCGTGCGTACCGATCGCGGCGAGCCGCCCGCCGTCGAGGACGGCGATCCGGTCGGCGAGGCCGAGGGTGGAGCGGCGGTGCGCGATGAGCAGCGTCGTACGGCCCGCCATCACGTGCGCGAGCGCCTCGTGGATCTCGTGCTCGACGCGGGCGTCGACGGCGGATGTCGCGTCGTCGAGGACGAGGAGGCGGGGGTCGGTGAGGATGGCGCGGGCGAGCGCGACGCGCTGGCGCTGACCGCCGGAGAGGGTGAGGCCGTGCTCGCCGACCGTGGTGTCGTAGCCCTCGGGCAGCGCGCTGATGAAGCCGTGCGCCTGCGCGGCGCGCGCGGCCGTCTCGATCTGCTCCCGCGTCGCGTCCGGGAAGCCGTACGCGATGTTGGCGCCGACGGTGTCGGAGAACAGGAACGAGTCCTCCGGGACGAGTCCGATCGCGGAGCGCAGCGACGCCGTCGTCAGCTCGCGCACGTCGTGGCCGCCGACGAGGACGGCGCCGTGCGTGACGTCGTAGAAGCGCGGGAGCAGGAGGGAGACGGTGGACTTGCCGGAGCCGGAGGAGCCGACGACGGCGAGGGTCTCGCCGGCCCTGATCCCGAAGGAGAGGCCGTCGAGGACGGGGCGGTCGGCGGCGTCCGCGTACGCGAAGGACACGTCGTCGAACTCGACGGTCGCGGGGGCGTCCGCGGGAAGCTCCTTGGTGCCCTCGGTCAGCGAAGGCTCGGTGTCGATCAGTTCGAGGACGCGCTCGACACCTGCCCGCGCCTGCTGCCCGACGGTGAGGACGACCGCGAGCATCCGGACGGGCCCGACGAGCTGGGCGAGGTACGAGGAGAACGCGACGAACGTGCCGAGCGTGACCTCTCCGTGCACCGCGAGCCAGCCGCCGAGGGCCAGCATGGCGACCTGCCCGAGGGCGGGCACGGCCTGGAGCGCCGGGGTGTACTTCGAGTTCAGCCGGACGGTACGCAGCCGCCCCGCGAAGAGCCTGCGGCCGACCGTCTTGAGCTTCCCGGTCTCCTGCTCCTCCTGCCCGAACCCCTTCACGACGCGGACGCCGCTCACCGACCCGTCGACGACACCGGCCACGGCGGCGGCCTGCGCCTGCGCGTACCAGGTGGCGGGGTGCAGCCGGGAGCGGCTGCGCTTGGCGATGAACCAGATGGCGGGGGCGACGGCGAGCGCGACCAGGGTCAGCGGCGGCGACAGCCACGCCATGATCACCAGGGAGATGACGAAGAGCAGGACGTTCCCGATGGTCATCGGGAGCATGAAGAGCAGGCCCTGGATCAGCTGGAGGTCGCTGGTGGCGCGCCCCACGACCTGCCCGGTCGACAGCTCGTCCTGGCGGCGGCCGTCGAGCCGGGTGATCGACCCGTACATCTCGGTACGCAGATCGTGCTGGACGTCGAGGGCGAGCCGGCCGCCGTAGTAGCGGCGAACGAACGCGAGGACGTAGACGACGACGGCCGCGCCGAGGAGCGCGCCCGCCCAGACGGCCATGGACCGGGAGTGGTTCCCGATCACGTCGTCGATGATCACCTTCGTGATCAGCGGGACGAGCGCCATGACGCCCATGCCGCCGAGCGAGGCCCCGAGCGCGAGAACGACGTCCTTGGGATGGCGCCATGCGTATCCCGCGAGTCGTTTCGCCCAGCCCCGTTGTTCCGCCACGCCTTCGCCTCCACGTCTCACCTGCTGCTCTGCCGTGAGGGCCAACGCGACCGGGAGCGGATTTCATCCCACTGCAACAATCCGCGGCGCGATCCGCAGGGAGTAGAACCGGGTGATCTGGTTCGCGCTCTGGTTGTCGTCGCTGGCGAGGAGCAGGCGGAGGGCGCCGTGCGGGCCACGCCCCGTCACGGTCATCGCCTCGATGTTGTCGAGCAGCGGGTTGGTCTGGGGCTGGTGGGCGGGCGCGCCGAGCGAGGGGCAGTTCGCGAGGTCGGCGAGGAGGGTCTTGTGGGCGAGGCGGACGCCCTTCTGGCCCGTGAGGTCGCTGACGCCGGAGGTGTCGGTGGCGCCGCGGAGCTCGGCTTCGTACAGCCGGACCGTGTTGCCGACGCCGCTGGTGAAGCCGCGTTCCAGGACGAGGAGGCGGCCGTCGGGGGCGGCGGTGACCTCGGAGATGCCGAGGTTCGCGTCGGTGCGGTAGCCGTACTGGGCGGCGGGCCTGAAGTGACCGTCGTGGGTGCGCCGCCAGGTCTGGAGCCGGTTGACGGTGTCGCCGGTGAGCGGGGACTCCATGGAGGCGAGGAGGGTGCGGCCGCCGGGCAGCAGGGTCAGTCCCTCGAACGTGGCGTTGGCGCGGGCCCGGTCGTGCAGCGCGGCCGGGACGGGCAGCCGGTCGAGGACGCGGGCGCCCGTGCGGTCGTAGCGGCGGATCGAGGGCTCGGTCTCGGACGTGACGAGGTACGTGCCGTCGCGGTCGACGGCCAGGCCCTCGGAGTCGAGCGCGGCCCCCTTCTCGTCGGCGAGCGGCGCCACGGAGCGGGGCGCGAGCGTGCGCCCGTCCAGGGTGAACAGGGACGAGCGGTCGGACAGCGCGGCGAGCCGCCCGCCCCGGTCGGTGGCGAGCGCGGAGAGGTTGCCGACGAAGGTGCCGTCGTACGTCGTCTTGTCGAGGGCGTCGGAGTAGCCGGTGATCGTCACGGCCGGGGAGCAACGGCCCGTCGCGGCGGGCGAGTCGGCTTGCGCCGGGGCCGGAAGAGCCGTCAGGGAGGCGGCGGAGAGGGCGACGGTGGCGAGCACGGAACGTGCTGATCTGCGCGACATGGGGTCACGGTAGGGCGCGCGCGGCGACGGCCGGGCGGACTTTCCGTGAACGATGCGTCCCCTCCCTGAACGTCCCTGAACGACGAGGTGTTCGGCGACATGCACAGGTGACGCCCAGCCTCATCACAGCCCGCCCCCACAGGCGCCGTGCACCGTGCACTGGTGACCTCCATGACCGATACGCATTCCGACGCACCCGCACCCCCGCCACCGGCGGAGCCGCCGGCCGAGCGCCGCACGCCGCGCTGGTCGCTGCCGGCGCTGCTCGCGATCCTCGTGGTCGCCGGGGTGCTGTACTCCTGGAACCTCTCGTCGAACAGCCTCAACAGCTTCTACAGCGCCGCGATCTACAGCGGCACGCAGAGCTGGAAGGCCTGGTTCTTCGGATCCATCGACGCGGGCAACTTCCTGACCGTGGACAAGCCGCCGTTCGCCACGATGGTGATGAGCCTGTCCTGCCGGGTCTTCGGCTTCGGCACCTGGCAGATGATGCTGCCGCAGGTCGCCGCCGGGCTCGGCTCGATCTGGGTCCTGCACTCCTCCGTGAAGCGGGTGTGGGGCCACGTGGCGGCGACCGTCGCCGCCCTGGTCCTCGCCCTCACCCCGATCACCGTCGCCATCAACCGGGACAACAATCCGGACACCATCCTGGTGCTCCTGATGGTGGGCGGCGCGGCCCTCGCGCTGCGCGCCACCCGTAACGGCAGGCTGCTCCCGCTGCTCGGCTCGGCGGCCCTGTTCGGCCTCGCCTTCAACACGAAGATGCTCCAGGGCTACATCGCGCTGCCGGTCGTCTTCGCCGTGTACCTGTACGCGTCACACCTGGGCTGGGCGAGGAAGGCCCGCAACCTGGTCCTCGCCGCGGTCGTCCTCGCGGTCTCCAGCTTCTGGTGGGCCACGGCCGTCTCCCTGACCCCCGCGTCCGAGCGCCCGTACATCGGCGGCTCGACGGACGGCACCGCCTGGGACCTGATCATGGGCTACAACGGCTTCGGCCGGATCCTCGGCGGCGAGGGCAACGGCGGGGGCGGCGGAGGTGGCGGAGGCGGTTTCTCCGGCACGGCGGGCCTCGGCCGGCTCTTCAACGACACGCTCGGCGGCCAGATCTCGTGGCTGATCCCCTTCGCGGCGATCGCCCTCGTCGGCGGCCTGGTGCTGCGCGGCCGCGCCCCGCGCACCGACCTCACGCGCGCGGCTCTCGTGCTGTGGGGCGGCTGGCTGGTGCTGCACTACGTCACGTTCGCGACGGCCGAGGGCACCATGCACCCGTACTACACGACCGCGGTCGCCCCCGGCATCGCGGCGCTGTGCGGCGGTGGCGGCGTGCTGTTGTGGCGTGCCTTCCGCGACGACAAGCGGTGGGCGTGGGTGCTGCCGGTCGCACTCGCCGTGACCGGGATCTGGTCGGCGGTGCTGCTGCGCCGCGCGTCCGGCTGGAACGGCTGGCTGTGGCCGACGACGGCCGTCGTCATGGCACTCGCGATCGCGGGCCTGCTCGTCTTCCGTACGTCGACGGGGAGGCGGCTGCGGCTGCTCGCGGTGGCCGTGGCGGCGGCGGTCGTCGCGTCGGTGGCGGGCCCGGCGGCGTACGCCTTCTCCGTGCCGTTCGGGTCCGGAGCGGGCGGCGGCATGGGCGGCTCCAACCCGACGGCCGGGCCTTCGACGGGCGGCGGCATGGGCGGGCCCGGTGGGGGCGGCGGTGGCCGGGGCGGGTTCCCTGGCGGCGGCGAGATGCCGGGCGGCGGTTCGCGGCAGGGCGGCGGGACCCAGCAGGGCGGCGGCGAGATGCCCGGTGGCGGGTCGATGCCCGGTGGCGGCGAGGCACCCGAAGGCGGCTTCCCCGGTGGCGGCTCCCAGGAAGGCGGTCCCCAGCAGGGCGGTGGCATGCCGGGCGGCGGCGAGATGCCGGGCGGCGGCCAGGAATCCGGTTCCGGCTCCGGCTCCGGCAAGCAGGAATCCGGCCGTCGCGGCGGAGCCGGTGGCATGGGCGGCAACGTCGACAGCGAGCTGATCTCGTACCTGGAGAAGCACCAGGACGGCGCCAAGTGGCTGCTCGCGGTGTCCAATTCGCAGTCCGCCGCGCAGATCATCCTGAAGACCAAGAAGCCCGTCATCTCCATGTACGGCTTCACCGGCTCCGACAAGGGCATGACCGTCGCCAAGCTCAAGAAGCTGGTCGAGAGCGGCCAGTTGCACTACATCCAGGTCGGCGAGAGCGGCATGGGCGGCCCCATGGGCGGCAGCAACGACGTCAGCTCCGCGGTCACCAAGTGGGTGAAGAAGCACGGCACGGCGGTGAAGTCGAGCGAGTACAGCAAGAAGTCCAGCAGCTCGACGAGCTCCCAGTCGCTGTACCGACTGGACGCGTCCGACGTGGACTGACCCAGTAACTCCCCGCACACCAAAGGCCCCTGACATCCAGTCAGGGGCCTTTGTCGTCACACAATCGACGCCCGGCATTCACCCAATCCATACGTGTCCATGTCACGCTCCGTTCCACCAAATCAACCCGCGTAGAACGGACGGACACCCCACATGCCCGGAATCCACATACGCACCGTCGCCCTCACCACCGCGGCCGTACTCGCCGCCTTCGCCCTCCCCGCGGCGACAGCGACAGCGACCCCACCCTCAGGCTCCGCCTCCGCCGCGTACGACGACACGTACTACCAGGACGCCGAGGGCAAGACCGGCACGGAACTCAAGAGCGCGCTGCACACGATCATCAGCGACCAGACGAAGCTCTCCTACGACGCGGTCTGGGACGCCCTGAAGGCCACCGACCAGGACCCGGCCAACAGCTCCAACGTGATCCTGCTCTACAGCGGCACCTCACGCGCGAAGTCCGCCAACGGCGGCGACAGCGGCGACTGGAACCGCGAGCATGTCTGGGCCAAGTCGCACGGCGACTTCGGCACCGCGACGGGCCCCGGCACGGATCTGCACCACCTCCGCCCGGAGGACGTCACGGTCAACTCGATCCGTGGCAACAAGGACTTCGACAACGGCGGCAGCGAAGTCGCGAACGGCGGCGGCAGCCTCACCGACGGCGACTCCTTCGAGCCGCGCGACGCCGTCAAGGGCGACGTGGCGCGCATGATCCTCTACATGGCGGTCCGCTACGAAGGCGACGACTCCTTCGCCGACCTGGAGCCCAACGACTCGGTGGACAACGGCAGCGCGCCGAACATCGGCAAGCTGTCCGTCCTCAAGGCGTGGAGCGACGAGGACCCGCCGGACTCCTTCGAGCAGCACCGCAACGAGGTCATCTACGACTCGTACCAGCACAACCGCAACCCGTTCATCGACCACCCGGAGTGGGTGGGCGCGATCTGGTAGGCGCGGTCGTCCGCGTCAGCCCAGATGCGTCGGCGCGAACATCCTGAGCAGCGCCGGGAGCACCACCACGCGCGGGCCCGGTGCCGCGAACGCCTCGGCCAGGTCGGCGCGGAGCGTCTCCGGGGTCGTACGGACCCCGGGGACGCCGAAGGACTCGGCGAGTGCCACGAAGTCGGGGCGGGCCAGCTCGGTCGCGGTGGCCTCGCCGAAGGCGTCGGTCATGTATTCGCGCAGGATGCCGTAGCCGCCGTCGTCGACGATGAGCCAGGTGACGTTCAGGTCGTACTGCTTCGCCGTGGCCAGTTCGGCGATGGAGTACATGGCGCCGCCGTCGCCGGAGACCGCGAGGACGGGTGTCGTCGGGTCGGCGGCGGCCGCGCCGATGGCGGCGGGGAACCCGTAGCCGAGGCCGCCCGCGCCCTGCGCCGAGTGCATGATCCCCGGCCATGCGGACCACGCCCAGTAGGCGAGGATCGTCATGTCCCAGAAGGAGGGCGACGCGGCCGGGAGCGCATCCCGTACCGACGCCAACACGCCCTGCTCCAGGGTGAGTTCCTGCGCGTCGATACGTTCCCGTACGGCCTTCAGGACCGCTGCGACGCGTGCGGGCGCCTCGTCGTCCGGGCGCTCGGCCACCGTCTCGACCAGGGCCTGGAGCGCGAGGCGTGCGTCCGCGTGGATGCCGAGGGCCGGGTGGTTGGACTCCAGCTTTCCGGCGTCGGCCTCGATCTGGATGACGCGGCCGCGCGGCGTGAACGTGTGGTAGTTCGAGGAGAGTTCGCCGAGGCCCGAGCCGACGACCAGCAGGACGTCCGCGTCCTCCAGGAAGTCCGTCGTGTGCTGGTCCTCCATCCAGGACTGGAGCGACAGCGGGTGCTCCCAGGGGAAGGCGCCCTTGCCGCCGAAGGTGGAGACGACGGGGGCGTTGACGCGTTCGGCGAGCGCGCGGAGCTTGCCGGTCGCGTCGGCGCGGACGACGCCGCCGCCCGCGATGATCGCCGGCCGTTCGGCGCGGGCGAGCAAGTCGGCGGCCACGGCGGTGAGTTCGGGCCGCGGGACGAGATCGTGCGGCGTCGCGTCCACCGCCGTGACGACTGGAAGTGTCGTCTCGGCGAGGAGCACGTCCTGGGGGATCTCCACCCACACCGGGCCGTGCGGGGCGCTCAGCGCGGACTCCCAGGCCGCGGCGATCGCCGACGGGATCTGGGACTGCGTACGCACGGTGTGGACGGACTTGACCACGTCCCTGAACGAGGCCTGCTGGTCGCGGAGTTCGTGCAGGTAGCCGTGGCGACCGCCGCCGAGTCCCGCGACCGGGATCTGGCTGCCGATGGCGAGCACGGGAGCCGAAGCGGCCGCCGCCTCCTGGAGCGCGGCGAGCGACATCAGCGAACCGGGCCCGGTGGAGAGCAGCAGCGGCGCCACCTCTCCCGTGACCCGGCCGTACGCGTCCGCCGCGAACCCGGCGTTGTTCTCGACGCGCAGCCCCACGTACCTGAGCGACGACCGGCGCAGCGCGTCGAACATGCCGAGCGCGTGCTGCCCCGGAAGGCCGAAGACGGTGGCCGCGCCGAGGCCGTGCAGGGTCTCGACGACGAGGTCACCGCCGTTGCGCCCGGCGGGCGGGTTGAGCGCCGCCGCGATCTGCGCGGGGGTGGGCGTCAGCTCAAGGTCGTGGTCGTGCGTCACGGGTGTCCATCTCCTGCTGAGTGCTATGCGCGTGCGTCGGCGATCTGGCGGGACATGATCGTCGTCAGCTCGTACGCGGTGTGCGAGGCGGCGACGGACGTGATCTCCGCGTGGTCGTACGCGGGCGCCACCTCGACGACGTCCGCGGACACCAGGTTGCACGAAGAAAGCCCGCGAAGAATCTCCAGGAGCTCGCGGGAGGTCATGCCGCCCGCCTCCGGGGTGCCGGTGCCGGGCGCGTGGGCCGGGTCGAGGCAGTCGATGTCGATGGAGATGTAGAGCGGACGGTCGCCGATGCGCTGGCGGAGCTGGTCGGCGACCTCGTCGGCGCCGCGCCGGTAGACGTCGGCGGAGGTGACGATGCCGAAGCCGAGCTTCTCGTCCTCCGTGAGGTCGGAGCGGCCGTAGAGCGGGCCGCGCGTGCCGACGTGCGAGAGGGCGGACGTGTCGAGGATGCCCTCTTCGACGGCGCGGCGGAACGGGGTGCCGTGCGTGTACTCGGCGCCGAAGTACGTGTCCCAGGTGTCGAGGTGCGCGTCGAAGTGCAGCAGGGCCACCGGGCCGTGCTTCTTCGCGACCGAGCGGAGCAGCGGCAGCGCGATGGTGTGGTCGCCGCCGAGCGTCATCATGCGGGCGCCGGAGCCGAGCAGGTCGTCCGCGGCGGCCTCGATGGTGTCGACGGCCTCGTTGATGTTGAACGGGTTGGCGGCGATGTCACCGGCGTCCGCGACCTGCGCGAGCGCGAACGGCGAGGCGTCCTGCGCCGGGTTGTAGGGGCGCAGCAGGCGGGAGGCCTCGCGGATCGCGTTGCCGCCGAAGCGGGCGCCGGGCCGGTAGGAGACACCGGTGTCGAAGGGGACGCCGACGACCGCCACGTCGGCGGCGTCCACCTCGTCGAGCCGGGGCAGGCGGGCGAACGTCGCGGGGCCCGCGTAGCGCGGGACGCGGGAGGAGTCGACCGGTCCGACGGCTCCGGCGGGGCCGTTGGGTACGCGGGGCGTCTCGTTGCTGTTCATTGCGCGCATGCCTTCTTTCCTACGAGTGCGTACGGGGGTGTCGTACGGGGTTACTGCGCCGCGGCGGCGGGAGCCGGCTCGGGCTCCTCGGCGCCGCGTCCGGCGAGCCGCTCGCGCCAGTTGGCGAGGACGGCGGCGTCGGTGGGCCGGGTGGCCAGGGACACGATCACGTAGACGACGAGTGACGCGATCAGGCCGTAGTACACGGGCTCGTTGGCGAGGATGCCGTAGCGCCACATCCCGCCGATGACGGTGAGGCCGCCGACGACGACGGAGGCGAGGGCGCCGCTGACGTTGCCGCGCTTCCAGAGCAGCCCGCCGAGGATGGGCACGAGCAGCCCGCCGACGAGCAGGTTGTAGGCGACGGTCAGCGCCTCGACGACGTTGTTGAGGACGACCGAGATGACGATCGCGACGACGCCGAGGCCGAGGATGAACATCCGGTTGCCCTTGACCTCGTCGTGATCGTCCTCCGCGGACGCCTCGGCCTTGATGCCGCGCAGCCGCTTCCAGATGTCGTTGTTGGCGACGGTGGCGCAGGCGATGAGCGCTCCGGAGGACGTCGACATGACGGCCGCGAGGGCGGCGGCGAGCACGAGCCCGCGGACTCCGATGGGCAGCTCGTCCTTGACGATCCGGGCGAACGCCTCGTCGGCGGTGCCGAGACCGGTCGGGTAGAGCACCTTGGCGGCGGTGCCGATGACCGCGCCGGCGATCGCGTAGACCAGGCAGTACACGCCGGAGAACGTGCCGCCCCAGCGGGCCACCTTGTCGTTGCGGGCGGTGAAGACGCGCTGCCAGATGTCCTGGCCGATGAGCATGCCGAACGTGTAGATCAGCACGTAGGTGAAGATCGTCTCGCCACCGATGCCCAGCGGGTCGAAGTACTCGGTGGGCAGCTGCGCCTTCATCTCGCTGAAGCCGCCGGCCTTGACGACGGCGACGGGCAGCAGGATCAGCAGCACACCGATGGTCTTCACGACGAACTGCACCATGTCGGTGATCGTGATCGACCACATGCCGCCGAGCGTCGAGTAGGCGACGACGATGGTGCCGCCGACGACGATCGCGAGGGTGCGCGGCACGTCGAAGAGGACGTCGAAGATCGTCGCGTACGCGATGGTGGACGTGACGACGAGCATCAGCGTGTACGCCCACATGACGATGCCGGAGATCATCCCGGCGCGGCCGCCGCCGTAGCGCAGGTCGAGCATCTCGGAGACCGTGTAGACCTTCAGGCGGGCGATGCGCGCCGAGAAGAAGAGCGACAGGGCGAGGATGCCGAGGCCGATGGTGAACACCATCCAGGCGCCCGACAGGCCGTACTGGTAGCCGAGGCCGACGCCGCCGATGGTGGAGGCGCCACCGAGCACGACAGCGGCCATGGTCCCGGAGTACATGGCGGGACCGAGGCGCCGGCCGGCGACGAGGAAGTCGCTCTTGGACTTGGCGCGGCGCATGCCCCACCAGCCCATCGCGAGCATTCCGGCCAGGTAGACGACGATCACTACGTAGTCGACGGCCATGGGGCGTCCTCCTTTGGTCCACCTCGGTGGCGTGTCGTGCAGGGGAGTGTCCGGCTGCGGAACCCTGTCGGACCTCTTGGGTCTGTCGGGGCCCCTGGGGTGTCGGGGACATCCGCCCGTACCCGCACCCACCGGTCGGAAGAAATCTAGGTGGCCGAAAAGCAGCACTGAAGTGTACGTTCCGTTCATCGATCAGGATTCGAGTGGAGGAATCATCCACCCATGAGCGTGACCGCACCGCCCACGCAGGGCGTTCCGCTCGCCGCGGTGCTCGCCCGCGCCGACCTGGGCCTTCGCCAGATCGCGGGACCCGCGGCGGCGGCCGTCCTGGTGCACGGCGCGCACACCTCGGAGCTGACGGACCCGGAGCCGTACCTGCTGGGCGGCGAGCTGCTGCTCACGGCGGGCGTGCACGCGCCGGCGGCGCCTGTCGCCGGCCACGACGAGGAGCACGCCGGCTACTTCGAGGAGTACGCGGAGCGGGTCGCGCGGGGCGGTGCGGTGGCGCTCGGCTTCGGTGTGACGCCGGTCTTCGACACGGTGCCGCCGGAGCTGGTCACGGCCTGCGAGCGGCGCGGGATCCCGCTGGTCGAGGTCCCGCCGCGGACCACGTTCAGCGGGATCGCGCGCGCCGTGTGGGAGCTGATGGCGCAGGCCAGGAACGCGGAGCTGCGCCGGGTCACGGAGGCCCAGCAGGCGCTGGCATCGGCGGCGGCGCGGCCCGACCCGCTCCCCTCCGTGCTGCGCCAACTCGCCCAGCGCACCGGCGGGTTCGCGGTGGTCGTCACCCCGGAGGGCGACGAGCCGCACCACGCGGGGACGCGCCCCGCGGGTGCCGTGAGCGAGGCGCTCGCCGAACTGACGGCGGTGGTCCGCCCGCACGCCACGCACCTCTTCCCCACGCCGTCGTCGGCGGCGGACACGGTGGGCGGCACCCACCTGTCGGCGTACGCGCTTCAGCCGGGCGGCGCGCTCGGCCTCGCGACACGGACCCGCTCGCCGGGCGACCACACGATCGCGGGAGCGGCGGTGGTCCTGCTCTCCCTCCTCACCGGCGAACACCGCTCGACCGGTGGCACGCGCCGCGCGGCGACCCTGGTCGACCTCCTCCTCGGCGCGGACCGCGCGCAGGCGGCGACGGACCTGCTGGGCGCGGACACCACCTGGCGGGTGGTCCACGCCCGCCCGCTCACGCCCCGCCCGGCCCCCGACCTGGCGACGCCCCTGATCTCCACCTCGACCGGTGACTCGCTCACCCGCGCCCTGGTCCCGGCCGACCAGGACGTCGCGGCGCACACGGGCCACGTGCTCGGTGTCAGCGCCCCGGCCCTCGCCCGTGACCTGCCGCTCGCCGACGCCCAGGCGGCCCACGCCCTCACCCGCGCGCGGGCCACCCGCAGCCCGCTGGCCCACCACCGCCCGGACGACACCCCCGCGCCGACCCTGGCCGCCCTCTCCGACAAGCCGGCCCTCCTGGAAACCCTGCGCACCTGGCTCTCCCTGCACGGCAGTTGGGAGAGCACGGCCCTCGCCCTGGCCATCCACCGCAACACGGTCCGCCAGCGCATCACCCGCTGCGGCACGCTCCTGGAAGCCGACCTCGACGACCCGGACACCCGCATGGAACTCTGGTTCGCGCTCCGCGGGGCGCGGTGACGGGTCGCGACGGTGGCCGTCTCCCCGGTCCCGCCCGACTCCCGTCCCCCGCCCCGGGCAGCCCTCACGACCCCTGCCCGCCCGTTCCACTCCCCGGAACCGATCAACGCCCCGCCGCGGCCCCCGGCACAATGGGCGTATGCCGATACCCGGACTGCCCAGCGATACCCCGACCCGTGCCGCCCTCGTCGACCACCTCGTCCGCACCCGGATCGCGGGCGACGTCGCCACCCCGCGCGAGAACAACCTTTCGCACTACCGAAGGCTCGCGAACGGCGACCGCCACTATTGGCTGGGCCTGGAACTCGGCGACCGCTGGACCGATGAGCAGGACGTGCTCGCCGTCATGGCCGAGCGCTGCGGTGTCGTCCCGGACGCGGGACACCGATCCGGCCAGGACACCATCGACCCGGAACTGACCGTCGACGCTCTTGACCGTATGGCGACGCGGCTGCGCAAGGCCGCGGAGGACCGCCAGCGGGTGCTGTTCGCCACGGGGCACCCGGGCGGGCTCCTCGACGTCCACCGTGCGACGGCGACGGCGTTGCGCGCGGCGGGCTGCGAGATCGTCGTCATACCCGAGGGGCTCGCCACGGACGAGGGAATGGTCTTCCAGTTCGCGGACGTGGCGATGCTGGAGCGTGGCGCCACGCTGTGGCACACCCACTCCCCCGACCCCATGGCCGCGATCCTCGACGGTCTCGCCCGCGAGGGACGGCCGCTGCCCGACCTGGTCGTCGCCGACCACGGGTGGGCGGGCTGCGCGGCCCAGCGCGGCCTGGACTCCATCGGTTACGCGGACTGCAACGACCCGGCCCTGTTCGTGGGCGAATCCGAAGGCACGATGCAGGTCACGATCCCCTTGGACGACCACGTGACGAGCCCGAGGCACTACGACCCGATGACGGCGTACCTCTTGGACGCGGCGGGCCTCGTTTAAGCGGCCTTTTAAGCCCCTGCGGCGATTGAGCAGGCGGCTCCGTGCTTGACGCCTCGGGGGGGGGGCCCCGCCCCCCGGGGGGGCACGCCCCGCCGGGGGGGGAGGGAGGAGGCCCCCCCCACGCGGATGGTGTCGCCCCCCCCGCCGGGGGCGGT
>NZ_JBIWLG010000023.1:27387-69942 GCF_044766085.1 Streptomyces sp. NPDC102360 | reverse complement strand
AGCCCCGCCGGCGTTTGAGGCGCGGGGTCCGGGGCGGAGCCCCGATCTTTTGAGCCCCGGGGCGCACCCCACCCACCCGTGAACCCGCGGAGCGCAACGCGGCCCGCCGACGGGGGAAGTTCGGCGGGCCGCGGTCGTACCGAATTGGCTCAGTGAACGGAGTGCTCCTCCTGAGGGAACGTTCCGCCGATGACGTCCTCCGCAAACGCCTTCGCCGCGTCGGACATCACGCCCCGCAGATCCGCGTACTGCTTGACGAAGCGTGGCATCTTGCCGCCGGTCAGGCCGAGCGCGTCCGTCCAGACCAGCACCTGCGCGTCCGTACCGGCCCCCGCCCCGATGCCGACGGTCGGGATGTGCAGGGTCCGCGTCACCTCGGCCGCGAGCTCCGCCGGAACCAGCTCCAGGACGACCGCGAACGCCCCCGCGTCCTGCACGGCCTTGGCATCGCGCAGCAACTGCTGCGCCGCCTCCTCGCCGCGCCCCTGGACCCGGTAACCCTGGGTGTTGACCGACTGCGGGGTCAGGCCGATGTGGGCCATGACCGGGATCCCGGCGTCGACGAGCAGCTTGATCTGGTCGTGCGAGCGCTCGCCGCCCTCCAGCTTGACGGCGCCCACCCCCGCTTCCTTCACCAGCCGCATCGCCGAGCGGAGCGCCTGCGTCGGCCCTTCCTGGTAGGACCCGAAGGGCAGATCGCCGACGATCATGGCGCGGGACGTGCCGCGTACCACCGCCGCCGACAGCATCACCATCTGGTCCACCGTCACCGGCACCGTCGTCTCGTACCCGAGGTGGCAGTTGCCCGCCGAGTCGCCGACCAGCATCACGGGGATGCCCGCCTCGTCGAAGACCGACGCCGTCATCGCGTCGTACGCGGTGAGCATGGGCCACTTCTCGCCCCGCTCCTTGGCGAGGCCGATGTCCCGGACCGAGACCCGCCGCGAACCCTTGCCCCCGTACAGCACGGTGGGCTTCTGGGCGTTCCGCGCGCTCTGGTCGCTGGATGCGCTCTGGTCGTTCGGTGTGTTCTGGGCAGCCGAAAGCTCTGTGGGTTGCGTCATCGCAACGGCTCCTTCATGTCGTCTCGAGGCGCCCTGACGGCGTCCCCGGATCGCCTCCATGGTGGCACCGCGTGCCGCTCCCGCGCCAGGCCCCCCGCATCCGGTAAAGCCTCGGCAAGGCTTTCCGTGAGACTTCCGATACGAGACGGTCCCGTATTGAAATGGGTCTAGGGTCGTTCCCATGACCACTCCCGTTCCCGAGTCCGTGCACCGCCGTCGCTGGGTGATCCTCGGCGTGCTCATGCTGAGCCTGCTGATCGTCGTCCTCGACAACTCGATCCTGAACGTCGCGATCAAGACGATCTCGACCCCCGAGCCCATCGGCATCGGGGCCTCGCAGAGCGAGCTCGAGTGGGCCATCAACGCGTACACGCTCGTCTTCGCGGGCCTGCTGTTCACGGCCGGACTGCTCGGCGACCGCATCGGGCGCAAGAAGGTCCTCATCGGCGGTCTCGTCGTCTTCGGCATCGGCTCCGCGCTCGCCGCCGAGTCCGGTACGCCGGTCCAGCTCATCGCGTTCCGCGCGGTGATGGGCCTCGGCGCCGCCTTCGTCATGCCGGCCACGCTCGCCGTCCTGATGAACGTCTTCGAGCGGGACGAGCAGCCGAAGGCCATCGGCATCTGGGCGGGCGGCGTGGGGCTCGCCATCGCGATCGGGCCGATCACCGGCGGACTGCTCCTCGACCACTTCTGGTGGGGCTCGGTCTTCCTCGTGAACGTGCCGATCGTGATCATCGCCGTGGTGCTGATGCTCGCGCTCGTGCCGGACTCCAGGGACCCGAAGCCCGGACGCGTCGACCTCGTCGGCGTCGTGCTGTCCATCGTCGGTCTCGTGCTGCTCGTCTACGGGATCATCAAGGGCGGCGACAAGGGCGACTTCACCAGCCCCCAGGTACTGGCCACCATCGCGGCAGGCCTCGCCGTCCTGGTCGCGTTCGTGCTGTACGAGAAGCGCAGCGACCACCCGTCGTTCGACATCGACTACTTCAAGAACAAGGTGTTCTCGGCGGCCATGGCCGGCATCGCGCTCGTCTTCTTCGCGATGATGGGTGTCACGTTCTTCGCGTCCTTCTACATCCAGAGCGTGCGCGGCTACTCGCCGTTGCAGACCGGTGCGTTCCTGCTGCCGCTCGCCGCCGCCCAGCTGATCTTCGCGCCGCGCGCCCGGCTCGTCGTCGACAGGCTCGGCGTCCGCGTCACCACGACCGGAGGCCTGGTGCTGCTCGCGGCCATGCTCGCCGCGTTCACGCTGCTCGACGAGGACAGCCCGATGTGGATCATGGAGGTCATCTTCTTCTTCATGGGCACGGGCATGGCCCACGTCATGACGCCGACCAGCGTCGTGATCATGCAGTCGCTGCCGCGCGAGAAGGCGGGTTCGGCCTCCGCGCTGAGTAATACGTTCCGCCAGGTCGGCGGCGCGCTCGGCATCGCCGTGCTCGGCTCGGTGCTGTCCACGGCGTACAAGAACGGGATCGAGGACAAGCTGATCCCGCTGCCCGCCGGTCTGCGCGACGCCGCGGGCGCGTCCATCGAGGCCACGCTCGGCGTCGCCGAGAAGCTCGGTTCGCGCGGCGAGGCCCTGGCCGGTGCGGCCAACGACTCCTTCGTGCACGCCATGCACATCACCGCGCTGTGCGGTGCGGGCGTCGCCGTGCTCAGCGCCGTCCTCACCGGCCTGTTCCTGCCGCGCAAGCCCAAGGACCCGCCGGCCGAGCAGAGCGGTGAGCAGCAGGAGAAGGTCGGCGCGGGCCACTGACCCGGCACTGACCTGCTGGTTGAGAGAATGCGCCGGGGTCGGCCACAGCGGCGGGGCCCGGGGCGCGGTGAAAGGCGGAGCGCGGTGGACGCGGGCACGGAACAGGCCGAGGGGCAGACGCGGCGGCGAAGGACTCCCGGTTCCCCGGCGCCCTCCGCCCCCGCGCGCGGTCGTCCGCGCAGCGAGGCCGTCGAGCAGGCGATCATCGAGGGCGTCATCGAACTCCTCGAACAGGGTGTGCCGCTCACCGAGTTGTCCATCGAGCGGATCGCCCGCACCGCCGGCGTCGGCAAGGCCACCATCTACCGGCGCTGGAGCGGCAAGGAAGCGCTCTTCGTCGACGTCGTCGCCTCCATCGAGGAACCGGACTCGGAACTGCCCGGCATCTCGATGCGCGACGACCTCGTCCGGATCCTCGAGCACATGCGCAGGCGCGGCCTCAGCATGCGCACATCCGCCCTGCTGCACAACGTCCTCGCGCAGATGAAGACCCTGCCCAGGCTCTGGGACGCGTACCACGAGCTCGTCGTGGAGCCCAGGCGGCGCGCGACGCACGACGTGGTGCGGCGCGGGGTCGCCGACGGGGAGCTGCCGGCCGGCACGGATGTCGAGTTCGCGGCGGATCTGTTCACCGGGCCGATGCTGCTGCGCACGGTCATGCGCTCCGACGCGCCGCTGGCGGAGGACCTGGCGGAGCGGATCGTCGACACGGTGCTGGCGGGGCTGCGGCCCCCTTCGAGCCACTCAAGCCCCTGCGGCGATTGAGCAGGCGGCTCCCGGGCCGAACCCCGGGGCTCCGCCCCGGACCCCGCTGGCTCTCGTTCGAACGGCGGGGCTTGATCGGGCTTGATCGTGGGAACCTCGGGCACCACTCCGTACGTCTCCGTGAGGAGAAAGCCGCTGCTCATCGCCTAGGGTTTGGGCGGAGGGCAGCGGGCACGGCAGGCAGTGAGGCGACGACGGCATGGCGCAGGCGTACAAGGGCGGCGAGGGCAGCGGAACCGGGACCACGGGACCGGGAGCCGGGCTCCGGCGTCAGGGCGGCCGACCGCTGGGCGACCGCGGTTACTGGCGGCGCGGCATCGTCCTCGCGGTGCTCGCGATCCTGCTCGCGCTCGTCATGCTGCTGCACGCGCAGATCCCCAACACCGTCGGCAACCTCGGCTCCCTGACCGAGACGTTCCTGCCGTGGCTCGGCGTCTTCATTCCGGTGCTGCTCGTCCTGGGCCTCGTACGGAAGTCGGCGACCGCGGTGATCGCGGTGCTGGCCCCGGCGATCGTCTGGTTCAACCTGTTCGGCGGGCTGCTCACCGACAAGACGGGCAGCGGCGGTGATCTGACCGTCGTCACGCACAACGTCAACGCGGAGAACTCCGACCCGGCCGGCACGGCGAAGGACGTCGCCGGGTCTGGCGCGCAGGTCATCGCCCTGGAAGAGGTGACGGCACAGGCGCTGCCGACGTACCGGGAGGCGCTCGCGGACGCCTACCCGTACCACACGGTCCAGGGCACGGTCGGGCTGTGGAGCAAGTACCCGCTCTCGGACGCCAAGGCCGTCGACATCAAGCTGGGCTGGAAGCGGGCGCTGCGCGCGACCGTCGCGACGCCGCAGGGCAAGGTCGCGGTGTACGTCGCCCACCTGCCGTCGGTGCGCGTGAAGCTCGACTCCGGGTTCACCGCCAGCCAGCGCGACAAGAGCGCGGACGCGCTCGGCGAGGCGATCAGCGACGAGCCGCTCGGCAAGGTCGTGCTCCTCGGTGATCTGAACGGCACCATGAACGACCGCGCCCTGAACGGCGTCACCGCGCAGATGCGGTCCACGCAGGGGGCGGCGGGCAGCGGCTTCGGGTTCAGCTGGCCGGCCGCGTTCCCGATGGCGCGCATCGACCAGATCATGGTCAAGGGTGTGGAACCGGTCACGTCGTGGACGCTGCCGAGGACCGGGAGCGACCATCTGCCGATCGCGGCGAAGGTCGACGTGTGACGGCAGACGGTTCACCGCTCGTCACGGAGTCTTAACCTCACGGAACGGTCGCGGAACAGTCGATGGGCGAGACTTTGTTCCGCAAGTAAACTTACGTACTCCACACTTTGCGTTCCTACGCGCCGCTACCCGAAAGTTCCCTCATGCCCCTCGCCCTGCTCGCGCTCGCCGTGGGCGCCTTCGGCATCGGCACGACCGAGTTCGTCATCATGGGCCTGCTGCCCAACGTCGCCGACGACCTGCACATATCGATCCCGGCCGCCGGACATCTGGTCTCCGCGTACGCGCTCGGCGTGGTCATCGGCGCGCCGCTGCTCGCCGCGGTCACGGCGCGGATGCCGCGCCGCCGCGTCCTCATCGGCCTGATGGCGCTGTTCGTCGTCGGCAACGCGGTCTCGGCGGCGGCCCCCGACTACCACTCGCTCATGCTCGCGCGCTTCGTCAGCGGGTTGCCGCACGGAGCGTTCTTCGGCGTCGGCGCGGTGGTGGCGACGTCCCTCGTCGCGCCGGAACGCAAGGCCCGCTCGGTCTCGCTCATGTTCCTCGGCCTGACCATCGCCAACGTCGTCGGCGTGCCCGCCGCGACGGCGATGGGGCAGCAGCTGGGCTGGCGTGCCACCTTCCTCGCGGTCAGCGCGATCGGGCTCGTCGCGATCGCGGCGCTGCTGGCGCTGGTCCCCGCGGACCACGGTCACGGCGAGACGGCCGCGGGTCTGCGGGGCGAACTGCGCGCCCTGAAGTCGCTCCCGGTCTGGCTCGCGCTCGGCACGACGGTCGCCGGTTTCGGCGCGCTCTTCGCCGCGTACAGCTACATCACGCCGATGCTCACCGACGCGGCGGGCTTCGCGGACGCGTCCGTCACCCTGCTCCTCGCCCTCTTCGGCGTCGGCGCCACCATCGGCAACCTCATGGGCGGCCGCCTCGCGGACCACTCCCTGCGCCGCACGCTCTTCGGCGGCCTGACGTCGCTGGCCGTGGTCCTCGCCCTCTTCCCGCTCCTCATGCGCGCGGAGTGGAGTGCGGCCCTCGCCGTCTTCCTCCTCGGCATGGCGGCGTTCACGACGGGCTCCCCGCTCCAGCTGATCGTGATGGAGAAGGCCTCCGCGGCCCCCTCCCTCGCCTCGTCCGCGAACCAGGCGGCCTTCAACCTGGCCAACGCCGGCGGCGCCTGGATCGGCGGCCTCGCGCTCGCCGCGGGCTTCGGAGTGACGTCCCCGGCACTCACGGGCGCGGCCCTGGCCGTACTCGGTGTGGGCGTCGCCTCGGTCGCCTACGCGGTGGACCGGGGCCGCGGCACGGCGACCCCGGGCCGCTTGGTCGCCTCGCACGTCCCGGCGGAACAGGAGACGGTGCGGCGCTGACCCCCTGGACGAGGGCGGGGCACACGCGTGCGCCCCGCCCTCCGCGGTGCGGTCAGCCCCGGTAGCCCAGGACTGTCATCATTCCCGCCTCCGAGTGGTACACGTTGTGGCAGTGGATCATCCACAGGCCGGGGTTGTCCGCGTCGAAGTCGGCCGTCACCGTGGCGTTCGGGAGGACGATCGCGGTGTCCTTGCGGGGGCCGCCCGCCGCGTTCGCCAGGGAGAACGTGTGGCCGTGCAGGTGGACCGGGTGCCACATCGACGTCGAGTTGGCGAAGACCAGGCGGACCCGTTCACCCGCCCGCACCGGATACCGCTGATCCGCGTCGTACGGCTTCTTGTTGAACGCCCAGTCGTACTTGGCCATCCCGCCGGTCAGTTGGAGCTTGATGGTGCGGTCCGGCTTGCGGGACTCCAGCGCGACCGAGTCGTCCGCGCGGAGCCTGTCCGCCGTGAGCAGGCGGCCGTCCAACTCCTTGGGGCGGGCCGAAGCGGTCGGCGCCGCACCCGAACCCGTACGCAGCACCGCCATCCCCGACGCCTTCTTGCCCTCCGCGAGCGCCGTCAGCGGGAACACCCCGTCGCCCGCCGTGACCAGCACGTCGTACCGCTCGCCCATCCCGAGCAGCAGCGCCTCCGTCTTCGCGTGGCGCACCGGGAAGCCGTCCGTGTGCGTCACCGTCATCTCGTGGCCGCCGAGCGCGACGCGGAACGCCGTGTCGCCGCCCGCGTTGATGAAACGGATCCGGATGCGGTCGCCGGGGCGGGCCTTGAACGACGAAGGGGCCTGTGGCGTACGGCCGTTGACCAGGTAGTGCGGGTATTTCACGTCACCAGCGTCGCCGCCCAGCAGATCGCTCTTCGCGCCCATCATCATGCGGGACGGACCAGCCGGTTTCTCCTCCGTACGCATGGACATGCCTTCCATCCCCGGCATGTCGTGGCCGGAGTGACCGCCGTCCGAACCACCGGAACCGCCCCCGTGGTCCATCCCCTTGCGGAGCTCCTTGAGCACCGCGTCCGGCGTCGAACCGGCCACCCCGTCGACCCAGTCGTCGAGGACGACCACCCACTCCTTGTCGTAGGAGAGCGGCTCCTTCGGGTCCTCCACGATCAGCGGCGCGTACAGGCCGCGGTCCTGCTGCGTACCGGAGTGCGGGTGGAACCAGTACGTGCCGGGGTGCGCCACCTTGAAGCGGTACGTGAAGTCGGCGCCCGGCGCGACGGACTTCTGGGTCAGGCCCGGTACGCCGTCCATGTCGTTGCGCAGCGCGATGCCGTGCCAGTGCATCGACGTGGGCTCGGGGAGGTGGTTGGCGAGCGTGAGGCCGAGCGTGTCGCCGGCTGTGACCCGGACCTCCTTGCCGGGCAGGTCGCCGCCGTACGACCAGGACTTGACGGTGCGCCCGCCCAGGTCGAGCCGGGTAGCGGCGGCCGTGAGCCGGACCTCGCGGACCCGGCCGTCGGCGCCGCGCCTCTTCTCGGCGGCGGCGACCTCCTTGCCGGCCGGGTCGATGTAGCCGCCGGGCGCGGCGCCGGAGCCGCCGTGGCCGCCATGGCCCGACGACGAACCGGACGAACCGGAACAGGCGGCCAGCGCTCCCGTACCCGCCACGGCGATCGCCGCGCCGAGCACGGTGCGACGAGTGGTGGCGCGCGGAGTTTCCTTGCGCATGCGTGTGTACCTCGCTGTCGATGAAGCTGCGGTGAAGGTGAATTCAGGCGTGCGAAATCGCGCGCAGGCCTAAATGCGCAGCACTGACAGTCGAGAAAGGAGTCTTCGGGGCGGGGGAGGGTTCGGACGCTGGGCGAACACCAGGCCCCGGGCGCGCGGCCCCGGCGCCACCGCCGTGAGCAACGGGCGCAGCACCGCCGCCGTCAGCAGCACGAGCAACGTGAACGAGCCGAGCACGGCCAGACACACGTTCAGCGGGTCCATGCCGCCGTGGCCGGGGGAGTCGGGGCGCTCGTGAACGGTGGCGGTGGTGCCGTGCGGGGCGCCGTGCCCGGCCATCGCGGCGTGCGCGCTCGGCATCGGCATCGCCCCGTCGTGCCCCGACCCATGCCCCGTCGGATGCCCCAACGTGTGCATCCCCACGACCCCGAGAAGCAGCGCCGCGAACAGCAGCATCCGCTGCCACCGCCCGGTGCCGCTCCGCGTCCTCGCCATGCCCCGCACCTTACCCCCGCCCGGTATCCGGCGACGTGCGGCCTCCCCGCCCTGCGTCGATCATGAGCCCATGACGACTGCGGACAATTCGGGGAGACCAGGGAAAAGAGATCAGATCGCGGGAGACGACGGCAACCGTCGCCAGTTCATTTCCTGGGTCACCCTCGGCCTGATGACCACGGCCTCCGTCGCCAGCCTGCGGCCCTCGCCCTCCATGGCGCTGTACGGACTCGCCGCGATCTTCCTCTACCTCCTCCCGGCCGTCGTCTTCCTGCTGCCGACCGCCCTCGTCGGCGCCGAACTGGCCTCCGGCTGGACCGGCGGCATCTACCGCTGGGTCAGCGAGGCGCTCGGCAAGCCGCTCGGGTTCATCGCCGTGTGGTGCCAGTTCGCCATGACCATCGCGTACTACCCGAGCCTGCTCGCCTACGTGGCGTCCACCTTCGCGTACGTCATCCACCCGAGCCTCGCCGAGAACGGCCTGTACGTCGCGATCTGCATCGTCGTCCTGTACTGGGCGGGTGTGTACGTGAGTTCGCGCGGGACGAAGACCATCGCCGGCCTGTCATCCCTCGGGCTCGTCATCGGCACGCTCATTCCGGGTGTCGTGCTCGTCGTGCTCGGGATCGTCTTCCTCGGGCAGGGCAATCCGTCCGCCGCCCCCATGGACGGGAGCCACTGGCTGCCGCCGTGGACGGGCCTCGCCAGCCTCGTGCTCATCGTCAACAACTTCCTGTCCTACGCGGGCATGGAGATGAACGGTGTGCACGTGTCCTCGCTGCGCAGCCCGCGCGCCGAGTACCCGCGTTCGATCTTCCTCGCCACCGGCCTCGTACTCCTGATCTTCATCCTCCCGGCCCTCGCGATCAGCTGGGTCATGCCGGCGAAGCAACTCAGCTTGACCGCAGGGCTCATGCAGGCGTTCCAGGCGTTCTTCGACCACTTCGGGGTGGGCTGGATGACGCGGATCGTCGGCGTGATGCTGGTGTGCGCGGCGCTCGGCGGGATGCTGACGTGGCTGGCCGGTCCCGCGAAGGGGCTCGTGCTCCTCTCCCGCCAGGAGGGGTATCTGCCGCCGTTCCTGCAGAAGTTCAACAAGTACGGCGTCCCGCAGAACGTGATGATCGCGCAGGGGGTTCTCACCACGCTCATCGGCGTGCTGTACGCCTTCAGCGACAACGTCTCCAGTCAGTACTGGATGTTCTCCGTCATCACGATCCAGATCTATCTGGTCGCGTATCTGCTGATGTTCGTGGCCGTGGTGCGGTTGCGGCGCTCGCAGCCGGACGTGCCGCGCGGCTTCGTCGTCCCGGCGGTCACCGCCGTCGCGGGAGTCGGGTTCGTGGCCTCGGTCCTCGCGCTGGTGATCGGCTTCGTACCGCCGGACCAGTACGACACCGGGCCGCTGTGGCGGTATCTGCTGATCGTCGGCGGCGGGCTGCTCGTGCTCGGCGTCGCGGCGCCGGTCGCGTTCCTCAAGTTCCGCAAGCCGAGCTGGATCCACCCGGACCACCGGGACGCCTGAGGCCCTGGTGGCCCGGGTGAGCGCCCACCCGGGCCACCAGGTGTCATCGGGTCAGCGGCGGTACGAGTTCACGTAACCCGGAGCCGGCGAGCCGACCCCCGTCACGTCGTCGTAGCCCCTGACGGCCTTCAGGGAGGCGTCCTTGCCGAGGCTGCGCACCGAGGTGAGCAGGCCCTCGGAGGAGTCGTAGCTGTTGGCGTAGTCGACGCGGACCACGGCGAGGTCCTTGCCGGTGGGCTTGTCGACCACGTCGTGGTACTTCGCCGAGCCGTACCGCTCGTAGATCGCCGGGTTCGCGAAGCCGAGCGGCTTGCCGCCGCCCGTCTGCTGCGCGAGCGCCTGCACACCCGCGACGACCGGTGCGGCGAGCGAGGTGCCGCCGATGCGGTACTCGTCGTAGCCGAGCGAGCCATCGGGCAGGGTCTGCGTCTGGCCGACCAGGAAGCCGGTGTTCGGGTCCGCGATGGCGGAGATGTCAGGGACGACACGGTTCTTGCCGCCGTTGGCACCGGCCAGCGCGTCCGGCACGACGCCCTTCTGGTAGTCGGGCTGCGCGACCGTCTTGCTGGTGCCGCCGCCCGCGCCCGAGGTGTACGCGCCCGGGAAGTCGGTCCAACTCTTGCTGTCCGCCGCCAAGTTGGACTTCAGGGTGCCCCAGCCGGTCTCCCACTGGTAGCGGTCACCCTTGCCGACGGCGAGGGAGGTGCCGCCCACGGCCGTCACCCACGCCGAGTTGGCAGGCGTGTCGACCTGCTTCGTACCCGTCGACGCGACGTTGTCGCCGTTGTCGCCGGAGGAGAAGTAGAAGCCGATGCCCTCGACGGCGCCCAGCTGGAACACCTGGTCGTAGGCGGCGGCCAGCTCGGGCGTCTGGTTGGCCTCGATGTCGCCCCAGGAGTTGGAGACGATGTCGGCCAGGTGGTTGTCGACGACCTTGCCGAGCGAGTCGAGGAGATCGTCGTCGTAGCAGGAGGCCGCGCCCACGTACGTGATGTCGGCGGCCGGGGCCGTCGCGTGCACGGCTTCGACGTCGAGGGTCTCCTCGCCGTACCAGCCGGCCGCGTCGCACTCCTTGGTCTTCGTGTACTTCTTCGGCAGCACCTGCTTCAGCTGCCCGGTGTTGTAGCCCGCGTCCCCGTGCTTCTTCGCGTACGTCGCCGCGTCCTTGGCGATGGTCGGCGAGGCGTACGCGTCGGTGATCGCGACCTTCGCGCCCTTGCCGGTCGCCTTCCCCGCGCCGTACGCGGCACGCAGCTGCTTGCCGGTGTAGCCCTTCGGGGCGTACGGGACCTTGCCGCCGTACGCGTCCGGGAGCGTGCTCGCGGTCTTGGAGCCGTAGTACGTGGAGAACGGTCCCGCGTTGCGGAACACGGCACTCGGCGGCGGCAGCTGGTCCTGCTTCGCCGCCTTGTGCGGGGCGCTGTCGAGGCCGGTGACCGTGAGCACGGCGCCGTCGAGGGAGGCGGGCACGGAGGCGGCGGCGGACGGGGCGCGGTAGGTGTGCCCGCCCTTGGTGTAGTCGTGCAGCTGCGTGCCGAAGGCCTTCTCGGTGGCGGCCACGTCGCCCGACACGGAGAGGTAGTGCGCGGTGGAGCCGGTCACGGTCAGGCCTGCGGACTTCAGCCAGGCCGTGACCTCGGCTATCTGCTCCTTCGTCGCGCCGAAGCGGCTGCGCGCCTCTTTGGCGCTCAGATACTTCTGGTACGTGGCCGACGACGGGTCGGCCACGGCCTTCGCGTACGCGGCGAGGCCCTTCGCGTCCCGGCCCGCCAGGTAGACGCGCGCGGAGACCTTGCCGCCGTCCGCCGTGTCGCCCTTGTCGGCGGAGCCGGTGGCCCACAGCGGCCTGGTGCCGGAGAGGGTGTCGCGGCTCGGCTGGGCGTGGGCGGGCGCGGCGAGGGCGAGGGCGCCGGCCAGCAGCGGAAGGGTGGCCGCGATGCTCAGGCCTGCCCGGGTGCGGCGTGCGCCGCGGTTGGATCTCATGTGGAACCCCCCTGGATAGAGGTGCTGAGAGCACGGTGCCGGGGGCACGGTGCCGATGTGCATGTGTAATGCACACGCAGAGAGGCCCACTCTTGCCAACAACCATTCACGCGGGGGAAATGAGACGATCAAGAAGGCGTCAAGTCGGCTCAACTCCGGTCGGGATAGGTTGATTTGGGCGCATCGGTGGCGCGGTGGAACCGGTCGTGCGATGCCCGCGTCGGTCATCCGGCGGCACGGCCCGTAGGGCGAGCACTATGACGCCGAGGGCTTCGGCAGGCACTATGAACACATCACCGGCCGAACAGTGACGATCAAGGTCGGCAACGCGTCGGAAACCGGCGTGTGGTGGGATGTGTCCAGGCCCTCTGGACGGCATGGGAGCAGTAGGCCTGACCAGCAAGGATGGGTGGAAGCGAGAGATGGACAAGCAGCAGGAGTTCGTGCTCCGTACCCTGGAGGAGCGCGACATCCGGTTCGTACGTCTGTGGTTCACGGACGTGCTGGGCTTCCTCAAGTCGGTGGCCGTGGCCCCGGCCGAGCTGGAACAGGCGTTTGACGAGGGCATCGGCTTCGACGGCTCGGCGATCGAGGGCTTCGCCCGCGTCTACGAGTCCGACATGATCGCCAAGCCGGACCCGGGCACGTTCCAGGTCCTGCCGTGGCGCGCGGAGGCCCCCGGTACGGCGCGGATGTTCTGCGACATCCTGATGCCCGACGGTTCGCCGTCCTTCGCCGACCCGCGCTACGTCCTGAAGCGGGCCCTGGCCAAGACCTCCGACCTCGGCTTCACCTTCTACACCCACCCCGAGATCGAGTTCTTCCTGCTCAAGGACAAGCCGCTGGACGGCACCCGCCCGGTGCCCGCCGACACCTCCGGCTACTTCGACCACACGCCGCAGAACGTGGGCATGGACTTCCGCCGGCAGGCGATCACGATGCTCGAGTCGATGGGCATCTCGGTCGAGTTCAGCCACCACGAGGGCGCGCCGGGCCAGCAGGAGATCGACCTCCGGTACGCGGACGCGCTCTCCACGGCGGACAACATCATGACGTTCCGCCTGGTCATGAAGCAGGTGGCGCTGGAACAAGGAGTCCAGGCCACCTTCATGCCCAAGCCGTTCTCGGAACACCCGGGCAGCGGCATGCACACGCACCTGTCCCTCTTCGAGGGCGACCGGAACGCGTTCTACGAGTCGGGCGCCGAGTACCAGCTGTCCAAGGTGGGCCGTTCCTTCATCGCGGGCCTGCTGCGCCACGCGGCGGAGATCTCCGCGGTCACCAACCAGTGGGTCAACTCCTACAAGCGCATCTGGGGTGGCTCGGAGCGCACGGCGGGCGCCGGCGGCGAGGCCCCGTCCTACATCTGCTGGGGCCACAACAACCGCTCGGCTCTCATCCGCGTCCCGATGTACAAGCCCGGCAAGACGGGCTCGGCCCGCGTCGAGGTCCGCTCCATCGACTCCGGCGCCAACCCGTACCTCACGTACGCGGTCCTCCTGGCGGCGGGCCTCAAGGGCATCGAAGAGGGCTACGAACTCCCTCCGGGTGCCGACGACGACGTCTGGGCCCTCTCCGACGCGGAACGCCGCGCGATGGGCATCGAGCCCCTCCCGCAGAACCTCGGCGAGGCGATCACCCTGATGGAACGCTCCGAACTGGTCGCGGAAACCCTCGGCGAGCACGTCTACGACTTCTTCCTGCGCAACAAGAAGCAGGAGTGGGAGGAGTACCGCTCGGAGGTCACGGCGTTCGAGCTGAGGAAGAACTTGCCGGTGCTGTAGGCGCAGGTCGGAGCGGTTTCGCACCGCACCAGGCTTCCAGGGCCGCCGGTCTGTGACCGGCGGCCCTGTTGTGCGTGGTGGGGGCTGGGCTGCACGGCATCGTGCTGGCTGAAACGGTGCTGCTCTCAGTGGTTGCACCCTTACGCCGTGTCAGTGGTCCGTGCTGTCATATGACTGGAGCAGGGGCGCGCCAACGCAGCTGACCTGAGGGGGAGTTCGGTCATGGGGGCACGGGGCGAGGGGTATGTGGATGGCGGAGTGAGGGCGCGGCCGGCGGTTGTGTTGCGGTGAGCGGTCGGCGCACGGCTCGGCGACCGGCGCGGCGTACGGCTCGGCGGCGGGTGAGGCGTCGACCCAGGAAGCAGGACGGGCGGATTGCCCTTCTGGGCTGTGGTGTCGTCGGGGTGGTCGCCGCTGTGCGGTGGGTGATCGGGCACTGGTGGCTGCTCGTCCTCATCGCCGTGATCGCCTCGGCCGTGGGCGGCCTCTGGTTCCAGCGGGGCCGGCAGCGGGCCGAGTGGCAACGGGTCCGCGCCCGGTCGCTACGGCTGCGTATCGCGGAGATGGACGCGCTGGATCACCGGGCGTTCGAGTTCGCCGTCCGGGACCTGATGCGTCGGGACGGCTGTACGGCCGAGCGGATCGGTGGCGCCGGCGACGACGCCTGTGACGTACGGGCCACCGATCCGGCCGGTCGTATCTGGGCGGTCCAGTGCAAGCACCGCCGCGACGGGGACCGTGGCCCGGCCGTCGGTGTGGGGGTGCTGCAGCAGGTCAACGGCACGGCCCGGCAGGTCCACGGGGCGGATGTCGCGGTCGTGCTCACCAACGGGCGGTTCTCCTCGAAGGCCGTCCCGTGGGGCCGGGAGCACCGCATTCACCTCGTCGACCGGCGCGTACTGGGCGAGTGGGCCGCAAGCTGCCGCCCGCTCTGGGAGCTACTCGATCGCATCCCGCCATCACGGCGACCGACGGCACGGTCCTGACCAGAAGGGGAGTTGGGCCAAGTGATCTTGACGCTCAACGTGGCGTTGCTGCTGGCCGTGATCATCTACTTCCGCATAGGCCGGTTGGGTCGGTTCCAGAGCAAGGCCAGTCAGTGGACGAACGTGTTCATCGTGCTGGTGCTCGGTGTGCTCATCGCGCCGACCGAGTTCGGACAGGCGATTCTCGCCGTTCTGGGCAACGTCGTGCAGAGCATCTCGGCCTCGGCCGGCCCATGAGGCCTACAACGCGTCCCGCAGCGGCACAGCCGCGCGTTTGCGGTATTCCTGGATGGCCCAGCCGTTGCCGTCCGGGTCCGTGAAGTACATGAAGGTGCCGCCGTCGTCGGGGGCGTACTGGACCGGTTCCGAGACGTCCAGGCCGCGGGCGCGGAGCTCCTCGTGGGCCGCCTTGATGTCGGTGACGACCAGTTGCAGGCCGTGGTACGTGCCGGGGGCCGCCGTGCCCGTCGGGCTCGGGAGGCCGACGGCGAGGGCGATCGAGCAGCCGGAGCCCGGCGGTGTGAGCTGGACGACGCGGGCGCCCGGCATCACCTCGCGGTCGACGTCACAGCGGAAACCGGCCTTGTCGACGTAGAAGGCCTTCGCGCGGTCGATGTCCGAGACCGGGAGGGGGATTACTTCGAGGGTCATCTCCATGGGGAAAAGATAGGGGCGAACGGTCGGTTCCGGGCCCGTGGTGCCGGTGGTGCTCACCCGAATCGCCAGCGCGTCTGCGTGAACTCCTCGCCCTTGCCGAAGCCGAAGACCGTGCGCGGCGGCACCGCGTAGACCAGGGACGGCCCCTCCTGGCCCTGGAACGCCCCGTCGGCGCGGACCTCGAAGTGCCAGGCCGGGCCGTACTTCTCCTCCCAGGCCTTGGCGAGGGCGTGCAGGCGCTCCGAGTCCGTGACCCGCGCCGCCCGCCCCTCGACCACCACGTCGAAGCCCGCCGCCCAGGCGTTCGTGCCGGTGGTGAGGGCGACCTCCGGGTTCTCCGCGAGGTTGAGCGACTTGCGTTCGCGGTCACCGGAGGTGAAGTGCAGGGCTCCGTCCTGCCAGAGGGCGAGGAGAGGGGTGACGTGGGGGCGTCCGTCGGGGCGGACCGTGGAGATCCAGAACAGTTCGGCGCCGGTCAGCAGCCGCTCGGCCGCCGCCCACGGAGTGGGCCCGGCGCCGGGGGAGCTGTAGCGCGGGTCGATCGACGTGTGCGGGGTGTCGGGGTGGTTGTGGTGCGGCATCGAGGGCGTCCCTTCGTCGTACGTGGCCACTCGTACACAGGTGGGGACCTCCCGCGGCCGCACAACTCATCGGTGCGGCCCGGAGCGCAGTAGGCTCAAGGCCACCGTTGATCGAACAGGAGGCCGGGCGATGATGTCGGTGCCGCACGAAGGGGGACGGTGGACGGGCGGCCGCAGGAGCAGCACCTTTACCCGGCTGCTGCGACTCGGCTTCACCGATCCGTCCACCGCCGAGCGACTGCTCGACGACCCCGCCCTGTCCGCCGTGCGCTCCGACCCGCTGCTCCTGGACGCGCTGGGCGCAGCCGCCGACCCGGATCTGGCACTCCTCGGCCTCGTCAGGCTGGTCGAGGCGCAGGAGGACGAGACGGCGCGGCGCGAGCTGCTCGACACGCTCGTCGCGGCGAAGCCCCTGCGCGACCGGCTGCTCGGTGTCCTCGGTTCCTCCGAGGCGCTCGCCGACCACCTCGCCCGGCACTCGAAGGACTGGCGGGCCCTGGTCACGTACGAGTCGAACGATCTGCACCCCGGTGTGGAGGAGTTCGAGCAGGGGCTCGCCGACGCCACCGACGAGTCGTCGCTGCGCGTCGCCTACCGGCGCTGCCTGCTCTCCATCGCCGCCCGCGACGTGTGCGGCACGACCGACATCACCCAGACCGCCGCCGAACTCGCCGACCTGGCGACGGCGACGCTGCGCGCGGCCCTCGCCATCGCCCGCACCGCGTCCCCCGCCGACGCCGCGCTCTGCCGGCTCGCCGTGATCGCGATGGGCAAGTGCGGTGGCCATGAGCTGAATTACATCTCCGACGTCGACGTCATTTTCGTCGGGGAGCCCGCCGACGGATCCGCCGACGAGGGCAAGGCGATCCAGGCAGCCACCCGGCTCGCCTCGCACATGATGCGGATCTGCTCCGATACGACCGTCGAGGGCACCATCTGGCCCGTCGACGCCAATCTGCGTCCCGAGGGGCGCAACGGGCCGCTCGTCCGGACGCTGTCCTCGCACCTCGCCTACTACCAGCGCTGGGCCAAGACCTGGGAGTTCCAGGCGCTGCTCAAGGCCCGCCCGGTCGCGGGCGACCCGGACCTCGGCGAGGAGTACGTCGCGGCCGTGTCGCCGATGGTGTGGCAGGTGTCCGAGCGGGACAACTTCGTGCCCGACGTGCAGAAGATGCGCAAGCGGGTCGTCGCGAACATCCCCGTCGGTGACGTGGACCGCGAGCTGAAGCTCGGACCCGGCGGCCTGCGCGACGTCGAATTCGCCGTGCAGCTGCTGCAGTTGGTGCATGGGCGCTCGGACACCGCGCTGCGCAGCGGGACGACCCTGAAGGCGCTCGCCGCGCTCGCCGACGGCGGATACGTGGGCCGCGTCGACTCCGTGCAGCTCGACGACGCCTACCGGTTCCTGCGCACGCTCGAACACCGCATCCAGCTCTACAAGTTGAGGCGCACCCACATGGTGCCCGAGGACGATGCCGACCTGCGCCGCATCGGCCGCTCGATGGGCATGCGCACGGAACCCATCACGGACCTCAAGCGGGCCTGGCGGCGGCACACGTCCGTCGTCCGCCGCCTGCACGAGAAGCTGTTCTACCGGCCGCTGCTCGACGCCGTCGCCCAACTGGCCCCCGGCGAGACCAGGTTGCGTGCCGACGCGGCCCGCGAGCGGCTCGTCGCGCTCGGCTACGCCGACCCGAGCGCCGCGATGCGCCACCTGGAGGCGCTGGCCTCCGGGGTCAGCCGCAAGGCCGCCATCCAGCGGACGCTGCTCCCGGTGCTGCTCGGCTGGTTCGCGGACTCCGCCGACCCGGACGCGGGGCTCCTCAACTTCCGCAAGGTGTCCGACGCGTTGGGCAAGACGCCCTGGTACCTGCGGCTACTGCGCGACGAAGGTGCGGCGGCCGAGAACCTCGCGCGGATCCTGTCGGCCGGCCGCCTCGCCCCCGACCTCCTGATGCGCGCCCCCGAAGCGGTGGCGCTGCTCGGCGACGAGCGGGGCCTGGAGCCGCGCGGGCACGCCCAGTTGGAACAGGAGGCGATCGCGGCGGTGCGGCGGGCGGACGGCGCCGAGCAGGCGGTCGCCTCGGCGCGCGCGGTGCGCCGCCGCGAGCTGCTGCGCACGGTGGCCGCAGACGTCATCGCCTCGTACGGCACCGAGGACACGCCCGCGGTCGCCGACCAGGGCGCGCTGGTGGACCAAGTGGGTTCCGCCGTATCGGACTTGACGGCCGCAACCCTCGGCGGGACGTTGCGGGCCGTGGTCCGTGAGGGCTGGGGTGACACCCTGCCCACCCGCTTCGCCATCATCGCCATGGGCCGCTTCGGCGGGCATGAGCTGAGCTACGGCTCCGACGCCGACGTGCTGTTCGTGCACGAGCCCCGTGCGGGCGTCGACGACCACGAGGCGGCGCGGGCCGCCAACAAGGTCGTCTCCGAGATGCGCCGACTGCTCGCCCTGCCGAGCGGGGATCCGCCGCTGCTCATCGACGCGGACCTGCGCCCCGAGGGCAAGTCGGGCCCGCTGGTGCGCACGCTCAAGTCCTACGAGGCGTACTACCGCCGCTGGTCCCTGGTGTGGGAGTCGCAGGCGCTGCTGCGGGCCCAACCCGTGGCCGGTGACGAGGAGTTGAGCCGCGCGTTCATCGATCTGATCGACCCGCTGCGCTATCCCGCGGAAGGCCTCGGCGACGATGCCGTACTGGAGATCCGCCGCCTCAAGGCCCGCATGGAGTCGGAGCGGCTGCCGCGCGGCGCCGACCCCACGCTCCACACCAAGCTGGGCCGCGGGGGCCTGTCCGACGTCGAGTGGACGGTGCAGCTGCTCCAGCTGCGGCACGGCTGGGTGGAACCGGGCCTGCGCACCACCCGTACCCGCGAGGCCCTCGCCGCCGCGTGTGCCGCCGAGCTGATCCCCGCCGAGGACGCGGCGATCCTCGACGAGGCGTGGGTCCTTGCCACGCGCGTGCGCAACGCGGTGATGCTGGTGCGCGGCAGGCCTGGCGACACGTTCCCCTCGGACGGGCGTGAACTCGGCGCCGTGGGCCGGTACTTGGGGTACGACCCCGGCCACGTGGGCGACATGCTGGACGACTACCGCCGCACCACGCGCCGCGCGCGAGCGGTGATGGAGGAGCGGTTCTACGGGGGGTGACCCGATCAAGCCCCTGCGGCGTTTGAGCAGCGGGGTCCGGGGCGGAGCCCCGTGGCGTGGAGGGGGCGGGGCCTCACGTAGCGCCTGCCCGGCGCCGGGGTGCCGCCTTGCCCACCCTGCCGCCCCTGGCGGCGGATTGCCCAAGGCGGCGGCCACCCGGCGTTACGCGACCTTCGCCGATGTCGTGTTCGCCAGCCACGGCAGACCGGAGGGCCCCCGGTGGGCCGCGGCCGTCCGCTCGTCGCCGGAGGCGTGTTCGCGGTGGAGCGCGCCGAAGGGGTGGGCGTCGTCGCCCGGAGCCGCCACCTTCGCGCCCGCCGAGCCCTTGCGTACCGTTGCCGTTGTCCTTGCCATGAAACCGACGATCCCCCCGGCCGGGCCCCGACGGCAGATGCCATCGGTCGTGAACGCGCGGGACGAAAGTCCCAAAGCCCTACACGGGCCCTACAGGGGCCCTACGCGTCGAGCAGCACCCGGCAACGCGCGACGAACCCGGTGAGCGCCAGCTCGAACGCCGCGTCCGTGCGGCCCTCGGGCCCGGCGGCCAGGGCCCGTTCGAGCAGCGGGGTCCGCCCCTCCTCCGTCGGCTCCCACATGGCGTCGGGCGCCGCCATGTCGAGCGCCGAGCCGAGCACCATGTTGTCCAGGGCGATGATCACCGGCATCACGTCGGGCAGCGCGAACCCGGCGTCGAGCAGCAGCGCCACCCCCAGCTCGTACTGGGCGAGGACCCGGGGCGCCCGGACCGGGTGGGTCGTCAGGAGCGGGATCGCCTTGGGGTGCGCGGCGAACGCGGCGCGGTAGGAGCGGGCCCATCCGGCGATCGCCTCGTCCCACGGGAGGCCCGAGGTCAGCGGCGTCTCGTCGATCGCCGAGCAGATCCGCTCGCGCAGCAGCTCCACGATGCCGTCGCGGCCGTCCACGTGGTGGTAGAGCGAGCCAGTCTGCACGCCCAGGTCGCGCGCCACCTGCGGGACGCTGAACTCGCCGTTCTCGTCGACGATGGCGAGCGCCGCCGTGGTGATCCGCTCCCGGTCGAGGAGGGGTGTACGCGGCCGCCCCATTCCGGTTCCTCCTCCGTGGCTGCAGTCGGCTGCGGAAATCGGGTCTTCCCGTATGCCCAACGGGAGGCTACATTGCGGAAACCAAAAGCCTTTAGATTTATGCCCGTCCGCAGTGCGGGCCTGCCGCCAGAAGGGCTTCCTTCCGCATGCCCGAGACCCCCTCGAAGACGAAGACCGAGACGAAGACCGAGACGAAGACCGCGACGAAGACCGGGAACGCGGCGCCGAGCACGCCACCCGGTCTGCGCACCGGCACCCTCGGCACATCGGACATCGCGTTCTTCGTGATCTCCGCCGCCGCCCCGCTCACCGTCATGGCGGGCGTCGCGCCCATCGCCATCTCCCTCGGCGGCGTCGGAGCACCCGCTGGCTACCTGCTCGCCGGCATCACCCTCGCCGTCTTCGCCGTCGGCTTCACCGCGATGAGCCGCCACGTCACCGGCGGCGGCGCCTTCTACTCGTACATCGCGCAGGGCCTCGGCAAACCAGCCGGAATCGGGGCGGCGCTGCTCGCGATGGTCGGCTACAACGGCATGGAGATCGGCGTCTACGGGCTCCTCGGCTCCGCCACGCAGGACACCGTCCACGCCCTGTTCGGCGCGGACGTGCCCTGGCTCCCGGTCTCCCTCGTGGGCCTGGTCCTGATCTGGTACGGCGGTTTCCGCTCGATCGACTTCGGCGCCAAGCTGCTCGGCGTCCTGCTGGTCGCGGAGACGGGCATCCTGATCCTGCTCGCCGGCGGGGTGCTCCTCAAGGGCGGCGCGCACGGCCTGTCCCTGGCCTCCTTCGCGCCCGGCAACGTCCTCGTGCCCGGCACGGCCGCCGTACTCGCCTTCGCGTTCGCCGCGTTCACCGGCTTCGAGTCGACCGTCATCTACCGGCGTGAGGCCCGCGACCCGGACCGTACGGTGCCGCGCGCCACGTACATCGCGGTCGCCTTCCTCGGCCTCTTCTACGCCTTCACCGTCTGGATCGCCATCCAGTCCTTCGGCGACGCGGCCGTCGTCAGGGCCGCGGGCGACGACCCGGCGAACCTGTTCTTCACCGCGATCACCACCTTCGTCGGCGGCTGGGCGGCGGACCTGATGCACGTCTTCATCGTCACCAGCGTCATCGCCTCGCTGCTCGCCTTCCACAACGCGATCAACCGGTACGCGCTCGCTCTCGCCGACGAGGGCGTCCTGCCGCGTGCCGTCGCCCGCATCCACCCCAAGCACCGTTCCCCCTACGTCGCCGGGCTCGCGCAGACCGTGCTCGGCACGGTCGTCGTGCTCGGGTTCTGGGCGGCGGGCGCGGACCCGTACGACCAGCTCCTGCTATGGGTCAACACCCCCGGAATGCTGGGCCTGATGGCCCTCCAGCTCCTCGCGGCGCTCGCCGTGCCGTTCTTCTTCCGGCGGATCACGCACCAGGAGGGTGTGGTGCGGACGGTCGTGGCGCCCGTCGCCGCGACGCTGCTCCTGGCCGTCGCGATCGGGTTGGTCGCCACGCACGTCGACCTCTTCACGGGGGCGTCCCCCTTGGTCAACTGGATCCTCCTGGCGGTCGCTCCCGCGGTCTTCGTGCTGGGCCTCGGCCTGGCGTGGCGGCTACGGCGTTCCCGCCCGGCCACGTATGAACGGTTCGGCCAGTAACGGGCCTACGCCACGGGGCTCCGCCCCGGACCCCGCGCCTCAATCGCCGGCGGGGCTGAAAGACCGGGGCTCCGCCCCGGCCCCCGCTGCTCAATCGCCGCAGGGGCTTGATTTGCCGACGTAGTCGGCACCTTCAGGGGCGCGGGGCTGAGTCCATATGCGGCTCCGCCGCGGGGCGCGAACCGGACCACAGCAGCACCGCACCCGCCGACGCGACCGAGACGACCAGAAACGGAGCGAACCGCACCGATGCCATCCGCCGACCTCCTCCTCACCAACACCCACATCCGCACCCTCGACCCCGCCCAGCCGGAGGCAACCGCTCTGGCGGTGGCCGGAGGCCGTATCGTCGCGGTCGGTGACACGCACGACCTCGTACGGGACTGGCAGGGACCGCGCACCGAACGGCTCGACCTCGTCGGCGCGCATGTCGTGCCAGGCCTCGTCGACTCCCACAGTCACCCCGTCTGGGGCCTGGAAATGGCGACCGGCGTCGACCTCAGCGGCGTGAGTGACCTGGACGGACTCCGCGCCGCCCTGCGCACGGCAGAACGGCTCGGCGGATGGGTCGTCGGGTGGGGGCTCGACCACAACGCCTTCGAGGGGCGGACCATCCACCGCGAACTCGTCGAGGACGTGCTCGGCGGCGCACCCGCCTTCCTGCGGCTGTACGACGGCCACTCCGCGCTGGTCAGCGGCCCCGCGCTCGACGCCGCGAGGATCACAGGACCGCGCTCCTTCGACCAGCGGGCCGAGATCGTCTGCGACGGCGACGGGCGGCCCACCGGATACCTCGTCGAGCACGCCGCCATGGACCTCGTGTACGAGGTCGCGCCCCGGGCCTCGGATCAGGACCGCCGCGCCGGACTCGTCGAGCTGCTGAGCACCATGGCCGCCACCGGTCTCACCGGGGCCCATGTGATGGACGGCTCGGGGCTCGATCTGCTCGCCGCCGTGGAGGAGGACGCCGAGCTGCCGCTGCGGCTCACCGTCTCGCCCTGGTGCATGCCGGGCGTCGACCGGGCCGGGCTCGACGAGCTCGTCGCACTGCAGAAGCGGGGCGGGCGCCGCTGGCGGGTCGGAGGCGTCAAGTTCTTCATGGACGGCACCGTCGAGGGCGGCACCGCCTGGCTGGAGCACGCCGACTGCCACGGGCAGGGGACGGACGCGTTCTGGCCGGACCCGGCCGCGTACAGCGAAGCCGTACGGCACCTGCACGCGGCCGGCGTACGCACCGCGACGCACGCCATCGGCGACGCCGCCGTCCGGCACGCCCTCGACACCATCGAGGCGCTCGGGGAGAGCGGCCGGAACGCGCACCGGATCGAGCACATCGAGTCCGTGCCCGACGACACGGTCCCGCGGTTCGCCGCGCTCGGCGTCGCCGCGTCGATGCAGCCGCCGCACACCGCGTACACGAAGGGCGACCACAGCGACGAGTGGTCCAAGCGGCTCGGTGACGCGCGCGCCGCCCGCGCCTGGCGCACCCGTGACCTGCGGGACGCGGGCGCCGTGCTCGCGCTCGGCTCGGACTGGCCCATCGCCCACTACGACGCCCGGAAGGTGCTCGCCATGGCGCGCGTGCCGGAGGGGGCCGCGGGTCCCGCGCAGGGGCTCACCGGCCTCGAAGCGCTGGAGGGTGTCACCTCGCACGCGGCGATCGCCGCAGGTCAGGCGGCGGAAGGCGGCCGGATCGCGGTCGGACTGCGCGCCGACCTCACCGTGTTCGGCCTCGACCCGGTCACGGCCCCCGCGGACGAGGTCGCCGAGACCCCCGTCGTCCTCACCGTGACGGACGGCCGGATCACGCACCGGGAAGCCTGAGACGGAAGGGGCGGCACCGTACGGTGCCGCCCCTTCCGTCTCAGACCTACGCCTAGGCCTTGGCCGGCATGAGTGGTGGGGTCACCAGGCGTGGCAGCTGGTACGGCAGTGCCCCGTACCAGGCCCGCACCACCGCGAACCCGAACGCCAGGCACAGCATGCCGCCCACGGCGTCCAGCCAGAAGTGGTTCGCGGTCGCCACGATGACCGCCAGGGTCAGCACCGGGTAGAGGAGTCCGAGGACCCGTACCCACGGCACCGAGGCGAGCGCGAAGATCGTCATGCCGCACCACAGCGACCAGCCGATGTGCATCGACGGCATCGCCGCGTACTGGTTCGACATGTTCTTCAGGTTGCCCGAGGCCATCGAGCCCCAGGTCTGGTGCGCCGCGACGGTGTCGACGAAGCCGCCGCCGTTCATCAGCCGCGGTGGCGCCAGTGGATAGAAGTAGTAACCGACGAGGGCGACCGCCGTCGTCGCGAACAGCGCGAGACGGGTCGCCGCGTAGCGGCCGGGATGGCAGCGGAACAGCCACACCAGCACGCCCAACGTGATGACGAAGTGCAGTGTCGCGTAGTAGTAGTTCATGCCGACGATGAGCCAACTCACCGAATTCGCGGCATGGTTGACGGTCTGCTCGACGGCGATCCCGAGGCTGTGCTCCGCCTGCCAGATCCAGTCGGCATTGCGCAGCGCCTGAGCCTTCTGCTCCGGGACCGCGTTACGGATCAGGGAGTACGTGTAGTAACTCACCGCGATCAGCAGGATCTCGAACCAGAGGCGCGGGCGCCGCGGCGCCCGAAGGCGACGCCCGGCGCGGACTTCCGCGATGGGTGAGGGTGTGGCCCCTTTTCGGCCTTCACGTGTCGTCACGGTCATTTCACCCATAGGCACAGAGTCTGCCAGATCACGACCCCCCGACCGATCATCCCTCGGGCGGGTCATGGACGCACCCGCTACGCCCTACGGACGAGGCCGAACCCCTACGCATACCGCTGCTGACGCGGCCGTGGACCCCCGCACCACCAGCTCCGGCATGAACACGAATTCGCATCGGGGCGCGGGCGTGCCGCCGACCTCCTCCAGCAGCGTGTGCACCGCCGCCTGACCCATCGCGTGCACCGGCTTGCGGATCGTGGTCAGCGGCGGATCGGTGAAGGCGATCAGCGGAGAGTCGTCGAAACCGACCACGGAGACGTCCTCCGGCACGTCAAGGCCGCGCTCGCGCACCGCCCTGATCGCACCGAGCGCCATCATGTCGCTCGCGCAGACCACCGCCGTGCACCCACGGTCGAGCAGCGCCGACGTCGCCGCCTGCCCGCCCTCCAAGGTGTAGAGGGAGTGCTGGACGAAATCGCGCTCGATCTCGTCCTCGGGCAGGTCGAGCCGCTCCGCCATCGTGCGTACGAAGCCCTCGATCTTCCGCTGTACGGGGACGAAGCGGCGCGGCCCCACGGCCAGCCCGATCCGGGTGTGGCCGAGCGAGGCGAGGTGCGTCACCGCGAGCCGGGACGCGGCCCGGTCGTCCGGAGAGATGAAGGGCGCCGCGATCGCCGGCGCGTATCCGTCGACGAGTACGAAGGGGACGCCCTGGCCGCGCAGCCGCTCGTAGCGCTGCGGGTCCGACGTGGTGTCGGCGTGCAGCCCGGACACGTAGATGATGCCGCTGACGTCGCGGTCGACGAGCATCTCCGTGAGCTCGTCCTCGGTGGAGCCGCCGGGGGTCTGGGTGGCAAGGACCGGGGTGTAACCCTGCCTGGTCAGGGCCTGCACCACGACCTGGGCGAGCGCGGGGAAGATCGGGTTCTCGAGTTCCGGCGTGATCAGGCCGACGAGGCCCGCGCTGCGCTGCTTGAGACGCACGGGGCGCTCGTAGCCGAGCACGTCGAGGGCGGCGAGGACGGACTGACGGGTGGCCGCGGCGACCCCCGCCTTCCCGTTGAGCACACGGCTGACGGTCGCTTCGCTGACCCCCGCTTGTGCTGCGATGTCGGCTAGGCGTGCGGTCACGGGACGCGACCTTACCCGTCACTCGCCGCATTGCCCACCGAACGGGAAGTGCCGGGCGGGCAAGCCGGGTTGGGCCGTGCCACCCGGAACGGTGAACCGGAGGAAGGGCAGGCCGCCGCACGGGTGTCCGGCGGTAGTTTGGTGCGACGGGCCGAGGGGGCTCGCACCGCTCCGTTTCCTGAGGGGCCTTCTCGTGAACACCATGGTTCAGAGATCCGGGACCGACATCGGGTGCACCATCCTGGTGGTCGACGACAGCGCCGCAAGCCGGTACGCCCTGGGCGCCGTCCTGAGCCGGGCGGGCCATGTCGTCATCCCGGTCGGCTCCGCGGGCGAGGCCCTCATCGAGCTCGACGTGCGGCTGCGCGCGGGGGCGCTGCCCGACGTGGCGCTCGTGGACGTGGGCCTTCCCGACCTCAGCGGGTTCGAGCTGTGCCGCAGGGTCAAGGCACTGCCCTCGCTCGCCGGGATCCCCGTCGTGCACTTCTCCGCCCGCCCCTCCGTTCCGGCGGACCGCTGCCGGGCGCTCGACGCGGGCGGCGAGGCCTATCTGACGGTGCCCGCCGAACCGGAGGAGATCCGCGCCGTGGTGCGCGCCGCGCTCCGCGGAGCCCGCGAACTCACCGACACGCAGGCCCAGTTCGACCACCTCACCCTGCTCTCGCGGGCCGTCGTCGACGTGCAGGGCGCCCGCGACCTCGCCGAACTCGCCCGGACGGCGGCCGCGGCGACGGCCCGGCTCACCGGGGGCGACGCCGCGGTCTTCGTCCTCGGCGACCACGGCGCGGTGCACACGGGCCTGTCCCGGAGCGCGGCGGCGCCCGCGGGGCCGGACGCCGCGGCGCGCGAGCGGGCCGTCGAGCTGGTGCGGCAGATCAGCTGCGGGCCCGGTGGTGTGCGCACCGCGCTGCGGCACGGGTCCGCCTGGCCGCAGGAGTACTTCGGGCCCGGCGGCGCGCGGCTCACCCTCTCCCGCACCCGCGACGGCCGGCTCCCCGTGTGCCTCGCCACGCCGGACTTCGCCGACCCGGACGGCAGGACGGGGCCGCTCCTCGCCCAGCTCGCCCGCGCGACCGCGCTCGCCGCGGAACCCCTCGTCCTGTACGAGCAGGAGCGGCATGTCGCCCACACGCTGCAACACAACTTCCTGCCCAGCGAGTTGCCCCCCTTCGCCGGCCTTGACATCGACTTCCGCTACGAGCCCGCCTCCCAGGAGGCCGAGATGGGCGGCGACTTCTACGCGGCGCTGCCCACCCCGGAGGGCGTGCTCGTCGGTGTCGGTGACGTCGTGGGGCACTCGCTCGACGCGGCCACGGTGATGGTCGAGCTCCGGCACGCGCTGCGCGCGTACTGCCTGGAGGACCCGCGCCCCGCCCGCCTCGTGACCCGGCTCGACCGGCTGCTCCAGCACTACCACCCGCAGCTCACCGCCACGTTGTGCCTGGCCCTCGTCGACCCCGTGACCGGCCGTACGCAGGTGGCCAACGCGGGGCACATTCCGCCGCTCGTCGTGCCGGGCGGCGGCGCGGCCCGGTACGTGGAGGCGGCGGGGCCGTTGCTCGGGCTCCGGCTGCCGCATCCCGAACCCACCGTGCTCGACCTCGCGCCCGGTGCCCGCCTCCTGATGGTCACCGACGGCCTCGTCGAGGCCCGCGGCATCGATCTGTCCGTGTCCCTGGAGGAGCTGCGTCGCGCCGCCGCGGCCGCGCCAGCGTCGCCCGGCGAGCTGTGCGACGCGCTTCTCGCCCGCTTCGGCCGTGACCGTGCCGACGACATCGCGCTTCTGGCGGTGCGGCGGGCTCCGCGGTGACCGGGTGACGGGGCGTCCGCTGGGCGGGACGTGATTGTGCGGTCGGGCGTTTCCGGGTGAAGGTTGGCGCCGACACGCGTGCGCGCGCTCGTCCGCCCGCACGCACCACGACACGCTCGGAGGGCTCCATGCCGCAGATCACCGTCGACCACTCCGCGGATCTCGACGACCGCCTCGACCGGGTGGGGCTCGCCGGGGCCGTGCATCAGGCCGCCGTCGACATCGTGGCGGCGCGGGTTCCCGCGTGCAAGACGCGGTTCCGCGGGGTCGGGAGCACGGTGGTGGGGGACGGGGCCGCGTCCCTCGTGCACGTGGAGATCGCGTTGCTCGCGGGGCGGACGGAGGAGGCGAAGACGGCGCTTGCGGAGGCCGTGCTGGCGGCCTTGCCGGCCCACATCAAGGAGCCGGCCGGTGTGCACCTCTCCGCGGAGGTCCGGGACCTGGCCCCGTCCTACCGCTCAGCCGTCGCCGACTGACCCGGCCCGTTCCTCCGCCACGGGGCTCCGCCCCGGACCCCGCGCCTCAAACGCCGGCGGGGCTGGAATGGCTCAAGCGTCGGCCGGGCTGGGATGGCTGAAGCGTCGGCGGGCCGGAAAGCCGGGGCTCCGCCCCGGACCCCGCTGCTCAATCGCCGCAGGGGCTTGATTTTGCCCGCCTCCCCGCAGGTAATCGCCCGGGTGCCCCGCCCACCACCCGCCCCCTCCGGGGGGCGTCGGCCCGACGGGGTGCCGGCCGCCGCCTTGGGCAATCTGCCGCCTTGGGCGGCAGGGTGGGCAAGGCGGCACCACGGTGCGGGCCACACGCGCGTCAGGGCTCGGCCCCGGTGCAGCGGGCAGGCACCCCCTCGGCCCGGCGCAGCCCTACGCGCCTACCGGCGACGGCGACGCGCAGCGGCCAGGCACCCTCGGCCCGGCGCAGCCCTACGCGGTTACCGGTGTCAGTGCCGCCAGCCGGGTGATGAGGGTGGCGAAGGGGCCGTCCGGGGGCTCGTCCGCGAGGATGTGGCGGAGGAGGGCCGCCATCTCCTCGTCGTACGCCGCGCTCACCGCGGCCAACGCCGCGAAGTCGTGGACGAGTTGGAGCTGAAGCTCCTCGCGCGGAACCCGCCGGCCGTCCAGCCAGATCAGCGCCGTCGACTCGGCGAGCGAGATCCAGGACCGGACGACGAGTTCGAGGCGGGCGGACGGCGCCGCCACCCCCAGATGCGCCAGGATCTGGACGTACGCCACCTGCCGGACGGAGTCGATCAGCGCGTTGGTGGCCGACGAGCCGACGGCCGGGCCACCGCGCATCAACGCGGAGAACCCCGGCCCGTGCTCGTCCACGAAGTCGAAGAACCGCCCCATCACGCGCAGCAGCCGCGCCCCGAGCGGCCCCTCCCTCGGCTCCTCGAACCGCTCACCCAGATCCTGCGCCGCCCGCCTCAACGCGGCCTCGTACAGGCTGAGTTTGCCCGGGAAGTAGTGGTAGACCAGCGGCCGCGAGATGCCCGCGGCGGCCGCTATCTCGTCGATGGAGACCTCGTCGGGGGAGCGGTGGCTGAACAGTTCGAGTGCGACCCCGATCAACTGCCGCCGCCGCTCCTCGACTCCCATCCTGCGCCGCACCCCGGTAGTCATGCCGAACACTCTACCGAGCGATTCCGGCCTGCCAACCGGCCCCCGTGCCCCGCCCTCTCGCGGTGTCACTAAAGGTCGAGAACCAGACGCTCGCCACGGGCCCGCGAAACGCAGATCAGCATCGAGCCGGCGCGCTCGGCGTCCGTGAGCAACTCGTCGCGATGCTCGATCTCCCCTTCCAGGACGCGCTGTTGGCACGTTCCGCAGAAACCCTGCTCGCAGGAGTACGGGACCGCGGGCACCTCGGAACGGACCGCCGCGAGCACCGTCGTGTCGGCGGGAACGTCCACGATCCTGCCGCTGCGCCGCAGCTCGACCTCGAACGGGCCGTTGCCCTCGGCCGAATTGCGTGGCGTGAACCGTTCGCTGTGCAGCGTGCGGTGCTCGGGCAGCGCCGCCGCCACGGCCGCCATGAGCCCCTCGGGCCCGCAGCAGTACACGGCCGTGCCGGGCGCGGTGTCCGCGAGCGTGGCGGCGAGATCGGGGCGCCCGTGCTCGTCCTCGGCCACGACCGTCACTCGGCCCGCGCCCGCGCCGCCCAGCTTCTCCACGTCCTCCACGAACGGCATCGAGGCCCGCGACCTGCCCCCGTACAGCAGCTTCCAGTCGGCGCCCCGCGCCGCGGCCTCCCGCAGCATGGGCAGGATCGGGGTGATGCCGATGCCACCGGCCACGAACACGTACGCGGGCGCCGTCGCGTCGAGCGGGAAGCGGTTGCGCGGTCCGCGCACCTCGACCTCCATGCCCTCCCGCACCTGCTCGTGCACCTCGCGCGACCCGCCGCGGCCGCCCTCGTCCGCCGGGATGAGCCGCGTGGCGACGGTGTACGACGACGTGTCCTCGGGATCGCCGCACAGCGAGTACTGCCGTATCAGCCCGGAAGGGAGCACGAGGTCGAGGTGTGCGCCCGGCCGCCAGGCGGGCAAGTCGGGGCCCTCCAGGCGTAGTTGGACCACCCCCTCGGCCACCTGCTCGTGCCGCGTGACGAGCAGGTTCAGCGCGCGGGCCCGCGGCCGCCCCGACGTCGGCTCCTCCAGTGCGGGCAGCGGCCACAGGGGCGAGCCCTGCACGCGCCGCCGCACGGCGCGCCGCACGACGTACGCGGCGCCTGCGACGATCGCGGCCCTGCGCAGTGTACGGGCGTTCATCGGGCGGCTCCGGTGCGGGCTTCGGCCGCGGTCGCGGCGGGCGAGGACGCGAGGTAGGCGACTGCCTGCTCGGTGTCGCCCTCCTGGTCGGGGTGGTAACCGCGGCTCAGATAGCGGGGGATGGACCGCGCCATGGCGCCGGCCGACGGCAGGACGCCCGCCTTCCCGCTCCGGTAGAAGTCCTTCCACGCGGCCTTGCCGTCGACCAGCGTCGGATCGTTCTCCATGAAGAACCGCGCGCCGCGCTGCCACAGGAAGACGAGTGCGGTGAAGGCGGTGGCCCAGGTGCGCACCCGGCGCCGGTAACTCCCGTCCAGATGCTCGAACAACTCGAAGGCCACGGCCCGGTGCTCGACCTCCTCCGCGCCGTGCCAGCGCAGCAGGTCCAGCATCGTCGGGTCGGCGCCGCGCCGGTCCAGCTCCTCGGCGTTCAGCACCCAGTTGCCGAGGAACGCCGTGTAGTGCTCGATCGCCGCGATCAGCGCCACCCGCTCCATCAGCCACCACTGCCGCGCCTTGCCCGGCGGCAGCGTCCGGTCTCCCAGCAACTTCTCGAAGAACCAGTCCACTTGGGCCGTGTACGGCGTCGGGTCCAGGCCCTGCTCCCGCAGGTGCGGCAGTACCTCGTCGTGCGCCTGCGAGTGCATGGCCTCCTGGCCGATGAACCCGATGACGTCCTCGCGCAGCCGCTCATCCGTGATGTACGGCAGCACCTGCTTGTAGACGTGCACGAACCAGCGTTCGCCGGCCGGCAGCAGGAGGTGCAGGACGTTGATGGTGTGCGTGCTGAACGGGTCGTCCGGCAGCCAGTGCAGGGGCGTCTTGTCCCAGGCGAACGACACCTGGCGTGCCTTCAACGGGACGCGCGTATTAGACATGGCGTCAATGTACTGACGGGTAGCCGCCATGGACACCCCTCGTGCACCACTTTTGTCATTCAGCCCCGCGCCCCGGTCGAGCCAATCAAGCCCCGCACTTTCGACGAGAGCCCGCGGGGTCCGGGGCAGAGCCCCGCGACCGGGCTCACCTCAGAGGCTGAACCTTCGCCCCCCGGGCCGTCCGTCCGGACAACGAAACCTGCGCGCCCCGCGCGAGCGGAACCGCCAACATCCGCCCAGAGTCCGACCGCCCCGACGCGGTCACCCGATTCACCCCCTCGCTGCCCGCGGCAACCAGGTACCACGCCCCCTCCCGCGACTTCCACCGCACACCCGCAAGCACCTGCGGATCGCGCGAGCCACACGCGGGCGACGACTGCGACTTCGCCGCGACGACCGCCGCGTCCGCCCCCGGCGCCCGGAACAACGCGAGCGTGCGCGGCCCGCCACCCCGCCACGTGTCGGCCCGCGTGCACCACCACTCGGCCGTCCCGTTCGCCTCCGGCAGCGGCTGGCGCGCGTACGCCCAGGAGTTGACGGAGCGCACTCCGTGCGAGCGCGCCGCCGAGAGTGAGCACGCGGTCGTCGCCCAGTCCGCGGGCCGCGCCTCGCGGGGCGCGGCGGGGCTGCCGGACGTGAGGTGCGCGGGCACGAGCTCACCGAGGTCGGTGGTGAGCCGGGTGCCCGTCGAGTCGGTCAGCGCCAGCGCGTTCCACGACGTGCAGGACGTCGCGAGCGCCGGGCTCGGGAACGGCGCCGTCACCCCGTCCTTCGTACGCGACAGGGCCCGCGCCCCCGCCGACGGCTTCAGGAGATCGCGGGTGCCGGCCCTGGCCACCCAAGGCGCGGTCAGATAGCGGACGTTGCCGTCGGCCCGGTCCATCACCACGGCGCTCGACTGCGCGTCCGCCGCACCGTCGACCCGCGCGAAGTCGAGCGCGGCGCCGCTCGTGCCGCTCTTCGGCTCGGCGTAGCGCACGATGCGCAACCCGTCGTAGAGCAGCACGACGCGGGCCTGGTCGAGCTCGCCCGCGTAGAGCAGCTGCGGCGGTCCGGGCGGCGCGCCCGCCGGGGTGCCCGGTGTCGCCGACACCTTTACCGAGCCGCCGGGCCGCGCCCACACGGCGAGCGCCCTGCGCAGCAGCTCCTTGTCCCCGGTGAGGGAGCCGCGCGCGGGCCACACCGAGAAGTCGGTGCGGGCCGACGTCTTCCACGTGTCCGGCGCGACCTTGCGCAGCTTGGCCGGGTTCAGGGCCGCCTGGCCCGCCGGGTTCTTCGCGTACGGCGGGGCCGCCGCGCCGTCCGGGGTCCAGCCCTCGCCCGGCAGGCCGAGCAGCGCGCCGCACACGAGGGTCGCCGCGACCGCCGCGATCGCCGCCTTCAGGTGCTGGCGGCGGCGCATCAGGTCGGTGGGCCGCGCGTGCAGGGAGCACGGGTCGAACTCGGGGGACTCGAGGAGCCCCGTACCGGCTCCGGCGTCGGACGCCATGCCGCGCGCCTCTGCGAGGGCCGCGGCCGCGTCCTCCTGCGTGCAGCCCGCCTCGGTGAGGACCGCGCGGACGGCGGCGTCGTCGAGGCGCTCCAGGCCGCGCAGTACGTACGCCGCGCGGGCGGGGCCGCTCAGCGCGGAAAGCTGCTGGTCCAGGGCGAGTTCATCGGCGCCGCCGGACTTCGGGAACAGCCTGAGACCCCACACCTGCGGCAGCAGCGGCGGCAGCTGCGCCCGCTTGGGCCAGGCCATGCGCCGCAGCGGAAGGCCCGCCTCCAGGGCGCTGCGCAGCACCTTCAGGCGTACGTAGGCGAAGCCGGGGTCGCCGGTGCGGCCGGCGGAGTCGCGCTGGGCCGGGATCGGGGCGGGCGCGTCCGCGGTACGGCCGCGGGGGAGCGCCCGCTGGACGACCGAGTGGGCGGTCAGCACGCGGCGGTTGCGGCCGAGGCCCGGCGGCAGCACGAGGTAGGCGAGCCGTACCAGTCGTGGGTAGTGCTCGACCAGGGCGGCCTCGGCCTGCTCGACGTCGATGACGGCGGCCGGCGCTGCGGACGGGGGCGTGGATTGCTGCTGCACCTTTGACTGCACGTTCAGCTGAACGAGCGAATCGTGGGATGGTCACAGCCGTCACTCCCCGCACGGGCCTATTCGGACACGACCAGCGCCTTCGCGTAGTTCGCCATCGACCGCTGGTATCGGGGCAGATGGGGCGCCAGCGCGCCGAGCACCAGGGCGAGGCCCTCCCTGTCGCGGCCGAGGCTCGACAGGCACAGCGCCAGGCACGCCCGCACCGCGTCGTCCAACTCGTCGCCAGGAGCGGTCAATTCCGGTTCGAGCAGCGCGACACCCTCCTCCGGGCGCCCCATGTTCCGCAGTGAACTGGCCAGTTGAATCTTCGTACGCCGGGCCCGGTAGCCGCTCAGGCCGAGCCGCAGCGCCTCCTGGTACAGCGGGACGGCCTTGTCGGAGTGGCCGGTCGAGTCGAAGGCCGAGGCCCGCTCGAACGCGGCGACGGGGCTGTCGGCGGGCAACTCGGCGGCGAGCCCGTCGACGAGCGCGCGGAACTCCCCCGCGCTCGCCTCGTCGTAAGAGTCGATCGTCGCCCACGCGGCCGCGATCCGCTCTTCCCAGTCGCTGCTGCCGCTGCCGCTGCCGCTGTCACTGCTCTCGATGGTCACCGGGGCACTCTCACACAGCGGCGCCCCGGTGTCACCGGAGTTGCGGGGACCGGATCAGCTCAGCTTCCAGCCGCTGAACTCCACCGTGCCCCGCGTACCGTTCCCGCCGTTCGTCGCGCTCATGAACATGCCCACGCCCTGCGCCGAGGCGAGCCGCGGCGCCGGCACCGTCGCGACGGTGCGCCACGTGGCGCCGTCGTCCGTCGAGCACTCCCCGGTGTACGAGTCGCCCGCCCGGGACAGCCGCAGCAGCACCGGCGCCTTGATCCCGGTGATCCGCTTGTACGTGTCGAGGGTGCCGTCCCCGGTGGAGTCGTAGGAGAGGACGACGCCGTTGGCGGGCGTGACGGACAGGTTCGCGAAGCCCAGGGATCCCGAGCCGCCGATGGAGTCGCTCACCATGATCCCGGCGCGCGCCCACGGGCCCGTCACCGCCTGCGCGTCCACCCGCACCACCGCCACCGAACCGTCCCGGAACGCGTTCGCGCGGTACAGCGCGCCGAACTCCGCCGTGCCCTTCCACAGGTCGGCGCCGCCGCCGTCGATCGCGAACCGCTCGTCGAGCTGCCCGAAGACCGCCGCGTTGTCGCTGTACGTCCGCCAGCCCTCGGCCACCGGCCCGGCCTCGAACAGCGTGCCCTTGTGGACGTAGGTGATCCGCTCCTCGCCGGCCGGACCGTACTGGACGTCGATCGTGTAGGGGAGCGGGCGCAGCGGCTTGTCGAGCGGGGTGCCGGGCGCGCTCGCCTGCCAGACCACCGTGCCCTCCCCGGCCGGCGCCACGCCCGGCAGCGACGTGGCACCGGCCGGCTCGGCGGTGATGCCCTTGAGCTCGAAGTCGACGCGGCCCGTCGCGCGCAGCCCGTTGACATTGCGGAACGTGGCCGCCACGCGCGCGTGCCCGCCCGGCGGGAAGGCGGCCGGCTCGGCGGTGACCTTCACCGAACCCTGGTACGGGGCGCGGGCGAGGACATCACGCACCTTCGCGGCCGTCCGGTACGGGTCGCCGTACGCCCGCAGCGGATAGTCCTTGCGCTCGCGCGTCCAGGGTTCCTCGAACGCGAACCAGTCGACCTTCGCGGGCTCCCGGCCCGCGGCCAGCGCGTCGGACAGCTCGTCCAGCCACTTCTGCCAGCGCGGCAGGTAGAAGTCCGCGATCAGGCCGTGCCAGTCGCGGTTGGCGTACTCGTGGAGGTTGCCCGGGTCGGACGTGGCCCGGTCGCCCCACACCGTGATCAGCACCTTCGCGCAGCGCTCGAACTCGGCGCGCTCGGCGTCGTTCGTGGCGAGATTCCGGGCATCCCGGATCCACGGCCCGAGCAGGAACGCCCCGTTGGTGCCCGTCACGTCGTCCGAGAGCCGCATCAGCTTCAGCCACAGCGTCGAAAGTGCCGTGAAGGCGGCCCGGTCCTTGTCGGCGTAGGCCGCCTTCAGCTGCGGCAGGAGCTGGCGGCTGCGGTGCGCGAGGGCCTGCCGCGCCACGTCCACGAGGTCGTACTTGTAGGCCGCGCTGCGTCTCAACTTCCCTTCCACGCCCAGGAGTCCGGAGAGCGCCGCGTCGAAGCGGCCCGGGTCGTAGGCGAGGGCGCGCGGCGCATAGACGGAGGCGCGGTCGGCCGCCAGGTCGGGGCGGGCAGCGAAGAGCGAGTCGTGCGGGTCCGAGCGCTCGGTCGCCGTGTGCTGGTACGCCGTGTCGTGCAGCGCCTGCCAGGCGGCGCGGGCGTCCTTGTCGCGGCGCCCGTAGCGGAAGTCGGCGTACGAGGCGAACCAGGCGGCCCGGTCCACCTTCCCGTCCATCCAGGCGAGTTCAGACCACAGCTCGAACGCCGCCGGGTCCCGGTCGGTGCCCTCCGGCAGGTACGCCGTACCTGCCAGCGCGCTGTCCGGCTTGTCGCGCCACGCGAAGAACTTCTGCTCCCAGATGTGCGCGCGGGCCCCTATCGTCGTACGCCCGCCGAAGTTGGGGATCGTGCCGAACGCGTACGGGGTGCCGCCCCAGTCCTTCTCGCGGTCGGTGACGGACGTGAACCGGTCGGAGACCCCGTCCACGATCAGCATCTTCTTCTTGTCGATCGCGTCGATCAGCTCGGGCAGCGGGTTCGCCTCCCAGCCGAGGATCACCCACGTCGCGCCGGGACGGTTCTTCTGGAGCGCCTTCTCGACGCCGCGCGCCGCGTCCGGGACCGGCACGTCACCGGCCGTACCGCCCTCGTGCAGCAGGTCCATCTTGAAGGCGCCGATCTCGCCGAACAGGTCCTTCTGGTGCCCGTAGAACGCCTCCGCCACCTGCGCGAAGGCGTCGGTGCGCGGGTCGAGCCAGTCGGGGCGCTCGAAGCCGTGCCACGTGCCCTGCGGGACGACGTGCGCGTCCCCGCCGTTGCGTGCCACGAACTCCTTCGGTACGTGCCCGTAGTAGCCGGGCATCACCGGTTTCATCCCGAGCGCGCGCAGCCGGTCGACGATTCTCCGCCCCAACTCCGCCCGCCGCTCGATCAGTTCGGGCGACAGTGGACCGCCGTACGAGGAGAGGTTCTGCAGCAGCCACCACGGCTGGTGGGACGGGGCGGGCAGCCAGGCCCGGGACTCCTCGTCGCTGTAGCCGAAGTCCTTGAGGAGGCGGTGGTAGACGGCCTCCATGCCGGCGATGACCAGCACCTCGTTGCAGCCGTGCAGCGCGAGGATGTCGATCTCGCGCTCCCAGTACGACCAGTCGGCGAAGGGTGCCGTATAGCCGTCGTTGGTGTCGTTGAGCGCGAAGCGGTGGGGGAGCGGGGTGCTGCGCTCCAGTGTCTTCGAGGGGGCCGGGAGGCGGTCGGGGAGGTCCAGCTGGGAGCCGTTCCAGGCGATGTGCGCCCCGCATTCGTACTTCAGAAAACAGTGGACCCCGGCGAGCAGCGTCGCCGGGGTCGTCGCGTACACCGTGATGCGGCCCTGCGTCCCGGTCACCCGGAAACGGTCCTCCGTGCCGCTCGCGGCCAGCAGTCTGAGACGGAACTGGTCCGCGTGGTGCGGCAGTTGACGGTTGAGTGCCGCGCGCGCCTCAGCCGTATCAAGAACGGGCACCTCCCTCGCGGCCACGGGCCGCGGAGCCGCCTGGGCGGCCGGGGCACCGGCCCCCAGGGCCGTGCCGAGGCCGATGGCGGCCGTCGTGCCGAGAACAGTGCGTCGCGATGGTGCGGACATACGTGTACCCCCCTTGCGTCGCGGTTGGTGCGGCGCACGGTAGCAACGGAACGTACGGGACAGGAGAGCGCAATGAGGAAAATGCTGGTGGCGACGGCCGTGCTGCTCGCGGCCGCGACCGGGTGCGGCTCGGGCGGCTCCGGCGGGGCCCCGAAGGACGACACGCCGAAGATCCCCCGTACGGCCTCCGGGAGCCTGGAGCACCTCGCGAAGGAGGTGGGCTGCCGCCCCGACATCCAGACCGACGCGGCCGATATCCGGCAGGCCAACTGCGGTTCGGGGGACGGCCGTTACATCCTCGCCACCTTCACCACCGATACGGGCCAGGCCCAGTGGTTCGACGAGGCCAACGACTACGGCGGCGTCTACCTCGTCGGACCCAAGTGGATCGCGGTCGGCGGCGCCGCACAGCTCACGAAGCTGCGCGGCCGGCTCGGCGGGACCCTGGAGAGGCCCGACTCGCACCACACGGGGAGTAGCGGTGGTGGGGGTCACGAGGCGGGGTAGCTCTCCGGGTACGAGGTTCGCCGCTGAGCCGGCCACGCAGCGGCCGGGGTGGGGCGATCGCTCAGGTGCAGCGATCGCCCTTGTTGATGCAGTCCACGACCTTCCGCATGGTCTGGTCGTCGAAGACGTTGATGAAGTCGTCATGATCCGTGATCGGCTTGTGCAGCTGCTCGGGGAAGCCGTCCACCGCGAACGGGTTCTTCACCTGCCCGTTCTCGATCGTCGGCGTCTGCACGTCGTACACCAGGCGCATCTTCAGCTGCGGGATGGCCTTGAAATTCTGCGGGCAGTTGCCGGCCTGGTCGGCGAATGCCACGTGAGTGCGATGGTTGGCACTGTCGATGTTCTGCCCGTCCCAGCAGCTCTGGAACGCGAAGCTGCGTACCACCTTCGAACCGTCGGGGCACAGCGGGTACTTGTCCGTCAACTGGCGGTCCTCGAAACCGGTGCAGCTCCAGTGCGCGTTCGCGTTCGCCGTGCCGTTGGTGAAGGCCTTGGCGTCGCCGGTGATGATGCGCAGGAACTTCGGCATGGCGACGACCTCGCTCTGCGGGCTCCCGACGAACTTGATGCTCGCCTTCTGGGCCTGCAGGATCTTGCCGACGTTGCCTTCCTTGCCGCCGCCGTCCTTGTCGGCGTCGAAGTCCTTCGAGCCGTCCTGTACGCGGACGACCGGCCAGTAGTACGTCGACTTGTCGCCCTGGTTCCGGCAGCTGGTGCCGGCGTTCGCCAGGTCGTCGTTGCTGGAGAAGGCGTCGTTGTCCTGGTTGCCCACGTAGTCGTGCAAGTGGTGCGCGCCGTTGGTCACGCCGGGCGCCACGATGAGGTTGTCGGTGTTGAACTTCTTGTTCTCGTTCTGGCCGCAGCGGGTGGTGAAGGTGCCGGTGGAGGCGTTGTCGCCGTTCTGGGGCTTCTGGACGTTGGGCTGGACTTTGGTGATGTCGGCGAAGTCGTCGGCGACGGGCCCGTTGCCGGCCTGTCCGCCGTTGCCCTGCTGCTGGTCGCCGCCGGCCTGATCGCCACCGCTCTGGTCGCCACCGGCCTGGTCCCCGCCGCCTTGATCCGAGCCGTCGCCCTGGTTTCCGCCGTCGGCCGGGGGTTGCTCGCCCTCCTTCGGCTGAGCGGTGCACTCGGCCATGTCGTTCATGCCGTCGGGTGCCTGCCCGCCGCGGCGCTCCATCTCCAGGCGGATCCGCTCAAGGATGGTGCTCCGGTTCTTCTTCAGCGGATCCATGATGCTGTTCTGTACGAACCGCGGGTCCCGCGCGGCCGCGTCCCGCGTCGAGGAGAGCCGCTGGTAGGCCTGCGTGATCTGGGTGTCCAGGGTGGCGAGTTCACCGTCGACCTCGTCGCGGGCGCCGCCCGGCACGTCGGACAGCTGCGCGCCGACGTCCGGACAGTCGATGGTGGCCACTTGTTGCGTCTGCTGTGTCTGTTGCGTCCCGCTGCCCGCGTCCTGCCCGTTGGCGGAGTCCTCGTGGGCCGACGCGTACACGTTGACCGCGACCAGCCCACCTCCGCCCAGGAGCAGTGCGGCCGACGCGATGGTCATGCGCGTCGCCAGCGATGAGCGCCGTTTCCGTGAGGTGCGTCCCATGGGACTACGTACGCAACGGGGGCCGACCCTGTTCAATCGGCCCCCGGAATTCACCTCAACTGGTGGTGGGCGGCGTGTACTTGTAGCCGACGCGGCGCACCGTACGGATGGTGTCCCGGTACTCGGCGCCCAGCTTCCGGCGCAGCCGGGCGACATGGACGTCGACGGTGCGGCCGTCGCCCACATGCCCGTATCCCCACACGGTGTGGACGAGGGTGTCGCGGGTGTGCACGCGGTGCGGGTGCCCGACGAGGTGGGCGAGCAGCTCGAACTCCAGGTAGGTGAGGTCGAGTTGGCGGCCCGCGACGTGCACCGTGCGGCAGGCGGTGTCGACGGAGATGAGCGGGTCGGTCAGCAGGGCGTGCGGCATGGTCGACTCTTTCGCGCGAGGGGACGTCGGGGAGAAGGACGTACGTCGTGCGCGCGGACCGAAGGCCGTGACGGTCGGGTCAACGGCTTTAGAGGGCCCGCGCGTTCCTCACGCGGCGACACACACGGTCGAAATCGTGGTGCTGGCGGGACGGCCAGAACGGCTCGAGGTCGTGCCGACGACCCCACGAGCTGCTGTTCCGGTAATGGCTGGCCATGACTTCATTGAAACAGATGCGTCACGGATGCGAGAGGGCGCCCACACAATGTGGACACCCTCCCGAAGCGGATGGCCGGATCCCGATCAGGACCAGGCCGGAACCGTCAGACCTGGCCGGCCTTCTCCAGGGCGGCGCAGCAGGTGTCGACGAGCAGTCGCGTCACGACGTACGGGTCGACGTTGGCGTTCGGGCGGCGGTCCTCGATGTAGCCCTTGCGGTCCCGCTCGACCTGCCAGGGGATGCGGACCGAGGCGCCGCGGTCGGAGACGCCGTACTTGTACTCGTCCCACGGGGCGGTCTCGTGCAGACCGGTGAGGCGGTCGTCGATGCCGGCGCCGTAGTTCTTCACGTGGTCGAGGGGCTTGGAGCCCTCGCCGAGCGACTCGCACGCGGTGATGATCGCGTCGTAGCCTTCGCGCATCGCCTTCGTGGAGAAGTTGGTGTGCGCGCCCGCACCGTTCCAGTCGCCCTTGACCGGCTTGGGGTCGAGGGTCGCGGAGACCTTGAAGTCCTCGGCGGTGCGGTAGAGCAGCCAGCGGGCGATCCACAGCTGGTCGGAGACCTCCAGCGGGCTGACGGGGCCGACCTGGAACTCCCACTGGCCCGGCATGACCTCGGCGTTGATGCCGGAGATTGCGAGACCCGCCGTCAGGCAGTTCTCGAGGTGGGCCTCGACGACGTCACGGCCGTGGATCTCGTCGGTGCCGACGCCGCAGTAGTAGCCGCCCTGCGCGGCGGGGAAGCCGCCGACCGGGAAGCCGAGCGGGCGGTCGCCCTCGAAGAAGGTGTACTCCTGCTCGATGCCGAAGATCGGCTCCTGGGAGCCGAACTGCGCCTCGGTCTCGGCGAGCGCGGCACGCGTGTTGGAGGAGTGCGGCGTCATGTCGATGTTCAGGACCTCGCACATGACGAGGATGTCGTCACCGCCGCGGATCGGGTCCGGGTACTGGGCGACCGGCTTCAGCACGAGGTCGGAGGCGTGGCCCTCGGCCTGGTTGGTGGAGGACCCGTCGAAGCCCCAGAGGGGGAGCGTGTCGAGTCCCCCCGACGACGCGGCGGAGCCCGCCATGACCTTCGTCTTCGAACGCAGCTTGGCCGTCGGCTGGGTGCCGTCGATCCATATGTACTCAGCCTTGAAGGTCACGGGCCACATCCTCATTCACGCGGGTCTCGAACTAGCGGGAGCCTGTCACCAGGGGATTTCCCGACCGTTGCCCGTTTGTGAACCCCGTGTTACCTGAGTGTCGCGGGGCGGGATGTGGCCCGTGCCCCTGTATGCGATGTGCGCGGTGTGCCGGTTACCCCACCTTTTCGATGCGGGCGTTGCGGATCAGGAACTTGCCGGGCTCCCGCACCTGCTCGAAAGCGGCGTTGTTGAGCAGGGCGCAGGACCCGGACGTGGAGGTGACCTCGACGGTCGTGGACTTGTCGTTGTCGAGGTTGGTCACCTTCAGCTGCGTGCCCGCCGGGAACTGGTCGCTTGACGCGGCCGGCGCCCCACCCTCCCCGGAGAGCGTCACCTGCTGCCCGGCACAGACCTGGTCACCGGAGGCGGAGGCGGAAGCGTCGGCCGACGGGGTGCTCGCGTCCGCGGCGGACCCGCCCCCCGCCCCCGTATCGCAGCCGGAGGCCTCCTGTTTCCGCTTGATCTCCGCGAGCACCGCTTCGCGGTTGGCGATGCGGGCCTCGGACTGGGCGTCGGGGTTCGCCTTCTGCCCGTCGATGAACTTCTGGTTGTTGGCGAGCGCGGTGCTCAGTCCCTCGCACACGGCCGAGCTCTGCGCCCCGCCCTGGGCGCCCTGATCGACCTGCGACGCGTTGCTGGTGGCCGCGAGGGCGAACGCCCCGCCGCCCGCGACCACCGCCGCGGCCGCCGTGAGGGCGAGCCGCTTCGTCGGGCCCAGAGTTCTCCTGCGTGACATGCGCGCCTCCTGTCGTGAGATGCACGTTGTTGCGCACGCCGTTACGTACGAGTGGCCGAACCTGTCCGCTCAAGTAACGTGGCTCACACAGGAGTTGGCGGAACTCAGCCCCGGCCGAGCACCTCCCGTACCGCCTCCTCGCTGCGGCCCACCACCGCCGTGCCGTCCTCGGCCGTGATGATCGGGCGCTGGATCAGCTTCGGGTGCGCGGCGAGCGCCTCGATCCACTGCTCACGGCTGTCCGCGTCGCGCGCCCAGTCCTTCAGCCCGAGCTCCTTCGCGTCGGCCTCCTGGGTGCGCGTGATGTCCCACGGTTCGAGGCCGAGCCGGCCGAGCACGGCGCGGATCTCGTCGGGAGCGGGCACGTCCTCCAGGTAGCGGCGCACCGTGTAGTCGGCGCCCTCCGCGTCGAGCAGGGTGAGCGCGCTGCGGCACTTCGAACAGGCCGGGTTGATCCAGATCTCCATGGGGACGACGGTACGCGAGTGAAGCCGTGCGGCGGGCCTCAAGTCGGCCCTGGCCAGCGGCTTTTGTCAGTGGTCGGCAGTAGAATAGAAGCAGTGTTCGAGGGCTACGGGGGCTCTCGGACGTTCGCGACAGGAGGATGCCTGTGCCCGCTGCCGCCGCTCCGATGCTGATCGATCTGCCGTACACGCCACTCGCGAAGAGGCCGCTCCCCGCGGGACGCCCGCGCGACTGGTACATCACTCACAACCGCCGCCTGAAGGCCATGCGCCTGGCGATAGCCCTGCTCGACTCCGGCGTCTACGTCCCCAGCCAGGCCCACAACCACAAGATCCGCGCCACGGCCGACATGGTCGGAATCCATCCCCCGTCCGACACGACGTGCCACATGGTGCGGGCGTTGATGCGCTACAGCCGGTAGCCAATCAAGCCCGGCCGGCAAATTTGAGCCCCTGCGGCGATTGAGCAGCGGGGTCCGGGGCGGAGCCCCGTGGCGTGGGAAGCCACCCCGGCCGGGGGGGGGGGGGGGGGGGGGGGGGGGGGGGGGGGGGGGGGGGGCCGCGGCCGGGCGGCCCCGGCCGGGGGGGGGGGCGCCCCCCCCCCCCGCGGGGCCGGGGGGGCGCGCGGCGCC
>NZ_JBIWLG010000023.1:0-27377 GCF_044766085.1 Streptomyces sp. NPDC102360 | reverse complement strand
GGGGGTGGGGGGGGGTGGGCGTCCCGGGGGGGCCCCGGGCCCCCCCCGCGCCGCCCCGGGCGTTTTTGCGCCCGCGGGGGGGGGGGGGGGGCCCCCACCCCCCCCCGGGGGGGGGGGGCCCCCGGGGGGGCGGGGGGGCCCCCCCGTGGCGTGGGAAGCCACCCCGGCCGCGCCTCAATCGCCGGCGGGGCTTGAAGTGCTCAACTCCTTCTCCAGCGGCGTACGAAACCGTGGTGTGACCCGCGTACCGCCCAGCCAGGAGGTGAGGCGGGCCGCCTCTTCCGCCACGGCCCGCCGCACCCGGCCCCCACCGGACGCGTCCAACAGCCGCCACACCACCTCACCATCCGCCCGCTGCCCCCACCCGCCGACCACACGCCCGCCCCACCACACCGTCGGCCCGATGTTCCCGCTCCCGTCGAAGAGCGCGGGACGCAGCTCCGGCGGGCAGTACCAGTCCCGCTCCTGCCACCCCATCGCGGTCGGATCGAGCCCCGGCAGGAGCGCCGCCCACGACTCCAAGTCACCGTCCACCGGGTCCACTTGGTCCGCCAACACGTACCCCGTGCCGCCGCCGTCCAGCGACACCTCCACCGCCCCCACCGCGGCGAGCGCCTTGCGCACGTCCGTGACCTTCCACCCCGTCCACCACTTGAGGTCCCCCTCCGTGGCGGGCCCGCACGCCCCCAGCCACAGCCCGAGCAGCTCCGCCTGCGCCTCGGCGACCGGCAGTTCCGGATGCGGCGGCGCGATCGCCCACCGGAACTGCGTCGAGGTCCACGAGCCGAGCGGCCGGCCCCGTACGACCCGCCCCTCCACCCCGAGCACCCGCATGAGCCGCGCCGACACGGTGTGCTCGGCCTCGTAGCTCCTGCCCCGCCCGTACGTGAACCGCTCCCGCAACCGCGGCTCGTCCGCGACGAGTTCGGTCACCGTCGCCTCCCCGCGCCGCTCAAGGGCGGCCAGCGCCGACGCCTCCACCTCCGCCAGCCACTCCGGCGTGAGCCGCCCGTCGCTCCCGCCCACCATGTCCCCCAGCAGCGCGGCCCGCGCCTTCGCCGCCACCGCGAGCCCGGTCGACGCGTGCACGACGGGGGCAAGACCGGCCGGGAACGTGAACACCGTGTGCCGCATCCCGTGCATCCGCACCAGGCTGCGGTCCTCGTACAGTGCCCGCTCGACGTCCGCGACGGTCCCGGAGGCATCCGCGAGCCGCGCGCCCACCGCCAGATACACGGTCGCCGGATCCGTCCCGTGCAGCGCCACGAGCGAGCGCGCGACGTCCTCGGCGCGGTCCGCGCGCGCCGAGGGGGCGAGGAGGTGCGCGCGGGCGAGCCGCGCGCGCCGCTCGTCGTCACCGATGTGCCGCACGGTCCCCGTGCTCTTCGTGTTCATACGGCACATCCTGCCCTCGGCCCTGCCGCGAAGGTCACCTGTTTGCACCCCTTGGCATGCGCCCCGACCCTGCCCCACCGTTGACTTGAGCGACCTGCAGTGGTGCTCGAGCGGAGGTGTCGGCGATGGCGGACGTACGACGAGGTGCGCGAGGCGCCCGAGCGGTGGGCGCGGCCCTGTGCGTGGCGGCCCTGACCGTGGCCGCGGCCGGCTGCTCCGACGACGGCGACACCCCCTCCGGCGCCGCGTCGAAGGCCGCCTCCGCCGCCTCCTCCGCGGCGTCCAGGGCCTCGGACGTCGTGGCGTCGGCGACCGCGGAGGCGCAGCGGAAGTTCGACGACTTCAAGGACGGCGTCGACGCCAAGGGCGACGTGAAGCTCGGCGACGTGAACTCCGAAGGGAACCGCACCACGGTGCCCGTCACCGTCGACAACGGCACGTCGGACACCAAGTCGTACGTCGTCCAGGTCGGCTTCAAGAACGGTGACGGCAAGCTGGTGGACACCGTCGTGCTCAACGTGAACGACGTGAAGGGCGGCGGCTCCAAGGACGCCACCGCGCGCAGCACCCACTCCCTCGACGGAGACATCACCGCCGATGTCTCCCGCGCCCTGCGGCACTGACCGGCGGGGCGCCCCGCCATGAGCAGCCCCGCCGAACGCGCCGCCCTGGGCCGACGGGCCCGCCGGCACAGCCCCCGCTCCTCGCACGGCCCGTGGATCCCGTCAGCCGACCGCCCCGACCCCGTCGTGACCCTGGAGCGGCAGGGCGCCGACCGGCTCCGCGACCTGCTGCCCATCCGCTACGGCCGGATGGCGGCGAGCCCGTTCGCCTTCCTGCGTGGCGCAGCGGCCGTGATGACCGGCGACCTCGCGGCGACACCCCACACGGGCCTCACCGTCCAACTCTGCGGTGACGCCCACCTGTTGAACTTCGGCCTGTTCGCCGCGCCCGACCGCGCCCTGCTCTTCGACCTCAACGACTTCGACGAGACGTACCCGGGCCCCTTCGAGTGGGACGTCAAGCGCCTCGCCGCCTCCATAGCCGTCGCCGCCCGCGACAACGGCCACTCCGACAAGCAGGCCCACCTGGCGGTCCTCGCCTCCGTCACCGCGTACCGCACCACCATGCGCCGCCTGGCCTCACTCGGTGAGCTCACCGTCTGGTACGAGCGGATCGACGCCCACGCGCTGCTCCCGCTCATCCGCTCGGCGCGCCACCGGCGCCGCGCCGAGCACACCCTCGCCCAGGCCACCCGGCGGACCAGCCTGCACGCCCTCGGCAAGCTCACGGAGACCACTCCCGACGGCCGCCGCCGCATCGCATACGACCCGCCGCTCCTCGAACCGGCCGGTGTCTCCGACGCCGCGGCCGTCCGCAAGATGTTCGGCGACTACCGCTCCACGCTCGCCGAGGAACGCCGCCGCCTGCTCGACCGCTACCGCTTCGTCGACGCGGCCCGCAAGGTCGTCGGCGTCGGCAGCGTGGGAACCAGGTGCTTCATCGTGCTGCTCGCCGGCCGTGACGCCGACGACCCCCTCTTCCTCCAGATCAAGGAGGCCAACCGGTCCGTCGTCGAGGAGCACATCCCGAACCACGGCCCGTACATCCATCCGGGTCATCGTGTCGTGTCGGGCCAGCGCCTCCTCCAGGCCGCGAGCGACATCTTCCTCGGCTGGATGACGGGACCACAGGGCCGCTCCTTCTACTGGCGCCAGCTGCGCGACATGAAGGGCGCCGCCGACGTCACCGTCATGCCGCCCGACGAACTCCTCGCCTACGCCCGGCTGTGCGGCACCGCCCTCGCCCGCGCGCACGCCCGCTCCGGCGACCGCATCGCGCTCGCGGCCTACCTCGGCGGCAAGGACGGCTTCGACCGCGCGGTCGCCGCGTTCGCCCTGCACTACGCGGACCAGACCCTCGACGACCACGGGACGCTGCGCAAGGCGATCTCCTCGGGGGTGCTGACGGCGACGCCGGGGGCGTGACCGGCAAGAGGGCACGGAGGATGATGTGAACCACCACAATCGGGCAGGGAAGGGCCAAGGAAGGGCCAAGGAAGGACCCGCACCCGGACCGCACGCGCCACTCCCAGGGGAGATTCCATGCCGAAGCCCGACCCCGCCGACAACACCGACTCCGCGGACAACTACGCCGTCGTCGCGGTAGCCGCGTCCGCGGGCGGCATTCATGCCCTGATGACGGTCCTCGGCGGCCTCGGCGGCGACTTCCCGCTCCCCGTCCTCATCGTCCAGCACCTGGACCCCCGGCACCGCACGGTCATCGCCGACATCCTCGGCCGCCGTTCCGAACTGACCGTCAAACTCGCCGAGCAGGAGGAAGTCGCCCGCTCCGGCACGATCTACATCGCCCCGCCCGACCGCCACCTCCTCGTCGGCCCCGACGGCACCCTCGCCCTCACCCAGAGCGAGCTCGTCCACTTCCTGCGGCCCTCCGCCGACCTGCTCTTCGAGTCCGTCGCCGGTACCTACGGCCCGCGCGCCATCGCCGTCGTCCTGAGCGGCACGGGCAACGACGGGGCCATGGGAGTCGACGCCGTGAAGACGCGGGGCGGTACCGTGATCGCGCAGGATCCCGGGACCGCGGAGTTCCGGGGCATGCCGGAGGCGGCAGTGGGCAAGGGGGCAGTGGACTTCGTGCTGCCCCTGGAAGAAATCCCCGCGGTCATCCGCGGGCTTGTCGGCACGAAGAGGCAGTAGGTAGACGGACGATGAGTGAGGCGCCGCGCGACGCGGAGACCGACGAGGAACTGGAGGAGCTGCTCCGGTTCCTGCGGGACGCCCGCGGGTTCGACTTCACCGGATACAAACGCTCGTCCCTGGGCCGCCGCATCCGCAAACGCATGTCGGACGTGGGCATCGACTCGTACGCCGACTACCGGGACCAGCTCGAGACGAACGCGGATGAATTCAACGCACTCTTCAACACCATCCTGATCAACGTCACCTCGATCTTCCGCGACTCGGACGCCTGGACGTACCTGCAGCGCGAGGTCATCCCCGAACTCCTCGCCCAGCTCGGCCCGGAGGACGACATCCGGGTGTGGAGCGCGGGCTGCTCCAGCGGCGAGGAGGCCTACTCGCTGGCCATCATGTTCGCGGAGGCCCTCGGCCTCCAGGAAGCCCTCAACCGCGTCAAGATCTACGGCACGGACGTTGACGACGAGGCGCTGCGCGACGCCCGCACCGGCCTCTATCCCGCCAAGGCCCTGGAGTCGCTCAGCCAGGAGCTGCGCGAGAGGTACTTCGAGCAGAACGGCTCGCAGTTCAGCTTCCGCTCCGACCTGCGCCGCCGCGTCATCTTCGGCCGCCACGACATCACCCGCGACGCCCCCATCTCCCGCCTCGACCTGCTGGTCTGCCGCAACGCCCTGATGTACTTCAACGTCGAGGCGCAGACCCAGATCGTCGACCGGTTCCACTTCGCGCTGCGCGAGGGCGGCTTCCTGTTCCTCGGCAAGGCCGAGATGCTGCTCAACGACGCAGACCGGTTCGACGTCATCAGCATGCGCCAGCGCATCTTCCGCCGCCGCCCCGGCAACGCGCAGGCGCCGTACCAGCCGGCCCCGGTGAAGCTGCGCGCCAGCATGGGCAGCGAGATGCAGAACATGGCGCGCACCCGGCAGTTGCGCGACCTGATCCTGGACGCTTCGCCCGGCGCGGCCCTCGCGGTGGACACCGAGGGCATGGTCGTCCTCATCAACAGCCACGCCCGCGTCCAGTTCGGCCTGACCGCGAACGACATCGGGCGCCCCTTCCAGGACCTGGAGATCTCCTACCGCCCCGTCGAACTGCGCTCCTTGATCGACCAGGCCACGCACGAGCGCCGCTCGCTGCGGGTGAACGGGGCCGAGCGCAGGGTCGGCGACGAGATCCAGTTCTACGACATCCTGGTCCAGCCCCTCGTCGGAACGGGCGGTCTGCCGGCCGCCACCAACATCACGTTCACCGACGTCACCGTGGCCACCCAGCTCAAGGCCGAAGTCAAGCGCGTACGCGAGGACCTGGAGACGGCCTACGAAGAACTCCAGTCCACGAACGAGGAGTTGGAGACCACCAATGAGGAGCTCCAGTCCTCCATCGAGGAGTTGGAGACCACGAACGAGGAACTCCAGTCCACGAACGAGGAGTTGGAGACCACGAACGAGGAACTCCAGTCCGGCAACGAGGAACTGGAGACCATGAACGAGGAGATGCGGATCCGCAGCGAGGAGCTGGACGAGACCCGCGCCTTCCTGGAGGGCGTCCTCGGCTCCGTCGCGGCCGCCGTCGTCGTCCTCGACAAGGGCCTCAGCGTCAAGAGCTGGAACCGGGGCGCCGCCGAGCTGTGGGGGCTGCGCCAGGACGAGGTCATCGAGGAGCTGTTCTTCGGCCTCGACTTCGGGCTCCCCACCAACCAGCTGCGCGAGGCCGTGGACGAGTGCCTCAAGACGCGCAAGCGCAGCGCCCCCGTAGTGATCGACGCGGTCAACCGTCTCGGCCGCAGCATCACTTGCACCGTGACATGCAGCTCCTTCGACGGGCATCGCGGCGGCGTCGTCCTGCTGATGGAAGAAGAGCGGAGCAACGGTGCGCCCTGACCTGGTGGGCGTACGCTGAGAGGCATGGAACCCTGGGGCGGGTTGCCCTCGCCCGAGCAGGTGGCAGCTGCCTGGCAGCGCTCGGTCCGTGCGCAGGAGCGCGCCGACCGGGAGTTCCGCCTCGCGGAAAGGTACGAGGACCTCGCGGAGTACTCGGGCGACGTGACGCACCTCAGGATGGGCCTGCTGCACCGGTCCACCGCGACCCGTCACCAGGTCGCCGCGGAGCTCCTGGCGGGGCACGCCCGCCGCGTCGCCGACTCACGGCGCAGCGGGGGGCCGCCGCCGCCGTTCATGACGGGAGTCGCCGAGGCCTGCGGCGTCGGCAGTGTCGCCGTCACTCTCGTAGACGCCCAGCAGAACCAGGTGGCGACCGCCTCCTCCGACCGGTCCGCCCGCGACGCGCAGGACCTGGAGTACGTGCTCGGCGAGGGTCCGGCCCGCGACTCGGTCCTCGCGCGCAGCCCCGTCGTCGCGACGGGCACGGCCCTCGCCTCCCGCTGGCCCGGCTACGGACCGGCCTTCGAGGCACTCGGATTCGGCCAGGTGGTCGCCGTACCGCTGAAGTCGGCCGAGGCCTGCATAGGTGCGCTGGCGGTCTTCAGCGCGTCTTCCGCGGCCGCGCCCACCCCGATCGTCAGTCAGGTCGCAGATGCTCTGACCCGCAGTGTGTTTCTCGGCAAGGACGCGGTACCCGGCCTCTTCGGCGACATCGACTACCGGGCCGAGGTCCACCAGGCCGCGGGTATGGTGGCCGTCCAGCTCGGCTGCCGTGTCGCGGACGCGCTGGAACTGGTCAAGGCCCGGTCCTTCGCCGACGGCCGCCCCATCGGGGACATCGCCCGCGATATCGTCGACGGACATCTGAAACTCGGTTGAGAGGTCTCACCGTGACGCTGCAAGACCAGGAAGTCGCCGAGTTCTTCGCCCAATTGATGGGGGACGCCGTTCGCGAACCGCTCGACACGCGCACCCTGCTCGCCACGCTCGCACACGGCGGCAGCACGCTGTTCGGCGCGAGCGGGGCGAAGGTGGAGTACGCGCCCGACCCCCGCGCGCCGGTGCAGTGCGGCGGCACCGATCTTGAGCTGCGCGCCCTGTCCGACGCCGTCGTCCGTTGGGGAGAGGGCCCCGGCCACGACGTCCGCACCACGGGCTGTGCCCTCATCGACGTGGACGTCACCGCGGACCCCACCCTGGTCCGCTGGCCGCGCTGGACTCCGCGCGCGCGGGCCCTCGGCCACGGCAGGGTCACCGCGCTGCCGCTGCGCGCGCGAGAGACCGTGACCGGCGCACTCGTCCTGTTCTGCACCCCTGTCAGCACTCTGGACGAGGAGGCCCTCGCGCTGGCCCGCAGCTTCGCCGAGGCGGCTGGGCACACCCTCGCGCTCCAGCATGAACTGGCCGAATCCCGGGTGCTGGCAGGCCAGTTGGAGCACGCGCTGTCCAGCCGGGTCGTCGTCGAACAGGCCAAGGGCATCCTCGCCGCCCAGAACGGTCTCTCTCTGGACGCGGCCTTCGCTGGACTGCGCGGCTACGCGCGCTCCCACCAGCGCAAGCTCCCGGACGTGGCCCGCGAGGTCATCGAGGGGCGACTGAAGCTCCCCATCCGCCGTTAGCGCCTGACCAGGTCCTGGCCCGAACGACAGGCCCTGGTGCTCTGCGAACGACGACGGCCGCCCCGGTCCACGTGGGACCGGGGCGGCCGTCGTGCGTCCGCTGCGTCTACGCCGACGCTGACGCCTGGGCCTTCGCCTGCGCGTCCTGCAGGATCTCGCGCAGCGCGTCCTCCTCGTCGTGGCTCAGCGATGTCTGCACCAGCTGACCGCCGTACGCGGCGATCTCGGGCACGACCTTGTCCTTGGCCGCCTGCTTGACGAGCACGAACAGCGCGGCAGCTCCGGGCCGCAGGTTCTGGCTGAGCTCCTTCATGAAGTTGTCGTTGATCCCGGTGTCCGTGACGGCCCCACCGGCGGCCCCTGCGGCGGCGCCCACGGCGGCCCCCAGGAACGGCACCAGGAACAGCATCCCGATGACACCGCCCCACAGCGCGCCACTCGTGCCCCCCATCGCGGTGTGGTTCACGGCCTGGTGCAGCTTGATCTTCCCGTCGGACTCCCGGCGCTCGACGACGACGATGTCCTCCAGCTCGACGAGGTGCTCCTTCGACATCTGCAGGAGCCGCTCGCGGACCTGGTTGGCGGTGGCGAGATCGTCGTAGGCGACGACGAACAGATTGCTCATGACGGCACTCCTCCGAGGCTTGTCAGCGTGTGCGACTTGCCCGAGTTTAGGGCGTTCTGCCGTTTCTCGCCCAACGGAGTTCACCCGCTCCCGACACGCCCGAGGGCCCGGCCTCCCTCAAGGGGGAGACCGGGCCCTCGGCGACGAGCGCGTCCGGGGTTTCGGGACGGCTTAGATGTCGAAGTACAGCTCGAACTCGTGCGGGTGCGGGCGCAGCTGGATCGGGGCGATCTCGTTCGTGCGCTTGTAGTCGATCCACGTCTCGATCAGGTCGGGGGTGAAGACACCGCCGGCCAGGAGGTACTCGTGGTCGGCCTCGAGGGCGTCGAGGACCGCGGGGAGCGAGGTCGGGACCTGCTGGACGTTGGCGTGCTCCTCGGGAGCCAGCTCGTACAGGTCCTTGTCGATCGGCTCGGCCGGCTCGATCTTGTTCTTGATGCCGTCGAGGCCCGCCATCATCAGCGCGGCGAAGGCCAGGTACGGGTTGGACGACGGGTCGGGCGCGCGGAACTCGACGCGCTTGGCCTTCGGGTTCGAGCCCGTGATCGGGATACGCATGGCCGCGGAGCGGTTGCGCTGCGAGTAGACCATGTTGACCGGGGCCTCGAAGCCGGGCACCAGGCGGTGGTACGAGTTCACCGTCGGGTTCGTGAAGGCGAGCAGCGACGGGGCGTGCTTGAGGATGCCGCCGATGTAGTAGCGGGCGATGTCCGAGAGGCCCGCGTAGCCCTGCTCGTCATAGAACAGCGGGTCGCCGTTGGCCCACAGCGACTGGTGGACGTGCATGCCCGAGCCGTTGTCACCGAAGATCGGCTTCGGCATGAAGGTCGCGGTCTTGCCGTTGCGCCAGGCGACGTTCTTCACGATGTACTTGAAGAGCATCAGGTCGTCGGCCGCGGCGAGCAGCGTGTTGAACTTGTAGTTGATCTCGGCCTGACCGGCCGTGCCGACCTCGTGGTGCTGGCGCTCGACCTGGAGACCGTGCTTGTCCAGCTCGAGGGAGATCTCGGCGCGCAGGTCGGCGAAGTGGTCGACCGGCGGCGTCGGGAAGTAGCCGCCCTTGTAGCGGACCTTGTAGCCGCGGTTGTTCTCCTCGGAACCGGTGTTCCAGGCGCCCGCTTCGGAGTCGATCTCGTAGACCGAGCGGTTGGCGGAGGTCTCGAAGCGCACCGAGTCGAAGACGTAGAACTCGGCCTCGGGGCCGAAGAACGCGGTGTCGGCGATGCCGGTGGAGGCGAGGTACGCCTCGGCCTTCTTCGCCACGTTGCGCGGGTCACGGGAGTACTGCTCGCCCGTGATCGGGTCGTGGATGAAGAAGTTGATGTTCAGCGTCTTGTCGCGGCGGAACGGGTCCAGGCGGGCGGTGGAGAGGTCCGCGCGCAGCGCCATGTCGGACTCGTGGATGGCCTGGAAGCCGCGGATCGACGAGCCGTCGAAGGCGAGCTCCTCGTCCGGGTCGAACGCCATGGCCGGCACCGTGAAGTGCTGCATCACACCCGGCAGGTCGCAGAAGCGAACGTCGACGAACTTGACGTCCTCGTCGGCGATGAATTGCTTGACTTCATCGGCGTTCTGGAACATCCAACTCCTCCTACTCCCACCCACAGGGAGGGGCGGGGTTGCAGCTCTTGGCAGCTCGATCGCGCGACCGGTGCGGTGGCACACGCTGGGACCTGACGATATGCAGGCGTGATTTCTCAAGCATGACCCATTTGTTTCGCCCAAGTTAACCGGAGCGGGGGTCGGGGCCGCATCAGGAGAGCGGCGCAGTACCGTTGACGCGTGGACAACAGGGAAGCAATGGGATCGTGGCTGTCCGGGCCTCGTGAGGCCATGGAACAGGCGGGCGCCGACTTCGGTTACCGCGGTGAACAGCTCGGTCTGCCCGAGCACGGACCCGGCTCCATCGCGCGCCCCGGCCGCCGCATCGGAGCCCTCGTCGTCGACTGGGCGCTGTGCATGCTGATCGCATACGGCCTGGTCACCGACGGCTACAACCAGGCGACGGGGAACTGGGCACTGCTCATCTTCTTCGCACTCGGCGTGCTCACGGTCGGCACCATCGGCTGCACGCCCGGAAAGCGGATCTTCGGCCTGCGGGTCGTCTCCGAGGCCGGCGGACGCATCGGCATCGGCCGGGTACTGGCCCGCACGGTGCTGCTGTGCGTCGCGATCCCGGCGCTGATCTGGGACCGGGACGGCCGCGGCCTGCACGACCGGGTGGCGAAGTCGGTCGAGGTCCGCGTTTAGGGGCGCGGGGAACTGCGCGAACGGGACCACGGCGACACGCGAGCCGCATCGTGATCAGCACGGGCGCCGGCCCACGCGAACGTAGGAGAGGCGGGCCGGAACCATCAGGTTCCGGCCCGCCTCGTTCACGTATAAGCAGCGGAGCGTGTCAGCGGGCGCGGCCGCCGCCGCCCTTGGGCATCTTCATCCCCTTCGGCATCGGACCCTTCGGCATCGGCATGTTCGACATGAGGTCGCCCATCGCCTTCAGCCGGTCGTTGGTCGCGGTCACCTGGGGGCCGGTCAGTACGCGCGGCAGCTTCAGCATCGTCGTACGGAGCTTCTTCAGCGGAACCGTTCCCTCGGGTCCCTGGCCCGTGCCGACCACGAAGTCGTTGACCGGGACGTCGGAGACGATGCGGGCCATCTTCTTCTTCTCGGCCGCGAGGAGCGACTTCACCCGGTTCGGGTTGCCCTCCGCGACGAGCACGATGCCGGCCTTGCCGACCGCGCGGTGCACCACGTCCTGGCTGCGGTTCATGGCGACCGCGGGGGTCGTCGTCCAGCCACGTCCGATGTTGTCGAGCACGGCCGCGGCCGCGCCGGGCTGTCCCTCCATCTGCCCGAAGGCCGCCTTCTCGGCCCGGCGCCCGAAGATGATCGCCATCGCGAGGAAAGCGAGCAGAACGCCGAGAATCCCGAGGTAGATGGGGTGACCGAGCAAGAAACCGATCGCGAGGAGGACACCGAAGGTGACGATACCCACACCCGCGAGTACGAGACCGATCTTGGTGTCGACCCTGCGGGTCATCTTGTAGGTCTGAGCGATCTGCTTGAGCCGCCCGGTGTTTGCAGCGTCCGCTGCAGTTTCCTTCCTCGCCATGTCTTGAAGTCTACGTGGCCGGGGAAGCGGGCAGAACCCGCACCGGCCCCCGGTTCGTCCCTGGTTCGATCAGCCCCGCGAGGCGACGGCCTCCAGGACGCGCTGCGCCTCGACCCGGTCCTTGGCGCGGCGGCGGTCCTCCAGGACGGAGGTCCAGGCATTGCGGCGGGCGGTGCGCTGGCCGCTGCTCATGAGCAGCGACTCCACGGCGCGCAGTGCGTCGGTGACGGTCGGGATGGCGGTGGCGCGGACGGGCGCGGCCTGCATGGTCGGGGTCCCCCCTAGAAGGCTGATCACGGCTGTTGCACGGGGTGTACGGGGCGTGATTCCAGAGTCACTGATTGGTGTTACCAGGGCGTGACCGGACGGTCAAACACCAATGAAGCCTTGACGCTCGCGCCGCAAACGCAGACGCGGCCCTGACGGTGCCCCTCAGCTGCGGGGATCGTCAGGACCGCGTCTTACCGGCCACTACCGGTCAGTAGTCTCTTGTGCGTGAATTCACACGGTCTGCGAGGTGGCGAAGGAGCCGCGCCGCTCCTGGGCCATCTGGAACAGCCGGCCCGCGCGGTACGAGGAACGGACCAGCGGACCCGACATGACGCCGGAGAAACCGATCTGCTCGGCCTCGTCCTTCAGCTCCACGAACTCCTGCGGCTTGACCCAGCGCTCCACGGGGTGGTGCCGCACGGAGGGGCGCAGGTACTGCGTGATGGTGACCAGCTCGCAGCCGGCGTCGTGCAGCTGGCGCAGCGCCTCGCTGATCTCCTCGCGGGTCTCGCCCATGCCGAGGATCAGGTTCGACTTGGTGACCAGGCCGAAGTCGCGGGCCTCGGTGATGACCTTCAGCGAACGCTCGTAGCGGAAGCCCGGACGGATCCGCTTGAAGATCCGCGGGACCGTCTCGACGTTGTGCGCGAAGACCTCGGGGCGGGAGGAGAAGACCTCGGCCAGCTGGTCCGGGTCCGCGTTGAAGTCGGGGGCGAGGAGCTCGACCTTGGTGCGGCCGTCGGCGCGGTTGGTGGTCTGGCGGTGGATCTGGCGGACCGTCTCCGCGTACAGCCAGGCGCCGCCGTCCTCCAGGTCGTCGCGGGCGACGCCGGTGATCGTGGCGTAGTTCAGGTCCATCGTGACGACGGACTCGCCGACGCGGCGCGGCTCGTCACGGTCCAGCGGCTCGGGCTTGCCCGTGTCGATCTGACAGAAGTCGCAACGCCGCGTGCACTGGTCGCCGCCGATGAGGAAGGTGGCCTCGCGGTCTTCCCAGCACTCGTAGATGTTGGGGCAGCCCGCCTCCTGGCAGACCGTGTGCAGCCCTTCGCTCTTCACGAGGTTCTGCATCTTCGTGTATTCGGGACCCATTTTCGCCCGGGTCTTGATCCACTCGGGCTTGCGCTCGATGGGGGTCTGAGCGTTACGGACCTCCAGGCGCAGCATCTTGCGTCCGTCGGGTGCGACTGCGGACACGACCGGCTCCCTAAAGCTTTGATTCCTCGGCGTACATCAGGGTACGCCCGTGATGTTCATGGCCCTTACGGGTGGCCAACCGGCGGCCTGCGGGGTGCATTCCCCGGACGGCCCAGCGGCCGGCCTAGGCCGGGGCCTTCTCGACGGCGCGCGGCTTGAGGTCCGCGTTCCCCAGGACGTTCTGCAGATGCCTCTCGGCGATCGGCAGCACCTCCTCCATCGTGACCTCGCGCCCGAGCTCGTACGAGAGGGAGGTCACGCCCGCGTCGCGGATACCGCAGGGGATGATCTTGTCGAAGTTCGAGGTGTCCGGATTCACGTTCAGCGCGAAGCCGTGCATCGTGACGCCCTTGGCGACGCGGATGCCCATGGCGCAGATCTTGCGGTCCTCGTGCCGCTGGCCCGCGTTCGATGGCGCGTACTCGGCGCCGACGAGGCGGTGGTCGAACTCCTCGTCCTCGCTGCTGAGCCGCGGATTGAAATCGAGGGACAGTCCGCCCAGATTCGTACGCTGCTCAATGGGGTCGCCGAGGACCCAGACGCCCGCGCGGCCCTCGACCCGGGCCGCCTCGATGCCGAACTCGGCGCAGACCGCGATCATCGCGTCCTCCAGGCGGCGCAGATGCGCGACCACGTCCACGGGGCGCGGGAGCTTCTGGATCGGGTAGCCGACGAGCTGGCCCGGACCGTGCCAGGTGATCTTGCCGCCGCGGTCCACGTCGATGACCGGGGTGCCGTCGAGCGGGCGCTCCTCGGGGGAGGTGCGACGGCCCGCCGTATAGACGGGCGGGTGCTCCAGGAGCAGACAGGTGTCGGGCACTTCGTCGGCGAAGCGAGCGGCGTGCACACGGCGCTGCTCGTCCCAGGCGACCTGGTAATCGACCATGTCCGCACCGAAACCCATGCGGACGAACCGGAACTCACTCACGGCAAGTGCCTCCCTAAGAACCTTCACCGTGCATATAACGCGCCCGGAGCAACTGTACGGCTCCCGGTTCGCGACCCGGCCGTCCACCCCTCGCACGGTTTGTCACACGATCGGATGAAGGAGGGGTTCGGCTCGGCTGATTGGGGGACGCCGTGTGCGCTCCGTGATAATTTCGGCGCCGTCCGTGAGCGGGAGCCGGTCACGGAGCACGCCGTTCCATAAGGGAGCAGCGACTCAAAGGGGGGCACTCAATGGCCCCCCTTTATCGCTTCCAAGGGCCTGGAAGGCAATCGCACAGCATGACGGAACGACCTCCGCAGCGCACCCCGAACCGCCAGCTCGCCGCGCTCATCGCGGAGGCCGGTTTCTCCAACGCGGGCCTCGCGCGCCGCGTGGACCAGCTAGGGCTCGAACACGGGCTCGACCTGCGCTACGACAAGACATCCGTGACCCGGTGGCTGCGTGGGCAGCAGCCCAGAGGGACGACACCGGCGCTCATCGCCGAGGTGTTCACACGTCGCCTCGGCCGCCGCCTCTCCGCGCAGGACCTCGGGCTCGACGCGTGTGCGCCCGTGTACGCGGGGCTGGAGTTCGCGGCATCGCCCGAGGAGGCCGTCGACATCGTCAGCGGTCTGTGGCGCAAGGACTCCGGCAGCCATGCCGAACTCCGCAAGATCGCGTTCACCCCGGCCGGGCTCGTCGTGCCCAGCCGCGACTGGCTGATCGGGCGTGCCGACGACCGGGTGGCCCACGGTGAGCAGTTGCAGCGGGTGCCGGTGCAGGGGCGGCCCGGCGTGGCGCTGGAGGCGGTGGGCGCTGCCGTGCCGAGACAGCGGGGGCAGACCGATCGCGGGCCCGGGCACCGGGTGACGAGCGGGGACATCGCGGCGCTGCGCTCCGTGGGCGAGCTGTTCCGCGCGCTCGACCACGCGTACGGGGGCGGGCACGCGCGGCAGGCCCTCGTACGGTACCTGGAGCACGAGGCCGAACCCATGCTGCGCGGGGCGTACGGAGAGCAGCACGGGAGGCGGCTGTTCAGCGCCGTCGCCGATCTGACCCGGCTCGCGGGCTGGACCTCGTACGACATCGCGGCCCACGGTCTCGCCCAGCGGTATTTCGTACAGGCGCTACGGCTGTCGCAGGCCGCGGGGGACCGGATGTACGGGTCGTACGTGCTGGTCACCATGAGTCGGCAGGCCGTCTATCTCGGGCACGGGCGGGAGGCGGTGCAGCTCGCGCGGGTCGCGCAGCAGGGCGTGGGGGCTTCGGCGCCGCCCGCGGTGCAGGCGCTGCTGCACGCCGTGGAGGCGCGCGGGCACGGGGTGCTCGGTGAGGTGCGGGCGTGCACGGCGTCGTTGGTGCGGGCCGAGCGGGCGCTCGGGGCGGTGCGGGCCGGGGACGAGGTGCCGCCGTGGGCACGGTTCTTCGACGAGGCGCAGTTGGCGGACGAGTTCGGGCACTGCCACCGGGATCTGCAGCAGTACCGGGCGGCGGCGCAGCATGCGGAGCGGTCGCTCCAGTTGCGGGCGCCGGGGTTCGCGCGCAGCCGGTTGTTCTGCCGGGTGGTGCTGGCGTCGGCACGCCTTGGTCTCGGCGAGTTGGACTCGGCGTGCGCGCTCGGGGCGGAGGCGGCTTCCGCGGCGGCGGACATGCGGTCGGTGCGGGCGCACGAGTATGTGCGGGAGTTCGAGCGGAGGCTGGAGCCGTATCGCGATGCGGGGCCCGTCCGGGGATATCGGGAGCGGGTCGCGGCGTTGGGGTGAGGTTCGGCGGGAGCGGGGTGGTGGGCGGTGTCGTGGTGCCGCCCGGCGTTCTCGTTGCGCCGCACCGGGGTGCCGCCTTGCCCACCCTGCCGCCCAGGGCGGCAGATTGCCCAAGGCGGGGCGGCACGTGGCGGCGTCCGCCGGGGCTGTGGCAGGGGGTCGGGGCGTGGCCCGCGGGTCCGGGGCTGGGGACGGGTGCCCAGGCGGGGTGGCGGGTCGGTGTTCGTTGCGCGGGGCGGTTCTTGTCGGCCGCGCTGATCGCTCGGTCACCTCCCACCCGCCGCCCCCTCCGGGGGCTTCGGCCCGCCGTGGGTGGGGTGGTGACTGTCTGCGTCGGGGTGTGGGCTGTGTCGGAGGCAGGCGGAGCCGCGCCGGACGGGCCGTGCCCGGGCCCCGGTGGGGCAGGCCCCGCCCCCGGCGGGAAACGTTGCCGGGTGGTGCCCGAAGGGTGGGGCGCCCGCCCCCGGAGTTGGGCCACGGAGGCGGGCGCGGTATGGAGGGCGTAGGGGCTTTCGGCGGAGTTGTCGGGGGAGCGGGGCCGCCCGCAGGGGCCGTCCGCATCCGGCCCGGTCCGCCCGGAGGGCCTACGCCGCGTTGGTGATCGGGGGTGCCGTGGGTTCGGGGATGCCGAGGTCCGTCAGGAGCGCGTGGGTCGCCCGGCGGGCCGAGTGGAGGGCGCCCTGCACCGTGCCGGCGTCCCGGTGGTCCCCGCACACGTACAGGCCGTCGAGGAGGCGGACCGGGCGGCGCGGGTCGTGCGGGGGTGGCATCGACGGCACGGCGTGCGTGTCGTGGTGCACGGCCAGGGTTTCCCAGTCGGCGGTCGACGTGCCGTAGAGGGCGCCGAGTTGGGTACGGAGTTCGCGGTCCGTGGGAGGCGGGCCGAGAACCGTCGAGGAGACCAGGGCGCGGCCCGCCGGGGCTCTCGTGGGGTCCACCTGGCTGATCACCGACGTGTGCGCGACCGGGCCGAGCCGGTCCGCGTCGAGCAGCAGCGCGGGTTCGGCGAGCGGCGGCTCGGGCATGGCGTGGTGCACGACCGTGACCTCGTGGAAGGCGGGGACGCGCAGGCCGGGGAGGAGCTCGGCGGCGTCCTGCGCGCCGGTTGCCAACACCACGGCCCGGCACGGGAGTTGGCCGAGTTCGTCGGTCGTGACGGAGGTCGTGGCGACCGCCGTGGTCCGTACGCCGGTGTGCACCGCGCCGGGCGGCAGGCCCGCCGCGAGCAGCTCCGGCAGTGTGTCGGCGCCGCCCTCCGGCACGGCGAGCCGGCCGGCCGCGTACGCGTGCAGGGCGAGGTCGGCGCACCGGCTGGAGGCGCGGAGGTCCGGGTCGCAGAGCAGGGCGGAGAGCAGAGGCCGTACGAAGCCGTGCAGGGTCGAGGGTGGCAGGCCGCGGGTCAAGAGGGCTTGGGTGGCGGGGAGTTCGGGACGGGTGAGGAGGCGGGAAGGGTCCGTCGCCGCGAGCCGGGACAGGGCCGCGCCCAGACGTGCGTGGTCGAGCGGGCTGCCGAGGGTGGGGCGGGCGCCGCGCGGACTCCGGGGGGCGCTCGCCAAGGCGCGTGCCGTGCTGAGTGCGCCCCTTGTGCGCCGGGGGCCGGTGGGTTCGCCCGCCCGGTGGCGCCGGCCCTCGCTGTGCACGAGTACGCCGGGGGAGAAGCGGCGCAGGGCGAGGGGGGCGAGGGCGGGGTTGCGGCGGAGTTCCGGGTACGAGGTGCACAGTGGCCGACCGGCCCGGTCGAGGCGGAAGCCGTCGACCTTCTCGGTGGACATGCGGCCGCCGATGGACGTGGCGGCCTCAAGGACCAGCGGGTGCAGGCCCGCCCTGGTCAGGTGCCGGGCCGCCGCGAGTCCGGCGACCCCGGCGCCCACGACGACGATGGCTCCCGGGCTTACGTCTCCAGGGTCGAGCACGGTGTGCCTCCGGCGGATCGGGTGGCTGACGTCCGGGGGCTCATGCCCTCAACGCGCCCTCGGGATACCTGAGTTCGGGGCCCAGGGACTCGAGCGTAGGCGCGCCCGGCACACCGGTCAGTCGCGCGTGGGGGCGGCACGGGAGCACGCCGGTCGCACACCCACACGCCTCCCGCACGGAACGCGTCCCACGGAGCCACGCCACGCCCCCTGCCGCCGGTTACCTGGCCGCCCCGCCGCCATCCATCCGGCGCCCCGCGGAGCCACTCGGCGGCCCTCACGGGCAGCCGCCCGATGGCCCCCGCCACCCGTCACCCCGCGATGGTCCCTGCGGCCGGTCACCCGGCGGGCCTCGCGGTCAGTCACCCGGCAGCCCCCGCCACCCCTCACCCCGCCGCGGTCCCCGCCATCAGGTGGCGGAGGCCGCGGGTTGCCAGGGAGGCGGGGGAGTGCGGGCCGGAGGTGGGGGCGTTGGTCGTGGCCCAGAGTTCGAGGGCCACTCGGATCGCGTCGGTTGCCGCGGCGGCCGTCAGGCGGGTCTCCAGGGGGTCCGCGTCGGGGCCCGCGAGGTGGGTCACCACCGCGAGCAGCTTCTCCTCCGACTCCTGGTTGACCCGGTACCAGACGGCACGCAGGGCCGGGTCGTCCTGGGCCGCGCGCAACAGCGTCCGGGTGCCCTGCAACGCCTCCTCCGCCGCCTCGTCCGGGGGTGAGAGCGAGGTCACCGCGGCCGATTCGAGGGCCCGCGGCAGCGGCGTGCCCGGGTCCGTCGCGGCCAGCAGCTCGCGCCAGCGGTCGCCGCCGGACGCGAGCAGCGGGCCCACGGCGTCCTGCTTGTTGCGGAAGTAGCGGTAGAAGGTGCGCAGCGCCACCCCGGCGCCGCGCGCGATCTCCTCGGCCGTGGTGCCGTCGGGGCCCTTCTCGGTGAACAGCTCCATCGCCGCGCGGGCGATGTCGAGCTGGGTCGCCGCTTTGCGGCGTTCGGTCAGTGAGGGCTGCGCAGGCGACGAAGAGGGCGTTCTGGGCTCGTTCACCCGACGAAGCGTAGTCGCACCGGGAATGGAATGGCACGAAACGCCGTTATGGCAAAACGTGCCACCGAGGCGTACGGTGAGCGGTGCGCAAGGACGTACAGAGGACGTACAGAGGGCGCACACAGGAACGTCAGGAACATCAGGAACGTAAGGAGTCGCCATGAACGGCCACGACGGCCTCAATCGCTACGAGGGGCGCCGTGCGCTCGTCACCGGTGGCGGGTCCGGCATCGGGCAGGCCACCGTGCTGCGCATGCTGGCGGAGGGCGGCCGGGTCGTCGCCGCCGATGTCAGCGAGGCCGGTCTCCAGGACACCGTGGGCAAGGCCGGCGCCGACGCCGGGCGCCTCACCACCGTCGTCGTGAACATCGCGGACGAGGCGTCCGCGCGGGAGGGCGTCGCCGGCGCCGTCCAGGCGCTCGGCGGGCTCGACGTGCTGGTCAACGCCGCCGGCATTCTGCGCTCCTCGCACACCGAGAAGACGACGCTCGCCGAGTTCAACCAGGTGCTCGCGGTCAACCTCACCGGCACCTTCCTGATGATCCGTGAGGCGATACCCGCGCTGCTCGAGGGCGAGGGCCCCGCGGTCGTCAACTTCAGTTCCACGTCCGCGATGTTCGCCCACCCGTACATGGCGGCGTACGCGGCGAGCAAGGGCGGCATCCAGTCCATGACGCACGCGCTGGCCGCCGAGTACAGCAAGCAGGGCATCCGGTTCACCGCCGTGCAGCCCGGCTCCATCGCGTCCGGCATGACCGACGGCTCCGGCGCGAGCAAGCAGAGCCAGGGCCCCGGCCTGCCCGAGGACACCGACTGGAGCCTGTTCGCGAAGCTGTCGCCCTCACTGGGTGAAGGTTTCGCCGGGCCCGAGGCCGTGGCCGGTGTCGTCGCGATGCTCGCGTCGCAGGACGGGAAGTTCATCACCGGTACGGAGATCCGTATCGACGGCGGCACCCACTACTGATCCGAACGGCAGGACCTAGACGGACACCCGGAAGCGATGCCGGTACGCCGTCGGTGTCGTGTCGAGTTGGCGGCGAAAGGCCCGCACCAGCGTGTCCGTCGTGCCGAAACCGCAGGTGGCGGCGATCCGGTCGAGTGTGTCGTCGGACGATTCGAGTCGCTGGCGGGCCCGTTCGACTCGCGCCGACTCGACGTACGCGCTCGGTGTCGTGCCCAGTTCGGACCTGAAGATCCTGGTGAGCTGGCGCTCGCTGACGTGGGCGTGCGCCGCGAGGTCCGCGACGGTGAGCGGTTCGCCGAGATTCAGGGTGATGTGCTGGCGCAGGTCCTCCACGCGCCGCGTCGTGGAGGCCTGCGCCAGCGGCACGCTGAACTGGCTCTGGCCGCTCGGCCGCTTCAGATACATCACCAGCTGCCGCGCCACCCGCAGCGCCGTCGGCTCGCCGAGGTCGTCGGCGACCAGGGCGAGGGACAGGTCGAGGCAGGAGCTGATGCCGGCCCCCGTCCAGATGTCGCCCTCGCGGATGAAGATCGGGTCGGGGTCGACGTCGATCTCCGGGTGCTCGTCCGCCAGTTGGCGCGCGGTCGACCAGTGGGTGGTGGCCCGCCTGCCGTCGAGCAGCCCGGCCGCCGCGAGCAGATGCGCCCCGACGCAGACGGAGGCCACGCGCCGCGCCCGCCCCGCGAGTGTCCGTACCCGGTCGACCACCGCGGGCTCCGCGAGGGCGCGCACCCCGCGCTCCGGATCGGCCTCGACCGAGCCGGGCACCAGGAGGGTGTCGATGTGGCGCCCGGCCGCCTCGTCGAAGGTGACGTCGGGCAGCACCCGTACGCCCGCGGAGGTCGTCACCGGGTCCATCGTCTCCGCGGCGAGGAGCACTCGGTAACCGGCGCCGCCCTCCCGTCGCACCAGCGCGAACACCTCGGGCGGGCCCGTGACGTCGAGCGTGTCGACGCCCTCGAAGAGAACGATCACGACGAGTCGTTCGGGGGCGGCGGCGGTCACGGTGTCTCCTCCAGGTGATGTTGCGAGATGTTGCGTGATGCTGATGTCCGGATCTGCATGTTAGGTGTCATTGCCGACATGGGGGTGCCGCTCGTAGCGTTCCAGGCATGACCTCAACGACTCTGCGCACCCTCAACGGCCTCGACGAGACCCCCGCCTCGCTGGCGGACGCGACCCTGATCCTCGTCGACTACCAGAACACCTACACCCGCGGCGTGATGGAGCTGGAGGGCTGGCGGACCGCGCTCGACAACGCCGCCGAACTCCTCGCCCGGGCCCGCGCGGCGGGCTCGACGATCGTGCACGTACAGCACGACGGCGGCGAGGGTTCCGCGTACGACCCGCGTGCCGAGATCGGCGCCATCCACCCGGACGTCGCGCCGCTCGACGGAGAGGCCGTCGTCGTCAAGCCGGCCCCGGACTCGTTCGTCGGCACCGACCTCGGCGAGCGCGTCGACGCGGCCGGACACAAGGACGTCGTCGTGATCGGCTTCATGTCGCACATGTGCGTGCAGTTCACCGCGCAGGGCGCGTTCCTGCGCGGCAACCGGCCCACCGTGGTCGCCGACGCCTGCGCGACCCGGCCGCTCGCCTCGGTCGGCGGCGTCGAGGTGGCCGCCGAGCAGCTGCACCTCGGCGCGATGGCGACGATCGGCGACCTGTACGGAGTGGTCGTCCCGACGGGGAAGTCCCTGAGCTGACTTCGTACGACTAGGAGGACACCAGCGCGCCCGTGTCCACCGCCGCCGTCGCCGACGCCGCCTGCCGCGCGTCGGACGACACCTCGTCCGCCGTCAGCACGTAGCCCGTCCCGTCGTCCGTCGTGGACCGGGCGAACACCACCCCGTACACCTCGCCGTCCGTGTCGAGGAGCGGGCCGCCGGAGTTGCCGGGGAGGACCGTGGAGCGGATCGAGTAGATGTCGCGCGTGACGTTGCCGGAGCCGTAGATGTCCTGGCCCGCCGCCTTGATCGTGTCGTCGACCGTGGCGGCCTGGAGGTCGAGGCCGCCGTCCTGCGGATAGCCCGCGACCACGGCGGCGTCACCGCGCCCGGCCGATTCGTCGAAGCGGAGCGACGGGGCGTCGAGCCCGGGAACGTAGAGGACCGCCACGTCCTTGTCGGGGTCGAAGAGGACGACCTTCGCCTCGTACGCGTGGCCCGTGCCGCCCACCCGCACCGTCGGGTCGTCGATGCCCGCGACCACGTGCGCGTTGGTCATGACGCGCTCGGAGCTGTAGACGAAGCCGCTGCCCTCGCGGCCCTGGGTGCCCGACGCGCCTTCGATCTTGACGCTGCTGCGCTGGGCGGCGCCTGTCGCCTTCGCCGTCACGTTGTCCCCGGACGGCTTGGCCACCTTGGCGGGCGGCTCGCTCGCGAACGGGTCGAAGACCTGCGGGAAGCCCGCCGAGGTCAGCGCCCCCGTGGCCTGCGAGAACCAGGACGGGGTCGTCGACGGCATGGTGTGTTGCACCGCGCCGAGCACCGAGGAGTTCCGGATCGCCTGGTTGAGGACCGTGGACGAGGAGGCGACGAGGACGCTGCCCGCCACCCACGCCACCACCAGGACGGCCACCGCGGTCGCCGCGCCGCCGCCCACCCCGTCGGCCACGCGCAGCGGACCCGGCGCGTGCGACATCCCGCCGCGCACCCGCGCCGCGAGCAGCCCGGCGAGCCCGTGGCCCGCGACCGCCGGCACCAGCACGGTGAGGACGGCGACGATCGTGGCCGATGTCGTGCCCGGCGTGACCGTCTCCATCAGGTACGGCAGCAGCCAGACGCCCACGGCCGCACCGCCCACGAACCCGGCCAGCGAGACGCAGCCCGCGAGCAGTCCGCGCCGGTAGCCGGACACGGCGTAGGCGAGGGCCACCACGATCAGCAGCACGTCGATTATGTGGAGGTCCATACCGGTAAGAAACGCCCAGGCGGCCCAGATGGTTCCACCACCTGGCCCCCTGTGGCTGACCGCACAGGGCGTGCAGGGCCGAGGGTGGGAGGCGTGCATGACATACGGAGAAGGTTGCGCCGGCTGCCCGGAGCCCTGGCCCTCGGGCTCCTGCTGCTGTGTGCCGCGGCGGTCGACCGGCCTGGGCCCGAGCGCTTCGCGGCCACGGCCCGCGGCGAGCTGCCGGCCGCCGCGGCGCCGGTGCAGCGGACCGCGGCCGTGGGTGACCGCGTACCGGCGCGGCGCCCCCGGATCGTGCCGCGCTCGCGGTGGCTCGCGAAGGCCCAGACGTACCACCGCGACCCGGTCCGCTACGGCGACCGCGTCAAGGCCGTCTTCCTGCACCACACCGACTCGCCGAACGACTACGACTGCGCGGACACGCCGCGCATCATCCGCTACCTGTACGCGGGTCAGGCGGGCGGTGGTGCCTCGGGCGGCAAGGAGTGGGACGACATCGGCTACAACTTCCTCGTCGACCGCTGCGGGACGGTCTACGAAGGGCGTGCGGGCGGCACCGGCCGGCCCGTGATCGGCGCCCACACGCAGGGCTTCAACCGGAACACGGCGGGGATCGCCGCGATCGGCACGTTCACCGAGGGCACCCCGGTGCCGAAGGCGATGACGAACGCGATCGCCGCCGTGTCCGCCTGGAAGCTGGGCCTGTCCGGGATCGATCCGCGCTCGCATGTGCGCCTGGTGTCCAGCAACGACCTGGCCCGCTACCGGACGGGCACGGCCCACGAATTCTTCGCGGTCTCCGGGCACCGCGACGGCTACGAGACGTTCTGCCCCGGTCTCGCCCTGATGGGGAAGCTGCCCGAGATCAGGGAGCGGGCCGCGGCGCTCCAGAACCGCCGGTAGCGTGCCACGGTGCTCCAGCAACGCCGGTAGCGCGCCACGGGGCCCTACCTCGGCTTGAGCGTGCCGCCGCCCTCCAGCTGGTACTTCTTCCCGTGCAGGTCCGGGCTCGACGCCTTGTCGTACGTCACCGTGTGACCGTTGCCCACGAGCACGTCGGAGACCTTCGCCCCGCCGGCCAGCTCGATGCTCTTCAGCCGCGAGTCACCGGACACGGACCACCGCGTCTTCGGGCCGAGCTTCAGCGACGCCGCTCCGACGATCTTTCCGTCCAGGTCGGCGGAGCCGGTCAGGTCGAGGGTGGCGGAGGAACCCTTCTCCACGGCCACGCTGCCCTTCAGCTTCTCGCCGTCCGCCGTCAACGCCGCCGTCCCCTCGTCCGTGACCCGCAGCAGCTTTCCGTCCTTGGTCTGCACGTCGGCGCCGCCCCGCAACTCGATGTCGGCGTCGGCCTGTTGGACCGCGAAGATGTCGCCGTCGGAGGCCTGGACCGCCCCGCCTGTCATCCGGAACGAGGTCGCGCCGTCGCCGCGCAGCACCACACCGCCCGCCGCCGCGGACGCCCGGACGTCCTTCAGGGACAGCGAACCCCCGGCCTCCACGGTGAACGCCTCCGAGTTGGCCAGGTCGAAGAGCGTCTGCGACAAGGACACGTCGCCCGCCGTCTGCACACCCGGCGACCCGCAGCCCGCCGAGGTCATCGTGCCGCCGGACACCGTGACCTTCCCGCCGCCGGGCCCCACGGCCACCGGCGCCGCCTGCGCGGCCGCCGTGTCGATCTCCACGTACGTCAGGTCGAGCACGCCTCCGTGCGCGGCCGCCACACCACGTGCGGAGGCGCCGTGCGTCCTGATGCCGCCAGAGCTGAGCGTGGCCTTCGCGTCCTTGCCCGAGGCGAACACCCCGGTCGAGCCCTTGCCCTGGGTGGACATCCGGCCGCCGGACATCGTGAGCGTGCCGCCGTCGCGGGCGAGCGCCGCCGCGTTGAGGCCGTGCCCTTCCGACGCGGTGACCGACGAGGTGCCGCCATGCTTGATGATCTTCGCGTCGCGCGTCGTCAGCTTCCCCGAACCGGACAAGAGCAGCGCCGACTTGTCGCCCGTCGTCGTCTTGAACTCCTTCTGGGCCTTCGCCTTCACGGTCTTGTCGTCGACCGTGTACCCCGCCTTCGCGCGCGGCTTCGCGTCCGGGCCCTTGTCGTCGGCCGACCGGTGCGTCACACAGCGGGCGCCGGTCGCCGTCGCGGCGGGCGAGGCGGTGGGCGGCGGCTTGGTCGCCCCGTCGTCGTCGGAACAGGCGGACAACGTGGAGACGGCGAGCGGCAGCAGCAGTACGGAGGCGGTGACCGCGGTTCGGCGGTGTCCCTGGCGGCGCGGGAGTCCCGGGTTCTTCATGCGCCTACGTTCACACCTCACGCCCCGCGAGGCACGTCCGGGGTCCGCGTGGCGTCGGGAGCGGACACGAGAGGGGCGAAGACGAGCAGGGTCAGATCGTCCCTGACGGCTCCCGCGAACCGGATGACGTCCCGCCACACCGCGTCCGTGAGCCCGGCCGGATCCTCGCCCGCGAACTGCGGAAGCCGGTCGGCGAGCGGATAGAAATCGCCGTCCCGGTTCCGCGCCTCCGTCACCCCGTCCGTCGGGGCGATCAGCCGGTCGCCGGGCCGCAGTTCGACCGTGAGGCGCTTCGGCGGCGCGAGCTCCGCGAGGCCGAGGCCGAGCGGCGCACCCGACGGCACGTCAAGCTCGGTCACCCGCCCCTCGCGCAGCAGCAGCGGGTGCGGATGGCCGCAACTGATGAGGCGTACGACGGGCGCTTCGCCCGGGGAGGCGTCGGGGAATTCGAGCAGCACCGCCGTCGCGAACAGCTCCGCGTGCTCGTCCTCCGCCGTGTCCACCACGAGCCGCCGGTCCAGCCGCGCCGCCACGCCCTCCAGGTCCGGCTGGTCGAGGACCGCCTCCCGGAACGCGCCGAGCAGCCCCGCGACCGTGCCCACCGCCGACAGACCATGACCCTGTACGTCGCCGACGACCGCCCGCACTCCGGTCGGGCCCCTGCGCACGTCGAAGAGGTCGCCGCCGACCAGGGCGCCCCGGTGCGCCGCCCGGTACAGGCCCGCGCAGCGCACGGCGCCGACCCGCTCGGGCAGCGGCGGCAGCACGGCGAACTGGGCGGCCTCCGCGACCGTGCGCACCGTGACCAGCTGCTCGTCCCTGCGCCTGCGGACCAGGGCGATCGCCGTGCTGAGCACCGCGACAAGACCCACCGTCAGGACGTCACTGTCGCCGGGGCGTCCGAAGCCGGTGCGGGGCACTTCGAGGAGCAGGAGGACGAAGCCGCCGTACAGGGCCGTGGCCACGGGACCGTACGACAGCGCGGCGAGCGGCGGGATGGCCGCGAGCGGGAACGCGAGCTCGAACCGGTAGCCCGTGGGGGCCTGCAGCGCGAACAGGACCACGAGCAGCCCGATCGGCAGCCATCGCACCCAGCGCGGCGGAGGCGCACCGCGCAGCCAGGCGCGCTCCGCCTCGTCTCTGCGGCGCGCCGCGTGCCAGGTCATGCCGGCTTCGGCTCCCTTCGCGACGGACGTTCCACCTCACCCTGCTACGAGTCGGGGCCCGTCGCACGCCGTGACCGTGCCGCGCCGGACGGGCTACAGGGGCTGTCCCATCAGTACGTCGTCCACGTACGAGCCGTCGAGCAGGATCTCCCCGGGCAGCACCCCCTCGATGACGAAGCCCTCCGCCTCGTACAGCTTCCGTGCCGGGGTGTTGTGGCCAAGGACGCGCAGGGTGATCCGGCGTGCGCCCTGCCGCCGTGCCAGCTCGATCGCGCCCCGCACCAGGGCCCGGCCCGTGCCGCGCCCGCGGGCCGCGTCGGCGACCGCGAGCCCCATGATCTGCCGTACGTGCGCGGTCGACGCCAGGGGCGTGGGCAGGCCGAGGCGGACGTAGCCGACCAGCGCGCCGTCGAGCTCGGCGACGAGGTGGTCGCGCGGGCCGAAACGCTCGTTGAAGAACGGCGAGGGGGCCGGGTCGAGGGGCTTCACCGCGTGCAGATACGACCAGGTCTCCCGGTCGAGGCGGTCGAGCGCGGGCGCGTCCTCGGGGACGGCGAAACGTATGTGGGCCAAGGAGCCCTCGGGGGCTGACATGCGGCCGACTGTACGACGGGCAGGATGGGCCCATGACACGTTTCGCGGTGGCGGGCGCCTCCGGACTCATCGGCTCGGCCCTGGTCCGGTCCCTGACGGACGACGGGCACGACGTGGTGCGCCTGGTGCGGCGCGCCCCACGGGCGGCGGACGAGGCCCGCTGGGATCCGAAGGAGGGGTACGTCGACTCGTCCCGGCTCGCCGGCTGCGAGGCGATCGTCAACCTCGCGGGGGCCGGGGTGGGCGACCACCGGTGGACGGCCGCGTACAAGCGGGAGATCCGCGACAGCCGGGTGCTCGGCACGCAGGCCCTCGCGCGGGCGGCGGCGGGACTCGACACGCTGCCCCGCGTCCTCCTCAACGGCAGCGCGGTCGGCTACTACGGCGACACGGGCGCGCGCACGGTCGACGAAACGGCCCCGGCGGGCGACGGCTTCCTGCCCTCGCTCTGCGTCGAGTGGGAGGCGGCGGCCGCGCCCGCGCACCAGGCGGGCATCCGTACGGTGTTCGCCCGCACCGGGCTTGTCGTCGCGCGCGGCGGGGGAGCCTGGGGCAAGCTCTTCCCGCTGTTCAAGGCGGGGCTCGGCGGGCGGATGGGGGACGGCCGGCAGTACTGGTCGTACATCGCGCTCGACGACCATGTGGCGGCGCTGCGGCACCTGTTGGCCACGGACGGCCTGGCCGGGCCTGTGAACCTGACGGCGCCGCAGCCGGCGACGAACCGGGAGGTGACGGCGGCGATGGGGCGCGTCCTTCGGCGCCCCACGCTGCTGCCGGTGCCGTCCTTCGCCCTTCGTACGGCCCTCGGGGAGATGGCGGGGGACGTCCTGGGGTCGACCCGTGCGGTTCCTACGCGGCTGCTGGAATCCGGTTTCGAGTTCACGCACCCGGGCGTGGACCAGGCGATCCGGGCGGCGTGAGGCCGGCCGTTCCGACGCCTCGGGGCTCTGCCCCGGACCCCGCTGCTCAATCGCCGCAGGGGCTTGAAAT
>NZ_JBIWLG010000022.1:0-74848 GCF_044766085.1 Streptomyces sp. NPDC102360 | reverse complement strand
GAGGGCCAGAAACACGCCATCGACGAGTACCACGCCTTCGACGGCGACGTCACCATCACACTCCACGAAACCGACGGCCTACCGGGCGACGGCAGGGGTGACCTGGGGCCGTACGGACGTGACCGAGGGCGCCCCGGAGGCGTTCCGGGCCGTCTGGCGGGGCGGTGTCCCGGGCCGGGACCTGTCCAGGCGCACGCCCGTGACCAGGAGTGAGGCGCGGAAGTCGACCGGCCACACCGTCCGTGTTCACCTGGATCGGCTAACCAGAGAGACCCCGGCGCGTAATCGGCGGATTGTGGACCCATGCCCCTCTGGTACGGAAGACGCCGCCCGCACACACGTGACACCCAGCGCCTCGAGCACCCCGACCTGAACCGGATCGCAGTCCTCGAGCACGACCTCCAGGGAATCGAACCCGAACCGGGAACGCCCGCTGCCTTCGCCGCCGCCCTGGCCCGGCCGCTCGACCAGGACGCGTGCCCCCACGAGGACGCCACGGACGTCGTCCCGCTCGGCCAGGGACGCTCGACCGGGATGTGCACGGGCTGTGACATCGACATCGTGGAGACGGAGGAAGGTCTCTGGGACCGTCCCTGACCTGGTGGTGCCCAACGCCTGCCAGGTACATGAGCAGGCCCGGCGCCACGGGCAGGCGCCGCATCGCCTCACATGGCAAGGATGCCGCCGTCCACCGCCACCTGGCTGCCCGCAACGAACGAGGACCAGTCGCTCAGCATCCACAGCGCTGCCTCCGCCACCTCCTGCGGCTCGGCCATTCGCCTCTGAATCTGACGGCGCCACGAACGCCTCCTCAAGCGCCGGCTCATCCTAAACCGCCGCGTTGATCACCTCTATTCGCGTGGTGCCCACGACAAGGGAGTTGGCCCGGATCCCGTGCGCCCCTGTGCCAGGCGGTGCCTGGCAGAGCAGTCGGCCCGGCTGTCGCCGACCCGGTCGCGCTCCGCGCAGATCCTGTCAAGCAGGACGTACTCCGGGTCGGTCTCGCGCAGAAATTTCAGCAGGCCAGGAGCGCGCTCGGCGAGCCGAGGACCGTTGTGGCACTCGACGTGTGCGGTGCCACCGAGGTCCCGAGTGAGGCGGCGATTTGGGACGAGGGTTCGTGCTTGCGCAGGTACACCAGGGCGACCGGAACACGCTGGTGACAGCGACGGTAACCCTCGCGGGTGACGATGAGCACGGTGATCCTCTCGACCAGCGCGTGCGGGAGGCCGAGTACGGCAGGATGGGGAGCCAACGAGGTACCTGCGCTGATGAGTTGAGACTTCGAACGCCTCCCCAACGGCGCGGACGCCACCTCTGACGGTCACTGGTGATCTTGGTCGAGAAATCGTCTGCCAGGAGCTTGGCCGTTGCGCAGGGCGGCCCAGGTCGCGGCCAGGAAGGCCAGCTTGGAACCGCCCCGTGTTCAGCGGCAGCAGTGGTGTCAGTTTCTGTCTTACCAGGCACCGGACGAAGCCCCATCCATTCACGGCACGGATGAAGATTTTTCCTGCACCGTCGCCAGGCCCAGGACAGTCCGCGCCCTCCTCAGCTTTCGCCTTCTGCCGAGACAGGTCCGTACGGTCGAATCGTTGCAGGGTCGATACCCGCCTCGTCCAAGAGCGTGCGCACGAATCCTGCATCGTGGCGCTCAATTTGCAATGCAACATCCCTCAGTACATTGTCGCCATACCGTTCACCAAGGGTGATGATTCCTTGCCGACCTTTATCGCATCCCGAATTCAGCACATGCAGGGCATTCATGAATTCGCCGAACCAAGGGAACTTCTTGAAAGGGATATCCCACTTCGACCTGATACTCTCAAACCCCTCTTTGGTCCGAGACCCTCGTACCGCCTTCGAGAATAGGAGGATTTCCGCCGATGGCGCCTTACCGGCCAGCGCATGCCATGCTTTGATCGGACCCCCAACGTCCTTCCTTTTCACCGTTGCGGATTCTCGTTGACCGACTACACCGACGCTCACCACCTCGGCCTTACTCTCACTCCAATTAGTACTCACCCGAAATCCTAGCGAGTCACCAAATTTAACGTTCGCCCGGATGATGAATTCAACGGAATCGTTGATCAATACGCGGATGCGTGTCTGCGGTGACGCCTGCTCGCCTTCGATCGACCCGAGAATCAAGCCTGGATCCATAAGGTGCAGTTTTACGGAAATTCCTTCTGTAGTTGTAGCGAGACGCGTCAGAGCAGCATCGATTTGGCGCAGGTGGGGGGCCATCAAATCCCGGTAGCGTAGGGCATCCGTATTGCTAGCGGGCGTATCCAGGTAGTCTTCGAAGGTGCTGTGCGGGATGAGATGCACGCCTTTGAGCCGGTCGGGCCGGCCGATACTCCGGCGCCGATCCCACTCCTCGCGGGACTTCGTGACGTAGTGGTGCACCAGCGCCAGACCCGGTTGCGGGTCCAGGAGTCGAATGGGCGAATTCGGATCCCAGGACGGCTCCGCGAGCGTGTTATCCACGTAGCTACCGGAAAGCAGATCACAGACGTGCGTCCGCATGGACTGAACACATTCGGGCCGGTAGAGGGTTTTTACTGGCGGGCTGGGCTGGTCTCTTGCTGTGAGGAACCGCTCGATTACCAGGCCGGGACTCTGTTTAGTCCGGCCGTTAGGCCCGAAGACGAGCCATGGAACAGCTACAGCTCCTGCGTCTGGCCGTTCACGTTCAACCCTGTCCAGGAAGTCGTGGATATTCCCGTCGCGAGGGACAAGGAACTCATCGATGTCGACCGTGAGCACCCACTTATAATTCGCTGCATGATTGTTGAGGAAATGTTGGTATGCATCTCTTTGAGGTGTTACATTTTGACGGCGCGGCCAGTGAACGCGGTGGATTAGGCCGACTTCATTGAGGCTTGCGAGAAGCTCGGAAGTACCATCGTCACTAACGTTGTCGTACACAAAAATGTCGGTGATTCCGATAGTACGATAGAATGCCAGCCACTCTTTGAGGTAGGGCTCTTCGTTCTTTGCGATAGCGCAAACAGCGATCCTGCTCATGGCGTCACGCTCCAACATCATCTAAGTCCCGGGTAAGGGAAGTGCCGCTTGAATACTAATGTCCGGGACGCCGGGAGCGGTCACAGGACTAGCCCAACCATGGGAGTCATACAGGTGGGTTTCTGGGCGACGGGTGCAGGTATCCGTTCCTGAATTGAAGGGGCTTCGTCCGGTAACTGGTAAGACAGACACCGGCACCACTGCTGGCGCTGAACATGGAGTATTTCCAAGCTGGCCCTCTCCGTGTCCACCCGTCGTCGATTGAACTGTCCAACCGCACGCTGCAGTTCCTGACGGGGCGACTGGCCGCCTGGCGGCAGGAGATCGGGACGCGGTGGCGACGTCCCTCCGCTGCACGCCAGGCCCTTGCTTGCCATCGCTCATCTGCAGTGCGGTGCCCTGCTGCCGATCGACCGCATCGACGCCGACACGCCCTATTACTCGTGGAAGCGCAAGCACCACGGCATGAACATGCAGCTCCTGACCGATCCGTTCGGACGGCCCCTCTGGGCCTCGCCAGCACTGCCCGGCACAACTGACGGCCTCACCGCCGCCCGACAGCATGCGACCGTCGACACCCTCACCGAAGCCGGAGTCAAACGTCGGGCGTACAAGGTGATCAGGGCGCCGGCGGACTCGTCCGCATACCGTTTCCCGGCTGCAGCACGAACTGGATCACCGACGCCGTGCAAGCCTTCCTCGCCGTCACCACGCGTCAGCACCAGGTCGAAAAGCGCTCAGTCCGTCCTCCAGAGACTCCCCGTCCCGGCACCTTCGTGCACCGTCCCCGTCCTTCTCGAATACGCTGGCGCGGGGAAAGTACTCCTGCAGGAAGTTACTGATCAGCTTCGGGTCCACTCCTCCTTGTTGTTCCTGCTCTGAAGCATCGGCTACCACGTCGTTGAGGCAGAAAGTGTGACAGTTTCGTTTACGTAGGAGTCTTTCCATCTTGGCAGTCGCGTCGACTGCTGACAGGGAGATGTACTCGTAGCGCAGTGTCGAGGGGACGGCACGGCCGGTGAGGAAGGCGTAGTGGGGATGAAGCGATGTCGGGATCGACAGATCCTGCTCACTGCGGAACTTGCTGCGTGCGGTGTGGGCGTGCTCCTCAGCGAAGACTTCCTCGATCTCATACAGGGTGCTGCGCCGCAGCGCACACGGGGCATGCTTCATCTTCTGCGTGATGACTGTGCCGAAACGGGCCTCCAATAGCGCCCTGTTGTTCTTGCCTGCGACGGAGACAGGCTCGTCATCGACTGTCGGCGGCCCGGTCGGTAGCAGCGCCCGTGAGGGAAAGTAGCGGGCGGTACCATTGGCCAGGAAGAAGCCTCCCGGCGCGATGCTCCGCCCCAGGAAGAAGTCGTCGTTGAAATAGAGGAAATGCTCGGCGAGCCCCGGGATATGGTGCAGTTGACTCTCGATCGCGTGGGAGTTGAACGTCGGCAGTGCACCAGGGTCCGTAAAGATCTCACGGTGGTCGACCACTGTCACCTTGGGGTGCTGGGTGTTCAGCCAGGCGGGAACCTGCTGATCCGTCACGAGATAGACGTGCTGGATCCACGGAGCGAACCGCTCGAGCGACCTCAGCGAGTAGCGGAGTTCGTCCCGGTTCTGGTAACGCTCCGCACAATCCGCCTGTGGATGGAAGGGCTTCTTCTGTACTCCGGCGCGTCGCTGCTGCCAGTCGGGGTCGGCGCCATCCACCCAGGTGTAGACCGCATCAACCGGAAAGTGGAAATCCGTTGAGAGCGGCACAGTGAATTCCTGACGGGTACGTACCCGCTGGATCGGTGGCATGTTGTCCGCCGAGGCGAACTCTGTGAAGAGGTGGCCCGGCGCCTCAGTAGCAGCCTCCGTGCGGGGCACTCGGTCGGTGATGCGGTTGTTCCGCGGCGCGACGAGTTCATCGCCTACTTCTTCCCAGAACTCGATATCGCAGCCGTACTGCGTACCGAGGACCGAACTGTCTGTCGCGCACGCGTGAAACACCGTGATGCGGATGACCTGTTCCTGCACCAGCGATGCCCATGTTCCCGGCTGCCCCGCGTAGCCGATTGCCGACTGCTCGGCTGGTGCGGAGACATAGAGCGGCTCGTTCTGAGCCTCCCGTGCTAGCGCACCGATCACCACATCCCTCCGCTCGGCGGATACACCCACCACAGCCGACTTCGACGAATACCCACGCACCGCGAAGTACTCGACACGGGCCTCGTCCAGCACCCGCTCAACCACACGTAGATTCTCTTCGCGCGCGCGGAGGACCGTGCCGTTGTCACCGCAGCGCGCCGCGCGGACCCCGCCTTCGGCATGCACGGAAACAATCCCCGGAGCTGTGAGAAGAGCAGCGGGCAACGAGGAATCCACCTGCTGTTGTAGATTTCCCTCGGGCCGTCGGGGCGGATGCTTGTGCACGCGCGACTCGGCCGTTTGACGGGCGCGGAGATTTGTCAAGCTCACACGAACTCTACGCAGTAGCTCGGGCATTCAGTGGCTCCCTTTCCGGGCCGACAGGATGTCAGGAAGTAGATGCGGGCCGCCGCTGTCCGCGCACCAGGCTCTTGAAGGACCGTTTACGGGGCGCCGTCGGCAAGGAGTAGGAAGCGTTCCACCCCTGGGGGAAGGCAGATCCTCCCGGCAATTCCAGGTTGGTCCGTTCGTCGCACTCGAGGATCGCCCTGAGCCACGTGCGCATTGCGTGATGGAAGTCGTACGTGAGCGACTCGGGGGCCAGCAGCCAGTCCCGCCCGCTACTGCTCACATGGGTGCGGTAGTTGTCCGCTGAGCGAGCTGTCCATGGGCTCTCCGCCTGGATCGGGTGGAGACCGTATCCGAGTTCTGTGATCGTCTCCAGGCTCCGGGCCAGCGCCTCGTGGTCGGAACTCGGAAGGATCTCCAGGACGATCCACGGGCGATGCTTCCGCACTGCCCCCAGCCCCCCAGCCAGCACTTGTCCTTCCAGCGTCTCCACATCGATCTTGATCAAATGCGGTCGGAGCTCAGGACGCTCCTGGGTGAAATCGTCCAGCGTGGTGACAGGCACGGTCACTGATTCCGTGTGTCGGCGGTGGCCCGAATTCAGAGAATGCGACGACTCCGCCTTCAGCGACAAGTACAGCTCAGCGCTGCCCGGCGTGTCGGACACCGCTGAGCGAACGATTTCGAACCCCAACCCGTTGACATCCCGGATCTCTCGGCAGATCCCCGATGTCTCCGGCGCGGGTTCAAACGCGTGCACCGACAACCGGCGCCCGTATACGGCATCGATGAGGGCGGAGTAGAGGCCGATGTGCGCGCCGACGTCGAAGACCGCGCTCCCTTCCGGTGCCCGATGAGCCACCGCCATCAAGGTCGCCTGCGTCAACGGTTCGTATCCCGCCAGCCCGGACCGCCGCAACTGGCGCTGTACAGCCGTTTGCTTGCGGTTCATGAAATTCAGCGCACTGGCATACGGGCCTGCGTGCGCGAGAGCTGATCCATTGCGCGGGAGAGTGACTACAAGCGGCATGGGGAAGCATCCTTTCCAGTGATGGAATCTGCCCCCGTCTCAGGAGGCCGGGGTGAACTGTCGGTCTACTCAAGACGTCGATCGCACCTGACCGGTCGCCCGCGCCGCATCACCGTCTGTCGCGTGGCGGACTGAGGACGAGGTGTCCGTCGGAGCCAACCCAGAGACCGGGTCGTGCGGGCGCTCGTAAGGGCTGGCTGTCGGGTAGTAGCTGTCGAGAAACTGCTGGACGGCAGCGGTGCTCACGTGCTCGTCACCGTCGCAGGTGGTGGTGTCATTCAGGCAGAACACGTGGTGCGAGCGATTCAGCAGGCGCCGCAACCTGGCTTCGACGCGCGGCTGAGAGATGTCCACGTAGTCGTAGCGGATGGAGCCCGGAACGGCCCGGCCAGTGTGGAAGGCGTAGTAGTGGTGCAGCGAGTTGGTGATGGCGATGTCATCAGGGCTGCGGAAGGCATGTCCCGCTGTGCGCTGATGGGCGGCGGCGAAGACTCCCTCCACGTCTTCCAGTACGCTGCGCCGCAACGCGCAGGGCGTGTGTTTCATCTTTCGGGTGATGCTGCTGCCGAACCTGGCTGCCAACAGCTGCCGATTGGTGACGCCAGCAGCTGACACAGGGACGTCGTCCGCACCATTGCTACCGACGGGCGGCAGCAATGCTCTGGAGGGGAAGAACTTGCTCAGGCCGTTGGCGAGGAAGAAGTCCTGCGGGAGGGCCGGGCGCCCAAGGAAGACGTCGTCGTTGAAGTAGAGGAAGTGCTCAGCCAGCCCCTCGATATGATGCAACTGGCTCTCGATGGCGTGTGAATTGAACGTGGGCAGCGCCGCGGCATCGGTAAAGATGTCCCGGTGGTCGACCACGTTGATCTTGGAGTGAACGGTGTTGAGCCAGCTAGGTACCTGCTGGTCCGTGACGATGAAGATGTTCCGGATCCACGGCGCGTACAGGTGCAGGGACCGCAGGGAATAACGCAACTCGTCACGGCTGAGGTAGCGGGCGGCGTTGGCTGCCTCCGGGTGGTAGGGCTCACCCACAGCTGCCGCGCGTCTGCGCTGCCACTGGGGATCCGAGCCGTCCACCCAGGTGTAGACGGCGTCCACCGGGAAGTGGACGTCATCAGGCAGCGGTTCGGCGAACTCCCTCCGGGTGGGCACCTCCTCAGGCTGGGGGCGGGTGTCCTTCGAGGCCAAGCGGGTGAAGTGCCGCCCGGGGCGCCATACCGTGGGTTCCCCTCGGCTGACCCGCTCGCAGGCTAGGTTGTGCCTTGGCGCCATCAGTTCCGTATCGTCCTCGGATGGCGGCCAGAACTCGATATCGCAGCCGAACTCCGGCCCCAGCACCAGCTCAGACGAGGCAGACTCCGCGAAGAAGCAAAAGACCCTGAACACTGGCTGTGTGGCCACGCGTCGCCACACGCCCACGGAGGTGATGGGCCGGCTGGACTTCACCTGCTGACGCTGGCCCCCGTCGGCCAACGTCAGTTGGAGGGGAATCTGGCTACTGAGTGCGTGCAGCGCCTGTTCGACCTTCGCCCGATCTTCGGTACAGACACCCACCGTGGAGGCGGTTTCCACCATGCCGCGCACCATGAAGTGATCTACTCCAGCCTCTCGTAGGGCCCCGAGTAGGGCTCGCAGGTTGCACTCGCGCGCTTGCAGCGGAGTGATCTCGTAACGCTGCAACGCGATGCGCAGCCCGGCGAGGGTCTGGACCGGAACGTGACCGCCGCCGCCGAGCAGGCCCTGGTGCCTCAGCCGAGCGTTCAGCCGACGCTGCTGAAGACCTCGCGCCGCCAGGGTGGGCCGCTCGAATTGATGTCTCAGTCGCTCCCATTCCTCAACCCCAACCCTGGCCCGTAGAGCACGACGCAGGGGCAGCGGAATCATCCGACGGTACGCGCGCAACGCTCGGGAGGGCGGGCCGGTGCGGAATGCAGCACCCGGCGATGCGCTGAGCTGCGACTGCGGCTTATTTTGCATTGCACATCCCTGGAACTGAGGATTCCGGCCGCGATCACGACCCCGGGCAACACTGACGAAGTCACGTGGGGAGAGCCTGGAAGGGTTCTCGCTTTCAATCGGAAGGTTTCGGCGCTGGTGTACCGGGCCGTGATTGCCCGGCATAGAAGCGTGAAGTACTGAGATCTCCGGGAGTCGTCCAGCACGACTCAAGGATCCGGATTTCCTGTTTCCCTGTTCCTTGTCACAACACAACGCCTTAGGTTGACGTGACGTTAACAAGAATGACCCTGCGTGCGACCTTCTCAGCACGTACAAGTAGGAGAAACACTCGAATCGAGTAAGCCGAGCATGAAGAACTCGCTACTTGAAACGTCGAACCAACCTCCCGGCCCGGTGTACCCACCGAGCCCCGCGGTGTCTACGGTGGTGCCGAGGTTGGGAAGGCTCGAGGGAGTCGCAGGGTCTGAAGAGCCGACAGGAGACGGGTGGAGTGCGGGGTATGGGGGACGAGCCGGCACGCGGTGCGGGGTATGGGCGGTTGATCGCCGGGCGGTATCGCGTCGTCGGGCGGCTCGGCAGTGGCGGGATGGGTACCGTCTGGCGGGCCGTCGACGAGAGGTTGGGGCGCGAGGTCGCCGTCAAGGAGCTTCGGACGTTCGACGGTGTCGACGGGCCGGATCCGGGCGAACAGCGGTTGCGGATGCAGCGTGAGGCGCGGGCGGCCGCGCGGGTGCGGCATCACGGGGTGGTCGCCGTGCACGATGTCGCCGAGCACGAGGGTCGTCCGGTGATCGTGATGGAGTTCGTCGACGGCGAGTCGCTGCAGGGGCTGCTGCAGCGGAGCGGCCCGCTCGCTCCTCTTGAGGCCGCCCGGATCGGTGCTCAGGTGATGGACGCGCTCGTGGCCGCGCACCGTGCCGGGGTGTGGCACCGGGACGTCAAGCCCAGCAACATCCTGCTTGAGCACGGTGGCCGGGTTGTGCTCACGGACTTCGGGATCGCCGCGTTGCAGGAGCCGGGTGACGGCGCTGCCACTCGGATCACACGGAGTGGTGAGCTCGTTGGGTCGCTGGATTATCTCGCGCCCGAGCAGGCTCGGGGTGGTGAGGTGGGGCCCGCCGCGGATGTGTGGGCTCTCGGTGCCTCGTTGTACGCGGCCGTCGAAGGGGCGCCGCCGTTTCGGCGTACGTCCACCTGGTCGACGATCACCGCGATCGTGACCGAGCCGCTGCCCGCGCCGGAGCGGGCCAGCCCGTTGGCGCCCGCGCTGGCCGAACTGCTGGACAAGGATCCGGCGTTGCGGGCCGACGCCGTCCGTGCGGCACAGCTGCTGCGGGCCACGGCCGAGGGCGCACCGGCGCCGCCCCGGTCGCCCGACACGGTCCGGCTTGGCCGCCGGGAGGCGCAACAGGCCCCGGGGGCCGATGCGTTGGCCGCGGGGGTATCCGCTTTCCCCGCTCCGGTTGACCAACCTGGCCCGCCGGCCGCGCCTTCGTCCGGCGCGTCGACCGTCACCGCGCACCGGGACGCCGGGCGGCGTCGCGGCGCCATCGTCGCCGCGGTCGCCGTGGTGTTGCTCGCCGGCGCCGCAGCCACGTACGTCGTGACCAGTCAGAACAAGGGCGAGAATGCCGGGCGCGCCGCGGGTTCCGCGACCACCGGTGCCGCCACGTCGGCCACCTCACCGTCCGCCACCTACACAGCGACACACGGCGCCGACGGTGGTGCCGGCGGTCCGACCAGCAGCGGTACGAGTGACGCCCCCTCCCCCGCCTGCACACACATCACCGCGGACAAGTCCCACTGTCGGGTGTGGCTCTCCGCCACCTCGTACAACTCCGCGCACCAGCCCGTCGGCACCCTTCACCCGGGCACCAACTACTTCTACTGCCAGGTCAAACTCTCGCAGCGGGAAACGTACGGGGAGTGGACCAACCTGTGGTGGGCCAAGACCGACGACGACACCGGGAACACCGGGGTGTTCGTCAGCGACGTCTACCTCACCGGAGGGAAGAACGACCGGCCCGTCCCGGGCCTGCGGGTGTGCTGAGCATCCGGCCGTTCGGCTCCGTCCGCCTGGGCGCTGGGTTCGGGCCGTGCCGCGGCTCGGGCCCGGACGGGCACCAGAGGGTGTCCGGTGACGCGTACCAGTCCATGCCTCCCGGGCACGCCTTGGTGGTGTCGCCGTCCCAGGCCCGGGACACGACGGGGATGACGTGCTCGGCCCGGTTCAGGGGCCGTTGGCCGACGGTGTGTTCGTACTGGCCGCAGACACCTCCCCGACGGACCCGCAGTACCCGGCACCGGCACCAGGGGCGTCGGTGACACGTTCGTACAGCTTGTAGGCGGGCGTGCCGGATCATTCGCGTCGAGCCACGGTGGCGATCGCTGACATTGCTACACGCCGACGTCTTGCGCACCGTTCACGGCACTGGCTACGGTCGCGCCACTCCATCGAAACGTATCGGCAACGGGCGACCGCACCGTGTCGATACGTATCGACAGTACGTATCGACAGTGTGCCGGGAAGGTGGTGGGCAGGCATGGTGACGAGCCGGGACGTGGCGCGCCTCGCCGGCGTTTCGCAGAGCACCGTCTCGTACGCGATGAGCGGGCGGCGTTCCGTCTCGGTCGGGACGCGCAAGCGGATCGACGCGGCGATCGCGCAGCTCAGCTACCAACCCAACGCCGGGGCACGGGCGTTGGCGAGTCGGCGCACCCAGGTGATCGCTCTGGTCGTCTCGTTCGGGTCGGGTGCCAACACCGCGGGCCTGTTGCCGTTCATCGAGCAGCTCACCCTGTGCGCCCGCGAACAGGACCACGATGTCCTCCTGGTCACGGCGGACGAGGGGGCTCAGGGTCTGACCCGGCTCGCCGCCCGCTCACTGTGCGACGCGATCGTCCTGCTCGACGTCGAGTCCCGCGACGCCCGGATTCCCGTGGCCGAGGGACTCAGGGTGCCGGTGATCCTGATCGGCATACCGGAGAGGGTCACCCCACTGCACTGCGTGGACCTGGACTTCGAGCTCGCCGGGCGGATGGCGGTGGACGAGCTGGCCGCCACGGGGCACGAGCGCGTCGTCCTCATCGGGCACCCCAGGGAGGTCCTCGCGCGGGACATCAACTTTGTGCGGCGCTTCCAGCGCGGGGCGGCCGCGTCCGCGGCGGGCCATGGCATCGCGTACGACGTCGTCGAGCCGACGGGACACGGTCGTGCGGGAGCGCGGGACGCGGTGGACTCGGTGTGGGACGGCGGCCGTGGCCGACGCAAGGGCGCGGGGCGGGTCGGTTTCGTCGTCGCCAACTCCTCGCTCGTCCAGCCGGTGCTGCAGGCACTGCTCGACCGCGGCCTCGAACCCGGCCGGGACCTGTCGGTCGTCGCGCTGTGCACGGATGCCGCGGCCGAGGCGTCGCATCCAGCGGTCACCAACGTCTCCCTCGAGCCGCAGGACGTGTCCCGGCGCGCGATGCAGACCCTCTTCCGGCTCCTCGACCAGGACCGCCGGGACAACGATCTCCCTCACCATCTCCCGTACGAGCGCACCGAGTTGGTGACTCCGCGACTCACCCGGCGCAGGACGGTCGTGTCCCACCCCGCACCGCCCTCCTGACCACCACCTCACCCCACAGGAACATCGCCTGCGCGAAGCCTGCGGATCGTCGATACGTATCGATTCGATCGGCCAGACCTGAACAGACCCGCACGTCACGCACACCGCACACCGGAACAGCCCGGTGAGCACCGCGCCGACGAAAGGACTGAGATGGTTCGACGAACAAGAGCCGGGAGCAGGGCCACGGCGGCGACGGCCCTGATCCTCGGCACGTCCCTCGCAGTGAGCGCCTGCAGTGGCACGGAGCCCGACACCTCGTCGTCGGGGAAGGTCACCAGGCTGCGCGTCCTCGACTACTACAACAACGAACCGGACAAGACGGTCTACGCGAAGTTGCTGAAGGCCTGCGGCCGCGAGAACGGGGTGACGATCGAGCGGGAGGTCGTGCCCGGTTCCGCGCTCATCCCCAAGGTGCTCCAGCAGGGCTCGTCGCACACGATGCCCGACGTCCTGATGCTGGACAATCCGGACCTCCAGCAGATCGCCGCGACCGGCGCCCTCACCCCGCTGAGCGACTACGGCCTGTCCGCCGACGGGTACGCCAAGGGCGTGGTGGACGCCTCGAGTTACCGGGGCAGGCTGTACGGACTGCAACCCGTCGCCAACACCCTCGGCCTGTTCTACGACAAGGACGCGCTCAAGAAGGCCGGGGTGACACCGCCGGCCACCTGGCGCGAGCTGCGGGCCGCGGCGCAGAAGCTGCGGACGAAGGACCGCTACGGCGTGGCCTTCGCGGCGCCGGCCGGCTACGAGGGGGCCTTTCAGTTCCTTCCCTTCCTGTGGTCCGCGGGGGGCGACGAGCGGAACATCGCCACACCGTCCGCCGCCCGCGCCCTGGACCTGTGGGCCGACATGGTCAAGGACGGATCGGCCTCCAAGTCGGTGGTCAACTGGACGCAGGCGGACGTCAACGACCAGTTCGCGGCGGGCAACGCCGCCATGATGATCAACGGTCCCTGGCAGTTCCCCGTCCTGGACAGCACACCGGGACGCCACTACGGCGTCGTGCCCGTCCCCGTACCGCGGTCCGGCGAGGGGGTGGTCGCGCCGCTGGGCGGTGAGACGTGGACGCTGCCGAAGACGGACAACGTCGAGCGACAGAAGAGGGCCGCCCGCGTGGTCAAGTGCCTCAACTCCGACAAGAGCCAGCTCAGCCTGGCCGAGCGGCGGCAGACGGTGCCGACGAGGACGGCGCTCTCGCAGCGCTTCGAGAAGCAGGAACCCGCGATGAGGCCGTTCGTACGGCAGGTGCGCGACGCGCGGGCCCGCACCGGGAAGCTCGGCAGCGCGTGGCCGAGGGCCGCCCTGCGGATCTATACGGCGATCCAGTCCGCGCTCGCCGCCGGTGAACCGCCCGCGCGGGCGTTGAAGGAGGCTCAGGATGGCTGAGCCCACGCGCGGAGCGAGCGGTACGCGTACCGGCTCACGTACCGGCGCGCCCCAGGTACCGCGTCCCGTCGCGCGCCCCGAGCACGCCGGGGCCGTGTCCGGCGGCCGGCCGGGGTCCGCTCCCCGGCGCCTCGCCCGGTGGCGCGGTCCGCGCGGCCGGGAACGCGTGATGCAACTGCTGTTCCTGGTCCCCGCCGTGACGTACCTGGTGGTGTTCTTCGGCTATCCGGTCGTCAAGAACGTCGTGATGGGTTTCCAGCGCTACACCATCGCCACGTACTTCACCGGCGAGGCGCCCTGGGTCGGCCTCGCGAACTACACGTCGGTGCTCGGTTCATCGCTGTTCGGCGAGGCGATGCTCAACACCGTGCTGTTCACAGTGGGTTCGATCGCGGGGCAGTTCGTGATCGGTCTGGCGATCGCGATGTTCTTCCGGCGCCGTTTCCCGCTGAGCGGGGTGCTGCGCTCGCTGCTGCTCGTACCGTGGCTGATTCCGCTGATCGTCGCGGGCGCGGTGTGGCGCTGGATCCTCGACCAGGACAACGGTGTGCTCAATCGCTTCCTCGAGGCGCTGCACGTGGTGCAGGGTCCGCCGGGGTGGCTCACGGACACCTCGCTCGCGCTGATCGCCGTGATCGTGGTGAACATCTGGATCGGCATCCCGTTCAACGCCGTCATTCTGTACGGCGGTCTGCAGGACATCCCCGAGGAGTTGTACGAGGCCGCGTCGCTGGACGGGGCGACGGGGTGGCGGGCCTTTCGGCACATCACCTGGCCGCTGCTGCGTCCGGTGGTGACCGTGGTTCTGGTGCTCGGCGTCGTCTACACCATCAAGGTCCTCGACATCATTCTCGGTCTCACCAACGGCGGCCCCGCGAACACCACGCAGACCATCGCGACGCAGTCCTACCAACTCTCCTTCCAGCAGTTCGACTTCGGGCAGGGCGCCGCCCTGAGCAACGTCCTCATCGTCGTCTCTCTGGTCTTCGCCGTCCTCTACCTGCGCGCGAACCGGCGCGCCGTCACCGAGTGAGGCCCCGTGTCAGTGATCGAGAACATCCGCAATCCGGTCCCTGCCTCTGATCGTGCCCCGGGCGTCGGCGGACCCGCGCGCCGCACGCCGCGCGCGCTGGGGCACACCGCCGCCGGGGTGCTGATCCTCGCGGTGCTGCTGTTCCCGCTGTACTGGATGGTCAACGTCTCGCTGCAACCCAGTGGTTCGGCCGTGGCCACCCCGTGGCTGCCCACCCACGTCAGCTTCCAGGGCTATGCCACCGCCCTGAGCGAGCAGGGTCCGAACCTGCTGACCAGCCTGATCGTGGCCCTCGGCAGCGTGGTCTTCAGTCTCGCGGTGGCCACCCCCGCCGCCTACGCGCTCGCCCACTTCAAGGTGCGCGGCGTCGGCGTCGTGCTGTTCGCCATCCTGATCAGCCAGATGATTCCCGGCATCGTCGTCGCGAACGCCCTCTACAGCGCGTACATCAAGCTGGGTCTGCTCAACTCGATACCGGGCCTGATCCTCGCCGACTCCACGCACGGCATCCCCTTCGCGATCCTGATCATCCGCGCGTCGATGGGTGTCATCCCGCGCTCGGTGGTCGAGGCGGCGCGCGTGGACGGGGCCGGCCCGTTGCGCGCCTTCGCCTCGATCGTGCTGCCGATGAGCCGCAACTCCCTGATCACAGCGGGGTTGTTCACGTTCCTGTTCACCTGGAGCGACTTCCTTTTCGCCCTGACCCTGACCACCACAGAGGACGTACGGCCCGTGACCCTGGGGCTCTACCAGTACGTCGGCGCGTTCGTGAACGACTGGAGTTCCGTGATGGCGACCGCGGTGCTCGCCTCCCTACCGGCCCTGGTCCTGCTCCTGATCGCGCAGAAGTACGTCACCGCGGGCGCCGTCGGCGGCGCCGTCAAATAGCCACACCCACCCACAGAGAGCGAGGCACCGTCATGACCGAGACACCCGCCACTGCCCTGCGCGTCACCGTGTGGGGCGAGAACCGTCACGAGCAGATCGAGGAGCACGTCGCGAAGCTCTACCCGGAGGGGATGCACGCGACGATCGCCGCGGGCATCACCGAGAATCTCGGCGCCTCCTGCGCCGTGCGCACCGCCACCCTGGACGAGCCCGAACACGGTCTGACCGAGGAGGTGTTGGCGGGCACGGACGTTCTCACATGGTGGGGTCACGCGGCACACGGCGAGGTGGCCGACGATGTCGTCGAGCGCGTCCACCGTCACGTCCTGTCAGGCATGGGCCTGGTGGTGCTGCACTCGGGACACTGGTCGAAGATCTTCACGAAACTGATGGGCACCACCTGTACGCTGCGCTGGCGCAACGACCGCGACCGCGAACTGGTCTGGACGGTCGACCCCACCCACCCCATCGCCGAGGGCGTCCCGCATCCGATCGTCATCGACGAGCAGGAGATGTACGGGGAGTTCTTCGACATCCCCACCCCCGACGAGCTGGTCTTCGTCAGCTCCTTCTCCGGCGGCGAGGTGTTCCGCAGCGGCTGCACCTTCCGCCGCGGCCACGGCAGGATCTTCTACTTCAGCCCGGGCGACCAGGACTATCCGGTCTACCACCACAAGGACGTACGCCGAGTCATCGCCAACGGGGTGCGCTGGGCCCGTTCGGACCGCCCCGCGCGGGCCCTGCCCGAACTGCTGCGCTACGAGGCCGGCGACTTCTCCCGCGGCCGTGACTACCAGGGGCCGCTGGGATGACCCACCGGATCATCGACTGTGGCGCCGACAAGCCGCTGCGCGTCGTCGTGGCCGGTGCGGGAAACATGGGCCGCGCCTGGCTGTCCGCGATCACCGCCGCCCCCGAGGCCGATGTGGTCGGCCTCGTCGACCTCGACCTGGACGCCGCACGCGGCGCCGCCGCAGACCTGGGCCGGCCCGGTCTCCCCATCGGCTCCGACGTGGTGGCCCTGGCCGCCGAGACCGGGGCGCAGGCCGTGGTCGACGTGACGGTCCCCGCCGCACACCACCCGGTCACCACCGCTGCGCTGTTCGCGGGGCTTCCCGTACTCGGCGAGAAGCCCGCGGCCGACACGGTGGCCCACGCCCTGTCCCTGGCGGCAGCCGCGGAGGCGAGCGGCGAGCTCTTCATGGTGAGTCAGTCCCGCCGCTGGAACCCACGCCTTTTCGCGCTGCGGGAGATGGCGTGTGAGCTGGGGGCACTGGCCACGCTGACGACCGAGTTCTTCAAGGCCCCGCACTTCGGCGGCTTCCGCGAACAGATGGCACACCCCCTCCTGGTGGACATGGCCATCCACGCCTTCGATTCGGCCCGCTTCCTGCTCGACGCCGACCCCGTCGCGGTGTACTGCCAGGCGTACAACCCGCCGTGGAGTTGGTTCAAGGGCGACGCCGCCGCGCACGCCGTCTTCGAGATGGACGGCGGCATCCGCTATGCGTACGACGGCAGTTGGTGCAGTCCGGGCGCGGAGACCTCGTGGAACGGCAGGTGGCGGCTCAGCGGCGAGAGGGGCTCGGCGCTGTGGAACGGCGAGGACGATCCCGTCCTGGACGCCGAGCCACAGCCACCGGCCACCCGCCCCCACTCCACCTACTCGGACATCACCGGCGCCCTCCAGGTGTTCGTCGAGGCCCTGCGGACCGGGCGGAACCCCATGGGCGAGGTGCACGAGAACGTCATGAGCCTCGCCATGGTCGACAGCGCGGTCCGCTCGGCCGACGACGGGCGCCGGGTCCTCGTCGACGACGTCCTGAACCGTGCCCACACCGACGCGCTGCGCGCAGAGTCCCATCCCGAGGTCCGTGCGGCGCTCGCCGCCTGGCCGTCGGTACGCGCGGCACTCACCGCGCATCCGCCGGTGTTCCCGACGAGCTGACGCGGCACGGCGGCGGGCTCGACCGGCACGCCAAGGCGAACAGGCCCCGATCCAATGGGATCGGGGCCTGTTCGGCAGTAGCGGGGACAGGATTTGAACCTGCGACCTCTGGGTTATGAGCCCAGCGAGCTACCGAGCTGCTCCACCCCGCGTCGGTGAAGCCAACTCTACGCCACCCCGGGGGCCTTCCCGACCACGCGGGTGCCCTGCGGCGAGGTTGGTCACCACGACGAGGTCGGGCACGAAGTACAGGTGCGTCCGGGCGGGCCCGACCCGGTCACTTGCTGAAACCGGCAGTCAGGCCACTGAGCAACTGGCGGCGGCCGAACGCGTACAGGATCAGGATGGGCAGCGTGGTGAGGACGACGGCGGCCAGGATGGCGGGGACGTTGACCTGGAACTGGCCCTGCAAGGTCCACACAGCGAGCGGCAGGGTCCGCTGGGACGGGCTCTGGGTGAGGATCAGCGGGAGCAGGAATCCGTTCCAGATGGTCAGCGCGTTGAAGATGGTCACGGTCAGGATGGCGGGACGGGTGAGCGGGGCCGCGAGGCGCCACAGGGTGGTCCACTCGGTGGCGCCGTCGACCCGCATCGAGTCGAACAGCTCCTTGGGCACGTCCCGGATGAAGTTGGCGAGTATCAACACGGACAGCGGGATGGCGAACGCGATCGACGGGAGGATCAGCGCCAGCAGGGTGTCGTACAGATGCAGCCGGATGATGATCAGGTACACCGGGATCACCGTCGCCTGCAGCGGGATGGCCAGGCCCATGAGGAATACGCCGTTGACCGCACGCAGGTAGCGCGTGCGGCCGCCGCGCACGATCGCATAGGCGGCCATGAAGGAGAACGCGACCGCCGGCACCACCGCGCCGGCGGAGACCACGACGCTGTTGACGAAGTAGCGGGCGAAGTCGGATTCGATAACGAGGCGGTAGTTGTCGAGCGTGAGGTCGCCGGACGGGGTCAGCGAGTTGCTGGAGTAGTAGCTGCTCTGTTCCTTGAAGCTGGTGATGAGCGTCCAGTACAGGGGCACGGCTACGACGACGAGCCAGAGCCAGCCGGCCAGGCCGCCCAGCCAGTTGCGGCGCTGGGCGGTGGCGCGGGGGCGGCCTTCACGGTTGGTGATCTTCTGCGGGCGTTCTGCCTTGGTCAGTGTGGTCGTCACGTCAGGCCCCCTCGAGCTGGCTCGCGTCGGCGTCCCTGCCGCCGAGCCGGCGCAGCAGCAGGGCGAAGGCGAGGCCCACCAGGACGAGGATGACCGCGATGGCGCTTGCCGGGCCCATCAGGTTGGCCTGGAAACCCCGCTTGTACATGTCGAGCGCGAGGACCCGGGTGGCGTCTCCTGGTCCCCCCTCGGTCAGGACGTAGATGAGGTCGAAGAAGGTCAGGGACCCGACCACCATCAGCGTCGACGAGGTGATGATGGTGTATTTCAGCTGGGGCAGCGTGATGCTGAAGAACTGCCGGATCCGTCCGGCGCCGTCCAACTGGGCTGCTTCGTAGAGGGACTTCGGGATCTGCTGCACACCGCCCTGGTAGATCAGCGAGTGGAACGGGACGAACTGCCAGGAGACGATGAAGACGACAACGCCGAACGCGAGTCCGGGCTGCCCCAGCCAGTCCTTGCTGAGCCAGTCGATGCCAAGTCCCGCGCCGAGCCCGAAGGTCGGGTTGAGCAGCGCCTTGTACGCGACGGCGATCGCGGCGGAGCTGAACACGAGCGGGATGAAGTACACCACCGCGAGCCACGCCCGGTAGCGCTGTCGTCCCGCCATGAACGTGCCGAGCAGAATGCTCATCGGGGTCTGGAACAGCCAGGACGCGATCATCACGCCGAACGTCACCATCAACGCGTGCGGAAGGCCGGGGTTGGTGAGCACCGCCCGCCAACTGGTGAACCCTGACAGGCGGATGGCGCCGATGCCGTCCCAGGTGGAGAAGGACAGCACGAAGACGCCGACGAGCGGGACGACGGCGAACCCGACGAAGACCACGAGCGCCGGCACGGTCAGCCACGGCAGGATGCTGCGCTGACCGCGACGGGGCGGGTGGGCGGTGAGCGAGGTCATTTACCGATGACCTCGTTGAGGTTGGCGGCGAACTGCTTGGGCGAGATGGACAGTTGGAACAGCTTGACGATGTTGTCGAGCAGCGTCTCCGCCGCCGTCGGGCTGAGCGCCTGGTCCCAGGACTGGCTGAACGACTTGGCCTTGGTGGCGATGTCGTACGTGAATTCCAGGAAGTCGGAGTCCTTGGAGGCGGAGAGCAGCTTCTCCGTCCCCAGCTTGACGGGAACGCCGCCGCCGTCGATCCACGCCTTCACCTCGGCGTCCTGCAGCATGCCCTTGGCGAAGAACTCCTTGGCGATCTTCTTCTCCGCGGCGCTCGCCTTCGAGGAGATGGACAGGTACTCGCCGGGGTTGCCGACGGTGTTGCTCGGATCGCCCTTGCCGCCCTTGACGGGCGGGAAGTTCATGAAGCCGAGGCCGCCGCTGGAGACGAAGTCACCGCCGTCGTTCTTCTGGATGCCGTACGACCAGGAGCCGTGCAGCATCATCGCGGCCTTGCCCGTATACAGCAGAGCCTGGTCGGCGTTGGAGTCCGCGGTGATCGACGAGAAGCCCTTGACGAACCCCTTGGCCTTGACCAGGTCCTGCACCATGCCGAGCGCCTTGATGGCGGCGGGGTTGGACCAGGCGTTCTTCTCGCCGTCGAAGACGGCCTGGAACACCTCGGGGCCGCCGATGCGGTCGAAGAGGAACTCCAGCCACATCATGTTCGTCCACCGGGACTGGCCGCCGAGGGAGAACGGTGCGATGCCCTTGGCGTTGAACTTGGGCACAAGCGCCATGATGTCGTCCCACGACTGCGGCGGCTCCACACCGACCTTGTCGAAGACCTTTTTGTTGTAGTAGAGGAAGATGGGCTGCACCCGCTCGACGGGCATCGCGTAGATCTTGCCCTTCACGGTCGCCGCGGGGAACGCGGTGGGGAAGAGCTTCTTCTTGACCTCGGGATGTTGCTCGAACCACGAGGTCAGATCCTCGACCTGGCCCGCCTCCACGTAGCTGCGCAGCGTCCCGCCGCCCCAGCTCTTGATGATGGTGGGCGCCTTCCCGGCACCGATGGCGGTCTTGATCTTCGTCTTGAACGCGTCGTTCTGGAAGGAGGTGCCGGCGATCTGGCTCTTGGGGTGGGCCTTGTTGAAGGCCTCCACCGTATTCTTCCTGACGCCCTCGTCGGGCTGGCCACTCAGGTACCAGTATGTGGCTCCCTTGCCGTCCGCACCGTTCTTGCTCGGTCCCGACGAGCCGCAGGCCGCGAGCGCCGCGGAGAGCGGGACGCCGGCGGCTATGCCGAGGACGGCCCGTCTTGAGACGGGACGCCGTGAGAGGGGGATTTCCATGTGTGTTCTCCGCACTCGAGAGCCGCCGGCGGCCCCTGGACCACCGTGAAAACTTTTCGAAATCCGGCCAACGTTCAACCCTGTGAATGCAAATTAGGTAGCAGGTACAGGGCTGTCAAGGCATGCGCAATAACGTTGTGGGGCAAGGCACTTCTGCGTAGCGTCAGGCGAACACGACACGCAGGTAAGCCGCCAGAGGCATCGAAAATGTTTCGAAGCATCGCGGCTGACGACCGAGGAGGATGCGGATGTCCGCGGCTGATTCACTTGCCGGGGCGGGACAGGCCGTGCGGCGCTGGCAGGACCCGGCGCAGCCGGTCTGCGACCGGGTCGATGCGCTGCTCGCCGAGATGACGGTGGCGGAGAAGGTCGCCCAGCTCGGCAGCCGCTGGCTCGGCAACTTCATGGGGCACGAAACAGGCGACGACGGGGGCGGGGAGGCCGGTGCCGGAGAAGCCCCTGACGGGCAGGCCGAGCGGCCTCAAGTGGCCCCGCTGGAGGCCCTGTTCAAGGACGCGGGGCGCGTCTCGCTCGAGGAGGCCGCGCGGGACGGGCTCGGCCACCTCACGCGGGTGTACGGCAGCCGTCCGGTGAGCGCGGAGGAGGGCGCTGCCCTGCTCGTCGCACAGCAGCACACGGTCGTCAAGGGCTCCCGGCTCGGCATCCCGGCACTGGCCCACGAGGAGTGCCTCACCGGGTTCAACACCTACGGCGCCACCGTCTACCCCGCGCCGCTCGCGTGGGCGGCGGCCTTCGACCCGGACCTGGTGCGCCGCGTCGGCGGGGCGATCGGGCGGGACATGCGGGCACTCGGCGTGCACCAGGGGCTCGCTCCGGTCCTGGACGTGGTGCGGGACTACCGGTGGGGCCGGGTCGAGGAGACCATGGGCGAGGACCCCTACCTGGTGTCGATGCTCGGTGCCGCGTACGTCAGCGGTGTGGAGGGCGCGGGGATCATCGCCACCCTGAAGCACTTCGCCGGGTACTCGGCCGCCCGCGGCGCCCGCAATCACGGCCCCGTGCCAATGGGCCGCCGCGAACTCATGGATGTCATCCTGCCGCCGTTCGAGACGGCGATCGCGGTGGGCAAAGCCCGTTCCGTGATGAACTCCTACTCCGACATCGACGGCGTACCGGCCGGCGCCGACCCCTGGCTACTGACCCAACTGTTGCGTGAGGACTGGGGGTTCACCGGGACGGTCGTCTCCGACTACGGGTCGCTCGCGTTCCTCGCCGGCCTGCACGGGGTCGCGGCCGACTTCGACGAGGCGGGCGCCATGGCCCTCGGCGCGGGCATCGACGTGGAACTGCCGGACACCCTCACCTTCGGCCGGCACCTGGAGGAACGGGTGCGCCGCGGCGAGCTTCCGGAGTCCCTGCTCGACCGGGCGGTGCGCCGACTGCTGACTCAGAAGATCGAACTGGGCCTGCTCGACCCCGGCTGGACGCCCGAGGATTCGGTCGCCCCGGCCGCGGCGAGGGACCTGGACTCGCCGGAGAACCGGGACCTGGCAAGGGAGTCGGCCGAGCGGTCCGTCGTGCTGCTCGACGAGGGCAGCGCGCTGCCGCTCGTCGACGCGGACGCGGGGCGTACGGCGCCGGGCCGCATCGCCGTGGTGGGGCCGTGCGCGGGCGACTCGCGCACCCTCATGGGCTGTTACGCCTTCCCCAACCACGTCCTGCCCCGCCATCCCGGGCTGCCGCTCGGCATCTCGGCGCCGACGGTCGTGGACGCACTGCGCGGCGAACTCCCGGACACCGAGGTCGTCTTCGAACCGGGCTGCGACGTGCGCGAAGCGGACCGGTCCGGTTTCGCCGCGGCGATGGCCGCGGCCCGCGGGGCACAGCTGTGTGTCGCGGTGGTGGGCGACCGCGCGGGCCTGTTCGGCAACGGCACGTCCGGTGAGGGCTGCGACGTGGAGGACCTGCAACTGCCGGGCGTGCAGGGCGAGTTGCTCGCGGAGCTGTTCGCCACCGGGACGCCCGTGGTCGTGGTCGTACTGTCCGGCCGCCCGTACGCGCTGGGCGAGGTGCATCCCCGAGCGGCCGGACTCGTCCAGGCGTTCATGCCGGGGCAGGAGGGTGCGGCGGCGATCGCCGGTGTACTGTCCGGGCGCGTCCAGCCGGCGGGCAGGCTGCCGGTGCAGATTCCGCGCCGCCCCGGCGGCCAGCCCGGCACGTATCTGCAACCGCCCCTGGGCGCGCACACGCAGGGCATCAGCAGCGTCGACCCGACGCCGCTGTTCCCCTTCGGCTACGGCAGGTCGTACACCACGTTCGAGATCGGGGACCTGCGCCTGAGCGCGAGCGACATCCCCACCGACGGGGAGTTCACGGTGTCGGTGCGGGTGCGCAACACCGGTGCCAGGCAGGGCCGCGAGGTCGTCCAGCTGTACCTGCGCGACCCCGTGGCTCAAGTGACTCGCCCTGTACGGCAGTTGACCGGCTTCCAGCAGGTCGACCTCGCACCGGGGGCGAGCGCGCGGGTGAGTTTTCGGGTGCACGCCGACCGGACCGCGTTCACCGGCCGCGATCTCACCCGGATCGTCGAACCCGGCGAGGTCGAGGTGCAGGTCGGCGCCTCCTCGCAGGAGCTGCCCTGCCGGGCTGCCGTACGATTGACGGGCCCCGTCCGGCAGGTCGGCCACGATCGGCGGCTCACCACCCCGGTGGACGTAACCCTGGAAGAAACCGATGCCACCGCGCGCTAGACGCACCACCCTGGCGACCGTCGCCCGCGAGGCGGGGGTCTCCGTCGCCACCGTGTCCAAAGTGGTCAACGACCGTAGTGACGTGGCGCCGCAGACCCGCGCCCGGGTACAGGAGCTGCTGCGCGAGCACGACTACCTGGCCCCCGTGTTCCGGCACACCGAGGCCGAGCAGAACCCGACGATCGAGGTGCAGTTCAACGGCGACCTCAAGACGTACTCGGCCGAGGCGCTCGAGGGCATCATCGACGCCGCCGCCGAACTGGGCGCCTCGGTCGTGATCAGCAAGTCGTCGCCCGCGCCGCACTGGGCACGGGACCTGGTGTCGGCGGGGCGGCGCGCCCTCATCGCGGTCACCAGCATGTACACGGCCGCACATGCGAAGGAGCTGGCCAGGGCCGGACTTCCGCTGGTCGTCCTCGACCCGCTGCACCTGCCGCACAGCCAGGTGCACAGCGTCGGGGCGACCAACTTCGCCGGCGGCCTGGCCGCGACCGAGCATCTGCTCCGGCTCGCCCACCGCCGCGTCGGCTATCTCGGCGGCCCGGCCATGGCCGTGTGCAACCAGGCCCGCCTGCACGGCTACCGCGCCGCCCTGGAAGCTGTGGGCGCCCCCACGCCCGCCGCCTTCGTCCGCCACGGAGCGTTCACACATCAAACCGGCCTGCACGGCACCGCCGCGCTCCTTGGCCTGGACGAACCACCCACAGCGATCTTCGCGGGCAACGACGAGATCGCCCTCGGGGTCATCGAGGCCGCCCGGGCCCGCGGCCTGCGCATCCCCGAGGACCTGAGCGTGGTCGGCTTCGACGACACACACCTGGCCAGGATGGTGTCACCGCCCCTGACCACCGTTCGCCAGCCGCTGCGCGAGATGGGCGGCATCGCACTGCGCACCGCGCTGCGTCTGGCGGGCGGCGAGCGGGTCGAGTCCCATCACATCGAACTCGCCACGGAACTCGTCGTACGGTCGTCCACGGCGCCGCCTCCAGAAGCCACGTCTCCGCGGACGTAGGCGTCGAGAACGCTGACCATCCGTAGTACGTGGCCGTCGTCCGGCGGCGTGAGCGGCCTCTATCGCATACCCCCATTGGTCATAGAATCGGCGTGTGACGAACGACGATTCCGCATTCGCAGCGCTGGGCGCACTGACCGATCCCGTACGCCGTCGCCTCTATCGATACGTTGCCGCTCAACCGGACGACGTAGGGCGTGACGCGGCCGCGGAGGCCGTTGGTGTCTCGCGGTCGCTGGCCGCGTTCCACTTGGACAAGCTCGTCGAGGCCGGGTTGTTGACCGCGTCGTCGCGGCGGTTGTCAGGGCGCACCGGGCCGGGCGCGGGGCGGCCCGCGAAGGTGTACCGGCGCGCCGAGGGTGAGCATGCCGTGTCCCTGCCGCCCCGGTCCTACGACTCCGTCGGCCATCTGCTCGCCTCGACCGTGGAGAACGCGGGCCTGGACCGCGAGTTGCAGGAGGCGGCGCGGGCCGCGGGTGCGGCGCAGCCGGACATCGACACCGACGACCTGGTCGATGTCCTGGCGGAGCGCGGTTACCAGCCCTACTGGGACGAGGGGACGCTGCGCCTTCGCAACTGCCCCTTCCATGCGCTGGCCGAGGAGTTTCCCGCTCTCATCTGCGGGATGAATCTCGCGCTGCTGGAGGGACTTGCGCCTGCGGCGTGGTCGCCTGCGATGGATCCGTGCCCGGGCGGATGCTGCGTGGCGCTCTCCCGGAGGTCCGACTGAGCTTCCCCTCGTCGTGCCGGCGGCTCTCCCGCCGACACCGCGGCCAGTTTCTAAAACAAATGAGCGTTGACTATAGAAGCGGCCTCGGACATGCTGGGCCCATGACTGGCTTTCACTTGGCACAGGTCAACATCGGCCGCCTCGTCGCCCCGCTGACCGGGCCCGAGCTCGCCGACTTCGTCGCACAGCTTCCTGAGATCAACGCGCTCGCCGACGGCAGCCCCGGATTCGTCTGGCGCATGGTCGACGACGCCGGCGAGGACGCGACCGACCTCCGCCCCGACGGCGCGGACGACATGATCCTCATCAACTGCTCGGTCTGGGAGTCGGTCGAGGCGCTGCGGGCGTTCACTTACCACAGCGATCATCTGCGGGTGCTGAGCCGCCGCCGCGAGTGGTTCCAGCGCATGGCCGAGGCGCACCAGGCCCTGTGGTGGGTACCGGCCGGCCATCGCCCGAGCATCGCGGAGGCGATGGAGCGGGTCGCCCTCGTCCGCGAACAGGGGCCGGGGCCCCAGGCGTTCACCTTCCGCACCCCTCACCCGGCGCCGGTCGCGACGGCCGGACGGTGACAAGCAGGCCAGTGTGAGCGGAGGGCGGCTCCCACTCCGGCGCCCCGCGCCCAAACGCCACTCCCCCCCGCGTGCACATACGCCGCTTCGGCTCCCACCCCGGCGCCCGCGCCCAAACGCTGCTCCCCCGCGTGCCCGTACGCCTCTCAGCCCGACACCTCCGTCAGCATCCGCCACCCCGGCGCGTAGCGCCCGTGCAGGACGAGGGACGCGGCGCCCACTGCCCCGGCCGTCTCTCCGATCAGGCTCGGTTCCACCGTCACCCCGCCCAGGGCGCGCGCCACAGACGTCGTGTTGACGGCCTTGTCGATCTCCTCGCCAAGTAGTTGTTCCACGCCGACGAGCGCCTCGCCGCCCAGGACCACACGGCTCACGTCGAGCAACGCCACCGCCCCGCGCACCGCCTGCCCCATCCGGCGTCCCGCAAGGCGCACCACATCGCAGGCCGCTTCATCACCCGCGCCCGCCGCACGCCGCAGCAGTTTCCAGTCGGCGCGCACCGCGTTGGGGGCGCCGCTGAGTTCGAGGCGGCGTGCGACGGCTTCGCCGTGCCGGGTGAACAGGTCTTCCACCAGGGCGGCGGGGTTGCAGTAGGGGCCGAGGCAGCCGTAACTCCCGCAGTCGCAGCGGCGGTTACCGTGTTCGGCCTGGGCGTGGCCGATCTCGCCCGCGTTGCCCGAATCGCCGCGCAGGACATGGTTGCCCAGCATGACGCCGGCGCCGATTCCCGCACCCATGTACAGGAACAGGAAGCCGTCCGCGCGTTCCTCGCCGCCGATCCAGCGCTCACCGATCGCCGCGGCCGTCGCGTCGTTGTCCATCGCCACCGGCATGCCGGTCTCTTTCGCGAACATGTCAACCAGGGGCACGCGTCGCCAGCCGCCGAAGTTCGGCGGGTTCACAACCGCGCCCGCCTCCGCGTCGATGGGGCCCGGAGCCGCGATTCCCAGGCCAAGGAGCCGACTGCGGTCGATCGCGGCGCGCTCGGGCAGCCGCAGCGCCGCACGCGCCACCCGGTCGACGACTTCGGCCGGATCACTGGGTCGTGGCAGCGCGAAGCGGCGGCTGAGCAGCACCGATCCGGCGAGGTCCACCAGGACGATCACCGCGGCGTCCGGGTCGAGGTGCACTCCGAGGGCGTAGGCGCCGTCGGCACGCGGGGTGAGCAGGGTGCGGCGTTTGCCTCCGCTGGACGGTGCGTGTCCGGACTCGGCGATCAGGCCTTCGTCGAGCAGTCGGCGTACGACGTTGGACACGGTCTGATTGGTCAGGCCGGTCAGGGGACCCAACTCAACGCGGCTCACCGGCCCTTTGGTTCGGATGGCGGCCAGGACGACGGCCTGGTTGTAGCCGCCGACCTTCGGCAGGTTGGTGCCGCTGCGCGCCATGGTGTCTCCTCCTTTGGGCAAGTCCGTCGTGGCGGTCTCGCCAACACGTGCTCGCCAACTCGTATCCAGCGCACCGGGCGTCGGCTTCGAGATTATGCAGCAGGCGTTGACTTAGTCCATCCATTGGATTTAGGTAATCGACAACGCATCACGCAGCACCGCGCAGCACGCCCGCACCGTCGGCGACTTCCGCATCGTCGCTCGACCGGTGCACCGCAACACCTCTGGTACCGCCTGCAGTTGAGCGCCCGACTCCGGGTGCCGAGCCGCCTTTTCCTGGAGGAACCCCTTGCGCAAGAAACTCCTCGCCGCCCTCGCGGTCACCATCGCGACAACGTTGTCCGCAACCGCTTGCGGTGGTTCCGGATCCTCCGCCGGCGGCGACTCGATCAAGGTCGTCTACTGGCAGCACCTGGACCAGAACGACCACAAACAGCAGAAGTTCCTCGCCTCGATGAAGACGTCGTTCGAGAAGGCCCACCCGGGCAAGAAGGTCCAGATCGTTCCGGTCACGGCCTCGGAGAACGACTACTACACGAAGATCCAGCTGATGATGCGCTCGCCCTCGACCGCGCCCGACATGGTCTACGAGGACACCGCACTGATCAACTCGGACATCGCCAGCGGGTACCTCAAACCGCTCGACGAGTACGTCGGGAAATGGTCGGACTGGGGCAAGTTCGCGAAGGCAGCCAAGGACGCGGTCTCCTCCCCCACCGACGGCAAGACGTACGGCGTCCCGGACGACACCGACACCCGTGGCATCTGGTACAACGAGAAGCTGCTGAAGAAGGCGGGCATCAAGACGCCCTGGCAGCCATAGAGTTGGCAGGAGCTCCTCGACACCGCGCGCACGCTGAAGAAGAAGCTCCCCGGTGTCATCCCGATGAACCTCTACACCGGCCAGGCCGGCGGCGAGCGATCCACGATGCAGGGCATGGAGATGCTGCTGTACGGGACGAAGGACGCCGGCGAATCCCTGTACGACGCCAAGAAGAAGAAGTGGGTCGTCGGCACGCAGGGCTTCAAGGACGCGCTGAAGTTCGTGCGCACCGTCTACGGCGAGGATCTGAGCCTGGACAAGTCCACGGCACTTGGGCCCAACGCGGATGCCGAGGTCGGCACGAAGCTGATACCGAAGAGCAAGCTCGCCATCAACATCGACGGTTCCTGGATGGGCGGCACCTGGCAGAAGACGGGTCCGAGCCCGTGGCCCGAGTGGTCGAAGACGATGAAGCCCGCCGCCATGCCGACCCAGAACGGCCAGGCGCCCGGCAAGGTCAGCATGTCGGGCGGCTGGGCCTGGTCGATTCCGTCGAAGGCCAAGAACCCCGACCTGGCCTGGCAGTTCATGAAGGCGATCAAGAACAAGGACAACTCGGTGAAGTGGAACGTCATCGAGTCCACGACCGCCGTGCGCACCGACGTGGCCGCCGACCCGAAGTACCTCAACGCCACGCCGACCAACAAGTTCTTCACCGGCCTCGTGAAGTACACCCACTTCCGCCCGGCGCTGCCGAAGTACCCGCAGGTCTCCAATGCCATCACCAAGGCCATGGAGTCCGTGACCACCGGGCAGGCCTCGGTGGGTGAGGCCGCCAAGACCTACGACCAGGATCTGGCCACGGCCGTCGGCCCCGACGCCACCGTCAAGGGCGCCCGATGAAATCGGCCGTCGCCACCGCCGAAGCCACCCCAGGTGCGAGCGCGGGCGGCCGCGCTCCCGTGGGGCGCTCGCTGCTGCGCGGCATGCCGATGCTGCCGTCGATCGTCCTGCTGGCCGTGTTCCTGGCCGGACCGATCCTGTACTGCGTCTACGACGCGTTCACCGACGCCCAGTTGACGGGTGCCGCCGAGACGAACTTCGTCGGCCTGGACAACTTCACGCGGGCGCTCGACGATCCGAACTTCCTCAACGCCCTGTGGCTGACCCTGGTGTTCGTCGTCGGCTCCGCCGTCATCGGGCAGAACACCCTCGGCCTGAGCCTCGCGGTGCTGGCCGAGAAGGCCACCAAGCCGCTGCGCACGCTCACCAACGGTGTCGTGATCGCCGCCTGGGTGCTGCCCGAGGTCGTCGCCGGGTACCTGATGTACGCGTTCTTCTACAAGCAGGGCTCGCTCAACAACGTTCTCGGTTTTCTGGGTCTGCCGCAGCAGAACTGGCTGTACACGCTGCCGATCCTCGCGGTGTGTCTCGCCAACGTGTGGCGCGGCACCGCGTTCTCGATGATGGTGTACTCCGCCGCGCTCAACGAGGTGCCACGCGAGCTGGTGGAAGCCGCGGAGATGGACGGCGCGGGCGTGTGGCACCGGCTGTGGCACGTGACGCTGCCGGTCATTCGCCGCACCATCATGACCAACCTGATGCTGATCACCCTGCAGACGCTCTCCGTCTTCGGGCTGATCTACGCCATGACGCGCGGCGGTCCCGGCAACAAGAGCCAGACCCTACCGGTGTTCATGTACCAGCAGGCGTTCCAGAACAGCATGATCGGCTACGGCACCGCGATCGCGCTGGTGCTGCTGGTCGTGGGTGCCCTGTTCTCCCTGGTGTATCTGAAGCTGCTCAAGGTGGAGGAGGACTGATGGCGACCACCGATCTGCTGCCCGCCGCCGAGGCCGGCCGCGCCGACGGCGGCGCCCGCCCCGCCCCCGTGACAGGCACGGCACGGCGCCGGTTCCGTCCCGGGCGCGTCGCCGTCAATGTCGTCCTGCTGGTGATCAGCCTGCTGTTCGTGCTGCCGTTGGTGTGGATGGTGTTCGCGGCGTTCAGCTCGACGGCCAGCTTCGAGCTGAACGTGCCCACGCCGCCGACGCTGGACAACTTCCACGCGATCATGAACGCCGAGACGACGTACCGGCCGCTGCTCAACGGGCTGCTGCTGTGCGGCGGTGCGACCCTGCTGTGCGTGGTCGCGTCGATCCTGGCCGCGTATCCGCTCTCGCGCTATCGCTCCCGGCTGCGCCGCCCGTTCCTGTACACCGTGCTGTTCACCACCGGGCTGCCCATCACCGCGGTGATGATCCCCGTGTACAGCATGTTCGTACAGGTCGAGCTGATCGACTCGATGTTCGCGACGACGCTGTTCCTTGCGGCGTCCGCGCTGCCCATCGGGATCTGGCTGATGAAGAACTTCATGGACGGTGTGCCCATCGTCCTGGAGGAGGCCGCGCGGATCGACGGCGCGAACGCCATGCAGTCCCTTGCCCGCGTGGTGCTGCCGCTGATGTGGCCGGGTGTCACCGTCGTCACCGTGTTCACCTTCATCAGCATGTGGGGCAACTTCTTCGTGCCGTTCGTGCTGCTCCTGTCACCGGAGAAGCTGCCGGCGTCGGTGAGTGTGTTCACGTTCCTCAGTGCCCATGACCAGACGCAGTACGGGCAGCTGGCCGCGTTCTCCCTGGTGTACACGCTGCCCGTGGTGATGCTGTACCTGCTGCTGACCCGCAAGCTGGGCGGCGGCTTCGCCCTCGGCGGCGCCCTCAAGGGCTGAGTCCGCATCTGCGGGAGGAATCAACTCTCCTCCCGTGCAGTCCTGTTCCATGTTCTTCGAAAGGTGTTCTGTGCACTCCGACCGCGACATCGTCCAGCACCGCCTCCGGCGCGTCCTCGACGAACGCATCCGGCCCGCCGTCCACGCCACCTCCGTCCCCCTGGAGATCGGCATCTGGCAGGTGTCGGGCGAGCCCGTCCCGGTGGCCGAGGGACTCGCCGCCGGCTACCGGCCCACCGAGGTGGGTGCACCCTGGGGTCCGGCCTGGACCACCAGTTGGTTCAAGGTCAGTGGCCGCGTTCCCGAGGAGTGGGCGGGGCGCCGCGTGGAGGCCGTCGTCGACCTCGGCTTCGGCACCACCGAGCCGGGCTTCTCCGCCGAGGGCCTCGCGTACCGTCCCGACGGCACGGCCGTGAAGGCGCTCAATCCGCGCAACATCTGGCTTCCGGTGGCCGAACAGGCCGTCGGAGGTGAGGAGTTCGTCTGTTACGTCGAGGCCGCCGCGAACCCGCTCGTCATGCATTCGGGGCCGGATGACCGCACCTTCGCAAGCACGCCGCTCGGGGGTCGCGCGCCATGGCTCGACGAGGAAGGTGCCTCGAACGGTGAGCCGATCTACCGGCTGCGCCGCGTCGACCTGGCCGTCTTCGACGCGGAGGTGTACGACCTCGTCCATGACATGGAGGTCCTCGACCAGCTGATGCGGGAGCTGCCCGAGCAGGCGCCGCGCCGCTGGCAGATCCTGCGGGCGCTGTCCTCGGCCCTGGACGCCGTGGACCTGCAGGACGTCAGCGGCACAGCGGCCGCCGCCCGCGAGATCCTCGCGCCGGCGCTGGCATCGGGTGCGGCCGACGGCGAGCACCGCATCTCGGCGATCGGGCACGCCCACATCGACACGGCGTGGCTGTGGCCGCTGCGTGAGACCGTGCGCAAGGTCGCGCGTACCGTCTCCAATGTCACCCAACTCATGGACGAGTACCCGGAGTTCCGCTTCGTGATGTCCCAGGCGCAGCAGTTGGCCTGGCTGAAGGAGCACCGGCCCGAGGTGTACGAGCGTGCCCAGGAGAAGGCGAAGACGGGGCAGTTCGTGCCGACGGGCAGCCTGTGGGTGGAGCCGGACACCAACATCACCGGGGGTGAGGCGCTGGCCCGCCAGTTCATTCACGGCAAGCGGTTCTATCTCGACGAGTTCGGTGTCGAGACCGAGGACATGTGGCTGCCGGACACGTTCGGGTACAACGCGGCGATGCCGCAGCTGATGAAGCTGGCCGGGGTGCGCTGGTTCCTCACGCAGAAGATCTCGTGGAACACCACGAACAAGTTCCCTCACCACACGTTCTGGTGGGAGGGCATCGACGGCACCCGGATCTTCAGCCACTTCCCGCCGGTCGACACGTACAACAGTGACCTGTCGGGCGCCGAGGTGGCGCACAGCGTGCGCAACTTCCAGGACAAGGGCGCGGCCAATCGTTCGCTCGCCCCGTTCGGGTACGGCGACGGCGGTGGCGGCCCCACCCGCGAGATGCTCGCGCGCGCCGAGCGGCTCGCGGACCTGGAGGGTTCGGCGCGGGTCGAGATCGAGAAGCCGGGTGACTTCTTCGCCAAGGCTCTTGAGGACTATCCGGACGCGCCGGTGTGGGTGGGCGAGCTGTACCTGGAGTTCCACCGGGGCACGCTCACGAGTCAGATCGCTACCAAGCAGGGCAACCGGCGCAGCGAACACCTGCTGCGGGAGGCCGAGTTGTGGGCGTCGACGGCGGCGCTGCGCACGGGGGCGGCGTACCCGTACGAGGCGATCGACCGGCTGTGGAAGACGGTGCTGCTGCACCAGTTCCACGACATCCTGCCGGGTACCTCGATCGCGTGGGTGCATCGGGAGGCGGAGGAGACGTACCGTCAGGTCGCCGCAGAGTTGGGTGAGTTGATCGAGTCGGCGCAGACCGCGCTGGCGGGGCCGGCCTCCGAGGACGGCTCGCGGGTCGTCTTCAACGCCGCGCCGCACGCCCGCGCGGGCGCCGCCGCCCTGGGCACGACGGTGCGCCGCGAACCGGAGGCGGTCACGGTCGAACCGCAGCCGCGGGACGGCGGCTTCGTCCTGGACAACGGCCTGGTCCGCATCGTGATCGACGACCGGGGTCTGGTCACGTCGGCGTACGACATCGAGGGCGAGCGTGAGGCGCTGCCGCCGGGCGCGGTGGCCAACCTGCTCCAGCTGCACCAGGACTTCCCGAACCAGTGGGACGCCTGGGACCTGGATGCCTTCTACCGCAACACCGTCACGGATCTGACGGCGGCGGAGTCGGTGACTGTCGTGGACGGCGGCGTCCGCGTGGTGCGTGCCTTTGGTGACTCGCGCATCGAGCAGACCCTGGCGCTGGCGCCGGGAGCCCGTCGCCTGGACGTCGACACGGTCCTCGACTGGCACGAGACGGAGAAGCTGCTGAAGGCGGCGTTTCCGCTGGACGTGCGGGCCGGGCACTCCACGGCGCAGGTGCCGTTCGGGCACGTCGAGCGGCCCACGCACACCAACACCAGTTGGGACGCCGCCAAGTTCGAGGTGTGCGCGCACCGTTTCCTGCACGTCGGCGAGCGGGGCTGGGGCGCCGCCCTCGTCAACGACTCGACGTACGGGCACGACGTCACGCGTGATGTCCGCGAGGACGGTGGCACCACCACGACGGTCCGCCTGTCGCTGGCACGCGCGCCGCGCTTCCCCGACCCGGACACCGACCAGGGCACGCACCGGCTGCGCTACGCCCTGCTGATCGGCGCGGACGTCGACGACGCGGTCCGCGAGGGCTATCACCTCAACCTGCCCGAGCGGACGGTGTCCGGTTCGGCGGAGGTGGCACCGCTGGTGGCCGTCGACAACCCGGCGGTGGTGGTGGAGGCGGTCAAGCTCGCCGACGACCGCTCGGGCGATGTCGTGGTCCGCTTGTACGAGTCCCAGGGCGCCCGCGCCACCGCTCTCCTCTCCCCCGGCTTCCGCCTCGCCTCGGCGACGGCCACGGACCTCCTGGAGCGCCCGCGCGCAGCCGACGAGCCCGCGTGCGAGGCCACGGACGGCGGGGTGCGGCTGCGGCTGCGTCCGTTCCAGATTCTGACGGTGCGGCTGGCGGCCGTACGGGACTGAGTACGCGGCAGGTGTGACGGGGCCCCGCGGGAGTGTGCGCGGGGCCCCGTCACGGATGGCTCAAGGATGCAGAGCACCCGCTCCTTCCGAGAACTCAACGACCAGGAGGTGCACCCGACATGGAGCACGACGACCGTAAGGCGCAGGGGCGCCGCGGCATGCTCAAGGCCTCGGCGACCGTGGTCGGCGCGGCGCTCACCGGATCGCTCGCCGGCGCGGGCAGCGCTGCCGCCGACGGCGCACCCGAGCGGTTCCCGCGTGGGCGGGCGACCTTCCCGATGGGGCCGTTCACCAAGAGCGAGGCGAATCCGATTCTGCGGCCGGAGCCGTCGCACGAGTGGGAGTCGGCGTATCTGTACAACCCCTGTGCCCTCGTGGTGGGCGGCAGGATCGCATTGCTGTACCGGGCGCAGAACAACGCGAAGAGGTCCAGCATAGGGCTCGCCTGGAGCGATGACGGCATCACGTTCCGGCGAAGGGCCGAGCCGGTGCTCACGCCGAGCGAGCCGTACGAGCTGCCCGGTGGGTGCGAGGACCCGCGGGTGGTGCACGTCGGTGACACCTTCTACATGACGTACACCGGCTACGACGGGACGAGCGCGCTGCTGTGCCTGGCGACGTCCAAGGACCTGGTGCACTGGGAGAAACACGGGCCGCTGTTCCCCGAACTGCACGACCCGGTCCATGGTGACAAGCCGTGGAACAAGTCGGGTGCCATCCTCAGTACGCCCATCGACGGCACGTACTGGATGTACTTCGGTGAGTCCAACGTCTTCTGGGCCCGTTCCGAGGACCTGATCCACTGGGAGACCGTCGGGAACGACGATCCGGTGGCGAAGCCCGTGCACCCCTGGGAGGGGTCCCTGATCGAGCCCGGCCCGCCGCCGTTGCGCACCGACGACGGACACATCCTGCTCGTCTACAACGCCCGCTCGGACGGCAAGGGCGGGTACACCAAGGGCCAGTACTCCACCGGTCAGCTCCTCATCGACCCGGCCGACCCGACCAAGGCGGTGGCCCGCCTCGAGCGGCCGTTCCTCGTGCCGACGTCGGCGGACGAGCAGGACGGCCAGGTCAATCACGTGGTGTTCACCGAGGGGTTGGTGCGGTTCCGCGACGCCTGGTTCCTGTATTACGGCATGGCGGATTCGGTGCTCGGGGTTGCGGTGTCGCGGCCCGGCCCCAAGGGCTGAGCGCGGCGCACGCGTTCACGCGGCTTTGCGGTCGGATTCTCTGGAGGTGTGCGTTTCTCGGCCGCTCCGCTCGTCACCGTGGACGAGGCGGAGATGACGCAGTCGATGGTGTCCGGATCCCGGGCGGGTCGCTCCGCCCATGCGGTCTTCTATGCGGTCCATGCCGAGCAAGAGCAGTCCCATGGCCGGCAGGAGCAAAAGAGCCACGATCAGCATCGGTGGCTTCCTTCCCTCGACTTCTCACTTTTCGCCTGCCCCGTGCATGGACCACCATGAGCGCGATGATGTGATGATTCCGTAACGCTATGGATTGCCGCCGATATAGCCATCTGGGCGATTTCCCGGGATGAGTGGGCCGAACTCCGGCCCGCGCACCGCTCGTGGTGTGTGGGCCGGAGTTCAGCCGGAGCCGGTCAGTGTGTCGCGCCCAGTTCCGCGTCCTCCATACGGGACTCCTCGCGCGCCTCCTCGATGTGCTCCAGCACGCGCTCGCGCGGGAGTCGCACGCGCAGGGCCAGCAGGTAGACGAGTGCGGTCAGTGCCAGGTTGGCGACGAAGCCCCAGCCGAGGCCGATCCAGCCGAGGCCGCCGTCGTAATCGCCGATCCAGCTGATCACGGCGAGGCCGACGAGCCACGGCAGCACCCAGCTCGCACCCGCCTTCCAGTCCATCTTCGGGGCGCGGCCCTTGTCGATCACTTGGAGGACCGCCAGGACGACGAAGCCGATGCAGATGGTGAGGAACAGCTTGTAGTTGGTGTTCCAGCCCGCCCAGTACACGATCAGGTTCGCCGAGTAGAGGCCGAGGAACGGGATGATGTCACCGCCCGGAAGTCTGTACGGCCGTTCGTGCTCCGGGATCTGACGGCGCATCACGGCCAGGACGAGCGGCCCCGAGCCGAAGGACAGGACGGTGGCCGAGGTGATGAAGCCGACCAGCTCCTGCCAGCTCGGGAAGGGCAGGAACACGATGAGACCCAGGACGAACGTCACGGCCAGGCTGACCAGTGGCGCCCCCTTGCGGGTGGTCTTGGCGAGGCCCGCGGGCGCGTTGCGGTTGCGGGCCATGGCGTAGGAGATGCGGGCCGTGACGGTGGTGTAGATGAGGCCGGTGTCCGCCGGTGAGATCACCGCGTCCACGTAGAGGATGTACGCCAGCCAGCCCAGGCCGATGGCGCTGGAGATGGCGGCGAGCGGACCGAAGTCGTTGGCGAAGGCCAGGTTGAGCCAGCCGTGCGAGTGCTGCAGGTCGCTCTCGGGGACCGCGCCGAGGAAGGCGATTTCGAGGAGTACGTAGATCAGGCCGGTGAGCAGCACGGAACCGATGACGGCGAACGGGACGTTGCGCCGCGGATTGTCGGTCTCGCCCGCGAGTTCCACGCCTTGGCGAAAGCCCAGAAAGGAGAAGGTGATGCCCGCGGTGGAGATCGCCGTGAAGATGCCTTTGGCGCCGCCGGGGGCGAAGCCTCCGTACTCGGCGGCTCCGAGGTTGTGTCCGTGGAAGGCGGTCACGAAGAACGCCACGATCACCAGGGCGATGGCGAGCAGTTTCCACCAGACGAGGACGTTGTTGACGCGGGCGAACCAGCGGATGCCGTAGTAGTTGAGCAGGACGAAGAACGCCATGGCGACGACCGCGACGGCATAGCCGAGCGTGGTCAGGGTGTAGGCGCCGTTCGCCTGGTGGAAATCGGTGAAGTGCGCCCACTTCGTGGCGTATTGCAGGGCGCCCTCGACCTCGATGGGTGCCACCGTCGCGGCGGCGATCCAGGTGATCCAGCCCATGGTGTAGCTGGCGAAGGAGCCGAAGGAGAGGTGCGGAAAGCGCACCACTCCCCCGGACACCGGGAACATGGTTCCCAGTTCGGCGAAGCACAGCCCGATGAGGAGAATCATCACGGCGGCTATCGCCCACGAGAATATGGAAGCGGGTCCGGCTATCTTCGCCGCGTTCAACGCGCCGAAGAGCCAGCCGGACCCGATGATGGATCCCACGCCCGCGAAAAGCAGGCTGATGCGACCCATGTCTCTGCGTAGCGCTGTTCGTTGCTCCGAGGACTTCCCCGAAGACTCAGTCAGCGTGGCCATCACCACATCCGTCCCTGATCCGCGGCCCACTCTTTCGAGGTCGCTCGCTTGATCTGCTACTGGGCGGCCGTCTGCCCTGCCGGTCGAGATCCATGCAGTGTGAATCTAGTTTTGCCAAGTGATGGCCCCGGCATGGGAGTTGATTGATGTGGTGACGGTCGGACGTCAGTTGTCCTTGACCGGTGCCGCCTCCTTCGTCGTGTCCACGGGCGCCGTCTCCTTCGAGGTGTCCACGGGCGCCGACCCCGGTTCCTCGCCGTTCATGACCCGCTTCGCGGTGACCCGGTCCAGGGCCCCCTCCCAGCGGGACACCGCGAACACCGCGACACAGTTGCCGAGCAGGTTGGTGGCAACCCGCATCGAGTCCATGATCCGGTCGACGCCGAGCAGCAGCGCGACGGCCGCGGCCGGGATGACACCGAGGGCGGAGGCGGTCGCGGACAGCGCGAGGAACGCCGAACCGGGCACGCCCGCCATGCCCTTGCTGGTCAGCATGAGCACGAGGACGACCGTGACCTGCTGCCCGAGGCTCAGGTCGACGCCGACGGCCTGAGCGATGAAGAGGGTGCCGATGGAGAGGTAGATGGAGGCGCCGTCGAGGTTGAAGGAGTACCCGGTGGGCAGGACGAGCCCGACCGCGTCGTCCCGGCAGCCCGCCGCGCGCAGCTTCTGCATCATGCGCGACATCACGGTCTCGCTGGATCCGGTGCCGAGCGCGAGCAGCAGTTCCTCGCGGGTGTAGCGGACGAACTTCCACAGGCTGAGCCCGGTGACCGCCTTGAGGGCGAGGCCGAGCAGCAGCAGGAAGAGCAGGGCGACGCCGTAGCAGACGGCGATCAGCTTTCCGTACGTCGACATCGCACCCACGCCGTATTCGCCGACGAGGTGAGCGGTGGCACCGAAGACCGCGAGCGGGGCGAGCTTCATGATGTAGCCGACGATGGTGAACACGACGTCCTGGGCCTGCTCGATGAACGGCAGGATCTGCGGGACCTTGCGCTGTCCGAGGTGGAGCAGTGCGGCGCCCACGAGGCAGGCCAGGACGAGGACTTGGAGCAGGGAGTTCTCGGCGAAGGCGCCGACGGCGCTGTCCGGCAGGGACTCCAGGATGAACTGGGCGGTGGACGGGAGATGTCCGCCGCCGGTCTGCTCGTCGACGGCGCCCTTGTCGAGGGTGGCCGGGTCGACGTTCATGCCGGCGCCGGGTGCCAGGATGTTGCCGGCGAGCAGGCCGATGACGAGGGCGACGGTGGTGGCCACCTCGAACCAGATCAGCGCCTTCACGCCGATCCGGCCGAAGGCCTTCAGGTCACCGGCCTTGGTGATGCCCGCGACGACGACACAGAACACCAGGGGCGCGATCATCGCCTTGATGAGCCGGACGAAACCGTCACCGAGGGGTTGCAGGGCCGAACCGACGTCCGGCCACAGGCGTCCCACGAGGGCGCCGAGCAGCAGGGCGAGCAGTACTTGAGCGAAGAGACTGGAACGCAGGAGACGGCCTGCGCGGCGTGCGATGTTTCCGTTGGCGTGCGCCATGGGGCACTCCTACATGGGCGGATATTCTGCATCGCGGAAGATCAATTCCGCGATGCATCACTATCGTTGACGCCCAGGCGGCACGGAAGACCCCGGATCGGACCGGTTGAAGATCTTGTAGATTGATCCCGAACCCACGTGCGAACGGCGCGTTCCGGTGCCGCTCAACGGCGCTCAACTGCCCTTTCGTAGGCTGATGTAGGGCTCGAACGCGTCCAGGAGTAGTTCCCGCATCCGCGCCGTGTCCATGTCGCCCGTTCCTGCCAGGACCTGGATCGCCAGGCCGTCGACGAGTCCCGTGAAGCGGGCGGCCAGGGCCTCCGCGTCGACGCCTTCGGCCATGCCCTCGCGTTGGCAGGTGCGCACCAGGTCCAGGACGACGCCGCGCCAGCGGGCGTGGACACCGCGCTGGCCGTCGCGCAGGCTCGGGTCGAGGATCGCCTCGTTCCACGACTGCACCCACACCGACCACTCGTCGGCATCCTCCTCCGTGGTCGTCAGCTGCACCTCGATCAGGCGGCGCAGCTTCTCGACGGTGCTGTCGGCGCTCTCGAACTCGGCTTCCAGACGGGTATGGAAGCGGTCCGCGTAGAACACGAGGGCTGCGCGCAGAGCGTCGTCCTTCGTCGGGAAGTGGTAGTGCACGGTCCCCGTGCTGGTGCCGCACGCCTCGGCGATGTCCGCGACGCGCACCTTGTGGAAGCCGCGGCGGGCGATGAGCCGGGCCGTGGCCTCCAGGATCTGGGTGCGGCGCAGTTCGGCGTCCACGACGTCGGCGCGCCTGCGGGTGCCCTGCGCGCCGTTGCGGGGCGCGGGCGGCCTGCCGACGCCGGTGCGCAGATAGCGCTGCGACACCCTGCCGACCTGCGCGATGGCCGCGACCTCGACGTCGCGCAGGCGGCGGTTGCCGCGCAGCGCCTTGGAGAGGGCGGTGGGGTCCATGCCGACGCGGTCGGCGAACTCCCGCTGGCTCATGGGTGCGGAGAGGACCACATGACGCGCCCGCTCCACGAGCGTGTCCTCGCCCTCGCTGTCGGGGCCCATGCTGATTCAGCCTTCCGCCTGCGCCGGGAGTGACGTGATGACTTCGCCGGCCGCCCGAACCCCCGAGGAGAGGGCGCCGTCGATGTAGCCGTTCCACACACTAGCCGTCTCCGTGCCGGCCCAGTGCAGCGTGCCGGTGGGTGTGCGCCAGCCGTGACGTGCGTATCCGGTCCAGCCGCCGGGGGTCGCGTAGGCCTCGTACCCGCCGCGTGCGTACGGGTCGTTGGACCAGTTCTTCTCGGTGTAGTCGAGGGGAAGGGCCGCCGCGCCCCCGACGACACGGGCGAGGCTCGCGAGGGCTGCCGCGCGGCGGCCGGCGTCGTCGAGGCGGCTCCAGCCGGTGAGGCGGTCGCCGTAGGCGAAGCCGACGAGCACGCCGTGCGCGGCGTCATCGGGCGAGTTGTCGAAGACGACGCCGAGAGGCCCGTCGTCGTACAGCGTGGCGATCCCGGAGAGACCCGCCGCGCGCCAGAACGGGGTGTCGTACACCGCGTGGACCTTGGCGACGCGCCCCATCGGAGTGTGCGAGAGCCAGCCCTCCCTGTCCATCGGCAGTGCCGGGGCGAAGGTGAGGGCGCGGACCGCGGGCGGCGGGAGCGCGACGACCGCCCTGCGGGCCTCGTACACGGTGTCGGCGGTGTGGACGCGGACACCGCCGCCGCCGTGCTCGATGCGGCGCACCTCGGCGCCGAGGCGGATCCGGTCGCCGAGCAGGTCGGCGACGCCCCTGGCCGGCCCGGCGGCGCCGGTGACGAAGCGGCTGTCCTGGGCGCAGCCACCGGTCTCCATGAGCTGCTCCCAACCACCTGCCGCGGCGACGTAGAAGAGCACGTGGAACAGCGAGACCTCGTACGGCTCCGCACACCACACGCCCTGGACTGCGAGCGCGAGCCGGCGCAGCGCGTCCGGGTCGTCGGTGTGCGCGCGGAAGTAGGACTGCACGGTCTGCGCGTCCCATTCGGCGAAGTCCGGGGTCCGCCATGGTTCGTTGGTGTCCACGGTCCGGGCGAGGGTGTCGAGTGCTTCGGTGATGCGGGTGTACGCGGTGATGCCGGGCCCGTCGGCGGGTGCCGCCCCCAGGTAGGGGACGGTGGCGCCGTCGTGCCACACCTCGATGTGCTTTCCGCTCTCCCAGGTCGGGAAGGTGGCGCAGCCGAAGCGAGTGGCAAGGGTGTGCAGCCGGGTCTGGGTGGGACCGACCCACTGGCCGCCGTGGTCGAGGCGCAGGCCGCTGCGGGACTCGGTGAGAACGCGGCCGCCGACCCGGTCCGCCGCTTCGAGGAGCGCGAAGTCGACGCCGTGGTCGTGCAGTTGGAGAGCGGCGGCGAGGCCCGCGTAGCCGCCGCCGACGATGACGACCTCGGTCTCGACCAGGTCCATTTCGGTCTGTTCCCACATGACAGAAGAGCATGTCGCAACACTGATCGTTCAGTCAATATTGCGATCCAGGGATTCCGCAACCCTTGACATGACGCGCCTTACCCGCATGATTGACCATCGCGTCAATGTTGCGATTCACCTACCCCGACAGGGAGTTCGACCATGCCGGACATCCCACGCCCCACCACCGGCGAGCCTTCCGGTGGCCCACCTCAGCAGGGTCTGCGTGCCAACGCGCTCGGCATGACGACGAGCCTGATCCTGTCGGTCGCGTCGGCCGCCCCCGCGTACAGCCTGGCGGCGACGCTCGCGTTCATCGTGGCGTTCGTCGGCTTCCAGGCACCGTCGATCGTCGTGCTGGCCTTCGTGCCGATCCTGTTCGTGTCCTTCGGCTACGCGGCCTTGAACCGTCAGGAGCCGGACTGCGGCACGATCTTCACCTGGGCGAGCCGGGTCCTCGGCCCACGCGTGGGATTCATGGGCGGCTGGGCCATCATCACCTCGTTCGTCCTGGTCCTCGCCAGCCTGGCGCAGGTGGCAGGCCAGTACGTCTTCATTCTCTTCGGGGCCGAGGGCATCGGCGCCGACCCGTCGAGCCCATGGGTGCTGCTGGTGGGTCTGGGCTGGATCGGTCTGATGAGCGCCGTCTGCTATCGCGGCATCGAGGTGGCGGCGGCCGTGCAACGCGCCCTGCTGTTCCTGGAGTTCGGGATGCTGGCCGTGCTGTCCGTGGTCGCGCTCGTGCGTGTCTACAGCGGCAACGCGGGACCGGGCGCACACCATCCGCGACTGTCGTGGCTGAACCCCTTCGAGATCCCCTCGCCGAGCGCCTTCGTCAGCGGGCTCGTGCTGATGCTGTTCATCTACTGGGGGTGGGAGACGGCGCTCACCGTCAACGAGGAGACCACCGACCGGCACCGCACACCGGGCCGGGCCGCGGCCTGGTCCACGCTCATGCTCCTCGGGCTCTATCTGGTGGCCACCATCGCGACGCTGGCGTTCGCGGGCATCGGCACGACGGGCATCGGCCTCGGCAACCCGGACAACTTCGGCGATGTGTTCTCCGCCATCGGCCGCGCCGTCTTCGGCGACAGCGGCCTCGGGTCCTTCCTGTGGCACCTGCTGGTCCTGATGGTGCTGTCGTCGGCGGCGGCCTCCACCGAGACGACCGTGCTTACGCTGGGGCGCACCATGCTGGCGATGGGGCGGCGCGGCGCCGCCCCGCGAGCGCTCGCGAAGGTGCATCCGCGCTACGCCATCCCGCAGTACGGCACCATCGCCACCGGGCTGGCCGGCGCGGTCTGCTACATCGTCATGAACTTCCTCAGCGACGGGCAGGTGATCGGCGACGCGGTCTCCTCCTGCGGCTTGATGATCGCGTTCTACTACGGGCTCACCGGGCTCACTTCGGCCTGGGCCCACCGGGACCAGTGGCAGCGCAGCGCGAGTGATCTGTGGCTGCGGGTCGTGCTGCCCGCCATCGGTGGCCTGGTGCTGCTCGCCGCCGGACTGTGGAGCCTGCGCAACGACTGGGACCCGGCGAACAGCTACACCTCCTGGACGCTGCCGTTCGCCCCGCACTGGCACATCGGCGGCGTCTTCCTCATCGGCGTCGGCACGCTCCTCCTGGGCTGGCTGCTGATGCTCGGCTACGCACGTGTGGCCCCGGAATTCTTCGACCGCACGAACCGCACGGCGCGCCGGGACGAGCAGGTGCCGGCCGCTCCCCCGCACGAGACCGTCCCGCGGTGACATCCCGGACCTCCGCGCCATCCTCCACCGGTTGACCGTCGACAGAGGAGCCCGTCATGCCCCTCCCCGTGCCCGACCCCTCGGAACTGACAGAAGAGCAGCAGGAGTTCGTCCGGCTGGCCCGCGACTTCGCCGCCACCGAGATCCGGCCGCGCGCCCGCGCGGTCGACGACGCCGCCGTCGAGTCGCCGCTCGACCTGTGGAAGAAGACCGCCGCGGCCGGCCTGACGGACTTCATGATCCCGGCCGAGTACGGCGGAGGTGGTGTCACCGACCTGGCCACCCAGGCGCTCGTCCAGGAGGAGCTGTGCCACGGTGACATCGGCATCGGCAATCTGCTGACGTCCAACGGCTTCTTCGCGGACCCCGTCCTCGCGCTCGCCACCGAGGCACAGAAGGAACGGTGGCTGCGCCCACTGACCACGTCGGCCCCGCCACTGACCGCGCTCGCCGTCACGGAGCCCGACCACGGCTCGGACGCCGCGGGCATCCGCACCCGCGCGGTGCGCGAGGGCGACCACTACGTGCTCAGCGGGCAGAAGACGTGGATCTCCAACGCCCCCTACGCGAGCCGGTTCGTGGTATTCGCGACGGTCGATCCGGAGCTTCGCTCCCACGGTGTCACGGCGTTCGTCGTCGAGCGGGACACACCGGGGCTCTCCGTCGGCCGGCCGATGCGCAAGATGGGGCAGCGGGCCATCGTCAACGCGGAGGTGTTCCTCGACGGTGTACGGGTCCCGGTCGCCGACCGGCTCGGCGAGGAGGGGCAGGGCTTCTCGGGGCTCATGCGGACCTTCGACGCCTCCCGGATCCTGATCGGCGCCTCCTGCGCCGGGCTGTGCCGGGCGGCGCTGGATCTGGCGGTGGACTACGCGCGTGAGCGGGTGCAGTTCGGTGTGCCGATCATCGAGCATCAGTCGGTGGCCTTCCGGCTCGCCGACATGGCGACCCGCGCGGACATCGCACACCTGGTGACGATGCGGGCGGCGCGTCTGCACGACCGGGACCTGAGGGTGACGTCCGAGGCGGCGACGGCGAAGCTGGTCGGCTCGGAGAACGCCATGTTCGCCACGTGGGCCGCCGTGCAGACGCTGGGCGGCAACGGCTACTCGCAGGAGTTCCTCGCCGAGAAGTGGATGCGGGACGCCAAGCTGGAGGAGATCGAGGAAGGCACGTCCGACATCCAGCGGCTCATCATCTCCCGCGCGCTCGCCGCGTCATGACGGCCCGTCCGGCACTCGACGTGTTCCGTGCCCCGCGTTCCGTCGCCGTGGTCGGCGCCAGCGACAACCCCGCCAAGTGGGGTCACTGGCTCGCCCGCGGTGCCTTGGCCGGGCGGCATCGGCGCCCGGTGCATCTCGTCAACGCGCGGGGCGCGACCGTTCTCGGGCAGCCGAGCCACCCGGCACTCGACGCCCTGCCCGAGGTTCCGGACCTGGTCGCCTTCACGGTACCGGCCGCCGCTCTCGCGGGCGGCGTCGAGCACGCGGTCGGCCTCGGGGTGCCGGGACTGCTCGCCGTCACCTCCGGCGTCGAGGACCCCGCCGCACTCACCCGGACCGTCAGGGCCGGCGGCTCCCGCCTTGTGGGCCCGAACTGCCTGGGCCTGTACGACGCGGCGGCCGAACTGGAGCTGGCCTGGGGCCGGTTCACCGCCGGCTCGCTCGCGGTCGTCTCGCAGAGCGGTCAGGTCGGCCTCGAGATCGCCCAGCTGGCCGCGGCCCGCGCCGTAGGTGTCTCGCGCTTCGTCTCCGTGGGCAGCCAGCTCGACGTGGGCGCCGCCGAGGTGCTCGCCGACCTCGTCGACCACGACACCACCCGCGCCGTCGCCCTCTACCTGGAGAGTTACGGCGAAGGCCCGGCACTCCTCAACGCTCTCCGCGCGCTGCGCGAGGCGGGTAAACCGGTGCTGCTGCTGACCGTCGGCGCCAGCACGGCGGCGCGCGCAGCCGCCCGCTCGCACACCGGCGCCATGACCTCCGCCCTCGATGTCGTGGACGCGGCCTGCCGTGCGGTCGGCGCCGTCCGCGTCGACACCCCCGCCCAACTCGCCGACACCGCCCACCTGCTGCTCCGTGCGGCCCCGGTCCGCGGGCCGCGCGTGGCCATCGTGGCGGACAGCGGCGGGCAGGGCGCCGTGGCCGCCGACACCGCCGCGCGGCTCGGCCTTGACGTCGCGGAGTTCCCGTCCTCCGTACAGCGGGACCTCGCGTGCCATCTGCCGCCGCACGCGGGGCGGGCGAACCCTGTCGACCTCGACGGCGCGGGCGAGCGGGATCTGTCGGCGTACGCCTCGGTCCCGGCGTGCCTGGCGGCCGCGTCCGTCGCCGACACGGTCGTGCTCAGCGGCTATTTCGGCAGTTACGGGCGTGACATCCCCGCGCAAGCGGCGGCGGAGTCGGCCGCGGCGCGTGCTCTGGGGCGCCTTGCCACAGACAGGGACCTGCCCGTCGTCGTGCACTCCATGGCCGAATACACTCCGGCGTTGAGGGAGTTGGAGGATTCAGGTGTGCCGACGTTCACCGACGTCGAGCGGGCGCTGCGGGCCGTCGCCACGGCACACCGCCTGACCCGGCAGCCGCGTCGCCGCCGCACACCTCGTCACTCACTGTCGCGCAGGCCACCCGTCGGCTCGGGCTATCTGGCCGCACGCCACCTGTTGGGCGAGGCAGGTGTGCCGTTCCCGCGGGCGGCGGAGATACCGGCGGGCACAGGTGACCCGGTGCCCGCGGCGGCCTCCCTCTCGGCTCCTGTCGTACTCAAGGCCGACTGGCTGGAGCACAAGACCGAGCACGGCGGTGTGGCGACCGGGCTGTGGGATCCCGGCGCACTGCGGGCCGCGTACCACGACATGGTGGAGCGCCTGGGTCCGCACAGGTACGTGGTGGAGGAGATGGACCGGCGTGCGGACGCCGTCGAGGTACTGGTCGCCGCCCGGCGGGACGCGTCGTTCGGCCCGCTCGTGGTGGTCGGGGCCGGCGGGGTGCGGGCCGAACTCTCCCGTGACCTGGCGCTCGAACTTGCACCCTGTTCGCGGGACACCGCGCACGCCATGGTGCGGAGTCTGCGGATGGCTCCGCTGCTGCACGGCTGGCGCGGTGGCCCCGCCGTCGACGTGGAGGCCCTGGTGGATGTGGTCGTCGCCGTGTCCGAGGTGATCACCGACCGGGAGGACATCGCCGAGGTCGAGCTCAACCCGGTGCGGGTCGCTCCGGACGGTGCGCTCGCCGTGGACGGGCTCGTCGTCGCCGGGGGCGGGGCAGCGCGGCCGGCTCCGAGCTAGGCCGGCACCTCCGTCGCTCCCCGGGACTCCTGCGTCGGCACCGTGTCCTCCGGATAGATCATCCGGTCCGGAACCCGGTGCCGTTCGCGGCGGGCCAGGAACCAGTACAGGACTCCCGGCAGGGTCAGCCCCACGATCCAGGAGATGTCCGCTCCGCCCAGCGGGGCGACGAAGGGGCCGGTGAACAGGTCCGTTGCCATGAACGGGAGTTGGACCACCAGGCCCACCCCGTACGACACCAGGGCGGGGGCCCGCCAGGAGCCGTAGCGGCCGTCGGGGTCGCCCAGGGCCGGGATGTCGTAGCGCTCCTTCGCGACGAGGTAGTAGTCGGCGAGATTCACCGCGCTCCACGGGGTGAAGAAGGCCAGCACGATGAGCAGGAAGGTGGAGAACGTGTTGAGGAAGTCACCCCGCCCCGCGAGGGCGAGGGCGGCGCCCACCACGATGATCGCGGCGATGTAGCCGACCCGCCCGCGCGGCGACAGCCGGTGGGGCACGGCGCCCCGCCGCCGCATCCCGGTCACACTCGTCACGGTCGACATGAACGCGCCGTAGGTGTTGAGGACGGTGACGGTCAGTTTGCCGAGGGCGATGACGAAGTAGAGCACCGCCGCCATCAGGCCCGCCCCGCCGAGTGACACCACGTACGTCACCTCGTGGCCGACGAAGGCCTCCCCGGCGGCCGCCGCGGCGATCGCCCCGAAGGCCATCGAGTACTGGGCACCGAGCGCCGTTCCGGCCAGCGTCCAGCCGAACGTCGCGCGGGCCGACGTCGAACGCGGCAGGTACCGCGAGTAGTCGGCGACGTACGGCCCGAACGACAGTTGCCAGGACGCCGAGAGGGACACCGCGAGCAGGAACGCGGGCAGGGCGAAGCTGTGGTCGGAGAGGACCGCGCCGATGTCGTCGTGCTGCACGAGGCGTACGCCGAGGTAGACGAACGCCACGCCGCACACCACTCCGGCGAGGCGGCCCAGGAAGTGGATGAGGCGGTAGCCGACGGCCGCCGCCACCGCGGTCACCGCCGTGAAGATGAGGATGCCCGCGACGGGTCCGAGGTGGGTCAATTCGCCGACCGCCTCGCCCGCGAGGACGGTGCCACTCGCCGTGCAGCCGATGAACATGAAGACCGCGAGGACCAGTGGCACCACGGCGCCGCGGACTCCGAACTGGGCCCGGGAGGAGATCATTTGCGGGAGTCCGAGGCGGGGGCCCTGCGCGGAGTGGAGCGCCATCACGGTGCCGCCGAGCAGGTTTCCGACGAGGAGCCCGACGACCGCCCAGAAGGCGGTCGCGCCGAGGACGACCGCGAGGGCGCCGGTGACCACCGCGGTGATCTGGAGGTTGGCACCGACCCATAGTGTGAACTGGCTGAACGCGGTGCCGTGCCGTTCTTCGTCGGGCACCACGTCGATCGACCGGGACTCGACGAGACCGCCCGACGGTCGCTCCTGCGCTATCGGCATCGCGTCACCGGCCTTCGTGTGCCGCGAGCACCGTGCCGATCGCGGCGACGAGCCCGCGCAGTTCCTCGTCGGTGGTGATGAACGGCGGGCTGATCTGCACGGTGTTTCCGCGCAGCGGACGGGTGACGAAGCCGTGCTCGACGAGCTCGTCGGTGACCGCCTCCGCGCTGATGTCGTCGACGAGGGCGACACCGCCGAGCAGTCCCCCGACCCGTGTCTCGACGACGGACTCCCGCGTGCCCAGGACCCGCAGCTCGTCGGCGAGGACCTGTTCGAGCCCTGCCACTCGGGGCACCAGCTTCTCCTCGTCGAGGATGTCGAGGTTGCGCAGCGCCACGGCGCAGGCGGTGGCGTGCCCGGAGTAGGTGGCACCGTGCCGGAACATCGGGGTGTCGTCCGCGTCCCGGTAGAACGGCTGCCAGAGGTGCGGGGCGACGAGGACACCGCCGAGCGGCGCGTAGCCGGAGGTGACGCCCTTGGCGAAGGTGATCAGGTCGGGTGTGAGGCCGTAGCGTTCGGTGGCGAACATGTGGCCGGTGCGGCCGAAGCCGGTGATGACCTCGTCGATGATCAGGAGGATGTCGTTCTCGCGACAGATGCGCTGCAGCCCCTCCAGGTAACCGGGGGCCGGTGTGATCACGCCTCCGGTGCCCTGGATGGGCTCGGCCACGAGTGCGGCGATGTGTTCCGGGCCGATCTCGCGCACCGTCCGCTCGACCGCTTCGATGTCGTACGTGTCGACGCGCGCGGTCTCCGGCACCAGCGATTCGGTGCCGTATCCGGCCCGGTTGAAGTCGAGGCCCGCGATGCTCGTGCCGTAGGCGTGCAGGCCGTGGTAGGCGAACTCGCGGCTGAGGATCGTCGTCTTGGTGTCGCGTCCCTCGCGCTGCCAGTGCCTGCGGGCGAGCTTGCAGGCGACGTCGATGGCGTCGCTGCCACCGCTGTTGAGGATGACCTTGGGGTCGTCGATGGGTGACATGGCGGCGAGGCGTTCGCCGAGGGCTACTGCCTGGTCGTTCAGGTAGCGGCCGAAGACGTGGTACGTCTCCAGGCGCAGCATCTGCGCGTGGGCGGCGTCGGCGAGTTCGGGGCGGGAGTGGCCGACGTTGGCGTGCCACAGGCCCGCGGTGCCGTCGAAGAGGCGGCGGCCGTCGGCGGTGAACAGGTAGCTGCCTTCGGCGCGTTCGATGGTGAGCTGCCGCCCGAGGACGGACGGGAGGTGGGCCTGCGCGCTCCACAGGGCGGGTCCGGACAGGACGGGCGGGTTCTCCTGGGCCATGGGGATCTCCGTAAAGAGAGGGGGTCAGTGTGTGGTGCTGCTACGCCGCCGGGTCCGTACGAGCAGGTAGGTGGCGAGGATCGCGGCCACGCTCAGGACGCTCAGGTAGAGCTGCGAGCGCGCGTCCGGGACCAGGAGCATGGAGCTGAGGACGACGACGATGGCCGCCAGGGTGGCCCAGCTCAGGTACGGGTAGCCCCACATGCGCAGCTTGATCCGCTCCGGGGCCTCGCGTTCCAGCTGCCGTCGCATCCGCAGCTGCGAGCCCGCGATGATCGCGTAGACGAACAGGCCGACGGCGCCTGCCGAGTTGATGATGAAGTTGAAGATGGTGTCGGGTGCGACATAGCTCATGGCGACGGCCACGTATCCGACGACGGTGCAGGCCAGGATGGCCTTCCAGGGGGTGCCCTTGCGGCTGCGGTGGGCGACCCAGCGAGGGGCCCACTTGTTGCGCTGGAGGGCGAAGAGCATGCGCGAGGCCGTGTAGAGGCCGGAGTTGAGCACCGAGAGGACGGAGGTGAGGACGACGACGTTGATGACGGTCGTCGCGGCGGGCACGCCCATCTTGCCGAAGGCAGCCGCGTACGGGCTGGTCTCGACCGGGATCCGGTCCCACGGCGTCATCATCACCAACAGGGTGACCGACCCGACGTAGAAGATGATGACGCGCCACACCGTGGAGGAGGTCGCCTTGACGACGGACTTCACGGGGTTGTCGGACTCGGCGGCGGCGATGGTGACGATCTCGGTGCCGACGTAGGAGAAGATCACGAGGACGACGCCGTGCAGGATGGCCGAGATGCCGTTGGGGGCGAAGCCGTCGAGGGCGACGTTGCCGACCGACAGTGTCGCGTCCGGCCACAGCCCCAGTGCGAAGAGTGTGCCCGCGACGAGGAACACGACGATGGTGACGACCTTGATGGAGGCGAGCCAGAACTCGGTCTCCCCGAACGAGCGGGTCGACACCAGGTTCGTGGCCGTCAGCAGTGTCATCAGGACCAGCGAGAAGAGCCACTGCGGTACGCCGGGTATCCAAAGCATCAGCAGCTTGGCCCCGGCGACCGCCTCGAAGGCGACGACGCCGACCCAGAAGTACCAGTACAGCCAGCCGATGGTGTAGCCGGCCCAGCCGCCGAGCGACGTCCGGGCGTACTCCATGAACGAGCCGAGGGTCGGCGAGGCGGTCGCCATCTCGCCCAGCATCCGCATGACGAGGATGACCAGCAGGCCGCCGAGTGCGTAGGACAGGATGGCGGCCGGTCCGACGGTGTGGATGACGGCGCCGCTGCCGACGAAGAGGCTGGCGCCGACGATGCCGCCGAGGGCGATCATCCGGACGTGGCGCTGTCTGAGGGTGCGGGGTGCGTCGGTGGGTGTCTGCTCCGGGGCGGTCTGGTCGACCGGGTCTCTCTGGTCGTTCTCGGGACGTGTCCGCACTCTTCGGAGCCCTCCTGCGACATCGGTTCGGTGGGTCACGCGGGCGACGGGCCGTGAACGGCCGAAGCAGTGCGCAACTGTAGAACAGTTCTACTGTTCGGCACCAGAGGTCGATCGCTGGCTACGATGACGCCATGACGGCACTTGAAGGCCTGGTGGCCAGGCGGACGACGACCGCGCAACAGATCGCCGACGGTCTGTCGGAGCGGATCCTCGCGGGGTCGTTCCGGCCGGGCGAGCGGCTGCGCGAGAGCGCCATCGCGGCCGAACTCGGCATCGCCCGCAACACGGTGCGCGAGGCCGTCCGGCTCCTCGAGCACGGCGGGTTGATCCGGTTCCAGGCCAATCGCGGTGCCGTGGTGGTCTCGCCGACGCCGCGGAGCGTGCACGAGTTGTACACGGCGCGCGAGCACCTGGAGGCGGCGGCCCTCGCGGCACCGCTCGACTCGGCTCAACTCGCGGCGGTGGAGGCGGCGTACGAGCATCTGGTCACCGTCACCGGGTCGCAGCGGCGGGCCGACATCGTGGCCGCCGACCTCGCGTTCCACGGGGCGGTCGTGGCGACGTTGGGCAACGGGCGGATCGACGCGTTCTATGCGGGGCTCACCCGTGAACTGCGCTTCTATCTCATGGCGATGTCCGCCCACGAACGCGAGAACGAGAACCCGCGCAGGCTGGTGGGCGAGCACGAGCCGCTCATGGCCGCGATCCGCGCGGGTGACGCGGAGCGCGCCCAGCGTGAGGTGCGGCATCACATCGCGTCCAACGGGGCGCGGATGCAGGCGATTCTGGCGGCGAGCGGCGACGAGGGCTGAACTGCCGCCAGGGTTGCGGCGGCACCTCTGACGACCGCCGCATCGGCACGCCCTGATGTGACTACTCGGTGCCGCGTTCCGTGCTCGCGGGGTCGACGGCCGTCCGCTCGCCGCCCGTGGACTCGCGCACCTCCAGCCAGTGCGGGGCCATGTGCACTTCGAAGGGCGGGGGCTCCTCCGCCAGGACCCGGTTGACCAGGCACTTCACGGCAAGGGAGGCGATCGCCGCCTTGTCGGGCACCACCGTGGTCAGGGAGGGCGTGCCGTAGAGGGCCTCCTCGGATCCGTCCACCCCGGCGAGGGAGACGTCGTCGGGGGTGCTCAGGCCGGCCTCGTACAGGGCCCTTCGGGCGCCGACGGCGAGGAGGTCGCTGAAGCAGAAGACGGCGTCGGGGCGGAGGTGTTCGGGGAGCGCGATGAGGGTGCGCATCGCCTGGAGTCCGTTGCGCCGGTCGAAGTCCTTGATCTGGGGCGCGAGTCGGGGGTCGTATGTCAACCCGGCCTCGCACAGGGCCTGTTGGAAGCCTTCGAGGCGTTGCCTGCTGGTCGCGGAGCCCGCCTTGTCGACGCCGATGGCGGCGATCCGGGTACGGCCGAGGCCCGCGAGGTGTGCGGTGGCCTCGCGGGCGGCCGCCACATTGTCGATGAGGACGTGGTCGGCGACGACGCGATCGCCCTCATAGCTGCGCTCGCCGAGCAGGACGAGGGGGAACTGGTCGGTGACGGGGGCGAGTTCGTCCGGTGAGACGTGCAGCGGGGAGAGGATCACGCCGTCCAGGAGGGACGCGCCGACGCCCGTCGCGAGGCGGAGTTCCTCCTTGGTGTCACCGAGGGTCTCCTCGATGAGGACGGTGAAGCCGAGGGCCGCCGCCTCCGTGCGCACATGGTGGGCGAGTTCCGCGAAATAGGGCGTGGCGAGGTCGGGGACGGCGAGGGCGATCAGGCCGCTGCGGCCGGTGCGCAGGCGGCGGGCCGAGGGGTTCGGCCGGTAGCCGAGCTCGGTCACGGCGCGCATCACGCGGGTCCGGGTGGCCTCGGACACCCGCGGGGCGTCGCGTACAACGTTGGAAACCGTCTTGATGGACACCCCCGCACGCTCGGCGACGTCCTTGAGTGTCACTGCTGCCACTGCCCGACTCCCCTCAATTCGTTTCCCCTGATTATGCATGCGATGACGCCAAGTGACAGCCCCGATCCGGTTCCACGGCGATTTCGTCCGGAGGGTTGACCTCGATGACACCCACTGGTTACAACGTTGGAATCCGTCGCCACAGGGTCCCGCCGCAGCAGCTGCGCGCCACCCAAGGTGCCCCACACGCCTGCCTCACGAGAGGTCCCTCCATGCCCGAGCCCCGAAGCGGCCCGCGCGCCCACCCCGGCCGCCGGGCCGTCCTGACCACCGTGGCCGCCGGTGTCGGTGCCGCGCTGGCCGGCACGCTGTCCGGCTGTTCCACCGCGAGCGGAGGCACGTCGCGCGGTGTCACCCTCAGGTTCTCCTGGTGGGGCAATGACGACCGTGCCGCGCGCACCGAGAAGGCGGTGCGCCTCTTCGAGAAGGAGCACCCCGGCGTCACCGTCCGCACGTCCAACGGCGAATTCGGCGCGTACCTGCAGAAGTTGGCCACGCAGGCCGCGGGCGGCGGCGTCCCCGACGTGGTGCAGCTCGACTACCGGCAGGTGTCCCAGTACGCCGGCGGCGACGCGCTGCTGTCCCTGGACGATGCCATCAAGCGCGGGACCATCGACACGTCCGACATGGACCAGAGCTTCCTGCGCACCGGCACGTACAGGGGCGGCCAGTACGCCCTGCCGATGGGCCGTGGCATCACCGGGTTCGCCTACGACTCGAAGATCTTCAGGAAAGCCGGGATCGGCACGCCCCGCCCCGGCTGGACCTGGCAGGACTGGGCGGAGGCCAACAAGAAGGTCACCGCCCTCGGCCTGAAGTCCCCCGACGGCCGCCCGCTGCGCGGCGCCAACGACGGCGGCGGCAACGAGGACATCTTCGAGGACTGGCTGCGCAGCCGTGGCGGAAAGCTCTACAAGAGCCAGACCGAACTCGCCTTCACCGAGGACGACCTCACCGAGTTCTGGACGTTCTACGACCGGCTGCGCAAGGCGGGCGCCCTCGCCGAGCCCCGGGACAGCGTGCAGGCCACCAACACCGAGATGTCGCCCATGGGCCGCCATCTCGCCGCCTCCGACTTCACGTGGGACGCGCCCTTCCCCGGCTATGTGGATCTGCTGGGCGAGGACATCCACTACGCGCCGGTGCCCACGACCGACGGGCGGCAGGGCGCGTACTTCAAGCCCAGCATGCTGCTCGGCGTCGGCGCTCACTCCGCGCATCCCAAGGAGGCCGCCCAGTTGGTCGACTTCCTGCTCAACGACCACCGGGTGGGCGACATCCTCGGCTTCTCCCGGTCCACTCCTCCCAACCGGACGATCGCCGCCCGCGTCGGCAGGACGCTCAAGGGCCCCGAGCTGGAGATCTACCGGTATGCGCAGGAGATGGAGAAGTACGGTCTGGACGCCCCGCCGACGGCTCCCCCGCCCGGCGACCTGGCGATCCAGCCCCTGTTCACCCGCATGTACGAGCGCGTGATGTACGAGAAGGGCACGCCCCGGCAGACAGCGCGCGAACTCATCGTTCAGGCCGACAAGGAGCTGAGGTCATGAGCGTACTCACCACCAAGGCGCCCGTTCCCGCACACCAGGATCCCGAGGGCCCGGCGGCCGGCGGCCGGATTCGTCGGGCGCGCGAGAAGCAGTGGCCCGCCTACGTGTTCCTGTCACCGTGGATGATCGGCGCGGTCGTCCTGACGCTCGTGCCGATGGCCGTGTCGCTGTACCTGTCGTTCACGGACTACAACCTGTTCGACCCGCCGAAGTGGATCGGGCTGCGCAACTACACGGACATGCTCACCGACGACCCCCGCTACTGGCGGTCGGTGGGCACCACGATGCTGTACGTCGTCGTGGCCGTGCCGCTGAAGCTGGGCCTCGCGCTGGGCGTGGCCATGCTGCTGAAGAACCTCGGCCGGGGGCGGGCCTTCTACCGTTCCGCGTTCTACGCGCCGTCGCTGCTCGGGGCGAGCATGTCCATCGCCCTGGTGTGGCGGGCGCTGTTCAACGACGGCGGCATGGTCGCCAATCTCCTGGACTCGATCGGCATCCACACGGGCGGCTGGGTCGGCAACGCCGATCTCGCGGTGTACGTGATCGTCCTGCTGACGGTGTGGCAGTTCGGCGCACCGATGGTGATCTTCCTGGCGGGGCTCCAGCAGATCTCGCCGGACCTGTACGAGGCCGCCGCGCTCGACGGGGCGGGCCGCTGGCGGCAGTTCATCTCGGTCACCGTGCCGATGCTGTCCCCGGTCGTCTTCTTCAACCTGGTCCTCGAAGTCATCAACTCCTTCCAGGTCTTCACACCGGCCTTCGCCGTCAGCCACGGCAACGGCGGGCCCGCCGACTCCACGCTGTTCTACACGCTGTACCTGTACGAGCGCGGCTTCACCGCCTCGCACATGGGCTACGCCTCGGCGATGGCCTGGATGCTGCTGATCGCCATTGGTGTGGTCACCGTGATCCTGTTCCGGACGTCCCGGTCCTGGGTCTTCTACGCGGACGAGGGGGGCCGATGAACATCGCCGCGAAGCGGTGGCTGCCGCACACCATCGCCGCTGTGGGCCTGTTGGTCCTGCTGTACCCCCTGGCCTGGCTGCTCGCCACGTCGCTCAAGCCGGCCGACGAGGTCATCGCCAGCCTCGACCTGTGGCCCAGCCACCTGGAGTGGTCCAACTACACGACCGCCATGGACGGCGTCTCGGGCGTCTCCGTGCCCCGGCTGCTCGGCAATACGCTGATGATCGCGGGCGGCGCCGTCCTCGGCAACGTGTTGTCCTGCTCGCTGGCCGCGTACGCCTTCGCCCGGCTGCGGTTCCGGATGAGCAAGGTGATGTTCGCCTTCATGGTGGCGACGCTGATGCTGCCGCACCACGTCGTGCTGATCCCGCAGTACATCATCTTCAACCAGCTCGGCCTCACGGACACGTTCTGGCCGCTGATCCTGCCGAAGTTCCTGGCCACCGAGGCGTTCTTCGTGTTCCTCATCGTGCAGTTCATGCGGGGTCTTCCGCGTGAGTTGGAGGAGTCGGCGCGGATCGACGGCTGCGGCCCGTTCCGCACGTACTGGGCGATCACGCTGCCGCTCAGCCGACCCGCGCTGATCACCACGGCCATCTTCACGTTCATCTGGACGTGGAACGACTTCTTCACGCAGATGATCTACCTGTTCGCACCGGAGAACTTCACCATCACACTCGCCCTGCGCAGCTTCGTCGACCAGGGCAGCACCTCCGCCTACGGGCCGATGTTCGCCATGTCGGTGATATCCGTGCTGCCGATCGTGCTGTTCTTCTTCGTCTTCCAGCGCTACCTGGTGCAGGGCATGGCGACCTCCGGATTGAAGGGCTGAGCCACCATGACCCACACACCTGTCGCCCCGCGGCGCGCCGGCCCGCAACGCCGGGAACCCGGCGAGGTGTTCGGCAGCGGCTTCACACTCTTCGCGGACATGCTGCTCGTCGGCCTGCTGACCAGCGTCGCCTGCCTGCCCGTCGTCACGGCGCCCGCCGCCTTCTCGGCGGCGTCGGCGACGCTGCGGGGCACGGCGCGGGGCGGCGTCCAGTTCAACATGCGTATGTACGTTGGTGAGTTGCGCGCCAGGCTGACCGGGCGGACGCTGCTGGCCGGGCTGGTACCGCCGCTGCTCGGCGTGCTCCTGCTCCTTGACAGCCGACTGGTCGGCACGGACCTGCCGGGAGCGCGGGTCCTGGCCCCGCCCTGTTGCTCCTCGCCCTGGGCTCCGCAGTCGTGGGGCTGCGAGCCACCGCGCTGGACGGGCCGCATCGGCTGTCCGCACGCGAAGGGCTCGTCCGCTCGGTCGCCGACCCGCGCGGCAGTCTGCTCCTCGCGGGCGCCGTGGTGCTTGCCGTGCTCCTCACGTGGGCGATGCCGATGCTCGTCCCGCTGCTGCCAGGGCCGCTGGCGTTCGCCGCCACGGCCGTCGACCTCCGCTCCCCCACGGGCCGGCCCGCGCCCTGACACCCCGGCTCCTCCCCCGAACAGCGCACCACACCACCGGAGTTCTCCTTGTCTCACACCCACCTCGACGTCGCAGGACACCCCCGGCCGCAGCTCGTCCGGGACCCCGACTGGCAGGACCTCAGCGGTCCGTGGCGGTTCGCCCACGACGACGCCGACCGCGGCCGCTCGGACCGCTGGATGGACCCCGAGGTCACCGCGCCGTTCACCGGCGTCGTGACCGTGCCCTACCCGCCCGAGTCCGAGGCGTCCGGAGTGCGCGACGCCGGCTTCCACCCCGTGCTCTGGTACCGGCGCACGATCGACGTCACCCGGCCCGCCGCGGGCCGCCGCCTGCTGCTGCACTTCGGCGCGGTCGACCACCGCGCGGAGGTCTGGGTCGACGGCCGCCTGGTCGGCCGCCACGAAGGCGGGCACACCGGCTTCTCCTGCGATGTCACCGACGTGCTCGACGGGGACGGCGAGCACGTCGTCGTGGTGCGCGCGGAGGACCAGCCGCTCGATGTCACGCAGCCGCGCGGCAAGCAGGACTGGCACCGCGACCCGCACATCATCTGGTACCACCGCACGTCGGGGATCTGGCAGCCGGTGTGGCTGGAGGAGGTGCCCGAGCAGCATGTGACGACGCTGCACTGGACTCCCGACGTCGCGAACGCCCGCGTACGCTGCCGGGTGCGCCTGAGCCGGTGGCCCGCCTCGCCCGTGCATGTGTCGGTGCGGCTGGCACTGGGCGAGCGTGTCCTCGCCGACCAGCGGACCCTCGCCGAGGGCCAGGAGACGACATTCGACATCGCGGTGCCCGCGCTGCGCAACGCCCAGGACCTGGACGGTGTGCTGTGGAGTCCGGAGCGCCCGCACCTCGTGGACGCGACCGTCGAGGTGACCGACGCGACGGACCGCACGGCCGTCGACCTGGTCTCGTCGTACCTCGGCCTGCGTGACATCGGCTGGGACGACGGCCTCTTCCTGCTCAACCACAAGCCGTACTTCCTGCGGCTCGCGCTCCAGCAGGGCTACTGGCCGGGCTCGCACCTCGCGGCGTCGGCGGACGAGCTGCGCCGGGAGGCCGAACTGGCCAAGGAGATCGGCCTCAACGGACTGCGCATCCACCAGAAGATCGAGGACCCGCGCTTCCTGTACTGGGCGGACCGGCTCGGCCTCGTACTGTGGGGCGAGATGCCGTCGGCGTACGCGTTCGCCGCGACCACCGTCGAGCGGGTGGTCGCCGAGTGGACCGAGGCGGTCTCGCGCGACGTAAGTCACCCCTCGATCGTCGCCTGGGTCCCTCTCAACGAGTCCTGGTCCGTGCCCAATCCGGCGCTCGTCCCCGAGCAGCGCCACTTCATGGACGCGCTGTACCACCTGACCAAGGCCCTCGACCCCTCGCGGCCCGCCGTCTCCAACGACGGCTGGGAGATCTCGGCCGGTGACATGTGGGGCGTGCACGACTACACGCAGCGCGCCGATGTGCTGCGTGAGCGCTACGGCCATCGCGCGCTCCGCCAGGGCGAGTTCACCGAGCGGTGGCCCGGCGTCCGGCGCCTCACACTGGACGGTGTGCGCCACGAGGGGCAGCCGGTGGTCCTCAGTGAGTTCGGCGGAGCCACCTTCGAACCGGCCGAGGGCGCCGAATGGTTCGGCTACGACACCGTGGCCACGGAGAAGGACTTCGCCGAGCGGCTGTCCTCACTGGTGGGGGCGGCGGTGAACTCGGGGCTCGCCGGCTTCTGCTACACCCAGTTCACCGACACCGAGCAGGAGGTCAACGGCCTGCTGACGGCGGACCGGGAACCGAAGCTCCCCGTGGCCGAACTCCGCGCGATCCTCACGCGGAAGCGCGGCTGACCTCGGTAGTGGCTTGTACCTGCCCGCGGACGACGTCTCGTCCGCGGGCACACACAGGCCATCACGCCCTCCCCGCCCGACCGTTGACGCCCGACGGCCGCAGATCGAATACTGAGCACCTTCCCCACCTGACAACGTTGTCTCGTGATTCGCGAAAGAGGTCCTGCCCATGCCGCACCACCTCCCGCAGCTCCATCGCCGCAGGTTCCTGCAGGTCGTCGGCCTGACGGGCGCCATGGCCGCCCTCCCGGCTCTCACCGGGGCGAACCCGGCGCGGGCGGCGGGCCGTTCGTCCGCTCCCCCGGACGACATCGCGGCCACCTACCACCGGGTGCTGCTCGATCACACCCGCTGGTCCGAGACCCAGTGGGACGCCGCGCTCGGCCACTACACGGCGAAGGACTTCGGGTTCGCGGTCGTCCTCGGCAACGCGGTCCTGCTGACGCAGGGCACGTACGACGGTGACCGGGCCGGCATCGACCGGGACACCCTCAAGACGCGCACGCTCGCCACCATCCGGCACTTCGCGGCGTCGAACCGGCTCACGGGCGGCACGGAGTGGGGCCGCAAGCTGTTCTTCGACACCACCTTCCAGTCGTACTTCGTGCTCGCCGCGCGCCTCCTGTGGGGCGAGCTCGACGACACGACGCGCGGCCGGATCGACACCATCACGCGCGAACAGGCCGCGTACACCACGTCCTTGGGAACGGGCGACGACCCCGACTCGGGCGACTGGACGCCGAACGGCCTCAAGGGCGGTCACGTCGGTGACACCAAGCTGGAGGAGATGGGGCTGTACGCCCAGACCCTCGCGCCCGCGCTGGCCTGGGCCCCCGACGATCCGCGCCACTCCGACTGGGCATCTGGCTACGGCACCTGGTCGCGCAACGAGGCAGGGCTTCCGCCCGCCGACCTGGCCAACCCGGCGCTCGTCGACGGGGTGCGTGTCTCGCGCAACACCGCCCGGAACCTGTACGACACGTTCATCGTCGAGAACCACGGCTCCTTCGGCCCGCACTACCAGGAAGAGTTGTGGCGCACATCGGGGCGCAACGCCGCGCACTTCCTGGCGGCGGGCCGACCGCTGCCCGAGGTGCTGGCGAAGCAGCCGAACGCCGAGCCGCTGTGGCGCACGCTCCTTGGTGTCATGAGCGACGCCGGTGAGCCGTTGATGCCGATGGTGAACGACCGCGAGCACCTGTACGGCCGGGATGTGATCCCGCTCGCGTTCTTCGCGCAGGTGGTGGGAGACCGGGCGGCGGCGCGCGCCGAACAGGCCCTCGCGGAGCGGCTGGAGGCGTACCAGAAGTATCCGCCGGAGCACCGCCTGGCGAAGTTCTCCGGGGAGCCGAAGTACGAGCCGGAGGCGCGCGCCGAGCTGGCCATCAGCTATCTGCTGCACGTGTGGGCGGCTGCGGAGGGTCGCGACCCGGTCCGCCCGTACTCGCAGGAGGAGCTGTTCGCCCACGCGTCCGGGGTCACGGACTTCGGCACCGGGCCCGGCCTCGTCTCGCACCAGACACGGGCCGCGTGGGCGGGCGCCGTCAGCAAGCCGGGCTTTGTGAAGTTTGCCTGGCAGCCGGCGCACGACGACTGGCTGTTCAAGCTGAGCGGCGCGACCCCCATGTTCCTGCCCTCGTCCAAGGGCAAGGTCGACCAGCGATCGGTGCGGCTCTACGAGTCCCTGCGCGACGGCTTCGACGGCAGCGCGAGCGTCCTCCAACTGGACGGCGGCTACGCGGGGTTCGCGACGCTGCCGACGGGCTCGGTCGTCTACGCGACGAGCGGGACCGGCGCGGGCGAGGGCCACCTGGAGATCCACAACCTGACGATGCCGGGCATGGCGGGGCTCGACGGGTCCCGCACGTACCGCTTCGAGGAGGGCAGCGCCTCCGTGCGGGCCCAGGACGACGGGTCGGGCTCGACGGCTCGCGTCGACAAGGTCGATGTCCCGCGCACGGCGGTGCGGCACATCCGGATGCTCGGGGTGCGGCCCGACCCGACGTACGGGTACTCGCTGTACGCCCTGGAGGTGCGGGACGGCGCCGACGGGACGGATCTCGCGCGCGGTGGGACGGCGACCGCCTCGTCGAGCGAAACGGGCAAGGGGCCGGGACTCGCCGTCGACGGTGACCTGACGACCCGGTGGGCCGTGTCCAAGGCCGACCGTCCGCGCGCGGACAGTTGGCTCGCGGTCGACCTGGGCGCGCAGCACGCCATTGACCGGGTGACACTGCGATGGGAGGCCGCCGCGGGCCGCGCCTACCGTATCCAGGGCTCGGCCGACGGCGAGACCTGGGACGACCTCGCCACATGGCCGAAGCCGGACGTGAGCAGCCGTGGCGGCTGGCTCGACGTCGACGGCCGGGCCGGGCTCGTCGTCCGCGGTGGCGAGCACCCGCTCTCCGTGTACGGCGACACGATTGTGGCGGCCGACGGCCCCGCGGCGCCCGTCGTGGTCGAGGGATTCGCGGACTCGTCGGCGGGCGCGTTGCGCGCGTCGGCCCGCAAGCCCTCCGCCACGGCCGAGTCCGAGGCCGTCCAAGTGGCGCTCACCGATGGCTACTTGATCCTTTTCAACCTGTCGGGCACCCAGGCCACCACCACGGTCCGCGTCCCGCAGTCCGGTGACCTTCGCACCGTCTTCCAAGGCGACCAGAGTGTCACCGACGACGGTGTCACCTACCGCGCGGACCTGGACGCGGCCGGGGCGGTGCTGCTCGCTCCCCGGTTCACACTGTCCCCGCTGCCGGGCGACCGGTTGCCCGCCGGTCTGCGGGTCCGCGTGGTCGACGGCGCCACTCTCCGGCTCTCCGGAGCCACGTGCCGGGTCCGTGTAGAGGCGCAGGGCCGCCACACCGTGGCCACGGTGTCCCGTGCGCGGGAGACGACGCTGCATCTCCCCGGCGCCACCTCGTTCCCGTTGGACGACCGCGCGCTCGGCCGGACCGTCTTCCCGACCAGCCCACTGCCCGAGGGCATGTCCGACCCGGCGGCCGCGGTGGACGGCGACCCCGGCACCGCGTGGCACCCGGGGCCCGGCGGACGGCTTGTCGTGGATCTCGGCGAGGAGTTCGCGCTCCGCACCGTGGAGGTGCGGTGGACGGTCGGCGGCGCGCCCGCCGCCGAGGTGGAACTCAGCACCGACGGAATCGACTACCGGCTCGCGGGCCGCCTCGACGGGAAGCGGCCGGAGCGGACACTGTCGCTCGGCTCGGCGACGGCCCGCTACGTCGCCTTCAAGGTGACCGGCGACCGGGCCACGGACGCCCGCCTGGTGCGGCTCTCCGTGCGCTGACCTGCGTATCGCCGTCGATTGAGGGACCCGGCCGCCCATGTGCGGCCGGGTCCCTCGGCGTGCTCAAACGGCATACGCGGCACGCTCGTTGAACATCGGAAATCCGCGTACACCCCCTTGACCCCGCACGGGCGGCGCCCGCAGAGTACGCGTTAATGCGCATTACCTAATACGCATTACCAACTGCGGACACCCGAGGAGCGGCAGGCGTGGAGCAACCCAGGAAGCGGACGAAGCCGGGGCGTGCCCCGGCTCCGGCGGGCCGGAAGTCGCGTCCCCGGCAGGCCGAGGTGGCGCGGCTCGCCGGTGTCTCGCAGGCGACCGTCTCGCTGGTCCTGAACGCCCGCCGGGACGGCAAGGGCGCGACGATTTCCGAAGAGACCCGGCAGCGGGTCCTCGAAGCCGCGCGCAGCCTCGGCTACGTTCCCGACCCGGCCGCCCGCCGCCTCGCGGCCGCCCGCAACAACCTGCTCGGCGTCTTCAGCTTCACGTCGGCGTTCCCGACGGATGTGCAGCACTCCTACTACCCGTTCCTGGTGGGTGTGGAGCAGGAGGCCGCCGCACGCGGCTACGACCTGGTCCTCTTCACCGCATCCAGCGGTGGCGGTCCGGACGCGCTCAGCCGGGTGCGGCTCGCCGACGGCTGTCTCTTCCTCGGCCGGCATGTCCCGCGCGCCGAGCTGAAGCGGCTCGTCGCCGACGGTTTCCCCGTGGTGCACCTCGGCCGCAGGGAGAAGCTGGAAGGGCTCGCGTGGGTGGGTGCCGACTACGTGAGCGCGAGCCGCGAAGTCGTGGCGCATCTGGTCGAGTTGGGGCACCGCCGCATCGTGCTCGTGCGCGAGGACGACGACGCGCCCGCCTCCACGGACCGTCAGCAGGGCTTCCTCGACGGGCTCGACGGGGCGGGGCTCGCGGGTGGCCCCGAATCCGTGCTGCGGTGCATGGACCCGGTGGCCGAGGTGACGGCCGAGCGGGTCCGGGAGCTGGTCGCGGACGGCGTCACCGCGTTCGTGGCCGAGGAGACGGACACCGGGGCGGCGTGGCGGGCGCTGAGCGGGGCGGTGGCGGAGGCCGGGCTCTCGTGTCCGGGGGATGTCTCCCTGGCGCTGCTCGGCAGCCCGCCGCCGGAGCTGGCCGAGGGGCCCGCGCCGACCGGATTCGACGTGCCCCGGCACGAGTTGGGTGCGGCGGCGGTACGCCTGCTGTCCGCCCAGGTGGCCGGCGAGGAGGCGGACGAACCGTTGGTGGCCTGCGAGTTCCGGGCCGGGCTGACGGCCGGACCGGCTCCCGTCCCTCAACCGTAGACGTAGAGCGCACACGTAGACCACACACGCACAGCCCGCGCATGCGGCACGTACGCACAGCACGCACGCACAGAAGGAGTCATGTGTTTCGCGAACCGGAGATCCTCATCGTCGGCGGCGGCCTCGGCGGTGTCGCCGCGGCGCTTGCCGCCTGCCGCGCGGGGCACCGTGTCGTGCTCACCGAGGAGACCGACTGGATCGGCGGGCAGCTCACCGCGCAGGCCGTGCCGCCGGACGAGCACCCGTGGGTGGAGCAGTTCGGCACGACGGCCTCGTACCGGGCGCTGCGGGAGGGCATCCGCGCGTACTACCGGCAGTGGTATCCGCTGCGCGGCGAGGCGCTCGCTCTGCCCGAGTTCAATCCGGGCGCGGGCCGGGTCAGCAAGTTGTGTCACGAGCCGCGGATCGCGCTCGCCGTCCTGGAGGGGATGCTCGCGCCGCACCGGGCGAGCGGCCTTCTGACCGTTCTGACGGAGCACCGGGCAGTGTCCGCCGAGTCGGACAACGATGTCATCACCGCGGTCTCCGTGCGGGATCTGCGCACCGGCATCGTCCGCGGGTTCACCCCTCCGTATGTCATCGACGCCACCGAGACCGGCGAGCTGCTCGCCCTGGCGGGTGTCGAGCACGCCAACGGGGCCGAGGCACAAGGGGAGTTCGGCGAGCCGCACGCGCCCACCGAGGCGCAGCCGGACAACCAGCAGGGGATCACCGTGTGCTTCGCGCTCTCGCACCACGAGGGCGAGGACCACACCATCGACCGGCCCGAGGACTACGACTTCTGGCGCTCCTACCGGCCGGACTTCTGGCCGGGCCCGCTGCTCGGCTTCCAGGCCCCCGACCCGCGCAGCCTGGAGGCGGTTCCCCGCACCTTCGTGCCGAACCCGGAGCTCGACCCGCTCGCCGTGAGCGCCGACCAGAGCGCCGACGCCGGCGACAAGGAACTGTGGGGCTTCCGCCGGATCCTCGCCCGCAAGCTGCACCAGCCGGGCGCCTTCGACTCGGACATCACCCTCGTCAACTGGCCTTTGAACGACTACTGGTTGAAGTCGTACATCGGGCAGGAGGCCGAAGCGCTGCGCGAAGCGCGGCAGTTGTCGCTGTCCGTCCAGTACTGGCTGCAGACCGAGGCACCGCGCGCGGACGGCGGCACCGGCTTCCCCGGTCTGCGCCTCCGCCCCGATGTGACCGGCACGACGGACGGTCTCGCGAAGGCGCCGTACGTGCGCGAGTCCCGCCGCATCAAGGCGGTGACGACGGTCGTGGAACAGGACGTCGCCATCGACGTCGTCGGCCCGTACGGCAGGACGCGCTACCGGGACTCGGTGGGTGTCGGCAATTACCGCATCGATCTGCACCCCTCGACCGGTGGTGACAACTACATCGACGTCGGTTCGGTGCCGTTCGAGATCCCGCTGGGCGCGCTGATCCCCCGGCGGGTGCGCAATCTGCTGCCGGCCGGCAAGAACATCGGCACCACCCACATCACCAACGGCTGTTACCGGCTGCACCCGGTGGAGTGGAACATCGGCGAGGTCGCGGGCGCGCTGGCCGCGCACTGCCTGGCCGAGGACGTGTCCCCGCATCAGGTGCAGGCGGAGGACAAGCGATTCGACGAATTCGGGCGGCTGCTCGACCGGGCGGGTGTGCAGCGCCACTGGCCCGATGTGCGCGGCTACTGACTCTCCATTCGGCACGCGAACGCACAAGGAGGTGCGTACGACATGAGCACACGGATACGCGTCGGGATCGACGTGGGCGGCACGTTCACGGACGCCGTGGCCGTCGACGCCGCGACGCTCGGCCTGGTCGGCCAGGTGAAAGTGCCCACGAGTCATCATCATGAGGACGGTGTCGCGCACGGCATCGTTCAGGCCCTCGACCGGCTGCTGGCCCAGGTCGACCGCACACCGGCCGATGTCACGTTCCTGGCGCACGGCACGACGCAGGCCACGAACGCGCTCCTGGAGGGCGACGTGGCGACGGTCGGGCTCGTCGGCATCGGCACGGGCGCGGGCGCGGTGCTCACCCGGCGGCTCGCCGCGCTCGGCAAGCTGGACCTCACGCCCGGCAAGAAGCTGCCGCTCGCGTACGCTCATGTCCCGGACCCGTTCAACGCCGACGCGGTGCGGGCCGCGGTGACCCGCGTACAGGAGGAGGGCGCCGAAGTCCTCGTCGCCACCGAGCCGTTCGGCGTCGACCGGCCCGACGGGGAGCAGGCCGTGCTCGACGCGGCGCGGTCGTCCGGGCTGCCGATGGCGGCCGCGCACGAGATCACGTCGCTGTACGGGCTGCACAAGCGGACCCGTACGGCCGTGGTGAACGCGGCGATCCTGCCGCGGATGCTGGCGACCGCGGAACTCGTCGACTCCTCGATCACCAAGGCGGGGGTGAGCGCGCCGCTGATGGTGATGCGCTGCGACGGCGGTGTCATGTCCCTCGCGGAGATGCGGCGCAGGCCGCTGCTCACGGTCCTGTCGGGTCCGGCGGCGGGTGTCGCGGGCGCGCTGATGCAGGAGCGGATCAGCGAGGGGGTGTTCCTGGAGACGGGCGGCACGTCGACGGACATCAGCGTGGTGCGACGCGGCAAGGTCGCGGTGCGGCACGCGACGATCCTCGGGAAGACGTCGTATCTGAACGCCCTTGATGTGCGCACGGTCGGGGTCGGCGGCGGTTCGATGGTGCGTCTCGGACAGGGCGAGGTGACGGGCGTCGGGCCGCGCAGCGCGCACATCGCGGGCCTGCCGTACGCGTGTTTCGCCACGCTCGAAGACCTGCGGGGCGCCGAGATCACCACGGTGGCGCCGATGGCCGGTGACCCGGACGACCATGTGGTGCTGGACGCGGCGGGCGGCCGGTTCGCGCTCACGATGACGTGTGCGGCGAACGCGCTGGGGCGGGTGCCCGAGGGTGACTTCGCGCGCTGCGACCAGGAGGTGGCGCGAGCCGCGCTGGCCCCGCTGGCCGCCCGGCTCGGCACCGACGTGGCGGGTGCGGCCGCCGCCGTGCTCGACGCGGGGGCCGCGCAGGTGCGGACGGTCGTGGACGCGATGGTCAAGGAGTACCGGCTCGACCGCGACACCGCCCTCCTCGTCGGCGGGGGCGGCGGCGCCGCGTCCGTCACCCCGCATCTCGCGGCGACCACCGACATGGAAGGGCGCATCGCACGGCACAGCGAGGTGATCAGCCCGATCGGCGTGGCCCTCGCGCTGGTGCGTGAGCAGGTCGAGCGGATCGTGCCCGGCGCCACGCAGGAGCAGATCCTCGCCGTGCGCGCCGAGGCCGAGCGGGCGGTCGTCGCGCAGGGCGCGGCAGCCGACGGTGTCGAGGTCGAGGTGACCGTCGACCCGCAGACCAGTACCGTGCGGGCCGTCGCCACCGGCGCCACCGAACTGCGCACCCAGGACCGGGCGCACCGCGCCGATGACACGGAGCGGCTGAAGGCGGCCGCCACCAGCCTCAAGACCGAGCAGGCACACATCGACGTACTGGCGGGAACCGACGCGTACACCGTGTACGGCACCCAGGTGCGTCGCCGGCTGCGGGCCACGCGGCGGCCGGTGCGGGTGGTGGACGCGGACGGTGTCGTGCGGCTCGGGGCGCCGGACGCGCGGGTGGAGACGACGACGGTGGGCGCGGCCGGCGAGGCCCTCTCCGCGCTGGTGCGGGACGCCACCTCGTACGGGGACGGCGGGACGCGGGCGCCCGCGGTGCGGCTGCTCGTCGGCGGCCGGATCGCCGATCTGTCGGGGGTGCTCGAACCCGAGGCGCTGCTTGCCCTGGCGCGCAGCGAGTTGCGGGCGCGCGCGGCGGACGAGCCGGTGGTGGCGGTCGTGGAGTCCCGCACATGAGCGGCGACCGGGACCACGACCTGGACCTCGCGGTGCGGCTCTTGTCGAACACACCGACACACGAGGGCCGCGATCCGCTGACGCTACGGCAATGGGCTCTCTCCGCAGAGGAGTTCGGGGCTCGTATGACCCCGGGCCTGCTCGCCGACGTCCGGATCGTCGAGCACGAGGGCGGCCTCGACGCCGGGCTCCTGGCCCGCTACCGGTCGAGGCCCGCGCAGATCGAGCTGTACGTCGACACCATCGACCGCGCCGAGCGGCTCGTCGACGAGCGGCGCTGGCGCGCCTGGTTCCCCGCGGGCTCGGTGCGGGCGGCGGCGCTCGCCCACGAGCGGGCCCACGAACACCTCCACCACGCGGGCGTACGGGCCGAGTTCAAGCGGGCGCTCGGCCACACGGCGCTACGGATCGGGCGGCGCCGCGTGTACGCGCATGTCGTGGGCGCCGACGAGCTGGCCGCGCACGCCTACGCGCGCGTCGCCTGCGGCCTGGGCCGCAGCCCGCTGCTGCTCACGGAGGCCCTCGCCGCCGCCGTGCAGTCCGACTCAAGACTTCCGACACAACACTGAGGTGACCCATGGGTGTCGTCATCCTGCTCGTCATGGCGGCCGGAGTCGCCGCCATGCTCACCCGCAAACTCCCCACCGCGTTCGCGCTCGTGCTGCTCGCCGTGGTGATCGCCTTCCTCGCGGGCGCGCCCTTGACCGGAAAGAACAGTGTCCTCGACACGGTCCTTCAGGAGGGCGCTCCGGCGCTCGCCGCGACGATGATCGCGATCCTGCTCGGCTCGTGGCTCGGCAAGCTCCTGGAGGAGACGGGGATCGCGGGCACCCTGGTCCGCAAGATCGTCGAATTCGGCGGTGACCGGCCGGTGTTCGTGGCGCTCGGCGTGCTCGCCGTGTCGGCGCTCGTCGGCACGGTGACCGGGTCCGCGCCCGCGGCGATGCTGGCCGGGCTCATCGGGATCCCGGCGATGATCGCGGTGGGTATTCCGAAGGTGACGGCCGCCGGGACGATCCTCATGGGTATCGCGGTGGGCATCCCCTTCGAACTGCCGGTGTGGCAGTTCTTCTCCACGGCGCTGGATCTTCCGATCCCGACGGTGCGCGGCTTCATGGTGAAGCTGTTCCCGTTCGCACTGGTGGCGGCTCTCGCGTACGTGCTGATCGAGTCGCGGCGGCGCGGCGTGGAGCACACGTGGTCGCTGCGGTCGGTCCAGGACAAGCCGCGGGCACGCGCGCGCAAGCCGCTCGGCGACGCCCCGTGGTACGCGCTGCTCACGCCGATCATTCCGCTGGTGCTTGCCCTCGGCTTCGAACTGGCCATCATTCCCTCTCTGTTGGCGGGTGTGCTGTACGCGCTGGTGACGACGACGCGGCCGCGCGACATGAACCGCCGGCTGCTGCGCACCCTGTACGGCGGCTTCGAGGTGGCGGCCCCGCCGATCACCCTGTTCATCGCGATCGGCATCCTGCTCGCCGCGGTGAACCTGCCCGGCGCGGTCGACGCGCTCGAACCGCTGGTGAAGGCCGTGAGCCCGCAGAACGCGGTGCTGTTCGTGCTGGTCTTCACCGTGCTCGTACCGCTGTGCCTGTACCGGGGGCCGCTCAATGTGTTCGGCCTCGGCGCCGGCATCGCGGGCGTCCTCATCGCGACCGGCGTCTACCCGGCCGTCGCCGTCCTCGGCATGACGACCTCGTACAACCAGGTCTTCGGCGTCGCCGACCCGACCAGCACCCAGACCGTGTGGGCCGCCCAGTACGCGGGGGTCTCACCGCAGCAGGTGATGGTCCGGACCCTGCCCTACGTATGGGTGGTGGCGCTCGGCGGGCTGTGCGTCACGGCCGCCACCCACCTCTGACATCCCACGTTCGCGAGCCATCTCTGACCTCCCCCACCTTGAGGAGCTGACCATGCAACGTCGTACGTTCCTGCGCGCCACCGCCGTCACGGGCGCCGCCGCGGCCCTCGGCGGTCTGCCCGTCCCTTCGGCCTCGGCCGCGCCGGGCGGTTTCCCCGACTACACCTACGTCCGCACGCTGCTCTCCCCCGCCGACCTGAAGTACAACCCGACGGGCGAGATCATCTTCCCGACCGTGCGCGGCGTCTACGACAAGCTGGCCTCGCCGCTGGGCCGTTACTACCTGTACTACGCCCCGCACGACGCGCCCGGCGGCATCTGCCTCGCCTACGGTGACTCACTCGAAGGCCCGTTCACCGAGTACCCGCACAACCCGATCGTGTCGAACGACTGGGACCCGCACTACTCGGTCAGCCACGTCTCCTCGCCGCACGTGCTGTGGATGCCGCAACACAACGAGTTCTGGCTGTACTTCCACGGCGAGAACACCACGACGCGCCTCGCCCGTTCCAAGGACGGCATCACCTTCACGTACGACAAGGTGGTCCTGTCGACGTCGATGATGCCTTCGGGCACCACCGAGACCTCGTACGCCCGTGTCTTCGCGCACGAACTGCCGCGCCTCGGCGCCCACTACGTGATGCTGTTCATGCTGAACAACACGACCAACCACCGTGACATCTGCTGGGGTTGGTCGGCCGACGGCCGGAATTGGACCTTCGACCAGACGCCGCTGGTGCGGCACTCGGACGTCGGCGCGGTCAATGTGGGCGGACCTCACTTGCTCACGCGCGGCGGCTCCGCGTACGTCGTCTACAACAAGGACAAGGAGAGCGGCGGCGACCTCATGATCACGGAGGTCGGCGCCGACTTCTCCCGGCGCAAGCACCTCGGGGTCTTCTACAACTCGGGCTCCGCGGCCCCGGAGAACGGCCGGGCGGCCGCCCCCTCGTTCGGCACGCAGAGCGGCGTGCCGTACATGGTGTACGAGGCCGGGGAGCGGCTCGCCGGGGCGATCGCGGTGGCCCGCGGCTGACACAGGTCAGTCGGTGGTGGTCACGGGGGCGGTGGCCGGGGTGTCCTGCGGGGACGCCACCGGTGCCGCCTTCGCGCGGCGCCACGGGCCGCGGAAGAACAGCGACGCCGGGACGAACAGCGCCATGCAGCACCCGCAGACGACCAGCCAGGGGCGCCATCCGTGGGCTTCGACCACACGCGGCACGACGAGGAGCACCACCACGCCCATCGCCTTGGTCAGGAACGTGAACACACCCCAGGCGGTGCCCTGCAAGCGCGGGTCGACGTCCTCGGCGTTCTCCGAGAAGTTCGCCATCCACGGCCCGTAGGCGCAGCCCATCACCCCGCCGAGGAGCGCCCCGGTGACGGCGATGTGCGGGTGTGAGACGTCCTCGCGCCCGACGAGGCCCGCCAGGTACGCGGTGAGCAGCACACTGCCCACCGTTCCTCCCACACAGAAGGGCTTGCGCAGTTGCAGCCGGTCGGACATCCGGCCGGACAGGACGAGGGTGAAGATGTTCAGCGTCCAGAACGCCGCCATGATCTGCGAGGCCGTCGCGGCATCGAGGTCGAAGCTCTCCGCGAGCATCGTCTGCCCGTACACGACCAGCGTCACGTACAGGACCAGCCAGGACGCGATGCCGATCACGTGGGCCCAGATGGCGCGGTGTGCGAACAGGTCGCGGGCGCGGGCCGGTTTGGTGTGGTCCGCCCGGCCGAGGGTCTCGCGCTCGGACTGCACGATGCGGGCGCGCAGTTCGGGCGAGAGGTCCGCGATGTTGAAGGCGATCACCACGGACAGCACGAGGGACACCGCCCCCATGATGACGAACTGCGAGCGCCACGAGTCGTCGAACAGCGGCAGGGTGAGGCTGGCGACCGCTGCGGCCAGGAAGCTCGCACCGACCGGGCCCCAGGTCCAGAAGCCGAAGGCCTGGGCCCGGCCCATCCGCGGCGAGAAGTCCCGCACCAGCGGCGCGGTGCCCGCCATGGCCATGCCGTCGACGACCGACAACACGGCCCGCACGGCCAGGAGTTGACCGGCCGAGTGGACGGTCGTCATCAGGAAGCAGCAGCCGGCCGTGAGCATCAGCAGCGGCACGATGAGGCGTACCCGGCCCACGGTGTCGGTGAGCCGTCCGCCGACCATCGACGCGATCGCCCCGGCGACGAGCGCCGTGGCGGAGACGGCGCCGTAGGTGGTCAGCGTGATGTCCAGGTCGTCGAGGAGCAGTGGCACCACGGGCGCGATCTGGCCCTCGTAGGAGGCGATGAGGACGGCGAGGACCGCCATCGACAGGATGCGCATCCGCTGTCCGGCGTTCGGGTAGTGGTCGAGCTCGCGCACCCGGAAGAGCCAGATGCGCGGGCGCAGCCCGGTCACTCGCCGATCCCGCCGAGTCGTACGTGCCCCTTGATGAGGTTGCGGGCGATGGTGCGCTTCTGGATCTCGTCGGTGCCCTCGAAGATGCGCAGCAGGCGCAGCTCGCGGTACCAGCGTTCGATGGGCAGTTCCTTGGTGTAGCCCATGCCGCCGTGGATCTGCAGGACGCGGTCGACGACCTGGTTCGCCATCACCGCCCCGTTGAGCTTGGCGATGGAGGAGGCGTGCCGGGCGTCGAGGCCCTGCTGGGCGCGCCAGGCCGCGTACAGGGTGAGCCACTTCGCGGACTCGATCTCCACCTGGGAGTCGGCGATGTGCCACTGGATCGCCTGGTAGTCGGCGATGGGCCGGCCCATGGAGTGCCGCTGGCGGGCGTAGTCGACGCCCATCTGGAGCATGCGCTCGGCGGAGCCGATGGCCCGTGCGGGGATGAGGTAGCGGCCCTGGCCGATCCACTGCATGGCGAGCTGGAAACCCTTGCCGACCTCGCCGAGGACATTGCGGCCGGGGACGCGCACCTCGTCGAAGACGAGCGAGGCCGGGCCCCACTGGCCCATGGTCTCGATCGGTTCGGACTTCCAGCCCATGTCGCGGTCCACGAGGAAACAGGTGACACCGCCGTCGGCGCCCTTGTCCGGGTCGGTGACGGCGAAGACCATCACGAAGTCGGCCTCGTTGCCGCCGGTGATGAAGGTCTTCTCGCCGGTGATCAGCCAGTCGTCGCCGTCGCGGACGGCGCGGCTTCGGATGTTGCGGGCGTCGGAGCCGGCGCCGGGTTCGGTGATGGCGAAGCAGGAGCGGCGCTCGCCCTCGATGGTGGGCAGCAGGTACTCCTGCTTCTGCCGGTCGTCGCAGGCGTAGAGGATGTTGTCGGCGCTGCCACCGAAGCTGAAGGGGACGAACGTACGGCCCATCTCCATCGCGATGATGGCGGACATGACGGCGCCGAGGTTCATCCCGCCGTACTCCTCCGGGGTGTTGACACCCCAGAATCCTGACCTGCGGGCCTTGGCGCGGAGTTCGGCGACGACTTCGGAGTCGACACCCGGCTGACCGGCCCGTTCGTTGCGCAGGACGTCCTGCTCCAGCGGCATCACTTCCTTGGTGATGAACGCGCGCACGGTGTCCCTGATCTGACGTTCTTCGGTGGACAGCGAGAAGTCGACCATGGAAGTGCCCCCTCAATCCGGATGCGGGAATCCTGGAACGGGAATCTAGGAATGAGTTCAAGTTGCCCGCGCCCCGGCGGTCGGTCAAGAGGTCGGAACGAGTTCAACCGGGCTTCTGGCGCTCAGAATTGGCTGATTCTAAAATTCGGTTCGGTACGGCGGTTCGGTACGGAAGTGGGTGCGCAGGGGGTGACGACCGGGTGACACGCAAGGCGGAGCGGATCGCGGCCAAGGACAGCGCCTGGCAGTGGAGCCGCACGGAGCAGACTCGTCGGACCCTGCTGGACGCCGCTCGCGAGGTTTTCTGCGAGCAGGGGTTCACCGACACGGCGATCGTCGCGGTGGTCCGCAGGGCCGGGTCGAGCGTCGGCAGCCTCTACCACCACTTCGGCGGCAAGACGGAACCGTTCGTCGCGCTGTGGGAGGACTACGAGAACTCCCGGGAACGCGAGGCGGCCGAGGCGGTGGCCGCGGCGCGGGCGGCCGGCGAGACGGATCCGCTGGAGCTGTTCCTCGTCGGCACCCGCAGCTTCCTGGAGGGCTGTTGGCGCCGGCGGGACCTCATCGAGCTGTGGATGGACGGCGACGGCCCGCCCTGTTTCGAGCTGATGCGCCGGGCGCGCGGCCGCGAGTGGATCCGGCAGAACGCGGTGCTGCTGGAGGCGGGCAGCGAACCCGTGGACCGGCTGGTGGTCGGCGTCCTCACCTCCGTCATCGGCGAGGCGGGCCGGGAGATCGGCACGTGTGCGCGCAAGCGGGACGCGGACGCGATCTGCCACGCCACGCTCGCGCTCATCCGCCGGCTCGACCCGCTGCACATCGATCCGCTGCGGATGACCGACCCCCGTACGCACCGACGTACGACGCACTGAAGGGAACACACGTGGCACAGACCGAGGACGAGGCGCCCTACTTCACGTGGAGCGGGGACACGTTCGTACCCGAGTCGCACGCGCGCGGCTGGTGGGCGCCCGACACGGTGCACGGCCGGCTCCTGGGCGGGCTCGCCGCGCGGGCGCTGGAGCGCGAACACGCCGAGGAGGGGCTGCACTTCGCCCGGCTCACCGTCGACCTGTTCCGCACCGCGCCCTTCGCCCCGGTCGGTGTCACCACGGAGCGGGTCCGCGACGGGCGGCGGATCCGCGTGGCCGACGCCGTCGTGCGCGGCGAAGACGGTCGGCCCCTGGCGCGGGCCAGTGCGGTACTGCTGCGCACCGGCACACCACCACCGGGACACATTCCCGCAACCGGCCCGTGGGACGCGCCGCCGGCGCAGGAGCTGCTCGCCCCGCACGGGCGCACCCAGTTCCTGCGGTTCGACGAGGAGCTTCGGCCGGTGCGGGAGTGGAGCGGCGATCAGCGGCGCCGGTCCTGGATGCGCGACGCCCGGCCGCTGGTGGGCGGGGAAGCCTTGTCCCCGCTGGTCCGCGCCGCGCTGGCCGCCGACACCGCGAGCCCCCTCGCCCACGCGAGCGACAACGGCCTGCGCTACATCAACGCCGACTACACCCTGTCCCTGAGCCGGCTCCCGCTCAGCGACGAGATCGGCCTGGAAGCCACGGGGCACACGGCCGAGGACGGCATCGCCGTCGGGCACTGCACGCTGTACGACGCGGCGGGCCCGATCGGCTATTGCACGACGACGGCGCTCGCGAACCCGGCGCCGGAGCGCTGACGGCTGACCGCTGATCCGCTGATCCGCTACACGGCCTGTCCTAGAGGGCCTGCACGTCCCCGTACGAGAGGGTGTCGCCGGTGGGCCGCCGTCCTTCACGGACGGCCCGCGCGGTGGCCACGGCCTCGCCGAGCGCCCGGCGGTAGAGCAACGAGCCGAGGCTGACCCGGCGGACGCCCAGCGCGGCGAGCTCGTCGAGGGTCGGACCGGTCGGCGAGTAGAGGATGTTCAGCGGGAGCGCGAAGCGGGAGACGAGGCCCCGAATCCGGCCGGTTTCGACGAGTCCCGGTACGAACAACCCGTCGGCGCCCGCGTCTTGGTACGCGCGGAGGCGCCCCTCGGTGTCGTCCTGGTGGTCGGGGTTCCGGCCCAGCCAGTACGTGTCGGTGCGGGCGTTGACGAACAGCTCGGGGACGGCCGCCTTGACCGCTGTGATCTTCGCGGCGTGCTGATGGGCAGGGGTGAGGCTGCCGTCGGCGCGCCCGTCCTCCAGGTTGATCCCGGCGGCGCCGGCGGCACTCAACTGGCGGGCGAAGGCGGCGACTTCGTCCGGATCATCGCTGAACCCGCCCTCCATGTCGACGGTGAACAGCAATGGGGTGCGCCCGAGTCGACGGGCCAGGGCCAGAGTGGCATCGGCGGTGACACCCGCGCCGTCCGGCAGCCCGGCCGCCGCGGCCACCCCGAGGCTGGTGGTGCCGACGGCCTCGAAGCCGGCGTCGGCCAGGGCCGCGGCCGAGGCGCAGTCCCAGGCGTTCGGCAGCAGCAGCGGCACGTCCTTGCGGTGCAGGCGGGCGAAGGGGTTGACCGCGGGCCGCCGGTGGGTGAGGGCCCCCGCGGCCAGCGCCATGGCGTGGTCGCGGCCGGGGCAGACACGCGGCGGCGCCCCGAAGGCGAGCGGCGCGTCGGCGTCGGCGGGGGCGGCGGCCGCGGCGTCCAGGAGGACGAGGTCCCCGGCGGCGATGTCCACCCCGGCAACGCAGGTGTCGCGTGCGGCGATACGGCGCAGGGCGCGTACGGGCGGGTCGTTGCGCAGGGCTTCGTGGAGGAGCCGCTGGGTGGGGCGGGTGCCGGTGGGCGCGGTGCCGGTGGGCGCGGTGTCGGCCGCACGGGTGCCGACGGGCGCGGTGTCGGCCGCACGGGTGCCGACGGGCGCGGTGTCGGCCGCACGGGTGCCGACGGGCGCGGTGTCGGCCGCACGGGTGCCGACGGGCGCGGTGTCGGCGGCACGGGTGCCGACGGGCG
>NZ_JBIWLG010000021.1:14246-101150 GCF_044766085.1 Streptomyces sp. NPDC102360 | reverse complement strand
GCCCCGCCGGCGTTTGAGGCGCGGGGTCCGGGGCGGAGCCCCGATCTTTCCAGCCCCTGCGGCGATTGAGCAGCGGGGTCCGGGGCGGAGCCCCGAGGCCTCAGCCCCGGTGCAGCCCGCCCAGCCATTCCACCAGCAACCCGTTGACCTCCACGGGACGTTCCTGCTGGAGCCAGTGGCCGGCCCCGTCGAGGACGTGGGAGCCGACAAGCCCCGGCAACGTCTTCGGGTACGCCGCAATCGCCTCGGCGAGCCAAGTCGTCGAGGCATCCGCCCCACCCCCGACGAACAACGACGGCTGCCCGATCGCCGCCCCGTCGTACGCCGCGAGGTCCTCCCAGTCCCGGTCCATGTTCCGGTACCGGGCGAGCGCGCCGCTCAGCCCCGTACGCTCGAACTCCCCCGCATACACGTCGAGTTCGGCCTCACTCAACCACCCCGGCCGCTCCCCCGGGAACCGGTCCCGCATCCGCCCGCCGCCCCGCGCGATGAAGTGCGGGTCGGCCGCGCCCGCCCCCGGAACCGTGTCACCGGAGAGCGCCGCATAGATCCCGCCCAGCCACCCCCGCACATCCGGTTCGATCTCCGCCTCCGCCCGCCCCGGCTCCTGGAAGTACGAAACGTAGAACTCCTCCGCCCCGCCGCCCATCCCGGCGAAGACCTCACTGGGCCGCGGACCGCCCCGTGGCGCGTACGGCACGCTCAGCAGCCCGACGGCCCGGAAGACCTCCGGACGGACCAGCGCCGACGTGGCCGCGATGTTCGCGCCCCAGTCGTGGCCGATCACGACCGCCGACTCCTCGCCGAGGGCCCGCACCACGGCGACGTTGTCCTCGACGAGCTCCAGCATCCGGTACGCGGCGATGTCGTCGGGCCGCGAGGACCGCCCGTATCCGCGTACGTCGATCGCGACCGCCCGGTACCCGGCGTCGGCGATCACCGGGAGCTGCCGGCGCCAGGAGTACCAGGACTCCGGGAAGCCGTGCAGGAGCAGGACGAGCGGGCCCGTTCCCTGCTCCACGAGGTGGATGCGGCCGGCCGGCGAGGGCACAAGGCGGTGGATCGGTTCGGGCAGGTCGGGCATCGCTTCCTCCAGCTCCAGGGAACTCCGTGTCACCCTTCGATCCTGCCGCTACGCCCGCCGGGAACTCCGCTTTGTTGCCGCTTCGGCAAACCGCGGCGCCCGACCGACGCCAGCACCACCCCGCCCAGAATCAGCACCATGCACCCCACCTGCGCCCACCCCATCGACTCCCCGAGGACGACGTACGACAGCACCGCCACGCACACCGGTTGCAGGTAGTACACGACGCCCGCCCGCGCCGCCCCCACCAGCGCGATCGCCTTGTTCCACGCGAAGAAGGCGACCGCCGAGGACACCACGCCCACATACAGCAGCGGCCCCACCGTGCCCGCCCGCACCTCGAAGCCGCCCTGCACCGCCACGCTCGCCGCGTACACGGGCAGCAGCATCAGCGCACCGAGCACGAAGGTCGCGAACAGGAAGGCCACACCGCCGAGTTCACGCGGCTTGCGGCGCAGCAGCGCGCTGTACGAGCCGAAGCACACGGCCGCCACGACCACCCACAGATCGCCGGGCGCGAAGTCGGGCGTCAGGGACCCCTTGCTCACCAGAAGCACAACTCCCGCGCAGGCGACCAGCGTTCCGGCCACCCGGCGCGGCCCCAACCGTGCCCCGCCGATCCGCTCGTACACCGCCATGAGCACCGGCGACGCGGCCATGATCATGCCCATGTTGCCGGCCGAGGTCGTCATGCCTGCCTGGTTGACGAGGGTGTTGTAGACCGCGATGCCGAGCAGCGAGGCCGGCGCCACGAACCCGAAGTGCCGCCACAGCACGGCCCGTTCACGCCACGCGGCCCGCGCCCCGAACGGCGCCACCGCCACGATCGCCACCACCCAGCGCCAGAACGCGTGCTGGATCGGCGGCACACTGTCGTGCAGCCCGCGCGCGGTGACGAAGCTGCCGGACCAGACGACCGTGGCGAGCACGGCGAGCACGAGCCCCACACCGAGCCCGCCGGCCGCGCGGCCCGCCGCCGCGCTCGGCTCCACGGGTGTACGGGTACGGTCCAGGACTGCCATCAGGGGCGGGCCTCTCGCGATCGGGGTTCCGTTTCCCCCTTACCGTCGCAGCGCCCAACCCATCACGTCCATCGAAACTTTGCGGCGACAACCTTAAGGACTACTGAATGGTCCACGTTCCTAGCCCTCCAGGTACGCCAAGACCGCCAGTACCCGCCGGTTGTCACTCTCCCCCGGATACAGGCCGAGCTTCATGAAGATGTTGCCGATGTGCTTGGTGACGGCCTTCTCCGAGATGACCAGGCACTCGGCCACCCCCGCGTTCGACCTGCCCTGCGCGAGCAGCGCGAGCACCTCGCGCTCGCGACCGGTCAGCGAGCCGAGCCGCTGGTCACGGACCTTGCCGGCGAGGAGTTTCGACACCACCTCGGAGTCCATCGCCGTGCCGCCGCCCGCCACCTGGTGGATGGTGCGCAGGAACTCGGAGCCGTTCGTCACGCGGTCCTTCAGCACATAGCCGACCGCGCCCGCTCCGTCCGCCAGCAACTCCCGCGCGTACAAAGGCTCCACGTACTGCGAGAGCAGCAGCACCGGGAGTGCCGGGATCTGTTCGCGGGCTTCGAGGGCCGCGCGCAGGCCCTCGTCGCTGAAGTCCGGCGGCAGCCGTACGTCGACGATCGCGACGTCCGGCCGCTCGGCGACGAGCACCTTGCGCAGCTCAGGGCCGTTGTCCACGGCCGCGACGACCTCGTGCCCGTACGCGCCGAGGAGCCGCACGAGACCGTCCCTCAGCAGGAAGTGATCTTCGGCGACGACAACGCGCACGGCACCTCCATGGAGATCTGGGTCGGGCCGCCGGCCGGACTGTTGACGGCGAGGACGCCGTCGAAAGTGGCGAGCCGCCGCTCGATGCCGACGAGGCCGCCGCCTCGGGCCGGGTCGGCGCCGCCGCGGCCGTCGTCGGTGACGCCGACGCGCAGGGCCGAGGTCCCCTCGTCGTAGGCGATGTCGATCCACAGCCGCTCGGCCTCCGCGTGCTTGGCCGCGTTGGTGACGGTCTCGGCGATCGCGAAGTAGACCGCGGACTCGACCGGGGGCTCGGGGCGGGCCGGGAGCTCGACCGTGACCTCCGCCGCCAGCGGACTGAGCAGTGCCAAGGACCGTACGGCGTCGGCGAGTCCACGGTCGGCGAGGACCGGCGGGTGGATGCCGCGGACCAGGTCGCGCAGCTCCTGTAGCGCCGCGGACGAGGAGGCGCGGGCCTCCGCGAGCAGCGCCCTGACAGCTTCCGGGTCATCGTTCAGGCGGTTCTCGGCGGCGTCCAGGGTCATGCCCATCGCGACGAGCCGGGCCTGCGCTCCGTCGTGCAGGTCCCGCTCGATGCGGCGCAGTTCGGCGGCCGAGGTGTCCACGGCGTCGGAGCGGGTCGCGGACAGGTGGGCGATGCGGGCGGCCATCAGCTCCTGCCCGGACGGGGAGAGCGTGGCGCGCACGAAGCGGGCGTGGCGGTCGACCGTGGAAGGCGCGAGCCACAGTCCTGTCTTGCCGACGACGAGGCCGAGCAGGCCCGCCATCAGGCCCGTCGGGACGTTCTCGACGTGGATGAACATGTACCAGAGGCCGCCCCAGCCCGCGTCCCGGGCGAGGTACGAGCCGAAAACGGCGAGGAAGAGGCCCCACAGGCCGAAGAGGATGAGGGCCCCGGGAACGCAGGCGATGAGGCCGCCGACGAAGGAGTACAGCGTGGTCCAGCGCCACTCGCGGAACCGCTGGGCGTCCCCGAACACCCAGCGGTAGCGGGCGAGCGGACCGAAGCGCTCCCGTTCCTTCCCGAGCACCGGCGCGGGCGCCGACTCGACGACTATGTCCGACCAGGTGGCCGCGAGGGCCCGCTCGCGGTCCACGACGCGGCGCATGCCCGCCGCGGCCCAGGGCAGCAGGCCCGGGACCGGCGTCCATATCGCGATGTGCAGCATCGTCGACCAGTGCAGCGCCACCATGGACAGCCACCACAGCCGGTGGCACCGCCTGACCGCCTCGACCCGCTTCATGTCGCCAACTCCCCCGTATCGACCGCGTTCCCGGCTGTTCGCCGCTACCGGAACGAGTATCCGGCGAACTCCTCGGGCAGGTCGGTGGACTTAACTCCCCCATCCGGCACCGCGTCCGACGCCCACGCCGCGTACCCGTCGGGCCGCACCAGGAGCGCGGTGCGCCGCTCGCTCGCCCAGTGGGCGACCCGGAGGCCGTCCAGCTTGTCCGGCGAGCCCTGGGGCAGGATGAGGACGAACTCGCCCGCGCGCAGGGCCTCGTAGAGCCGGGTGCCGCCGTGCAGCGCGATGTCGGGGACGCGCCTGCCGACGAGCGGGTGGGCGCCCCTGGGAGCCGGGTAGCGGAAGCCGATGCCGGTGATCTGGCCGACGACGCGGGTACGGGCCGGGCGGGCGCGGGTCACGGTCTGGGCGAGGGCCGAGCGGGCCGCGAGCGTCCAGGGGCGTTTGGCCATCGCCAGGCGGACCAGGCCGCCGCTGCTGCGCAGCACCGCCTTGCCGACGGGGTGGCGTTCGGCCTCATAGGTGTCGAGGAGCTCCTCGGAGGCCCGGCCGCTCACCACCGCCGCCAGTTTCCAGCCGAGGTTCGCCGCGTCCTGGATCCCCGTGTTCATGCCCTGGCCGCCCGCCGGGGTGTGCACGTGGGCGGCGTCCCCGGCCAGCAGCACCCGACCGACGCGGTACTTCGGCGCCTGGCGTTCGTCGCTGTGGAAGCGGGACATCCAGCGCGCGTCGTGCATGCCGTAGTCGTCGCCGAGGGCGAGCCGGGCGGTCTCCTTGATCTCTTCGAGGTCGAGGGGAGCGTCGTCGGACACGTTGTGCGCGCGGTTCCAGGCGATCACCCGGTAGTAACCGTCACCGAACGGGGCGATGAAGGCGAAGGCGTCCCCGACCGTGTTCACGGTGAGGACGTTGTCGGGCTGCTCGCCGAGCCGCACGTCGGCGAGGACGACCGAGCGGATGACGGACTTACCGGGGAACGGCAGGCCCAACGCCGTCCGCACGGAGCTGCGCATTCCGTCGGTGCCGACGACGTACGCCGCACGCAGGTCCTCCGGCTCCCCCTGCACGCGTACGTGGAGCGTGACACCGTCCGCGTCCTGCGCCAGGCCCGTCGCCTCGGTCTCGTACGCGAAGGTGACCCCGGCGTCGACGGCCCGCCGCTCCAGGAGCGTCTCGACCTCGTACTGCGGGACGACGAGGAGGTGGTTGAAGCGCGTGGGCAGCTCGGCCAGTTCGAGGAAGAGGCTGCCGAACAGGCGCAGCCGTTGCAGCTGTTGGCCCTTGGCCTCCAGCTCGTCGGCGAGGCCACGCGCGTCGAGTTGTTCCAGCGTGCGGGCGTGCACCGCGAAGGCGCGGGAGAGGTTGCTGGTCCGGTGGGGGCGCCGCTCGACGAGGGTGACGGGAACACCCGCGGCGGCGAGGTCCCCCGCCAGCAGCAGCCCGGTCGGGCCCGCGCCGACCACGATCACCGAGCGGGTGTCGTGCGATGAGCCGGTTTCGTGCGATGAGCCAGTGCTGTCCATGAGGCCTCCAGAAGCGATGACGCCCGGATCGACCCGCCCATCCTGCCCGTACAGACGCGTCGAGGGCACCCGCCGCGAATGAACGCGACGGGTGCCCTCGACGGGAAGCCGTTGGGGAGGCGGAGCCTCAGCTCTGCTTCTGCTGCTTGCGGGACTTGTCGCCCAGCGAGACCAGTCCGGCGATCACCAGGAACAGCACGATCGGCGTCACCACGTAGAGGCCGAGCGTCTCGATCACGCTCAGGCCGGTACCCGGGTCGTCGCCGTCGTCGCGCGTGAGCGCGAGCGCGGGGGACGTCATGAGCAGCATCATCAGCGTCGTACCGGAGGCCAGGGCGCCGGCGCGCAGAGCGTTCTTCTTGTCCACGAGCCCAACGTAGCGAACGCCTAAACGGGCCGCGCGTCCGGGGGGCCTGTAAGGGGCAGTTCGGCTCCCGCGCGTGCCTGTGCGAACACGCCGAGCAGGGCGTGCGCGCGGGGCGACGCGGCGAGTTCCTCCAGGGTGACGGGCCGGCCCGTGGCGTCGGCGACGGGCAGCCGCCAGTTCGGGTACTCGGCCCAGGTGCCGGGCAGGTTCTGCGGGCGCCGGTCGCCCACCAGGTCGGGCAGCCACAGCCCGATCATCCGGGCCGGTGTGCTCAGAAGGAACCGGTGGACGGCCCGGACGGCCTCCTCCTCGTCGTGCGTCCCGGGTGCGAGCAGGCCCATCCGGGCGAACACGGAGAGCCACTCGGCCACCTCGGCCGCCGCCTCCGCCCCGCTCGCCGTCGACAGGCCGAGCCGCTCGCGCAGCCGTACGTCGTCTCCGCTCAGGCGTGCGGCGGTGGACGGCAGGTCGTGGGTGGTGGCGGTGGCGACGCAGTCCGTGCGCCAGGCCTCGGCGGGGACGGGCCGCCCGTCGCCCTCCCAGTCGCGTTCGAACCACAGCACGGACGTACCGAGCACCCCGCGCGCGTGCAGCGTCCCGCGCACGCCCGGCTCGACGGTGCCGAGGTCCTCCCCGATGACGTACGTGCCCGAGCGCGACGCCTCCAGGAGCAGCACGGCGAGCATGGCCTCGGCGTCGTAGTGGACGTAACAGCCCTCGGTCGGGGGTTCGCCCTCCGGGATCCACCAGAGCCGGAACAGGCCCATGACGTGGTCGATGCGGAGGGCGCCCGCGTGCCGCATCAGATTGCGGAGCAGGTCACGGAAGGGCGCGTAACCGGTCTCCGCGAGGCGGTCGGGGCGCCACGGCGGCAGGCCCCAGTCCTGGCCGCGCGCGTTGAACGCGTCCGGGGGCGCGCCCACGCTGATGCCCTGCGCGAAGATGTCGCGCTGCGCCCACGCGTCGGCGCCGCCGGGGTGCACGCCGACAGCGAGGTCGTGCACGAGCCCGATCTCCATGCCCGCCTCGCGCGCCGCGCGCTGGGCGGCGGCGAGCTGCCCTTCGGTGAGCCAGGCGAGGCGGGAGTGGAAGTCGACGCGGTCCATCAGCTCCAGGCGCGCGCGGTCGGTGGCCGCCGAGCGCGGGTCCTGGAGGGCGGCCGGCCAGGTGTGCCGGTCGGGGCCGTGCACCTCGGCCAGCGCGCAGTACGTGGCGTGGTCCTCCAGGGCAGTGCCCTGTGCGGCGAGGAAATCGCAGTAGGAGGCACGGCGGCCGGGGGTGAGCGGCACCTGGTGGACCGCTTCGAGCGCCGTCCGCTTCAGCGCCCACACCGCGTCACGGTCGATCAGCTCGCCCTTGGCGAGCACCGCGTCGCGCAGCCGGGCGGCCTCCGTGGCGTGCTGGGGGACGTACGCGTACTCGGGAATGTCCTCGATCCGCAGATGGACGGGGTCGGGGAAACGGCGTGAGGAGGGGCGGTACGGCGACGGGTCTGTCGGGTCCGTGCCGCCCTCCGGACCTGCGGGCACCGCCGCGTGCAAGGGGTTGACCTGGAGGAATCCGGTGCCGTGGGTGCGGGCCGACCAGGACGCCAGGTCGGCGAGGTCCGCGAGGTCGCCCATGCCCCAGGAGCGGGTGGAGAGCAGCGAGTAGAGCTGGACCAGCAGGCCGTGGGTGCGCGGCGGCGGGGTGGGGGCCTTCGCGGGGGCGGCGATCAGGTGGGCCTCGGCTGCGCGCCCGTCGGGTACGGCGACGCGCAGCCGGTGCGCTCCAAGCGGCGTCGCGGTGCCCGGGTCCCAGGGGTCGAAGCGGTCCCCGCCCTCCGGCCGCAGCCGCAGCTCGGCCCCCGCGGGCAGGTCCGCGACCCAGCGCGGGACGCTTCCGTCGGCCCACACCACCACCGTCGGCGGCAGCAGCCGCTCCGGCGGCTCGGCCGGGTCCGCGGCGACGTCCACACCGAGCGCGGCGAGGGCAGCCGTCACCGCCGCGTCCGAGGCGGGGACGGTGCGGCCCGGCGCCGGAGAGTAGGAGGTGGCCACTCCGTACAGCGCGGCGATCCGGGCCTTGGTCATGTCAGCCGGCGGCGAGGCCGCTCGGGCAGCCCGCGGCGAGGCCGTTCGGGGTGGGCTCGGAGGTGAGCGGCGCCTCGTCGTTCATGGGCGGCTCGGAAGTCAGCGGGGCGTAGTCCGCGAAGGCGGGCTCGCTGGTGAGGGGCGGTTCGAAGGAGCAGGTGCTGGTGACGTCGGCGTCGTCGAGCATGCTGAGGTCCGCCTGTTTGGAGAGGGCCGAGAGCAGGAGCTGTGCTGATGCGGCCACGGGGGCCTCCTTCGTCGTAAGGCGTCGGGAGTCGAAGCCCTACCCAGAAGGCGCGGGCGCAGACCTTTTCCATGGAACAACGTGTTGCTGGTCACATTGTGTACGACGAAAGGAACTTGAGCCCGGAGCCCGGAAAACCGAAAAAACTCCCGTCTCACCAGGCGACTCGTCGGTAGGGCCGGTTCCCGCCCATCGACGTCCGCCTCCCTTCTATCCTTGTGCCTCTTGAGTCGGGTTCGAACCAACGAGGAGTACGCCGTGCAGCTCCGGCGCAGGAAGAGGGCGGCCGCCCTCGCGGTCGCCGTCATCGCCGGGACGCTGGGCGGCGCCACGGGCGCGGTGGCCGCCCCGCCGAAGCCGGGGACGGCCACGGGCGACCTGAAGCCGGACGCGAAGCTGCCCGCGGTGTGGCCGCGGCCGCAGTCACTCAAGGCCTCGGACGAGGCGGACGGGGTCGCTGTCCCCGACGAGGTGACGCTCGTGGTGCCGCCCGGCTCCGACCCGTACGCGGTGGACGCGGTGCGCAAGGCGCTCGAGGACGCGGGGGCGCGGGACATCCGGCAGATCCACACCGCGGACGACGTGCCCGGCGACGCGCGGCTCGTGGTGCGGCTCGCCACCGAGTCCCCGCAGGCCAGGGCCGGCGCCGGCGACTACCGCCACGGCTCCCCCAAGGCGGGCCCGCTCGACGCGACCCTGCGCGGCCTCGGCGCGAGCGCCCGCGGCGATCTGCCGTCCGGCGGCTACCGGCTCGCCGTGGGCCGCGCGGCGGGGACGCCGACCGTCGCCGTCGAGGGCATCGGCGAGGACGGCCTGTTCCACGCGGCGCAGACGTTCCGGCAGCTGATCGACAAGCGGACCGTCGCGGGAGTCGTCGTACGGGACTGGCCGGGCACGGCGGTCCGCGGACTGACCGAGGGTTTCTACGGCACGCCGTGGACGACGGAGCAGCGCCTGGACCAGCTCGACTTCATGGGCCGCACCAAGCAGAACCGGTACCTGTACGCGCCCGGCGACGACCTGTACCGCCAGGCCCGCTGGCGCGAGACGTACCCGGCCGCCCAGCGCGCCGACTTCCGCAGGCTCGCCGAGCGGGCCCGCGCCAACCACGTGACGCTCGGCTGGGCGGTCGCTCCGGGCCAGGCGATGTGCATGTCGTCGCCGGACGACATCAAGACGCTCACCCGCAAGCTCGACGCGATGTGGGCGCTCGGCGTGCGGGCCTTCCAGCTCCAGTTCCAGGACGTGTCGTACAGCGAGTGGCACTGCGAGTCGGACGCGCGGGAGTTCGGCTCCGGGCCGGGTTCCGCGGCGAAGGCGCAGGCGAAGGTCGCGAACGCGGTGGCGAAGCACCTGGCGGCCCGGCACCCGGGCGCCGGGCCGCTGTCGCTGATGCCGACCGAGTACTACCAGGACGGCACGACGGAGTACCGGACGGCGCTCGCCCGCGACCTGGACGACGCGGTGGAGGTCGCGTGGACGGGCGTCGGCGTGGTGCCGCGCACGATCACCGGCGGCGAACTGGCAGGCACACAGGGCGCGTTCGGCGGCGGGCACAAGCTGCTCACGATGGACAACTACCCGGTCAACGACTACGCGCAGGACCGGATCTTCCTCGGCCCGTACATGGGCCGGGAGCCCGCCGTGGCCTCCGGTTCGGCGGCGGTCCTCGCCACGGCGATGGAGCAGCCCACGGCCTCCCGCATCCCGCTGTTCACGACCGCGGACTACGCCTGGAACCCGCGCGACTACCGGGCACAGGAGTCCTGGAAGGCCGCGATCGACGACCTGGCGGACGGCTCCCGGGAGACGCGCCAGGCCCTGACCGCCCTCGCGGGCAACGACGCGTCGTCGGTGCTCGGCGCGGACGAGTCGGCGTACCTGAAGCCGCTGATCTCGGCGTTCGGGAAGGCGCGTACGACGACGGACGCGGACAGCACCAAGAAGACGGCGGCGGCCCTGCGCGACGCGTTCACCCAGATGCGCCGCACGCCGTCCGCCCTGGACGACACGGACCTCGACTCCGAAGTCCGGCCCTGGGCCGACAAGTTGGGCCGCTACGGGCAGGCGGGCGAGGCCGCGGTCGACATGCTGGAGGCGGCGAGCCGCGACGACAAGGCGGCGGCGTGGAAGGCGGCACGCCGCCTGTCCGCCCTCCGCAAGGACTTGAAGAAGTCGAACGTCACGGTCGGCAAGGGAGTGTTGGACCCGTTCCTGACGAAGGCCGAGAAGGAGTTCGCCTCCTGGGCGGGCACGGACCGCCCGGACGCGTCGAAGGCCGCGAAGGCCGAACTCCCGCGCCCGCGCGCCCTGTCCACGGTCACCGTCCTCGCCGACCCCGACACCACGGGCACGGTCGAGGCGCACGTACCCGGCGAGGGCTGGAAGCGGATCGGCGCGCTCACGGCCGGCGGCTTCACGGAACTGAAGGCGCACAACACCCGCGCGGACGCGGTACGCGTCACGGGCGCACCGGACGACGCGGTGTCCCACATGATCCCCTGGTACGCGGACTCCCCCGCGGTCTCCGTCGCCCTGGCCCGCACCGAGGCGGACCTGGAGATCGGCGGCAAGGCCGAGCAGGTGACGGCGCACCTGACCGGGCAGCGGCCCGACAACGTACGCGGCAGGCTCACGGCGAAGGCCCCGCACGGCATCAAGGTCGAGCTTCCGCACCGGTCCGAACTCCCGCGCGGCACCGAGGTCGACGTGCCGGTGAAGGTGACGGTCCCTGCGGACACCCCGGCGGGCACGTACGAGATCGCCCTGCGCTTCGGCGACGAGACCCGCACCTTCTCGGTGCGCGCCTACCCGCGCACGGCGGGCCCCGACCTGGCCCGCTCCGGCAAGGCCTCCTCGTCGGCGGACGAGACCCCGGACTTCCCGGCGAAGGACGCCAACGACGGCAAGGCGTCGACCCGTTGGTCCTCCCCCGTGAAGGACGGCGAATGGTGGCAGGTGAAACTCGCCGAGCCCACCCGACTCGGCCTGGTCACCCTCCACTGGCAGGACGCCTACGCCAAGCACTACCGCGTCCAGACCTCCCCCGACGGCCGCACCTGGCGCACGGCGGCGACGGTCCGGGACGGCCAGGGCGGCCACGAGTCGGTGCGCATGGACGCGAAGGACGTGCGGTTCGTACGGGTCGTGGGCGACAAGAGGGCGACGCAGTACGGGTTCTCGCTGTGGAGCGTGGGGGCGTACGCGGTGGCGGACTGACCGCCGCAAGGCGCCGACGTCCGACACAAGGATCCGGAACCGCGTCCCCTACTTCTGGGCACTTCGCACCGCACTATGTACTCGATACATACACGCGGTACACACTGCCCTCATGAGCACCCGTCACGTCCTGCTCGGCCTGCTCGCCTCCGGCCCGCGCCACGGCTACGACCTGAAGCGGCGCCATGACGAGCGGTTCCCCCAGGCCCGGCCCCTCGCGTACGCGCAGGTCTACACAACGCTGCAGCGCCTGGTCCGCGACGGCCTGGTGGAGGTCGAAGGCACCGACTCCGACGGCGGCCCCGAACGCACCCTGTACCGCACCACGGCGGCCGGGCGGGGGGAACTCCTCGGCTGGGCCGGGGAGATCACCCCACCCGCGCCGCATGTCGCCAACGAGATCTTCGCCAAGGTCGTCGTCTCCATCCTGGTCGCCGACCAGGGCGCGGACCCCGCCGCCCACCTGCTGGCCCAGCGGGCCGCGCACATGACCCGGATGCGCGAACTCACCGCCGTGAAGAGCGACTCGGGCGCCGATCTGACCACCGTCCTCTCGGCCGACTACGCACTCGCCCATCTCGACGCCGACCTGCGCTGGATGACCACCACCGCCGCCCGGCTCACCACCCTGACCGCGGAGGTCACCGCAGCATGAGCACACTCCTGACCGCCGAAGGGCTCACGAAGTCCTACAGCAGAACACCCGCGCTGCGCGGCGCCGGTGTCGACGTCCGCCCCGGGGAGATCCTCGCCGTCACGGGCGCCAGCGGCAGTGGCAAGTCGACACTGCTGCACTGCCTCGCCGGTATCGTCCGCCCCGACCAGGGCTCGGTGACGTACGACGGCGGGCGACTCGACCGGTTCGACGAGGAGCGGCTCAGCGAGCTGCGCCGCACCGAGTTCGGCATCGTCTTCCAATTCGGGCAACTCGTCCCGGAGTTGAACGCCCTCGACAACGTCGCCCTGCCGCTGCTCCTCGCGGGCCGGCCGCGCGCCGCGGCGCAGGCGGAGGCCGACGCGTGGCTGGACCGGTTCGGCGTGCGCGGCCAACGCGACGCACGGATCGGCGAGATGAGCGGCGGGCAGAGCCAACGGGTCGCCCTCGCGCGGGCGTTGGTGACCGGACCCAAGGTCGTCTTCGCCGACGAGCCGACCGGCGCCCTCGACTCGCTCGCCACCGAACAGGTCCTCACGTCCCTGGTCAACGCGTCCCGTGAGACGCACACGGCCGTGATCCTGGTGACGCACGAGGCGCAGGTGGCGGCCTACGCGGACCGGGAGGTGCACCTGCAGGACGGGGTGGTGCAGGAGGCCTCCGTGCCCACGGTGGCGGTGACCCGGTGAGCGCCTCCTCCGATCTGCGCCTCGCCTGGCTGCTGACCCGCGGCGCGGACCGCCTGGAGCGGCGGCGGGCGGCGCTCACGGCGCTCGGCGCGGCCGTGGCGACCGGCTTCGCGTGCGCGGCCCTGGCTCTCGCGAGCGTGCGGGGCCAGGTCTGGTTCCCGTACGGGAACGGCCTGTTGAACCAGCCGGGCACCCGGCAGGGTGTCGCCGCCGGGCTGCTCCTGCTCCTCGTCCCGGTGCTCGGCTTCCTCGGTCAGTGCGCCCGGATCGGAGCGGTCCACCGCGACCGGCGGCTCGCCGGGCTGCGGCTCAGCGGGGCGGGCCCGAAGCAGGTGCGGCGGATCGCGGCCCTGGAAGCCGGGGTCGCGTGCCTGGCGGGAACGCTCGCCGGGTGCGTGGTGTTCGCGGCGGCCGTGCTGGGCACGGGCCGGTCCTTCGATCCCCTGGCCTGGCTGGGCGTCGCCGTCGTGGTGCTCGCGATGCCGGTGCTCGGCGCGCTGGTGAGCGCGGTGGCGCTGCGCCGGGTCATCGCCTCGCCGCTGGGGCACGTGCGGCGGGAGCGGGCGGGGCGGGGGCCGGGGGCGGTCCTCGGCCTGCTGGTGCCCGTCCTGCTCGTCGTGCTCGGTGCGGTTCTGGTCCTGTCCCTCGGCAGCCTCGGCACGCTCGCGTCCCTGCCGCTGTTCGTCGTCGGCACCGTCGTACTGAGCGGGGCGGGCGCCATCTGGGTCGCGGGGACGTCCTCCCGGATCATCGGGCGGCGGCTCGCCCCGGGCACCGAACGCCCCGCCGTCCTGCTGGCCGCGCACCGGCTCCAGGAGGACGCGTGGTCGGCGGCCCGCAGCCACGCCGCCGTCATCCTGGTCACCGTCTTCGGGGTCGGCCTGGCCGGAATCCGGGAGATCATCCTCGACCAACTGGCCGCGAACGCGGCCGAGACCGGCGAGCCCCAGAACGTCGGCTACTACACGTACGGCCTGAACCTCACCGCCGTCGCCGTCCTGATCGCCCTCCTGATCGGCCTGTCGGCGCTCGCCGTCGGCACCGGCGAGTCGCTGTCCGCACGGCGCCGGGCACTCGCCGCGCAGGCCGCGGCCGGCGTGCCCCGCCGCACCCTGAGGCGATCCCTGCTGCTGGAAACGGTCCTTCCGCTGGCCCCGGCCCTCGTCCTGGCGACCGTCGGCGGCACCGCGATCCACACGGCGTACGCCACACTCGCCCACCAGCCCGTCCCGTGGGCGCTGCCGCTCCTCGTCCCGGTCGGCGTCTACGCGTCCTGCCTGCTGGCCACGGCCACGGTCCTGCCGCTGCTGCGCCGCTCGACGCACCCGTCGCACCTCAGGGCGGCGTGACGGCTCCGCATATTAGGGCGGGGCGCGGGAGAGAGTCTCCCGCGCCCCGCCCTCGTCGTACGGACGTCTACTTCGCCAGATTCGTCGACTGGATCGGCGACGCCGCCAGCGACTGCGGAGACGTGGCCGACGCGTAGGCGGAAGGGGCCGACACGCCTGCCGACGGGTCGGCCGGGGAGTCGCCGTCCGCCTGGACGGGGACGCCGCCGACGATGCGGATGCCCGCCTCGTCGAAGGCGCGCTTGATGCGCCAGCGCAGCTCGCGCGAGATGGTGAGGGACTTGCCGGGCATGGTCTTGGCGGAGACGCCCACCACCATGGAGTCGAGCAGCACGCTGTCCAGGCCGAGCACCTCGACCGGGCCCCACAGCATCTCGTTCCACGGCTCGGACTTGCCCATGGCCTCGGCGACGTCGGTGAGTGTCGCCCTGACCTTGTCGAGGTCCTCGTCGGCGCGCACGGTGACGTCGACGGCCGCGGTCGACCAGCCCTGGGAGAGGTTGCCGATCCGCTTGACCTCGCCGTTGCGCACGTACCAGATCTCGCCCTCGGCGCCCCGCAGCTTCGTCACGCGCAGGCCGACCTCGATGACCTCGCCGGAGGCGACGCCCGCGTCGATCGTGTCCCCGACGCCGTACTGGTCCTCAAGAATCATGAAGACGCCGGAGAGGAAGTCGGTGACCAGGTTGCGCGCGCCGAAACCGATCGCCACACCGGCCACACCCGCGGAGGCGAGCAGCGGCGCGAGGTTGATCTTGAAGGCGCCGAGCACCATGAGGGCCGCGGTGCCCAGGATCACGAACGAGGCGACCGAGCGCAGCACGCTGCCGATGGCCTCCGAACGCTGGCGGCGTCGCTCGGTGTTCACAAGAAGCCCACCGAGCGCGGTGGTGGCGCCGCTCTCGCCGCGGCGGTTCATCCGCTCGACGAACTTGGTGATGGTGCGGCGTATCACGGCGCGCAGCACAAAGGCGATGACGACGATCAGCAGGATCCGCAGGCCGACGCTCAGCCAGTTGGACCAGTTCTGCTCGACCCAGCCGGCGGCCTGCCCGGCCTGCTCCTGGGCGTCCTTGAGCGTGGGCTTTTCCTCGGTATCGGAAGCCGACAGGACGGACAAGATCACGGCAGGTACCTCCAGGCGTAGCCATCTGCCCGCCTCGGACATTGCTGGGCATTGCTCGGGGACAGGAGCGGGCAGAACCACCACACTAACGGGGCATTGTGTGTGGATCGTCGTCATGTTCGAGGGAGAGACAGTGCTCACGTCCGTGCGCCGGGGGAATGAAGGACGTGTGGTCGAAAACACTCCCAGCCCGTTACGTGGACATGGTGGCGCCATGACCAGCCGTGAGGGGAGACTGGCTGGGAGATCGTCCCGGCGCGAGCCACGCGCCGCCGGCGTACAAGGAGGCATCCGTGCCGCATGTCCTGGTCCTCAACGCGTCGTACGAGCCGCTCGGCGTCGTACCGCTCCGCCGCGCGCTCGTACTCGTCCTCGAAAACAAGGCCACGTGCCTGGAGGAGTCCGGCGCCTTTATGCACAGCGCGACACGCACCGTCGCTGCCCCCAGCGTGGTCCGGCTCAAGCGATTCATCCGGGTTCCCTACCGAGGGCCCGTTCCTCTGACCCGACGCGCACTGTTCGCCCGTGACGGCGGCCGGTGCATGTACTGCGGTGGCGTCGCAACCAGCGTCGACCATGTGATTCCACGCAGTCGCGGGGGTCAGCACGCCTGGGAGAACGTGGTGGCGTCGTGCCGCCGCTGCAACCACACCAAGGCCGACCGCCATCTGGTGGAGATCGGCTGGCGCCTGCGCCACAAGCCGGCTCCGCCGTCCGGTCTGGCGTGGCGCATCATCGGGACCGGACATAGGGATCCGCGCTGGTTGCCCTACCTGCAACCATTCGGCGCGGACGAGGCCCTGGCCCGGATCGAAGGCGTTTCAGCCTGACCTTCGATCCGGGTTTCTTGCGTTTCAGAGGTGTTCCAGAAGCGCTTCAGAGGCGGAGGCCGCACACGCGGCCTCCGCCTCACCTATTGACCGCACCCACATGGGCGGCTTAGTTTCCTCGCACCCAGATAGGAAAGTTTCCTAACAGTACTCAGCGCTCATCACGAGGAGGCGGGTCCCCGACCATGGCTGGCACCCCCGGCACCCCCAGCGTCCTGCGCGCCATGAACGACCGCGCCGCGCTCGACCTCCTCGTCGCCCACGGCCCGCTCACCCGCACCCGGATCAGTGAGCTGACCGGGCTGTCCAAACCGACCACCTCGCAGCTGCTCGGCCGCCTCGAAACCGCCGGGCTCGTGCGGACCACCGGCAGCCAGACCGGCCGCCCGGGGCCGAACGCCGTCCTGTACGAGATCGAGCCGGGCGCCGGCCACGTCGCCGCCCTCTCCGCCGACCCGACCGGCATCACCGCCGTCGTCGCCGACATCACCGGCGCCGAGCGCGGCCGCCGCCGCATCGAGGCCGACGCCGTCAGCGAGGACGTGCGGCACCGCACCGCCCAGCTCGTCGCCGAGGCCACCGACGGGGCGCTGGCCCAGGCGGGGCTCGGGCACGGCGATCTGACCGCCACCGTCATCGGCACCCCCGGCGCCATCGACCCGGGCACCGGACAGCTCCGCTACGCCCCGCACCTGCCGGGCTGGCACTCCCGCACACTGCGCGACGACCTCGCCAAGGTGCTCGGCACCCCCGTCTCCATCGAGAACGACGTCAACCTCGCCGCGGTCGCCGAGCAGTACGAGGGCGCCGCGCAGGACCACGACGACTTCGTGCTCGCCTACGTCGACGAGGGTGTGGGCGCCGCGATCGTGCTCGGCGGGACGCTGCTGCGCGGGGCGACCGGCGGCGCGGGCGAGATCGGCTACATGCCGCTGCCGGGGGCCCCCCTGGCGCGCGGCGGGTCCGACGCCGTGGCCCGCTCGGACGGGGGCGGCGGGCTGCAGAGCCTCGTCGCCGCCGCCGCGATCCGCGAACTCGCGGGCGGCGTCAAGGATTTGAGGGAAGCTCTCGGCACGCAGGGCGTCCTCGACGAGGTCGCCCGGCGGATCGCCACGGGGATCGCCGCCGTCGTCGCCGTCGTCGACCCCGAACTCGTCGTCCTGTCCGGTCAGGTCGCCCGGTCCGGCGGCGACGCCCTGCGCGAGCAGGTCGAGGAAGAGCTCACCGGGCTCGCCCTGCCCCGTCCCCAGTTGCGCACCAGCGACCTGACCGGCGACCCCATCCTCACCGGCGCCCTGCGCACCGCGCTCACCCAGGCCCGCGACGCCCTCTTCGACACCAGCGCCTCCGCGTAACCCGCCCCTCAGCCCAACTCCCGTATACGTAAAGGACGTTCGCCATGCCGCGATGGCGCATACCCCTGCGCGCGCCCGTAGGGCTCGCCGCGGCCGGACTGCTGCTCGCCGGCTGCGCCAATCCGAGTACCGGCAGCGCCGCCGACGACCCGACGAAGCCCGTGACGCTGAAGTTCTGGCACGGCTGGTCGGCGCCCGGCGAGGTGAAGGCGATCAACGACTCGATCGCCCGCTTCGAGAAACTGCACCCGAACATCAAGGTGCAGGCCACAGGCAACGTCACGGACGCCACCACCAATCAGGCCCTGCGGGCCGGTGGTGACGAGGCCCCCGATGTCGTCTCCTCCTTCACCACGAACAACGTCGGCCAGTACTGCGACTCCGGCATGTGGGTCGACCTCGATCCGTTCATGAAGAAGACCGGCCTGAAGAAGGAGAAGGTCTTCCCCAAGTCCCTTCTCGATTACACCGGTTACCGCGGCAACCAGTGCGCCCTGCCGCTGCTCGCGGACGCCTTCGGCATGTACTACAACAAGGACGCCTTCAAGAAGGCGGGCATCGGGCGGCCGCCGCGGACCATGTCCGAGTTCATCGCCGATTCCAAGAAGCTCACCGTCAAGAACGGCTCCTCGTACAAGCGCGTCGGTTTCATGCCGAACTTCCGGCTCTACCAGAACAGCCCGGACCGGCTGTTCGCCCAGTGGGGCCCCACGTACTTCGACGCGAAGGGGAATTCACGGCTCGCCGAGGAACCCGCCTCGTACGAGTTCTTCAAGACGGCACGGAAACTCGCCGACGCGCAGGGCGGTTACAAGGCACTGGAGAGGTTCCGGACCTCGTTCGGAGACGAGATGTCCAACCAGAACGCCTTCCTGAGCGGAAAGCTCGGCATGCATCTCGACGGCGAGTGGCGCGGGCTCATGCTGAACGACGCCAAGGCGAAGTTCGACTGGGGCGTCGCTCCGCTGCCCGTCCCCGACGATCAGGCCGATACGTACGGGCGCGGCTATCTGACCGGCACCGTCGCCGGCATCGCGCACAGCAGCAAGCACCAGAACGCCGCCTGGGAGCTGGTGAAGTTCCTGACCGCCGACACCGATCAGGTCGTCAGGTTCGCCAACGCCATTCACAACGTGCCGTCCACATTCGCCGCCCTCAAGTCGCCGAAGCTGGACGCCGATCCGACATTCCGCACCTTCCTCGGCATCGCCCGGAACAAGGACAGCCAGGTCATGCCGCCCTCCACTAACGGCGGCATGTACATCACGCAGTTGCAGGACTTCAGTTACGGCGAGGAGGCCGGCGAGGTCCACGATCTGAAGGGCGGCCTGCGGCGCCTCGACAGACTCATCGACGCCGACACCCTGCAGTCGCAGAACTGAGGAACGGGACATTCTCGTATGGCACTCACCCTTTCCAGGCCTGCCCGCCGCAGACTGCGCACCCTGGGCTTTCTCTCCCCCTGGCTGATCGGATTCAGCGCCTTCTTCGCCTATCCGCTGCTCGCCACCGTCTATTTCTCGTTCATGCACTACAACCAGATCAAGGCGCCCACCTTCGTGGGGCTGCGGAACTGGGTGTACGTGTTCCGGGACATGCCGCTGTTCGGACCCGCCCTGTGGAACACGGTGTGGCTCGTCGTGGTGATGGTGGCGCTGCGCGTGGTGTTCGGGCTCTCGCTCGGACTGCTCGTCACGAAGATAAAGAGCGGGGTCGGATTCTTCCGGACCGCCTTCTATCTGCCGTATCTCGCGCCGCCGGTCGCCGCGACCGTCGCCTTCGTCTTTCTCCTCAACCCCGGCTCGGGACCGGTCAACGAGATCCTCGCCAAGGTCGGCATCGACGGACCCAACTGGTTCAACGACCCCACCTGGGCCAAACCCTCGCTCGTCCTGCTCTCCCTGTGGGGCATCGGCGACCTCATGGTCATCTTCATGGCCGCTCTGCTCGACGTACCGAAGGAGCAGTACGAGGCGGCCGAGCTGGACGGCGCGGGGCCGCTGACCAGGTTCCGCTACGTGACGTGGCCCTCGATCACCCCGATCGTCATGTTCGCCGTGGTGACGGGCGTCGTGCAGACCATGCAGTACTACACGCAGGCCCTCGTCGCCGGAAAGATCGCCTCGGGCGTCTCGATCGGCCCCGGCACGGTCATCCAGCCGGGATACCCCGACCACTCGACGCTCACCGTCCCGCAGCTCGTCTACTCGATGGGCTTCCAGAACTTCAACACCGGCGCGGCGTGCGTGCTCTCGCTCGTCCTGTTCGCCATTGCCATGGCCGTGACCTCGCTGCTCATGCGCAAGCGCTCGGGTCTGCTCGCGGCGGAGGACTGATCATGACTACTACGACACTGAGCACCGGCGCCACGCACACCAGCGCCGAGCCCGCGCGCGTGAACGGGCCCGCGGGCCGGCGCGCCCGCCGCAAGCAGGTCCTCAACTGGATCGCCGTGCACAGCATCGCCATCGCCGTGGCGCTGTTCTTCGTCCTCCCCTTCGTGTTCGTCTTCCTGACGTCCGTGATGAGCGACGGGCAGGCGATGAGCGGCGATCTGTGGCCCGACTCCTGGCACTGGGAGAACTACAAGGCGGTCCTCCAGACGGACGGCTTCCTCGACTGGTGGAAGAACTCGCTGCTGTACGCGGGGCTCGGCACGCTGTTCACGGTGTGCTCGGCGATACCCGTCGCGTACGCGCTCGCCAAGTTCCGCTTCCGCGGGCGGCGCACGGCGATGCTCCTCGTCATCTCGACGATGATGCTGCCGCCGCAGGTCATCGTGATCCCGATGTACCTGGTGTGGGCACAGCAGTTCCACCTGTCGGGGTCGCTGTGGCCGCTGATCATCCCGATGGCGTTCGGCGACGCGTACTCGATCTTCCTCCTCCGGCAGTTCCTGCTGACGATCCCGAAGGAGTACATCGAGTCGGCGAAGGTCGACGGCTGCGGCGAGCTGCGCACGCTGCTGAAGATCGTGGTGCCGATGGCCAAGCCGGGCATCGCCGCCGTCGCCCTCTTCCAGTTCTTCTATTGCTGGAACGATTATTTCGGGCCGCAAATCTACGCGGCCCAGAACCCGGCTTCTTGGACGCTGAGTTACGGGCTCGAATCCTTCAAGTCCGCGCACAGCGTCAACTGGAACCTGACGATGGCGGCCACGCTCCTGGTGATGGCGCCGGTCTGTCTCGTCTTCTTCTTCGCACAGAAGGCCTTCGTCGAAGGCGTCACCCTCACCGGAGTAAAGGGCTAAGGGATTTCTATGAAGCTCGCCGTGGTCGGCGGAGGATCGACCTACACACCCGAACTCATCGACGGGTTCGCGCGGCTGAGGGACACGCTGCCGATCGAGGAGCTGGTGCTCGTCGACCCGGCCGCCGACCGCCTCGAACTGGTCGGGGGCCTCGCCCGCCGCATCTTCGCCAAGCAGGGACACCCGGGCGTTATACGTACGACGTCGGACGTGGACGCGGGTGTCGCGGACGCCGACGCCGTACTCCTCCAACTGCGCGTCGGCGGGCAGGCGGCCCGCAATCAGGACGAGACGTGGCCGCTCGACTGCGGCTGCGTCGGGCAGGAGACGACCGGCGCCGGCGGGCTCGCGAAGGCGTTGCGGACCGTGCCCGTCGTCCTCGACATCGCCGAACGGGTGCGCCGCGCCAACCCGGACGCCTGGATCATCGACTTCACCAACCCGGTGGGCATCGTGACCCGCGCGCTGCTCCAGGCTGGCCACAAGGCCGTCGGCCTGTGCAACGTCGCGATCGGCTTCCAGCGGAAGTTCGCGCGCCTCCTTGAGGTGGAGCCGTCCCAGGTGCACCTGGACCACGTCGGCCTCAACCACCTGACGTGGGAGCTGGGCGTGCGCCTCGGCGGCCCCGACGGCGAGAACCTGCTGCCGCGCCTGATCGCCGAGCACGGCGACGCCATCGCCGAGGACCTGCACATGCCGCGCACGGTCGTCGACCGCCTCGGCGTCGTCCCGTCCTACTACCTGCGCTACTACTACCAGCACGACGCGGTCGTACGAGAGCTGCGCACGAAGCCGTCCCGCGCCGCGCAAGTGGCGGAGATGGAGCGCGAGTTGCTGGAGATGTACGGCGACCCGACGCTCGACGAGAAGCCGGAGCTGCTCGCCAAGCGCGGCGGCGCCTTCTACAGCGAGGCGGCGGTCGACCTGGCCGCGTCCTTGTTGGGCGGTGGGGGTTCGGCCCACCAGGTGGTGAACACGTACAACAACGGCACGCTCCCCTTCCTCCCCGACGACGCCGTCATCGAGGTGCAGGCATCGGTCGACGCGAAGGGCGCGAAGCCGCTGCCCGTACCGCCGCTCAACCCCCTGTACGCGGGCCTGATCGCGAATGTGACCGCCTATGAGGACCTGGCCCTGGAGGCGGCCCTGAAGGGCGGCCGCGACCGCGTCTTCAACGCCCTGCTCGCACACCCCCTCATCGGCCAAATCGAGTACGCCGAGCAGCTCACGGACCAGCTGATCGCGCACAACCGGGAGCACCTCGCGTGGGCATGACCGTCCTTGCCATCGACGCGGGGAACAGCAAGACCGACGTCGCGGTGGTGGCGGCCGACGGCACTGTCGTCGGCGCGGCCCGCGGCGGCGGGTTCCAGCCCCACCGGACGAACGCGGCACCCGCCGTGGACGTCCTGGCGGAGGCGGTCGGCCGGGCCTTCGCACAGGCGGGCGTGGGCGCGGTCGACCATGTGTCGGCGTGCCTGGCCAACGCGGACCTGCCGGTGGAGGAAGAGGAGTTGGCGCGCGCCCTCACCGCACGCCGCTGGGGATCGCGGGTCGACGTCCGCAACGACACCTTCGCCGTACTGCGCGCCGGGCTCCTGGAGGACGCCGAGCCGCGCGGCGTCGCCGTCGTGTGCGGGGCGGGCGTCAACTGCGCGGGGATGCTGCCCGACGGCCGCACGGCCCGGTTCCCCGCGATCGGCCGGCTCTCCGGTGACTGGGGCGGCGGTGGCGGCCTCGCGGAGGAGGCGATCTGGTTCGCCGCACGCGCGGAGGACGGCCGCGGCGGGGCAACGGCCCTGATGCACGCCCTGCCCGCCCACTTCTCCCTCCCCTCCATGTACGCCCTGATCGAGGCGCTGCACCTGGGCCACATCCCCGCGGTCCGCCGCCACGAGCTCACCCCGGTCCTCTTCGCCACGGCGGCGGACGGCGACCCGGTGGCCCGCGCCCTGGTCGAGCGGATGGCCGACGAGGTGGTGGCGATGGCAACGGTGGCGCTACGCAGGCTGGACCTCCTGGAGGCAGAGGTCCCCGTCCTCCTCGGCGGCAGCGTCCTGGCGGCCCGCCACCCCCAACTCAACGACCGCGTGCGGTCGTTGCTGTCCGCCCGGACACCGCGTGCGCTCCCCCGAGTGGTGGCGGAACGCCCGGTCCTGGGCGCGGCGCTGCTCGGCCTCGACGCGGTGGCCGCCCCACCGGAGGTGCACGCACGCGTACGTGCGCACTACGCCGCAGCCGCTGCGGCTTGAAAGACTTGGGGCGCTGCCCCAAACCCCGCGCCTCAATCGCCGGCGGGGCTTGATCTTTCAAGCCCCGCCGGCGATTGAGGCTTTCAAGCCCCTCCGGCGATTGAGGAGCGGGGTCCGGGGCAGCGCCCCGCGACCGCAACAACGTCGCCGCGAACACAAACGGGGAACCGAACCCCCCTCCCCCACGTGTTCCAGAGCGGAGCGCTTCCGCACAAGATCCAGGGAATGCCTGTGCGGATGTCAGTCGCCCAAGCGATACTTGCGACCGACGTACGACCATGGGGGAGGGTCGAAGTGACATACCCGTCGAACGGAAGCGTGGCGCCGCCGGAGCGCCCCGCCGCGCCACCGGCACCGGGCGTGCCACCGCAGGCGCAGCTCGGCGGCGGCCCGCCCGGCGCACCCACGCCCCGGCGGCGTACCGCCTGGGCCGAGGGTGTGGACCGGCTGAAGGCGGGCGCCACGACCGAGCCGGGCCGGCTGCGCATCATCGGGGCCGTCCTCGCGCTGCTCGTCGTGGCGTTCGGCGCGACGACGGCCTGGCAGATGACGGACCGCTCGGCCGCCGCGGACGACGTGCTGCACTCCAGCCAGCCGCTGAGCGCCGACGCCGCCGACATCTACCGCTCGCTCGCCGACGCCAACACGGCGGCGTCCAGCGGTTTCCTGGCGGGGGGCCAGGAACCGGCGGCGGCGCGCGACCGGTACGAGCGGGACATCAGGCGCGCCGCGGACAAGCTGGTGACGGCGGCGACCAGCACCGACCCCGGCACCCGCTCGGCGGGGACGATCGCCGAGCTGAACAAACTGCTGCCGCAGTACAAGGGCCTCATCGAGCGGGCCCGGGCCAACAACCGGCAGGGCTTCCCACTGGGCGGCGCCTATCTGCGGTACGCGAACGAGAAGATGCAGACCGAGATGCTCCCGGCCGCCGAGGATCTCTACAAGACGGAGAACCAGCGGCTGCGGGACGACTACGACTCGGCGACGCCCTACCCGTGGATCGCCATCGCCCTCGGCGTGCTCGCCCTCGCGGGCCTCGCGTGGGCGCAGCGGCGCAACTACCGCCGTACAAACCGGGTGTTCAACCAAGGGCTGCTCGCCGCCACCGCGGCGTCCACCGTGGTGCTGCTGTGGCTCGTCGTCGGTCACACCGTGGCGCGCAGCGGGCTCAGTTCGTCGTACGACCATGGCGTACGGTCCTTGAACGTGTTGCACGACGCGAGCATCGCCTCTCTGAAGGCGCGGGGCAGCGAGAACCTGACACTGGTCAGCCGTGGCGCGGAGACGGTGGCCGTGAAGGGCGAGACCAAGGACAAGTACGACGTCGACTTTCAGCAGGAGATGACCGCGCTCGCCGGCAAGCTCAACGCCGCGTACGCGCTCGCCGACGGCGAGGGCGACACCGCGGGCCGGGCGCCCGTGACGAAGGCGAACGCCAGCATGAAGGAGTGGCGAAAGCGCCACCAGGACGCGCGCGAGCAGGACGACGCGGGCAACTACCAGGGCGCGCTCGACAAGATCATCGGTTCGAAGAAGGACAAGCCGACAGGTGAATGCTTCGATCTGGTGGACAAGAATCTGGACACGGCGCTCGTTCACGAGCAGCGTCAGTTCAGCGCCGACGCGGGCGGCGGTCGGGACGCGATGACCGGACTGCCCGTGGGCGCCGCACTGTTGGCGGTGCTCGCCGCGGGTGGCGCGGTGTTCGGCATCGGACGCAGGCTTTCGGAGTACCGATGAGAGGGGGTGCGGCGATGGGCGAGCGAAAGGTGACCTTGCGCGGCTGGGGCGGCGTGGCCGCCATGGCGGTGGCCTGCGCCCTGACGGCGGTGTTCGCGCTGCTGCTCCCGCTGACCCAGCAACAGCGCCCTTCGCACGACGGCACGACGAGCTACGCCTCCGGTGGCGTCGCCGACGGCACGCAGGCCAAGGCAGACGACTGCGACCCCTCGGTGAAGGGCAAGGAGCCGGAGCGCAGCCTCTCCCCCTCGGGCAGCGAGAGCGGCAGCGCGGTGCAGGCCGTCAAGGACCGCGGCTACCTCTCGGTCGGCGTCGACCAGAACAGCTTCCGCTGGGGCTACCGCGACCCCAACAGCACGGCGAAGACCAGCGAGTTGGAGGGCTTCGACATCGATCTCGCGCACGAGATCGCGGGCGACATCCTCGGCGACCGGGACGCGATCCGCTTCCACGCCATCCCCACCAACGAGCGCATCCCGGCGATCCAGCGCGGCGACGTCGACATGGTGGTGCGCACGATGACCATCAGCTGCGACCGCCTCAAGGACGTCGCGTTCTCCACCGCGTACTTCCAGACCGGTCAGCAGGTGCTCGCCCCGAAGACCTCGGACATCAAGGGGTACGGGGCCTCGCTCGCCGGCAAGCGGATCTGCACGGCGACCGGTTCGACGGCCGCGTCGTCGCTGGAGGACGGCAAGAAGAAGCCGGTGGACGAGGGCGGCCTGCCGCAGAGCACCGACATCTCCACGACCGTGCCGAACCAGCTGGACTGCCTGGTGCGGCTGCAGCTCGGCGAGGTCGACGCGGTGGTCACCGATGGCGCGCTCGCGGCGAGCCAGGCCGCGCAGGACCCGACGGTGCAGCTCAAGGGCGAGCCCTACACCAAGGAGTTCTACGGCGTCGCCATGAAGAAGGGCGCGGACGACCTGGTGCGCCGGGTCAACCAGGTGCTGGTGGACTACCGCAAGTCGGACGGCTGGCAGAAGTCGTACGACCACTGGCTGAAGCCGGCGCTCGGCTCCTCCTCGGGGCCGCCCGCACCGAAGTACAAGTAGGCAGAACACGTAACGCACGCAGCGCGGCAGGGACTTGACGGATACTCGGGAAAGCGAGAGGTGATCGATGGGCGTCGCGGGACCCGCCGGCCCAGTGATGGACCGGGACGAGGTGGACCGTGCCCTGGCCCGGCTCGGCGCGGAGCACGAAGCGATCGAGTCGTCTCTGCTCGCCCTGCAGGACCACGCGGGGCGCAGGCTCCTGGAGGGCGCCCGGCTCACCGGGACGACGCAGGAGCGCTGGGCCTCGGCCGACCTGGAGATCACGCTGCTGTGGGCGTACTTCGACGCGTACGCGGACGCGCTGCGCACGGCGCGGGAGATCCGCTCGCGGCGCCGGCTGCCCAGCCGCGGCGACCTGACGGAGCTGACGGAGCTGCTGCGCGGCGAGTCCGTCACGATCGCGCCGGGCCCGGGTGCGGGCGGCACCTCGCCCTCGATCACCGGGCCCGCGAAGCTGTCCGAGCAGTTCACCCTCGCGGCGCTCGTCGACCGGATGAACACGCTGTACGCGTCGTCCCTCGACATGGTGGTGGCCGCCGACGCGGTGTGGTCGGCGCTGCCCGCCCGCATCGACATGCTCGCCGCCGAGCTGGCCCGCACCCGGCAGCTCGCGCACTCCGTAGGAGTGCGTCCGGGTGAGCATCCGGCGGGCGACGACCTGGAGCGGATCACCGGCTCGCTGACCCGGATGCGCGAGGAAGTGGTGTCGGACCCGCTCACGTACTGGCGGCAGTCGGCCGGGAGTTCGGCGCCCGGCGGCGGCCGCCCCGACACCACGGCGTACGACCGGGAGGCCCGCGCCCTGGAGGACGTGCGCCGGGAGATCGAGGCCGTGCTCGGCGTGCGGCAGGACGCGGAGGCGCGGCTCGGCCGGCTGCGGGACGTGCTGTCGCGCGCGGACCGGACGCTCGCCGAGGCGCGGTCGGCACGCATCGAGGTGCTCGCGAAGATAGCCGGGTCCGACGTGCCCGCGGTGTCGGGTCCGCCGACGGTGCTGCAGGAGCAATTGGCGACGGCGGCCGAGTACCGCAGGCGCGGTCAGTGGAACCGGCTCTCGCCGCTCCTGGAGTCACTGGAGTCGAAGGCGGAGGACGAACTGTTGCGCGCGCGTGAGTCGTTGACGGCGGTGACGGCCCCGCTGGCGGTCCGGGCGGAGCTGCGCGGACGGCTCGACGCGTACAAGGCGAAGGTGGCCAGGCTCGGTTTCGCCGAGGATCCGTTCCTGGTGGAGCGGTACGACGCGGCGCGGCGCATGCTGTGGAGCGCGCCCTGCAATCTGCGCGCCGCGGAGGCCGCGGTGCTGCGATATCAACGGGCGGCGGCGGACACGCTGTCCGCGCCCGCCGACAGATCGGCCAGGGGGGAGTCGTGAGCGTGGCGCCACAGAAGTGCGGCAGAGCGGGTTGCACGGGCACGTACGAGGACATGGGCGGGGAGCTGTACTGCGACACCTGCGGCCTGAAACCGCAGCCGGCCGGTGCGGCCGGTGCCGTCCACGGGGGCAGCGCCCCCACCCACCGGCCCGCCGCCCGGCCGCAGGCCGCCCCCGTGGGCGCGCCGGCCGCGGCGTCCTCCTGTCAGCGGCCCGGCTGTACCGGTTCCTACGAGGACATGGGTGGCGGCGAGCTGTACTGCGACACGTGCGGGCTGGCCCCGGTCGTGTCGCCGAACGGGATCGTGGCGTCGCCGCCGACCGGGATCGCCGGTGGCGGGCAGCGCGGATCGCAGAGCTCCGGCTCCAGTTCGCGGGCCTCGGCCAGGACGTCGGCGCGCTCCTCGCAGTCCCGCAGGTCGGTATCGGGCCGGCTCTCCCGCTCCCTGTCGGGGAGTTCGACCTCGCGCTCGGTGTCGGTGCGCAGCTCCGGCGCCTCGGCGGGCACTTCGGCCCGTTCCCGGCTCGGCGTCGGCCTGGTCAACGTGCCGGACGTGCCGCGGCCCGACCCGCGCGCGATGGTGCAGGAGCACCCCGAGGTCCCCGAGCGGAAGCGGTTCTGCTCGCGGTCCGACTGCGGCGCCCCGGTGGGCCGTTCGCGCGGCGAGCGACCGGGTCGCACGGAAGGGTTCTGCACCAAGTGCGGCCACCCGTACTCCTTCGTACCGAAGCTCGCCACGGGTGACGTCGTGCACGGTCAGTACGAGGTCGTGGGCTGTCTGGCGCACGGCGGCCTCGGCTGGGTCTACCTCGCCGTCGACCGCGCCGTCTCCGACCGCTGGGTGGTCCTCAAGGGCCTGCTCGACACGGGTGACCAGGACGCGATGGCCGCCGCGATCTCGGAGCGCCGCTTCCTCGCGGAGATCGAGCACTCCAACATCGTCCGCATCTACAACTTCGTCGAGCACCTCGACCAGCGCACCGGCTCCCTGGACGGCTACATCGTCATGGAGTACGTGGGCGGCAAGTCCCTCAAGGAGATCGCCAACGAGCGGCGCACCCCCGAGGGCAGGCGGGACCCGCTGCCGGTGGAGCAGGCGTGCGCGTACGGCATCGAGGCCCTGGAGGCGCTCGGCCATCTGCACAGCCGCAATCTGCTCTACTGCGACTTCAAGGTCGACAACGCGATCCAGACCGAGGACCAGCTCAAGCTCATCGACATGGGCGCGGTCCGCAGGATGGACGACGACGAGAGCGCGATCTACGGGACCGTCGGCTTCCAGGCCCCGGAGGTCGCCGAGCTGGGGCCCTCCATCGCCTCGGACCTCTACACCGTGGCCCGTACGCTCGCCCTGCTCACCTTCGACTTCCAGGGCTACACGAGCGTGTTCGTGGACTCCCTGCCCGACCCGGACAACATCGAGGTGTTCCGCACCTACGAGTCGTTCTACCGGCTCCTCGTGCGCGCCACCGACCCGGACCCGGCCCGCCGCTTCGCCTCCGCGCAGGAGATGGCCGAGCAGCTGACGGGCGTCCTGCGCGAGGTCGTCGCGCTCCAGACGAACCGGCCGAGGCCCGCCCTCTCGACGCTGTTCGGTCCCGAAGTGAAGGTCACGGACACGGAGTTGTTCGGCCTGCTCGCGGGCGAGGTGTCACCGCTCGGGGCTCGCGAGACACCCGTCCGCACACGGAACGGCCGGGGCCCGCGGAAGGCGGCGGCCGTGCTGCCCCCGCAGCCCGCTGCGCCCGCCCTGCCGCCGTCGTCCGCCGAGATCGTCAAGCCGCTTCAGACACCGGGGACCGCGCTCGCGCTCCCGGTGCCGCGCGTCGATCCGGGCGATCCGAACGCCGGGTTCCTCGCCGGCCTCATGGCCTCGGCCCCCGCCGAGCTGATCGCGGCCCTGCACGCGGCGCCCGCCGACTCCCTCGAACTGCGGCTGCGGGAGCTGCGGGCCCGCCTCGAAATGGGCGAGCTCGACTCGGCGGCCCGCGGCCTGGCGGCCTTGGAATCCGACCATCCCGACGACTGGCGGGTGGTCTGGTACCGGGGCGTCGCGGCGCTCGCGACCGGCGACCACACGAACGCGGCGCTGTCCTTCGACGCCATATACGACGCGTTCCCCGGCGAGCCCGCGCCGAAGCTGGCGCTCGGCGTCTGCGCGGAGGTGCTCGGCCAGCTCGACAACGCGGCGGAGTACTACCGCCTGGTGTGGTCGACGGACCCGAGCTACGTCAGCGCGGCGTTCGGCCTCGCGCGCGTGCAACTCGCCGCGGGCGACCGGGGCGGCGCGGTGCGCACCCTGGAGTCGGTGCCCGAGTCGTCGATCCACTACACGGCGGCGCGGGTCGCCGCGGTGCGCTCGCGACTGCGGGGCCGGACGGCGCAGGGGGCGAACGGGGACCCGTTGCTGCACGATCTGACGGCCGCCGCGGGACAGGTCGAGGCGCTCGACGCGTTCGGGCTCGACGCGGTGCGCCGCGAGCAGTTGTCCACCGAAGTGCTCGGCACGGCTCTGGACTGGGTACTCTCCGGTAGGCAGGGTTCCGGTCCGCCGCAGGATCCCGTGCGCACGGTGGTGCTCGGCAGCGATCTGGACGAGCGCGGCCTCCGCCTCGGTCTTGAACGCTCGTACCGGACTCTGGCCAGGCTCGCTCAGCGCGGCGAGGAGAGGATCGAACTGGTGGAGCGGGCCAACCGCTACCGCCCCCGGACGTGGGTGTGAGGATGTCGCAGACGCACAAGGCGGCCGCTATGTCAGTGTGTCCCAGCTGCGAGGAGCCTCTGGAGGAGGCCGATCGCTTCTGCGGGGCATGCGGATACGACCTGTCGGCGGAGCCGCGCGCCGAGGAGCCGGGCTCTTCCGACGCCTCCGTGGAGTGGCCGGCCGCCCCCGAGGGCGACAGTTCGGACCTGCCCGCCCCGGTCCACCTGCCGACCGACCTGGAGGGCACGGACTCCGGCGGCTCGGAACTGCCCACCGACGTACGCTTCGACATCCCGCCGTCCGATGAGGAGTTCAGGATCGCCGCGCCCGACCCGCGCACCGCGACGCCCGAGCAGCTGGGGTCCGCGACACCGCCCGCCGGAACCAAGCTGTGCGTGGCCTGCCGCGCCGGGCACGTCGACCCGGACGGCTACTGCGAGAACTGCGGCCACGCCCAGCCCCGCGAACGCGACCACATGGAGCAGGAGTTGGACGCGGTCGCCGCGGTCAGCGACCGGGGCCTGCGCCACCACAGGAACGAGGACTCCTTCGCGATCTCCTCGGCCGCGCTGCCCGACGGCTCCCCGGCCGTCGTCGCCGTGGTCTGCGACGGGGTGTCGTCGGCGACGCGGCCCGACGACGCCTCGCTCGCCGCGTCCCGCGCCGCCACCGAGGCGCTGCACGAGGCGCTGCCGCGCGGCACCCACCCGCAGCAGGCCATGCACGAGTCGATCGTCGCGGCCGCCGAGGCGGTCAACGCCCTTGCGGACGAGCCCGAGACGGCCCGCGAGCACAAGCCGCACCAGAACGCGCCGGCGTGCACCTTCGTCGCCTCCGTCGTCACCAAGGAACTGCTCATCATCGGCTGGATCGGCGACTCGCGCGCCTACTGGGTGCCCGACGACCGCGAGGCGCCCGCGGCCCGGCTCACCGAGGACGACTCGTGGGCCGCGCAGATGGTCGCGGCAGGCCTGATGAGCGAGGCGGAGGCGTACGCGGACGAGCGGGCGCACGCGATCACGGGCTGGCTCGGCGCGGACGCGTACGAACTGGAGCCGCACACCGCGTCGTTCAAGCCGGACCGCCCCGGAGTGGTCGTGGTCTGCTCCGACGGGTTGTGGAACTACGCGGAGTCAGCCGACGAGATGGCCCGCATACTGCCCGCGGACGCGGCGCGCAACCCGCTGCACAGCGCCCAGGTCCTGGTCGGCCACGCCCTCGACGGCGGGGGCCACGACAACGTAACAGTGGCGGTACTGCCGTTCCCTGTGCCGCAGTCGGGGGCAGGATCGGCGTAGCGCTGGAAAGCCGCGCAAATGGTCTTGTTCAGGGGGGACATGACACCATGGCAAATTTCTCGAAACCACACGTTCCGCAGTTCGCCGTCGAGGTCTACCAGAACGAATATCTGCCGGAGGGCGGCCGCGACGTCAACGCGATCGTCACGGTGACCTCGACCGGGGGCGGCACCGTGGGCGGCGCGGTCAGCGCGCCCCACCTGTACAGCGTCCCGGGCGAGGGCACGGACGCCGCGATCGCGCTGATGGTGGACTGCTCCGGCTCGATGGACTATCCGCCCACCAAGATGCGCGGCGCGCGCGAGGCCTCTGCCGCCGCGATCGACGCGCTGCGCGACGGTGTGCACTTCGCGGTGATCGCCGGCACTCATGTGGCCAAGGAGATCTACCCGGGCGAGGGCCGGCTCGCCGTCGCGGACCGGACCACCCGCGGGCAGGCCAAGCAGGCGCTGCGCAAGCTGTCCGCGGGCGGCGGCACCGCGATCGGTACCTGGCTGCGGCTTGCCGACAAGCTCCTGGCCTCGGCGGACGTGTCGATCAGGCACGGCATCCTGCTCACCGACGGCCGCAACGAGCACGAGTCGCCGGAGGACCTGCGCGCGTCGCTGGACGCGAGCGCGGGCCGCTTCACCTGTGACGCCCGCGGCGTCGGAACGGACTGGGAGGTGAAGGAGGTCACAGGCATCGCCTCCGCCCTCCTCGGTACCGCCGACATCGTCGCCGACCCGGCCCATCTCGCCGAGGACTTCACGCAGATGATGGAGACGGCGATGGGCAAGGAGATCGCGGACGTCGCCCTGCGGCTGTGGACGCCGCTCGGCTCCGAGATCACCTTCGTGAAGCAAGTCGCTCCCACCGTAGAGGAGTTGACGGAGCGCCGCACCGAGGCGGGCCCGCGGGCCGGCGACTACCCCACCGGCTCCTGGGGCGACGAGTCCCGCGACTACCACGTGTGCGTACGGGTCCCGGACGCCGATCTCGGCCAGGAGATGCTCGCCGCCCGCGTCTCCCTGGTGATCCCGCAGCCGGACGGCTCGGCACAGGCCGTGCCGCTGGGGGCACAGGGTCTCGTACGTGCGGTGTGGACGGACGACATGACAGCCTCTACGTCGATCAACCCGCAGGTCGCCCACTACACGGGCCAGGCCGAACTGGCACAGGTCATCCAGCAGGGACTCGACGCACGAAAGTCGGGCGATGCGGACGGGGCGACCGCGAAGCTGGGCCGCGCCGTGCAGCTCGCGGCCCTCTCGGGGAACGCGGATACGGCCAAGCTGCTTTCGAAGGTGGTGGACGTGGTGGACGCCGCGGAAGGTACTGTTCGATTGAAGGCGAAGGTCGCGGAGGCCGACGAGATGACTCTCGAGACCCGGTCGACCAAGACAGTTCGCGTCAAGAAGTAACCATCCACGTTCAAAATATCCACCCACGCACTACGGCAAGCCCTGCTTGCACTTGAAGGAGAGGGGGAAGCGCCGACATGCCGACCTGCCCGAACGGACACCAGTCGGGTTCCGAAGACTGGTGCGAGGTCTGCGGTCACCGCATGGCCGGTGCCGTGCCCCCGCCCCCTCCGCCCCCTCCGCCGCCTCCGGCCGCCGGTTACGGCTACCCGCAGCCGCCCGCGCCGCAGGCGCCGCAAGGCGGGGCGGGCACGCCCGAACTGTGCCCGCAATGCCGTACGCCACGTGAGGGCGGCGCGCCGTTCTGCGAGGAGTGCCGCTGGAACTTCCTCACGAACACGGCGACGTCGTACACGCCCGCGGCCCCGAACCCGCCGATGCCCACGTCGGGCGGCCAGGGCGGCCCCGGTGCGCCCGGCTTCCCGGGGCCCCACGAGCCGCAGGGCCCGAACCCGGCGCTGCAGTTCCAGCAGCAGCCGCCGCCAGGACCCGACGCGTACGAGTACCAGGGTTCGCGGCCCTCGCAGATGAACCGGCCCGCGGAGCCGATCCCGCCGTCCCCGTTCGGGAACGAGCCGTCGGGCCAGGCCCCGCCGCCTCCCCCGCCGTCCTTCGACGGCCACGGCCCGTACGAGAGCGGTGGCGCCCCGCAGGGCTTCCAGCAGCAGGCTCCGGCCCCCGCGCCGGCTCCGCCCGCGCAGCCGGGTCCGCCGCCGGGTCCGCACGGTCAGCCCGGCCCGCCGCCCGGTCCGCCGCAGCCCGTGCAGCCGGGGCCCATGCAGCCCCCGCCGCCCGACCCTTCGTTCGGCGGCCACGGTGGTCCGGGTGGTCCCGGTGGCACGAACGGGGACGACTGGATGCTGCCGCCTCCGTCGTCGGACCCGTCGGCACCCGGCGGGCCTTCCACGACCCCGCCGCCGTTCCAGCAGCAGCCGCCGCAGCAGCAGTACGCCCCGATGACGTGGTCGGCGACGATCGGTCCGGACCGCGACTACTTCATGGCGATGATGCAGCGCAGCGGCCCCGAGGCCTCGGGGCTCAACCTGCCCGCGTACTCGCCGGAGCAGCAGCGCCCGCTCACCGGCAACCAGCTGTCGATCGGCCGGCGCCGCCACTCCACCGGGGAGTCCCCCGACATCGACCTGTCGGTGCCGCCGGAGGACCCGGGCGTCTCGCACCAGCACGCGGTGCTCGTGCAGCAGCCGGACGGCACGTGGGCGGTCGTCGACCAGAACTCGACGAACGGCACGACCGTCAACAACGGCGACGAGCCGATCCAGCCGTTCGTCCCCGTGCCGCTGCAGGACGGTGACCGGGTGCACGTCGGAGCGTGGACGACGATCACGATCCGGCGCGGCTGAGCACACGCACGCGCAGGACGTTGCCGGGCACCTAGAGGGTGGTGCCCGGCAACTCCCATGTGTGGGGCCCCTCCGGATCGTCCAGCCAGGCCCACTGGCGGTCACCGCGCACGGTCACCCCGAACCGCTCGCGCTCGGGCCTGCCCTCCCGCTCCCACAGCGCGAGCGCGTCGTACGGGGCCAGGCGGCCCGCCGTCAGCGTCAGCAGGAACCGGAACAACTCCTCGCGCAGCACGGGGTGCGGCAGCCCTCCGGCCCGCGTCTCGGGCGCCCGCTCCGCGCCGCCGCGCAGCGCCATGAAGTACGCGGAGGTGCGCAGAAACCGCCCCTCCGCATACGCCCCGTCCCTCTCCCCCTCCCGCACATCGAGGACCACGATCCCGGTCGACAGGGGCGCGAGGATCCGCGCACCGGCCGCACACTGGCCGAGCCAGCCCACCGGCACCGAACGCAGCGCGCACGTCGCCATGATCCGGTCGTACGGCGCCCGCTCGGGGCACCCCCGCGCCCCGTCACCGGTGACGACGCCCGTCCGGTACCCGGCGGCGGCGAGATGGGCCCTGGCGGACTCGGCGATCTCCGGATCGAGGTCGACGGACGTGACGTTCCCCGCACCGACCCGATGCGCCAGCAACGCCGCGTTGTACCCCGTCCCCGCACCGATCTCCAGGACCCGGTCCCCGTCCCGCACCCGCAGCTCCGCGAGCATCCGTGCCATCAGGGACGGCTGGCTGCTGGAGGAGACCAGCTCACCGTCGCGCAGCCGGGTGGCCAGCGGCTGGTCGGCGTAGGCGCCGCGCAGCCAGCGCTCGCGCCGCTCCGGGTCGGGATGCTCGCCCCACAGCCGTTCATATCCTCCGGGCACGCCGACGAAGTAGTACGGCACGAACAGATGCCGCGGCACCTCCGCGAACGCCTCCCGCCAGGCCGGGTCGGCGTCCCAGGCACCACTGTGGCCGATCTCGCGCACGAGCCCGGCCCGCGCCCGTACGGCGAGCTGCTCGAGGTCCCGGGTGTGCTCTGCGCCCATATGTCCACTGTCCTGCGCGAACCGGCAAACGGCGACCCCCGTTCCGCGGTGGGAAGGGGGCCTAGGTCCCCGGTCCCCGGTCGGTGCGTCTGAGAGCATGGAGAGGTGACTGAGATCCCGCGCGACACGCTTCAGGAGCAGACGTTCTACGAGCAGGTGGGTGGCGAGGAGACGTTCCGCCGCCTCGTGCACCGCTTCTACGAGGGCGTCGCACAGGACCCGCTGCTGCGTCCCATGTACCCGGAGGAGGACCTGGGCCCCGCCGAGGAGCGCCTGGCCCTCTTCCTGATGCAGTACTGGGGCGGCCCCCGCACGTACAGCGACAACCGCGGCCACCCGCGCCTGCGCATGCGCCACGCCCCGTTCCAGGTCGACCGCGCGGCCCACGACGCGTGGCTGAAGCACATGCAAGTGGCAGTGGAGGAGCTCGGCCTCTCCGAGGAACACGAGCGCACACTCTGGAACTACCTGACGTACGCGGCAGCCTCAATGGTCAACACGGCAGGCTGACCCCCTCCACCCCAAGCCCCTGCGGACGGGCGAGCCCATTCAAGCCCCTGCGGCGATTGAGCAGCGGGGTCCGGGGCAGAGCCCCGATCTTTCCAGCCCCGCCGGCGCTTGAGGCGCGGGGTCCGGGGCAGAGCCCCGCGACCGCACCCCCGTCTCGGGCCCCGCTCACACAGGGCTGACGGAGAGCCCACCCAGCCCGGCGGACGCCCTCCGCACCGCCACAGACCCATAAGCGGAGCGCAACCGCACCCACGCCCCCGCCACCACCAGATCGACCTCGGCCCCCCGCAAAAACCCAAGCGCCGCCGCCGCGTGCACAATCCGCACCGGCGCCCCACTCCCCCCGATCTCCCGCGACCAGACCTCGCCGCCGATACGGTCGAGCTCACCGCGCGTACGCGCCTCCGGCGCCAACTCCTCGACCCGCGCCCGGAATTCCGCCACGGCCGCCTTCACGAGCGCACGCAGCGCATCCGCGTCCGGAAACCCGTCCACCCGCTCCCAGCCGCCGAGCGGCGGCAGCACCCCGGCCCAGGGCGGCCCGGTGACAGCCGCGGGAACCGTGGCCGTGGCGGTCCCCTCGTCGAGGGCGTCGAGCAACTCCCCCGCGGACACGGTCACATCGAGGGTGTCCTCGATCCCGTTCTCGTACGGCTTGAGCAGCCGCGCCGTACGCACGGCCAGCACCTCGAACGAGGGCGGCCGCCCGAACACCGCGAGCGCCTGGCCACCGGCCTGCGCCCGCAGCCGCACGGCGGCCGCCTTGTCGTAGTGCAGCAGCCGGCCGAGGAAGGCGGCGAGATCAGCCGCCTCCCCCGCGTCGGCGAAATGCAGCACGGACGCGCTCATGCGACAAGCGCCTCCGCACGATCCGTACGCCCCGCGTCGTCGTCCCGGTACTCCTCGAGGAACTCCCGCTCCTCGCCGGTGATCCGGCGCGGCCGCTGCGCCTCGAAGTCGAACGGCACGACGACCGTGGAGGCACGCACGTACACGACGTCCTCGTCCTTCACTTCATAGGAGAGCGTGAACGAAGCGGCCTTTATCTCACTCACCCACAGCTCGATGTCCACGGGCCGGTGCCGGTGCACCAACTGCCGCTTGTAGTCGATCTCATGGCGCGCCACGACGGACCCCTGCTGGAAGTCCTTGTCGGGCCGGAACAGGAAATCAATCCGCGCTTCCTCCAAGTACCGGAGGAAAACCACGTTGTTGACGTGGCCGTACGCATCCATGTCGGCCCAACGCAGGGGGCAGGCGTATACGTGGCGAGCCATCAGCCGCGGGTCAGCTTCTTGTAGGTGGCACGGTGCGGACGCGCGGCGTCCGGGCCGAGCCGCTCGATCTTGTTCTTCTCGTAGGACTCGAAGTTGCCCTCGAACCAGAACCACTTGGACTCACCCTCGTACGCGAGGATGTGCGTGGCGACTCGGTCGAGGAACCACCGGTCGTGAGACACGACCACAGCGCACCCCGGGAACTCGAGCAGCGCGTTCTCAAGGCTCGACAGGGTCTCGACGTCGAGGTCGTTGGTCGGCTCGTCAAGGAGCAGCAGGTTGCCGCCCTGCTTGAGGGTGAGCGCGAGGTTCAGGCGGTTGCGCTCACCACCGGAGAGCACACCGGCGGGCTTCTGCTGGTCGGGCCCCTTGAACCCGAACGCGGAGACATACGCGCGGCTGGGCATCTCAACCTGCCCGACATTGATGTAGTCGAGCTCGTCGCTCACCACGGCCCAAAGGGTCTTCTTCGGGTCGATGTTGGCGCGGTTCTGGTCGACGTACGAGATCTTGACGGTGTCGCCGACCTTGATGGAACCGGAGTCCGGCTCCTCGAAGCCCTGAAGCATCTTGAACAGGGTGGTCTTACCGGCACCGTTCGGCCCGATGACACCAACGATGCCGTTACGCGGCAACGTGAAGCTCAGATCATCGATCAGAACCTTGTCCCCGAACGCCTTGCCGAGGTGCTCGACCTCGACGACCATGTTGCCCAGGCGCGGGCCCGGCGGGATCTGGATCTCCTCGAAGTCCAGCTTCCGCATCTTGTCGGCCTCGGCAGCCATCTCCTCGTAGCGAGCGAGACGCGACTTCGACTTGGTCTGGCGGCCCTTGGCGTTGGACCGCACCCACTCCAGCTCTTCCTTGAGCCGCTTCTGCCGCTTCTCGTCCTTCTTGCCCTCGACCTTGAGGCGCTCGGACTTCTTCTGCAGGTACGTGGAGTAGTTGCCCTCGTACGGGATCGCGCGGCCGCGGTCGAGCTCGAGGATCCACTCGGCGACGTTGTCGAGGAAGTACCGGTCGTGAGTAATGGCCACGACGGTGCCCTTGTACTGGGCGAGGTGCTGCTCCAGCCAGTTCACGGACTCGGCGTCGAGGTGGTTGGTGGGCTCGTCGAGGAGCAGCAGGTCGGGCGCCTCGATGAGCAGCTTGCAGAGCGCGACGCGGCGCTTCTCACCACCGGAGAGGTTGTTGACGGGCCAGTCGCCGGGCGGGCAGCCCAGGGCGTCCATGGCCTGCTCCAGCTGACCGTCCAGGTCCCACGCGTCGGCGTGGTCGAGGTCCTCCTGGAGCTTGCCCATCTCGTCCATGAGCTCGTCGCTGTAGTCGGTCGCCATGAGCTCGGCGACCTCGTTGAAGCGCTTGAGCTTGCCCATGACCTCGGCGGCGCCGTCCTGCACGTTCTCCAGAACGGTCTTCGACTCGTCGAGCTTCGGCTCCTGCATGAGGATGTTGACGCTGTAACCGGGCATGAGCACGGCGTCACCGTTCGACGCCTGCTCGATCCCCGCCATGATCTTCAGGACGGTCGACTTACCGGCACCGTTCGGACCGACAACGCCGATCTTCGCTCCGGGCAGGAAGTCCAGGGTGACATCGTCGAGGATCACCTTGTCGCCGTGCGCCTTGCGCGCCTTGCGCATGGAGTAGATGAACTCAGCCAAGAGAAACCGTCCGGCAGTCGAAGTGTGTGTAGCAGTTAAGGCCCCGCATACTGCGGCTCCACCGCGTGAGGGCAGATACACCCCATCTTGCCTGATGGCCACCTGCCGGGGGAAACCCGTATCGGGCCGAGGCCCTGAACTGGGCGTTCTGCGGGGCCCGCCGTAGCGGAGCCGTCACTGTCGGTCGCCGACCGATGGGCGGCAGCCGGATGCAGGCGCTTCGGCAGGCCCGCGTTCGCCAACCCGTCGGCTCAGCACTTCTTCTTCAGCACACGGTAGAAGTCGTCGACGAACTCGCCCCTGGTCTCTTCCGACGCGTACGTCGGGGCACTGATGGGGTGCTGCGGGTCATGCGCACGGTAGGCCTCGCAGTACTCGTGGCGGTCGGCCTTTGAGGCCTCGTACCAGGCACCTTCCCCAGCCGACCTGGTGGGGCGCAGCTCGGGCTTCTCCTGTGCGCACCCTGCGAGCAGGGCGGCGGACAAGACCGTCACGGCGAGTATCGGTGCGCGCTTCATGAGCCCTCCACGACATTGAGGCCACGGTCGCAGAGACCGTAACCCGCCGGGCCCGTAAGGCCATTGGCGTCACCGTTCGGTCACCTCCCGGGCGGGTGTGCGGGGCACCAGGTGTCCCTGGGCGGGAATGAGGTGCCCGGGGTCGGGCAGGAGGTGGATGCGCGGCAGACCGCCGGGCACGGGCGTGCTTGGCACGCCGTTGATGAGCGCATCGCGTCGAAGGAGAAGCCGCCTATGACACAGGGCGAAACGGCCACCAGGAACCCGGACAAGGGCTACGTAGCGCTACTTGGCTGGAGTCTCAACGCGGTGGAAGCCCTGGACCGATTCGATCGGAGATACGTCGTCGTGGCCCCGGAGTGGGCCGAGGAGTACTGCGTCGAGCACGACATCCCCTACGTACCGTGGAATTTCGAACGGCTCAACGACCGCTCCATGGAGATCGCCGAGACCCTTCAGAACGAGGGCGTCGACGTCGCGATCCCGCTGTATGAGGAGACCGTCGAATGGGCGGGGGCGATCAATTCCGTCCTCCTCGGCAATCCGCGGCTGTACGGGCAGGCCATGCTGCTGCGCGACAAGGCGCTGATGAAGCGCCGCGCGCAACTCGGCGGCATCCGGGTCGGGATCTTCGAGGAGGCCCACGACCGGGACGACGTGATCCGCTTCCTCAAGCGCGTCAACCAGACCCTGCTCAAGCTGGACGGGGACCCGAACGACCCGATCCACCTCAAGGCGTTCGACAAGGCGGGCTGCCTCGGGCACCGCGTCATCCGCACCCCGGACGAGGTCGACACGATCCCGGACGAGGAGTTCCCGGTCCTCATGGAATCCCACCTCGACGGCTGGGAGTTCGCGGTCGAGGCGTGGGTGCACAAGGGGAAAATCAAGTTCCTCAACATCTCCGAGTACGTCACGCTGGGTTATTCGGTGTTCGTACCTGCGACCCCGGAACTGGAGAAGTACCGCCCGCAGATCACGGCGCAGATCGAGAAACTCATCAAGACGTTCGACATCGAGTTCGGCTTCGTGCACCCGGAGTACTTCGTCACCAGTGACGGCGAGATGCACTTCGGCGAAGTCGCCTACCGGCCGCCGGGCTTCAAGGTGTTCGAGCTGCTGGAACGGGCATACGGGTTCAACGCCTACCATGCGCTGGTGCTGGCGTTCGACCCGAAGACGACCGAGGAGGAGATCGACGCCTTCTTCCCGCGCGAGGTCGTCGACGCGTCCGGGGTCGCCGGCTGCTTCGGTGTCTACCCGCGCCGCCGCGTCGTCAGCGATCTCGAGATCCCGGAGGAGACCGAGGACGACGACTACTACGAGTCGCACGACCTCTCGACACCGCTCGAGGAAACTGTCACCAAGAGGACCGCGTTCGGTACCCACTGGGGCCTGGTGTACTTCTTCGGTGACGACCCCTACCGGATGCGCGAACTGTTGAAAAAGCAGGAAGAGCTCGACTTCTACGTCTGAGAACTCATGGACGCAGGAGGCCAACCCGAGGGAATCCCTTTGAAACCGACCGTCGACGTCAACGGTGCGGCCACGACGCTGGACAAGCGCGTGGCCGCACTCGACGACGCCATCCAGGCCATGGCCGAAACCCGCGACTTCGGCAAGCACACGAAGCTGCGGCGGCTCCTGGAAGCCCTGCGTCGGGTGCTCACGCAGCCGGGCGGCGCCGCGGCCGTACAGGCCAGGGCGCAGGCCATCGAGGAGGCCGGGCTCTTCCAGGGGACGGACTGGGCGTCACCGGAGATCCTCATCCCGTCGCTGGTCAGCGCAGGCCTGCACAGCGGGGACACGGACACCGTGGTGATCGAGGCGACCAGCGAGCTGCGGATGCTCGCCGTCGCCCGCGGCGACTTCGCGCACCCGACGCTGCCCGCCGATGACGCCCGCCAGTTCCTCTCCCAGGTACTGGCGGCCAACCTGGAGCTGCTGTTCAGCGCGCCCAGCGAGGCGGAGCGGGCCCAGCAGGGCCGCACCGCCCAGCTCATCCGGGACCTGTTCCGCCACCTCGCCGACGAGATCGGTTACGACAGCGTCCTGGACAATCTGGTCGACGAGATCTGGCGGATCCTGCGCCAGCGTCCGATCCAGGTCGAGGCGGTGCAGGCCCTGATCACCCGGATCGCGGTCTACCGCAACGACCCGGACGTCGCTCTCGGCCCGTCGTCGGGCCAGGGCATCGACCGGCTCATCACGAGCCTGTTCGGAACCACCGAGGCGTGCCGGGACGACCCGGGCATGGAGGTCTTCCGTTCCCGGCTCGAGGCGATGGACGCCGGCGGCCTGCAGTACGAGGCGGCGGGGTTCGCGCGGGCGATGCACGACACCGGCCTGGTGTCGCAGTACCACGCGGAACTGCTCCGGTTCCTGCTGCGTGAGAGCGACTACCTCGTCGGTGAGGCGCTCGGTCTCTCCGACACCGGCCGGAACTGCCTGCTGCGCTACAGCCAGTTGGTGCACCGGCTGATCGAGGTGGCCGTGCACCCGCAGACCGCGCAGAGCATCTACGGTCTCGCGCTGCTGCTCGACCGCGGCATCCTCTACGAGCCGCCGATAGTGCCCGCGCTGTGGCGCCAGCTGTCGCTCGAACTCGCCCCGGCCGCGCGAGAGCGGCTGACCGCGGTCTTCGGCGAGGGTGACGAGGAAGTGGGGCCGCGGGAGCGGCTGGTCGCGGGGGTGCTCTCGATGCTGGGCCAGCCGCTCGGCGTCGGCCAGGGCGACAACCCCACCTGCCAGTCGGCCCGCGCGCTGTCGATGTGGTCGTACAACGACCCGGACTACCTGCTGCAAATGGTGGTCTGGGCCGCCCGCGACGACGAGGTCCTCATGCACTTCGAGGGCCAGCCGATCTCGTCGAGGGACAGCGGGACCGGAGTGGCGACGACGCTGCCGATGGACCTGGACCCCGTATCGCTGGTCGTGGTGCCGCACCTGGACCGGATCTACGCCGAGATGGGGCGGCACTGCGCCGACCGGCCCGGGGACCCGCACCGGTGGGTCAACCCCGAGTTCCACGGCTGGTGGACGCCTCGCGGGTTCCACATCAACGTAGACGTCGCGACCGGAAACCTGGTCGAACTCGACGAGTTCCTGCGGCAGTTCCACGCCTGCTACCACCCGTCGTACAACGGCGAGCAGCCGCTGATCCATCCGCAGCCGGCCGGTGTCGCCGTCACCGACAGCGCGGCCCGCTACGTCGGCTGGCACGCGATCACGATCCTGCGGGTCGCGCCGGACCCGCAGGACGTCATGCGGGTGTACTTCTTCAACCCGAACAACGACAGCGGCCAGGACTGGGGCGACGGCGTCGTCGTCTCCACCGCGGGCCACGGCGAGCGGTTCGGCGAGGCCTCACTGCCGTTCGACCAGTTCGCCTCGCGGCTCTACATCTTCCACGCGGACCCGCTCGAACACGGCGAACCGGAGCGGGTGCCCGCCGAGGACGTCGCGGGGATCATCGGGTACATCGAGCGCAGCTGGGGCAACGACCGGCTGCCGGCGGGGATGTTGCAGGCTCACGAGGGGCCGCCCAGCTTGTGATCCCGGTACTCGTTACGTAGATCGCCGTGTGTCTCCGTCGTACGCGGCGGGCGCAGGTCTTGTGGGGGTCGGTGCGAGGCGGGTGAAGGGTGGGGAGGGCGTGGGTACGCTCGCCGCGTGCCGATTCCGAGCGAGTTGTCCACGGACCCGAACCAGCGGCTTCGCTTCTCTTTGCTCGGCCCCCTCCAGGCCTGGCGGGGTGACACCGGGCTCGAACTCGGGCCGGTACGTGAGCAGGCCCTGCTCGTCGCCCTGCTGCTCAGGCCGGGCAGGACCGTCGGCCGGCAGCAGCTGCTCGACGGGGTGTGGGGGACGGAGCCGCCCGGCACGGGCAACAGGGTGATCCCGGTGTACGTGCACCGGTTACGGCGCCGCTTGGACCTCCACGGGGAGGCGCGTTCGGTGATCGAGACCGTACGCGGCGGGTACCGCTTCGTCCCGGGCAGTGCGTCCGTGGACGTCGCGCGGTGGGAAGAGATCGCCGCCGAAGGGCGTGCGGCGAAAGCCTCCGGAGACCTGGGCGCCGCCGTGGAGGCGTGGTCGCGCGCGTCGGACCTTTTTCACGGGGAGCCGCTGGCCGGGATACCGGGGCCCTTCGCCGAAGGGGAGCGGCTGCGGCTGGAGGAGCAGCGGCTCTTGGCCGTGCAGGAGAAGGCCGACTGCCAACTCCGTTCCGGGCGGCACGCCGAGGCGCTGGCCGAACTGTTCTCCCTGACGACGGCCCACCCCTACAACGAGGCGCTGGCCACCCTGCTCATGCGTGCCCTGCACGCCGCCAACCGGCAGGCCGACGCGCTGGACGTCTACGCGACCGTGCGCCGCCGCCTGGTCGACGAGCAAGGTGTGGAGCCGGGCGCCGAACTTCGACGGGTGCATGCGGCGGTGCTCCGTGGCGACGAGGCGGCAGTGACGGTGGCCGTACGGGAACGGTCGGCATCCCCACCGCCACCCGAGCCTCCGCGGCGTCCCGACGACTCCCCCCGCAAGCACCGCGCGCGCTATGAACTGCCCGTCGACACAAGCAACTTCACCGGCCGTGAACGGCAGCATTCGCTGCTGGTCGCGCCCGCCGACGACCGGGAGGTCACCGTCCGGGCGGTCGACGGCATGGCCGGCGTCGGGAAGACCTCCCTGGTCGTTCGCGCGGCACGGGCCTCGCGCCACCGGTACCCCGACGGCTGCCTGTTCGTGGAGCTGCACGGGCACCGCGAGGACCGCGCGACGGTCGGGCGGCAACGCGTTCTGCGCCGATTATTACGGGCCGTGGGGGCCGGCGAAGGGCAGGACTCCGAGGACCTGGACGAGCTGGCCGCGTCATGGCGGGCGGCCACCGCCTCCCTCCGGCTGCTCCTCGTACTCGACGACGCCGCCCGCGCCGAACAGGTGCGCCCCCTGCTTCCCGCGGGGCCCGGCTCCCTGGTGATGGTGACGAGTCGCCGGCGGCTGACGGGCCTCGACGTGGACCGCAGGGTCTCGCTGCCCCCTCTCGGCATCGACGAGGCGACCGACCTGCTGACCCGCATCGTCGGCCGCGAGGACGGGACGGAAGAGGAGAAGGAGGGCGGCGACGACTCCGGCCGCGAGCGCGTCGCCGTACGCGAGTTGGCCACCCTGTGCGGGCGGCTTCCGCTCGCCTTGCGGATCGTCGGCGCGCGGATCCAGGACCGTCCGCCCTGGGCGGTGGAGGCGCTGGCGGCCCGGTTGACCGACGACGAGCGCCGCCTCGACGAACTCGCGGTGGAGGACCGCAGCGTAGAAGCCGCGTTCGGGGTCTCCTACGCCCAGCTTCCGGACTCCGAGCAGCGCGCCTTCCGCGTCCTGGGCCTGTCGCCCACCGTGCGTCTCGACCGGCTGACGCTGGCCGCCCTTGTCGACCGGCCGTCACCTGACGCCGAACGCACCCTGGAGAACCTGGCCGACGCGAGTCTGACGCAGCGGGTGACCGTCGACCGCTACCGCCTGCACGACCTGGTGGCCGTCTACGCCCGCCGCGTCGCCGCCGCGTCGCCCGACGAGGCCTCGGCGGCACGGGAGCGGGTGTTCCGGCTGTACGTCGCCGCCGCCCGCTGCGCCAGCGACTGGGGAACCTCGTCCACCCCGACGGGCCCCCAGGGCACCGGCCCCTTCACGGGCTGGGAGGAGGCCACGGCCTGGCTGGACGAGGCGGGCGGCGAGCTGGTCGACGTCGTCGCTCAGGCGGTGGCCGCCGGCCGAGTGGACGAAGCCTGCTGGATCGCCGAGGGCCTGGTCGACTACCTCACCAGGCAGGGCCGGTTCCACGAGTGCCGCACCACTCTGGAGATGCTGCTCCCGCTGCTCGACCAGGCCACCGACCGCCGGATGGACTCCGCCCTGCGCATCGGTTTCGGCATCCTGTACGGGGTCCAGGGCCGATACGGCGAGGCCCGTGCCTGGTTCACCGAAGCGCTGGACATCAGCCGCCGTGCCGACGACCGGCATGAACAGGCCCGCGCCCGCGCCGGTCTCGGGACCTTCGCCAATCTGGAGGGCCGGATCACCGAGTCCATGGCGCACTTCGGCGAAGTCCTGCGCCTGGCAGGCGAGTTGACGCACGACGACTGGCTGACCGGCTCGATCATGACGCGGGCCGGCGACATGCATCACCAGCTCGGCGAGCACGACAAGGCGTACGACCGCTATCTGAAGGCGATCGCCCTGGCCGAGAAGGCGGGCAGCCCCCGGCTCCTCGGCAAGACCCTGCTCCGCCTCGGCGGGCTCCAACTCGACCTGGGACGGCCCGCGGAGGCCGTCGGCTCCCTCGGTAAGTCGGAGAGCCTGGCCCGGCGTCTCGGAGATGTCCCCTTGTACGCCGCCGCTCTCGAAAGGCTGGCCACGGCCGAGGCGGACCTGGGCAACCCGGCGGCGGCCGCCGATCTCCGGCGCCGGGCACGCACCGTCCTGGACGAGGCGACCGACACCGCCCCGGAGATCGCGTTACGCCACCGGCTGCTCTGGCACGAGGCCGTGGACGACGGCCTGTCCGGGTCCCGCGACTTCTTCGAACGCGGCACCGCCCTCCCCGACACCGAGTCCAACCGGGCGCGCATCTCCCGCGCCCTCGGCGACCTCGGAGAACGAAGACCGGGATCGGGACGGGGAGGCGGAGGGGGACGGGGGCAAGGACAGGGACGGGGCGGGAATGGTCCGGCCGGGCGATAACCGGCCGGACCACCTCCCCCGTCCTGCTCCCCCGTAGCGCCCCGGCAGTCCTACACCGGGTCGCCGTTCTGGTTGAGCCACTGAACGCCGTTCTGGCCGGTCTGGTCGAGGCTCTTGGGGATGGCGACCGCCGGATACAGCGGGTGCACGTTGAAGTACCCGGGCGCGTTGGTGACGGACCTCAGGTCGCACACCGGGTCTCCGACGATGCAGAACCGCTTGACCGGGATCCCGTCGAAGTTCACCGGCCCCGCACCGGGCGTGGTGGCCACGCCGGGGATGCCGAGCCCCTTGGGGACCTTGGCCCCGAAACCGGTGTCGGGCTGCATCGGGTCGGCGTAGAGCATGCCGTCCACCTGCGACTTCGGAATACCGGTGTCGCCCTTCGCGATCTGCTGAAGCACCACGTCCGCCGCCTGGGCGCCCTGGGAGTAGCCGGTGATCGTGAGCTGCGCGTCGGGATGCGCGTCGTGGGTGTCCTGCGCCGCCTTCAGCCCCCTCTCGATGCCCAGTTGCACGCTGGCGTCGTAGGCGGGTGAGGTGAGGGCCTCGGGGTTGACCTTCCCGGAAGGCTCGATGAGCGCCCCGGAGGGGCCGATGATCGGGCCCGCGGAGGCCGGGTAGCAGATCTTGATCGCGGAGGCGCCGAGGCCGAACGCGTCGTTCGCGGCGTCGTAGGAGGAGTTGGTGTTGGGGCAGCCGTCCTTGTTCTCCGTGGGGCCGGTGCCGCCGATCTCGATGTAGTAGTGCTCCGCGCCGTCCGCATGCGCGGCCGGCGCGAACGCGACGGCGCTGCCCGCGGTCAGCACCGCCGCCACGGCAACGGCACGAACCGCCCCCGCCGCCCTGCTCTTCCTCGACATGCGCGCTGTCGACATGTGCGTTCCCCCTTGGGTTGTGAACGTGCCGGTCAACCAACGCACTTGACGCTAGGCGCCGGTGATCACATCCCGTTGACATGTGGATGACAGCGCAGGTGGCGAGGCTGCGGGGCGCTCATTCGGGGCCGGGGAGGGGGCACCCCGGCCCCGAATGAGCGCGCTGTTCGACTACTCGCCGCCGCCGTCGCTGTCGCCGTCGCCCGGGGACTTCTTCTTGCGGCCCAGGACGATCGACGCCCCGCCGACCAGGACCAGCAGCACCGCGATGCCCGCGATGATCGGCGTCGCGTTCGAACTGCCCGTCTCGGCCAGGTCCGTGTCGCTGCCCGAGCCCGTGCCGCCGACGGAGGCGGGGCTCGGCTGTGTCGTCGCCTGAGTCCTCAGGCCGCCGCCCGCCGTGGCACCCACCGCCGAGGTCGTCGCGCAGTCGAGCACACCCCGTATCCGCTTCTCGAAGCCGTGCGGCCCCTTGATCGTGAAGTCGTACGCCTGGTCCTCCTGCAGCGGTATCGTCACCGTCCGCGTCTCCCCGGCGGGGATCGTGTGCCGGGTGCCCATGAGCGTGAACGTGTACGGCGCGTCCCCGTTGTTGGCGGCCGTGATGTCGACGCCGCCCTTCGCGCAGTTCTCCTGTGCGGACAGCGCGGGCACGGCACCCTCGCTCGCCCAGGTCGCCGTCGCGGTCGCGGAGACCGTGGACTCGCTGGAGCCCGCGAGGATCTGCGTCTGGCTTCTGGTGTCGGAGGCGAAGGCCCGGCCGACCGGGACCGTCGTCGACGCCTGCACGGCCAGCTCCGCCGAACCCGCCTTCGCCCCCTTGGGTACGTCGAAGTAGAGCCGGCTGCCGTCCTTCGCCGTGGTGACGAGCCTGCCCTTCTCGTCGACGAGCCTCACCCCGCCCGCGGCGGCCTCGGCGGGTGGCAGCACGGTGACGCTGTCGGCGTTCGTGTGCACCGTGACAGGGCCGACCCTGTCACCGCCTTCCACGTCCGCGTGCGTATCCGCGTCCGCAGCCCTCTTCGCGTCGGCAGCCCTGTCCGCATCCGTACGATCGGCGGATGCATCGTCGCCCGGCCGCGCGGACACGGCCTGCGGCGTCAGGGTCAGCGAGGGCCGCGGTTCCGCGAGGGGCCGCGCGCTGCGCTGCAGATAGTCGGCGAGCTTCTCGGCGGCGGGGCCGACCGCGTCCACATCGACCTTGCCGGCCTTGTCGGAGTATCGCCAGATCGCGACCTGGGTGCCGGCCGCGGCCTCCTGCTCGGTGAGGCTCCCCGTGCGCGCCTTGCGGGCGAGCGCGGCGAGATCATTGACCTGCGGGTACGAGTTCTGCAGGATCCAGCGGATGCGTCCCGCGTTCGCGTTGTCGTACAGCGACGTGCCGGACCAGGAGGTCTCTTGGTACTTGGCGTCCGGCTGCGTCGGGTTGTGGACGTCGACGGAGTACGTCTGGAGCGTCCCGCCGTCGTCGACGGCCATCCGGAACAGGCCCGCCGGCACCTTCTCGTCCTTCCCGGCCTCGTGGATCACGGCCGCGCCGTACGTCTCCAGGCCGGCCAGAGTGGCGCTCGCGCCTCTCTGCTCCGTGGCACCGTCGTCGGCTTGCGCGACGCCCGCGCCGGATATCGCCCCTACCGCCATGAGTCCCGACATCAGGGCCGCCGCGGCGAGACGGGCTGCGCCTCGTCCACGCCGAGCGGTCCGTGAGCACACAGAAAACACGAAATTCCCCTTCAGGCGGGACGGGTGGTCACATGGGGGGTGGTGTCCCGCCGGCAGAATCAACGCCAACCACAATGACTCGGCTGGCCCTTGCACTCCCGACCCGTCGCTGCACCTGATGCGCAGAGGTCCCGACGAGCCCAGGAGTCACGCTCGGCATCCTAGGGAAATGATCTTCGGCGATCCCCGGAGCCGCCTTCCGGCAACCGATCCGAATCGCAATCGTTATCGCCAACACCGTTTCCGAGCTGGGCATATCGACAAATCGCCCGTACACGGAGCCCTCTGGCCACGCTTCGACCGACCACGGTCATCCCACCGGTTGTGGTCACCCCACCGGCCACGGTCACCCCACCGGTTGCGGCTCGGCCACGTCGGGCACGACCGAGTCGGGCTCGGCCGGTTCCGGCTCCGGCTCCGGCCCCGGCCCCGGCTCCGCCAAGTCGGGCTCAGTCTCCGCCGGTTGCCGTTCCGCCGCCTTGCCGGGGCCGCCGACCTCAGGCCACGCGCCGACCCTGTCCGCCCGCACGCCATCCGGCTTCGCCGCGCCCGGCTTCGTCACGTCCCACGGAGAATCGCCTCGCGGGGATTCGCCCCACGGAGCATCGGTCCGCGGAGAATCGCCTCGCGAGGAGTCGCCTCGCGGGGAATCACTCCACGGAGCATCGGCCCGCGGAGAATCGGCCCGCGCGGAATCACCCCGGGCCGCGCCCTCCGCACGGAGCTGCTGCACCCGGCGGAACGCGGAGGTGCCGCGCGATAGGTCGTGCCCGATCGCGACCGCCTCGATGTCCGCCGACGTCCAGTGCTGCCCGCCCCGCTCCTCGTCGCGCACCTTCAACTTGCCCTGCACCATGACCGGTTCACCGAGCGCCAGGGAGCTCTGCACATTCGTCCCCAGCGCGCGCCAGGCCCAGACCGTGAAGAAATTGGTGTGCCCGTCCACCCACACGTTCTGCACCCGGTCGAAGCGGCGCGTGTGCGCCGCGAGCCGGAACCGGGCGACCGGCCCTGTCGGCAACTCCCGGAACACCGGTGTCGTCGCCACGTTCCCCACCACGGTCACCATCGTCTCGCTGCCCATCCGGAACCCCTCCCGTACCCCCGCCCGGCCCCACTCGGCCAGGACGTCCGTGCGCGGCCCGAGCCCTTCCCGAGCCGCGATCACAGAGTGCCCCCGCGCCGCGATCCGCGCCGACGCCTGTGTCCTACCCGCGGGTTGTGGACATCCCGGTCACTCCTCCGGCCACCCGTACGTACTGCTCCCGCACCTCCCGATACCGCAGCAGCTCCGCCGCGACGGGATCCAGCACCCGCGCCCTGCCACAGGCCGCCGCCGCGTCCCTGAGCCGCCGCTCGGCCTCCTGCCCGTACCGGCGCGCCGGCCCCTTCGCCGCCATTCGGCAGGACCACTCCACGCAAGGCCCGCCCACGAACCCGGCCAGCACCAACAGCAGGGGCACGCCCAGATTCGTCGAGAAGATCCCGACGGCCTGCCCCAACAGCCACAGCACACCCAGAACTTGCAGCAGCGTCATGGTCACCTGGGCGAACACCGCGACCGGCCACCAGCCGGGCCGCGGCGGCCGCCCGGCCCCGTGCTCCGCCTTCGGCTTCGGATACCCGGGCGCGGCCCGGGCCACGACACCAGCCCCGACATCAGGCACGCCGCCATCGCACACACCATCGGACGCCAGCTCGTCGAGCGCCTCGGGCAGCCCCTCGCCGCCCCGCGTCGCGGCCTCCCGCACGGCCTGCCCCCACGCGGCGGGCAGCCCGGCCGCCGCGGCGTCGCCGACCACCCGCACCGCGTGCTCGACGCGCTGCCGGGCCGTGACCTCCTCGTCGGCGGGGACCACGGGAACCGTGCCGGTCGAGCCGACCGCGCGCCGGTCCTCGTACCAGCGCCAGAGCCTGAGCCACGGGGTTCCGCAGGCCCGGTTGGCGCCCCGGCTCCACTCCCGCCCGGCCGCCTGGCCCGCGGCGGCCGCGCCGACGGCCTCGGCGAGCCGGTCCGCGAACTCCTCGCGGGCCTCCTCACTCAGCCCGCCGTGCCGCCCGGTCGCGTACACCTGCTTCAGACGGTCGGCGGCGGCATCGACATCGGCGCCGATCCGGCGCGCGGCGGCCCGGCGTTCGGTGGTGACCTGGTCCAGGCAGTCGCGCAGCTCGTCCACGCCCTCACCAGTGAGGGCGGAGAGCGGCAGCACCGTGGCACCGGGCTCCCCGTGCTCGCCAAGCGCGATGCCGTCCTCGTCGAGCAGCCGCCGCAGATCGTCCAGGACCTGCTCGACGGCGTCGCCGGGCAGCCGGTCCACCTGGTTGAGCACGACGAACATCACCTCCGCGTGCCCCGCCATGGGCCGCAGATACCGCTCATGGAGCATCGCGTCGGCGTACTTCTCAGGGTCGACGACCCACACCACGGCATCCACGAGACCGAGTACCCGGTCGACCTGGTCGCGGTGTTCGAGCGCGGCGGAGTCGTGATCGGGCAGATCGATGAGGACCAGCCCGTCCAGCGCCGCCTCTCCCTGCGCGCCGTTCTGCCCCTGCTGCCCTTGCTGCGCGGGGCGCCGCCGCGCCCGCCCGGGGATCCCGAGCCGGTCGAGCAGCCCGGCGGCCCCGTCCGTCCAGCTGCACGCGATCGGTGCCGAAGTGGTGGGCCTACGTAGACCGGTCTCCGAAAGCGGCACCCCCGCGAGGGCGTTGAACAGCGTCGACTTGCCGCTCCCTGTGGCCCCCGCGATGGCGACGACGGTGTGCCGTGACGACAGCCTCCGCCGGGCCGCGGCCTCGTCGAGCACCTGCCCGGCCTCGGCGAGGGTCGCCCCGTCGAGCCGGGTGCGCGAGAGCCCGACGAGCTCCCGCAGCGCGTCAAGCCGCTGCTTCAACTGTCCGTCGTACGTCCCCGATCCGGCCGGCACCGCCACCTCGCCGCCCTGCTTGGCGACGCGCCGCGCGATGAGACCGTCGTCCCAGGGGCTGGACTCCGTACGCCCTTCGGGAATCGCCACGCCTTGAGCGGCACCGGCGGCCTCGGCACGGCTCTCTGCCTCTGAGGCGCCCCCAAGGTTGTCCGCTAGATCCGTCAGATCGGAGTCGTCGACGGAATCGGTGGAATCGGTGGAATCGGTGGAATCGGTGTGATCGACGGGCTCGACTGGGTTGTTGGGGTTGCTGTTGTGGTTGCTGGGGTCGGGATCGGTCTGATCCGTGACGGCGGCCAACGCCCTCACCTCTCCTTCTGCAGCAGCGAAAGGGCCGCGATCAACTCGGCCTGGGATTCGGGTGTGATGTCGAGCGCGTCGAGCGGCGCGAGCCGACGCTCGCGTTCCGCGCCGAGCACGGTGTCCAGGTACTCGCTCAGGAGCTGCCCGCCGCGATCACGCAGCCGCAGGGCGCCCTGGGCGCCGATCCGCTCGGCGAGGTTCTCGCCCGCGGCCTTGCCCCGGCGCCCGCCGAGCAGCCCGGTGGCGACGAGCGCCGCGACGGCCTCGGCGTCGGGCGGCGAACCGTCCATGGCCTGGGCGGCGGCCCGCACCTCGTCCTCGGCGTACTCCTCGAGCACCCGCCGCCACCGTCGTACGACAAGACCGATCCGCTGCTCGGCGGTCTCGGACTCGGAACCCTGCCTACGTAGTTCGGGGGCACGCGCACCGGGCTCCAGGCGCCAGACATCGTCGACCCGCTCCTCAGCCGCAGTCACCGCACACGCCAACAACGAGCCGAGACTCTCCACCAGAGCGTCGAGCAGCTCCCCGGCCGCACAGTCCGCCGGATAACTGCGCCAGTGCTTCAGCGCATTCCCCGAGAGCACCCCGCCCTCCTGCAAACGCTCAACTACGCGCGCGTGCTCACCCTCGTACGCGTCCTCGACGGCGGTGGTGAGCCGGATCATGGCGGAGTGCTGGGCGGCGACGGCCGCGGCCAGTTCGGGCATCCGGGCGCGCAGCGAGTCGAGCGTGCCGCGGGCGGTACGGGCCACGGCGCGGGCGCGCGCCTCCGGGTCCTGGGCCCGATGGGTCAGCCAGGCACGGAGCGGGGCGACGGCGGTGGCGGGCAACAGTCCCCCGTTGCCGGTCGACTCCGGGAGCTCCGGCACGGTGAACCTCGGCACCTCACCGAGCCCGGCCTTGGCGAGCAGCGCGCCGTACTGCCGGGAGACCTCGGAGACGACCTGGTGGGGCACCCGGTCCAGCACGGTGACGAGGGACGCGTCGTACTCCTTGGCGGTACGCAGCAGCCGCCACGGCACGGCGTCGGCGTACCGGGAGGCGGTGGTGACCATGACCCATACGTCGGCGGCGCTGATCAGCCGTGCGGCGAGCACCCGGTTCTCGGCGACGAGGGAGTCGATGTCGGGGGCATCGAGCAGCGCGAGCCCACGCGGCAGCACCCCGGAGGTCTCCACGCGCAGCACGCGCTCCTCCCCACCAGGCACGGGCTCGAGGTCGTCCTCCTCCTCGCCCTCCCCCTCCGGTCCGCCGTCGGCCTGCTTGGGCATCCACACGCGCGTGAGGTCGGGCAGCACCCGCATCCCGGAGAACCAGTGGTGGTCATCCGGGTGGCAGACAAGCACGGGAGTACGCGTGGTCGGCCGCAGTACGCCTGCCTCGCTCACGACACGCCCCACGAGCGAGTTCACGAGCGTCGACTTGCCCGCGCCGGTCGAACCCCCGACCACGGCGAGCAACGGCGCTTCGGGGGCCCGCAGGCGGGGCACCACATAGTCGTCGAGTTGTGCGAGCAGCTCGCCGCGGTTGGCACGCGCGCGTGGCGCCCCCGCGAGCGGGAGCGGAAAGCGCGCGGCGGCGACACGGTCGCGCAGCGCGGTAAGTGCGTCGAGCAGCTGAGGCCGAACGTCCAAGGTCACCACACGTGAAGAATGCCCAATTTTGGACGCATTATGAAGCATATGACCATGCCTGCGCGCCGATAAGTCACGCGATAAGGCACAGGAAGCACACAGCGGGACGGAAGGGGCGACTGGGGGCGCAGGCATAACGAGTGCACAACACCCGAGGCGTATGAAGCCAAAAGCGCTGCAGGATTCGTACCCACCTGCGATTATCGGGACCGCTTCACTGAACCTCCACATCGTGCCGCGGAGGCGAAGCTGCAAGGGCAGGGACCCGGGAGCCCTATCCTTGTCCCGGCAAGGTCACGGATCACCCCACATCCCCCGACCAAGCCACCGGCCACACACCGGCCCCCGTAGCTCAGTGGATAGAGCAGGCGCCTTCTAAGCGCTTGGCCGCAGGTTCGAGTCCTGCCGGGGGCGCTCAAGACCTTCCCGGTCAAGGGGTTCGCGGCCGGTGAGGGCATGACCGCGTGGCGGGTCAGCTCACCGAGATCGGCGACGGTCGCGGTCGGGATCGTAACTGTGAGCCCAATCTCCCGGTGGTGCTCGGGGCCCGAGAGCCCTTCCGGCCCCTGTCCGCCCGACCCGGAGAGCTGGGCAGACTGAGCAGACCGGGCCTGGAGTGTGTCGAGCTCTGCGGCCAGGGTGCGGCGTTCACTGCCGAGCCGGTCGTACCGTAAACGGATCTCCTGGCGGAACGCCCTGACCGCTATACAGTCGCCCTCGCCGGCTCGCCGTTGACACCGTCGCGAGCTGCAAATACCTCCGGCTCTGGGCATCGTTGGGGTGTCGCCTCCAAGCACGCCCCCGTAAACGACGCCCGAAACGACAGCGGAAACGACAGCGGAAACGACAGGGTGAACGCCAACAGGCACTTCCACCGGCTCGACACTGGCTCGCCGCCACCGTGACCTGCCCACATCGGCGACCACAGCCGCAGACACCGCCGGGACCACTTACGGCAGCAACGTGAACGCCGGAACGTGGGACGGCGTGACCGCCCGGAAATGCCGGTGGTCCAGGGTGGCCACCTCCGTCGCCTTCAGACGCTCCGCCGTCGCGATCACCGAGGCATCCGCGATCCCCAGCGGGAAGCCTCGGTAGCGGCGCACCAGCTCCACGATCCGCGTCATGTCCTGGCCGTCGGGAAACACCTGCGTCAGATCGCCGCCGGCGACGGACTCGACCAGATTCATCTCCGCGTCGGCCCCGACATACTTCCCCACCAGGTAGCAACACTCGGTCAGCACATACGGCGTGACGAGCAGCTCACCGTCGTAGGACTCCAGCAGATCGGCACACCGCTCGTGATCGGGGTCGTTGCGATTGAGGAAGGAGACCAGCGGTCCGGTATCAACGATCAGCATCGTCCTCGCCGATCTCCTCCCGGGCGATCTCCTTTGCCCGGGCCCCCAGATCGGTCGGCGGGCCGTCGAAACTCCGCAGTATCCGGAACCGGCTCGGCGCAGGCTTCACCAGGCGCAGCGCGTGCCGCCGTACCTCTTCGGCCTGCTCCGGCTCCAGACGGTCGATGAGCTCGTGCAGATCGCTGTAGTCGTACGCCGACGTCATGGCCCTGCCCCTTCCCGCACGGAACACGTCCACGATAGCGCCGCCGACCGAACCACCGGCTCGGCACGCGAGCCCGGACGAGGCTCGCGCCGCGCCCTCCGGTCCGGCCCAGCGGCCCCTCCGGGCCGGGCGCCCCTGGCCCGCGATCACCAGCCGCGCGCGGGCCCACTCAAGGCACCGCCCCGTCGGTCCGTTGCCCCGCACTCGGCCCACAGCAGCTTCCCGCCCTGCCCGTCGGGGAACGCGTACGCGCCCCAGTCATCCGCGTAGGCCCGTACGAGAAACAGCCCGCGCCCACCCTCCGCACACGCATCCGCACGCGGCCCGCCCCGCTCGAACCCCGCGGGAATCTTCGCGTCGCCATCCCACACCGCCACACGGACCCGCCCCGGATCGGCGGCCCCGGGACCGAGGCGCAGGGCATATGGGCCGGTGGTGTGCAGGTGCGCGTTGGTGAGCAGCTCCGAACCCAACAGCTCTGCGTCCTGAGTCAGTTCAGCCCTGCCATGCACTTCAAGGACCAGCCGGAGCAGGGCGCGAGCAATACCTGGGGCGCGGGGGTCATGAGGGAGCTGGAGGGTGTACGTGCCCGGGAACCGGGCGGGGTTGGCCGGAAGCGGGGATACGGTGGCCATGGAGTCTCCTTTTGGGAGGGCGAGTTGGAGTGTCGGCCGAGTGGATCGCGTCAGCCGGTGCCCAGTGACCAGGTCGCTCCGTCGAGCGGGATGCTTCTGGGCGAGGCGTCTGAATCGAAGGTAGCGGCATTCGGATAAACTCTTATCGATAAGAGAGAAAAACCCTTAGACGCCACCCTTGTGGGTGACCGCGTCACCAAGGAGGCGCAGAGTCAGTGCGGAGTAACCCGACAGGGCGCCAGCTACGTCTCGGCTCCGAGCTGCGCAAACTGCGCGAGCGCGCCGGCCTGACCTCCACTCAGGCCAGTCAACTGCTCGGCGTGAAGCAGAATCAGGTCAGCAACACCGAGTCGGGACGCATGGGCGTCAGCCCCGATCGCGTACGAGCCCTGGCCTGCCACTACGAGTGCGCCGACCCCACGCTGGTCGACGCGCTGGTGAACATGGCCGGCGAGCGCGTTCGCGGCTGGTGGGAGGAATACCGCGCCACACTGCCCGCCGCGCTCCTCGACCTGGCCGAGGTGGAACACCACGCCCGGCGCATGCGCACGGCCATCACGGTGCACATCCCCGGGCTGCTCCAGACCGCCGAGCACGCACGCGAGGTCTTCCGCCAGGACGTTCCCGCCATCGCCCCGCCGGAGATCGAGCACCGCGTCTCGTTCCGCATCAAGCGGCAGGCGGTCCTGTTCCGGGAGGAACCGACCCCGTACCACGCGATCATCCATGAGGCCGCGCTGCGTATGCAGTTGGGAGGATCCGCCGTCGCCAAGGGGCAACTTCACCATCTGCTCGACATGAGCGAACGACCCGACGTCGTGATCCAGGCACTCCCCTTCAGCGCGGGCTCTTTCGCCGGATCCGGGCAGTCGATCTTCTACTCGCACGGCCCCGTGCCGAGCCTCGACACCGTCCACCTGGACCAGTCACACGGACCGGTCTTCCTGGACGCAGAAGCCCAACTGGCCAAGTACCGCGTCCTGATCGAGCGCATGGAAACCATCGCCCTGCCCGCTGCCGCCTCACGGGACTTCATCCACACCATCGCCGAAACCCTGTAAAGGACCCCAAATGCCCACGCCCGCATGGCAGAAGTCGTCCTACTGCGCGCAAGGCGACTCCTGCATCCACGTCGCAGCCGACACCGACCGCGTCCTGCTGACCGAGTCCGCCGACCCTCGCGAAGCGATACTTGCCGCCACCCCTGCCGCCTTCTCCGCACTCCTCTCCCTGATGAAGCAGAACGCCTCGCGCCGTGACTGACGCTCTTCCGGCAGGCATACCCGACGACCTCGCCTGGCAACGAGCCGCACCCGAAGACGCCAACGGCTCGGGCCCCTGGATCGAAATCGCCTACGGCGACAGCGAGTTGGTGTACCTGCGCGAAACCTCTGCCCCCGACACAGTCGTCACTACGACACGCACTAAATGGGAAGCCTTCGCACGTGGCATCCAAGCCGGAGAGTTCGACCACTTCGTCGACGGGGTGTAGCGACCAACGCCGGATCTGCGTAACGCCCAGGCCCAGGCACTCTTCCGCCTCCCCTGCCTCGGCATCCGTGATGCACGGCCGGTCAGTGGGCACCGCGCGGCAGCGTCCGGGACACGTACTGATTCCTGGGATTCCTAGGCCCAGCTGCGTGTAGGAGGCATGCGATACGGTCGCACTCTTGACCAAGTGGACTCGAGGGGAGCGAGTGGCGTGGGTGAGCGCATGCGGGTGGACAGCGACGAGCTCCGAGATGCCGCACCGGTCTTCCACCGGCAAAGCGATCAGCTGCACGACGCGCTGACGACTCTGCACTCCCGCCTCACCGCCCTCGGCGCTCCCTGGGGCGACGATGAGCAGGGCAACAAGTTCCACGCCAAGTACGGTCCGGCCAAGGAAGACGTGGATACCGCCACCAAGACCCTCGTCACGGGCATGGAATCCATCGGCGACGCCCTGAAGTCGATGGCCGAGAACCACGACGAGAACGAGTTGGCGACCAAGGACGCCTTCGACTCCGCCGCCAAGGATCGCTGAGCCCGCCGGTGGACATCGAGGAGATACTCAAGGACGCCCTGCTCAAGCTGGGCATGTGGTGGCCCGACGCCGACGCCGACCAGCTGCGCGAGGCCGCCAACGCCTGGCGTACTTTCGCCGAATCGGTCGACGACGTCACGGCAGTCACACACAAGGCGGCTCGCAGCGTCATCGACGGCAACGAAGGCCAGTCCATCGAGGCCTTCGGCGACTTCTGGGCGCGCTATCACAAGGGCGCGAAGACCGGCTGGCTCGATGACCTCGCCGAGTCGGCCCGTGCGATCGCCAAGGGCCTGGACAAGTACGCCGACACCGTCGACGAGGCGATCAGCCACCTGTGGACCGAGATCGGAATCGCCGCCGCCGCACTCGGGGCAGGCGTACTGCTGGCCATCGTCACCGGCGGCGCGGGTGCCGTGGCGGGCTCCGCCGCAGCCGAGAGCGTGATCGCTGCCTCCGCAAGCATCGGCGTCACCGTGTCCGCCGAAATCGCCGGCGTCATCGGCACGACCATGACCGGCGTCGCTTTCGGCGCCATCGAATCCATCGCCATCGACCTGGCCGTCGCCCAGCCTCTGCACGTCGCCGCAGGCGACCAGGAGAGCATCAGCCTTGAACATGCCCAGGAAGCCGGCATGGCCGGTGCCCTCCTGGGCGGCGCCCTCGCCGGAGCGGGCAGTGGAGCTGCGGCCATCAGGAACGCGGGCGGTCTGCGAAACGTCCTCGGGGACCTCACCATGCCCGGCATGCGCCTGGCCGCGGTGGGCGACGGTGACGGTGCACTCGCCGGCAGTGTGCTGCGAAGCGAATCGAGGGGCGGGGCCGGCGGTGCGTCGGAGCGCCCGATGCGAGGCGGTTCCACTCCCTCGTACTGCAAGCCGTTGGACAGTCTGGGGCGAGCCACCGGCGTGGAGACGCGGATCACTCGCGAGATGCTCGATACGGGCACGAAGGCCTCGCGCCGAGTGCAGCCTCCGGGTTGGGAGGGCGCGGCCGCCGGACATACACGAGGGCACTTGCTGGCCCGCGCCTTGGGCGGCGACGGCCGCGCCGAGGGGAACATCGTGATCATGTACGACCGTGCCAACAACGAAGTGATGGAGCAGCTCGAGAGCCGTATCTACGACACTGTGCAGACCCACGGTCCCGTGGATTACGCCGCCACACCGGTGTACGCCCGCCCCGACGACTTGATCCCCACCGGTGTCCACATCCGAGCCACCGGCCACGGGCTCGACATCGACCAGACAATCATCAACCAGTAGGTACCCAGTGAACGATCTTGAACTGCTCGCCGCCTACCGCGCATACGGCACGACCGAACCGGTCCACAACGACTGGCGCACAGCAGAAGAGGCGCTGAAGGTCAGCATCCCGACCAGCATCAAGGCGTTCTTCGATGCCTTCGGCGGCGCGAGCTTCGACGACTTCCTTCACGTGTACCGCGCGGGCGCATCGAACCCGCACCTGGACCTGGTCACACAAACCCTTCAGGCACGCGACACCATGCGCAAGACGCGCCCCCACATCCAGCACCTGCTTGAGGAACGTGGCTCCTCGCCGGACCAGCTCATCCGCTGGGCCGGCACCGACAACGCCGACCTGTGTTTCCTAGTCCCCCAGCCCGCTCCACAGGAGTGGGCTGTGCTCACCGTGATCGGACGTGGCCCGGAGTTCGACCTATACGACGGTCCCGTTGAGGGTTACCTGCTGCGCGTCATGCGCGGCGAACTCCTCAGTGAGGTCTTCCCCGAGGACTTCCCTGATGAGGAGCCTGGCTACGTACCCAATCCAACGGCATAACGGCATAACGGCACCAGCAAGGCTTCGGCTGAACCGGGCTGAAGTCCCCGATGTCCCCGATGGGCGTGAGACTTCCGCACCGAGCGAGGGGCACATGAGCGTCCACCGATCTCCGCCCACGGAGTTCGTCATCGACCCACCGAACGGTCTCGCCCCGCTCCGGATCGGCATGGCCTACAAGCAAGCCCTAATCCGTCGCCAACCGTAGCCGACTCACCCCAACACCTCTATGACGTCCTGCAATGCCATTGTCCGCTCGATCACCAGGGCGAGATTGATCAAGCGGACAGCGTCTCTCACTCAGGTGTGCAGCACACCATCGATCTCGGCAAGTTCGTCGGCCGACAGAGGTCCGAACTCCAACGCCCCGGCGTTCTCCTCCGCCTGTGCAACCGTCCTGAATCCAGGGATCGGCACCGTACGCGGGCTCCGTGCCCACAACCAAGCCAGCGCCCCCTGAGCGAGAGTACGGCCGTGGCTCGTAAGGACGGACCGCACCGCTTCCACACGCGCCAGCCACTCTGGATCAACGCCGCCACCCGTCGCGAACCCCGGCAACCAGGCGGGTGGAGCGCTGCGGATGTCAGTGGCGGCGAGCGCGTTCCCCGGCGCGAACTTCCCGGTGAGCAGGCCCATCGCGAGCGGGCTGCGGTTGATGCTCGCGAGGTTGTGCTCTTCGCACAGACGTAGCATCTCAGGCGCGTCTTGAAGCACGTTGCAACGGTGCTGCACGGCCGCGCAGTTGGGGCCCACGGCGAAGACGGCCGCGCGCTCCGGGTCATCGGTGCTCCATGCGTACGCGCGGATCAGACCTTCCCGTACGAGATCCTCGCAGGCGTCCCGCAGCAGCGCGGCTCGCTCGGGATCAGCGTCCGACAGATGCAGCTGGTAAAGGTCCACGTAGTCGGTGCCGAGCCGGGAAAGCGACGCGGTCAGCGCACGCCGTACATACGCCGGCGAGTCATCGCCGCCCGTGCGGACCTTGCTCTCCTCGTCGAAGAGGTTGCCCCACTTGGTGGCCACGACGACATCTGCCCTGCGCCTGCCGAGCGCCCGCCCCAGTACGTGTTCGCTGTGCCCGGCCCCATACGCATCAGCAGTATCGAAGAAGGTCACGCCGAGATCCAGCGCACGGCGCACGGCACGTACAGATTCCTGATCATCGACCTCGCCCCACCCGAGCGGCTCTCCGCCAAGCCCCTGCCAGGGTCCGCCAATGGCCCAGCAACCGAAGCCGAGCCCGCTGACCTCGATCCCGCTTCGCCCAAGGACCCTTGTGTACGGCGTGTGCGCCGAGGTGGTCTGCGTCCCGTTATTCGCGTTGGTCGTCTCCATGCCCGTGAACGCTAGGAGTTGGAGTGCACGCGAAGGCAACCCATGCGCACGACCATCCTAGAAACGGCGCGGACAGAGTTTCCCTACTTCATCAAGACCGGCTGCGCTCCGCTCCGCCGGGCTCTCGGCTCCGCTGCCCTTCGCGCTCATGCCTCCGGCCCGCGCTACGGGCGCTGCGCCTACGCCCGCCAGGGGTGGTTGGGCCGGGCTGTGAGCGAGTGGATCGCACGGCTCAACTCGCCGTCAAAGACGATGCCTCCGGCGGGGGATCGGCCGGCACCGGGAGCCGGGGGAAACGCTGCCGGGTGCGGGTCCGTGGGTGGTTGCGAGGAGCTCCCATCCCGTCCACCGTCGACCCAGGCAAAGCCGAGCAGACGTGGCCCCTGGTGTCCAGGTCGTTCGTACAGTGGCGCGCTCCACCTGGAAACCAGGGGCCACGCCCGCTCCACGTTGTGTGGGTCGACGGCGGACGCGATGGGAGCTGGGGTTGGGTGGTGGGCTGAGCTGATGGGGCAGGGTAGATCATGGCCCCAAAGCCGCTCCGCCGACCTTTCGCGGTGAGTCGCCGACGCGCCTTCAAAGTCCGCGCTCATCAGTGTCAAACGGCAAGGTTGCTTGAACGCCGAGGCGGGGGTGGATCTGATCGAGCTTCAGCATAAAGTCCTGCCAGTCCTTACTGAGCTTCATCAATGTCACGACCGACCCGAGATGTTCACGCAACTTTGGATACCCCACATTGGAGGTGAGATGCTGGAAGTAGCGATGCTTAAGCCTTCCAGTCTCACTGCGAGGGGTTACGCGCTTCAGCTCGTCCAATACGCCAGGAGCCAGGCGCTTGTAAACGATGTCGTTAGTGAGGATGCCAAAATACTGCGGCCTCCTGACTGTTTCTGCCGGGTAGTCTAGCCCACGTAGCCTGAACAACTCGCTGTAGAAGTCCGGCGGGAATGTGCGAACCCATGGCTGCAATTCTTTCTCGATGAAGGCGGCCAAGATCTTGCTAAGGGCGTTCCGGGCGCGAAATTCCTGATAGCCGGTGGCTTCGTCCACGAGGGCGATGATGCCAACGTGCGCGAGTCCGCGGATGAGGATCTCGGCGCGCTTGGCCACATGTTCCTGTTGACGGTCAAGGGCCCCAGCATCGCGTGCTTTAAGGTAGATTTCGCAGACCACCGGGAGAAGCTCAGCGTTATACCCGTGCGCCCGCCCTCCAGCAGGGTGCGTAAAAGTGATCGGCCGGGCCTTTTCGAGAATCTCTTCCGTGATGAAGGAGCTCAGTGCCTTGCTCTGCAAGATAGGGGGGATGGGTACGGCCCCTCCCTCGCGGCGGGTGTTTGCCTTGGGGTGTCGCCCTAGAGCTTGCAGAAAACTGGCCTGCGTCAGGACGCGAGTGCCGTCATCGAGGACATAGCACTCAATCTCAAATTCCCCGATTTTTAGCGGCCTGTCAGGGGACCCAGAAACCGCCTGGGTCAAATTGTCGTTCCAGCGAGCTGCAGCCGCCTTCTTGGCGATTGCGCTGCGTTCTGCCGGTGACAGTTGCTTCGCTCTGGCAACCCCACCCCGTGCGCGACCCGACGCCTGCTTGTCCTCGGCCACGGTAACCCCCTCCTATGCTTGCAGGCATGCTTGCATGGTCGAGCATGCCTTGCAAGCACAAGGCGGAAGATGCTTGCATCTAGACCCGTGCCAGGCCGACCGGGGGACCACGGGGAACGGCAGATATGAAGTCGGCTTCACCGAGGGGCCGCTAGGCCGCTCCCCACAGGTCAGAGCCTCAACTCCCCCTAGATCAACCGAGCTTCCCAAACTGAGGGTCTGGCGACCGGTTGGCGCGTTAGGACCGCTGCAGAACCTTCCGCATCTCCTCGATCAACGCTGCCCGAGTCTGGCGGGCAGATCGCCAAGCATTGACGTACTCCGGGGAGTTCGTGGCGTGGCCGGCAGCCACCGCGTCATGGAAGTCGAGCACAGAGAGGGTGGCGCGACCGGCACTGTCGAAGATCACCCGTTGCGCCACTAGTTCCAGTTGCTGCCGTGCTGCGTAGACACCGTGTTCTGCGATCGCGACGTGCCCCTTGCCAATACGTTCAGGGGATGTCTCTGCTCGGGAGAATGCGTCCTTGGCTGTCGACAGCGCCGTGAGGTACTCCGTGAACGCGGCGCGCAGCGTGTCACGATCTCGCTCCGAACGGTCGCGTCGCCAGCGGACATGATCGGCAACGAGCGTAGCGAGCACGCCAAGCACCGTGCCCACTGCTGTCGCGGCAAGCGTCGACCATTGCATGCGCCCCCTGAGGTTCCCGTTCGAGCGGCTCTTCCGCCCAACCCACGGAGGCTCTCGCCTCGACAGTCTTCAAGACCGTTCACCGTGCAGTCCGAAGCGCATGGGCCGTTCAACCACCAGTGATGGCAGGGACGATCACTGCCGCGAACCCGGAGACCAGGCCTCCTACGGCCAAGAATGCGTTGAACTTCTCTTTCGCAGTGGGGAACACCGCCCGACTGACGTCACCCGCCCTGTTGCGCAGCACGATCAACTTCAGCTTCTGCCAGCGATGTTGGCGGTTTCGGCATCCCATCAGTACGCCATAGGCGTTGTTCCGGCAGTAGGTCCGTCCGCCTCTATTGACCGCACCACACCAGACTGGCACCTGGAACGAGGCATAGCCGAAGACTGCGACGGACAAGGCGGCGATGACCGGAAGTGCCCACTGCTGGGTCCAGGCCACGATGAGGGCCCCAACCGCGATGTATCCCCAGTACAGACGCATGGCTTTTCCCATAGACGCGCAGCGTAATGTCATATGCGCAGGTCAAGCAGCGGCCAGAACCAGACAGAATCCTGACCGTGGCGCGTACCTCCGTCTTGACGCTGCTGGTACTGCCGTCGCCACGAAGACAACGGGCCGGGGCCGTCCCTGGGCCGTCCGATTGATGGCATACGTGCAGGTCAAGGCTCCATGAAGAGAGCAGTGGCCATGACCCTTCTAAGCGCTTGGCCGCATGTTCGAGTCTTGGCCGACACTCGAGCCCGCGGCCACTTATGGCATCGGCCCGCCCAGCGCACGCGCCCGACCGCGCGGCGACCCCGCCCACCCCAAAAGCAGACGAGTCGGGCTGCATGCCGGGCCCGGTTCCGCCGCGATGTCGCAGACCACTGCGGCCGCGCCCCACGAATACCGCTTCCAGCGCACGCACATCTATCCACCGGCAGCCAACGATTCCACCGGCACCACCCGCCCCCGCCGCTCAACCCGCACCGTCGCCCGCAGCCCACCCCCGCCCCCACGACCAGCCAAACCCGCTGGCTCTCGCCGGGGGCGCTCAAGACCTTCCCGGTCAAGGGGTTCGCGGCTGGTGAGGGCATGACCGCGTGGCGGGTCAGCTCACCGAGATCGGCGACGGTCGCGGTCGGGATCGTGACCGTCGGCACGACCTCCCGACGCTCACGGCAGCAACCTGAACGCCGGGACCTGACGAGCATCTCGCCGAGGTCCAACAGCGCCGCCGACCGGACCACTGGCTCGGCACGCGAGCCCGGACGGGGCGCGCGCTACGTCCTCCGGCCCGGCCCAGCACACCCTCCGACCGGACGCCCCTGGGCCGCGATCACCAGCCGCGCGCGGACCCGCACCGGACACCACCACGTCGGTTCGCGTCCCCGCACTCGACCCACAGCAGCTTCCCGCCCTGCCCGTCGGGGAACGCGTACGCGCCCCAGTCATCCGCGTAGGCCCGCACGAGAAACAGCCCGCGTCCGCCCTCCGCTCAGCGGACTCCGCCAGTTCAGACCTGCCGTGAGCTTTGAGGACCAGGCGGAGCAGGGCGCAGGCGATGCCGGGGGTCGTGGGGGGCGTGTGGGGGGAGCTGGAGGGTGTACGTGCCCGGGAACCGGGCGGGGTTGGTCGAAAGCGGAGATACGGTGGTGAAGCAGAGCGCCACCCCCTGTGGCTGACGACCTTCCACCGGCATACCCGACGACCTCGTCTGGCAGCGAGCCGCGCCCGAAGATGCGAACGGTGCGGGCCTCTGGATCGAAATTGCCGTCAGTGAGGGCGACTTGGTGTACCTGCGCGAGACCTCCGCGCCTGACACCGTAGTCACCACAACGCAGGAGAAGCGGAACGCTTTCACGCTCGGCGTACAGGCTGGAGAGTTCGACCACTTCGTCGACGACGTATTCGAGCCGTGAGCCGCGAGCCGGTTATTCCGTGGTTTCGCAGGGCGTCCGTCCGTACAGTCGGCCGGACCAACTACGAGCGGGGGTGGAGCCGATGAAACTGGCCGAGGCACTGGCGGAGCGCGCGGATACGACGCGGCGGGTCGAGCAGTTGCGGTCGCGTGTCGTTGACAGCGCGCGTTATCAGGAAGGTGAGACTCCCGCGGAGGACGCGCCGCAGTTGCTCGCCGAGGCCGGCGAGGTGCTGGACCGGCTGGAGCTGCTGATCCGGAGGATCAACCGCACCAATGCCGCGGTGCGGGTCGGTGAGGACGGCACTCTCACCGACGCACTCGCACGCCGGGACGTGCTCCGGCTGCGCCATTCAGTGATCACCGCGGCGGCGGATGCGGCCGCGGGTTCGGGTACGCGGGGTTACGGCCGGCAGCTGCGTTCCGAGCTGGTCATGCTGTCCGCGCTGTCGGTCGGCGAGCTGCGCGCGCAGGCCGATGTTCTCGCGCGCGAGATCCGCGAGATCGACGTGCGTATCCAGCGGGCGAACTGGGAGGTTGATCTGCTGGAGTAGGTGGTCCGTGGAGGGCATGAGGATGTGGAGCAGCAGGTAGCCGTGTCGGAAGCGTGCACACACCGAGGGCCGGCGGGTTTCCGGCCCACTCCTGGCGCGTGAAGAGCAACGCGGGGGTTCGACTCCCCACGAAACAGTGCAGCTCAGCACCGCGTACAGGTGACAGTGCACCGCGCACAGCACATCACCACGTGCAGATCCGAGACGGTGAGGGTGGGTTCGGGGTTCCCCACATCACAGCAGACCCGGCGGGCCGGTCCCGAGAGGCTGGGCAACTGCCGCGCGGGACGCCAAGGCCACAACCCTCGTCTGCGTCCTGCGGCACCGGACCGGACGGGCAGAGGGGCGCCGAGGCGGAGTCCAAGCGTCGTCGACGGCCCACGCCTTCGAGACGACCGGATCATCGCAGCAGCAGGAGGCAGCAAGGTGCGCGGTGGAATCTGGTAGCACGACGCCCCACGGTCGTGGCAGCAGCGCAGCCGGCCGACCGCGCAAGAGCGCCCGTCGGCCGTGGTGTCGGGTCGGCGGCAAGACTGTGACGTAGGACTACGACGTATTCGTAGTCCTACGTCACAGTTCCAAGGGCAGGGCGGCGTTCCCCCTCGGGTCCGATCCGGCCCGGTCAGTGGAGGGCCGCCGCGAAGGTATCGCGGTGGGTTGTCGTGTAGGCGTGTTCTTGGGCGGACCAGTGGATGCGTGCGTGGATTTGGGCGGCGGACGCGACGTGTGGGGTGGGGACGTGAGGTGGGTGCGCCACCAATCGGCGTTGCGGAGTTGGCGGGTCAGTGCGGCGTCCAGCACGTGGGCGCGGGACGCGGCGTCGAGGCCGTACGCGTCGGTGAGGGTGCGGACCTGTGCGGCTTGGGCCGTTGCTGGGGGTGCCGTGGGCTTGAAGCTGATGCACCAGGTCCACGCCATGTAGCCGAGGTCTTCGAGCGGGTCGCCCGGGGCCGCGGTGTCGAAGTCGATGAAGGCGGACGGGACGCCGTCGCAGAACACGGTGTTGTTCGGGCGCCCGGGTCGTGGTGGCAGATCACTGAACCGGGGCCGCTGAGGCGGCTGTTGCGGGTGGCGTCATGGAAGGCGCGGAGCAGGGTGCCTGCGGCGGCGACCTGGTGAGCGCGCCACGTTCGGAAGCGTGCGGGGACCCGGCCGGGTAGCACCGGGTAACGGCACCTCGGTCACGGGCACGGTCCATTCCATTCCATGGCTTCGTCCTGTCCCCGCCCCCTCCCTCTCCCCTCCACCTCGTCCATTCCTGGCCCGGATCCCGCCCACCGATCGACCACCGATTGCCCGCTGATCGTCCACTAGTCGACCACCGGCTGCCCATCGATCGCCCACACGTTCTTTCCCCTGGTCCGGTGCCCTCCCTCTTTTCGTCACCGTTCCGCAACAGCCATGAACCGCTGCGCCGAGTGCCCCGTAGACCCCGGTGTGCGCGGATCCAGGACCGCGGGCGAATCGAGACGAGAGAAGGAACCGAGATGGCCGGCGGCAACATCAAGATCAGCCCCGAAGAAATGCGTGAGGCGTCCACCTGGCTGCAGAACCAGAAGGAACTCATGCAGCAGAGCCTGCACGAGGCCAACACCAAGATGGACGAGATGGTCGAGGCCGCGTACGCGACGCCCGGCTCGGAGAGCAAGTTCCGCCCGTACTGGGAGGAGTACAAGAACGGCACCGAGAAGGCCATCGAGGGTCTGCAGGGTGTCAGCGAGTTCATCAAGCAGGTCGCCGACGCGTTCGTCGACACCGACGACCAGACCGCCGGCTCCATCGGCTGAAGCTCCCCCGCATCGCCCGGCCCCGCTCTCCCTGTGAGGGCGGGGCCGGGCGGCTGGGACAGGAGAGGAGACACCGATGGGCAACATCAGCGTGCCTGTGCAGGATCTGAAGGACACCGTCAAGGAGCTCCAGAACATCGGGGACCTGATCGGGAACTCCGCGACGCTCTACAACGCCACCGGCGGCGCGGGGGACTTCAAGAGCCTGGCCGGCGACAGCACGCTCGCGGACGCCCTCGACGCGTTCGACAAGGCGTGGGTGGCAGGTCACGAGCGGGTTCACGACAACGTGAAGACGTTCGCCGACAACACGGACACGATCGCCGAGAACTTCACGCAGACCGACGACGAGACCGTCAAGTCGCTCGACGAAGACAAGCAGGACGCGTGACGACACGTGACACCACACGTCACGACAGCACACGTCACGCGGAAGGGAACAGCGCCATGACGGAACCGACCACGGAGCAGCCGGAGGCGGCCGCGCCCGCGGAGTACAGCCTGAGGTTCCCCGACTCGTGGTGGCATCTCGACCTCGACCCGAGCACCCGGGACGCGTCGATCCGCCGCCGTATCGAGGCACAGGTGGAGAAGGCCCCCCAGCTCACCCGCGAGCAGGTCGACGGGCTGATCCGCAACACCCGGCGCATCGCCCGCGAAGCGCACGCGAAGGGTGCGTTGCGGGCATCGGGCATGCTCAGGATCCTGCGTGCGGGCAGCGGTCCGCTGGTGCTCAGCGCCACGACGGTGGTGCTGCGGATCACCGTTCCCGAGGAGGAGTCGGAGGATCTGGCGGACCTCGTCATGGCCGCCGGCGTGCAGCTCGGCACCGACGCGGAGGGCAGCGGACTGCCGCCCGGCGAGGTGGAGTTGGTGGAGCTGCCGCACGCCGGGGCGGCCGGGCGGATCTCCCGCGTCGAGGACGTGGACTACCAGGGGAAGCGGGTTCCCACCGCGGTGCGGCACACCCTCGTCCCGGTGCCCAACACCCACGACTACCTCGTGATCGCCAGCTCCACTCCCAACGTGGATCTGGCGGAGCAGTTCTACGAGGTCTTCGACGCGATCGCGGAGTCGCTCCGCTTCGACGGCCAGGCCGACACGGCCGACGCAGCCGACACGACCGACGCAGCTCAGGGAAAGTGAGGTCGCGGCCATGGCGCGTCCAGCGGTGTCCGATTGGGAAGACGTCTTCGGGTTCTCGGACGACCCGACCCCCGGTGATGCGGACATGCTCGGAGATCTCGCCCGCCAGTACCGCTCCGTAGCCGACAACGCGGGCGACGCCCTGCCCCTCGTCTCCGGCCTGGAGGACAACCAGGTCGGCGAGGGCAAGACGATGGACAAACTCCGGGACAAGCTGGGCGACCTGGCCAGCCAGGTACGCAAACTCCACAGCTCCTACGACCAGGCCGCCAGCGCCCTCGACACGTATGTGCACTCGCTGCGTGATCAGCAGCGCAACGCCGACAACGCCCTGGAAAAGGGGCGCGAGGCCAAGGACCGGCTGAATTCCGCCACCGATGTCGTCAAGGCGGTCACTGCCGACATCAGCCACCTCGACGGCGTCAAGCACCCCCCGGACGACAAGGAAGCCCGCGCCAGCACCCGCCGCGCCCTCGACGAAGCCCACAGCAAACAGTCCGGCGCCCAGGCCCAGGCCGACGACGCCCAGGCCGACCTCGACGCCGCCCGCATGCTCGCCGAAGACGCCCGCCAGGTCCGCGAGGAAGACGCCTCCGTCGCCGCCGGGAAACTCGACGACGCCCGCGACGAATCCGTCGCCGGCTACAGCCTCTGGGACAAAATCAAGAAGGCCTTCAGCAAGGCCCTCGCCATCATCAGCGCCGTACTCGGCGTGCTGGCGCTGCTGATACCCGGCCTGCAGGGCCTGGGCATCGCGCTCACCATCGGCGCCGTCGTCGCCGGCGCCGCGTCACTCGGCATCAACATGTCGATCATGGCCGAGACAGGCGACTGGGACATCGGCGAAATCGTCCTCGGCATCGTCGGACTCGTCGCCGGCGGCGGCGCACTCCTCAAGGGCATCAAGGGACTCGGCTCCGCCCTCAAGGGCGTCAAGCCCAGCTCGATGAAGAACATCGGGTCCGGCATCCGCTCCAACAGCCGTGCCGCGGGCGGCAAGACCTGCAAGACGGACCCGGTCGACGTGGCCAACGGCGAGATGCTGCTGCCGCAGACCGATGTGGACCTGCCGGGTGTACTGCCGCTGCGGCTGACGCGCACGCATCTGTCGGCCTACCGCTACGGCCAGTTCTTCGGACCCTCCTGGGCCTCGCCGCTGGACGAACGCCTCGAGGTCGGCGACACGGGCGTGGTGTGGTGGGCGCGGGAGGACGGGTCGATCCTGACCTACCCGCGACTTCCCGCCACCGTGAGCGAGGACGCGGTGTGGCCGCAGGAAGGGCCCCGCCTCCCGCTGACGGCCGAGACGACCGCCGAGGGCGTCCTCACCTATCGCGTCGTCGATCCGCACACGGGCTTCGTCAACGTCTTCGCGGACCGCTCCGTCGATGCCGGTGGTCATGAGACGAGTACGTTCTGGCTGACTCGGTGGCATGACCGCAACGGCAACGAGGTGCACGTCGAGCGGGAGCCGGACGGCTCTCCGACGGCCCTGGTCCACTCCGGCGGCTACCGCGTCGAGCTGAACTGCGTCGCCGGCCTGCTGCTGGACGTGGCGGTCGCCACGCCCGAGGGATCAGTGGAAGTGCTGTCCTACCAGCACGACGCGGAAGGGAACCTGACCCACGTCGTCAACTCCTCGGGTCAGCCCATGGTGTTCGGCTACGACGAGCAGTCCCGCATCACCTCCTGGACCGACCGGAACCACTCCACCTACCGCTACGTCTACGACGACGAGAACCGGGTCACCGAGACCATCGGCCCCGACGGCCGTCTCTCCTCGCACTGGAGCTACGACCCGGCCGAGCAGCGCACCCACTACACCGACGCCTGCGGCGCCACGACCGTCTTCCAGCTCAACGACCTGCATCAGGTCGTCGCCGAGACGGACCCGCTGGGCCACACCGTCCACTCCGAGTGGGACCGCTACGACAACCTCCTCGCCCGCACCGACGCCCTCGGCAACACCACACGCTTCGAGTACGACCTCTCCCACAACCTCACCGCCGTGCACCTCGCGGACGGGAACGGCTCGTCCGCGGTGTACAACGCGCTGAACCTGCCGGTCGAGACAACCGGTCCGGACGGGACGGTGTGGCGGCACGTGTACGACGAGCGGGGCAACCCGACGGCCACCACCGGACCCGACGGTGTGACCCTGCGCTACGACTACGACCGCACCGGTGCCACGGCGTCCGTCACCGATCCGACCGGCATGCGGACGCGGTACGTGAACGACGGCGCGGGACTTCCGCTGTCCGTGACCGACGCGCAGGGCCACAGCGCGACACTGGAACGCGACGCCTTCGGCCGCAGCGTCGCCTACACCGACCCCATGGGCGGAATCACCCGGCTGACCTGGACGGTCGAGGGACGGATCGCCACCCGCACCGACGCGCACGGCGAGGTGGAGTCCTGGACGTGGGACGGCGAGGGCAACTGCACCTCCCACACCGACGCGGCCGGCGGCACCACGGCCATGGAGTACACCCACTTCGACCAGCTGGCCGCCCGGACCACGCCGGACGGCGCACGCTACGCCTTCGCCTACGACCCCGAGCTGCGGCTCGCCCAGGTCACCAGTCCGTACGGGCTGACCTGGGACTACACCTACGACACGGCAGGCCGCCTGGTCGCCGAGTCCGACTTCGACAACCGCGAACAGGCTTACGGCCACGACCCGTTGGGCCGTCTGACCTCCCGTACGACGGCACTCGGCACCCGGTTCGTGTACCACCGCGACCTCCTGGGCCACACGCTGTCGAAGGATGTGGACGGACAGGTCACCCGCTACACCTACGGCGCGGGCGGTCAGCTGACCGGGGCGGAGTCCCCCACGTCGACCCTGACGATGGAGCACGACCTCGTGGGGCGGCTGCTGTCCGAGACGGTGGACGGGCGAACGACGCGGTACACGTACGACAGCCTCGGCCGCCGCACCTCCCGGACGACGCCGACGGGCGTGGTCACGGAGTACGCGTACGACCCCTTCGGCAACCCCGCGTCGATCACCTCCGACGGACACACCGTCGCCTTCACGCACGACGCCATGGGCCGCGAGCTGACACGCTCCTTCGGCCCGGAGGCTTCTCCCGTCACCCTGACCTCCGCCTGGGACCTGGCGGGACGCAAGGTGGCGCAGGACCTGGCCGTACCGGGACGAGCGATGCGGTCCCGGACCTACGGGTACCGCGGCGACAGCCACCTCACCTCGGTGCACGACGCACTGGGCGGCGCCACGCGGATGTTCGAGCTCGACCCGGTGGGCCGCCCGCTGTCGGTCACGGCCGAGGGCTGGACCGAGACCTATGCCTACGACCGGGCCGGCAACCAGACCGAGGGCTCCTGGCCGGACTCCGCGGGCCACACGACGGCCCGCGGCGAGCGGTCCTACGAGGGAACACGGGTCCGGTCGGCGGGCGCGGTCCGCTACGAACACGACGCCGGCGGCCGCATGGTCCTCCGGCAGCGGCGACGTCTGTCGCGCAAGCCGGACACGTGGCGCTACGAGTGGGACGCGGAGGACCGGCTCACGGCGTGCGTCACACCGGACGGTGGGCGCTGGACGTACTCCTACGACCCGTTGGGCCGGCGCACCGCCAAGTACCGTCTGGCGGAGGAGGGTTCCACGGCGTCCGCCGTGCACTTCTCCTGGGACGGCACCCGGCTCGCCGAGCAGTCCGACACGGCCAACGGCGTGACCCTGACCTGGGCGCACGAAGGCGACCGGCCGTTGACCCAGCTGGAGCGCAGGCCGCGGTCGGCCGGGCAGGACCTCGCGGACCTGAGCAAGTCCGAGGTCGACTCGCGCTTCTTCGCGATCGTCACGGACCTGGTGGGCACTCCGACCGAACTCGTCGACGAGGACGGCGGCGTGGCATGGCAGTCCCACGCCACACTGTGGGGCCGAACGTCCTGGAACCGCGATGCCACCGCCTACACCCCGCTGCGCTTCCCGGGCCAGTACGCCGACCCCGAGACGGGCCTGCACTACAACTTCTTCCGGCACTACGACCCGGACACGGCGCGATACGCGTCACCGGATCCGCTGGGTCTTGCACCGGCGCCGAACCCGTCGGCGTATGTGCACAATCCGCACACGAACAGCGACGCGATGGGGCTGGCGCCCGACCCCTGCACCGACGTTCCGGTGTATCGCAAGCAGACGGATCACCCCGACAGTCAGCGCATCCACATCGGTTCCAACGGCGAGGTGAAGATCACGGGCACCGGGCAGCTGTACGTCAACATGAGTGGCGACATCAGGCACACCCTGGAGTTCCGCGGTGCCGGCGGCCAGATCGTGAAGTTCGGCGTGCGGAACGAATTCCGCGAACGTGTCCGTGCCGAGGCCCTCCCGCAGCGTAACCCCGACCCCAATAACATCTCCAAGAGCCAATGGCGAAAGATGCGGCAGGGTCGTCCGGAGATCTCCGATCCGACCAAGGGACCAGACCTCTACGGTATTCCGCAGGGCATGTTCAACGACCTGCGGGCGAACATAGTCCCCGGGTCCGGCAGGGTTGTACAGGAAGGCTGAGGCGGCGGTTCGCAATGATGCACGATCTCGAAAGTGTCGCGGAAGAGCTGCGCCGGGTCAGGAGCGGCCCGTCGGCCAAGGAGGCTCCGCCCGTACTGTCGCGTTTCGACGCACAGGTGGAGGGTTCACCGGCGGCCTACGTGGAACGGCTGCGCTCCGTTCTCCAGGTGGCTCTGGAGTTGGCCGGAACGGCCGAGTTCGACGATTCGGACCTCCCGGAGGAAGACCTTCCTGCTTGGTTCCGCGCGATCGGTTCCGGCGGCTCGGAGAAGGCGCCGGAGTTCTCCCTGACCGGAATGCGGTGCTACCTCGAACTCAAGGGCGCCGCCGAGTGGGACGTCCAGGAGTGGCTGTACCGGTTCGATCCCGAGGAGTACTCGCGGGGGTGGGCCTGGTGGGACGCCACCTGCGAAGGCCCGTCGCAGGTCCGCATCTGGGTGGACGCCTGGGGCGAGTCCTTCTTCGGCTGCGACGAACTGCGCTGGCTCGCCTTCACCGCGGGAGCCACGAGTGTGCAGGGCCCCGAGCTGTCGCGCACCGAGGAGTGGGTCGCCTCGTCCGGCGGCGGGATTCCGGGGAAGGCGTGAGCGCGGAAGAGCGGCATCCGGAGCGGGCGGTACGCGCCTGGTACACCGATGAGACGATCACGGTGTACCAGGCGTACTCGCCCGCCGTCGCCGATGCGGCGCTGGAAGCGGGAACCTTCGTCGCGCCGTTCAAGCGCGACCGCATGACCTGGATCAAGCCTTCCTTCCTGTGGATGATGTACCGCTCAGGTTGGGCCTCCAAGCCCTCCCAGGAACGCATTCTGGCGGTGGAGATCCGACGCGAGGGATTCGAGTGGGCCTTGGCCCATGCGAGCCTCAGCAGTCATTCCCGCTCGGTTCATTCCGATGCGGAGGAGTGGCAGCGGCAGAAACGTCTCAGCCCGGTACGGGTGCAGTGGGACCCGGACCGGGATCTGCACCTCAATCGCACCGACCGCAAAGCGGTACAGGTGGGCCTGTCCGGCGAAGCGGTGGAACGGTACGTCGACGCATGGGTGGTTGGCATCACCGACGTCACCACGCCGGCGCACCGCATTCATGCACGGGTGTGTAACGGGGAGACAGAAGAGGCGAGAAGTCTGCTGCCCAGGGAGACGGTGTACGAACTCCCGCAGACGCTGCGGTCTCGAATCGGCGCCGATGCGTGAAGGGCGCCCGCCGGCTCTATTGCAGACGATGAGCAAATACCGCAGGAGGAAACGCAGTTCCTGTGGCGAGCACGAAATCTGATTGTTCGTTACCGAACGCAGCAGCCGTTACCGGTCTGCCCGGATCCGGCCAGAAGAAAGATGGGGGATGGCCATGGCGCGTCCAGCGGTGTCCGATTGGGAAGACGTCTTCGGGTTCTCGGACGACCCGACCCCCGGCGATGCGGACATGCTCGGAGACCTGGCCCGCCAGTACCGCTCCGTCGCGGACAACGCGGGTGATGCCCTGCCCCTCGTCTCCGGCCTGGAGGACAACCAGGTCGGCGAGGGCAAGACGATGGACAAACTCCGCGACAAGCTGGGCGACCTGGCCGAGCAGGTCCGCAAGCTCCACAGCTCGTACGACCAGGCCGCCAGCGCCCTCGACACGTATGTGCACTCGCTGCGTGATCAGCAGCGCAACGCCGACAACGCCCTGGAAAAGGGGCGCGAGGCCAAGGACCGGCTGAATTCCGCCACCGATGTCGTCAAGGCGGTCACTGCCGACATCAGCCACCTCGACGGCGTCAAGCACCCCCCGGACGACAAGGAAGCCCGCGCCAGCACCCGCCGCGCCCTCGACGAAGCCCACAGCAAACAGTCCGGCGCCCAGGCCCAGGCCGACGACGCCCAGGCCGACCTCGACGCCGCCCGCATGCTCGCCGAAGACGCCCGCCAGGTCCGCGAGGAAGACGCCTCCGTCGCCGCCGGGAAACTCGACGACGCCCGCGACGAATCCGTCGCCGGCTACAGCCTCTGGGACAAAATCAAGAAGGCCTTCAGCAAGGCCCTCGCCATCATCAGCGCCGTACTCGGCGTGCTCGCCCTTCTGATACCCGGCCTGCAAGGCCTGGGTATCGCGCTCACCATCGGCGCCGTCGTCGCCGGCGCCGCCTCACTCGGCATCAACATGTCGATCATGGCCGAGACCGGCGACTGGGACATCGGCGAAATCGTCCTCGGCATCGTCGGACTCGTCGCCGGCGGCGGCGCACTCCTCAAGGGCGTCAAGGGACTCGGCTCCGCCCTCAAGGGCGTGAAGCCCTCGTCCCCCAAGCCGGTCAACAATCGCGCCGTGGGCCGGGGTCTGAACGACCGCAAGTGTGCGGGCGACCCGGTCGACGTCGCCAGCGGTGAGATGGTTCTGCCCGAGACCGACCTGGAACTGCCGGGCGTGCTGCCGTTGACGATCTCCCGGACGTATCTGTCGACGTACCGCTACGGCCAGTTCTTCGGCCCCTCCTGGGCCTCCGTACTCGACGAGCGCCTGGAGATCGAGGGCCAGGGGCGCGTGTGGTGGACCCGCGAGGACGGGTCCATCCTCACCTACCCGAGCCTGCCCGCCGACGAGTCCGCCGACCCGGTCTGGCCCGACGAGGGCGCCCGCCTCCCGCTGACCTGTGCCGGAACCGACGAGACCACGGGCCGGGTCACCTACCGCGTGGCCGACCCCCACACCGGTATCGTCCAGACCTTCGCCGACCACCCCGACGACGAGAACGGCCTTTTCTGGCTGACGCGTTGGCACGACCGCAACGACAACGACATCGTCATCAACCGCCTGGAGGACGGCACTCCGACCGAGCTGCTGCACTCCGGCGGCTACCGCGTCGAGGTCCGCTGCGTCACCGGCCTGATCACCGGCCTCTCGGTCGCCACTCCCGATGGTCCCGTCGAGGTCATGTCCTACGAGCACGACGCCGACGGCAACCTCACCCACGTGGTGAACTCGTCTCGCAAGGCCATGGTGTTCGGCTACGACGAGCAGCACCGCATCACCTCGTGGACGGACAGGAACGACTCCACGTACCGGTACGTCTACGACGACGAGAACCGCGTCACCGAGACCATCGGCCCCGACGGCTACCTCTCCTCCCACTGGTCCTATGACCCCGTCGAGCTCCGCACCTACTACACCGACGCCTGCGGCGCCACCACCGTCTACCAGCTCAACGACCTGTACCAGGTCGTCGCCGAGACCGACCCCCTGGGCCACACCACCGCCTCCGAGTGGGACCGCTACGACAACCTCCTGTCGCGGACGGACCCGCTGGGGCACACCGCCCGGTACACGTACGACAAGACGTGGAACCTGACGGCGATCCGTCTCCCGGACGGTGCCAACTCGTTCGCGTCGTACAACGAGCTGAACCTGCCGGTCGAGGTGACCAGGCCGGACGGGGCGATATGGCGGCACGAGTACGACGAGCGGGGCAACCTGACGTCCATCACCTCCCCGGACGGCACCGCCGACCGTTTCGCCTATCACGACACCGGCGCGCTCGCCTCGGTGACGGACCCGGCCGGTGCGCAGGCCGCGTACGAAGTCGATGGCGCGGGCCTTCCCCTGGTGTTCGCCACCTCTGCCGAGGGCCGGACGACGATCGAACGTGACGCGTTCGGGCGTCCCACGATCGTCACCGACCCACTGGGCGCGACCACTCGCACCGTGTGGACCGTCGAGGGTCGGCTGTCGGAACGAACAGAGCCTGACGGCCGCGGCGAGAGCATGACGTGGGACGGGGAGGGCAACTGCCTCACCGGTACCGGCCCCGCAGGCGACGCCAGCAGCTACGAGTACACCCACTTCGACAAGCTCGTGGCCCGCACCGGCCCGGACGGCGTCCGCTACACCTTCGGCTACGACGCGGAGCTGCGCCTCACCCGGGTCACCAACCCGCAGGGGCTGACCTGGGACTACACCTACGACCTCGCAGGCAACCTCGTAGCGGAGTCCGATTTCGACGACCGCGAAGTCGGGTACGCACATGACGCCGTGGGCCGTGTGGTCTCTCGCACCACTCCTCTGGGCGAGGAGGTCGCCTTCCAGTACAGCCCCGTCGGTGATCTGCTGACCAAGAACATCGCGGGGACGACCACGTCGTACACGTACGACTCGTGCGGGACACTCGTCCGGGCAGCTTCCCCTCACGTAACACTGGAGCTCGAACGGGACGTCATGGGACGGGTTCTGGCCGAGACCGTCGACGGCCGTACCACCTGCTTCACCTACGACGCTCTCGGCCGACGCACCTCCCGCACCACCCCTACCGGCGCCGTCACCGAACTCGGCTACGACGCAGCCGGAAATCGCGATGCCCTCTCCATCGAGGGGCACAGTATTGGCTTCACTCACGACGCTCTCGGCCGCGAACTGACCCGCGTCTGGGGCGCCAACGGCTCGCTCGTGGAAGCCAGGACCGCTTGGGATCCGGCCGGTCGTCCGGTGGCCCACAGCCTCGTCGCGCAGGGCCACTCCCTCCGCGACCGCCGTTACACCTACCGCGCGGACGACCGTCTCACGGCTGTCACGGACGCTGCGACGAACCGGGCCGAGCACCTCGAACTCGACCGGAGCGGACGCCCCCTGGCCGTGACCGCTGACGGCTGGACCGAGACCTACGCCTACGACCAGGCCGGCAACCAGACGTCGGCGACCTGGCCCGAGAAGGCGGGCCGCGCAGAGGCCATCGGCGACCGCACCTACACCGGCACTCGCATCCAGACCGCAGGCCGCGTCCGCTACGAATACGACGCCGCGGGTCGCATGGTGCTCCGCCAGAAGCAGCACCTGTCGAGGAAGCCCGACACCTGGCGCTACGAATGGGACACCGAGGACCGGCTCCTCTCCTGCGTCACACCGGACGGCGTCCTGTGGCGCTATACCTACGACCCGCTCGGCCGCCGCACCGCCAAGTACCGGATGGGGGAGGACGGTTCGGTCACCGAGGCAGTCCACTTCACCTGGGACGGAACCTGCCTGGCCGAACAGACCGACACCGTCACCGGCGTAACCGTCACCTGGGACCAGGACGGCCACCGGCCGCTCACTCAGCTCGAACGCAAACCCCGCCCCGGCGGCGACCTCACCCAGGGTGAGTACGACTCCCGCTTCTTCTCCATCGTCACCGACCTGGTCGGCACGCCCACCGAACTCGTCGACGAACAGGGCGCCATCGCCTGGCGCTCCCGATCCACTCTGTGGGGCACCACCGCCCGCAACCGGGATGCCACGGCCGTCACCCCACTCCGCTTCCCCGGCCAGTATGAGGACCCCGAAACCGGCCTCCACTACAACTACTTCCGCCACTACGACCCCGAGACCGGACGCTACGTCTCACCGGACCCACTGGGGCTGGAGCCGGCGCCCAACCCCGTGGCCTATGCCGACGACCCGCGGACGACGATGGACCCCTTGGGCCTCGCCAACTGCGGGGGTCACAACCTGCGTCCCAGGCACCAGCCGGCGAGGATTGGCCAGAACGGATCGGACAAGTACCGGGATACGTTCTTCAACGCCAACCCTGCCCAGAAGGGGAAGCCGATGGTGATCCATCACGCCATCGAACAGCAGGTCCTCAATAAGTACCCGAACGTCTTCAGGCGGGACGAGATCAACTCTCTGGAAAACCTGCGCGGTATTCCGCAGGCCGTGAACGGCAGGGTCCATCTGAGCGGCATCCGCAAGGAGTGGGATTCCTTCTACAAGAGTAATCCCAATGCGACCCGTCAGGATTTCCTGGACAAGGCGACCGACATCGACACCAAGTTCGGGAAGGAGTTCGATCCGCCCGTCCGCTAGCGTCGGTCTTGATCCCGCCCAGGAAACTTCCTCCGCAAAGGTGACGTACATGTGGAAAGAGCTCATCAACCGTCTCGGCGTCGAGTGGGAACTCGCAGACCCCGCCCTCCAGGACGACATCGCGGCCGTCGAAGCGGCTTTGCGGCATCCGTTCCCCGACGACCTCAAGGCGCTGCTGTCCGAGAGCAACGGCGTACGTGACGAGTTCGGCGGCGGAGTCGTCTGGGACCTGCAGAGGATCCAAGAGGACAACACCTTCCTGCGCACGGACGAATCGATCCGTGAGCTCTACATGCCGTTCGACTCGCTTCTCTTCTTCGGCGACAACGGGGGCGGGGATCAGTTCGCCTTCGCCCGGACCGGGACGGGAACGAACATCTACGTCTGGGACCACGAAAACGACAGCCGCATGAATGTCGCCGACGGTATGGAGCAGTATCTCAACCGAACCGCTCAGGCAGCCGACCCGGACTGGTTCCGCCACCTCTGAAGAAGTGTGCCGGGAGCCGACGAATAGTGAGGTGACATCCATGGCACGTCCGCCGGTGTCCGACTGGGAAGACGTCTTCGGGTTCTCCGACGACCCGACCCCGGGCGACGCGGAGATGCTCGGCAGACTCGCGCGCGGCTACCGCTCGGTGGCCGACGACGCGGGAGACGCCCTGCCCCTGCTCTCCCGGCTGGAGGACAACCAGGTCGGCGAGGGCAAGTCCATGGACAAGCTCCGGGACAAGCTCGGTGATCTGGCCGAGCAGGTCCGCAAGCTGCACAGCTCCTACGACCAGGCCGCCGGCGCTCTCGACACGTACGCGCACTCGCTGCTCGACCAGCAGCGCAACGCCGACAGGGCGCTGGAGGACGGCCGGGAGGCCAAGGCGCGGCTCGAGTCGGCCACCGAGGTGGTCAAGGCCGCCGGTGCGGACATCGGCCGGCTGGACGCCGCGCACCATCCGCCGGACGACCACGAGGCCCGCGCGAGCACCCGCCGCGCGCTGGACGAGGCGCGCGGCAGACAGTCCACCGCCCAGGGGCACGCCGACGACGCGCAGGCCGACCTCGACGCCGCCCGCATGCTCGCCGAGGACGCCCGCGAAGTACGCGAACAGGACGCCTCCACCGCCGCCCAGAAACTCGACGACGCCCGCGGCGAGTCCGTCGACGGCTACAGCCTCTGGGAGAAGATCCGCAAGACGTTCAGCTTCGTCCTCGGCATCATCAGCGGAGTGCTGGGCGTGCTGGCCATGCTGGTGCCCGGTCTGCAGGGCATCGGACTCGCCCTGACCATCGGCAGCTTCGTGACCGGCGCGACGGCGTTCGGGATCAATATGTCCATCAGCGCGGAGACGGGCGAGTTCAACGTCCTCGGCATCGTGCTGAGCAGCATCGGGCTGTTCCTCGGCGGCGGCGCCGTTCTCAAGGGCGTCGGTTCGATCGCCAAGTCGGTCACGTCCGCGGTCAAGGTGGGCGGGGCGGGCGGCGGCATCAGCAAGGTCAGCAGCGGGTTCAACGAGTTCCGGGGCGAGTTCAAGAAGATTCCCGAGGCCCTGGGGAAGGTCCGCCGGAACATCTGGATCTCCGGCAAGGACTTCGGGAAGCTCCCCACCGACATCGTCAACGCGGTGAAGGGGATCGGATCCAAGATCGACGATCTCGCGTTCGTCGCCAGGTCGATGCGGAACCCGACCGGTGCGGTGAGTTCGGTGCTGGCCAACATCCTGGCGAACGGCTTCCGGGCCCCCTCGTCGGTCCTGAGGCTGCCGACCCTGGACGGCCTGCGGGGCCTCACCCACGCCTGGACCCGCACGGACGTGGCCGGCTTCGCCCTGGGCGTGGGTGGCCTGGCCTACGGGCCGTTGGCCTTCACCGGGCACACCACCCCGCCGGTGCACGACGACAGTTACCTGCCCGGCACCACCTGACCGGGGCGACACGGAAGAGGGCCCCGCACCGGCCGAAGCCGGTGCGGGGCCCTCGCGCATGCCGTCCCCGTCGGGTCAGCCCTCGGCCGCCGGCAGCACCGTCTCCGGGACCTGCACCGTCCTCAGCACCCCGTCACCCAGGTGCAGGATCGCCCGGCCGGGGCGGGTCGCGCCCAGGCGGCTGCGGGGGATCTTGACGCCGATCAGGTCGCCGTCGCTCATGTTCTGCGGCTTCAGGAGCAGGCCGCAGCGGTTGCGGCGGGCCTCCGTGTGCCAGCCGGAGAAGCCGGAGGAGAGGCGGTCCGTCTGGCCCGCGAGGACCAGGCCGCGGCCGTTCTCCGCACCGGTCTTGGCGATCTCGGTGAGGACGGGCTCGGCCCTCGACTTCAGCAGCAGGTCGGCGTCGTCGAGGATCACCACGGCGCCCTTCCGCGAAGCCCCGAGCGCCTGTTCAAGGGCCGAGGGGTCGATGTCCGACTCGTCGAACACCGCGAGGACACCGGGCCGTCCGGCGAGCCGGCGCAGCGGCGACCTGGCGGGCGCGCCGACGACGATGGGTGCGCCGACGGAGAGCAGCGACAGCGCCAGCGTCGACAGGACGGTGCTGCGGCCCGAGCGGGCGGGGCCGGAGACGATGAACGTCGGCGTGACGGAGAAGTCGGGGCCTACCGCCGCGAGTTCGTCGCCGCCGACACCGGACAGCGCCCACCGCGCGGACGGCAACGGCCGCGGCACGTACTGGATCGCCTGCTCCCAGGTGAGCCGGTCCGGCAGCGTGTCGACGCGGAACGGCCGTGTGGTGGCCGGGAGATGAGCCGCTTGCTCGCGGCAGTGCGCGGCGATCTGCTGGAGCGCCCCGGCCTGCGCCTGGCCCTCCGGGTTCGCCGTGAGGAGCGCGATCTGCACCTCCGCCTTGTCTGCGGCGCGGAAGGCGCGGCCCGGCGGGATCTCGTCGGGGACATTGCGCTGGGTGATGCCGATCTGGCCGTACTCGGACTTCTCGTTCAGCTTGAGGACGAGCTTGTCCTCGGTGGAGCCGTTGACGCGGCTGGAGAACAGCGCGCGGTCGCCGGTCATGAGGAGGTGGATGCCGACGCTGGCGCCGTCGCGGAGCAGGGTCATCACGGAGTTGAGGAGGTTGCCCGAGTCGTACTCGCCGAGCTGCTTGTCGAAGACCTCCCAGCGGTCGATGAACAGCACGATGTGCGGCGGGCGTTCGGCCTCCGGGAGTGCGCGGCGCAGCTCCGCCAGGTCGGCGCTGCCGCGGGCGGCGAGCATCTCCTGGCGGCGGCCGAGCTCCCCGGTCAGCCGGGCGAGCAGCCGGGCCACCCGGTCGGGCTGGGTGCGCTGGGTGATGGCTCCGCAGTGCGGCAGGCCCTCGATGGGCAGCAGCGCGCCGTTGCCGCAGTCGATGCCGTACATGTGCAGCTTGTCGGCGGAGTGGGCGAGGGCCATGGCGCCGGCGATGGTGCGCAGCGTCTGCGACCTGCCCTGGCGGGGCGAGCCGATGATGTGCAGGTGGCCGAGCGTCGCCGGGTCGATCACCAGGGCCTGCCGGGCCTGTTGCGCGGGCAGGTCCACGACGCCGTACGCGACGGGCGCCAGATCGTAGTCCGAGGGTGCGGGCGGCGGGAGTTCGCCGGTGACCAGGGCCTCGGGCAGCGGCGGCAGCCACGGGCTGTGCTGGGCGGGGATGCCCATCTCGCGGTCGGCCTCGCGGATCGCCGTGACGAGCCCGGTGAGGTCGGTCTCGACCTCGGCGGGTGCGGCGGCGGCGCGGGGCCGCGTCGGGAGGGGTTCGCCGAGGCGTTCCCAGCCGACCGCCACCGCCCAGGGCGCGGGCAGCGAGACCGTCGTGGCGCCGGGCCTGCGGCCTCCGACGCGGCCGGACTGGAACGGCACGAGGGAGTTCTGGCCGAGCCGGACGTAGGCGCGGCCCGGGTTGCTCTGCGAAATCCCGGCCGCCTCACCGGAGTTGATGACGTCCTGGCTCTCGCCGGAGTCCGTCACACGCAGGGCGATACGCAGGTTGGTGTTGGCGCGGATCTCGGAGGAGACGACGCCGCTGGGGCGCTGCGTCGCGAGGATCAGGTGGATGCCGAGCGAACGGCCCCGCTGGGCGATGTTGACGAGGCCCTTCACGAAGTCGGGCAGGTCGCGCACCATCGAGGCGAACTCGTCGATGACGATGAGGAGTCGGGGCATCGGCACGTGGCCCGCCCTCGGCTCGCGCTCCAGGAGATCGACGTAGTCCTCGATGTCCTTGGCGCCGACCGCGGCGAGGATGTGCTCGCGGCGGGTGAGTTCCGCCGTCAGCGACACCAGGGCCCGCTCGACGAGGTGTGCGTCGAGGTCGGTGACCATGCCGACGGTGTGCGGCAGGTCCATGCAGTCCTTGAACGCGGAGCCGCCCTTGTAGTCGACCAGTACGAAGGTCATCGCGTCGGGGCGGTTCGCCACGGCGAGGGAGGCGACGATGGTCTGGAGCAGCTCGGACTTGCCGGAACCAGTGGTGCCCGCGACGAGGCCGTGCGGGCCGTCGCGCTTCAGGTCGAGGTGGAACGGACCGTCGAGGGAGACGCCGACGGCCGCCCGGGTCGAGCGGCCCCCGGCCAGCCAGCGCGCCCGGATACCGGAGGCCTGCGGCGGGTCGAGGGAGAGGACGTCGAGCAGCCGCGCGGAGGCGGGCAGCACCGCGGCCTCATCGTCGCCGCCGCCCGGGTCGCGCAGCGGGCCCATCGCGCGGGCCAGCGAACGGCAGTAGTCCACGGACACCGTGTCGGGCCGGACGCCCGTGACGGTGCCACGCCCCGAGCGGCCCACCCGGATGGTGCCGCCGGGCTCCTCGGCGACGACGGCCTGGCACTCCTCGGGCAGCAGCAGTTCCTCGGAGTCCAGGCAGAGCGCGCGGACGCCGACGGCCGGGCCCTCGCGCAGGATCTGCGTCACGCCGGGCAGCGAGCGCAGCCTGCGGGCGCCGTCGAGGACGACGAGGATGTCGGGTCCCGCGGCCTTGCCGCGCCGTTCGGCCGCCGTCGCCGTGGCGCGCTCGGTGATCAGCGCGGTGAGCTCGGCGACGCGCCGGGCGCAGCTCTCGGTGCCGTAGCCGATGGCGGCCGGGGTGTCGCCGGACTTCTTGCGGACGTGCGGCAGCCAGCGCAGCCAGGACCAGCCGTCGCGGCCCTGTTCGCCGGTGGTGAGCAGGTGGATCTGGAGGTCGCGGGGGCTGTGCAGGACGGCGGCCTGGGCGACGGCCCAGCGGGCCACGGAGCGTGCGGCGGGGCCCTGGCCCGCGATGCCGAGGACGTGGTGCTCGCGCAGCGGCACCGTCACCGGCACGTCGTACGCGGTCCACGGGTCCTGGCGGCGGTGCTCGTCCTTCGTCGGGTCGTGGAGGACGACCTCGGAGTCCATGTCGTGGGTGCCGACGCGGAGTTCGAGGAAGTCGGCGTCGGTGGCGCGGCGCTCCCAGAGGCGGCGGCGGGGGCCGACGGCGGTGAGGACGACCTCGGCCGGGTCGGGGAAGCCGCGGCGGCGGGCGGTGCGTTCGGCCGTCAGGGCCTCATTGGCGTCGCCCTCGATGCGCGCCTTCTTCTCCTCGAACTCGGCGACCCTGTCGGAGTGGGACTGCTTGCCGGAGCGCCGGCTCATCACGTAGTTGCCGACGACGACGACCGGGGAGAGCAGCCCGAACAGCAGCATAGTCATGCGGTTGAAGGCCACCGCGCCGACGACGGCCATCACCAGCGGGGCCGCCGCCGTGATCCACGGGAGCGGCCGGGCGGCGAGCGGGGCGGGCGGCGAGGGCAGTGCGAAGTGGGTGGCGCGCTCGGCGGGCCGCAGCCGGGGCGGCCGGTTGTAGTCCCAGCCGGTGCCGTCCTCGGAGGGCTGCACGGCCGCGTCCGGCTTCTGCGGCAGGGCGAGTTCGAGCAGGCAGTCGCCGACGAGGAGCTGGGCGCCGACCGGCCAGGCGACGGACTCGGTGACGTCCTCGCGGTCGAGCTGCACGGAGCCGCCGCCCGTCGCGGAGGCGTCGGGCGCGATCCGGCAGCGTCCTCCGGGGGCGATCGTGAGCACGGCGGACGGGCGGTCGGGGACGGCGCGCAGCACCTGGGCGGAGCCGTCGTGGCCGAGGCCGATCCGGTACTCCCCCATGTCCATGCGGTGCACGGCGCCCGCGCCGGGGCCGCCGACCACACGGACCTCCACGAGGCCGTCGGGTTCGGCGGCCGCGGTGCCTGCCGGGCGGCCCAGACCCACGATGGAGGCGTCCTGCAACGGCGCGTCCCGCAGTCGCATGTCCCAGGGCAGCAGCCGGTCGTCGGCGTACAGGCCGAGGCCCTCCGGGGGCCGGTGGACGCCTCCCGCCCCGGCCAGCGCCTCCGCGACAGCGCTCATGGGCGTGTCGGGGTCGGCGTCGAGGTGGACGTCGAACGCGTCACCACCCGCCTCGACCACGGTCAACATCAACGACACGAAAACGTCCTCCAGCCAGGGTGAATGCGGGCCTGGGCAGCCGCGGTCGGCGGCTTCCGTACCACTGTCGTGACTACGGGTGCTGCCGGCGGATGGTTCACGGACATCCCAGGTGAACCATCCGCCGACCGGCGCCGTAGAGGCCATCGGGTGCACGGCGCAGCGGCCGTGCAGCTCCCGTTTTGTGACAAGGAGTCAGTGGATGATCTGGTACGTCCTGGCCGCGGTGCTGGGTCTTGCGCTGATCGCGGCGGTGACGGTGCTGATCGTCACGGAGCTGCGGAACCGCCCGCCGAAGCCCGTCAAGGCCTCGGCCGCCGTCACGGGCCGGGCGGCGCTCGACGTGGTCGACGCGGGCCTGCGCCGCCTTACGGGCGAATGCCTGCGCTCCGGCAGGTCGTTGCCCGATCTGTACGCGGTCGTCTACTCGGAGGAGCGGCTGGGACTGCTGCTCGCCGGAGCCCAGGAGAACGCGCCCGCGCCCTGGAAGGCCGAGCAGGACGGCGAGCGCTGGACGATCTCGCCCGCCGATCTGCACCGTCCGGGACCCGAGGGCGAGCCGGCCCTGCCGTACGCGCTGACGGTGACGGTGGGCCTGGCCGGGCCCGACCGGGTGCTGGTCGACCTGTCCCGCGCGGTGGGCCCCGTCTCGGTGACGGGCCCGGACGACGAGGTGCGCCGCATGGCGCGCGCCCTCGTCCTCGAAGCGATCGCCGGTCCCGTGGGGGCGCTCGCCCAGGTCACGCTGGTGGGCTCGGTGGCCGACGGCCGGCTCCTCGCGGGCGACGAGACGCGCAGCTCGCGGCTGCACAGCGCGGCAAGCCTGGAGGAGGCCTTCGCCAGTGCGGCGTCGGCGAACGCGGGTGTACCGGCGGCCGGGTCGGCCGACGTCACGCAGGTGTTCCGGCTGATCGAGGGCAGCAGCCGGCTCGCCGTGCAGGGCGAGGTGCCCCACCTGTTCGTCGTGGACGCCACCCAACTCCCGCGCCGGGACGAGGTGCTCACGGGCCTGCGCCGTACGGACGCCCTGCTCGTGCTCGGCGAGGCGCCCACCGGCTGGCGCTGGAAGGCCGGCGCGGACGGCTCGCTCGACACCGGACCGCTCGGCCTGGAGATCACCCGCCATGCGGGACGACTGGTCTCCTGAGTGTCACGCCGCCTCGCTGTCCGCCACGCCGTGCGCGTAGAGACCGCGCCTGTTCAGCGCCTCGCGCATGGCGCGGGCGGCGTAGTACGTGCGGGACTTGACGGTGCCCGGTGGCACGCCCAGCACCTTGGCCGTCTGGTTGACGGTGCGTCCGAGGTAGTGGACGTGCAGCAGGACCTCGCGCTGGGAAGGGCGCAGGTCCCCCAGCGCCTCGACGAGGACCTGGGTGGTGAGGATGTGGTCCACGTTGTCGGACACCGGCAGGTGGGCGAGTTCCGGGTCGCCGGTCTCCGGCGGTCTGGCCTGGCGGGCGCGGTGGCCGTCGATGACGAGGTTGCGCAGCGCGGTGAAAAGCCAGGGCCGCGCCGAGTCCGCGGTCGGGTCGAGTTCCGCGGCATGTCGCCAGGCCCGTATGGCGACTTCTTGCAAAATGTCCTCGGCGCGGTGCCAGTCGCCCTCCAGTCGCCGCGCGGCGAACTGCAGCAGCGCGGTGCCGTGGAATTCGTAGAGCGCTCTGAGGAATTCGTCGGGCTGGAGGTCCGCGGCGTGGGGGCCGGGTATCCGGTCTTCGGGCGAAGCACTGGCCGACAAGGGCCTTTCCTCTCCGGATCGTCTGTGGGGGAAGACGGGTTCCGCCGGGTGCGGAGCAAACCGACAGGCATCGCCGCGGGGCGCCGCGGGGGGGGGGGGGGCGCCGCGCCGCCCCGGGGGCGGGGGGCACCGGCGCGCGGGCCCGCATGGACCCCGCGCGCGCAAGGAAAGGTGCGAGAACAAACGCTACTCAA
>NZ_JBIWLG010000021.1:0-14236 GCF_044766085.1 Streptomyces sp. NPDC102360 | reverse complement strand
CGCCTCAAACGCCGGCGGGGCTGGAAAGATGGGGGGGGGGCCCCCCCCCCCCCCCGGGGCGCCCCCCCCCCCCCCCCCCCGGGGGGGCGCCCCCCCCCCCCCCCCGGCCCGGGGGGGGGGGGGGGGGGGGGGGGGGCCCCCCGCCCCCCCCGCGGCGGCGGTGACGTTCGGCGTCTCGGCGCCTGTCAGCCCGGTTCGTGCGAGGAGAGCGTGCTCACCTCACGGGACGTCAACTCGCGGTCGTAGACATGCACATCGGCGATGTCACCGTTCCAGTAGTCGGTGGCCTTCCCGCCGAACTTGCCGCGTCCGATCATCACGCTGCCCGTGGGCTTGACGCCGCTGGAAGCGACCCTGGTTCCAGCGGGCTTGCCATCCACGTAGATCCGCATCCGGTGGTCCTTCTGACTGTACGTGCCGGTCAGGTGGTACCAGCGGTCGGGCCGCGGTGCCTCGGACGACTCGGCGACGGTACGGGCGCCGGGGAAACTGAAGGCGAAGTTCTGGTCCTGGCCGGAGTACTGGAGGAAGAACGCGCTGTTCTTGTCGCCGTCCTGGGACAGCGCCGTGTGCATGCCCTTCAGGTCCCGGTCGGTGAGGCGCACGCGCGCGGCGACGGAGTAGTCCTTGCCCGCGGTGTCGAGGCGGGTGTTGGTGTTGGCGTATCCGCTGGTGCCGTTGAGCTGGAGGGCGCCGCCCTCGGGGCCTTCGGTCCACTTCACGCCGTCGCCGAACACGGCGTCGTGCTCACCGACCTTCGCGGTGCCAGACCGGTGCAGCGGCCACCATCCGAGGCCGTCGAGGGACTCGGCGGTGGCGCTCGGGCTCGACGACGCGGCGGGTTTCTCGTCGGCCTGCGCCTTCTCCGAGCCCTGGCCGCTGCGCACCATCTGGAAGGCGACGAAGCCCAGGGCGACGGCCAATACGGCGATCGTGGTGATAAGCGCCCATCTGCGCGTCATGAATTTCCTCAGGGGTACGGCATAAATGTGTCTCCGATGATCACGTACCGGAGACGAGAATGGTTCAACATGCACGCAACCTTCACGTGACGCCACCTCGGCGTCATGTGGCACCGCTTGGCACCACTTGGCACCGCTTGGCGCCATAACACTTGCGCGTGGCGCCATAGTGGTGCCACTATGACGTCATGGACCTCACGCCCTACGTCGACAACCTGCACCGCGAACTCGCGGTGGCCGCCGAAGCCGGCGGGGACGAAGCACGCGAGCTGGCCGAGCGGCTCACCGCTCCGCTGGAGTCGGCCACCCGGCTCACGATGCTCAACGTGCTCTCCGCCGCCATGGACGAGATCACCCGCGACCTGGCGCCCGGTTCGGTCGACGTACGGCTGCGGGGGCTCGACCCCGAGTTCGTGGTGACACCCCAGCCGCGCGACACCCCGGCAGCACCCGCCGAGCCCCTTCAGGCACCCGCCGTGTCGCCCGTACCCGAGGCCGACGAAGGCGGCACCGCCCGCGTCAACCTGCGCCTGCCGGCCCACCTCAAGGCCCGCGCCGAGGAGGCCGCGAGCCGCGAGGGCCTCTCGGTCAACGCGTGGCTGGTGCGCGCCGTCTCCGCCTCGGTCGACGGCGGCGCGGCACCCCGCACACCGGAGAAGAGCCGCACCGTCGGACAGAGCTTCACGGGCTGGGTGCGCTAACCGCACCCCTGCCCCCAGCAGAACGGCACACCACGTCCCACCAGCGGGGACGCCCCATCGAGCCAGGAGGACGGGACAGCCATGCCTACTTACGAGACCCCCGAGGCCATTTCGGTCAACGCCCATGTGGGCGCCGGTTCCATCCAGTTCACCGCGAGCGATCGCCCCGACACCGTCGTCGAGGTGCGGCCCGGCAACCCGAAGCGCGGCAAGGACGTCAAGGCCGCCGAGCAGACGGAGGTCTCGTACGCGGGCGGTGTCCTCACCGTCAGGACGACGGAGCGCCGCATGATCGGCCCCAGCGGGATCGTGAACGTCACGGTCGAGTTGCCCACCGGCTCGGCCGTCGACCTCACCGGCTCCTGGACCCACGTGACCGGCGAGGGCCGGCTCGGCAAGGTCGACGTGAAGACCTCGGGCGGCGACTTCCGCCTCGACACCACGGGGCCGCTGCGCCTCAAGTCGGCGCACGGATCCATCCGCGTGGACCGGGTCGAGGGCATGGCCGAGATCACCGCCAGCTCCAGCAACGTACGGGTCGGCCTCGTCGACGGTCACGCTGTACTGAAGAACGCGCACGGCACCACGATGGTCGACGCCGTGACCGGCGATCTGCGGGTGAACGGCGCGCACGGGGACATCGAGATCGGCCGCGCCGAGAGCTCGGTCGCCGCCACCACCGCGCACGGCGCCCTGCGGGTGCTCGACGTCGCTCGCGGCGCCATCCAGCTGGAGACCAACTTCGGCGCCATCGAGGTCGGCATCCGCGAGGGCACCGCCGCCTGGCTCGACGCCGACGCCGACAACGGCCTGGTCCGCAACACCCTCACCGCGTCCGACGCACCCTCGGAGTCCGAGGATTCCGTCAAGGTCCGCGCCCGCACCAAGTGGGGCAACATCGACATTCGCCGCGCCAAAGTCTGAGCCCATCAAGCCCCGCCGGCGTTTGAGGCGCGGGGCCCGGGGCGGAGCCCCGAGACCGTAACGCCGGTACGCGCCACGGCACTTCACCGACATCCAGCACCCCGCTCCCTCACACCGGAGGGCCCCATGCCTTCACCTGTCATGTCCACACCCATCCCCCGCGGCAGCGGACACGTCCCGCTCGCCGTCTCCACCGTCGGCCTGCGCAAGTCCTACGGCGACAAGACCGTGCTCGACGGCATCGACCTGAGCATCCCCGCCGGCTCCGTCTTCGCCCTCCTCGGGCCGAACGGCGCCGGGAAGACGACGACCGTAAGAATCCTGTCCACACTCGTCGACGCCGACGGCGGCCAGGCGCAGGTGGCCGGGCACGACGTCGCCGGGTCGCCGGACGGGGTCCGCGCCGCGATCGGTGTCACCGGACAGTTCGCCGCGCTCGACAACATGCTCACCGCAGAGGAGAACCTGCTCCTCATGGCCGACCTGCTGCGGCTCGGCAAGCGCGAGGGCAAGGCGCGGGCCAAGGAACTCCTCGAACGGTTCGGCATCGCGGATGTCGCCGGCAATCGCGCGGCCACCTTCTCCGGCGGCATGCGGCGCCGCCTCGACCTCGCCATGACGCTCGTCGGCGACCCGGAGGTGATCTTCCTCGACGAGCCGACGACCGGGCTCGACCCGCGCAGCCGCCGCACCATGTGGGAGACCGTGCGGACCCTGGTCGCCGGCGGCGTCACCGTCTTCCTGACCACCCAATACCTGGAAGAGGCCGACCAGTTGGCCGACCGGATCGCCGTGCTCGACGGTGGCCGGATCGTCGCCGAGGGCACCGCCGACGAGCTCAAGGCGCAGATCCCCGGCAGCCATGTGCGGCTTCGGTTCAACGACTGGGCCGAGTACGAGCGGGCGGCCGAGGCCTTCCCCGGTTCGGCCCGTGACGACCAGGAGCTCGCGCTGCGGATCGCGGGCGACGGCGATCTGGCCGCTCTGCGCACCCTGTTCGACCGGCTGGACGCCACCGGCGTCCAGGCCGCCGACTTCTCCGTGCACACCCCCGACCTCGACGACGTGTTCCTCGCCCTGACCGGCGACGGCACCGACGCCAACCCGCTGCACGTCAAGGAGACCCTGCGATGAGTACCGCTACGAGCACCCTCACGTACGCCGTGCACGATTCGATGACGATGACGCGGCGCAACATCAAGCACGCCCTGCGCTATCCGATGGTCTCGCTCGGCGCGTCCATGATGCCGATCCTGATGCTGGTGCTCTTCGTGTTCGCCTTCGGGGACTCGATGTCGGGGGGCGCGGGCCGGGACGCGTATCTGGAGTATCTGACGCCCGGGATCGTGATCATGGGCGTCGCGGCCGGGGCCATGTCGACCTCGATCGCGGTCTGCCAGGACATGACCGAGGGCATCATCAACCGCTTCCGCACCATGAACATCACGCGCTCGTCGTTCATGACCGGCCATGTCATCGGCAGCGTCCTCACGACGATGGTGAGCCTGGTGCTCGTCGTGGCCGTGGCCATCGCGCTCGGCTTCCGGCCCGACGCGAACCCGGTCGAGTGGCTGGCCGCGGCGGGGCTGCTCGTCGCGATCACGTTCGCGATCACCTGGCTGGCCGCGGCGCTCGGACTGAAGTCCAAGACGGTCGAGTCGGCGAGCAACAAGCCGCTGCTCATCCAGTTCCTGCCGTTCCTCGGCTCCGCGTTCGTGCCGGCCGAGTCGATGGCGCCGGGTCTGCGCTGGTTCGCCGAGCACCAGCCGTTCACGCCGATGACCGAGACGCTGCGCGGGCTGCTCACCGGTTCCGCGATCGGGAACGACGGGTGGATCTCGCTCGCCTGGTGCGCCGCGATCACCGTCGTCGGCTACGTCTGGTCGCGCAAGCTGTACAACGTCAACACCGAGCGCTGACCGGGCGGTTGACACAGTGGGGGCTCCGCGCCGGAGCCCCCACTTCCACGTGCCCTCAGGTCCCCGATTCGCCGCGCGCGAACGCCACCGTCAAGTCCCTTACCAGTGCGTTCCGTTCATACTCGTCCAGCTCCACGAGGCCACGTCCCGTCAGCCGTTCGAGCGTGTCCTCCACCGAGTCGACGACGCCGGCGAGCACGCCCGCCCGCTGCCGCGCGTCGAGCGCCGCGATCCGGCGGCGGTGCATCGCGTCGGCGACCTCCGGCGCGTACTCGATGCGCGTCGGGCGCACCGCGAGCACCTCGACGCCGATCGCCGCGCACTCCTCGGTCAGCACCTGGGCGAGCTCGGCGCCGACGGCCTCCGGGTCGCGCAGGGTCGGCGCGGATTCGTGGAAGGCACCGGGCGGCAGCCGCGAGAACACCCGGGCGAACGCCGCCTCGATCTGTCCGCGCAGATACGCGTCGTGGTCCTGCACGGCGAACAGGGCCCGCGCGGTGTCCCGCACCCGCCACACCACCAGGGTCTCGACGCGCAGCGCCATCCCGTCCGCGTCGACCGCGGGCAGCGGCTCGCCGCGCCAGTGCCGCAGCCGTACGTCGACCCGGCGGCGCAGCACGAGCGGGTTGACCCAGCGCAGGCCTGTACGCCGCACGGTCCCCCGGTAGCGGCCGAAGAGGCTCAGCCCGAGCGCGTCCCCCGACCTGCACCGGGTCAGGCCGCCGAAGGCCAGGACGGCGAGCACCCCGCAGCCCGCGACGCCCGCGCCCCGCGCCGCTTGGACGGCGTCGTCGCCGCGCGCCGGAGCGCCGGGCCCGAGGAAGTCGGTGACCGTGTCCGGGATCCAGCCGAGCAGCCGGCACCCGTACAGCGCGCCCGCGAGCGCCAGCACCCCTGCCGCCGCGCCCAGCCAGCCGGGCAGCGACCACCCCGCCCGCTCGACGACCTCGTCACGCTGCCCCATCGGCCCTCCCGAACTTCCGTGAACACGACCTCGCCACACTCACGTTATGCGGTAATAGGCCAGAAATGCCGGAATTCAAGGCCGCCATGGCCGTACGTCACCGGGGTCGCGGCCTCAGCCGCCGTAGAGCTCCTCGATCTCCCGCTCGTACGTGGCCGTGACGGCCTGCCGCTTGATCTTCAGGGAGGGCGTGAGCAGCCCGTTCTCCTCGGTGAACTCGCCTTCCACCAGCGTGAATTTGCGTATCGACTCGGCGCGCGAGACGGCCTCGTTGGCATAGTCGACGGCCTTTTGGACGTCCTCGACGATCCGCGGGTCGCGGATCACCTCGGACATCGGGGTGTCGGCGGGCATCTTGCGGACGCTCAGCCAGTGCGCGACGGACTCCGGCTCCAGGGTGATCACGGCACCCACGTACGAGCGGTTGTCGCCGACGACGATGCACTGGCCGATGGGCGAGCGGCTGCGCAGCCGGTCCTCCAGGACGGCGGGCGAGACGTTCTTGCCGCCGCTGGTGACGAGGATGTCTTTCTTGCGTCCGGTGATCCGCAGATAGCCGTCGCCGTCCAGCTCCCCCAGGTCGCCGGTCGCGAACCACCCTTCCTCGTCGAGGACTTGATCGGTCGCGGCCTGGTTGTTCCAGTACGCGCCGAAGACGATGCCGCCCTTGATGAGCACCTCGCCGTCGTCCGCGATCCGGATGGCGCTGCCGGGCACGGGCAGGCCCACGGTGCCGGGGCGGGGCTTCAGGGGCGGGGTGATCGTGGCGGCGGCCGTGGTCTCCGTGAGGCCGTAGCCCTCGTAGATCATGACCCCGGCGGCGTAGAAGAACAGATTCAGATTGCGGTCCAGCGGCGAGCCGCCGCTGATCGCGTAGCGGAGCCGGCCGCCGAGTTCCTTGCGTACGCGCCGATAGACGAGCAGGTCGTAGAGCCCGGCGGCGAGGGTCAGACCGAACCCCGGGCCCTTGCCCCCGTCCAGGAAGCGCTCCAGGTGGGCCTCGGCGAATCGCACCGCGATCCGGTCGGCGCGGTCGAAGGACGAGCCGCGCCCGAGCTTCTCGGCCGTCGCGCGCCCGGTGTCGTGGATCTTCTCGAAGAGATACGGCACGCCGACCACGAACGTCGGCCGGAACGAACGGAGTTCGGGCCGCAGCTCGTCGGGCTTGATGCTCGGGCAGTGCCCGAGCTCGATCCGGGCGAGCATGCACGCGACCTGGATCGTCCGCCCCAGGATGTGCGCGAGGGGCAGGAACAGCAGCGTCGACGCGGACTGCCCGGTGATCGCCTTGAAGATGGGGTGCAGCAGTTCGACGGTGTTCGCGGCCTCGGCGTACAGATTGCCGTGCGTGAGGACGCAGCCCTTGGGCCGCCCCGTCGTGCCGGAGGTGTAGCAGACGGTCGCGATGGTGTCGGGGGTGAGCGCGGCCCGCCGCTTGACGACCTCGTCATCGGCCACGGCGGCGCCCAGGGCGGCGAGTTCGAGCACGGCGCCGCCGTCGAGCTGACGGATGCCGGGCCGGTCGGCCTCGGGCAGGGCGGCGACGGCCTCCTCGGCCGCGGCGGCGTTCTCCGGGGTCTCGACGATCAGCATCGTCGCGCCGGAGTCCCGCACGATCCACTCGATCTGCTCGGGCGCGGACGTCGCGTAGATGGGCACGGTCTGACCACCGGCGGCCCAGATCGCGAAGTCGAGCACCTGCCACTCGTAGCGGGTGCGCGACATCAGGGCGACGCGGCCGCCCGGTTCGAGGCCCGCCGCGATCAACCCCTTGGCGGTGGCGGTCACCTCACGGGCGAACGCGACGGCGGTGACCGGCCGCCACTGATCACCCTCCTTCCGCCGTACGACGACGGCGTTCGGCTCTTCCTCGGCGTTGACGAACGGGATGTCGGCGGGCGTGGACCCGTCCTTCGGCGGCTCGGCGAGCGCCGCGACGCGCGCCTCGCGCACGGCCCCGTGCTCGCCCCTGACCAGTTCGACCTTGACGCGGTCGGCCAGGTCGCCGCGGGTCCCGGCCCGCTTCAGATCCTTGCGTACGCCCATGACGGCTCCCGTGTGCGCGGCTGCCCGACTCCTACTTACTCGTACTTACTGGGGAGTCAACTTACCTACGCGTAATAAAAATTCAATGGCCGGGTACGAATCGGTACCGAGGGCCGGGTACGAATCGACACCGACCAACAGCCCCACAGGGGCGCCCGCGAGCGACTACGGGGCCCAGACCTCGCCGTCGAGCACGTCCCGCATCCCCACCCACACCATGTTCATCAGGCGCAGCGTGATGCCCTCCGGGGACTGGCCGGGGTTGCGCTCCATCCAGTCGGTGAGCGAGTCGGCGGCGCCCACGAGAGCGTGCGCGACGAAGTCGGCGTCCTCATCGCCCAGTTGGGAGCCGCGGCCACTGTCGGAGATGCCGTCCCTGATGAGTCCGGCCACCTCGGCCATGACCGCGCGCCGCGCGTCGGCCACGGCCGCGGCGATCGCCTCGCTCAGCTCGGACGCCTGCCGGTGCAGCACGACCCAGCTGTCGCGGTGCTCGGCGACGAACGCGAAGAACGCCGAGAGCCCGGCGTGCAGCCGCAGTTCGGGCGCGGCCCCCGCACCCCGCGCGGCCTCCTGGAAGGCGCCGACGAGCCGCCCGGCCTCCCTCCGCAGACACGCGAGGAAGAGCCCCTCCTTGGATTCCAGATACAGGTACACCATCGGCTTGGAGATACCGGCGAGTTCGGCGATCTCGTCCACGGACGCGGCGTGGTAGCCGCGCCTGGCGAAGACCCGCACACCCACGTCGATGATCTGCTGCTCGCGCATCTGGCGCGGCATGCGCTTCCTGCGCGCCGCCGTACGCCCTTGAGCCGCTCCCGATGTGCCCGTCACCCTTGCCAGCCTATCTACGTCGCCGTAACCTTACCAATCAGTAAACTTACTAAGCGGTAAGTTCGCAATAAGGAACGCGCGACAAGGAACAACGCGCCGAGGAACAAGGAGAGTGGGTCCATGAGCGGTGCCGAGGAGATCGCGGCGCTCGACTTCGCGAGCGTCACGCCCGAGGAGTTCGCGCGGATCGTGAAGGGGCTCTCCGCGAAGGAGATCGGCCGGATCGCGCAGGACGAGGAGTTGCGCACCCGCGTCCTCAAGGAGGTCTTCGGGCGCATGGAGCGGCAGTTCAAGCCCGACGTCGCGGGCTCGCTCGAAGCGCTCATCCGCTGGAAGGTCACCGGCCAGGACGAGGTCCCCGAGGTGGTCTACGAGACAAGGATCTCGAAGGGCACCTGCACGGTCACCGAGGGCCGCTCGGACGCGGAGCCGCGCGTCACGCTCATCATGGGCGACGCCGACTTCCTCAAGCTGGTCTCGGGCAACTCCTCGCCCGTCACGATGTTCATGATGCGCAAGGTGAAGATCGCGGGCGATGTGGCGCTCGCCTCCGGCCTGACCCGCTACTTCGATATTCCCAAGGCGTGATGGCGCTGTGCCCTTCTCTCTGGAACTGACCGAAGAACAGACCGACTTGCGCGATTGGGTGCACGGTTTCGCCGCCGACGTCGTCCGCCCGGCGGCCGCCGAGTGGGACGAACGCGAGGAGACCCCCTGGCCGGTGATCCAGGAGGCCGCGAAGATCGGCCTCTACGGATTCGAGTCCCTCGCCGAGATGTTCGGCGACCCGAGCGGCATCTCCCTCCAGATAGCCAACGAGGAGTTGTTCTGGGGCGACGCCGGCATCGGCATGGCCCTCTTCGGCACCTCGCTCGCGGTCGCCGGGATCTTCTCCTCCGGCACGCCCGACCAGCTCGCCGAGTGGGTGCCGCAGTGCTACGGCGACGAGGACGACCCCAAGGTGGCCGCCTTCTGCGTGTCCGAGCCGCAGGCGGGCTCGGACGTCGCCGCGATGCGCACGCGCGCCCGCTACGACGGGGCGAAGGACGAATGGGTCCTGTCCGGCCAGAAGGCCTGGATCACCAACGGCGGCATCGCGAACGTGCACGTCGTCGTCGCCTCCGTCGACCCGGAGCTCGGCTCGCGCGGACAGGCGGCGTTCATCGTGCCGCCGGGGACGCCGGGCCTCGAAGGCGCGAAGAAGATAAGGAAGTTGGGCCTACGGGCCTCCCACACGGCCGATGTCTTCCTCGACGACGTCCGCGTACCGGGACACTGCCTGCTCGGCGGCAAGGAGAAGCTGGACGCGCGCCTCGCACGGGCCCGTGAGGGAACGCGCTCGTCCGGCGGGCGGGGCCAGGCCGCGATGTCGACCTTCGAGGTCAGCCGCCCGACGGTGGGCGCGCAGGCGCTCGGGATCGCGCGCGCCGCGTACGAGTACGCGCTCGACTACGCGGGCGAGCGGGAGGCGTTCGGCCGCCCCATCGTCGAGAACCAGGCGATCGCGTTCGCCCTCGCCGACCTGCGCACGGAGATCGAGGCGTGCCGCCTCCTCATCTGGCAGGCGTCCTGGATGGCCCGCAACGACAAGGTCTTCGACGCGGGCCAGGGTTCGATGTCCAAGCTCCGCGCGGGCGAACTCGCGGTGACGGCCTCCGAGAAGGCGATCCAGGTCCTCGGCGGCGCCGGCTACAGCCGGGAGCACCCGGTGGAGCGGATGTACCGCGACGCGAAGATCTACACCATCTTCGAGGGCACGAGCGAGATCCAGCGCCTCGTGATCGCACGAGCCATTTCCGGGCGCCAGATCCGCTGAGAGGCTTTCCAGCCCCGTCGGCGAGGCTTTCCCAGTCTCGCCGGCGTTTGAGGCGCGGGGCGCGGGCAATTCAAGCCCCGCCGGCGTTCGAGGCGCGAGGTCCGGGCAATTCAAGCCCCGCCGGCGATTGAGGCGCGGGGTCCGGGGCGGAGCCCCGCGACCGCAACGCCGGTGCGGCAGCAGGAACGGGCCTACGACACCACGTCCTTGCGCGCGAACCCACGGAACGCCAGCGCGAACAGCACCACCGCGTACGCCACGGACACCGACGCCCCCTGGATCATCCCGCCCCATTCGGGCTGCGCCTGAATCGCGTCCGCCCAGGCGAACTGCCAGTGCGCGGGCAGGAAGTCGCGCCAGTCCCCGAGCGCGGTGACCGCGTCGAGGACATTGCCGACGATGGTCAGGAAGACCGCGCCGCCGACCGCGCCCAGCGGGTTGTCCGTCTTCGTGGACAGCCAGAACGCGAGCCCCGCCGTGACCAGTTGGGACACGAAGATGAACGCGACGACCAGCAGCAGCCGCTGCACCGCCGTGCCCGCCGGCAGCGCCCCGCCGGTCGGTATGTCCAGCGGACCCCAGCCGTACGCCACCGCGCCGACCCCGAGCGCGACCAGCGGGAGCAGCAGCATCGCGGCGAGGCTGAGCCCGAACGCGACGGCCAGCTTGGACCACAGCAGGCGGGCCCGCGGCACCGGCGCGGCCAGCAGATAGCGCAGGCTCGACCAGTTCGCCTCGGAGGCGACGGTGTCGCCGAAGAACAGGGCCACCGGGACGACCAGCAGGAACCCGGCGGACACGAACAGGCTCACCGCCGCGAAGTTCGCCGCCGACGCGGTGGCGGTGTCCATCAGGTTCACGCGCTGGCCGCCGTCGCCTCCGCCGGCACCCGGCTCCCCGCCGATCGCGAACGCGGCGACGAGCACGAACGGGAGCAGTGCCAGGACCGCGCCCATCACGAGCGTGCGCCGCCGCTTCACCTGCCGTACGAGCTCCACGCGCAGCGGGAGGGTGCGGGCAGGGCGGTAGCCGTGGGCGAGTTGGGTGCGTTCGGGCGCGCCCTGCGCTTCGGTGCCCGCTCCGGTCGTCGTCATGCCGGGGTCCCTCCGATCAGGGTCAGGAACGCGTCCTCAAGGCGCCGGTGCGGGCCGAGGGAGCGCACCGGTACGTCGAGCCGCACCAGCTCCGCGACGAGGCGGGCGGCCGGGTCGGAACCGGTGGCCGGGTCGGGGTCGAGGTCGGGTTCCGGTATGAGGCGGACGAGCAGGCCGTCGTCGACCCGCACCACCGATGCCACGTCCGCGAGTCCGCCCACCTTCTCCACGAGCGCGTCGGAGACCTCGCCCGCGACGCCGACGAGCAGCGTGTCGCCGGAGCCGACGATGTCCGCGACGGGGCCCGCCTGGACGAGCCGGCCGCGGTCCATCACCACGAGGTGCGTGCAGGTCTGCTCGACCTCGGCGAGGAGGTGGCTGGAGACGATGACCGTGCGTCCTTCGCGCGCGTAGCGGATCATCACCTCGCGCATCTCGCGGATCTGCGGCGGGTCGAGACCGTTCGTCGGCTCGTCGAGGATGAGCAGGTCCGGGAGGCCGAGCATGGCCTGGGCGATCGCGAGGCGCTGGCGCATGCCCTGCGAGTACGTGCGCACCGCGCGGGCGAGGGCGTCGCCGAGGCCCGCGATCTCCAGGGCCTCGTCGAGGTGCGCGTCCCCGGCCGGGCGGCCGGTCGCCTTCCAGTACAGCTCCAGGTTCTCCCGGCCGGACAGGTGCGGCAGGAAGCCCGCGCCCTCGACGAAGGCACCGACCCTGGACAGCACGGGGGAGCCCGGCCTGATCGCGTGGCCGAAGACCCGGATCCCGCCCTCGTCGGGCCGGATGAGGCCCATGAGCATGCGCAGCGTCGTGGTCTTGCCCGCGCCGTTCGGACCGAGGAGGCCGAGGACCTGGCCCTGCTCGACGCGGAAGGACAGGTCGCGCACCGCGTACCGGTCCGTGGAGCCCGCGTACTTCTTACTGAGGTCCGTGATCTGGAGCGGGACCTCGGCGAGCGCCGGGTCGGGCGCGGGCGCCGTCGTCCGGCGCCGGGCCGTGAGGAGCAGCGCCGCCGCGACGGCGAGCGCCCCGGCCGGCAGCCACCACACCCATGCGGGCAGCGGCGTGGCCGCCGTCTTCACGTCGGGGGCGGTGGGCACGCTCAGGCTGTCGTGCACGGATACCCGGTACGTCGCGGGCTCGTTCGGCGACGCGTAGCCGAGGTCGGTCGCGGAGAGTACGAGCCGCAGCTTGTGGCACTTCTGCACGTCGTGGTCGATGGCCGGGAGCGTGATCCTCACGTCCTTGCCCGCGCCGTCCGCACCGGTCACCTTGACCGGCGTCACCAGCTGCGAGGGCAGCACCTGACGCGTCCCGTCGGGCCCGGAGTCGTACACCTTCGCGAACAGCACGGCCGTGCCGGTGGAGGACTTCACGTGCGCGGTGACCGTCGGGGAGCCGGTGATGCGCACCGGCTTCTTCAGCGGCGCCGAGTCGAAGCGCGCGAACTGGCCGGGGTACTCGAGGGAGAAGCCGACGCCCAGCGACGTCGACAGGTTCGACACCTTGCCGAGGCCCGGCACCGAGGAGATCGACGGCGGTCCGCCGCCCGGCGGGTTCTGGAAGGTCTCGGTGGCCGACTTCAGCGGCACCGCCGTGCGCCGCTCGCCGCGCAGGCCCGGGTACAGGTCGCCGCTCGCGCCGCGCAGTGTGGCCGCGCCGTCCGTGGAGTCGACGCCGCCGGTGCGGGTGACGCGGAACGCGGGGCCCGTGTCGACGTTCTCGTCCTTCAGGTAGCGGTCGAACCAGGACGTCACGCGCGCGTGGAGCCGGTCGAGCTCCATGTCGCCGCCGTCGTGCCCGCCGTTCAGCCAGTCCACCTGGACCGGCGCGCCGTTCGCCTTCACGTGGCGCGCTATCTCGTCGGCCTGCCCGAGGGGGAAGAGCGAGTCCGTCTGGCCCTGGGCGATGAACGTGGGGACCTTGATGCGGTCGCCTACGGCGGACGGGCTGCGCTCCTCCAGGAGCTTGCGGGCCGCGGCGTCCGGCTTCCCGGAGACGGCGACGCGCTGGTACATGTCGCACAGCTTCTTCTCGAAGCGGCCGCAGGCGAGCCCGGCCTCGCTGGTGCGCGTGCCGAGCTGCGCGGATCCGGAGGTGAAGAAGGCGCCGGCCCACAGCTTCTTGAAGACCCCGTCGGGGAACAGCGCGTCCGCGAGGTTCCAGTACGTGATCTGCGGGGCGATCGCGTCGACCCGCTTGTCGTGGCCCGCCGCGAGCAGCGAGACCGCTCCGCCGTACGAGGCTCCGGTGACGCCCACGCGCGGGTCGCCCGGCTTGTCGAGCTCCACCTCGGGACGGGTCGCGAGCCAGTCGATCATGCGGGAGACGTCGGCGACCTCGTGCTTCGGGTCGTTCAGGCCGATCTTGCCGCCGGACCTGCCGAAGCCGCGGGACGACCAGGTCATGACCGCGTACCCGTGGGCGGCGAGCTTCTGCGCCTCGGCGCGGACGTCGGCCTTGCTGCCGCCGAAGCCGTGCGTGAGCAGGATCGCGGGCCGCTTGTGGGACGGGTCACCCGAGGTGAAGTACGAGGTGTCGATGCGCACCCCGCCGCCCATCGGCATCATCCGGTCCTGCCGGTGTACGGCGGATGCTTCGTCGGAGCCCGATGCCGCGGTGGCCGAGAGGCCCGTCCACGTACCCGCTCCCGCGAGCACCACGAGGGTGGCCGCGACGGCGATCCACCGTCGCGGCCATCCGCGGACCCGTTCGCGCCACGCGCGCCGTCGAAAAGACATGCGTCAACGGTAGGCGCCACCGCTGACAACCACCGCATCCGGTGGTCGGAGGCCGTCGACCTCCCTGCGGCGTACGGTGCGCTCGCCGCGTACCGCATCCGTGGTACGGCCGCCCGCGCGGCTCGTCCGCCCCCACGCCACGGGGCTCCGCCCCGGACCCCGCTGCTCAATCGCCGCAGGGGCTGGAAAGATCGGGGCTCCGCCCCGGACCCCGCGCCTCAAACGCCGGCGGGGC
>NZ_JBIWLG010000020.1:72799-102182 GCF_044766085.1 Streptomyces sp. NPDC102360 | reverse complement strand
TCGTCTTCCCTCCGGAGGACTGATTGTTGCGCCATACCGTGGTTGCGGCCGCGGGGCTCCGCCCCGGACCCCGCTGCTCAATCGCCGCAGGGGCTAAAAGTGCACCCCGCTGGCTCTCGTCCGAAAAGCGGGGCTTGAAGTGGCTACGCGAAGACGACCGTGCGGTGGCCGTTCAACAGAATCCGCCGCTCCGCGTGCCACTTGACGGCCCGCGCCAGCGCCTGACACTCGACGTCACGGCCGATCGCGACCAGCTGGTCGGGCGTGACGTCATGCCCCACCCGCTCGACCTCCTGCTCGATGATCGGCCCCTCATCGAGATCCGCGGTCACGTAATGCGCGGTCGCCCCGATCAACTTCACGCCACGCGCATGCGCCTGGTGATACGGCTTCGCACCCTTGAAGCTCGGCAGGAACGAGTGGTGGATGTTGATGATCCGCCCGCTGAGCTGCTTGCACAGGTCGTCCGAGAGCACCTGCATATAGCGCGCGAGCACGACCACCTCGACGCCCTCGGCCCGCACCAGATCGAGCACCTGCTGCTCGGCCTGCGCCTTCGTCTCCTTCGTCACCGGGATGTGGTGGAAGGGGATGTCGTACGAGGCGACCAGCTCGGCGAAGTCCGTGTGGTTGGAGACGACCGCGGCGATGTCGACCGGCAGCGCGCCGATCCGCGCCCGGAAGAGCAGGTCGTTCAGGCAGTGGCCGAACTTGCTGACCATGAGCACGATCTTCATGCGATCGCTCGCCCGGTGGATCTGCCAGTCCATCTGGAACGAGTCGCCGATCGCGGCGAAGCTGGCGCGCAGCTTCTCCACGGTCACGTGGGCGTCCGCACTGAAGTGGACGCGCATGAAGAACAGTCCTGTGTCGTGGTCACCGAACTGCTGACTGTCCTCGATGTTGCAGCCGGTCATGAAGAGGTAGCTCGACACGGCGTGCACGATGCCCTGCTTGTCGGGGCAGGAGAGGGTGAGGACGTACTGCTCGGGGCCGGAGGCGACGGACTGCGCGTTCATGCGCCAAGCCTAAACGCCCGGCAGGCGGCGCTATGCCGCCCGCGTCATGATCCGCAGCACCTCAAGCGTCTGCGGCGCCCCCTCCGGGTCCTCGGCGTCGCTCGTGGCGAGCCTCACATGGGCGTCGCGGGCCGCACGGACCGCGTCCGGCCAGCCCTCGTGATTCAGATACGCGGCGACCGGGGCGTCCGGGCCCACCTGGTGCATGATCCGCAGCACCCGCAGCACCGCGGCGTCGACGAGCGCCGCCTCCTGCGAGTCCCGGAAGATCGTCCCGACGTATTTCTCGGCGGACCAGTTGTCCAGCCAGGTGTCCTCGACGAGGCGGTACACGGCGTCGGTCACGTCTCCGTATCCGTCCACGCCTGCCTGCCAGACGTCCCGCTGGAACGTCGGGTCGGAGAGCATGTGCAGCGCGGAACGCACGTTGCTGCGCCAGCGCCACCACGGCATGTCGTTGAGTGGCATGCCGCCCATCTTCGTTGAGCGACGGCCGCGACGGGAAGACTTGTCCGAGGTTTGCACGGTCATCGATCGTACGTCCCGGCCCCTCGAGCCCCGCACGACCCCCGCAATTCACCTCATCGTCACCACGCGTTGACCACGGGTCACAGAGCCGTTGGCGGCGCGGCGGAATCGTGCGGGGACATGACCGGCAGGCGCTCCAGCACCCGTAACCGCATCGTCCCCCGAAGCCGCATACGCACCGCTGCCGTGCTCCTGAGCGCTGCCATGGTCGCCGGGTGCGGGCTCGTCCCCGGCGGCGACGCCAAGGGCGTGGGGAAGCCGCCGGTGACCGTCATGACCTGGGCCCCCGAGAAGACCGGAGCGACCAACATGCCCGGGGTGCCCGCCATGGCGCGGGCCTACGCGCGCTGGGTCAACGCCCACGGCGGCATCGGCGGCCGGACGCTGAAGGTCCTCACCTGCAACGACCACAACGACAGCGTGGCCGCCGCCCGCTGCGCCCGCTCGGCCGTCCAGCACGACGTCGTGGCGGTCGTCGGCTCGTACAGCCAGCACTCGAACGCCTTCCTGCCCCCGCTGGAGTCCGCGGGCATCCCCTACATCGGCGGCTACGGCGCCACCGAGGCGGAGTTCACCAGCCCGCTGTCGTACCCGGTCAACGGCGGACAGGCCGCCCTCCTCGCCGGCAACGGGCGCCAGCTCTCCGAGGACTGCGCCCGCACCGTCCTGATCCGCCCCGACTCCATCGCGGGCGACCAGCTCGCGCCCCTGCTCAACTCCGGCCTCGCGCTGCGCGACCGCCCCGCCGCCGTCGACGTGCTCGCCGCCGACGACGCCACCGACTACGCCGACCAGGCCCGCCGCGCCCTCGACACCGCGAGCCGGGCGCCGCAGGGCGAGGGCTGTGTCGCGGCGGTGCTCGGGGAGCGTACGAACACGTTCTTCGACTCGTTCCGGCGGCTGCGCGAGGACTACCCCTCCGTGCACACCGCCACCGTCCTCGGCAGCGTCGACCAGACCGTCGTCGACCGCACCGGCGGTCCCGAGAGCCCCTACGAAGGGGCGTACGTCACCAGCTGGTACCCGGCGTCGGGCGACGCCCGCTGGGCCCCCATGAAGCGGGCGATCAACGAGCAGGCCTTCGGCGACAACCGGATCGACCCGGCGGACGCGGGCGTGCAGACCACCTGGATCGCGTACGAGGTGCTGCGGCGGGTCATCGAGTCGCTCGGCGACGAAGCGGTGACCTCGCGCGCCGTGCGCACCGCCCTCGACGACGACCTCAAGGTCACGACGGGCGGGCTCACCCCGCCGCTGCGCTGGGGATACGACCACATGTCCGCGGTCGGCGACTACCCGCGCCTGGTCAACGCGCGGGTGAGCTTCCAGAAGGTCGTCTCCGGGCGGCTCAAGGCGACCGGGAAGTCCTCGGTGGACGTGACGGGCACGCTCGCCGGGCTTTCCTGATCGCCCCTGCCCACGAGGGCGTCAGAGCTGGACGGCGGAGCGCTGGGTCAGCCCGTACTTGCCCGCGATCTGGTTCCACAGTTTCGAGGCCTGCTGCTTCTGCGTGGACGCCGTGCCGCTCGCCGCGTCGCCCGCCCTGCGCTCGGACGTCGGCTTGGCGTGGCCCTTCTTGCACAGCGCCTTCTTCTTGGCGGCGACCTGGTCGCCCCACTTCGCGTAGTGGCTGTCCGCGGACGCGGAGGCCTTCCAGGCGCTGGTGAGGGCGGCGGTGAGGCGGGCGTGGTCGGGCAGCTTGTCCACGGACAGCGTGCCGAGGCGCGTCACCAGGTCATTGCGCTGCGTCGCGGCGCTCCGCAGGTCCTTCGACGCCTGGGGCAGTGCCTTGCAGCCGCCGATGTTCGCGACCGAACGCACCACGGCGGAGCGGCTGTTGTTGGAGTCGCCGAGCAGCTTGTCGAGCTCGACGGCCTGCTCCTTGGCCGGGTCCACGGCCGGCGAGGGCGCCTCGGACGCGGGCGCCGAACCCGACACGTTCTTCGTCGCGTCCGTCTTCTTGTCGTCGTCCCCGCCGCTGAACATGGCGCCCGCGCCGACGCCCACGACGAGGATGGCGACGCCGACCGCGGCGATCAGCGGCACCTTGGAACCGGTGCGGGCCTTGCCGCCGCGCGGCGGCTCGGGCTGGTACCCGTACTGCTGCGGGGGCGGCGTCATGCCAGGCGCCCCCGGCCCACCGGGCCCGGCCTGCGCCGCGTGCGGGTCGAAGCGCGGCATCTGCTGCGTCGCGCCGGCGCCGCCCTCCGGCTCCGTACGGAACAGGGCGTCGAACTCGGCCGGCGGCTGCCGCTCACCGGGGTCCCCGGGGCGTACGCCGTAGCCCTGGTCCTGAGCGGGCATCGCCTGAGCGGGCATCGCCTGGCCCGGCATCGGCTGGCCCTGGCCCGGCATCGGCTGGCCGGGAACCGGCGGGATGTACTGCGTGGCCTGGCTGTCGGGGGAGCCCCCGTAGCCGGGCGGTGCCGCGTTCGGCATCGGCTGCGCACGGCCCAGGAACTGCGTGGCGTCCGGGGCGGGAGCCTCCGGCGGCAGCCCGGAACCGGACGCGTACTGGGCGGCCTGCTGCTGCGCCGCCGGGGGTATGTACTGCGTGGCGTCCCCGTCGTAGGCGCCGGGAGCGGGCCCCGCGGGAGCCGCGGGCGGCAGCGGACCGGCCTCCGCGTACTGCTGCGGCAGCGCCTGCGCGGGCTGCTGCGGCGGCAGGGCGGCGCCGTAGGACTGCGGCGGCAGCGCACCGTGGTCCTGCTGCGGCGCGGGCGGCATCGGCGCGGAGCCCTGCGGCTGGCCCCACTCGTACGTAGGCATGGACCCGTCGTAGGTCGGCATCGGCCCGGCGTTGTGCGCCTGCTGGGACTCGGGCCCCCACGGCTGACCCCACGGGCTCGCGCCCGCCGGACCCGCCTGGTCGCCGTACGTGCCCGGCAACAGGGGCTCACCGCCGTCGGCAGGCAGCACGACACCTTCGTGCGTCTGCCGCGCCTGCGGAAGGTGCGGGCTTTCGCCCTGCCCACGCTGCCCGCTCTGCTCCGTCACCGTAAGACTCCTACGTAGGGGGTCGGAATCGTCGGCTCACGCTACCGGGTCTTCGTACGCCCGTGCTACGCACCTCAAATCCCGAAAGCCTCCCCAGTGACGCGACTAACAAAACCGGCCACCGGCTTGCCCGTTATGACACAGCTCACGCCGCTCACGCCAGACAAGTACGCCGCTCACGCCGCCTGAAGCTCCATTCGCGCCCCGAACTCCCGCACCACGGGCTCCTCCCCGAACGGGTCGAGGCGCTCCCTGAAGTCGTCCAGATACTCCGCGCCCCGGTTCGAACGCACCGTGCCGAGCAGCTCGACGGCCCGAAGTCCCGTATGACAGGCCTGTTCCACCTCGCGCTGCTGCACCTGCGCCGAGGCGAGCAGCACGAGACCGATCGCGCGGCGCCGGGCCCGCGACTCCGGGTGCCCGTCCAACGACTCCTGCGCACACCGCGCCGCGTCCCTCGACTGCCCCAAGTCACGGTGGCAGTGCGCCAGTTCGTCCGCCAGATACGCGTGGTCGAAGTGCGCGATCCACACCGGGTCGTCCCCGGAGTCGGTCCGCCCTTCGGCCTGTTCCATGGCGGCGACCGCACGCGAGGAGGAGGACTGCGCCGACCTCGCGTCCCCGAGAAGTGCGTGGCCGCGCGCCTCGGCGGCGTGGAACATCGCCTCAGCGCGCGGCGTCACACGCCCGCGCGCCCCCTCCTGAGCCGCGCGGGCGAGCTGGGAGATCTCGCGCGGATTGCCGAGCTGCGCCGCCAGGTGACTCATGGACGCGGCCAGTACGTACCCGCCGTAGCCACGGTCACCGGCCGCCTGCGCGAGCCGCAGCGCCTGAATGTAGTACCGCTGGGCGAGCCCCGGCTGGCCGGTGTCGATCGCCATGTACCCGGCGAGCTCCGTCAACCGCGCGACGGCGGAGAACAGTTCACGCCCCACCGCCTCCCGGTACGAACCCGCGAGCAGCCCGCTCACCACACTGTTCAGGTAATGCACGACGACCGGGCGTACGTGCCCGCTCCCGTACTGATGGTCCAGATCGGTCAGCGCCTGCGTCATCGCCCGCACCGCCGCCACGTCCGAAGGGCCGACCCGCGGCCCCGCCGCCCGCGCCACCTGCGAGTCCGGCACGGAGATCAGCCAGTCGCGGCTCGGCTCGACGAGCGCCGATGACGCCACGGACGAACCGGAGAGAAAGTCCCTGCGCCCCACGTCGCTTCGCCACAGCTCGCACACCTGCTCAATGGCGCCGAGCACGGTGGGCGCGAACTGGAGCCCGACGCCGGAGGCGAGGTTCTTCCCGTTGGCCATCCCGATCTCGTCGATGGTCACCGTGCGTCCGAGCTTGCGGCCAAGGGCCTCCGCGATGATGCCCGGCGCCCGGCCGCGCGGCTGCTGCCCACGCAGCCAACGCGCCACGGACGTCTTGTCGTAGCGAAGGTCCAGCCCGTGCTCCGCACCGCACATGTTGACCCGGCGCGCGAGCCCCGCGTTCGAACAGCCCGCTTCCTGGATGAGCGCCTGCAGCCGTTCATTGGGCTGTCGCGCTACGAGAGGCCGAGCGGCCATGACGTACCCCCTGAAGTGCCCGTCCGGGTGTCCGACTGCCGGTCAACAGCCGGTCGTTGGATCATCACTGCCCTGAGTGGAAACGGAAGATGCACCACAAACGGGTGTCAAACACACGCCCGCGTGACGCCGGCCCGCCGCGTCGCCGTTCTCATTACCTCTCCCGCACTACCCACGACCCGGGGCCTCCTCGCCCGCGCGCCCCCACCCATGCACCCATGCGCCCCACATGCGGGAACGATGCTCCCGGCCCGCCCGTACGTGCGCCCGTAACCCTCCGTGGCGGCGGGAGTTGAGAACGACGTGGAAGAGACCATCGCAGGCACCTCGGACGTCAGCCCACCCGCCACCGCCGCCGGGCAGATCCCGCAGCAGCGCGGCGACTCGCTCCTGGACACCGCCGTCCGCTACGCGGAAGAGCGGCACTGGGACGTGTTCCCGGGCACCTGGCTGGAGATCGGCGACGGCGTCCAGCGCTGCTCGTGCGGCTCCCCCCAGTGCCCCGCCCCCGGCGCGCACCCCGCCCGCCCCGACTGGGCGACGCAGGCGACCGGCAGCGCGACCGTGGCCCGCCGGCTGTGGTCGAAGCAGCCGAACGCGTCGATCCTCCTCCCCACGGGCCGCACCTTCGACGCGATCGACGTGCCGGAGACCGCCGGGTTCCTCGCCCTCGCCCGCATGGAGCGGATGGAACTCACCCTCGGCCCCGTGACCTGCACCCCCGACCGCCGCATGCAGTTCTTCGTCCTCCCCGGCGCGACCGTCAAGGTCCCCGACCTCGTACGCAAGCTCGGCTGGCCCCCGGCCTCCCTCGACCTGCTCGCGCTCGGCGAGGGCCAATACGTCGCCGCTCCCCCGACCCGCTTCGGCAGCCGGGGCGCCGCCCAGTGGGCCTGCCGGCCGACCCCCGCGAACCGCTGGCTCCCGGACGCGGAGGAGCTCATCTCCCCGCTGGCGTACGCGTGCGGGCGCGAGGGCCGACGCGGGTAGCGCCTCCCCATGGCCCGCCCACGGCCGACGTATCGTGCCCGGACGGACGAAGACGACGAAGGGCGGGCACAGTTGACCTCGGCCGAGGAAACCGCAGCCGTACGCGTACACGACCTATGGAAGTCGTTCGGGCCGCAGACCGCGGTGGCCGGCATCGAACTCACGCTGCCCGCGGGCCGGTTCATCGGCCTCGTCGGGCCGAACGGCGCGGGCAAGACCACGACCCTCTCCATGGTCACCGGCCTGCTCCGCCCCGACCGGGGCACCGTGTACGTCGCCGGCCACGACGTCTGGGCCGACCCCGCCGAGGTCAAGGCACGCATCGGCGTCCTCCCGGAGGGCCTGCGCCTCTTCGAACGCCTCTCCGGCCACGAACTCCTCGCGTACACCGGCCGCTTGCGCGGGCTGCCCGGCGCGGAGGTCGACAAGCGTGCGGACCAGCTCCTCGACGTACTGGACCTCGCCGGGGCCCGCCACAAACTCGTCGTCGACTACTCGACCGGCATGCGCAAGAAGATCGGCCTCGCCGCGGCGCTGCTCCACAACCCCGAAGTCCTGTTCCTGGACGAACCGTTCGAGGGCGTCGACCCGGTATCGGCCCAGACGATCCGCGGCGTCCTGGAGCGCTACACACGCTCCGGCGCGACGGTCGTCTTCTCGTCCCACGTCATGGAACTCGTCGAATCCCTCTGCGACTGGGTCGCGGTGATGGCGGCGGGCCGCATCCGCGCACAGGGCCCACTGTCGGAGGTCCGCGGCGATTCGCCCTCCCTCCAGGAGGCGTTCCTGGAACTGGTGGGAGCACGTGGCCGCACCAGCGAGGGATCGCTGGACTGGCTGGGCAACGTTCAAGCCCCTGCGGCGGCTGAGCCAGATCAAGCCCCTGCGGCGATTGAGCAGCGGGGTCCGGGGCAGAGCCCCGAGTCCGCAACACCGTCGCAGCGCAACAAGCGGCCCCAGCCATGACCGCAACCCTGGTCCAACTCAAACTCGCCCTGCTGCGCAACGGCCTCCGCCAATCCCCCGGCCGCCGCGCCGCGTACATCGCCTCGCTCCTCGCGGCCACGCTCCTCGCCGCCCTCCAGCTCCTCGGCCTGATCCTCCTCCACGGCACCGCGCACGCCGCAACCATCGGCATCCCCCTCACCACCCTCCTCGCCCTCGGCTGGGCCGTCCTCCCGCTCTTCTTCCCCAGCGGCGACGAAACCCTCGACCCCACCCGCCTCGCGATGCTCCCGCTGCGCCCCGACCCCCTCGTCCGCGGCCTCCTCGTGGCGTCACTGGTCGGCATCGGCCCGCTCTTCACGCTGTGCCTCGCGTTCGGCGCCGCGTACGCGGTGGCACACGGGGCAGCTGCCACGGCCGTCGCGGTACTGGCGGTCCCCCTCACCGTTCTCACCTGCGTCGCCCTCGCCAGAACCGTCGCCGCAGCCAACATCCGGCTCCTCACCAGCCGCAAGGGCCGCGACCTCGCCGTCCTGAGCGGGCTCGTCATCGCCGTCGGCGTGCAGCTGGTCAACTTCGGGGTGCAGCGGCTCGGCGCGGCGGGCGGGGTCGACGCGCTCGACCCGGTGGCGAAGGTCCTCGGCTGGATCCCCCCGGCGTCGGCGATCGCCGCGGTCGACGCGGCGAGCAGGGCGTCGTACGGACCGGCCCTGGCCCAACTGGCGCTCTGTGCGGCGGCCTTGCTGCTGCTCCTGACCCTCTGGCGCCGCGCCCTGACCCGCCTGATGACCGCACCGGACGGCTCCACGATCGAGGCGGCGAGCCCCGGCCGCCGCCGCACCCGCACGGGACCCCGCCTCCTCCCCGAGGGCCGCACCGGCACCGTCATGGAGCGCAGCCTGCGCTACGTATGGCGCGACCCGAAGACCAAGGCCGCCTGGGTCACATCCCTCGCGATCGGCCTGATCGTCCCCGTCTTCAACGCCCTCCAGGGCACCGGCACCGTCTACTTCGCGTGCTTCGCCTCCGGAATGCTCGGCATCCAGATGTACAACCAGTTCGGCCAGGACACCTCGGCGTTCTGGATGGTGGCGATGACGATCGCGTCACCGAAGGACGCCTACGTCGAACTACGCGCGCGTGCGTACGCCCTGCTCCTGATCACCCTCCCGTACGCCACGCTCGTCACCGTCATCACGACGGCGATGCTGGACTCCTGGCCCGACTTCCCCGAAGTCCTCGGCCTTTCCTACGCCCTGCTCGGCGCGATGCTCGCCACCGGCGCGTGGACCTCGGCACGCTTCCCGTACTCGATCCCGCAGGAGGGCTACAAGAACGTCGCACCGGGCCAGGCGGGGCTGGCCTGGATCTCCATCTTCGGCGGCATGGTCGCGGCGGCCCTGCTCTGCACCCCGGTCCTGGCCCTCACCATCACCCTGCACGCGACGGACTCGGCCTCCTGGACGTGGATCCTGCTCCCGATCGGAGCGGCGTACGGAGCGGGGGCGACGGTCCTGGGCCTGCGCCTGGCGGCCCCGCGCACGGCCGACCGCCTGCCGGAGATCCTGCTGGCGGTGAGCAAGGGCTGAGGCCATACGTGGCCCACAGAACGCAGACGACCCGCGAGCCGTGGTTCCTCCCGTACGAGACGGTCGGAAGCCGGCCGGACGTACCGGCGGCTCGCGGGTCGGGCGACTGCTTGGGATTGGGCCGGCTGCGCGCACATATCGCGCGCTGGTCCGGCGCCGAATTCGAAATGCGACGTCGGGCCGCTAGCCCGCAGTCACCTCAACTGTCCGGCGTACATACATGCTCCGAACCACCTCCTTCCGGTCGTGCTACGCAGCCTATGAACCCGCACGCCAGGTCTCAACCGATTTTCCGGGCAATTGACACACCGGCTTCCTGACGACTGCTGTACGCATAGCCGTCCGCCCTTTGCAGCATGCGCAGGTGGAGGTACGAGACGTTGATGCGGCCGCCGGGCGTGGTGAGACTGTGCTGGCCACGGGCCCGGACCGAGATCCGGCCCGTCCAGGTGCCGGCCCATTTCCCCTTTGGGATCACCGCTCGTACCAGGTCACCGGTGACGTACCCGAAGTGCTGCTTCTTGCGCTCCCTGCGGAGCCGGGGGAAACCGAAGCGGTCCGGTGTCGTACGCGCGTAGGAGCCTCGGCCGGTCGCTTCGAGCACGAGTACCCGGTCCGGAACACGGACGATGGTTTCGCCCCTGACCTGATCGAGAGGTTCGACGGCGAGGGCGTCGAGGGTGTGGGTCTTGTCCAAACCGACCGCTCGGCGGTTGTCGCTGGTCGACCTGCTCGGCCAGGACCGGACAGTCAGCGCGAGGCCGTCCAGTACGCGCAACAGGCTGGGCTGCACGGAATTCATGGCTGCGGCGTGGCGCAGCGAAGGCTTGAGCTGGGCGACGATCTCGGTCAAGCGGTCGGGTTTTCCCGCCAGGAATCTCGCCACTGGGCCGCTGCCTTTCGCCTGATTGCAGCCGACACAGGCCAGAACCAGATTGGCCGACCGGTCGGAGCCGCCACGGCTTCGGGGTTGTACGTGCTCGATGTTGAGAGGGATGTTCGCCGCGCCGCAGTATGCGCACGTGCGGGACCACCTTGCGCGTAGATGGCTGCGGATGTCCGTACCGGTGCGTACACCCTGTTGGTACTCACAGGCGTACAGCTGACTGCCCAGGTTCATGGCGTGGGTGTCGAACACAGTTGTTTCGACGTGGACTTCGATGACGGGGGCGTAGCGGCAGAAGCGGGCCGTGACGGAGGCGGTGGTGTCCACGCGATGCCGCAGTGAGGGAGGCAACCAGTTCGCTGGGCGGGTGCGGTTCTCTGCTCTGGGGGCCCGGTAGCGGAGATTGGCCGAGCGGCGTCTGCGGCGGTAGCCAGCGCGCTGTTGCATGGAATGGCGGATGCGATCGCCGCGGTGCTTCAGCTCGGCGGCCATCAACCCCCTACGTACGACGATGGGTTCGCTCGGACCTCGCGCCTCCGGCTTTTCGTCGGTGAGCGCGAATCCTGTGCCTTTGGACCCCGGGTCGATGCGTAACTGCACACCGTCCACTACGGATTCGGAGACCGTCCGATCTTTCAGCCGGATGACAAAGGGAACCTGCCGTGCCACCACGGCTCGCCCCTTGCGCAGGAGTTCGCGTGCGCGGGCAGGGTGGCAGGGCATGAGCGGCTGCCCGTCCTTGGCGAGGACGAAGACCCTGCCCGCTCCGTAGCCGCCTTCGTAGTTCTGGGGTGTGGGAGCGTCACCGCTCCCGGTCTCTGCCTGATCGGCGTGCCGCCGACGGGCCTGGGTGCCGTGCCCGTCGGTCTCCCCTCGCCCATGTTCCCGACCAGTGTCCCGCCGTGGAACCGCGGGATGTCCGTGAGCCGTTTCGTCCCTGCTCCCAGGGTTGTCTGCTCCCACGGATTCCAGAGCCCGGCGCTGAGGAAGCACGCCGGGGTGAGTCTGCTCGCCTACCGGAAACGTAGCCATCGAAGGGGCATCTCCTTCGTGATGATGACTGGGGCTGGCCGCCCATCGGCTGTTCGGCCGGGGAACAGGCGGCCTCCCTTCAATGTGTACGAGAGACGTTATGCGCGAAGGACAGGCGGCACGCGAAAGCAGCGACCACCCCCACGATCGCGCGAATGCGATCGGTTCGGGCACGTAGCTGGCGTTGAGTCTGGTACAGGCTGCTCCGTGGCGGCCGTGAGCCTCTTCCTGCATGAGCCCAACAGCTGTTGCTGCAAAAGGCGTTGGATTCCCGGCCCCTCTCGACCGAGCCTTCCCCTCCCCGGTGGTGGAAGGTGCAGTTGGCTGTAGTGCTCGTGGGGAGGCGCGTGGAAGACACTGGGCCGCATGCAGAAGCCACAGAGACACGTGGGACATGGCAGCCGGTACCTGTTGGTCGGCCTGTTCACGGCGATGGTGTCCATGCTCATACTGCCGCTGTTGGTCGTGGGCGCGGTCGCCTCCGGACTGACCGCGTTACCTGTACTGATGAAGGCCTTGCGGCACTGGTCGGAGTGGCATCGGCGCAGGGCTGCCGCGCTACTCGGCGTCGACATGCGCCCCCGCCTTGCCGAGCTGCCCCGCGGGCTGGGCGCGCAGTGGCGCCAACTGCTCGACGACACCGAGAACCGCCGCGACCTGCGCTGGGTCCTGAGGCACGTCGCCACCGGCATACCCGCCGGCCTTGCCGCCCTCGCCTGCGTCGGGACCGCTGTGTTCAGTGTGGTCGCAGCCCTGCTGTGGCAGGTTTTTCCGGCGGATGAGCCGCTGCGCCTGCTCGGCGCGGTGCCGGTAGAGGGCTGGGGCGCCGCACTCGCTCTCGGTGTCGTACAAGGCGCCGGCGCCGGCGCTCTGACCTGGTGGGCCGCGCCTCGCCTGGCCCGGATGCATGCGCGCAGCACAGTGGCCGCGCTGGAGCCGTCGGAGGAGGCGCGGCTCGCCAGGCGCGTAGGTGAACTGGCCGACAGCCGCGCCGGAGTCCTCGACGCCCATGGCGCCGAACTGCGCCGTATCGAACGCGATCTGCACGACGGTACTCAGGCACGCCTCGTCGCCATCGCGATGCGTCTCGGCCTGGCCCGGGAGGAACTGCCCGACGACTCTGGGGCTCTCGCCAAGCTTCTCCAGGACGCCCATGAGGGTGCCGAGGAAGCGATGACGGAGCTGCGCGAGGTGATCCGCACCATGTACCCCCCGGTCCTCGCCGACCGGGGTTTGGAAGGCGCGGTGTCCGCGGTCGCGGCCGGCACGGGCATCCCCGCCGAGGTGAAGCTCGGCGAACTGGGCAGTCTGCCCAAGGCCGTTGAGGCCGCCGCCTACTTCATCGTGGCCGAGACGCTCACCAACGCGGCGAAGCACAGCGGCGCGACCCGGGTCACCGTACGGCTGACCCGGCAGGATGCGGCCCTCCTGGTCGAGGTCACCGACAACGGCCTCGGCGGTGTGGACGAGACACTCGGCTCCGGCGTCATCGGGATCCGGCGCCGTGCGGCCGCACTCGACGGAACCGTGCTCGTCAGCAGCCCGTCCGGCGGGCCCACCGCAGTCACGGTGGAGTTGCCGTGCGCGTCGTGATCGCCGAGGACAACGTGCTCCTGTCGGCGGGACTGGAACTCATCCTCGGCACCAAAGGGATCGAGGTCGCGGCGGTGGTGACAGACGCACCAGATCTACTGGCCGCGGTCGCGGACCACGCTCCCGACGCAGTGATCGCGGACATCAGGCTGCCGCCCTCGTTCCGCGACGAGGGCATCAGGGCAGCACTCCAACTCCGCAAAGAGAGCCCCGGACTGCCCGTACTGGTGCTGTCCCAGTACGTCGAGAAGGTGTACGCCCGTGAGCTCCTGACCGATGGATCCGGAAGCGTCGGGTATCTCCTCAAGGACCGGGTGAGCCGGGTCGGCGAGTTCGTGGACGCGCTGCGCCGCGTGGCGTCCGGCGGTACGGCGATGGACCCCGAGGTCGTCGCACAGCTGCTGGCGGGCCCACGCGGGAACGCCGTCGACGCGCTGACTCCCCGCGAGCGCGAGGTGCTCATCCTGATGGCGCAGGGGCTCGGCAACGCGGAGCTGAGCAAGCGGCTGTTCGTCACGGAGAACGCCGTGCAGAAGCACATCGGCAACATCTTCGCGAAGCTGGGACTGCCGGTCGCCGACGGCGGGAACCGCCGGGTCCTGGCAGTCCTGCGCTACCTGGACAGCGTTGCCGACTGACCACGCCGACACGACCGCGTCGTCACGCCCCCGACACCCCGTCCATCGCCTCGCGGAGGAGGTCCGCGTGGCCGTTGTGGCGGGCGTATTCCTCGATCAGGTGGGTCAGGATCCAGCGGAGGGAGACCTTGGGGTCGCCGGTGAAGGCGGCTTCCTTGGCGGAGAGGGTGCCGATCGCGTCGAGGGGGGCCGTCGCGGTGAGTTCGCGGGAGCGGGTGATTTCCGTGCGCCATTGGGCGAGGGCGTCCGGGAGGGTGCGGTCCTCGGTGAGGGTGAAGGCGTCCGGGCCCGCTGTTTCGTGGACCGGCGGGGTGGCGTGGGCGCCCGCGAACACCCGCTGGAACCAGTTGCGTTCGACCTCTGCCAGGTGTTGGACCAGGCCGAGGAGGGTGAGGGAGGACGACGGGATGGCACGCGTGCGTGCCTGTGTGTCCGTCAGGCCGGCGCACTTGATGGCCAGTGTTTCGCGGTGGAAGTCCAGCCAGCCCTCGAGGGTGGTGCGTTCGTCGGAGGTCGGGGGCGGGACGGGGCGGCCGTCGGGCAATGTCGTCATGCGTTGCATGCTGGTTGTATGTGCTCTTCCGTTTCTCCGAACTTGAGTGAAGTCCGTGTGGGATGCGTCACGTTCGAGTTGAATGATCTGGAGCGGTACGAGGAATTCGTCGCGCCGACACAGCCTGCAGGGGGTTCCAGGTGAGTGCTTCCCGGCGTAGTGGGACCACTGATGAGCTCGGGCCCGAGGAGCCGGAGCCGGACGGGGCCGATCTGTTGGCCGCGTTGTTGGACGGTATGGACGCCGCGTTGTGCGCCTTCGATGCCGATGGGGTCGTGACCCATTGGAATCGGGAGGCCGAGCGGGTGCTCGGCTGGTCGGCCGAGGAGGCCGTGGGGCGGCACGGGTTCGCGGGGTGGGCCGTGCGGTCGGCCGACGCGGAGGAGGTGCAGGGGCGGCTGCTGGCCTCGATGCACGCTCCGGGGCGGCAGGTGAACGAGTTCGCGCTGCTCACCAAGGAGGGTGGGCGGGTACTCGTGCGGACGCAGTCCGCGGCCGTGCGGGGGGCCGATGGGAAGCCCGCCGGGGTGTACTGCGCCTTCAGTGAGGTGCATGCGCAGATCGATCTGGAGCGGTCCATCGCGCTGAGTGAGGCGCTGTTCGAGGACGCCGCGTGGGGTGTCGTCCTTGTCGACGCGGATCTGCGGCCCGCCGTGGTGAACGGGCATGCGGCGCGGGCCATGGGAACCGGGCGCACCGCCGCGCTGGGGCGGCCGCTCGGGGATCTGATCGGGCAGGGCATCGAGGAGCTGGAGAGCGCCCTCGCCCATGTGCTCGCCGAGGGCCCGCCGCCGTCTCCGACGGAGGTGTGGGTGACGCTGCGGCGGCCCGGTGAGGGCGGAGGGCGCACGGAGCGCCGGTGCTGGCGCAGCGGTTTCGTGCGGCTGGCGTCGCCGCTCACGGAGGAGCCGGTGCCGCTGGGGGTCGGTTGGCTGTTCCAGGACGTGACCGAGACCAAGCAGAACGAGCAGGAGGCGGCGCAGCTCCGCTTCCGGTCGCAGCAGATGCACCGCGCGGCGCGGGCCGCCGCCGAGTGCGAGAACCCGGCCGAGGCGGCGACCGTGCATCTGGACTTCGCGCTCGCCGGGTTCGCGGATCACGCGGTGATCGACCTGGTGGCGAGCGAGGAGCCGCTGCGTCTCGTGCGGGCCGCGGCCACGCCTTCCGGAGCGCCGGGGCCGAGCCTGCTGGTGTCGCGGGGCGCGCTGCCGGTGCGGTACGCGGCGGGGCACCCGGCGCTCCAGTGCGTGGAGCGGGCGGGGTCGGTGCGGGCCGCCGCGGAGGGGGGCGCGGTGCGCGCGGACTGGGCCCTGGACCGGCAGTGGCCGGAGGACACGGTGTACGCGCTGTGCGCGGTGCTGCGCAGCCGGGGCCGGACGGTCGGCGTGGTGACGTTCCTACGGGGCGCCAGCAGGGTCGGCTTCGAGCGCGGGGACGCCGTGTACGCGGAGAGCGTGGCGGTACGCATCGCCGGCGCGGTGGACCTGACGTGGGCGCTGGCGGCGGACCGGTAGCGCCCGGCTTTCACCGCCGGTAGTAGATCCGGTCGCCGTACTCCTCGAAGACCTTCGCGTTCCACTCCAGGCCACCGTCGACGTTCCCGGAGCGCAGTAGTGGGGGCTGGATGCCGCGGTCGGCGAGGGTCGCGGCGCACGTCGCGAGGGTCGCCTGCATGAGGGCGCTGGCGGTGACCGTGGAGGCGGGCGCGAAGGGGGTGTCGACGCCTTCGTGGGTGAGCTCCGCGTCGCCGATCGCGATCTTGGAGTCGAGGACGACGTCGCAGTGGTCCCGCAGGTAACTGCCGGAGGCGTGGCGGGAGGTGGGGGCGTCGGGCCCGGTCGCGTAGGACAGGGAGGTGACGCCGATGACCTTGATGCCTGCCGCGCGGGCGCTGAGGGCCATCTCCACGGGGAGCGCGTTGCGCCCGGACAGGGAGATGATGATCAGCGCGTCGCCCGCCCGCGCGGGGCTGGCCTCCAGGACGGCCGCCGCGAGCCCGTCGACCCGCTCGAGGGCGGAGCCGAGCGTCGCGGGCATGACGTCGATGCCGACGGTGCCGGGCACCGACAGCAGGTTCATCAGGGCGAGGCCGCCCGCCCGGTACACGACGTCCTGGGCGGCGAGCCCGGAGTGGCCCGCGCCGAAGGCGAAGAGGCGGCCGCCGTCGGCGACGGTGTCGGCGAGGAGGGTGCCGGCGGCCGCGATGTTGTCGGCCTCCTCGTCCCGGATCCTCGTGAGGAGCCCGATGGAGGCGTCGAGGTACTGCGCGGCCGGCCTGCTCTCGCTCATCGGCGTGCCCCTTTGTCCTGGTGAGAAGGGTCGGATCTCGGTGGTACGTGGCGCGTTCGCGGATCACGGTGCGGTCTGGACCAGTGCCCTGTCAATACGGTTCCCGGCCCCTCCTGGCCCGACGTTTCCCTGGCGCGTCACGGTTGTCAGCGGTATGCGTCAGAATTGAGGTCTGGGTTCCAGGGCCAGCGCACACGCTGCGCGGTCAGCCAGCGGAGCTGTCGCGAAGCTAGAGAGCTACACGAGGGGCACGTATGTCCGGACTGATCGACACCACGGAGATGTACCTCCGCACCATCCTCGAGCTGGAGGAGGAAGGTGTGGTCCCCATGCGCGCCCGGATCGCCGAGCGGCTCGACCAGAGCGGGCCGACGGTCAGCCAGACCGTGGCCCGCATGGAGCGGGACGGCCTGGTCGCCGTCGCGGCCGACCGGCACCTGGAGCTGACCGACGAGGGCCGGCGGCTCGCGACGCGCGTGATGCGCAAGCACCGGCTCGCGGAGTGTCTGCTCGTCGACGTGATCGGCCTGGAGTGGGAGCAGGTGCACGCGGAGGCCTGTCGCTGGGAGCACGTGATGAGCGAGGCGGTGGAGCGCCGCGTACTGGAGCTGCTCCGCCACCCGACGGAGTCGCCGTACGGGAACCCGATCCCGGGCCTGGAGGAGCTGGGCGAGAAGGACGGGGCGAACCCGTTCCTGGACGAGGGCATGGTCTCGCTGTCCGACCTCGACCCGGGGGCCGACGGCAAGACGGTCGTGGTGCGCCGCATCGGCGAGCCGATCCAGACGGACGCGCAGCTCATGTACACCCTGCGCCGGGCGGGCGTGCAGCCCGGTTCGGTGGTCAGCGTGACGCAGTCGCCGGGCGGGGTGCTCGTCGGCAGCAGCGGTGAGGCGGCGGAGCTGGAGGCGGAGATCGCCTCGCACGTCTTCGTGGCGAAGCGCTGAGCCGAGCGGCCGTCTGTGGGCCGGGCGTCAACTTCCGTGTCGTGCGGTTAAGTTGACTTGTATCCGCACATGCTGCACTTCCGCGCAGAAATCAAGATTCACTGTGCGGAACGGCAGCGATCGGACGCCCGGCGTGCAAGGCTGTCGCGTGAGGCATATGACCAGAGGGGGCCGCATGGACCGGCCGATCGGGGCGCGACGGGCCTGGGGGGCGCGGGGTGCACGGGAGGCGGCGCGGAGCGCCGCACCACACACAGAGGGCCCCGGCGCCTTGCGGCGCCGGGGCCTGTCCTCCCCTGTTCCGACCCGGAGCCCCGAGCTCCCAGGGTCGATCCCCTCGGACCGATTTCCCCGAGCGGTCCGCCTCCCGCTGAAGAGATCCCCTCGACAGCGCCGGTCATTCCTTGAGCTCTGTCACTCAAATGAGGGGTGTTGTCGGAGAGCACCGCGCTTTCGAAAACAGGTTCGATAGCGTGCGCGGGTACGCGACTGCAGGCGCGACCACGAGGGGGTGCCAGGGCCTATGGCACGACGCATCGACGTGACCGGAGCAGGCGGGATCCACTTGGCTGCCTGGGAGTTCGCCGACCCGCCCAAGACGGGCGAGGTCGGCCACAATCCCGGAGTTCTGCTGCTGCACGGGCTCATGGGGCGGGCGTCCCACTGGGCCGGGACGACGCGCTGGCTGGCCGAGCGGCACCGCGCGGTCGCCCTCGACCAGCGCGGGCACGGGCAGAGCGACAAGCCGCCGGAGGGACCGTTCGACCGGGAGGCGTACGTCCTGGACGCGGAGGCGGCGCTCGTCCAGCTCGGCCTCGAGCCGGCCGTTCTCATCGGGCACTCCATGGGAGCGCTCACGGCGTGGCAGCTCGCCGCCCGCCGGCCCGATCTCGTCCGCGGCCTGGTCATCTGCGATATGCGGGCCTCCGCGCTCGGGGCGGCCTCCCAGCGGGAGTGGGAGGACTGGTTCAAGGCGTGGCCGCTGCCGTTCGCGACGCTCGCGGATGTACGGAAGTGGTTCGGCGAGGACGACCCCTGGGTCGAGCGGCCCAATCCGGCGCGCGGGGAGTTCTACGCCGAGGTGATGACGGAGACGGTGGACGGCTGGCGGCCGGTGTTCTCGCGGCGCCAGATGCTTCAGGCGCGCTCCACGTGGGTCCACGACGCGCACTGGGAGGAGCTGGCGGCGGTCCAGTGCCCAACGCTCGTACTGCGTGGGCTTGACGGGGAGTTGGGGAGGGCGGAGGCGCAGGAGATGGTGCGGGTCCTTCCCAGGGGGGTGTACGCGGAGGTGGCTGATGCGGGGCATCTGGTGCATTACGACCAGCCCGAGGCGTGGCGCTCCGCGGTCGAACCGTTCCTGGACGGGGTCCTGGCGGAACTGTGACCCATTCAAGCCCCTGCGGCGGGTGACCACATCAAGCCCCTGCGGCGATTGAGCAGCGGGGTGCGGGGCGGGGCCCCGGGGGGGCGGCCGCGGCGCCGGGGGTGCGGGGGGGGGGGGGGGGGGGGGGGGGGCGGGGGGCCGGCGGGGCGGGGGGGGGGGGGGGGCGGGGGGGCCGCGGCCCCCCCCCGCGCGGGGGGGGGGGCCCCCCCCCCCCCCCCGGGGGGGGCGGCGCCCGGGGGGGGGGGGGGGCCCCCCCCCCCCGGGCGTCGGCAGCGGCGCCGGTGTTGCGGTCGCGGGGCTCCGCCCCGGACCCCGCTCCTCAATCGCCGGAGGGGCTGAGGGGGTCACCCGTCGCAGAGGCTTGATTGGGTCACGGGCTCAGGCGTTGCACCTGCCACACGCCCGACACCGGGCCCCGGACGTAGCGGAGCCTGTCGTGGAGGCGGTTTTCGCGGCCCTGCCAGAATTCGACCGCCTCCGGGGTGACCCGGAAACCACCCCAGTGCGGCGGGACGGGGACCGCGGAACCCGCCGGATGGCGCTCCGCCAGCTCCGCGTAGCGCGCGTCGAGTTCCTCCCGGGAGGCGACCACGGACGACTGCGCGCTGGCCCACGCGCCCAGCTGGGAACCGTGCGGGCGCGTGTGGAAGTACGCCTCCGTCTCGGCCCGCGACGTCCGCTCCGCCGTCCCGGTCACCAGCACCTGGCGCCCCATCGGATGCCAGGGGAACAGCAGCGCGACGTGCCGGTTCACGGAGAGGTCCCGCGCCTTGCGGGAGCCGTAGTTGGTGTAGAAGACGAAGCCCGCGTCGTCGTACGACTTGAGCAGCACCGTGCGGGAGCTGGGCCGGCCCTCGGCGTCGGCGGTCGAGACGACCATGGCGTTGGGCTCGGGCAGCGGCGAGCCCGGCGCCGCCGCCTGTTTGAACCAGCGCGTGAACTGTTCCATCGGGTGCGGGGCCAGGTCACCCTCCAGCAGGCCACCGTCCTGGGCGCGGTACTGCTCGCGCATGTCGGCGAGGTCGAGTTCGGGATCGTCGTGGGCGCTCACGGCGTCATCCTGCCGGACAGACGGGCACAGACGCACCCAGGGCGAAACATGGCACTGAGTGCCGCGAGCCCTCGCCAACTGTGGCACTGAGGGTTATCGTCCTGGGACCGAAACGGTTCAGCCCCCTGCCGTACGGGGCATCACGGGTGTACCCCCGTCCAGACCACGGGTGTTCCAGCACCCGGACACCGCCCACGCATCCAGAGGAGCCGCCCGATGTCCGATCCGACCCCCGGCTTTGTTCCAGGCCTCGAAGGTGTCGTCGCGTTCGAGACCGAGATCGCCGAACCGGACAAGGAAGGCGGCGCCCTGCGTTATCGCGGCGTCGACATCGAGGATCTGGTCGGCCACGTGTCGTTCGGGAACGTCTGGGGGCTGCTGGTCGACGGCGCCTTCAACCCGGGCCTGCCGCCGGCCGAGCCGTTCCCGATCCCCGTCCACTCCGGTGACATCCGCGTCGACGTGCAGTCCGCGCTCGCCATGCTGGCCCCCGTGTGGGGCCTGAAGCCGCTGCTCGACATCGATGAGCGCACGGCCCGCGACGACCTCGCGCGCGCCGCCGTCATGGCCCTGTCGTACGTCGCGCAGTCCGCGCGCGGGCAGGGGCTGCCGATGGTGCCGCAGCGGGAGATCGACAAGGCGGACACCGTCGTCGAGCGCTTCATGAAGCGCTGGCGCGGGGAGCCGGACCCGAAGCATGTCGCGGCCGTCGACGCGTACTGGACGTCGGCTGCCGAGCACGGCATGAACGCCTCTACGTTCACGGCCCGCGTCATCGCGTCCACCGGGGCGGATGTGGCGGGTGCGCTGTCCGGGGCCGTCGGTGCGATGTCCGGGCCACTGCACGGCGGTGCGCCGTCCCGGGTCCTCGGCATGATCGAGGAGATCGAGCGGACCGGGGACGCGGACGCGTATGTGCGCCGGGCGCTCGACAAGGGTGAGCGGCTCATGGGCTTCGGGCACCGCGTGTACCGGGCCGAGGATCCGCGCGCGCGAGTGCTGCGGCGTACGGCGCGGGAGTTGGGTGCGCCGCGGTTCGAGGTGGCGGAGGCGTTGGAGAAGGCGGCGCTGGCGGAGCTGCACGCGCGGCGGCCCGATCGGGTGCTGGCCACGAACGTGGAGTTCTGGGCGGCGATCGTGCTCGACTTCGCGGAGGTGCCGGCGCACATGTTCACGTCGATGTTCACGTGCGCCCGTACGGCGGGGTGGTCGGCCCACATCCTCGAGCAGAAGCGCACGGGGCGGCTGGTCCGGCCCTCGGCGAAGTACGTGGGCCCCGCCTCACGTCCTCCGCAGGACATCGGCGGCTACGGCGACATCGCCCACTAGCCCCGCCCCGCCCCTTCCCGAAAGTCCTGCCGGACGGGCCTGCTCAATCGCCGCAGGGGATCCAAAGGGAGCCCCTGCGGCGTTTGAGGCGCGGGGTCCGGGGCGGAGCCCCGGGGTCTCAGCCCAGCACCCGGTCGACCAGGACCCCCCACTCCGCCACCACCCGCTCGCGCCGCGCCCTGTCGTCCGTGAGGAGGTTCGCGAGGCCGAGGCCGCGGGCCATGTCGAGGAGGCCCTGGACGACCTCCCGGCCCCCCGGGACGGACTCGTCCGCCCCGAGCAGTTCCACCGCGATCCGGTGGGTCTCCCGGCCGACCCGCGCCTCCAACTCGGTCACCCGCCCCCCGAGTTGCGGCTCGTTCGACGCGGCCACCCACAAGTGCAGCGCCGCCCGGAACAACGGCCCGGTGTAGAGGTCGACGAGCGCCGCCACCGCCTCCGCCCGCCCCTGCGGACGCAGCCCGCGCAGAGCGGTGGAGCGTTCCTCCGCGACGTACTCGACGGCCGCGGTGAACAGGTCCTCCCGGGTCGGGAAGTGGTGCTGGGCGGCGCCGCGCGAAACGCCCGCGTGCTCGGCGACGACGGAGACCGTGGAGCCGGCCCAGCCGTGCGCGGCGAGGCAGGCGACCGCGGACTCCAGGAGCCGTTGCCGCGTCACCCGCGAGCGGTCCTGCTTCGGCAGCGTCACAACACCCATGCGGCGTCCCGTCGTTCGAGAAAGGCGGTCATGCCCTCGCGGGCCTGCGCGGAGCCGAACAGCCGCGCGGACAGCGCCGTCAGAGACTCCGCGTCCCGGTCGAAGGCCTCCAGGACCTTAACCGTGAGCAGCTTCTTCGTCTCGGCCAGGGCCTCGGGGGACGCCTTCCGCAACCCGGCCAGCACCGGTTCCAGTGCCGCGTCCACCTCGTCGCCCGCCACCGTGACGAGCCCGATCCGCACCGCCTCCGCCGCGTCGAAGCGCTCGCCCGTCAGGTAGTAGCGGGCCACCGCGCGCGGATCGAGGCGCGGCAGCAACGGCATGGAGATCACGGCGGGCGCGACCCCGATGCGTACCTCGGTGAAGGCGAAGGTCGACGCCGAGGAGGCCGCCGCCATGTCGCAGGCGCCCAACAGGCCCAGGCCACCCGCCCGTACGTGCCCGTCGACCCGTGCAAGGACCGGCTTGGCGAGGTCCACGATCTGCCGCAGCAGGCCCACCAGCGCGTCCGGGTCCGGAGGATCGCGCAGATCGGCGCCCGCGCAGAAGGTGCCGCCGGTGTGGGTGAGGACGACGGCGCGTACGTCGCGGTCCTTGTCCGCGGCCCGCAGCCGGTCCCCCAGCTCGCCGACGAGGGCCGACGAGAGGGCGTTGCGGTTGGCGGGCGAGTCGAGGGCGAGGGTCGTGACGCCCCGCTCGTGGGCGTGCGCCACCAGGCCCCCGGCCACGCTGCCCCCGTCCCCCGCGTGCTCCGCGTTCCCAACTGCCATCAGCACTCCCTCAGTTCGCGTCGCAGTATCTTCCCGGAGGCCGCGCGCGGCACCCCGTCGACGAACGCGACGCGGCGGATCTTCTTGTACGGGGCGACGCGTTCGGCGACGTACGCCTGCACGTCGTCCGCGCCGAGCGCGGGATCCGCGCGCACGACGAACGCCTTCGGCACCTCGTGGCCGTCCTCGTCGAGGACGCCGATGACCGCCGCGTCGGCGATGCCCTCGTGGGTGAGGAGCACCGCTTCCAGGTCGGCGGGGGCGACCTGGAAGCCCTTGTACTTGATGAGTTCCTTGACCCGGTCGACGACGAACAGCCAGCCGTCCGCGTCGACGCGCCCCACGTCCCCGGTGCGCAGCCAGCCATCGCAGTCGATCATGTCGGCGGTGGCGTCGGGGCGGCCGAGGTAGCCCTTCATGACCTGCGGCCCGCGGATCAGGATCTCGCCGGGTTCGCCCGGCGCCGCGTCCTTCGCCGGGTCGTCGAGGGACACGATCCGCATCTCGGTGGAGGCGATGAGTCTGCCCACGGCGCCCGCCGGCGGGTTCTTCGCGTCGTACGGGACGACGTGCGTGCCGGGCGAGAGCTCCGTCATGCCGTAGGCCTGGCCGACGGGCGGCAGGCCGAGGCGGCGCCCGCAGGCGCGGGCGAGGTCGCCGTCGAGGGGCGCGGCGGCGCTGATGACGTGCCGCAGCGACGACAGGTCGTAGCCCTCCACGGCCGGGTGCTTGGCGAGGGCGAGGATGATCGGCGGGGCGACGTACAGGTGGGTGATGCGGTGCTTCTCGATCGCGCCGAGGAACGTGTCGAGGTCGAAGCGCGGCAGGACGACGACGGTGGAGCCCTGCCGCAGCGGGCCGTTCATGAGCGCCGTGAGGCCGTAGATGTGGAAGAACGGCAGGACGGCGAGGATGCGGTCGCCGGGGCCTGTCGGGAGGACGGGCTGGAGCTGGTCGAGGTTCGTGGCGATGTTGCGGTGGGTGAGCATGACGCCCTTGGGCGTGCCGGTGGTGCCGGACGAGTACGGCAGGGCCGCCACATCCTCGGCCGGGTCGATGACGACGTGCGGCTCGGGTGCCTCGGTGCCGAGCATGTCCATCAGCGAGCGGTGGCCCGAGTCCCTGGCCGGGTCGCAGACGAATATCTCCCGTACGCCGCCCGCCAGTTCGGCCGCCGCGCGGGCCGCCTCGACGAACGGCGTGAGGGTGACGATCCAGCCGGCGCCCGCGTCACGCAGCTGCCGCGCGAACTCCTCGGGCGTCGACAGCGGGTGCACGGTGGTCACGGAGGCGCCCGCGCGCGTGGCGCCGTAGAACGCCACCGGGTAGACGATCGTGTTGGGGCTGTGCAGCGCCACCACGTCGCCCTTGCGCACGCCCGCCGCGGCGAGCCCGGCCGCCACCTTCCGGTGGAAATGATCGAGCGCGGCGTACGAGAGGGTGGTGCCGGCCACGCCGTCCACGAGGGCGAGGGCGTCGCCGCGGGCGGCCGCGCCCCCGAGCACGGCGTCGTGGATGGGCTCGTCGACGACCGCGACGTCCGCGTACTCACTCACGTACACCATGGCGAACTCCTCGTTGAGAAAAGGAAGTTGGGTCAGTACGACTTGGGCAGACCCAAGCTCTGGTGGGACACGTAGTTGAGGATCATCTCCCGGCTGACCGGGGCGATGCGCGCCACCCGTGAGCCGACGATGAGCGAGGCGAGGCCGAACTCGCGGGTCAGGCCGTTGCCGCCGAGCGTGTGCACGGCCTGGTCGACGGCGCGCACGCAGGCCTCCGCGGCGGCGTACTTGGCCATGTTGGCGGCCTCGCCGGCGCCGATGTCGTCGCCCGCGTCGTAGAGCCGGGCCGCCTTCTGCATCATCAGGCGGGCCAGCTCCAGCTCGATGTGGATCTGCGCGAGCGGGTGGGCGACGGCCTGGTGGGAGCCGATGGGGGCCTGCCACACGGTGCGCTCCTTGGCGTACTCGACGGCCCGCTTCAGCGCGTACCGGCCCATGCCGATGGCGAAGGCGGCGGTCATGACGCGCTCCGGGTTGAGCCCGGCGAAGAGCTGGAGCAGTCCTGCGTCCTCGTCACCCACGAGAGCGTCGGCGGGTAGCCGCACCTCGTCAAGGGTCAGTTCGAACTGCTTCTCCGGAGCCTGGAGTTCCATGTCGATCTGCTTGCGGCCGAAGCCCTCCGTGTCCCGGGGGACGATGAAGAGGCAGGGCTTGAGCTTGCCGGTGCGGGCGTCGGAGGTGCGGCCGACGATCAGCGTCGCGTCCGCGATGTCGACCCCCGATATGAACACCTTGCGCCCGTTCAGCACCCACGAGCCGTCGTCGTCGCGGCGGGCCGTGGTCGTGATCCGGTGGGAGTTCGACCCGGCGTCCGGCTCGGTGATGCCGAAGGCCATGGTGCGGCTGCCGTCGGCGAGGCCGGGGAGCCAGGCGCGCTTCTGCTCCTCGGTGCCGAAGCGGGAGATCACGGTCCCGCAGATCGCGGGCGAGACGACCATCATCAGCAACGGGGATCCGGCGGCCCCCAACTCCTCAAGGACGATGGAGAGTTCGGCGATTCCGCCGCCCCCTCCCCCGTACTCCTCGGGCAGGTTGACGCCGAGGTAGCCGAGCTTCGCCGCCTCCGCCCACAGCTCTTCGGGGTGGCCCCCGGCGGCGGTGATCCGGGTCATGTAGTCGCGGCCGAACCGCTTGCCGAGTGCGGCGACGGCGGCGCGCAGGGCCTGGTGCTCTTCGGTTTCGAGGACGGGAGCGGCGGGAGCGTTCACGACTGTTCCTCCTGGACTACGGCGAGCAGCGCGCCCACCTCGACCTGGCGGCCGACGGCGGCGTGCAGGGCGGTGAGCGTTCCGGAGGCGGGGGCGAGGATGCGGTGCTCCATCTTCATCGCCTCCAGCCAGATCAGGGGCTGCCCGGCGGTGACGACGGCGCCTTCGGTCAGCCCTTCGGCGACGCGGACGACGGTGCCGGGCATGGGCGCGAGCAGGGAGCCGGGGACGCGCTGCTCGCTGGGGTCGGTGAAGCGGGGCAGGGCGGTGAGGGCGGCGCCGTTGACGTAGACGCGGTCTCCGTGGGCGGCGACGGCGTACTTCCGGCGTACGCCGCCCACCTCGAGGACGACGCGGTCCGGCGCGGTGTGCACGACCCGCACGCCGTCGGCTTCGACTCCGTCGCGGGTGTGCCGGTAGCGGACCTCGTGCTCGGTGCCGTCCGGTTCGGTGCGGTAGCGCTTGAGCTGGGGCCCCGAGGGCACGTTGCGGAAGCCGCCGAACCGGTGCTGACGGGTGGTGGCCAGGGCGGCGGCGAGCGGCGCGTACGGGTCGTCGGCGGGCGCGGTCAGCTCGGCGAGGTGCCGCTCGTAGAACCCGGTGTCCATGCGGGCGTCGGTGAACTCGGGGTGGCGCAGGGAGCGTACGAGCAGGTCCCGGTTGGTGACCGGGCCGTGCACCTCGGCGCGTTCCAGGGCCCCGGCGAGGGCGCGGACGGCGGCGGTGCGGGTGGGCGCGTGGGCGACGACCTTGGCGAGCATGGCGTCGTAGTGGACGCCGATGGTGTCGCCGTCGGTGTACCCGGTGTCGAGCCGGACGCTCGGCGGCACCGCCAGCCGGTGCAGGGTGCCGGTCTGCGGGGCGAAGGAGGCGGCGGGGTCCTCGGCGTAGAGGCGGGCCTCGACGGCGTGGCCGCGCGGCGCCGGGGGTTCGGGGTCGAGGGGTTCGCCCTCCGCGAGTCGTATCTGATACGCGACGAGGTCGATGCCGAACACGGCCTCGGTGACGGGGTGTTCCACCTGGAGGCGGGTGTTCATCTCCAGGAAGTGGGCGCGCCCGTCGGCGACGAGGAACTCGACGGTGCCGGCGCCGATGTATCCGGTGGCCCGGCAGGCCCGCTCCGCCATCTCGTATATGACATCTGATACGCCGCGTATCAGATCCGGCGCGGGCGCCTCCTCGATGACCTTCTGGTGACGTCGCTGGAGCGAGCAGTCGCGCGTGCCGAGCACCCATACGGTGCCGTGCGTGTCGGCGAGGACCTGCACCTCGACGTGGCGTCCGCCCTCCAGGTAGGGCTCGACGAAGACTTCACCGTCGCCGAAGGCGGACAGGGCTTCGGCTCCGGCTGCGACGATCTCCCCCGCCAGTTCGCCCAGCTCTCGTACGACTCGCATGCCGCGCCCGCCGCCACCGGCGGACGCCTTCACGAGCACGGGCAGATCGTCGGCGGTGATGTCGGAGCCGAGCGGGGCGACGCCCATCAGCTCCTTCGCGCGCGTCTTCGACGCCATCGCCTCGATCGCCTCGGGCGGCGGCCCGATCCAGGTGAGCCCCGCGTCGACGACGGCGCGGGCGAAGTCGGCGTTCTCGGAGAGGAAGCCGTAGCCGGGGTGCACGGCGTCGGCGCCCGCGTCGAGCGCGGCCTTCACGACGAGGTCGGCGCGGAGGTAGGTCTCGGCGGGGGTGGCGCCGGGAAGCCGTACGGCGAGGTCGGCCTCGCGCACGTGCAGGGCGTCGGCGTCCGGGTCCGAGTGCAGGGCGACGGTACGGATGCCCAGGTCACGGCAGGTACGGAAGACGCGGCAGGCGATCTCGCCACGGTTGGCCACAAGGAGAGAGGTGATCATCGGGGTCACATCCTGAAGACGCCGAAGCCGCCGCGGGCGCCCTCGTACGGTGCGGTGTGGATCGCGGACAGGCAGATGCCGAGGACGGTGCGGGTGTCGCGGGGGTCGATGACCCCGTCGTCGTAGAGCCGCCCGGACAGGAACATCGGCAGCGACTCGGCCTCGATCTGCTGCTCGACCATGGCGCGCAGCCCGGCGTCGGCCTCCTCGTCGTACGGCTGCCCCTTGGCGGCGGCCGACTGCCGGGCGACGATCGACAGCACGCCCGCGAGCTGCTGCGGCCCCATGACGGCGGACTTCGCACTCGGCCAGGCGAACAGGAAACGGGGGTCGTAGGCACGCCCGCACATGCCGTAGTGCCCGGCGCCGTAGGAGGCGCCCATGAGGACGGAGAGGTGCGGGACACGGGAGTTGGAGACCGCGTTGATCATCATCGCGCCGTGCTTGATGATGCCGCCCTGCTCGTACTCCTTGCCGACCATGTAGCCGGTCGTGTTGTGCAGGAAGAGCAGCGGGATGTCGCGCTGGTTGGCCAACTGGATGAACTGGGCGGCCTTTTGGGACTCCTCGCTGAAGAGGACGCCCTGGGCGTTGGCGAGGATGCCGACGGGATAGCCGTGGAGCTCGGCCCAACCGGTGACGAGGGACGCCCCGTACAGCGGCTTGAACTCATCGAAATCGGAGCCGTCGACGAGCCGGGCGATGACCTCGCGGGGGTCGAAGGGCTCCTTCAGATCTTCGGGGACGATGCCGAGGAGCTCTTCCGGGTCGTACTTGGGGGGTTCGGCGAGGGGTGGATTCGCGTACGCCTTGCGGTGGTTGAGGCGGGCGACGACGCGGCGGGCCTGGCGGATCGCGTCCTGCTCGTCGTGGGCGAAGTAGTCGGCGAGGCCGGAGGTGCGGGCGTGCATCTCGGCGCCGCCAAGCGACTCGTCGTCGCTCTCCTCACCGGTCGCCATCTTGACCAGCGGCGGCCCGCCGAGGAAGACCTTCGCCTTCTCCTTCACCATGATCACGTGGTCGGACATGCCGGGGATGTACGCGCCTCCGGCGGTGGAGTTGCCGAAGACGACGGCCACGGTGGGAATCCCGGCGGCCGAGAGCCGCGTGATGTCGCGGAAGATTCCGCCGCCGGGGATGAAGATCTCCTTCTGGGAGGGGAGATCGGCGCCGCCGGACTCGACGAGCGAGATCGCCGGGAGCCGGTTGACGTGGGCGATCTCGTTCGCCCGCAGCGCCTTCTTCAGGGACCACGGGTTGCTGGCGCCGCCGCGCACGGTCGGGTCGTTTGCGGTGATCAGGCACTCGACGCCCTCGACGACGCCGATGCCCGTGACGAGCGAGCCGCCGACGGCGTAGTCACTGCCCCACGCGGCGAGTGGGGAGAGTTCGAGGAACGGGCTGTCGGGGTCGAGCAGCAGCTCGATGCGTTCGCGGGCGAGCAACTTCCCGCGCTTACGGTGCCGTTCGACGTACTTCTCGCCGCCGCCCGCGACGGCCTTCGCGTGCTCGGTGTCGAGGGCGGTGAGCTTGGCGAGGTGGGCGGTTCGCCGGTCGGCGTAGTCGTCGGAACGGGGGTCCAGGGCGCTGGACAAGGCGGTCACAGGAGGGTCTCCGGTATGTCGAGGTGGCGGGAGCGGAGCCATTCGGCGAGGCCCTTTGCTTGTGGGTCGAACCGGTGCCGGGCGGCTACGCCGTCGCCGAGGAGTCCCTTGACGGTGAAGTTCAGTGCGCGGAGGTTGGGGAGGGGGTGGCGGGTTACGGTCGCCACATCAAGCCCCGCCGGCGATTGAGGCGCGGGGTCCGGGGCAGAGCCCCGAAACCCCGGTGCCGCAGACGGGGGCACGGACGCGGGGGGGGCGCCCCCCCCCCCCCCCCCCCGCGGCCGCCCCCCCCCGGGGGGGGACAACACCGACCGCCGCACCTCCGCCCACACCCCCACCCCGCCCTCACCC
>NZ_JBIWLG010000020.1:56549-72791 GCF_044766085.1 Streptomyces sp. NPDC102360 | reverse complement strand
CGGGGTGGGGGGGGGGGGGGGGGGGGGGGGGGGGGGGGGGGCGGCCCCCCCGCCCCCCCCCCCCCCCCCCCCCCCCCGCCCCGCCCCCCCCCCCCCCCCCCCCCCCCCCCCCCCCCCAACCCCGGTGCCGCAGACGGGGGCACGGACGCGGGGCTCCGCCCCGGACCCCGCTGCTCAATCGCCGCAGGGGCTTGAATTACCTCCGGCAGCAGCTCGCAGAAGCGCTCCACCGTCAACGTGTGGACCAGCCACCGCCACGCCGCGTCGGATTCCACCCACACCCCCACATTCGCATCGCCGCCCTTGTCGCCGCTGCGGGCGCCCGCGATGAGGCCGAGGGGGGCGCGGCGTGTGGGGCCCGGGGGCAGAGGTTCCGGCAGGGCGGGTTCGGCGACGGGGGCAAGCGTGCGGGTCTCTCGTACTCGTACGGGGACCGGCCGGCGCTCCCCGGCCGGCAGCACCGCGACGTGCGGGACCTCCGACCGCTCCACGTACGCCGCCTCGAACACCCCGTACGGGGAGCCCTTGTCCGGTGGGGCCGTGACGTGGAAGCCGGGGTAGGAGCCGAGCGCCAGCTCCACCGCGGCGCCGCTCAGCGCCCGCCCGACGGCCTCCTGGTCCTGGTCGCGCACGACGAGGCGGAGCAGCGCGCTCGCCGTCTCTTCGGTGTCGGCGTCGGGGCGGTCGGTGCGGGAGAGCTCCCAACGGACGTGCGCGGGCGCCGGCTTGGCGGTCCGCAGCGCGTCCTCCATCTGCCGCCGCACCAGGTCCGCCTTCGCCTCGATGTCCAGGCCGGTGAGCACGAAGACGACCTCGTTCCGGAACCCGCCGAGCCGGTTGAGTCCCACCTTGAGGGTGGGCGGCGGGGCCTCGCCGCGTACGCCGTGGATGCGGACGCGGTCGGGGCCGTCCGGCGTGAGGCGCACGGTGTCGAGGCGGGCGGTGACGTCGGGTCCGGCGTACCGGGCGCCCCCGGTCTCGTACAGGAGCTGCTCGGTGACGGTGCCGAGTTCGACGAAGCCGCCGGTTCCTGGGTGCTTGGTGATGACCGCGGAGCCGTCCTCGTGGATTTCGGCGAGGGGGAAGCCGGGGCGGCCCAACCGGTGGGCGCGGTCGGCGAACCGGGAGTAGTTCCCGCCGGTCGCCTGCGTCCCGCATTCGAGGACGTGCCCGGCGACGACGGCCCCCGCGAGCCGGTCGTACGCATCGTCCGGCCACCCGAACCACCAGGCCGCGGGCCCGGTCACCAGCGCGGCGTCGGTGACGCGGCCCGTGACCACGATGTCGGCGCCCGCGTCGAGACACGCGGCGATGCCGGCGCCGCCGAGGTAGGCGTTGGCGGTGAGGGCGCCGGGGAACCGGCCGGTGCCGAGCAGGTCGTCGCCCTCGACGTGGGCGACGCGTACGGGCACGTCGAGGCGGGCCGCCAACTGCCGTACGGCATCGGCGAGTCCGGCCGGGTTGAGGCCACCCGCGTTGGCCACGAGACGTACGCCGCGCTCCACCACGAGCCCGAGGCAGTCCTCCAACTGCCGCAGGAACGTACGGGCGTAGCCGCGGTCCGCGTTCTTCAGGCGGTCGCGGCCGAGGATCAGCATGGTCAGCTCGGCGAGGTAGTCGCCGGTGAGTACGTCGAGTCCGCCGCCGGTCAGCATCTCCTTCATGGCGTCGAACCGGTCGCCGTAGAACCCGGAGGCGTTGCCGATCCGCAGCGGAGCCGTACTCATGACGCCTCCTTCGCCGGCCGACCCTTCCCCGGTGGCCCGGCGAAGGCCTGTGCGATGTCGAGCCAGCGGTCGGCGTCGGGGCCCTCGGCGCGTACGTCGAGGTCGGCGCGGTGCGCGCGCTGGGTGACGAGGAGGCAGAAGTCGACGGCGGAGCCGGTCACCCGCTGCCCGGCACCCTCCGGCCCGTACGTCCACAACTCGCCTCCCGGCGCCGCGAGTTCGACGCGGAACTCGTCGTCGGGCGCGGTGACCCCGTGCACGTCGAAGGCGAACTTCCGGGCGCGTACGCCGATCCGGGCGACGTGCCGGAGCCGGTCGGTGGGCTCCCGTACGACCCCGAGGGCGTCGGCCACGTCCTGGCCGTGCGCCCACGTCTCCATCAGCCGGCCGGTCGCCATGGAGGCGGCGGACATCGGCGGGCCGTACCAGGGGAACCGGGTCTTGTCGGCCGCGGCGGCGCGCAGCACCTTCTGCAACTGCTCGCGCCCCTCCCGCCAGCCCGCGAGCAGCGCGGCCGGGTCCTGGCGGGCGCCGTCCTCGGCCCCTTCGTCGACGAAGGACTCCGGTGCGGCGATCGCCTTCGCCACCTCGCCCGCGAAGGCGTCGGCGTCACTCATGGCGAGCAGGGCGGCGCGGTCGGTCCAGGCGAGATGGGCGATCTGGTGGGCGACGGTCCAGCGAGGTGCGGGAGTCGGGGCGGCCCACTGTGCCGGGCTCAACTCCCGCACGATCCAGTCGAGTTCCTCGCTCTCGTCCCGCAAGTCCTCGAACACGGCGGACGGTTCGGACACGGTGCGCTCCCCTCCGGGCACGGCGGTGTGCGGCGTGCCTGGAGCATGGCAGGGGGCCAAGAAACAAGCAAGCATGCTTGCATGGAAGTTGAGCCGGTCCTTCGAGCCGGCTTCACTGTTCGGCGGTCTCCCAGACGAATCCGTCCAGGTCGGTGAACGGGCCCCTGGCGCCGCCGAGGACGATGCGGTGCGAGCCGCTGCCGTCGTCCGCGACCCCGAGGTCCTTGGCCAGGCCGCGGCGCTTGTAGAGCGCCAGCTTGACGGGACCGGTACCGGTGGAAGTGGTCTCGCCGGGGGCGAACTCCGCGTACTTGCCGCCGAAGCTCTTGGCCACGGTCAGGCCCTGCTCCACGTAGAACTGCTTGGTGGCCTTCACGTCCTCGACGCCGAGCAGCAGGACGAACTCGTCGATCTCGCGAGTGGCCGGCCCGGTGTCCTTCTTCGCCGAGGTCGCGACCTTCCAGATCGTTCCGTCCGGAGCCCGGACGACGCCGCCGTAGCCCCACAGCGACTTCGCGGCGGGCTTGAGCACCTCGGCGCCGGCGTCCACGGCGGCGCCGAGGAAGCCGTCGACAGTGGCGGGACCGGACACCGTGAGCGCCAGGGTGAAGCCACGGAATCCGGTGGAGGGCACCTCCTCGGACGCCCGCAGGCGGATGTGGGCGTCCACACCGAAGGCGGCGTAGAAGAGGCGGGCGGCCTCGGGGTCGGACACCTCGAGGGTGACGGTTTCGAGCGACGTGGTGACTGCGGTGGTTGTCATGGCCCTCACGCTATGGGCGGCCCCAGGACCGGCGCTTCTCGATTCCTGACCGGTCTTGTCACCTGCTTCGCCACACACGCCGGCATCCCCTCCACCATGACCGCGGGACCCGCTCCACCGGCCTCACCCGGCGCATCGGCGGGGTCGGCCGCCGCGTCCGCCGCGAGGCGCCGGAACGCCCCGGGCGGCATGCCGACCAGCTCCGTGAAGCGGGTGGTGAACGTGCCCAACGACGCGCAGCCGACCGCGAAACAGACGTCGGTGACGCTGAGGTCGCCACGCCGCAGCAGCGCCGTGGCGCGCTCGATGCGCCGCGTCATCAGGTACGAGTACGGCGACTCTCCGTACGCGGCCCGGAACTGCCGGCTGAGGTGCCCGGCGGACATGTGCGCGTCGCGGGCGAGCGCCTCCACGTTCAGCGGCCGCGCGTACTCCCTGTCGATGCGGTCGCGGACGCGGCGCAGCCGCGCGAGATCGCTCAGGTGCTGTGCCTCGACGCGTGCGCGCCGCCACTCGGGCTGACACATGGCGCGGTCCTCAGCGGAGTTCCTGGATGCGGACCAGGTTGCCCGCCGGGTCACGGAAGGCGCAGTCCCGGATGCCGTACGGCTGCTCGGTCGGCTCCTGGACGACCTCGGTGTCACCGGCCTGCACCTTCTCGAACGTGGCGTCGAGGTCCGGGGTGGCCAGCAGGATCCAGCCGTAGGTGCCCTTGGCCATCATCTCGGCGATGCTGCGGCGCTCGTCCTCGGTGACTCCCGGGTCGGCGGCGGGCGGCGCCAGGAGGATGGAGGTGTCGGGCTGTCCTGCCGGGCCGACCGTGATCCAGCGCATCCTGCCCTGCCCGACGTCGCTGCGGACCTCGAAGCCGAGGACGTCGCGGTAGAAGGCGAGCGAGGCGTCCGGGTCGTCGTGCGGCAGGGAACTCGTGTGAATGGTGATGTTCATGACGAAGAGGCTAGAAGCGACTCCGGGTCCGCGCTTCTTTATTCCTGATTCATCCGTCGTGTGTAACAGCCATGTATGAGACGGCGTTCGGGCGGAACGATCAGCGGGCGGGGTGGGTCCTGATGATCAGTAACACCGCATCAGACCCGACCGACCCACGAGTCAAGGATGAAAACCATGCGTGCTCGCAAGCTCACCCTCGCCGCCGTCGCCCTCGCCGCGGGCCTCTCGCTCACCGCCTGCCAGGGCGGCGAGGACTCCGCCTCAAGCAAGAACGCCTCGGACACCGGCGGCGACGCGACCGCCAAGGTCGCAGCCAAGGACGCCGCCGAGGGCAGCGGCAACGGGCGGATAAACACCGGCCCTTGCAAGACGGCGAACCTGGAGTTCGACACCGCGCACGGCATGGGCGAGGGCACCCTCATGGTCAGCATGAAGAACACCAGCGACGCCTGCTCGCTCAAGGGCTTCCCCGGCGTCGACCTCAAGTCCGAGGAAGCGTCGGGCCCGCTCAGCGCCAAGCGCAGCGACCTCGCGTCCCCGTCCGTCGTCCTGGGCAACGGCGAGACGACCCGCTTCACCCTCCACTACCCGCCGAACAACACCGGCGGCAGCGGCGTGGACATCACCTCTCTCGAGGTCACGCCGCCGAACGAGACCCACTCCAAGGCCCTGTCCGTCAGCCTCGACTTCCCGGTCTCCGACGGCGCGGACCAGAAGGTCTACGTGGACCCGGTCGGCACCGGCAAGCAGTGACCGCCGGGCCGCCCCGTGGGGTTACCTCGTTTCGTACGTCGATGTCGAAGTCGAAGTCGCCGCCACGAAGCCCCGGTTGGCGGGCCGGGTGCGCGGGAGCAGGTGGGACGTCAGGTCGCGGACGGTCGCCATGTCGCTGAAGGGGATCAGGTCCTCGCCCACGATCTGGTGCGGTTCGCTGCCCTTGCCGGCGATCAGGACGATGTCGTCGGGGCCGGCCGCGGCGAGGGCGAGTTCGATGGCGCGACGGCGGTCGGCGGAGCGTTCGTACGGGGTGCCGGTGGCCTCGATGCCGGGGATTATCTGGTCCAGGATCGCCTCCGGGTCCTCGGTGCGCGGGTTGTCGGAGGTCAGGACGCACAGGTCGGAGTGGGTGCCGGCGATCTGGCCCATCTCGGCGCGCTTGGTGGTGTCGCGGTCGCCGCCGCAGCCGAAGACGGTGACGACCCGCCCCTTGGCGAAGCCGCGGATGGCCGTGAGGACCTTGTCGAGGGAGTCGGGCGAGTGCGCGTAGTCGACGATCACCGATGTGCCGGCGGGCGTCACGAAGCGCTCGAACCGGCCCGGGACCGGCGGCATCTGCGCGAGCGCGGCGACCACGCCGTCCAGGCCCTTGCCCAGGGCGTGGCAGGCCGCGACGGCCGCCAGCGCGTTGGACACGGAGAAGCGGCCCGGTACCGGGATCGCCGCCGGGTAGGCACGGCCCGCGTGGTGCAGCGTGAACTGCGTGCCCGCGGCGTCCGCGACCAGGTCCGTGGCCCGGAAGTCCGCGTCCGCGTCGAGGCCGTACGTCGTCACCGCGTCCGGCATCATCATGCGGATGCGGACGCCGACCGGATCGTCCACGTTGACCACCGCGTGCCGGCACAGGCCCTGGAACAGCCGGAGTTTCGCGTCCGTGTAGCGGGCCATCGTCCCGTGGTCGTCCAGGTGGTCCTGGGTGAGGTTGGTGAAGACGCCGACATCGACGAAGGTCTGGTCCATCCGGTACGTCTGCAGGGCCATCGACGTGGCCTCGAGGACGACGCTCGATGTGCCGCGATCCCGCATGCGGCCCAGGAGGTACTGGAGGTCGGGCGTTTCGGGGGTGGTCAGCACCGAGGGCGGCATGGGGATCACCTCGTCGCCGATGCGGCTGCCGGCCGTACCGATCACGCCCGCCTGCTCGCCCTCGGCGATCCTCAGCAGTGACTCGACCATGTACGAGATGGACGTCTTCCCGTTGGTTCCGGTGACGGCCACCAGGTCCATCTGCCGGCCCGGCTCGCCGAAGTAGCGGGCGGAGACGACCGCGGCCGCCTTGCGGGTGTCCGGCACCCGCACGACGCACACCGCGGGCACCAGTTTCCGGCCGGGGGCCGCGGCGACGGCTCCCGCCGCGTCGACGAGCACCGCCACCGCCCCGCGCGCGATCGCCGCTCCGATGGCGGCGGGCCCGCCACCGCGATGGTCCGGCACGGCGATGAAGAGCGAGCCCGGCACCACCCGGTCGACGTCGAAGGTGGTACCCGCGGTGATCCGCGTCGATTCGGTGTCGCCCTGGATGACGTGGTGCTCATGGCCGGTCAACAACCCGCTCAACTTCACGGTGTTCCTTTCGGAGACGGCTACGGCCCTGCGTGCGGCCCTCGCCTGGCGGCAGCCCGACGGAGCGTCAGAAGGCTGCGGTGGTGGGGTGGAGAGGGCGACCCGACGCTCTGGGGCGGCGCGGGCGGAGTCGGGGCGCGGTGCTCGGACCGGGCTGCCGGGCGGGTCCCGTCATGAAAGGTGGTGTGACGGGGAGGAGAGGCGAGGCGTGCTGGGGCGCGGTGTGGGGCGCTAGCCGTGGCCGTGCAGGACGCCGCGGCCGACCGTGGGGGCCTGGCCGTCGATGGCGGTCCGGGGGCTGACGCCCGCCCGGTCCGCGGAGGTCGCACACGCGACAGGGGCGGCCTGCTGCAGGCCCTCTCCCGAGACGCGTCGTGTGCGGTTCATGAGCCAAGTGTACGTGTGCTCACGTGACTTACACGCCGTGTCGACCCGTTGGCCGCTCAGGTCCACCGCCGCGTCGGCCCGCCGGCCCGGCACGTCCACCGCCGCGGGAACCTCCACCCCACAGGAACGTCACTCGTGCAGGGCGACGGCGGGGTCCTTCTTCCGCCCCACCTGCGTCCGCACCGCGCCCATGCTCGCGGCGATGACGAGCGTGATGGCCACGACCTCGGCCCAGCCCAGGTTCTGGCTCAGGACGAGGAAGCCGGAGAGCGCCGCGACCGCCGGTTCGAGGCTCATCATCACCGCGAACGTGGACGCGGGAAGGCGGCGCAGGGCGACGAGTTCGAGGGTGTACGGGAGGACCGAGGACATGATCGCGACGGCGGCGCCGAGGCCGAGGGTCACCGGGTCGATGAGCTTGTCGCCCGCCGTCGCGATGCCGAGCGGCAGACACAGCACCGCCGCGACCGCCATCGCGAGCGCGAGCCCGTCCGCCTGCGGGAAGCGGCGGCCCGTGCGGGCGCTGAACATGATGTACGTCGCCCAGCAGGCGCCGGCCGCGAGCGCGAAGCCCACACCCACCAGGTCCAGGCTGCCGAGCCCGTCCCCCGCCCCGCCGAGCAGGAACACGCCGCACAGGGCGAGCCCCGCCCAGACGAGGCTGGAGGCCCGGCGGGACGCGAAGACCGACAGGGCCAGCGGGCCGAGGACCTCGAAGGTGACCGCGATGCCCAGCGGAATGCGGGCCGCCGCCTGGTAGAAGAGCAGGTTCATGCCGCCCATGGCGATACCGAAGGCGACGACCGTGCCCCAGTCGGCGCGCGAGTGCCCACGCAGCCGGGGGCGGCAGACGACGAGCATCACCACGGCCGCCACGACGAGGCGCAGCGTGACGACGCCGACCGCTCCGGCGCGCGGCATCAGGCTCACCGCGAGCGCCGCGCCGAACTGCACCGAGATACAGCCCGCGAGGACCAGGCCGACCGGACCGAGTGAGCCGCGGCGGCGCCCTGACGGCGCTTCGGCCACGGTCACTGCCGAGGCGGCGTCCTGCGCCACGGCCACGGATTCGGTCTGCGGGCCGCTCACGGTCCACCCCTCTCGTTCTTCTCGACCGGTCGCTCGTCGAGCAGAGCGCCTAGTGCAACGTATTAGACCGCACAGGGCAACCTGATGGACAGTCCTGGGCGGTGTGACCCTCCACGCTAAGGCCGCCCGGCATGCCCCGCGAAATGCGTTTTACGAACTCTGCGGAACGGCCGGGCGCGACAGGCGAGATTGCGCATCTCACCCACCGAACACCTTGCGGTCGGCGAAACCCCACCGGCTACCCTCCATTTCGTGGCTGAGATCCAGATTCCCGCTGACATCAAGCCCGCCGACGGACGTTTCGGCGCTGGCCCCTCCAAGGTGCGTACGGAGGCGTTGGACGCCCTGGCCGCCACCGGCACCTCTCTGATGGGTACGTCCCATCGTCAGGCCCCGGTCAAGAACCTCGTCGGTCGTGTGCGCGACGGCGTCAAGGACCTCTTCTCCCTCCCCGAGGGCTACGAGGTCGTCCTCGGCAACGGCGGCTCCACCGCGTTCTGGGACGTGGCGACGCACGGCCTGATCGAGAACAAGTCGCAGCACCTGAACTTCGGCGAGTTCTCGTCCAAGTTCGCCAAGGCCTCGAAGCTCGCGCCCTGGCTCGCCGAGCCGACCGTGATCTCCTCCGACCCGGGTACGCACCCGGAGCCGGTCGCCGAGGCCGGTGTCGACGTCTACGGCCTGACGCACAACGAGACCTCGACCGGTGTCGCCGCGCCGATCAAGCGCGTCGCGGGTGCGGACGCCGGCTCCCTCGTCCTCGTGGACGCCACGTCCGGTGCCGGCGGCCTGCCCGTCGACATCTCCGAGACCGACGTCTACTACTTCGCGCCGCAGAAGTCCTTCGCCTCCGACGGCGGCCTGTGGATCGGCATCTTCTCCCCGGCCGCGATCGAGCGCGCCGAGCGCGTCCACGCGTCCGGCCGCCACGTCCCGGAGTTCTTCTCCCTGCCGACGGCGATCGACAACTCCCGCAAGAACCAGACGTACAACACCCCGGCCCTCTCCACGCTCTTCCTGCTCGCCGAGCAGCTGGACTGGATCAACGGCCAGGGTGGCCTCGCCTGGTCCACGGCCCGCACGAAGGACTCGTCCTCGCGGCTGTACTCGTGGGCCGAGGAGTCGAAGCACGCGACGCCGTTCGTCTCCGACGCGGCGAAGCGGTCGCAGGTCATCGGGACGATCGACTTCGACGACAGCATCGACGCGGCCGCCGTGGCCAAGGTGCTGCGGGCCAATGGCATCGTGGACACGGAGCCGTACCGCAAGCTCGGCCGCAACCAGCTGCGTGTCGCGATGTTCCCGGCGATCGCCCCGTCGGACGTCCAGGCCCTGACGGCGTGCATCGACTACGTCATCGGCGCACTCTGACCCACCCGGCGTGACGGTCTCGGGGCTCCGCCCCGGACCCCGCGGGCTCTCGTCACAAAAGCGGGGCTTGATAGGCCCACCCGCCGCAGGGGGCTCGAGTGGCTCGGCCGGCGGCGGGTCTTGAATGACTCAATCGGCGGCGGGGCTTGATCTATCAAGCCCCGCCGGCGTTTGAGCCATTCAAGCCCCTGCGGCGTTTGAGCAGCGGGGTCCGGGGCGGAGCCCCGATCCTTTGAGCCCCGCCGGCGATTGAGGCGCGGGGGCCGGGGCGGAGCCCCGAGGCGTCGACCACGGTGCCGGTTAGCGGCCCAGGCGCTGGAACCGGCGGACGGCGAGCGGGAGGAACGTCGCCGTGAGGAGCACCGGCCACACAAAGGCCATCAGCACCGCGTGCTGCTCGATCCACGAACCCCCCGCCCCGACCGGCGTCCCGAACAGCTCCCGGCTCGCCGCGACCGTCGACGAGATCGGGTTCCACGCCGCCACCGCCCCCAGCCAATCCGGCATCAGCTGCGGCGCGACGAAGATGCTGGAGATCATCGTCAGCGGGAAGGCCACCGCGAACAGGCCACCCGCCGCCTCCGGATTCGGCACGAGCAGGCCCAGCCACACCCCGAGCCAGATCAACGCGAACCGCAGCCACAGCAGCAGCGCGAACGCCGCCACCGCCCCGCCGGCCCCACCGTCCGGACGCCAGCCGATCGCCAGCGCCGTCAGCATCAGGATCGCCAACTCCGCGGCGGCGATGAGGAGATCGGTCACCCCGCGCCCCGACACCACCGCCGAAGGCGCCATCGGCATCGAGCGGAACCGGTCGATGACCCCCTTCGTGGCATCGTGCACCACGAGCGTCGCCGTGTTGATGAAGCCGAACGCCATCGTCATCGCGAACATGCCCGGCATCAGGAAGTCCCGGTAGTCCCCGCCTCCCGGCACCACCATCGCGCTGCCGAAGACGTACCCGTACAGGAGCACCGACAGGATGGGGAAGCCCAACTGCCAGGCGATGTTGACCGGTTGACGCTGATAGTGGGTGAGCCCGCGCCGCACCACGTTCCAGCAGTCGGCCACCGCCCAGTACGCGGTCGTACCGCTCATCACGCGGCCCTCCCCGTCAGCCGCAGGAACACATCGTCCAGGCTCGGGCGGCGCAGCGAGATGTCCTCGACCGCGACCCCCTCGTCCTGGAGCGTGCGCGCCGCGTCGGTGAGCGCGGCGACCCGGTCGGCGACCGGCGCGTGCACCCGGCGCCCCTCCTCGTCCACGACCGGCTCGGTCCCGGACCGCGCGACGATCTTCGCGGCGCGCGGCAGATCGGCGGCCTCGGCGACGACGACCTCGATGCGGTCCCCGCCGACGGACCGCTTCAGGCCCTCGGGGGTGTCGTCGGCGATGGCCCGCCCCTGGTCGATCACGGTGATCCGGGAGGCCAGTCTGTCGGCCTCCTCCAGGTACTGGGTGGTCAGCAGCACCGTCGTACCCGCCGCCACCAACTCTCTGACGCTCTCCCACACTTCGCCGCGGCCGCGTGGATCGAGCCCGGTCGTCGGCTCGTCCAGGAACAGCACGTCCGGGGTGAGGATCATCGATGCCGCCAGGTCGAGGCGGCGCCGCATGCCGCCGCTGTAGTCACCGACCCCCTTGTCGCCCGCGTCGGCGAGCCCGAACTGGTCGAGGAGTTCGGTCGCCCGCGCCTTCGCCCGGCGCCCGCCGAGGTGGAAGAGGCGGCCGAACATCTCCAGGTTCTGCCGCCCCGTGAGCACCTCGTCGAGCGCCGCGTACTGGCCCGTGAGCCCGATGCGGCGGCGCACCCGGCGCGGCCGGGAGGCCACATCGACGCCGGCCACCTCCGCCCGCCCGCCGTCGCAGCGCAGCAGCGTGCCCAGCACCCGGACCGCCGTCGTCTTCCCCGCCCCGTTCGGCCCGAGCAGTCCGTGCACCATGCCGCGCCGCACCGTCAGGTCGAACCCGTCGAGCGCGTGCTTGTCCCCGTACCGCTTCCTGAGCCCCACGGCCCGCACCGCGTGATCGCGATCCCCGTCGGTCACGGTCCCTCCTCCGCACTTCGCCATCGGAAAACTCCCCCTCCGCAAACTGAGTACGCCGTACCCAAATGAGAGTACACCGTACTCAGTTTTTCGCCAGAGGTTTACGCTGAGCCCCATGACCAGCGGCACCCAGGGCACGAACAGCAGCGCCGAGACATCCGGCAGCGGCGACATCCGGCGCAGCATGGAGCTGCTGTGGGGCACGGGGGCCCGGCCGAGCCGGGGGCCGAAGCCCGCGCTCTCGCTCGACCGGATCGTCGAGACCGCGATCGAGGTCGCGGACGCCGAGGGGATCGGCGCCGTCTCCATGCGCCGGCTCGCCACCGACCTGGGCACCGGCACCATGTCGCTGTACCGGTACGTGCCGGGCAAGGCCGAGCTGCTCGACCTGATGCTGGACCGGGTGCAGACCCCGTACGAGGACCCGGCCGCGCTCGGCGACGGGACGTGGCGGGACGCCGTCGCCACGATGGCCCGCGAGACCCTCGCGCTCTACCAGCGCCACCCCTGGCTGCTCCAGGTCAACCAGGCCCGGCCCGTGCTCGGTCCCGGCGCACTGTCGGGCATGGAGAAGATGATGGCCCGCATCAAACCCATGGGCCTCAGCGACCCGGAGCTGCTCTCCGTCCTGGTCATGGTCGACGGATACGTGTCCGGGGTCGCGCGCACCCGCGTCTACGAGCAGGAGGCGGAGACCACGTCGGGCATGACGGACGCCGCGTTCTGGGAGGCGCAGAGCCCCACCCTGGAGGCCGCGATGGCCAGCGGCCGCTATCCGGTGATGGCGTCCCTGTCCGAGGACACCTTCGGGCCCGGCTTCGACCACTTCGAGTTCGGACTCCAGCGGATCCTGGACGGGCTCGACGTCCTCGTCGCGGCGCGCGGCAAGTAGTTCAGCGGTCCTTCGGCTTGCGCAGCAGCCGGCCGATCCCGAACAGCAGGATGAGGACGACGGCGGCGCCGACCGCGCCGGCCTTGCCGGTGAGGGCGCTGCCGCCGTCACCTCCGTCCGAACCGCCCTGCCCGGAGGACGAGTTCGAGCCGTCGCCGGAGCCGCCCGCGCCCTCGACCTCCACGGGCTCCACCGAGCTGCCCTTCCCCTCGCTCCCGTAGAGCAGGGTCTTCCCGTCCGGCGTGTACGTCACCGACTCGCCCTGCGGCTGCATCGGCACGTGCAACTGGCCCTGCCGCTCGGGCTTTCCGTCGTTCCACTTGTACGAGACGCCGCCGAAGTAGCCGCGGACGGCGAGTTGCCTGCCGTCGGGCGAGAACGCGGCGTCCGTCGCCCACAGGTCGATGTCGGCGACGCGCCGGAAGGTGTTGGTGGCGCCGGAGTCGAGGGTGGCCGGGCCCTCGTACAGGCCGCCGCCGTCGTCTCCCTTCTCGACGATGTAGACCCGGCCCGTCTTCGGGTGGACCACCATCGCCTCGGCGTTGCGCGGGCCGTCCGCGTACTTCACGTCGTACTGGGTGGCCCGCACCGTCTGGTCGACGAGCTTCTTCGGCTCGGGCAGCTTGTAGATCCACACGTGGTCCCACTTGCCGCCGAGGTTGTCGCCGATGTCGCCGACGTAGAGGTTCCCATCGGAGCCGACCGAGATCGCCTCGACGTCGCGCGGAGCGCCGACTCCGCTCATCGTGATCGTGGCGACGGTCTTCCCCGTCCTGCCGTCGATCGCGAACAGGAACGCGCCGTCGTCGCTGTCGTTGTGCGTCCAGTAGACGCCCGGGTGGGCGCGCGAGGCGGCGAGCCCGCTGGACTCGGTGATCCGCGGGTCCTGGATCGTGAACCCGTCGGAGCCGACGGAACGGGAGTCGGCGACCGCGGGACCGGCGGCCACGCCACCGAGCAGAAGGACGACGGCGGCCCCGGCCGCACCCACATACGCACGCATGCCCCCCAGCTTGCCAGGCGTGTTCGGGCTCACACGCACCCGGCCGGGAAGATCGACGATGATGTGCGGGTGCTCAGGTTCATGCCGGTCGGCGACTCGATGACGATAGGGAGCGCCGGTGAACACACCTGGCGCCACCGCTTCTGGCACCACCTGGGCGCGGACTCCGACGCGTACGCCCTCGTCGGCCCCCGCACCGCCCTGCACGGCGACAGCCACGCGTACGCGGACCCGGACTTCCCGCAGCACCACCTCGCCGGCTGGGGCGAGGGCTGGCAGCACATGGCGCCCGCGATCGCGGAGGCGGTGACCACAGCCCGCGCCGACGTCCTCCTCGTCTCCCTCGGCCTGATAGACCTCGGCTTCTACACCGACGCCGAACAGACGGAACAGAACGTGCGCCGCTTCGTCGCCGAGGCCCGCCGCGCGAACCCGGCCGTCCGCATGGTCCTGTTCCCCGTGATCCCCAACGTCCGGGCCGAGACGGACGCCCCTTTCGCCGCGGAGGTCGCCCACTTCAACACCCTCCTGGCCAAGGCGGTCGCGGACCTCGACGAGCCCCGCTCACCCCTCCTGCAGGCATCGATCCCTGACTCATACGACATCCACCACGACACGTACGACGGCACCCACCCCAACGCCTCCGGCGAACACAAACTGGCGGCGGCCTTCGCGGACGCACTGCATCAGGCGTGGGGGGTCGGCGGGCCCTACCTGGGGCTCCAACAGGTCCGCTAGTTCGCACGTTCGAGCGTTTTCGCAGTTCTGCGCCCTGCTGTGACCGGGGCACTCTGCGTATCGTTGTACCGCGCGGCTGCCCGCATCCGTCGAGTGGCCGGGGAGGAGCGCCGCGATGACCGCCGAGGCAATCGACAGGATCGACATCGACATGGCGACGGTGAACGAGCAGATCTTGGACGAGATGTTCGACCAGATGACCATCCCCGAGGGCTACAAGGCAGAGATCGTCGAGGGGATCGTCTACATGTCGCCGCAGCGGGACACGCACTGGGAGATCATCGCTGACATCTACGAGCAGTTGCGCACGAAGTACCCGCGCAAGCGCGTGAAGTCCGACGTCCGTATCGACTACCCGGGCAATCTCAACGGCTTCGCCACCGACGTCACCCTGGTGTCCGAGACCGCAGAGAAGAACGCCAAGGGTCTGTGGCTCTGGCAGGACGTGGTGTTCGTCGCCGAAGTCATCTCCAAGGGCACCGCGCAGAACGACTACGGCCCCAAGAAGACCGCCTACGCCGCCGCGGAAGTCCCCGTCTACCTGGTCGCCGACCCCTACCAGGGCAAGTGCCACCTCTACACCCAGCCCAAGGGCGGCGAGTACGTGTCCGAGCTGACCGTCGCCTTCGGCACCGACGTCGGCATGACCGACAGCCCCGTCGGCCTCACCCTCGACACCACGGAATTCCCCCGCGACTGACCCACCCGAAGTCCCGACCCGCTTGCCTAGAGCGCACTCCACGTCCTTGGCTTAGCACTCATGAAGTACACACAGCTCGGACGCACGGGACTCAAGGTCAGCCGACTCGTCCTCGGCACCATGAACTTCGGTCCGCAGACCGACGAGGCCGACAGCCACGCGATCATGGACGCGGCGCAGGCCAGTGGCATCAACTACTTCGACACCGCGAACGTGTACGGCTGGGGCGAGAACAAGGGCCGTACCGAGGAGATCATCGGCACCTGGTTCGCCAAGGGCGGCGAGCGGCGCGACAAGACGGTGCTGGCGACCAAGGTGTTCGGGAACATGGCAGGCAGCGGCACCAACGCCTCCTGGCCCAATCACGACCGGCTCTCCGCGGTGAACATCCGCCGCGCCGTCGACGCCAGCCTCAAGCGGCTGCAGACGGACTACATCGACATCTACCAGTTCCACCACGTCGACCGCCGGACCCCCTTCGAGGAGATCTGGCAGGCCATCGACGTCCTGATCCAGCAGGGCAAGATCCTGTACGCCGGGTCCTCCAACTTCGCCGGCTACAAGATCGCCCAGGCCAATGAACTGGCCGCCCGGCACGGCCGCGTGGGCCTCGTCAGCGAGCAGTGCCTCTACAACCTCGCCGAGCGCCGCGCCGAGATGGAGGTCATCCCGGCCGCGCAGGACTACGGGCTCGGCGTCATCCCGTGGTCCCCGCTGCACGGCGGGCTGCTCGGCGGCGTGCTCAAGAAGGAGAGCGAGGGCAAGCGCAGGTCGCAGGGCCGCTCCGCCTCCGCGCTGGAGAACACGAAGGTGCGCGAGCAGGTCCAGCGGTACGAGGATCTGCTGGACAAGCACGGGATCGAGCCCGGCGAGGCGGCGCTGGCCTGGCTGCTCACCCGTCCCGGCGTCACGGGACCGATCGTGGGCCCGCGCACGCAGGAACAGCTCGACTCGGCGCTGCGCGCGGTCGATCTTGAGCTGAGCGAGGAGGTTCTGGCCGGCCTGGACGAGATCTTCCCGGGTCCCGGGCCGTCCCCCGAGGCGTTCGCCTGGTAGAGCGCGCGTACGCGGCGGGCGTCGGTCGGCTACTGGCCGACGGCCGCCGCGACGGCCACGACGACGAACATCAGCACGAGCACACCGGCCATGATCCGGTTCCGGGTCTTCGGGTCCACGCATTGAGCGTAACCCGCCCCCGGAACCTGCTGGACGGCGACCATCTCGTAGCGGTGCGCCCCGCCGACGGGTGGGCAATTCAAGCCCCTGCGGCGGGTGGGCCACCTAAGCCCCTGCGGCGATTGAGCAGCGGGGTCCGGGGCGGAGCCCCGAGACGTCACGACCGGCGCCGGTGTTGCGGCCAGGGGGGGGGGGGGCCCCCCCCCCCCCCCCCCCCCCCCCCCCGGGGGGCCCCCCCCCCCCCCCCCCGCCCCCGGCCCCCGCCC
>NZ_JBIWLG010000020.1:0-56539 GCF_044766085.1 Streptomyces sp. NPDC102360 | reverse complement strand
CGGGCGGCCGGGGCGCACCCCCGCGCCGCCACCCCCGCCCCCGGTGTGGCGGCCCCGGGGCTCGGCCCCGGACCCCGCGCCTCAATCGCCGGCGGGGCTTGATATGCCCACCCGCCGCTGGGCTTGAAAAGCCTGCTCAATCGCCGCAGGGGCTTGAACTGCCCACCCGAAATGCCCGCCGCTCAATCGGGATTGATCGCTACGCCACCGCCGCGAGTTCGCGCGGAACGAACTGGACGTGGCGTTCGCCGCGGCGGAGGTCCACCTTCAACCGGAGGTTCGCCGCCCGGGCCAGCATGAGCCCGACGCCGACCGCGGCCACCGCACAGATCACCCCGGCCAGGGCAAAGCTGACCCGCACCCCGTACTCGTCGGCGAGCCAGCCGAAGAGCGGACCGCCCAGCGGCGTACCACCGGTGAACACCATCATGAACAGCGACATCACACGCCCCCGCATCTCCGGATCCGTACCCATCTGGACCGTGGAGTTGGCGGTCACGTTCACCGTCAGGCCGAGGATGCCGAGCAGCACGATCAGCGGGGCGAACGCCCAGACGCCCGGCGCCCACGCGGCCGCGACCTCCAGGACACCGAAGCCGATCGCCGCGCCGACCAGGACCCGCAGGCGGGTCGATCGGCGCCGGGCCGCGAGCAGCGCGCCGGCCAGCGAGCCGATCGCCATGAGCGTGTTGAACAGGCCGTACTGGCCGACCCCGCCGTGGAACACGTCGTCCGCGTACGCGCTCAGCCAGATCGGGAAGTTGAAGCCGAAGGTGCCGACGAACCCGACGAGCACGATCGGCCAGATCAGCTCGGGGTGGGCCGACACGTACCGCAGCCCCTCCCGCAACTGGCCCTTGCCGCGCGGCGCCCGCTTGATCTCGTGCAGCTCGTGCGTGCGCATGAGCATGAGGCCGGTGAGCGGCGCGAGGAAGGACAGGCCGTTGGCGAGGAACGCCCAGCCGGGGCCGACCGCGGCGGTCAGGGCGGAGGCGACGGCCGGGCCGATGAGGCGGGCGGACTGGAAGTTCGCGGAGTTCAGAGAAACAGCATTCCGAACCTGATCCGGTCCAACCATCTCCGACACGAACGACTGTCGCGTCGGGTTGTCGACGACCGTGACGAGACCCGTGAAGAAGGCCGCGAGGTAGACGTGCCACACCTGGACGTTGCCCGTGAGGGTGAGCGCCGCGAGGAAGAGGCCGGACAGGCTCATCGCGCCCTGCGTGCAGAACAGCAGGGTCCGCTTGGCGAACCGGTCGGCGATCACACCGCCGTACAGGCCGAAGAGCAGCATCGGGAGGAACTGCATCGCCGTGGTGACACCCACGGCGGCGGAGGAACCGGTCAGCGAGAGCACCAGCCAGTCCTGGGTGATGCGGGCCATCCAGGTGCCGGTGTTGGAGACGACGGCCCCGGTCGCGAACAGCCGGTAGTTGCGTACCTTCAGGCTGGCGAACATCGAGGGCTTACGTGGGCGGGCGTTCGAGTCGTGGGCGGCTGGTGCGGGGGCGGAGTCTGCTCCGGATCCCGTACTCAAAGTGGGTTCGCCTCCTCGGCGGTCGTCGGTCCCCAGGGGGGGCTCACAGGTGGGGCTCAGTGGGGGGGCTCAAAGGCAGGGCTCAGTGGTGGGGCTCAGAGGTGGGCGAGCTTCTCCAGGACGGGGGCGGCCGCGCGCAGCTTGGCCCAGTCGTCCTCGTCCAGCCCCTCGGCGAGGTTGGCCAGCCACGCGTTCCGCTTGCGGCGGCTCTCCGCGAGCATGGTCTCGGCCCGCTCGGTGGAGGTGACGACCTTCTGCCGGCGGTCCTCGGGGTGGGGTTCGAGACGGACCAGCTCCTTGGCCTCAAGGAGCGCGACGATTCTGGTCATCGACGGCGGCTGGACATGCTCCTTGCGGGCCAGCTCACCCGGTGTCGCGGAGCCGCATCCGGCGAGGGTGCCGAGCACCGACATTTCGGTGGGACTCAGCGATTCGTCGACCCGCTGGTGCTTGAGCCGACGCGACAGGCGCATCACTGCGGAACGCAGGGAGTTCACGGCGGCTGCGTCGTCGCCATGGGAGAGGTCTGGCATGTTCGTTAGCGTAACTCATTACTGTGTCTAACGACTACCCGCCGCACGACACACGTCCGTGATCCCCACCACCTCTTCACCTGTGGCAGGAGTGCAGAAAAGTTTCATCACCCATACGAGTGAGCCGGACGCGGAAAGTGACGCAACAGGTCGCGGAGCCCGGCGACCCTGTCCGTATGGGATCGACAGTGCTCAGTCTGCGGATCGACGTTGAGCTGCTCGACCGGCTCAAGGCGCATGCCGCCAAAAGAGGAATGAGCGTCCAGGACTATGTGGTCCGGACGCTCATTCGGGACGACTTCGACGAACGCTTCAAGACTGCCGTCGAGGAGACGGAGCGGTTCTACGGAGACGTGACTACGTAAGACGGAAACGCGACTACGTAAGGCGCGACTACGCAGGGTGCGATTACGTAAGGCCCAGCGCCGGCATCAGGTAGTAGAAGACGAACACGGCGGAGACGGCGTACATCGCGGCCGGCACCTCCTTGGCGCGGCCCGCGACCACGCGCAGCACCGTGAAGCTGATGAAGCCCATGCCGATGCCGTTCGTGATCGAGTACGTGAACGGCATCATCAGCATCGTGATGAACGCGGGGATGGCGACCGTCCAGTCGTCCCAGTCGATCTCACGGATGCTGCCCGACAGGATCAGGAAGCCGACCGCGATCAGCGCGGGCGTGGCCGCCCCGGACGGGACCATCGTGACGACGGGCGTGAGGAACAGCGCGACCGCGAACAGACAGCCGGTGACCACGTTGGCGAGGCCCGTGCGGGCGCCCTCGCCGACACCGGCAGTGGACTCCACGAAGCAGGTGGTGGCCGAGGAGGACGAGGCGCCACCGGCGGCGACGGCGACACCGTCGATGAACAGGACCTTGTTCATGCCGGGCATCTGACCCTTCTCATCGGTCAGATGCGCCTCGTCGCTGATGCCCATGATCGTGCCCATGGCGTCGAAGAAGCACGACAGCAGCACGGTGAAGACGAAGAGGATGCCGGTCAGGATGCCGACCTTCTCGAAGCCGCCGAACAGGCTGACCTGGCCGACGAGCGAGAAGTCCGGGCTGGCGACCGGGTTGCCGGGCCACTCGGGCACGGTCAGACCCCAGGACATCGGGTCGATGTCGGCCACGGCGTTGATGATCAGCGCGGCCACCGTCATCACGACGATCGAGATCAGGATCGCGCCCGGCACCTTGCGTACGAGCAGCGCCAGCGTGAGCAGTACGCCGAGCACGAAGACCAGGACCGGCCAGCCCATCAGGTGACCGCCGGTGCCGAGCTGGAGCGGGACCGTGGTCTGCGCGGCGTCCGGCATGCGCGTGACGAAGCCGGAGTCGACGAGGCCGATCAGCAGGATGAACAGGCCGATGCCGATCGCGATGCCCTTGCGCAGGCTGTACGGCACGGCGTTCATGACCCGTTCCCGCAGCCCGGTCGCGACGAGCAGCATCACGACGAAGCCTGCGAGGACGACCATGCCCATCGCGTCCGGCCAGGACATGCGGGGCGCGAGCTGCAGGGCGACGACCGTGTTCACACCGAGGCCCGCCGCGAGCGCGATCGGCACATTGCCGATGACGCCCATGAGCAGCGTGGTGAACGCGGCGGTCAGCGCGGTCGCGGTGACCAGCTGGCCGTTGTCCAGCTGGTGCCCGTACATGTCCTTCGCGCCGCCGAGGATGATCGGATTCAGCACGATGATGTAGGCCATCGCGAAGAACGTGGCGAGGCCGCCGCGGATCTCACGCGGGACGGTCGAGCCGCGCTCAGTGATCTTGAAGTAGCGGTCGAAGCCGTTCTTCGGGGCCGGCGGCGGCGAGTCATTGACATCGACCGGAGTGGTGGCCGAAGTGGACATGGATGACCTCAGCTGTATTCAGCAGTGAAATGCGGGCGGGGTGCGTGATGGAGTCTGGTCGTCGTGTGGTCACCTGCGGGTTACCCCGAAGTTTCCGCTGGTGTTTCATACGAACATAAGTGGCCAGGCTCAGGCTGTTTCAGTATGAACATATGAGGCCGAATTTGCTATCTCCGCGCGTAGACCCTTGCGGTGAGGGGCTTGTACCGGGTTGTCGGTGGGTCCTCGTAAGCTGTGCACATGGCGAAGTGGATCCCGAAGCACGAGGCACCCGAACCCCTTGAGGGGCCCGTGGTCACCACCATCATTGGTGGCACGATCCTCTGGTTCGTCCTCTTCCTCGTACAGCTGCCGTTCTACGGCTGGTTCGCCGACCGCGGGATCACGTGGTGGGTGTGGTGCTGCCTGGCCGGAGCCGGGCTCGGCCTGATCGGGATCTGGTACGTCCGCGGGCGTGACGCCGCGCTCAAGCGGGCGGCCGCCGCCGCGGTCACGGATCGTGAGGATTCCACACCCGAGGGGTAAACCCCCGAAATCGCCCGTACCGTCGTTTTCATGACGCACATCGACGCGGGAACGGAACTCGATCCGGGCGATCCGGGCGAATCCGCCGACCCGGCACCGATGCCGTCGCGGGCGAGGGCCCGTCTGACGGATCAGGCTGGATGCGGAGGGCCGCACACACTCGGCGCAGGCAAGCGGGTCCTGGCGCGTGCAGCTGCAAGGCGGAGGATTGAGGCATCGCGGAGCGATGGTGATTGACGACAACGCCGCAGATGCGCGCGCCAGGACCCGCGACTCCAGCAAGATCCGTCAGACGGGCCCTCGAGGGCTGACGAGCGCCGAGGTCGCCGAGCGGGTCGCGCGCGGCGAGGTGAACGACGTACCCGTGCGCAGCTCGCGGTCCGTGACGGAGATCGTGCGCGCCAACGTCTTCACCCGGTTCAACGCGATCATCGGTGTGCTCTGGGTGATCATGCTCAGCGTCGCGCCGATCCAGGACAGCCTCTTCGGGTTCGTGATCCTGGCCAACACCGGCATCGGCATCATCCAGGAGTGGCGGGCGAAGCAGACCCTGGACTCGCTCGCCGTGATCGGCGAGGCCCGGCCCACCGTGCGGCGCGACGGGAACGCCGTCGCCGTCCCCACCTCGGAGATCGTGCTCGGCGACCTCATCGAGATCGGACCGGGCGACAAGATCGTCGTGGACGGGAGCTGCGCCGAGGCCGACGGCCTGGAGATCGACGAGTCGCTGCTCACCGGCGAGGCCGACCCGGTGATCAAGCGGCCCGGCGACGCGGTCATGTCGGGCTCCTTCGTGGTCGCGGGCGGCGGCGCCTTCACCGCGACGAAGGTCGGGCGCGAGGCATACGCGGCGCAGCTGGCCGAGGAGGCGAGCCGGTTCACACTCGTCCACTCCGAGCTGCGCAGCGGCATCTCCACGATCCTCAAGTACGTGCAGTGGATGATGATCCCGACCGCGCTCGGCCTGATCATCAGCCAGCTCGTCGTCAAGGACAACGACCTCAAGGACTCGATCGCGCGCACCGTCGGCGGCATCGTCCCGATGGTCCCCGAGGGCCTCGTCCTGCTCACCTCCGTCGCCTTCGCGATCGGCGTCATCCGGCTCGGCCGCAAGCAGTGCCTCGTCCAGGAGCTCCCGGCCATCGAGGGCCTGGCCCGCGTCGACACGGTCTGCCTCGACAAGACGGGCACGCTCACCGAGGGCGGCATGGACGTCACCGAGCTGCGGCTGCTCGGCGACAGGACCGGGGACGAGACGTACGAGGCGTACGTACGGAAGGTGCTCGGCGCCCTCGGCGAGTCCGATCCGCGGCCCAACGCATCGCTCCAGGCGATCATCGACGCCTACCCGGACAGCGTGGACTGGCGCTGCACCGAGGCGCTGCCCTTTTCCTCCGCGCGCAAGTACAGCGGCGCCGCCTTCAGCGAGGGCGACGGGACGGACAGCGCCTGGCTGCTCGGGGCGCCCGATGTGCTGCTGCCCGCGGACGACCCGGCGCTCGCGGCGACCGAGGAGCTCAACCAGCGCGGCCTTCGGGTGCTGCTGCTCGCCCGCGCGCCCGAGGGGCTGGAGGGCGCGGGTGTCGTGGAGAGCGCCGAACCGGCCGCCCTCGTCGTCCTCGAACAGCGGCTTCGCCCCGACGCCGGGGACACGCTCGGCTACTTCGCCGAGCAGGACGTGCGGGCCAAAGTCATCTCCGGTGACAACGCCGTGTCGGTGGGCGCCGTCGCCGCGAAACTGGGTCTCGAGGGGCGGGCCGTCGACGCCCGTACGCTGCCCGAGGACCCGGAGGAACTGGCCGACGCGCTCGACGACGGCACGGTGTTCGGCCGGGTGACGCCGCAGCAGAAGCGGGACATGGTGGGCGCGCTCCAGGCGCACGGGCACACCGTCGCGATGACCGGCGACGGCGTCAACGACGTGCTCGCGCTGAAGGACGCCGACATCGGGGTCTCGATGGGCTCCGGCTCCGAGGCCACGCGGGCCGTCGCGCAGATCGTCCTGCTCAACAACTCGTTCGCGACGCTGCCCTCGGTGGTCGCGGAGGGCCGCCGGGTCATCGGCAACATCACGCGCGTGGCCACGCTCTTCCTGGTGAAGACGGTCTACTCGGTGATCCTCGCGCTGCTCGTGGTCTGCTTCCAGGTGGAATACCCCTTCCTGCCAAGGCACTTGACCCTCCTCTCCACCCTGACGATCGGCGTCCCGGCGTTCTTCCTGGCCCTCGCGCCGAACAAGGAGCGGGCCAGGCCGCACTTCGTACGGCGGGTGATGCGGTACGCGATTCCCGGCGGGGCCGTCGCCGGGATCGCCACGTTCGTGATGTACCTGATCGCCCGGCACTACTACGCGGGTTCGGGGGCGCTCGCCGCGGAGACCAGTTCGGCGACGCTGACGCTCTTCCTGATCTCGATGTGGGTGCTCGCGATCATCGCGCGGCCGTATACGTGGTGGCGGGTGGGGCTTGTGGCGGCGATGGGGTTCGGGTTCCTGCTGGTGCTTGCGGTGCCGTGGCTGCAGGAGTTCTTCGCGTTGCGGTTGGTGGGGTCCGTCATGCCGTGGACTGCCGTCGGGGTGGCGGTCGTTGCGGCGGGCCTGTTGGAGTTCTTGTGGCGGTGGGTGGGGCGGAGGTTCCCGGCATAGGTGTGTTGCGGCCTCGGGGCTCCGCCCCGGACCCCGCGCCTCAAACGCCGGCGGGGCTGGAAAGATCGCCTCAATCGCCAGCGGGGTCTGGGGCAGCGCCCCAGGTCCGCAACGACGGTGCCGGGTGCTAGTCGAACCACCTGTCGCGCGCCAGCTCAGCCGTGCGGGACGGGTCTTCCAGGAGGGCCGCGACCTCGAAGCGGCGGGGCCACTGGCCGGCCGCCCACGCGAGGCCCGCCGCGACGCCCTCCAGCGTCGCCGCGTGCACCACCCCGTCGGCCGTCCGGCACCAGTCGACCTCGACGTCGGAGACGTACAGCTCCTCGTGCTCGACGTACGACTCCGGGGTCGAGGGCCCGAGGAGGACGCGCACGGCCCCTGGCACCTCGTGCACGTCGCCGCCCTCCACCGCCCCGGAACCCACCGCCTCGCTCAGCCGCCGCACCTGGAACAGCTCCGCGAGGTGCGCCGCCTTCGACGGGGTGACCGGGAGGAGCGCGCGGCCCCCGGTGAGCGGGATCAGGTCGGGGGCGTCGGCGACGAGCGCGTCACGGGCGTCGACGATCACGACCTCCCCGTCCCGTACGGCCCGCAGTTCGTCGGGCAGCGTGACCTGCTCGGGGTCGAGGTCGGCCAACCTGCCGTAGAGGGCGTGGAGTTGAGCGGCCTCGACCGGGCGGTCGGGGTCGGCGAGCCGGTCGAGGAGCTCCGCTGCGCCGCCCGGCTCGTCGAGCAGCGCGGCGACGGAGGTACGGACGCCGAGGGCGCGCAGCACCTGCTCGTCGTCGAAGCCCGCGGCGTCGACGGGCTCGTACAGGCCGCTGAGCAGCGGGTCCCCGCCGTCGGCGCGCAGTCCGGCAGGACGGCGACCGTCGAGGACCGGGTTCCCGCGCAGCCACCAGGCGGTGTACGGGCGGACGAGTTCATGGGTGCCGTCGGGCAGCAGCACGCGGACCGGCTGGGTGAGGGCGTCCCGCAGCGGCGGCTGCGAGAGCAGCGCGAGCGCCTGCGGCCAGCGGTCCTCGTCGACCAGGTCCAGATCGCGTACGGCGATCAGTTCGGTGGCGACCGGCGGGACGGGCGTGTCGGGCAGCCCGTCGAGGACGTCCTCGCACCACACGTCGACGGCGTCGAGGAGCCCGGCGTCGTCCGGCTCGGGGAAGTCGCTCTCGCGCGGGTCGAGTTCGTCGGGGTCGAGGACGACGTCGGTGGCGCGGACGAGGGCGAAGGTCGCGAGGACGCCGCAGGCGGCGAGCGGCTGCTGCCCCCAGCGCCCGGCCAGCTCACCGTCCACGAACGGCAGTTCGTCCTCGCGCAGGACGGCGGCGATGGGACTGCCGGGGAGCAGCAGCTCGGCGGCCGGGGCGAGTTCGCCCTCGTCGTCGGGGAGGGCGAGCGCGCCCAGCCAGGGCTCGTCTCCTACGTCGAGGTGGGCGTCGCGTACGAGGGTGAGGACGACGTCGGCCAGCTCGTCGGCGTCCAGCGTCGTGTCGTCGTCCCAGGCGGACGCCTCGTCGTCGAGGGACGCGGCGACCGCGGCGCGCACCTGCGGGGTGCGCAGGACGGCTCGCGGGGTGGCGGGCAGGGCGCCCAGTTTCTCCAGGAGCGGGTGGGCGGCGTCGGCGTGCGCGACCTTGAGGCCGAGCCGGGCGAGCGCTTCACCGGGGACGGTGGAGGCTTCGGCGGTGGGGAGCAGCACCTGGCGCGGGCCGACGGTGGTGCGGCCGCCGGCGAGCGGCACGGGCAGCCCGCTGAGCCGGTCCGGGTCGACGCCGGCGAGGGACTCGTACAGCCGCCGCCACCAGCCGGGCTCCTTCTCAAGACCGGCCAGCCGGTCGACCGCCTCGGTCAGCGGGACGCGGGCGACGCCCAGCGTCCGCAGTTCCACGCGCCGTTCGAGCCCCGCGGGCAGCAGGCTCGGCAGCACGTCGGCGAGGACCCGTACGGTGTCGGCGCCCGCGCCCTCGACGACCTCGGCGTCGCGCGGCTTGAGGGAGGTGGGCCGGTCCTCGTCCTCGGGGTGGTCTCCCGGTTCGGTCGCCGGAGGCAGGAACGCGGTGCGCGGCAGCCGTTCCAGGACGGCGGCGCGCAGAGCCCCGTCCAGCTCGCTCCTGCCGAGCGGTCCTGGCACGAGGTCGATGATGCCGGGGCCCACGGGGCGCCAGCCGCCGAGCAGTTCCGCGTACGCGTCGGCGGCGCGCTCGGTGAGGAAGTCGGTGAGCGGGCCGGGGGCGACGTGCCGCCGCGCGGTGTCCAGCGGGTACGTGGCGATGAGCAGGGCCGGCACCCCGAGGGCCTCGTCGCTGGGGGTGGGCGCGTACAGCACGGGTTCGCTGCGCGGCCTCTGCGGCGCGCCTTCGGCGTCGACCGGCACGGCCCACGTCACGGCCCAGTGCGGCCGCAACCGCTCCTCGACGGGCCGGTCGGCGAGGAGGCCCACGTCCAGCTCACCGGTACGGGTGACGGTGCGGTACCGGTTTTGCCTTTCCAGCCCCGCCGGCGTTTGAGGCGCGGGGTCCGGGGCGGAGCCCCGTGAGGTCAACCCCGTGTCCGTGATCACGACGTAGGGCGCGTCGTCCGAGCGACGCAGCGTCCGCTGCCCCGCCTCCGTCGTGATCACGACCTCCGTCAACCCCGGCAGCGCCAGGAGAAGCGTGTCGTCAACCCCGTCCAACAGCCGCGAGGCCAACGCCTCCGCCGCCGCATCCCGCAACGGAAGGATGACCACCGTGTCGTACGGCTCGGGCGCGGAGCCCTCCGCCGCGAACGGCAGCCGCAGCAGCGGTACGTGCCCGTCCCGGCGGCGCAGCTCGTCGCCGAGGTCCGGGCCGCGCAGCGCCGTGTCCGACGCGGCGAGCCGCGCGTCCGTCAGGGACCACCGCACACCCCCGCTCCGCCCGACCACCGCGGGCTCGTCGGAGACGGCGAGCACGGCCGCGAAGCCGACGCCGAACCGGCCCACCGCGCCGCTCGTGTCCTCCCGCTTGGCGGAGGCCCGCAGCGTGGACAGCGACTCGACGCCTGCCGCGTCCAGCGGGGCGCCGGTGTTGGCGGCGGCGAGCACGCCGTCCTTCAGGGTGAGGGCGATGCGGCCCTCGACGCCGGCGCGGGCGGCGGCGTCCGCGGCGTTCTGTGCGAGTTCGACGACGAGGCGGTCGCGGTAGCCGCCGAGCGCGAGGTCTTCCTCGGCGTTGGCGTCCTCGCGGAACCGGGCGGCGCTGCCGGCCCATGCCTGGAGCACGGTGTGGCGCAGTCGCGCGGTGTCGAACGGGTCGACGCCCTCGGGTGCGGGGCGCGCGATGTTGCTGACGCTCACGGGTGACTCCTCTGGGCGGCGTGGTCGTGATCGGCCGAACCGTACCGCGCAGGGTTCCCCGTAGCGCCGGGAGCATGCGGCCGCACCGGCGTTACGCCCTCGGGGCTCCGCCCCGGACCCCGCGCCTCAAACGCCGGCGGGGCTGAAAAGATCGCCTCAATCGCCGGCGGGGCTTGATCTATCAAGCCCCGCCGACGCTTGAGACAATCCAGCCCCGCCGGCGATTGAGGCGATCAAGCCCCTGCGGCGATTGAGCAGGCCCGCATCATCAAGCCCCTGCGGCGATTGAGCAGGCCCGCATCATCAAGCCCCTGCGGCGATTGAGCAGGCCCGTCCGGCAGGACTTACGAGTGGCCCAGGTCGTCGTCGCCACCGCCGGAGGCCACCGCTCCGACCGAGCCGGCGTCCGGTTCCACGCGGAGCGGGAACGTGTCGACCACCGTCTCGTCGATCACCGGCGGCGCCGGCCTCGGGGCCTTCGGCATGACGGCCGCCTCGGAGTGGCCACCGCAGCCGTACGACAGGGACACGACCCGGCCGTCCGCGGAGGAGAACTCGTTGGCACAGACTCCGAAGGCCTGGCCGAGCGAGCCGCCGATCTTCGCGAGGAACCCGCAGGAGACACAGGTGGCGGGGGCCGCCTGCGCCATCGGGGTCTTCGCCCCGAAGGAGTCCTCCCAGCGGTCGGCCGCGACATGCAGCCCGTACCGGGAGAGCACCCGCGCCCGGCGCATGCCCAGCTCCTCGGCGACCGCCGCGATCGAGCCACGGGTGGGGGTCACCGGCAGCGCCCCCACGGGGCCCTCGGTGATCTCGGCGTCCTCCGCCTCGACGAGCTCCGCCATGTCCTCGGACACGGGAGAGTTCGGCGGCGGCCCGTCGTCGCCGGTGTAGCCGGGCTCCAGGCGCAGATCGTCGGCCTCGGTCGGCAGCAGATCGCCGGGCCCGAGGTCGCCGGGGCGCAGCCGCTCGCTCCACGGCACCCACTCGGGGGCGAGGAGGGCATCGGGACCCGGCAGCAGCACGGTCTCGTCGAGCGTGACGTACTTGGCACGGGAGGCACGGGCCACGGTGACGGCCCAGCGCCAGCCCCGGTAGCCGAATTCCTTGCACTCGAAGAGGTGCGTGACGACGCGGTCGCCCTCGACGACCGTTTCGACGTGCTCGCCGACCACCCCTGGTGCGGCGGCCTCCTCGGCCGCGGCCCGGGCGATGTCCACCGCCTCGGCGCACAGGCGGTCCGGGGTGCGGCTTCGCGTTGTCGCTGCGCTCACAGGTATCGCTTCTCTCCTACGCCGTCTCACGAGTGCGCCGTCCTGTGTGCGGGAGCGCGGACGGAGCGGACCGGGGGACCGCGTCGACGTCCGCGCCCGACGTTCCGGGCGCGCCTACGCCATCCATTCTGCGGGATGGCCGAGAGGCGCGCGGCCGAGAACAACCGCCGCGGGCGCGCTACGCACGCTACCTCCTCTGACGCCCTGGGCCCACACCGACGTACGAGCCGCACCTGGCCGGAAAGCCGACCAGCGTGTCCATAACGGCACTAGTACGGCCGAACAAGAGGCACCATTGGCTGCGTGGCTGCCGGTAGGTCGTCGTTCAAGTCGTCGTCGGGTTCGTCGTCGCGCGCGTCGGACGCGCCGAGCCCCCTTCGCAAAATCGGCCGCGCCCTGCACCTCCCTTTCACCGGCACCGCACGCGGTATCCGCAAAGCGACACACGCGCACGGCGCGGGCGAGTCGGGGCTCGGGAAGCTCATCGAGCTGCACGCGGTGAACGGTGCGGGCGATGTCATGATCACGGTCGCCCTCGCCTCGACGGTGTTCTTCTCCGTGCCCACGGACGAGGCGCGCGGCCGTGTCGCCCTGTATCTCGCGATCACCATGGCGCCTTTCACGCTCCTCGCCCCCGTCATCGGGCCGCTGCTCGACCGGCTGCCGCACGGGCGGCGCGCCGCGATGGCCGCGTCGATGCTGGCGCGGGCGCTGCTCGCCCTCGTCCTCGCGGGCGCCGTGGCGGGCGGCGGACTCCAGCTGTATCCGGCGGCGCTCGGCGTCCTCGTCGCGTCGAAGGCGTACGGGGTGGTGCGCTCGGCGGTCGTGCCGCGCCTGCTCCCACCCCGCTTCTCGCTGGTGAAGGCGAACTCGCGGGTCACGCTCGGCGGGCTGCTCGCCACGGGCGCGGCGGCGCCGGTCGGGGCGGGACTCCAGGCGCTCGGCCCGCGCTGGCCGCTGTACGGGGCGTTCGTGCTGTACGTGTGCGGGGCCTTCCTGTCGTACTCGATGCCGCACAAGGTGGACTCGGCGCGGGGCGAGAGCAAGGCGCTGCTCGCGGCGGACGAGGAGCATCTGCACGGTCCCGCGAAGAAGCGGGGGCAGCGCAGGCCCGGACTGCGGACGGTCGGCCCCGCCGTCACCCACGCCCTCGCCGCCAACGCCACGCTGCGCTGTCTGTCCGGCTTCCTCATCTTCTTCCTGGCGTTCCTGCTGCGCGAGCATCCGCTGCCAGGCCAGAGCGCGGCCGTCTCGCTCGCCCTGGTGGGCGTGTCGGCGGGGGCGGGGAACGCGCTGGGCACGGCGGTCGGGGCGTGGCTGAAGGCGCGGGCCCCCGAGGTCATCATCGTGACGGTGCTCGCGGTGGTGCTCGGCGTGGCCGTCCTGTCCGCCCTCTTCTTCAGCGCGCTCATGACGGCGTGTCTGGGCGCGGTCGCCGGGTTCGCGCAGGCGCTGGCCAAGCTGTCCCTCGACGCGACGCTCCAGCGGGACGTCCCGGAGGCGGTGCGCACGTCGGCGTTCGCGCGCTCGGAGACGTTGTTGCAGATGGCGTGGGTGGTGGGCGGGGCGATCGGGATCGTGCTGCCGCTGAACGGGGTGCTCGGGCTGTGTGTCGCGGCGGCCATCGTGGCGGCGGGCTGGCTCTCCACGGTGCGCGGATTGCTGGCGTCGGCACGCCACTCCGGGCCCACCCGCCGGGCACGCGTGGCGTGAGGCCGGCCTCACGGTGCAAACGCGACACCCGCTCCCCCACTCGGAGCGGGAGCGGTGGCGCCAGATAGCCTTCCGCCATGACCTCCCAGCGTTTCGCCCAGCGCCACCGCCGCGCCGCTGCCGCCGTCGGTGTTGTCGGCGCCGGACTGCTCGTCCTCTCCGCCTGTGACAAGCCGACTCCGATGGCCACCGTCACGGTGGACCGCAACTCGGTGAACTCTGAGGCCAGCTGCTACAACGACGGCGACGCCCTCAAGCCGACCTCGTTGCAGGGCTGCCTGAAGGACGCGAAGGACGCCAAGTCCATCAAGGTGGACCCGGACGCCACGGTCCGCTTCGGCGTCGACCCGGAGATCGCGGACAAGGGCTGGACGCTCCTGATGAACGGCCAGCCGCTCACGGACTCCAGCAAGAAGACGTACCGCACGGTTCCGGGCAGCGTCTTCTTCAACCAGCAGTACGGCGCCTCCGGTTCCGCGACCACCGTCACGATCCTGGCCGGCGGCAACTCCAAGGCGTACGGCCTGTGGTCGTTCAAGCTCGAGAAGGACTCCTGACGAACACCGCACGCGTACTCGTAGCCACCGCCGTCCCGGCCGAACGGGACGCGGTGGCGGGCGCGCTGCACGACCACCCCGCCCTTGATGTCGTAGCGGTCGGCGTGGGCCCCGCGGCCGCCGCGGCCGGCACCGCGACCGCGCTCACCAGGGCCGAACTCGCGGGCAACCCGTACACGCTGGTCGTCTCGGCCGGCATCGGCGGCGGCTTCACGGCCGCGCCCGGCGCGGTCCTGGTCGCGGACGCGATCACCGTCGCCGACCTGGGCGCCGAGACCGCCGAGGGTTTCGTCCCCGTCACCGGACTCGGTTTCGGCACCGTCACCCACACGCCCCCGGAGTCCCTCGTACGGGACCTCGCGTCGGCCGCCTCCGCCACGGTCGGCACCGTGCTCACCGTCTCCACGGTGACCGGCACCGCCGACCGCGCCGCGCTGCTCGCGCAGCGCCACCCGGGCGCCGTGGCCGAGGCGATGGAGGGCTTCGGGGTCGCGGAGGCCGCCGCCGCGCACGGCGTGCCGGTGGCCGAGATACGTGCCGTCTCCAACGCCGTCGGTCCCCGCGACCGCGACGCCTGGCGCATCGGTGACGCACTCGCCGCGCTGGCCTCCGCCTTCGGGAAGACCGCGCCCGTACTGGAGAGTTGGAAGAACACATGACCGACACCGCCACCACCACGGCACGCATCGCCTTCTCGCCCTGCCCGAACGACACCTTCGTCTTCGACGCCTGGGCCCACGGCCGCGTCCCCGGCGCCCCCGCGCTCGACGTGACCTTCGCCGACATCGACATCACCAACGGCGTCGCCGAACGCCGCGAGGACGCCTACGAGCTCCTCAAGGTCTCGTACGCGGTCCTGCCGTACGTCCTCGACGACTACGCGCTGCTGCCGTGCGGCGGTGCGCTCGGGCGCGGTTGCGGCCCGCTGGTCCTCACCCGCGAGGCGGGCGTGGACCTGTCCGACAAGCGCGTCGCGGTGCCGAGCGAGACCTCCACCGCGTATCTGCTGTTCCGGCTCTGGGCCGCGGACGTGGTGCCCGGTGGCGGGGTCGGCGAGATCGTCGTCATGCCGTTCCACGAGATCATGCCCGCGGTGCGCGACGGCAAGATCGACGCCGGGCTCGTCATCCACGAGGCGCGTTTCACGTATCAGAACTATGGCCTGCACAAGCTTGCCGACATGGGTGAGCACTGGGAGGCGACCACCGGGCTGCCGATTCCGCTCGGTGCGATCATCGCCCGCCGCGACCTGGGCGCCGACAAGCTGCGTTCGTACGCGGATGCCGTGCGCGCCTCGGTGCGGATGGCCTGGGACGAGCCCGAGGCCAGCCGGCCGTACGTCATGGCGCACGCGCAGGAGATGGATCCGGCCGTCGCCGACCAGCACATCGGGCTGTACGTCAACGAGTTCACGGCCGACCTCGGGGAGGACGGGTATGCGGCGATCCGCGGGCTGTTGACCCGGGCCGCCGCGGAGGGCCTGGTGCCGGCCCTTGGCCCGGACGCGCTGGCTTTCCCGTAACGGTGGGCCCCCACGGAGCTGAGGCCTGGGGCTCTGCCCCAGACCCCGCTGCTCAATCGCCGCAGGGGCTCAATAGATCAACCGCCCGCAAGGGCTTGAAAGGCCTGCTCAAACGCCGCAGGGGCTTGATATGGCGCCCACCCGCCCGCAGGGGCTGAAAGGCTCAGACGTCCAACTGGTCCGCCACCGCACGCAGCAGGCCCGCGATCTTTTTGCCCGCCGTCTTCTCCGGGTAACGGCCGCGTTCCAGCATCGGTGTGATGTTCTCCAGCAGCGTCGTCAAGTCCTGGACGATCGAGGCCAGTTCGTCCGGCTTGCGGCGCTGTGCCGCCGCGATCGACGGGGTCGGGTCCAGGACGGTGACGGAGAGCGCCTGGTCGCCGCGCTGTCCTGCGACCACCCCGAACTCGACCCGCTGGCCGGGCTTGAGTGCGTCCACGCCTGCGGGAAGTACGGAGGAATGCACGAAGACGTCGCCGCCGTCGTCGCGGGAGAGGAAGCCGAAGCCCTTCTCGCTGTTGAACCACTTGACCTTGCCGGTAGGCACGTGAAGTCCTCGTCCTCGTACTAGAAGAAAACGCTGGGATAAAGCGGCTGGATAGCAGGACGGCGGGCCGTGGCCCGACCCGCCGTCACCAAGACTATTGGTCTCGGGCCCGGTGACAAGATGTCGCCCGAGGGTTCGCTCGCTGGTCTGATCTCGTCTGTGCTCGGCCCGTGTTCGTCCCTCTGCGCTGGGAACTACCCTGGTGGGGTGCGTGACAAAACCCAAGCCAATTCCGCGGTGGCCGAGACCGGCCCCGGCGACGGGCTCGTGAAAGCCGGCGGCATCGTCTTCATCGTGGGGGCGATCGCCACCCTCGTCACGATGGCGCCGCTGTTCCTCCACACCGACCCGTTCCCGCCCATTTCCTATGCGGTGTGCATGCTGATGGGCGTCGGGTTCATCGTCGCCGCGGCCGGCGTGCTGCGTGGTGTGGCCGCGCAACGCCGTCAGGCGCGCTCGGCGACGTAACCCTCCAGCCAGGCCGGGAACTCGGTCAGGTCGTTCAGCACCACGTCGGCGCCCGCCGCCCGCAGCTCGGCGGCGTCGCACGGCCCTGTCGTCACGCCCACGGACAGGGCGTCCGCGGTGCGTGCCCCGCGTACGTCGCCGACATGGTCGCCGACGTAGACGCTCGCGCCGTGCTCGCGCAGCGCGTGGCCCTTGCCCTCGGCCCACAGATCGCCGATGACGGCGTCCGCGTCGATGCCGAGGTGCGCCAGGTGCAGCTTGGCGTTCGGCTCGTACTTGGCGGTGACGACGATCGCCCGGCCGCCCGCCGCGTGCACGGCCGCTATGGTCTCGCGCACGCCCGCCATCAGCAGCGTCGGCCCGATGCCGTATGTGGGATACATCTCACGGTAACGGTCGGCCATCGCCGGGATCTGCTCCGGCGGGCACCAGTGCGCCAACTCGTCGGTCAGCGGCGGGCCCAGGCGCGAGACGATCAGATCCGCGTCGATCCGCATCCCGGTCTCCTCGGACAGGGCGACCCAGGTGGCGCGGATGCCGGGCCGGGAGTCGATCAGCGTCATGTCGAGATCGAAGCCGACGGTGGGGCCGGTGGGCGTGGGGTCTGTGTGAGGAGCCATGGGGATCATTCTGCCCGCACGGTGACGGCTTCCCCGAAGGCGATCCCAGGGGCACCATGGGCCCCCATGAACCACACCCGCCTCGCCCTCGGCGCCTCCCTCGCCCTCGCGCTCACCCTCACCGCCTGCAGCTCGGACGACGGCGGGGGCGCCGCCAAGCCCGCCGCGAAGGCCTCCGGCAGCCATACGGTCGGCACCGCCATGGGCGACGTCAAGGTCAAGAACCTTCCCGAGCGCGTGGTCGTCCTGAACACTGCAGGACTCGACTCGGCGATCACGCTCGGTGTGCGGCCCGTGGGCGCCACCCGGGCCGGCGCCGGACAGCCCTTCCTCTCGTACCTGCCCGCGGCGAAGACCAAGGGCATCGCCGAGGTCGGCGAGAGCGGCAGCCCCGATCTCAAGAAGATCGCCGCGCTGAAGCCCGACCTGATCATCGGCGACAAGGCCCACGACGGCCGGCGCTACAAACAGCTCACCGCCCTCGCCCCCACCGTCCTCACCGGGTCCGCCGACGACGCGTGGAAGCGGAACTTCCTCGTGCACGCCGACGCGCTCGGCGAGAAGACGCGGGCGAAGCAGGTCGCGGCCACGTACAAGGAACACGTCGCCACGGTCACCAAGGCCATGGGCGGGGCGGGCGCCGCGGCGCGGACCGAGGTCAACGTCGTCCGGTTCGTCGCGGGCTCCGACATCCGCATCTCCGGCAGCCGGACGCCCACCGCCACGGTCCTGTCCGACGTGGGCCTCGGCCGCCCCGCGATCACCAAGCAGGCCAGGGGCGGGATCGCGTACGAGGTGGGGCCCGAGCGGATCGGCGAGGCGGACGCGGACGCCATCTTCACGTCCACGTACGGGAATCCGGGCCTTGCCAAGGTCGCGGAGGCGACGACGAGCGGTCAGTGGCGCGGCATCAGGGCGGTGCGGGACAGCCGGGTCTACACCGTCGACGACGACCTGTGGGCCCAGGGCGTCGGCTACACGGCGGCCAACCAGATCCTTTCGGAGCTGGAGTCGGATCTGGCGCGGTGAGGCGTGACAGGCCTCAGAGCCGTGGTGAGCGGGCCCGCCACACCAGGTAGAGCGCCGAGGCGAACGCCGCGCAGCGCAGCACCCACGGCCACGTCTCGTCGAGCGCGCCGCTCAGCCGGCCGTCGGCGATCGGATCGCCCCAACGCCCGTCGCCACGCCCCCACAACCAGACGATGCCGCTGAGCGCGGCGAGCCCCGGCAGGCCGAACACCGCCCACTTCTTCTGCCCGATGGTCAGCTGCCGGGACAGGTAGACGACGGCCCAGCCGATCAGCAGCACGAGGATGTTGCCGAGTACGGCGCCGACGACCAGGGCGAGGGCGGCGAGCAGCAGGAAGGGCTGGTTGAAGGAGCGGCCGAAGGAGGCGCGGGGGACGCGGCCGGCCACGCCGCGGGGCCGGAAGAGGCGGCGGGTCCTGCCGGGGCCGGACTCGTCGTCCTCCTCGTACTCGTCCTCTTCGTATGCGTCCTCTTCGTACTCGTCCTCGGCCCTGGCCGGTTCGGGGATCGGGCGCTTACGGAGGTCGGGACCGCGGCCCGCTCCCGGCGGCTTGAGGATGTCCGGTATCTCTATGCCTCCGACGAACCCCGGCACGTCGTCGACCTCGGTACCCGGTATGCCGCCCCCGGCGCGCCACCAGTCGGCGGCCTCGACCGTGCCCAGTTCGTCGGTCCCCGCGAGGTGCACGGGCGTCGGCCCGTCGTCCGCGTCCGCTTCGACGGGTGACTCGGCCGGCGTCGCCCTGCGGCGTACGCGGGCCTTCGGCACGATCCGGCCGAGCGTGCCCCTGCCCTGCCCGGGCTCGTCGGGCGTGGGACCCGCGGCGCCGAAGTCGAAGGTGCCGTCGCCGTCCTTCGCCCCGGCGACGATCTGGTCCGGCGTGCCGATCCGGCCGATCAGCCTGCGCACGGCGGCGGGGCTTTCGGCGCCGCCCGCTGCGCGGCGTTTGTCGATCTCGGAGCGGAGGTCGGCGACGAGGCGCATGCGGGTCGATGACGGGAGTTGCCGTGACTGGGCCAGGTCTCCGACCTTGCTCAGGTAGTCGAAGACGATCTGATCACTCTCGATCCCCACGAAGTCCCCTCCGGGGTGGCGCTGTTGACGTTCCGACGGTATCGCGGATGTTTCCGGGAGTCCGTCCCCCGGTCCCGGGGCTCTGCCCCGGACCCCGCGCCTCAATCGCCGGCGGGGCTGAGAACCAGCCCCTGCGGCGATTGAGCCCCGGGCCGCTAACGTGGTGCGATGAGCAGCGACGAGCAGACGACCGCGGCAGCACCCCGCTCCCTCGCGGAAGCGCTCCGCGCACGCAACGACAGTTCCCTCGCAGCGCTCCTGCGCGCCCGCCCGGACCTGCTGGGCCCCGTGCCGAACGACATGACGCAGCTCGCCACCCGCGCCGGCACCCGCGCCTCGGTCATCCGCGCGCTCGAGCGCCTGGACCGCTACACGCAGCAAGTGGCGCAGGCCCTCGCCGTGGCCCCGGACCCCACGACGTACGACACGCTGGAGACCCTCCTCCCCGGCGAGGACTCCGTCGCCGCGCTCCCCCGCGCCGTCGCCACCCTCCGTGGGCAGGCCCTCGCCTGGGGCGGCGACGACCAGCTGCGCCTCGTCCGCACCGCCCGCGAACTGCTCGCGCCCACCCCCCAGCACCCGTCCCCGACCGGGCTCGGCCCCACCGTCGCCGAGGTCACGTCGGGGATGTCGCCGGGGCGCGTGCAGGAGATCGTCGCGGCGGCGGGCCTGCCGTCGACGCACGATCCGGTCTCCGCCGTGGCCGCGCTCACCGCCCTGTTCACCGACCCGACCCGCATGTCGGCGCTGCTCGACGAGGCGCCGACCGAGGCCATCGACGTACTGAACCGGCTGGTCTGGGGCCCGCCGTACGGCCAGGTCACGGCCCAACCGGCGGCGCACCTGCGGTGGTTGCTCGACCGCGGTCTGCTCGTGCCGACCAACCCCGGCACCGTGGTGCTGCCGCGCGAGACGGCGCTGCACCTGCGCGGCGGCCGCGCCCACCGGACACTCGAACCGCTCGCACCACCCCTGCGGGAGAAGGCGGCGCACCGTCCACAGGTTGTGGACGCGACGGCGGCGGCCGAGGCGTACACGGCGGTGACGACCGTCGAGGAGCTGCTGAAGGACTGGGACGAGGGCGGGCCCGCCGTGCTCCGCGCGGGCGGCCTCAGCGTCCGCGACCTCAAGCGCACCGCCGTCGCCCTCGACAGCACCGAGCAGACCGCCGCCTTCTGGGTCGAACTCGCTTACGCAGCAGGCCTGTTGGCACCCGACGGCGAGGCCGACGAACGCTACGCCGCGACGCCCGCGTACGACGAGTGGGTACTGCTGCCGCCCGCCGAGCGCTGGGGACGGCTCGCGGCCGCGTGGCTGCCCGCGACCCGCACGGCGGGCCTGGTGGGCGGCCGTGACGGCAAGGACAGAACGCTGTCCGCCCTCGGCCCGCACCTGGACCGTTCGGCGGCTCCCGAGGTACGGGGCCGGGTGCTCGCCCTGCTGCACGACGAGCTGCCGGAGGGCTCCTCCCCCGAGCCCGACTCGGTGATCGAACGCCTCACCTGGGAACGCCCCTCCCCCGCCGCCCTCGACCTCCGCACCCGCCTCGCCCAATGGACCCTCACGGAGGCCGAACTCCTCGGCATCACGGGCCGCGGAGCGCTGTCCGCGCACGGGCGATCCCTACTCCAGCCCCTCGCAAATCAAGCCCCGCCGGCGATTGAGGCGCGGGGTCCGGGGCAGAGCCCCGCGACCGACCGCGCCGCGAAGCTCCTCGCTCCGCTGCTCCCCGAACCCCTCGACCACGTCCTCCTCCAGGCCGACCTCACCGCAGTCGCACCCGGCCCCCTGGAACGCCCCCTCGCAGACGCCCTCTCCGTCCTCGCGGACATCGAGTCGAAGGGCGGCGCCACGGTCTACCGCTTCACACCGGGCTCCGTACGCCGCGCACTCGACTCCGGCCGCACCGCGTCCGACCTGCAAGCCTTCCTCGCCGAACACTCCCGGACACCCGTCCCGCAGCCCCTCGCCTACCTCATCGACGACGTCGCCCGCCGCCACGGCCACCTGCGGATCGGCGCCGCCTCCGCGTACGTACGCTGCGACGACGACGCCGTGCTCGGCGAGATCATGGCGGACAAGCGGTCCGCGCCACTGCGCCTGCGCCGCCTCGCGCCGACCGTCCTCGCGGCCCAGGCCGACCCCGGCACGCTCCTCGAAGGCCTGCGCTCCATGGGCTTCGCCCCGGCCGCCGAGACCCCCGAGGGCGACGTCCTGATCGCCCGCGCGCACGCCCACCGCACGCCGCCCCGCACCGCGCCCGACCCGGTCCCGGACGGCCCGCCGCTGCCCGACGACACCCTCGTCGAGGCGGCGCTGCGGGCGATCCGCGCGGGCGACGCCGCCTCCACCGCCCCGCGCAAGCAGGCCCCCGCCCACCCCGGCAACGGCGAGCTGCCGCGCACAGGATCCGCCGAGACCCTCGCCACGATGCAGGCCGCGGTCCTCACGGGCGAGGCCCTGTGGATCGGCTACGTCAACGCGGAGGGCGCCGCGAGCCAGCGCGTCATCGCCCCCGTCCGCGTCGAGGGCGGCTTCGTCACGGCGTACGACCACACCGCCGACGAGGTCCGCACGTATCCGCTGCACCGCGTGACGGGGGTGGCGGAGCTCTCGGAGCAGTGACGCCCCCCGCCTGCCGGGATGCGGCACACTGGACGTTTGGCCCGTGCGGAAGGAAGTGCGTACGTGAACGGTCCACTCATCGTCCAGAGCGACAAGACCCTGCTCCTCGAGGTCGACCACGAGAAGGCCGACGCCTGCCGCCGGGCCATCGCGTCGTTCGCCGAGCTGGAGCGGGCTCCCGAGCACATCCACACCTACCGGGTGACGCCGCTCGGGCTGTGGAACGCGCGGGCCGCCGGGCACGACGCGGAGCAGGTCGTGGACGCGCTGGTGGAGTTCAGCCGGTACCCCGTGCCGCACGCGCTGCTCGTCGACATCGCCGAGACGATGGACCGCTACGGGCGCCTCACGCTCAGCAAGCACCCCGCGCACGGCCTCGTGCTCACCAGCACCGACCGTCCTGTCCTTGAGGAGATCCTCCGCTCGAAGCGGGTCCAGCCGCTGGTCGGCGCCCGGATCGACGCCGACACCGTCGCCGTGCACCCCTCCGAGCGCGGTCAGATCAAGCAGACGCTGCTGAAGCTGGGCTGGCCGGCCGAGGACCTCGCCGGGTACGTGGACGGCGAGGCGCACGAGATCGCGCTCGACGAGACCGAGTGGTCCCTGCGCCCGTACCAGAAGCAGGCCGTGGAGAACTTCTGGCACGGCGGTTCCGGTGTCGTCGTCCTCCCCTGCGGCGCGGGCAAGACGCTCGTCGGCGCCGGGGCCATGGCCGAGGCGAAGGCGACCACGCTCATCCTCGTCACGAACACCGTCTCGGCCCGTCAGTGGAAGCACGAGCTGATCAGGCGGACGTCGCTGACCGAGGAGGAGATCGGCGAGTACAGCGGTACGAAGAAGGAGATCCGCCCGGTCACCATCGCCACGTACCAGGTTCTGACGACGAAGCGGAAGGGTGTGTATCCGCACCTGGAGCTGTTCGACTCCCGCGACTGGGGCCTGGTCGTCTACGACGAGGTGCACCTGCTGCCCGCGCCGGTCTTCAAGTTCACCGCCGACCTCCAGGCCCGCCGCCGCCTCGGCCTGACCGCGACCCTCGTACGCGAGGACGGCCGCGAGTCCGACGTCTTCTCGCTCATCGGCCCCAAGCGGTTCGACGCTCCGTGGAAGGAGATCGAGGCGCAGGGCTACATCGCGCCCGCCGACTGCGTCGAGGTCCGGGTGAACCTGACGGACTCCGAGCGGCTCGCCTACGCCACCGCCGAGGCCGAGGAGAAGTACCGGTTCTGTGCGACGACGGCCACGAAGCAGAAGGTGACGGAGGCGCTGGTCCACAAGCACAAGGGTGAGCAGACGCTCGTCATCGGCCAGTACATCGACCAGCTCGACGAGCTGGGTGAGCACCTGGACGTGCCCGTCATCAAGGGTGAGACGACGAACGCGGTGCGCGAGAAGCTCTTCGAGGCGTTCCGGCAGGGCGAGATCAACGTCCTGGTGGTCTCCAAGGTCGCGAACTTCTCCATCGACCTGCCGGAGGCGACGGTCGCGATCCAGGTGTCCGGCACGTTCGGCTCGCGCCAGGAGGAGGCGCAGCGGCTGGGCCGCGTTCTGCGCCCGAAGGCCGACGGCCACGAGGCCCGCTTCTACTCGGTCGTCGCCCGCGACACCATCGACCAGGACTTCGCGGCGCACCGCCAGCGTTTCCTGGCGGAGCAGGGCTACGCCTACCGAATCGTCGACGCGGACGAACTCCTCGCGGAGAGCTGACCCGCCCCCGTTACGGTCGACCGTCCCCCGGCCACGGGGCTCCGCCCCGGACCCCGCTGCTCAATCGCCGCAGGGGCTTGATCGGCTACGGTCGGCCGTCGCCGCCTTGGGCAATCTGCCGCCTTGGGCGGCAGGGTGGGCAAGGCGGCGCCCCGGTGCAGCGTGCGCAGGGCGGTAGGCCCAGAGCACGGCGCAGCCGGCCAGGGCGTACGGGGACGCCAACGGCTGTTGCCACCAAGGGAGTTGCAGGTCAAGAGCCCCCTCGTGCGGCAGCAGCCACATCGTGCGGGCCGTGAAGAGGGCCGCGAGCCCCCACGCCGTACGCCGTCGGCCCTCCGCCCACACCACCGCGATCAGCGGCACGCACCACACCCAGTGGTGCGACCAGCTGATGGGTGAGACGAGCAGCGCGGTGAACGCCGCGAGCACCACCCCGCGGGGCCCCTGGACGCGCCACGCCACGTACAGCCCCACCACCGCGACGCCCCCGGCCGGCACCGCCCACAACAACCCCGGCTCGGCGGTGTGCAGCACCCTCGCGACCAGCCCCTGCAAGGACTGGTTGTCCACGATCCACGCCTTGCCGACCCGCCCCGTCTCGTAGAGCCGCCGCGCCCAGAACTGCCCACTGGCGTACGGCAGTACGAGCGCACCCACCGCGACGGTGCCGACGAACCCGCCGACCGCGCAGGCCGCTTCCCGCCGCCTCCCCGTCAGCCACAGGTACACGATGAAGATCGCGGGCGTGAGCTTGATGCCGGTGGCGATGCCGAGCGCGAGGCCCTTGCCGGGCGCGCCGGGCGGCCGCGTCAGATCCCACAGGATGAGGCAGGCGAGGGCGAGGTTGATCTGCCCGAACAGCACCGTCTGGAAGACCGGTTCGAGCCACAGCGCGAGCGCCGCGACCGCGCACACCGCCGCCCGCGACACCCACAGCCCCGCGAGCCGGCAGGACAGCCGGACCAGGACCACGACCAGCGCGATGTTGCCGAGGAGGAAGACGCCCTTGAGCACCGGCAGCGACACCCACGCCATCGGCGCGAACAGCAACGCCGCGAACGGCGGATAGGTCGCCGGCAGCCCCCACTCCGTCACGGCGAACCCATAAAGATCCCTCCCACCCGCAAGCACCGCACCCCCCTCGGCCCGATAGACGACCACGTCCGCCATGGGGGCGGACTGGAGGACGCAGAGCCCGAGGAGGGCGATGACGGAGACAACGAGAAGAAGAAAAGGACCAGCAACACGCACACGGTCAATCACGACAAGTGACCCTATTTCAACCACCAAGGCTCTGCCCCGATTGAGCCGGCCTTTCAAGCCCCGCTCTTGTGACGAGAGCCAGCGGGGTCCGGGGCAGCGCCCCGATCTTTAAAGCCCCGCCGCCGCGCGCCTAGAAACTCCCCCGGAACCCCCGCAACCGCAGACTGTTCCCCACCACGAACACCGACGAAAACGCCATCGCCGCCCCCGCGATCATCGGACTCAGCAACCCCGCCGCGGCCAGCGGAATCGCCGCCACGTTGTAGGCAAACGCCCAGAACAGGTTCACCTTGATCGTCCCCAGCGTCCGCCGCGACAGCCGAATCGCGTCGACCGCCGCCCGCAGATCACCCCGTACGAGCGTGAGGTCCCCCGCCTCGATCGCCGCATCCGTCCCCGTGCCCATCGCAAGCCCCAGGTCCGCCTGCGCGAGCGCCGCCGCGTCGTTGACGCCGTCGCCGACCATGGCCACCGAACGCCCCTCGCCCTGAAGGCGCTTGACGACGTCGACCTTGTCCTGCGGCAGCACCTCCGCGATGACGTCCGCCGGATCCGTGATGCCGACCTCCGCCGCCACGGAACGGGCCACCGCCTCGTTGTCCCCGGTCAGCAGCACCGGCCGGAGCCCGAGCCCGCGCAGCCGCCGGACGGCCTCCGCGCTGGTCTCCTTCACCGCGTCGGCGACTTCGAGGACCGCGCGCGCCTCGCCGTCCCAGGCCACGGCGATCGCCGTACGCCCGGCCTCCTCGGCCTCCGCCTTGGCCTTCGCGAGCGACTCGGGCAGCTTGATCTCCCACTGCGCGAGCAGCGCCTCGCGCCCGACGAGCACCGCGTGCCCGTCCACGACGCCCTGGACGCCGAGCCCGGCGACGTTCACGAAGTCCTCGGGCGTAGGCAGCGCCCCGGCCTCGGCCGCCGCCCCCGCCGCCACGGCCTGCGCGATCGGGTGCTCGGAGGCGTGCTCCAACGCGCCCGCCAGGCGCAGCGCTTCGGCGCGCGAGACGCCTTCGGCGGTGTGCGCCGCGAGCAGGGTCATCCGGCCCGTCGTCACGGTTCCGGTCTTGTCGAGGACGATCGTGTCGACCTTGCGGGTGGTCTCCAGGACCTCCGGGCCCTTGATCAGTACGCCGAGCTGGGCGCCGCGACCGGTGCCGACCATGAGGGCGGTGGGCGTCGCGAGGCCGAGGGCGCACGGGCAGGCGATGATCAGGACCGCGACCGCCGCGGTGAAGGCCGCCGTCAGACCCGCCCCGCTGAGCAGCCACCCGGCGAGTGTGACGAGCGAGAGCGCGATGACGACCGGCACGAACACCGCTGAGATCTTGTCGGCGAGGCGCTGGGCGGCGGCCTTGCCGTTCTGCGCGTCCTCGACGAGCTTCGCCATCCGGGCGAGCTGGGTGTCGGCGCCGACGCGGGTGGCCTCGACGACGAGCCGCCCGCCCACGTTCAGCGTGGCGCCCGTGACCGCGTCCCCGACCGCGACCTCGACCGGTACGGACTCGCCGGTGAGCATGGAGGCGTCCACGGCGGAGGAACCCTCGACCACGGCACCGTCGGTGGCGATCTTCTCCCCGGGCCGCACCACGAACCGGTCCCCGACCTTCAACTCGCTTACGGGGATGGTCTCCTCGCGCCCACCGCCGCGTACGACGGTCACGTCCTTGGCGCCCAGGTGCAGCAGCGCCCTGAGCGCGGCGCCCGCCTTCCGCTTGGAGCGCGCCTCGAAGTAGCGGCCCGCGAGGATGAACGCGGTGACGCCGGCGGCGGCCTCCAGGTAGATGTTCCCCGCGCCGTCGGTGCGGGCGATGGTCAGCTCGAAGGGGTGCGTCATGCCGGGCATGCCGGCCGTACCGAAGAACAGCGCCCACAGCGACCACAGGAACGCGGCGGAGACCCCGACCGAGACCAGGGTGTCCATGGTGGCGGCGCCGTGCCGCGCGTTGGTGAAGGCGGCCTTGTGGAAGGGCCAGGCCGCGTACACGACGACGGGCGCGGCGAGGGTCAGGGACAGCCACTGCCAGTACTCGAACTGGAGGGCCGGGATCATCGACATCGCGACGACGGGCACGGCGAGCACGACGGCAGTGATCAGCCGCTCCCGCAGCGTCCGGAGCTCGTGGCTCTCCACCTCGCCCTCCGCGTCCCCGCTTCCCTCCGCATCGGGCACCGGGGCGGTCGGGGGCGCGGGCTGCTGCGCCGAGTACCCGGTGGCCTCGACCGTGGCGATGAGGTCCGCGACCTCCACCCCGTCCGCGTAGCTGACCTTGGCCTTCTCGGTCGCGTAGTTGACGGTCGCCTCGACGCCGTCCATGCGGTTCAGCTTCTTCTCGATACGGGCGGCGCACGACGCGCAGGTCATGCCGCCGATCGCGAGTTCCACCTGTTCGGGCGGGACGACGGTCTGCGCCGACATGGTGCCTCCTCGATTGCGGGGTGGGTCCGAGTACGCTCCGAGTACCCCCTATGGGTACCTCATCACGTGATCCAGTTATACCCCCTGGGGGTACCTTGCGCAAGGGGTGCGGGCGCGCGGCGGGGAGTGCTCGCGCTCGCGGTGCCCGCGGCGTAAAGTGAGCGCCGCGGATCAATGGACTAGACCTGTCTGGAGCCTCATGAGCGAGCGTGCACTCCTGGAGGTGATCGCCCTCGACGCCGAGGACGCGGTCGCCGCTCAGGCCGGAGGTGCGGACCGGCTCGAGCTGGTCACGGACATGGCCGCGGACGGGCTTACGCCGGCCGTGGAGACGTTCACGGCGATCCGCGCCGCTGTGGACATCCGGCTGCGCGTGATGCTGCGACTCGCCGACGGGTTCGCGGCGGGGGACGTCTCCGCTCTCGTACGTGCCGCGCGGGCGCTGCGGGCGGCGGGCGCGGACGAGTTCGTGCTCGGGTTCCTCGACGAGCAGGGTGGTCCCGACCTGGCGGCGGTGGAGTCGGTCGTGGCCGAACTCGACGGCTGCCGCTGGACGTTCCACCGGGCCATCGACCGGGCCGCCGATCGCGACGCGCTCCGTAAGCAGCTCGCCGATCTGCCGGGGCTCGACACGTACCTCACCGCGGGTTCGGCGGGTGGGGTGGACGCGGGGCTCGATGTGCTTCTCGCGGAGGCGTCCCGCACGGTTTCGGGTGAGCCGGGTTACGCGCAGCAGCTCCTGGTGGGCGGGGGCCTCCGCCTCGACCACCTGCCGGCCCTGCGGGCGGCGGGTGTCTCGGCCTTCCACATCGGCGGAGCGAGCCGCCCCGCGGGTTGGTCGGCCCCGGTGTCATCGACCGCGGTACGCGTCTGGCGCGAGGCCCTGGACTCATAACGGCCAACCGCCCCCACGCCACGGGGCTCCGCCCCGGACCCCGCGCCTCAAACGCCGGCGGGGCTTGATAGATCAAGCCCCGCCGGTGAGTGGGCATTTCAAGCCCCTGCGGCGATTGAGCAGCGGGGTGCGGGGCGGAGCCCCGGCCTTTCGGCGTCGGTCACGGCTGGGTCAAGGCCGGAGGCAACGGTGCCGAGTGGGTGACCAGCAGGCCCGAGACCGCACGCGTCAGCGAAACGTACAGGCGGCGCAGCCCCGTCCGTTCGTCCGGTTCGCCGTCGACCACGGCCGCCGGCTCGTCCAGGACCACGTAGTCGTACTCCAACCCCTTGGCGAGAGACGCCGGGACCAGCGTCAACCGCGCCGACGCCGTCGTCTCCTCGCCAGGAGCGAGATACCCGAGCCCCGCCTCCGCCAAGGCCCGCGCCAGCACCCCGCACCGCGCGTCCGCCGCGATCAGCCCCACCGACCCCTCGTACCGCAACGCCTCGACGCACGCCTCCACCACGTCCCCGACCCCGTCCACGACCCGCACCTCGAACGCCCCCGGGTTCTCCCGGACCGACGCCACCGGCCTGAGCCCCGGCGCGATCTCCGGCAACAGCCGCGACGCGTACGCGATGACGTCCGTCGGGACACGGAAGCCCGCCGTCAGCTCCTCCACGAGGGCGTCCGACTTGCCGAGGTGGGCGAGCGCAGCGTCCCAGCTCCGCGTCGCCCACGGCGTCGTACCCTGCGCGAGATCCCCGAGAACCGTCACCGAACCCGTCGTCGCCCTCCGCCCCACCGCCCGGTACTGCATGGGCGACAGGTCCTGCGCCTCGTCGAGGACGACATGGCCCAGCGAGTGGGTCCGCTCGATCAGATCCGTCGCCTCGTCGATCAACACCGCGTCCGCCGCGGACCACTTCGCGCTCTTCACGCTCCGCGCCGGCTTCTCCCACAGCACCGTCTTCTGCTCGTGCGCGTCGAGCAACCCGTCCGCGTGCTCGGCCAGGAAGTCCGCGTCCGAGAGCAGCCGCAGCACCAGCTTCGCGGGGTCGACCGCCGGCCACACCTCCTTCACCAGCGCCTTCACGGCGGCATTGCGCGCCACCGCGCTCTGCACCCGGTCGTCGGGCGCCTCGCCCGCACGCTCCATCTGGACGAGCACGGCGTGCGCGACCCGCTGCGACAGCGCCTCGCGCGCGGCCCCGTACCGCATGTCGCGCGCCGCCAACTCCCGTACGATCTCCTCCAGTTCGTACGAGGCGACGCGCCAGCGCCGCGAGCCGCGCACGACCACCACGCCTTCGGCCGGCAGGCCGATGTGCGAGCGCAACGCCCGCCGCAGCACCTCCGCCATCCGGGCGTCGCCCTTGACCATCGCGGCGGCGGGATCATCGGCGCCCCGCACCTCCACCCGCGCCACGAGGTCGTCCACGGTCGCCTGCTTGACCTCCAACTCGCCGAGTGCGGGCAGCACTTGCTCGATGTAGTGGAGGAAGGACGCGTTCGGCCCGATGACCAGCGTCCCCGTCCGCGCGAGCCGCTCCCGGTGCGCGTAGAGGAGATACGCGACGCGGTGCAGGCCGACGGCGGTCTTTCCGGTGCCGGGCCCGCCCTGTACGCAGACGGACCCCGCGAGGTCGGCGCGCACGATCTCGTCCTGCTCCGGCTGGATCGTCGCGACGATGTCGCGCATCGGTCCGACACGCGGCCGCTCGATCTCCTGCTGGAGCAGCTTGCTGGTGCGCTCGATCTCCGCCGGGTCGGTGAGGTGCTCGTCCTCGTACGCGGTGAGGTCCCCGCCCGTGTAACCGAAGCGGCGGCGCAGCGCGACGTCCATCGGGTCCTTCTTGGACGCCCGGTAGAAGGGCTGCGAGACGGGTGCGCGCCAGTCGATGACCATGGGGTCGCCGTCGGCGTCGTGCACGTGCCGCCGCCCGATGTAGAACTTCTCGCCACTGTCGCCCTCGGCGAGCTCCGCGCCCGGGGCGTGCAGATAGTCGAGCCGGCCGAAGAAGAGCGGGGTGTGGCTGAGGTCGGCGAGCGCCTTGATCCGCGCGTCGATCTGGTGCTGGAGGACCTCGGCGTTCACCCAGTTCGCGGTGACGTCGCGGATGTCGAGCGCCTGCGCGTCCTCGCGCATCGCGCGCAGGGCGGCGCGGGACGAGACCAGGTGCCCGCGCTCGTGGTCGAGCGGCGAGGGCGCGGGCGCGGACGACGACGGTGACGTGCTCACGGGGTTCTGCCTCCGGATCCGGGTACGCGTACAGAGCAGTCCCGGCCGGTTTCCGTCCGGTCGGTGGCGCTCCGACTGGCCGTCGGAGCGGCGCAGGGAGGTGGCAGACGGGCGAGTGTACGGGACGGCTGCCGCCGGGGGCGAACGGTTTTCTGGGCGGTCCGCCGCCCCCACGCCACGGGGCTCCGCCCCGGACCCCGCGCCTCAAACGCCGGCGGGGCTGGAAGGATCGGGGCTCCTGTCGACGGGGCTAGGGTCGGTCGCATGATGCACGAAGACCACACGGCCAACCCGGACCTGCGTGAGCGCTGGGCTCGCACCCTGCGCGCGGTGGCCGGGGGCGCGGGGCCCGACCCGTACCCGTACGCCGACAATCTGCTGGCCCGGTGGTCCGAGCCGCAGCGCAGGTATCACACGGTCGACCATCTGACGGCGGTGCTCGACCACATCGACGTGCTGGAGGAGCACGCGGATGACGCCGGGCTCGTACGGCTCGCGGCCTGGTTCCACGACGCGGTGTACCGGCCGGACCGCTCGGAGAACGAGGAGCGGTCCGCCGTTCTGGCCGAACGTGCGCTGGCGGAGGCCGGATTGCCGGACGCCCAGGTCGCCGAGGTCGCCCGGCTCGTCCGGCTGACCGTCACCCACGACCCGGCCGAGGACGACGCCAACGGCGAGGCCCTGTGCGATGCCGACCTGGCGATCCTGGCGGCGCCCGCGCCCGCGTACGCCGCGTACACGAAGGCGGTCCGCGAGGAGTACGCCTTCGTGCCGGACGAGGCGTTCCGGGACGGCCGGGCCGGTGTTCTGCGTCAACTCCTCGACCTGCCACGGCTGTTCCGCACCCCGCACGGCAGGTCCCACTGGGAGTCCGCCGCCCGCGAGAACCTGACGGCCGAGCTGGACCTGCTGACGCCCTGACGGCCTGACGGCCGGGCACGTAGCGCGGCGCGTGTGAACGGCGTACGTGAGCGGCGCGTGTGAACGGCGTACGAACGATGCGCCACGACCGCCCCGTCCGGGAATGCCACCCGTCACGCCCCGGTTGGCTCCTTACATGTCCCCACAGCCCAGCCCTCCGGACTCACCGGACTCCCCGACCCCCACCACTCTCCGCTCGAACACCCGGATGCCCCTGGCCGTCTACATCCTCGGCCTCAGCGTCTTCGCCCTGGGCACCAGCGAGTTCATGCTCTCCGGCATCCTGCCCGCGGTCGCCGACGACATGGACGTCACGATCCCGCAGGCCGGGCTGCTGATCTCGGCCTTCGCGATCGGCATGGTGGTCGGCGCCCCGCTGCTCGCCGTGGCGACGCTGCGGCTGCCGCGCCGGACCACCCTGATCTCGCTCATCACGGTGTTCGGCCTGGGCCAGGTCGCGGGCGCGCTCGCCCCGACCTACGCGATCCTGTTCGCCTCCCGCGTCGTCTCGGCCCTCGCCTGCGCCGGTTTCTGGGCGGTCGGCGCGGCGGTCGCCATCGCGATGGTGCCGGTGAACCAGCGGGCCCGCGCCATGGCCGTCATGATCGGCGGCCTGTCGATCGCGAACGTGCTCGGCGTCCCGGCGGGCGCGTTCCTCGGTGACGGGCTCGGCTGGCGCGCCGCGTTCTGGGCGGTGGGCGTCGCCTCCGCGATCGCCCTCGTCGGCATCGTGACGCTGGTGCCGAAGATCCCGGTGCCCGCCGAACGCCCGCGGCTCAAGCGGGAGTTGAGCATCTACGCCGACCGCCAGGTGTGGCTCTCCATCGCCGTCACCGCGCTCGCCGCGGGTGGTGTCTTCTGCGCGTTCAGCTATCTCTCGCCGCTTCTGACGGATGTCGCGGGCCTGCCCGAGAGCTGGGTTCCGGCCGTGCTCGCCCTGTTCGGGTTCGGCGCCCTCGCCGGTACGACGCTGGGCGGGCGGATCGCCGACGCGCACCTCTTCGGGGTCCTGCTGACCGGCATCACCGCGTCCACCGTCTTCCTCGCGGCGCTCGCCGTGCTCGGCCATGTCGCGCTCGCCGCGGTGGTCCTGTCCTTCCTGCTCGGCTTCTCCGCGTTCTATACGGCGCCGGCGCTCAACGCCCGGATGTTCAACGTCGCGGGCGCCGCGCCCACTCTGGCGGGGGCCACCACGACCGCCGCGTTCAACCTGGGCAATACGGGTGGGCCCTGGCTCGGGGGGACGGTCATCGACGCGGGGCTCGGATATCCGGCGACCGCGTGGGCCGGCGGGGCGATGACGGTGCTGGCGCTTGCCCTCACCGTGGTGTCGTTGCGGCTGCACCGGCGTACGCGGTCGAGGGTTGTGACGGGGTCGGGCAGCGGCGCGGCGCTCCCCGACCTCAGCAAGGTGAGCTCCTAGGACGAGGTGGGCGGCCTCACCAGGGCCGCCCCTTCGGCCTGCGCAGCCCCGCCTCCGTAAGTCTGCGCACCAGTTCCTTCGAGCCGATCTCGACCGCGCCCGCGCGCACCGCGTCCTCGTACCGGTGCGACGGGAGGTCGTAATGGTCGCGCTCGAAGGCGCGCGGCGGAACGCCCAACTTCTCGGCGAACGCGTGGAGTTCGTCGTACGAGACGTCGCTGACCAGGTGCGACCACATACGGTTGTGGCCCGGCCAGGTCGGCGGGTCGATGTAGACCGTCAAGAGACCGTCACCCCGTCACCGACCCGAGACCGCCCACCGGCGCCACGGACACGCCCGCCTCCGAGCACACCCAGTGCGGGTCCGCGCCCAGCTCCGGCTCGACGTCCAGCGCGTGCGGGGCCTCGGCACCGGAGCCGGGACCGCACACCGGGCAGAGCGGCCAGCGGCCGTGGCGCTCCAGGATCCCGTCCTTGACGTCCTGGGCGACGAGCCCGGTCACGAACTCCGCCCCCTCCGGCCACTGCTCCACCCACCAGCGCCGCTCGACGATCGACTCCTCCACGAGCGACACGATGTCCGGATCCGCGACGTCCCCCGCCTTCAAATCCGCGAGCACAAGGGCACGGGCCGCGTGCAGGGCCTGCTCCAAGGGGCTGATGGTGTCCATCCCCCAATTGTGCGCCCTCGCGCGCTCAAGCCCCGCTCTTGTGACGAGAGCCAGCGGGGTCCGGGGCAGCGCCCCGTGACCGCGACCACACCTCCCGGGCCGAAGGACCCTTGACCCCACGGCCCCGCGAAAATATCTTTCATTACGTGAGCAAAGACGTGAAGGAAAGTTTCGCCGGAGACGCGCCGCCGGCCCCCGCGGCCCTCGCCGCCAAGGTCCGCACCCTCGCCCCCTCCATGACCCGCTCCATGCAGCGCGTCGCCGAGGCCGTCGCCGGGGACCCGGCCGGCTGCGCGGCCCTGACCGTCACCGGACTCGCCGAGCTCACCTCCACCAGCGAGGCCACGGTCGTCCGCACCGCCCGCATCCTCGGCTACCCCGGCTACCGCGACCTGCGCCTGGCACTCGCGGGACTCGCCGCCCAGCAGCAGTCGGGCCGGGCCCCCGCCGTCACCGCGGACATCGCCGTCGACGACCCGCTGACCGACGTCGTCGCCAAGCTCGCCCACGACGAGCAGCAGACCCTCGCCGACACCGCCGCCGCGCTCGACACCGCGCAGCTCGGCGCCGCCGTGAGCGCCATGGCGGCCGCGGGCCGCGTCGAGGTCTACGGCATGGCGGCCTCCGGCCTCGTGGCCCAGGACCTCGCGCAGAAGCTGCTGCGCATCGGCCGCCACGCGTACGCGCACTCCGATCCGCACCTGGCCGTCCACAACGCGGTGACGCTCCGCTCCGGGGACGTGGCGGTGGCGATCACCCACTCCGGCACGACCGGGGACGTGATCGAGCCGTTGCGGGTCGCCTTCGAGCGTGGCGCCACCACGATCGCGATCACCGGTCGTCCCGGCAGCCCGGTCGCCCAGTACGCCGACCACATACTGACGACGTCCATCGCGCGGGAGAGCGAGTTGCGCCCGGCGGCGATGTCCTCGCGGACCAGCCAGCTCCTGGTCGTGGACTGCCTGTTCGTGGGCATCGCCCAACGCACCTACGAAACAGCGGCCCCGGCCCTCTCCGCCTCCTACGAGGCCCTGGCCCACCGCCACCAGTCCGCTCCGCGGGGAGGCCGCCGCTAATGCCCGCCACACCTCTCCCCCAGCCACGGGGCTCCGCCCCGGACCCCGCGCCTCAAACGCCGGCGGGGCTGGATCGCCTCAATCGCCGGCGGGGCTTGATGAATCAAGCCCCTGCGGCGATTGAGCAGGCCTTTCAAGCCCCTGCGGCGACTGAGCAGCGGGGTCCGGGGCAGCGCCCCGTGACCGCAACCCCGTCGCCGCGCAACGAGAAGCCCGCCCCGCCCACCGCACAGAAGGCGCCCCCGATGACCGCCACCCCCGACGCCAACTACCGCGACCTGCGCGAGCAGCTCGCCACCCTCACGACGGAGGCGTTCCGCCCGGAACTCGCCGAGATCGACCAGCTCTCCACCCAGGAGATCGCCAAGCTGATGAACGGCGAGGACGCCACCGTCCCCACCGCCGTCGCCGCCCAACTCCCCCAGATCGCCGCCGCGATCGACGGCACCGCCGACCGCATGGCCCGCGGCGGCCGCCTCATCTACGCGGGCGCCGGCACCGCGGGCCGCATGGGCGTCCTCGACGCCTCCGAGTGTCCGCCCACCTTCAACACCTGGGACGGCCAGGTCGTCGGCCTGATCGCGGGCGGCCCCTCCGCCATGGTCAAGGCCGTGGAGGGCGCCGAGGACTCCAAGGAACTCGCCGCCGCCGACCTGGACGGCATCGACCTCACCGAGAACGACATCGTCGTCGGCATCTCGGCCTCGGGCCGCACCCCGTACGCGATCGGCGCCGTCGAACACGCCCGCACCCGCTACGGCGCACTCACCGTCGGCCTGTCCTGCAACGCGGACAGCGCCCTCGCCGCCGCCGCGGACCACGGCATCGAGGTCGTCGTCGGCCCCGAGCTGCTCACCGGCTCCACCCGCCTGAAGGCGGGCACGGCCCAGAAGCTCGTACTCAACATGCTGTCGACGATCTCCATGATCCGACTCGGCAAGACGTACGGAAACCTCATGGTCGACGTACGCGCGTCGAACGAGAAGCTGCGGGCCCGCTCCCGCCGCATCGTCTCCCTCGCCACCGGCGCCGACGACGACGACATCGAGGCCGCGCTCGCCGCGACCGACGGCGAGGTCAAGAACGCCATCCTCGTCGTGCTCGGCGACGTGGACGGGCCGACGGCGGCCCGCCTGCTGACCGAGTCCAACGGACACCTGCGCACGGCGCTCGCGTCCACCGTCTGACCCCTCCCCCTCCCGAGGCGGCCCCGCTCCCTCCCCGCACAGCAAGGCACAACGCACCATGGCCGATAACGCCGAGAACAAGAACCGCGCCGTCGCCGCCGCGATCCTCCCGCTCGTCGGCGGCGCAGCGAACGTCACCTCCGTGGTCCACTGCATGACCCGGCTCAGGCTGGGTCTCGCGGACCGTTCGCTCGTCCAGGACGAGGCGCTGAAGGCGCTTCCCGACGTCATGGGCGTCGTCGAGGACGAGACGTACCAGATCGTCCTCGGGCCCGGAAAGGTCGCCCGGGTCACGCCCGAGTTCGAGACCCTGGTCGAGGAGGGCAAGGCCGCCGCTCCGGCACCGGAGCCCACCGCCGGGCACTCCGCCGAAGACCTCGCCGCCCAGGGCGCGGCGATGAGGGCCCAGCAGAAGGCGAAGAACGCGACGCCGTTCAAGCTGTTCCTGCGCAAGATCGCCAACATCTTCGTGCCGCTGATCCCGGCCCTGATCGGCTGCGGCATCATCGCCGGCCTCAACGGCCTGATGATCAACCTCGGCTGGCTGCCGTCGGTCACCCCCGCACTCGCCGCGATCGCCTCCGGCTTCATGGCGCTGATCGCGGTGTTCGTCGGCTACAACACGGCGAAGGAGTTCGGCGGTACGCCGATCATCGGTGGCGCCGTCGCGGCGATCATCGTCTACCCGGGAGTCGCCGAGATCTCGGCGTTCGGGCACAAGCTCTCCCCCGGCCAGGGCGGCGTCCTCGGCGCGCTCGGCGCGGCGGTGCTCGCGGTCTACATCGAGAAGTGGTGCCGCAAGTGGGTCCCGGAGTCGCTGGACGTCCTGGTGACACCCACCCTCACGGTCCTGATCTCCGGCCTGGTCACGATCTTCGGCCTGATGTTCGTGGCGGGCGAGGTCTCCACCGCCATCGGCACGGGCGCCAACTGGCTCCTGGAGAACACCGGCGTCTTCGCCGGCGCGGTCCTCGGCGGCCTCTTCCTCCCCCTCGTCATGCTGGGCCTGCACCAGGCCCTGATCCCCATCCACACCACCCTGATCGAGCAGCAGGGCTACACGGTCCTCCTCCCCATCCTGGCGATGGCGGGCGCGGGCCAGGTCGGCTCGGCGATCGCGGTCTACAAGAAGCTCAAGCACAACAAGTCGATCCGCAAGACCATCAAGTCGGCGCTCCCGGCGGGCTTCCTGGGCGTCGGCGAACCCCTGATCTACGGTGTCTCGCTCCCCCTCGGCCGCCCGTTCATCACGGCGTGCGTCGGCGGTGCGGCGGGCGGCGCGTTCATCGGCGTCTTCTCGATGCTCGGCACCCAGGTCGGCTCGACGGCCATCGGCCCGTCCGGCTGGGCCCTGTTCCCGCTCCTCGACGGCAACAAGGGCCTGGGCCTGACCTGCGCGATCTACCTGGGCGGCCTGCTCGTCGGCTACATCGTCGGCTTCCTGGCCACGTACTACTTCGGCTTCACACAGGACATGCTGGTCGAGTTCAACCAGGACGTGGACGCGGGCGAATCCCCCGAGGCCCACGCGGAGGCGAACCCGTCGGCCCCGAAGCCGGCCTCCACCACGGGCAAGGAACCGGCGAAGGTCTAGCGGGCGCCCCTCACACGCCGCGAGGTCGGCACCCCGTACGGAACGGGGCGCCGACCTCGCGGCGTGATGGACGCGGGGACTACCGCAGCGGCCACGTACGACCCGACGTACCACACATCCCACAGTCCGTTCCCGACGTGCGTTCCCGTGGAGCGCGTCCCACTGCTCGTTCGACATGATCACCGTATGCCCCGGCGGCTCGGGCTGATGATCGGCGGCGCACGCGGCAGACGCACCCGCCCCCGCCAGGGCCATGGCCGCCAGAGCCGTCGTCAGTACGCGCACACTCAACCTGTTGGTCATGCCCGCCCAACAAGCGCCGTCACCCGCAGGCCACCGCTCCACATGCGCCCGGACCGGCCCTCCCGCATCCTGGCCCCATGGCTGACAGCACCCTTTCGAAGATCTCCTGGACCGAGTTCCGCCCGGACCGGCGCCGGCTGACCGCGGGGGCCGCGCTCACCGGGATCGGCACCCTCACCGCGATGGCCGGGATCGGCGTCCTCGTCTACGAGCTGGCCCGCGCGGGCCGCAGCTGGACCGGCACCTGGGACGTCCCGCCCGCCGAACTGGCCTCCCGCGCCCTCCACCAGGCCCAGGCCGCCGCCACCAGCGCCACCCGCGCGGGCCGCGACACCTGGCAGAGCTTCTCCGAGCAGTCCTCGGCCTGACCGGTCGGCCGAAACCGCGCCCGAGGCCCCCTCACCTCGGGCGCGGTTTCGGCTGCCCGGACGGCTCACGTCCCGCGCCGCCCCTCGTGCAGTACGGCGACGATCCGCATCGCCGTATCAAAGTTCACGCACCCCAGATCGACGAGCGGATACCCGACCTCACCGGCCGCCGACACGGGGTCCACCCGCAGCGACGGCAGCACAATCCCCAACACCCCGGTTTCCGCCCGCAGTTGAGCGACCACCTCCTCGACCACCCGCAACCGCTCCGCGCTCCGCACCGCCATCACGCACTCCTCCACTCCCGGTTCCACTTTCGCCACCCAGAGTGACCGTCCTCGCTCTACGCTGGCCAGGGGCAACGGCCCAACAGACGCCGCTGCTGGACCGGGAGTTGATGCACGTGACCGGACCCAAGGACCTCGACCCGTCGTCGCGCCGCGTAATGATCGGCGAAGAACTCCGCCACGCGCGCGAGAGAGCGGACCTCACCCAACAGTCGCTGGGCGAGCTGCTGTTCGTCAGCGGTTCGTACGTGGGCCAGATGGAGGCGGGCACGCGCCGCATCCTGCCGGACATGGCGGCCCGTCTGGACGAGGAGCTGAAGACGGGCGGCTTCTTCGCCCGTAACTGCGTGAAGGCGAACAGGTCCCGCTTCCCCGAGCACTTCGCGGAGGCGGCCGAGGCCGAAGCCATAGCGACGGCCATCCGTCAGTACGCGGCCCTGCTCATCCCCGGCCTGCTCCAGACACGGGCGTACGCGGAGGCGGTCTTCCACGCGTACCAGCCCACCGCGCCGGACGACCGGATCGACGGCCTGGTCGCCGACCGCCTGACGCGGGCGCGCCTGCTCGACGATCCAACAACGCCGTTGTTGTGGACGGTCCTGGACGAGGCGGCACTGCGCCGCGCGGTCGGCGGACCGCAGGTCATGGCGGAGGCGCTGCACCACGTGGCGGACTTGGCTCGACGACACCGCGTGCTGGTGCAGGTCCTGCCGTTCGGCGAGGGCGCGCACGCGGCGATGGAGGGCACCCTCAAGCTGATGGAGTTCGAGGACGCCCCACCGCTCTCCTTCGTCGAGGCCCCCGACATGGGCAGGCTCACCGACGACCCGGCCACGGTCGCCCGCCACACCTTCATGTTCAACCTCCTCCAGGCGACGGCCCTTTCGCCCCTGGATTCCCTGGCCCTGATCGAGACGGTGGCGCAGGATTACGCCCATGAGGAACAGCACCCCTGAGTACGACCTGAACGACGCCGCCGCCTGGAGCTGGCACAAGTCCAGCTACAGCGGCGGCCAGGGCGGCGACTGCGTAGAGGTCGCCACCTGGCGCAAGTCCAGCTACAGCGGCGGCAGCGGAGGCGACTGCCTCGAAGTCGCCGACACCCACACCCCGGTGACGGGCATCGTGCCGGTCCGGGACTCCAAGAACCCCGACGGCCCGAAGCTCGCGTTCCGGGCGGAGACCTGGTCCACGTTCATCGCCGACCTGCGACGGACCACGTAACCATCACCCCGAGGCTCAAGCGCCGCGCCCCGAGCCCTGCTTTCAAGGATTGGGTGGTGGGTCTCAACCCACCCACCCTCCCCGCGAGTTGGGGAATCCGGACACTTCTCGTCACCGGCTTGCCGCGGAGGGTAACCACGCTCTAACGTGCCCGATAACCGAACGACCGTTCCTAGATAGTGAGCGGGAGTGAGTCGTAGATCCACTGCCGCTCACTACGCCCGTCCCGAACGGTGTTGGGCGGGCTGGGTCGCCGCTTTCGCTTCCCCGGCGGCGACACCACTTGGGGTGGTGGTCCGGTCCGGGGCGGGCGGGTTCCCTCACGCCCGGGTTGTCGGGGTGCGGCCTGGACGGTCCGATGCCCCACGCGATCGCTCCGGTCACGTGGGGGCGGTGCCGTCCGTCGCCGCGCCCCGAATCCCCGGGCGCGCCTTCCGATCACGAGGCTGGCAGCCTCGTGCCGGGTGGTCTGGTGGGTGGCGGTTGAGGTCGACTGTTGCCAGTGCTGTCCACCCCATCTACTGCTGTACGCGGCATCGACCGCGATCACGCTGATGTCCTGCCCGGCAGACATGGAGATGAGCCGGGCGGCCAGGCGTGCGGTTGGGAAACGGGAGATGAGCCGGCGGAACTTCTTCTTGCGGCCGTGCTTCTCCCGGGTCGTGGAGTCGGTGAAGTCGAGGTTCTCGATCGCAATCGCACTCGCCCCGCACCGCTTGGCGTAGTGGAGCAGGCGGCTGGAGGCGTGCCGGATCTGCGCGTCGCGGTGCGCCGCGGTGCCGGACAGGTCGTAGTCGAAGCGCTCCGGGCGGCCGATGGGATTGCCGTGCCGATCGAGGCGCCAGGCCGCATAGTGATCGTTGTTGGTGTCCACGCCGATCACGGTGCCGCCGGCGAGTGCCGCCTTAAGCGACAGCTGCGTTGTGGCGGTGTGCCGCCAGGACGCGGTGACATACCAGCGGTCCCGTCCCACGTCGTAGTGGATGCGATAGGCGACCGCCCGGTTGGCTGCCACCCGGTCCGCCCACTCGGTGCCCCGATACGCGAAAACGGCACGCGCGTCCATGACGTACCGGCCGTGCGGGGCATTCGCCAGCCCGGCCAGCGGGGACGGGAGTTTCAGGCTCACCTGGCCGTCCGGGGTGAGGCGGATAGTCTGGTTGCCGCCGCGCTTGCCGGACTCGCCGTCGGCGGCCAGGAATAGGCGGGCCGCCTCCCAGTGTGCCCGCCACCCCGCCTCGTCAAGGCCCGCCGCATCCAGGTGGTGGCGGGTGGTGGCCAGGCGTTTGCCTCCGCGCACCACCCGCACCCGGCCCGCATCCCAGTCCGCACGCGCCGCCGCCAGCCGGTCGACAAGGACGTGCAGGCGGCGGGACTTGGCATGCCACTCACGCCGCGAGCGATACCCGCCCGGCACACCTCTGCTGCCCGGGGCTCCCAGATCCAGCGCCAGACGTTGCCGGATCCGGGCGATACCCGCCTCAAGATCCCGGATATTCGCGGCTAGGCACCGCCGAGCCAACGCCCACTGATCATGCGTGGCCCTCGTGATCGACCCCGCCCAGCGCGCCGACGAGGTGGCACTCAACTCCCGCTTACGCAGCGCCCATTGAGTTGCGTCGTGTTCCAGCCCGGCCGCACACCGCGCATTGATGTCCCGCCCGGCCAGGGACCCCAGATGCCGCCCCACCGCGCCCAGCACCTCAACATCATGCGCGGACAAGCCCTTCAGCCGGGTCCGCACCGCCACCCCATTCGGGGGCGGCGCAACGAACGGAGCCGCCAACACCCGCAGTGCATTGCCCGCCATCCCTCCGCCTCCCCGTGCGATCCGATCACCCGTCAAACACTCAACGAGCCAGGTCTCGTGAAGGTCACGCATTCGACCATGGCAACCCTGTTCCCGTCGCACACCCCACACGCCCACAATCACTCCTGCGAGGTAGAGCACAGTCACGACCGAGCAGTTCGCAACCCCAGGGAGTGCGAGTGAACACCGTCTCCCCCGGCCGGGTCCGTACAGCGATGTGCAAGAGCCTGACGGCTTATGGCGCCGGGCTCGCGGCCCCGACGGGCGTCCCCCACGCCGACCTCCCTGCGGGGCTGCCCTCAACCATGGGCATGCTCATCGGCCGGCTCGTCGAACCAGAAGAGGTCGCGGCCCTGATCACCTACCTCGCCTCCCCACCACCTGACACCGAAGCCCCGCCGGCGATTGAGGCGCGGGGTCCGGGGCAGCGCCCCGAGACGTCAACCACGGCTGGGGGCAACAAAAAGCTGAGGGCGGCCCCGTCTCACGTGGAGACGGAGCCGCCCTCAGCTACAGACGAGCTGAACCGCGACCGGCTCAGAAGTCCATGTCACCGCCCGGCATACCGCCACCGGCCGGCGCAGCGCCCGCCTTCTCCGGCTTGTCGGCGATGACGGCCTCGGTCGTGAGGAACAGCGCGGCGATCGACGCGGCGTTCTGCAGCGCGGAGCGCGTGACCTTCGCCGGGTCGATGATGCCCTCGGCGATCATGTCGACGTAGTCACCCGTGGCGGCGTTCAGACCGTGACCGACGGTCAGGTTGCGCACCTTCTCCACGACGACGCCACCCTCGAGACCACCGTTGACGGCGATCTGCTTGAGCGGGGCCTCCAGGGCGAGCTTCACGGCGTTGGCGCCGGTCGCCTCGTCACCCTCGAGCTCCAGCTTCTCGAACACCGCGGAGGCCTGGAGGAGGGCCACGCCACCACCGGCGACGATGCCCTCTTCGACGGCCGCCTTCGCGTTGCGAACGGCGTCCTCGATGCGGTGCTTGCGCTCCTTGAGCTCGACCTCGGTGGCCGCGCCCGCCTTGATGACGGCCACGCCGCCGGCGAGCTTGGCGAGGCGCTCCTGGAGCTTCTCGCGGTCGTAGTCCGAGTCGCTGTTCTCGATCTCGGCACGGATCTGGTTGACGCGACCCTGGACCTGGTCGCTCTCACCGGAGCCGTCGACGATCGTCGTCTCGTCCTTGGTGATGACGACCTTGCGGGCGCGGCCGAGCAGGTCGAGACCGGCGTTCTCGAGCTTGAGGCCGACCTCCTCGGAGATGACCGTGCCGCCCGTGAGGATGGCGATGTCGCCGAGCATGGCCTTGCGGCGGTCACCGAAGCCCGGGGCCTTGACGGCGACGGACTTGAAGGTGCCACGGATCTTGTTGACGACCAGGGTCGACAGGGCCTCGCCCTCGACGTCCTCGGCGATGATCAGCAGCGGCTTGCCGGACTGCATGACCTTCTCGAGCAGCGGAAGGAGGTCCTTCACGTTGCCGATCTTCGAGTTGACGATCAGGATGTACGGGTCCTCGAGCGAGGCCTCCATACGCTCCATGTCGGTGGCGAAGTACGCCGAGATGTAGCCCTTGTCGAAGCGCATGCCCTCGGTGAGCTCGAGCTCCAGACCGAAGGTCTGCGACTCCTCGACGGTGATGACGCCTTCCTTGCCGACCTTGTCCATCGCCTCGGCGATGAGCTCGCCGATCTGGGTGTCGGCGGCCGAGATGGAGGCGGTGGAGGCGATCTGCTCCTTGGTCTCCACCTCCTTGGCCTGCTCGAGGAGGGCGGCGGAGACGGCCTCGGTGGCGCGCTCGATGCCGCGCTTGAGGGCCATCGGGTTGGCGCCGGCGGCTACGTTGCGAAGGCCTTCGCGAACGAGCGCCTGGGCCAGGACGGTCGCGGTCGTCGTGCCGTCACCGGCGACGTCGTCCGTCTTCTTCGCGACCTCCTTGACCAGCTCGGCGCCGATCTTCTCGTACGGGTCCTCGAGCTCGATCTCCTTGGCGATGGACACACCATCGTTGGTGATCGTGGGGGCGCCCCACTTCTTCTCGAGGACGACGTTGCGACCCTTGGGGCCCAGGGTCACCTTGACGGCGTCGGCGAGCTGGTTCATGCCGCGCTCGAGGCCGCGCCGTGCCTCCTCGTCGAACGCGATGATCTTGGCCATGTGAAGTGGTCCTCCCGGACGGGGTGGAAAAGCAAGCAAACGGACCGTGCTGGTGCCCGCGACGGACGGCCTGCAGGCCTTGTGGTTCCTTGCACCACCCGGCCCCCGGACCTCACCGACCCGATCCAAGTTCTGTCACTCTCACTCGGAGAGTGCTAAGCCCAATGATTAGCACTCGACCCCCTCGAGTGCAAGGCCGTCCAGTGAACGCGCAGGTAGCACGAAGGGCCCGTCCCCGGTCAACCCGGGAGACGAGCCCTCCATGACGTGCGACGTGCAAGCTTGCAGTCGGACGCGCGTTCAGCCGGCGGCCACGCGGACCATGTCGGCCTGCGGCCCCTTCTGGCCCTGCGAGATCTCGAATTCCACCCGCTGACCCTCTTCGAGGGTGCGGTAGCCGTCCATCTGAATCGCGCTGTAGTGGACGAACACATCCGCACCACCGTCGACCGCGATGAAGCCGTACCCCTTCTCCGCGTTGAACCACTTGACGGTGCCCTGAGCCATGCCTAACTCCCCTATTACTGGCCCTTACGCAGGACCGCACTTCGCGGACCCGGGTCAGACCTCACGCCCCATGGGATATGGGGGTGTGCGCCGGAACGCGTCGACCGCGGCTGAATGTATCTGCCCAACTGCCGTCTGCAACAGGTCAGTCGGACGAGAATTCTGGGCACACCAGATCGGGGGAACCGGGCCAACTCACCGGATTCCAGGTCAAGTCGGGCCGCGTAAATGCCGTAAAAGGCCCGAAAGGGCCGAGCACTTTGGCTACTTCTTGTCGGGCTTCGGGCGAGAACTCATATGCGCCCGTCATGCACCGCTCGGGGAAACGCAGCAACTTCCCCAACTGTACCGCGCTCAACCATGCAGAATTGCCCCCTCCGCTTCTCTGGCGGAGAGGGCAATTCGGATAACTCAGCGTAGAACGCGAACGATCAGTCGTCCGCGCCCTGCCCGACGATCAGCCGCCGGCGACGGCCGGAATGATCGAGACGCCCGCGCCGTCCGGCGTCGACGTCTCGAGGCCCTGCTCGAAGCGGACGTCGTCGTCGTTCACGTACACGTTCACGAAGCGGCGCAGCTTGCCCTGGTCGTCGAGGACGCGGGCGGCGATACCGGTGTGGTTCTTCTCGAGGTCGGCGATGACATCGGCGAGGGTGGCGCCCTCGGCGGCGACCTCGGCCTTGCCGCCGGTGTAGGTGCGCAGGATGGTGGGGATGCGAACGTTGACGCTCATGGTGGTAACTCCTGTTGCTACAAGTCGGTCGGGCTCAGTGGTCGGCGGCGAGGCCGGCCTCGCGGAACGCGTCGAGGCTGGGCCGGATCGTGGCCGTGGCCTGAGACGAATCGGCGACCGCGTCAAGCGTCTTGAGGCCGTCACCGGTGTTCAGGACCACCGTGGTCAGCGACGGGTCGATGTGACCCGACTCGATGAGCTTCTTCGTGACGCCCAGCGTCACACCGCCGGCGGTCTCCGCGAAGATGCCCTCCGTGCGCGCGAGCAGCTTGATCGCGTCGACGACCTGCTCGTCGTTCACGTCCTCCACGGCGCCGCCGGTGCGGCGCGCGATGTCGAGGACGTAGGGGCCGTCGGCGGGGTTGCCGATGGCGAGGGACTTGGCGATGGTCGTCGGCTTCTGCGGGCGGACCACGTCGTGGCCGCCCTTGTAGGCGACGGAGACCGGGGAGCAGCCCTCGGCCTGGGCGCCGAAGAGCTTGTAGGGCTTGTCCTCGACGAGGCCGAGCTTGATCAGCTCCTTCAGGCCCTTGTCGATCTTCGTGAACTGCGAGCCGGACGCGATCGGGATGACCAGCTGGTCCGGGAGCTGCCAGCCGAGCTGCTCGCAGATCTCGTACGCGAGCGTCTTGGAGCCCTCGCCGTAGTACGGGCGCAGGTTGACGTTGACGAAGCCCCAGCCCTCGCCCAGCGGGTCGCCGATGAGCTCGGAGCAGAAGCGGTTCACGTCGTCGTAGTTGCCCTCGATGGCGACGAGGTCACCGCCGTAGACACCGGCCATGACGACCTTGCCCTGCTCCAGGTCGTGCGGGATGAACACGCAGGACCGGAAGCCGGCACGGGCGGCGGCGGCGCCGACGGCGCCGGCCAGGTTGCCGGTGGAGGAGCAGGAGAGCGTGGTGAAGCCGAAGGCGCGGGCGGCCTCGATGGCCTGCGCGACGACGCGGTCCTTGAAGGAGTGCGTCGGGTTGCCGGAGTCGTCCTTGACGAACAACTTGCCCTCGGCGACGCCCAGTTCACGGCCGAGGTTGTCGGCCTTGACGAGCTTGGTCCAGCCGGGGTTGATGTTCGGCTTCTCGGCGACGTCGGCCGGGACGGGCAGCAGCGGGGCGTAGCGCCAGATGTTGGCGGGCCCTGCCTCGATCTGCTTGCGGAGCGCCTCGGGGTCACCGACGGGGAGGTCGTACGCGACTTCGAGGGGGCCGAAACACTCGGCGCAGGCGAAGACAGGGCCGAGCGGGACGACGGCGCCGCACTCGCGGCAGGAGAGGCCGGAGGCCGGACCAAGGTCGACGGAGCCCGTCGAGGCGGCGGTTTCGGTGGCGGCAGTCTGTACGGACATGGAGCGAGGCCCTCTCTCCTCATCTTCCTCGCGACGCATCTCGCCGCGAGACGGAATTGGCACCTTCCCCACCGTGACCTCGCGGTCGGCGGGAGGGTTGCCGGGGCTTCAACGGGCCGTTTCCCTCTGCCCCTCTGGATGAGCGGTATTCGATTGTGTGGATTCAGTTGTGTACGGCAGGCGACCCCCGGCATGCGATGGTCACCAGCCTTGTTCAAGACTGTAACCGAAGGCCCGGACCCTAGAGATAGTCGTCCGAACCGCGAGATGGATCACATGGCGATCCTTAGGGAAGGAAACCAGACCGTGCTGGAAGAGGTCGAGCGCTGGCTGAACAGGCGCTCCTGGTCCGTGGCGGACCTTCCGCTGCACCGGTTGGTCGCCGCCAAGCACGCGTCGGGGCAGACGGTGAGTGTCGTACTGCCCGCGCTGAACGAGGAGGAGACGGTCGGCGAGATCGTCTCCGAGATCCGGCGGACGCTGATGACGGACGCGGTGCCGCTCGTCGACGAACTGGTCGTGATCGACTCCGGCTCCACCGACCGCACCTCCGAGGTCGCGGCGGCGGCCGGGGCGCGCGTCGAGCACCGGGACGCGATCCTGCCGCGGATCCCGGCCAGGCCCGGCAAGGGCGAGGTGCTGTGGCGCTCCCTGTTCGTCACGTCCGGTGACATCGTGTGTTTCGTCGACGCCGACCTGAGGGAGTTCTCCGCGGACTTCGTCTCCGGGATCGTCGGGCCGCTCCTGACCGAGCCGGGCGTGCACTTCGTGAAGGCGATGTACGACCGCCCGCTGGCCGGGGCCACCGGGGAGGGCGGCCGGGTGACCGAGCTGATGGCGCGGCCGATACTCAATCTGCACTGGCCCCAACTGGCCGGATTCGTCCAGCCGTTGGGCGGCGAGTACGCGGCCCGGCGCTCGCTCCTCGAACGGCTCCCGTTCCCCGTCGGATACGGCGTGGAGCTCGGCCTGCTCGTGGACGCGCTGCACACCGTGGGCCTCGACGCGCTCGCCCAGGTCGACGTCGGCGTGCGCAAGCACCGGCACCAGGACGGGCAGGCGCTCGGCCGGATGGCGGCGGCGATCTACCGCACGGCCCAGCTGCGGCTCGCGCGCGGGCACCTCGTCAGGCCGGTACTCACGCAGTTCGAGCGCGGCGAGGACGGCTTCGAGCCGCGAACGCACCCGGTCGACACGGAGGAGCGGCCTCCGATGATCGAAATCGGTGAGTATGCGGAGCGTCGCGTGGCATAAGCGCCGCATAATCATATGTTTTGTCTAGTTTGCCCTTTATGTGGCTTAGACAATTCAAGGGCAGGGCGGCGTGCGCCGTCACCGCCACCCTCGCCGCCTGTCTGACAGGCATGGCGGGCCTCGCGCCGAGTCCCGCCTCCGCGGATGTGGTCTCCCCCTTCGCCAAGCGCTACGACGAATCGATCTACGGCGACTTCAAGACCATCGGCAACACGGTCATGGGCTGCCCGACGGACGACGCCACGATGGCCGCGCGCTGCGCCGTCGCCGCCAACGGCGAGGGCAAGGACAACAACAACACGTTCGTCATGCAGCGGATCAACACCGCGGGGACGACGGACGGCTACGGCTCCAGCACCGGCCGGGTCACCATCCCGCCCGGCGCCGAGGTCGCCTACGCCCGCCTCTTCTACGGCGGCAACGACGGCACGTACAAGGGTCCGAGCGGGGCCCAGATGAAGCGCTGCGACATCTCCGGCGCCGATGTGGACCCCTCGCCCGGCGACCCGCTGGACGCGACGCCCTCGGTCGGCGTGAACGGCACGGCCCCGACCAAGGTCTCCCCCGAGAACCTGGTCAAGGACCCCGCCTCGACCAACGGCCCGCACTACTACACGGGCGAGGCCGACGTGACGGGCCTCTTCAGCGGGGTCACCGGCACGGGCACCCCGGTCCCGGTCTCGGTCGGCGACATCTGGGCGCCCACCGGCAAGGGCTGTGTGGCCGGCTGGTCGATGACCGTCGTCTACAAGTACGACTCCCCGAACGAGACCTACGCTCCGGACCGCCGCAACGTCTACGTCTACGGCGGCCACGTCCTGCAGCGCTCCACCTCCCCGGCCACCCGGGTCACCGTGGACGGCTTCTACCGGACCTCGGGCACGCCGCACGCGAGCGTCACCGCGTACGAGGGCGACTGGAACACGCCGGGCGACAAGTTCGCCGTCGGCGGCCGGAACATCCCCGAGGCGCACACCGGCAACACCAACAACTTCTTCGTCTCCGAGGACGACGGCGCCCTCGCCCCGAAGATGGTCAACAACCTGAGCATCGACGCGAAGGAGTTCGACGTCACGGGCAGCGGCACCACGCGCGCCGCGGGGGCCGAGCCGATCCCGGTCGGCTCCACGTCCACGACGCTTGACTTCTCCACCAAGGGCGACACCTACGTCCCCTCGGCGCTCGCCCTGTCCGTCCCGGTGCCCGACCTGGAGATCAGCAAGACGGCGAGCCCGGCCAAGGTCGAGCCCGGCGACACGGTCACGTACACGGTGAAGGCGAAGAACGTCAGCCGGCTGCCGTACCCGAACGCCAAGTTCACCGACGACCTCACCGAGAACCTCGACGACGCGACGTACAACGACGACGCGGCGGCGAGCATCGGGAACGTCTCCTACACCGAGCCGAAGATCAACTTCACCGGTGACATCCCGGCCGGGAAGACGGCGACCGTGACGTACTCCGTGAAGGTCAACGACCCGGTGAGCGGTGACGGCAAGCTCACGAACAGCGTCACCGCCGACACCCCGCGCACCAACTGCGAGGACGGCTCCCCCGACGCGCGGTGCGGCATCACGCCCATCATCGGGGAGGCGCCGGCGCCGGCCAGCCCCTCGCCGGCCGGCCCCTCGCCGACGAGCCCGGCGCCGAGCGAGCAGCCCAGTGAGCAGCCCGGTGAGCAGCCGGGTGCGCAGACGCCCGAGCCGACCCCATCGACGGGCACCCAGAGCCCGCAGGCCCGGCCCACCCCGCCGAACCCGCCGAACGGTGGCGAGATGGCCGAGACCGGTTCCGACTCGAATCTGCCGCTGTACGGCGGCCTCGCCGTCACGCTGTGCGGGCTCGGCGCGCTGATCCTCGCCGCCGTCCGCGGCCGCAAGGGCTGACCCGACCGCAGGTGTCGTATACGGCCGGGCCCCGTCGGGGCCCGGCCTTACGTTTGAACGTTTCCGGGCCGGGCTAGCGTGCCCGTATGAGTTCCACGACGCATGGTGCTGCTGAGGTTCTCGTCGCGTCCAACCGCGGCCCGGTCTCGTACGAGGTCGACGACGCCGGGGGGATCGCGGCGAAGCGCGGCGGGGGCGGTCTGGTGTCGGCGCTCAGCGTCGTCGAGGACAAACTGTGGGTGTGCTCGGCGCTGAGCGACGGCGACCGGGAGGCGGTGCGGCGCGGGGTCGCCGAGCCGGGCGTACGGATGCTCGACATCGACGCCGACGTGCACACGGACGCGTACAACGGGATCGCGAACTCGGTGCTGTGGTTCGTGCACCACATGCTGTACCAGACGCCTCTGGAGCCGTCGTTCGGCCCGGAGTTCCGCAGGCGGTGGGCGTCCTACGAGGCGTACAACCGGGCCTTCGCCGAGGCGCTCGCCGAGGAGGCGGCGCCGGGCGCGACCGTGGTCGTGCAGGACTATCACCTGACGCTGGTGCCGGGGATGCTCCGCGAACTCCGCGGCGACCTGCGGATCGGGCACTTCTCGCACACGCCCTGGGCGCCCGTCGACTACTTCCGGATGCTGCCCGACGACATCGCCGAACAGGTGCTCAGGGGCATGCTCGGCGCCGACCGCTGTGCCTTCCTGACCCGGCGCTGGGCGGACGCCTTCACCGACTGCTGTACGCATCTCGTCGGCGGCACGTCCGGGACCCGGATCGGGGTGCACGGGCTCGGCGCCGACGCGGACTTCCTGCGTGAGCGGGCGCACCGGGACGACGTGGAGGAACGCCTTGCGGCGCTGCGGGCGCAGATCGGCGGGGACGGGTCACGGAAGGTGATCGTCCGGGTCGACCGGACCGAGCTGTCGAAGAACATCGTGCGGGGGCTGTGGGCGTACGAGCTGCTCCTTGAGTCCGCGCCCGAGTGGCGGGAGCGGGTCGTGCACGTCGCGTTCGCCTATCCGTCGCGGCAGGACCTGGCCGTGTACCGCGATTACACGGACGAGGTGGCGCGGGTCGCCGAGTCCATCAACTCGCGGTGGGGAACGGAGGATTGGACCCCGGTCGTACTCCACGTGAAGGACGACTTCGCGCGCTCGCTCGCGGCGTACCGGCTCGCGGACGTGGCCCTGGTGAACCCCATCCGGGACGGGATGAACCTGGTCGCCAAGGAGGTGCCGGTCGTCTCCGACGACGGGTGCGCGCTGGTGCTCTCGCGGGAGGCGGGGGCGTACGAGGAGCTGGCCGAGGACGCGCTGACCGTCAACCCCTATGACGTGAGCGGGACTTCGCGGGCCCTCGCGGAGGCGCTCGCCATGCCGTGGGACGAGCGGGCGGAACGCACGAAGCGGCTCGCCGCCGCGGCGACGGCGCTGCCACCGGGAACGTGGTTCCTCGACCAGCTACAGGCGCTGCGCGAGGGCTGAGAAGAAGGCGGCCAGTTCGGCGGGGCCGTCCACCAACAGGTCGGCCCTTTCGGCGAGTTCGGGCACGACCCTGTCCGCCGCCACCAGGAGGCCGGGCACCCCGTCGGAGCGCAGCTTCTCCACTGCCGCGAAGGCCGGGAGGTCGCCGAGGTCGTCGCCCGCGTAGAGGACGGACTCCGCGCCCACCTCCCGTACGTACTCGGTGAGCGCCACGCCCTTGTCGACGCCGGGCGGGCGCAGCTCCAGGACCAGGCGGCCCGGCTCCACGATCAGGCCGTGCCGGGCGGCGAGCTCGGCCAAGAGGTCGCGGAGGGTTTCGAAGGCGGCCCGCGGGTCGCGCGCGCGGCGGGTGTGGACAGCGACGGCGCGGCCCTTCTCCTCGATGTACGTGTCGTGCCAGAGGTTCGACTCGGCCAGTACGCCGGGGAGTTCGGAGCGTACGGAGGCGACGCCCGGGTGCGGGGCGGGGGCGGTCACCGTGCCGGTGACGGCGTCCCAGCGTTCGGCGCCGTAGTGGCCGAGGACGACGAGATGTTCCAGGCCGGGGACACCGGCGAAGCCGCCGTGGCGGACCGCGGTGGCCGCGGGGCGGCCGGTGACGACCGCGACGGAGGCGACCTTCGGGGCCAGGGCGGCGAGGGCCGGGACGGCGTCGGGGTGGGCGCGGGCCTGGTCCGGGTCGGGGACGATGGGGGCGAGGGTGCCGTCGAAGTCGATGGCGACGACTCCCCTCCGGGGGTGGGCCAGGAGGGCGTCCAGGCCCTCGCGTCCTGCGGTCGTCCGGGGGGCGTACTCGTGGCTTGCCATGCCGTTGACGATAGCCGCGCCGTCCCTGCGCCACGGGGCTCCGCCCCGGACCCCGCGCCTCAATCGCCGGCGGGGCTTGATCGTTCAATCCCGGCAGGGCGCGATAGTTCAAGCCCCGGCGGGGGTTGGTATTTCAAGCCCCTGCGGCGATTGAGCAGCGGGGTCCGGGGCGGAGCCCCGGGGGTTAGCGTTCGCGGCGGCGCGCGTCCCGGACCCGGCGCAGCCTGTTCACCGTGACCGGGGCGAATTCGAGGGCGCGGGGGTCGTCCAGGAGGGCGTTCAGGAGTTGGTAGTAGCGGACGGGGGCGAGGTCGAGGTCCTCGCGGATCGCGCGTTCCTTGGCTCCCGGCGAGGGCCAGCCACGGCCCTCGAACGTGAGCACCTCGCGTTCGCGATCGCCGAGAGCATCCATACGGCTCACGCTACTCGGCGGATTCCGCCGCCGCCGCATCGTTCTGGATCGACCCGAGCGTCCCCGCCGCACTCCCCTGCGGAGCCACCGTGGAGCCGATCTGCTTCTTGATCTCGGCGCTCACCTCGGGCCAGGACGTCTTGTTGGCCGGGTAGTACGTCGCGCCCGCGAGCTCGTCGATGAACGGACGCAGCGCCTTGTCCTTCGCCGAGGACGTCATCGCGTTCGACGCGGAGACCGTGACCGGCGCGACGGTGTACTTGCGGGAGAACTCGAGGACGTTCTTCTTGTTGTACGCGTAGTCGAGGAACGCCCCGGTCTCCTTGGGGTGGCCGCCCTGCTTGAACGCCATCATCCAGTCGTTGACGCCCATCGTGGACCTGGGCGTGCCGGACGGACCGGGGATGGCCACGTCTCCGTAGTCGACGCCCTTGGCCTTCGCCATGTTCATCAGCGTGGGGTGGCCCGACAACATGCCGACCTGGCCCTTGGCGAAGGCCTGGAACGCGGGCGTGCGGTTGAGCTTCGCGGGGGCGGTCGGGCCGGTGAGGCCCTTGGTGACCAGGTTGTTCTTGAGCCAGGACAGCGCTTCGACGTTCTTCTTGTCGTCGAGGGCGTAGCTGCCGACGTTGTCGGTGTAGCCGCCGCCGTTGCTGAGCGTCCAGATCAGCGTCTCGGCCTGCGCCTCTTCCGTGCCGAGCGGCAGCGCGAAGGGGTAGCGCACGCCCTGCGCCTTGAGCGCCTTGGCGTCGGATACGAGGTCGGCCCACGTCTTCGGCGGCGTGATGCCGGCCTCGGTGAAGAGCTTCTTGTTGTAGAAGAGGCGGCGCGTGGAGGCGGCGAACGGCATGCCGTACTGCGCGCCCTTGATCTCGCCCGCCTGGCTCATCTGACCGATGAAATCGGCCTGGACGGGGACCGAGAGCAGCTTGTCGACGGGGTACAGCTTGCCCGCCGCGGCGTAGTCGGCGTACGCGCCGATCTGCGCCATGTCGGGCGCGTGGCCCGCGGCGACCATGTCCTTGACCTTCTTGTCGACGACGTCCCAGGAGTGGACGTCGACGTCGACCTTGATGTTCGGGTGCTGCTTCTCGAAGCCGGCGGCGAGGTCGTCCCAGTACTTCTGGGAGCTGTTGGCCTTGGAGTCGCCGTAGTCGGCCGCGACCAGCCGCAGCGTGACGGCGTCGTCCGAGCCGCCGCTTCCACAGGCTGTGAGCAGCGACGACGCGGCCACTACTCCGAGCGCGGCCGCCACGGTCAGAGCCGTCCTCCCCTTGCGCACTGCCGCACTCCAACTGTGTCCCTCGCGCCACAGGCCTGTCCCATGGTCCCCCGGAAGGTCTACACCACATGGGCGCCACAGCGGAAACGAGGGGGGACTGGACTAGACCTCTCAAGGGTGGACGCGCGAGACTGTCCCCCGTGAAACATGTCATCGCCCTGGACGTGGGCGGCACCGGGATGAAGGCCGCCCTGGTCGGGGCCGACGGCAATCTGCTGCACCAGGCGCGCCGGGCGACCCAGCGCGAGCGCGGCGCCGACGCGGTCGTGGAGTCGATCCTCGGCTTCGCCGCCGACCTGCGCGCGTACGGCGAGAAGCACCTCGGCGAGCCCGCCCGCGCCGCGGGCGTCGCGGTGCCCGGCGTCGTGGACGAGACGAACGGCATCGCCCTGTTCGCGGCCAACCTCGGCTGGCGCGACGTACCCATGCGGTCCCTGCTCAGCGAGCGGCTCGGCGGCATCCCCGTGGCCCTCGGCCACGACGTGCGCACCGGCGGGCTCGGCGAGGGCCGGCTCGGGGCGGGCAAGGACGCCGACCGGTTCCTGTTCATGCCGCTGGGCACCGGGATCGCCGGCGCCATCGGCATCGACGGGCGCATCGAGCCCGGCGCGCACGGCTCCGCCGGCGAGATCGGCCATGTGGTCGTCCGCCCCGGCGGCGTGGCCTGCGGCTGCGGTCAGCGCGGCTGCCTGGAGCGGTACGCCTCCGCCTCCGCGGTCACCCTGGCCTGGCAGGAGGCGAGCGGCGACGAGAAGGCGACCGCGGCGGACTGCGCGAAGGCCGTCGACGCGGGAGACCCGAAGGCGGTCCGGGTCTGGCAGGACGCGGTGGACGCGCTCGCCGACGGCCTTGTGCTCGCGCTCACTCTGCTGGACCCCCGCACGCTGATCATCGGTGGCGGGCTCGCCGAGGCCGGGGAAACCTTGTTCACGCCCCTGCGCGCGGCCGTCGCGGAGCGCGTCACCTTCCAGGCGCTCCCCACGATCGTCCCGGCCGTCCTCGGGGACAGCGCCGGATGCCTGGGCGCGGGACTGCTCGCCTGGGACCTGCTAGCCGACGTCACTGTCGACACCACGGAGGTAACCGCCTGATGGCCACAGCAAAGGTGCTCGCCGGTGCCCAGGTGGTGCTGCCCACCGGGACCGTCACCGACGGACGCGTCATCGTCGACGGCACGCGGATCGTCGGGAGCGCTCCCGACGGTGCCGAGACCCTCGACCTGACCGGCCACTGGGTGGTCCCCGGCTTCGTCGACATGCACAACCACGGCGGCGGCGGCGCGTCCTTCACCTCCGGCACGCTCGACGAGATCCTCACGGGCCTGCGGACGCACCGCCAGCACGGCACGACCACGGCCGTCGCGTCCTTCGTCACCGGCAGCATGGACTTCCTCGTCCAGCGTGCGGGACTGCTCTCCGAGCTGGCCGAGCACGGGGAGATCGCGGGCATCCACTTCGAGGGCCCGTTCATCTCGCCGTGCCGCAAGGGCGCCCACGACGAGACGCTGCTGCGCGACCCCGACCCGGCCGAGGTCCGCAAGCTGCTCGACGCCGCCCGCGGCCAGGCCAGGATGGTCACGCTCGCCACCGAACGGCCCGGCGGCATCGACTCCGTACGCCTCCTCGCCGAGCACGGCGTGCTCGCCGCGATCGGCCACACCGACGCGACGTACGAGCAGACGGTGGAGGCCGTCGACGCGGGCGCCACGGTCGCCACGCACCTGTTCAACGCGATGCCCGCCCTCGGCCACCGCGACCCCGGGCCGATCGCGGCGCTCCTGGAGGACGAGCGGATCACCGTCGAACTGATCAACGACGGCACACATCTGCACCCGGCCGCCCTGGAGCTGGCGTTCCATCACAAGGGCGCGGAGAAGGTCGCGTTCATCACCGACGCGATGGACGCGGCCGGGTTCGGCGACGGGCGCTACATGCTCGGCCCGCTGGAGGTCGAGGTGAAGGACAGCGTGGCGCGGCTCGTGGAGGGCGGCTCCATCGCCGGCTCGACGCTCACCCTCGACCGGGCGTTCAAGCGGGCGGTCACGATCGACAAACTGCCCGTCGAGGACGTCGTCCGGGCCATCTCCGCCAACCCGGCCCAACTCCTCGGCATCTACGACAAGGTGGGCTCGCTGGAGCCCGGCAAGGACGCCGACCTCGTGGTCCTGGACGCGGAGTTCGAGGTCAAGGGCGTGCTGCGCAAGGGCGAGTGGCTGGTCCGGCCGTAACACCGGCGTTAACTCCCGACCGATACAAGGCGGTTGGTCCGCGGCCTGGGCCAACCGCCTTGACTTTGGCATGATCAGGCCCCGTTACTGAAAGTACGTAAGGGGGGTGAGGTCCTGTGATCCTCACGGTCACGCTGAACACCGCACTCGACATCACGTACCGGGTGCGGTCCCTGCGCCCGCACACGACGCACCGCGTCACCGAGGTCACCGAGCGGCCCGGCGGCAAGGGTCTGAACGTGGCGCGGGTGCTCGCCGCGCTCGGTCACGAGGTGGCCGTGACGGGGTTCGTGGGCGGCGCGACGGGCCGCACGCTCCAGGACCAGCTGCTCGGCACCCCGGGTGTCGCGGACGCACTGGTACCCGTCTCCGGCACGACCCGGCGCACGATCGCCGTCGCCGACGCCTCGACCGGCGACACGACGCAGCTCAACGAGCCGGGCCCGACGATCACGCCCGCCGAGTGGGCGGCCTTCCAGGAGGCGTACGCGGATCTGCTGCGCTCCGCCTCCGCGGTCGCCCTGTGCGGCAGCCTGCCGCCGGGCGTCCCGGTCGGCGCCTACGCGACGCTGGTGCGCGCGGCGCGTGCCGCTTCCGTCCCAGTGCTGTTGGATACCAGCGGCGAACCGCTGCGCCGCGGCGTCGCGGCGCGCCCCGACCTGGTAAAGCCGAACGCGGACGAGCTGGCCGAACTCACCGGCTCCCACGAGCCGTTGCAGGCCATGAAGGACACGCGGCGCCGCGGGGCGCATGCGGTGGTCGCGTCGCTCGGGGCGGAGGGGCTGTGCGCCCTTACGGCGGACGGGGAGTGGCGGGCACCGGCGCCGGGCCACCTCACCGGGAACCCGACGGGGGCGGGTGACTCCGCCGTGGCGGGGCTGCTGTCCGGCCACGTCGACCACCTTCCGTGGCCCCAGCGGCTCGCCCGAGCGGTGGCACTCTCGGCGGCGACCGTCGTGTCCCCCGTCGCCGGCGAATTCGACCCGTCGACGTACGAGGACCTGGTCGGCCGTGTCACGGTCGCCGAACAGGTCGGCGCGGCCTAGGGCCTCCGGCGGTTGAGCCAATCAAGCCCCGCCTTGTGGACGAGAGCCAGCGGGGTCCGGGGCGGAGCCCCGGGGCGCTCGCCGGGTAGCCGTGGCTGGGCTTGGGGCTCTGCCCCATACCCCGCGCCTCAATCGCCGGCGGGGCTTGAGTGACGCAGCCTCAATCGCCGGAGGGGCTTGATTTG
>NZ_JBIWLG010000019.1:0-111614 GCF_044766085.1 Streptomyces sp. NPDC102360 | reverse complement strand
CAGGGGGGACCCTGTGGGAGAGTAGGACGCCGCCGAACTAATTTTGGAGAAAAGCCCGGACCGGGATACGGTCCGGGCTTTTCTGCGTTTAGGGTGCGAATTCAGGCCCGAATTCAAGACGGCTCCACCAGTTTCGCGTCGTACGCCACGATCACCGCCTGCACTCTGTCCCGCGCTCCCGTTTTCGCCAGGATGCGGGAGACATGTGTCTTCACCGTCGATTCGGCGAGGTGCAGGCGTTCGGCGACCTCGGCGTTGCTCCAGCCCTGGGCGATGACCGTGAGGATCTCGCGTTCGCGGTCCGTCAGGGAGGCGACGCGTGGATCGGCGGCCGGGGGAGTGCCTGCCGCGGCCGGGAGATGGTGGACGTACGCGTCGAGGAGGCGGCGGGTGAGGCTGGGGGCGACGATCGCGTCGCCGGCCGCCACCGCGCGGATGCCCGCGAGGAGTTCCTCCGGGAGCGCGTCCTTGATGAGGAAGCCGGAGGCGCCCGCGCGCAGGCCCGCGTACGCGTACTCGTCCATGTCGAAGGTCGTGAGGATGAGGATGCGCGGGCCTTCCGACGGGCCGTCGTCCGGGCCGTCGTTCCCCGGCGTCCGCGCGATGATGCGGCGCGTGGCCTCGATGCCGTCCATGCCGGGCATGCGGATGTCCATCAGGACCACGTCGGGGGCGAGCTCGGCCGCGAGACGGACCGCCTCCGCGCCCGTGCCTGCCTCGCCCGCGACCCGTAGGTCGTCCTGGCTCTCCAGGAGCATGCGGAAGCCGAAGCGCTGCATGGGCTGGTCGTCGACGATGAGAACGGTCGTCACGGGGTGGGCCCTTCCGGGATCGGGATGCGGAGGCGTACCCGCCAGCCGCCGGCCGGTCGTGGTCCGGCCTCAAGTGTGCCTCGGTAGAGGGCCGTTCGCTCGCGCATGCCGGCGAGGCCGCGGCCGGTGCCGTGGCTGTCGGTGAGAGCGCCGCGGCCGGTGTCCGTGACGGTCACGGTCACCGCGTCCGTAGCGTACGAGACGAGCAGCTCGGAGGTGGCCGAAGGGCCGCCGTGCTTCAGGGTGTTGGTGAGGGCCTCCTGGACCACGCGGTACACCGTGAGCTCCAGGCCCGCGGGCAGCGGCGCCGGTTCGCCCTCGACCTTCCTGAGGACCGGGAGTCCTGCCGAACGTACGCCGTCGATCAGGGAGTCGAGGTCGTCGAGTGCGGGGGCAGGGGTCAGCTCCGCGGAGGCCGAGGGGGTTTCCTCTCCCAGTACGTCGAGAAGGCGGCGGAGTTCCGTGAGGGCCTGGCGGCTGGTGGTGGCGATGGCGGTGAGGGCCTGGCCCGCGCGTTCCGGGCTGCGGGCAGCGGCGTAGGAGCCGCCGTCGGCGAGGCCGGTGATGACGGAGAGGTTGTGGCCGATGATGTCGTGCATCTCGCGGGCGATACGGGCGCGTTCGGCGGCGGCCGCGAGCCGCGCCTGCTGGTCGCGTTCGACCTCGAGCTGGCGGGCCCGCTCGACCAGGGCCTGGGTGTAGTCCTGGCGGGAGCGGACGGCGATGCCCGCGAGGGTGACCAGTGCGAAGCACCAGAGCTGCGGCACGATCAGCTGGTCCCAACTGCCCGATGGGTAGCGGATGAGCGTGGCCGTCATGGGCAGCGTGGTCAGGAGGGCGGCCCGGCCGAGGGTCTTCAGGGGCAGCCGCAGCGCGATGTCGAAGACCACGACGAACTGGATGAGGGCGGCCTGGAGCCAGGCGCCCGTCCAGTTGTTGACGAGGCTGACCGCCGCCATCGCTGTGAGGGCCACGAGCGGCCGGCGGCGTCGCCACAGCAACGGTACGGACAGGCCGAGGCTCATCAGGAGGACCAGCGGTTCGGGCACCCCGGGGTCGGCCGCGGTGTTGCGCCAGCCGCCGGTCCCGTCCGTGAGGGCCGCGATCACGAAGAAGCCCGTCACCAGCAGGTCCCAGACCAGCGGGCGGCGCCGGTCGAAGGCGCGCACCCGCTCGGTGAGCCGCTGGGCATACCTGACGAGCGGTTGGGGGTCGCGGGGCTGCTCGTGATCCGTCACCTGGTCATCATCCTCGTACGTTTCCCGATGGGGTGCGGAGCTCAGACGTCGCGGCGCTTGAGGAGGAGGGCCGTGGTGATCAGGGCCGCTGCTGCCCACAGGCAGAGGCTGATCAGGGCCGCCGTCGGGGAGATGGAGTCACCGGTCTGCGCCATCGAGCCGAGGGAAGCGGACGCCTTGGTGGGGAAGTAGCGCAGGGCGTCCTGGACGAAGTCCGCCGAGATCATGGCGAGTACCTCGGGCAGGATCAGGACGAGGCCGACGAACGCGCCGATGCCGGCCGGGACCGAGCGCAGCAGCGCGCCGAGGCCGAGGGCGACGAGGCTGAGCAGGGTGATCGCCGCCGCGTTGCCCGCGAGGGCGCCGAGGACGCCGGAGTCGGTGAGGGACAGCGCCTTGTCGGTGTCGGAGAGCCAGATCTGGGCCAGGAGGAAGGTGACGATGTTCGTCGCGAAGGTGAGGGTGAAGGCGAGCGTGGCGAAGACCGCGGCCTTGGACCACAGCACGGGCAGCCGGCGCGGCACCGCCGTGAGCGAGGCGCGGATCATGCCGGTCGAGTACTCGCCGGCGGTGACCAGGATGCCGAGCACGGCGACGCAGATCTGGGAGAGCTGGGTGCCCAGGAGGACGAAGACGACGGTGTCGATCTCCGAGTCGTCGCCGTCGTAGGTGGCGCCCATGGTGATGCCGACGCCGATCACGAGGGCGCAGGCGACCGCGAGGGTGACCCAAGTGGAGCGCAGCGTACGGAGTTTGTGCCATTCCGAGTGCAGGACGCGGCTCGGAGTCACGGCGTGCGTGGGCGCCGTATGCGGGGCAGGGGGTGTGGTCGTCGTCATCGGGCTGCTCCCGTCAGGGCCGAGGCTGCTGTGGGCGTCGTCGCCTGGTACTCGACGGCGTCGTGGGTGAGGTCCATGAAGGCCTGCTCCAATGAGGCGGTTTGTGGCGTGAGTTCGAAGAGGGGAAGCGCGTGGGCCGCGGCGATCCGGCCGACGGCGGGGGCGTCGATGCCCCGGACGTGGAGGGTGTCGGGGGCCTCCGCGGCGACGTCGGCGCCGGTCAGGAGGGCGCTCAGGCGGTCGGCCTCGGGCGTCACGACCTTCACGTAGGCCGCTCCTGACTCGTGTACGAGAGCGGTGACCGTCGTGTCCGCGAGGAGGCGGCCGCGGCCGATGACGACGAGGTGCTCGGCCGTCAGCGCCATCTCGGACATGAGGTGGGAGGAGACCAGGACCGTACGGCCTTGCTGGGCAAGGGACTTGAGGAGCGTGCGGATCCACAGGACGCCCTCGGGGTCGAGGCCGTTGACCGGCTCGTCGAGGATGATCGTGGCCGGGTCGCCGAGGAGCGCCGCCGCGATGCCGAGGCGCTGGCCCATGCCGAGGGAGAAGCCCTTCACCCGCTTGTCCGCCACCTCGGTGAGGCCCGCGAGGTCGAGGACGTGCTCGACGCGGGAGCGCGGGATGCCGTGCGTGAGGGCGAGCGCCGTGAGGTGGTGGAAGGCGGTGCGGCCGGGGTGGACGGCCTTCGCCTCCAGGAGCGCGCCGACCTCGGTGAGCGGGGCCGGGTGGGTGGCGTAGGCGCGGCCGCCGATCGTGGCGCGTCCCGCGGTCGGGGTGTCCAGGCCGAGCAGCATGCGCATGGTCGTGGACTTGCCCGCGCCGTTGGGGCCGAGGAAGCCGGTGACCGTGCCGGGCTCGACCGTGAAGGTGAGGTCCTCGACGACTGTCTTGCCGTTCCTGCCGCCGTAGCGTTTGGTGAGGCCGTGGGCTCGGATTGTCATGGTTGTACGGTGCCGTGGGCGGGGTGCCGCGGGCGTCGGACCGGGGCATCGAGCTGCGGGAATGCCGTAGTACCGGGGGACTAGGGGCCCTTAGGGTGCGGTTGCATGGACTACGTGATCAGACCCGTGCGGGCCGACGAGTGGCGCGCCGCGAAGGAGCTGCGGCTCGCGGCGCTGCGGGATCCGGCGGCGCCGCTGGCGTTTCTGGAGACGTACGAGGACGGGGCGGCGCAGCCGGACGAGTTCTGGCGGGGGCGGGCCGAGCGGGCCGCGCACGGGGCGACGGCCCTGCAGTTCGTGGCGGAGTCCACCGAGGCCGGGGAGACAGGCGCGGGCGGGCGCTGGGACGGCAGCGTGGTGGTGCTCGTGGAGGAGGCGGGCGCCGTGGACTTCTTCGGGCGGGCCGTCGAGCGGCGGCAGGCGCAGCTCGTCGCGGTGTTCGTGCGGCCGGAGGCGCGGGGGAGCGGGGTGGCGGGGGCGCTGTTCTCCGCCGCGGTGGAGTGGGCGTTCGGTCTTGAGGGCGTGGCGCGGGTGCGGTTGTACGTCCATGAGGACAATCGGCGGGCCGAGGCGTTCTACCGGAGGTTCGGTTTCGTCCGCACGGGAGGGGTCGTCCCGAATCCGGGCGACCCGTCCCAGGTGGAGCGAGAGATGGAGCTCAAGCGGCGTCAGCCGTAGGGGTGTTGGTCGCAGGGGCGTTGGCCGTGACGGCTCTAGCTGTACGGGTTTTCCGCTCGGGCCGTGCGCAGGGCGTGGGCCCACCAGTTCAGTTGGTCGAGCATGACCTTGGCGGCGCCGGCCGCGCCCTGCTCGTCGTGGGCCGGTCCGTCCTCGGCGAAGAGGCCGCCGTGGGCCCGGTGGAAGCTGACGCCGTCGCGGATCGTGGCGCAGTGCAACTCGGCGAATACCAGGCGGAGTTGTTCCACGGCGCGGAGGCCGCCGCCCACGCCGCCGTACGAGACGAAGCCGACGGGCTTGGCCTTCCACTCGTCGTGGTGCAGGTCGATGAAGTGCTTCAGGTGGGCCGGGAAGCTGTGGTTGTACTCGGGGGTGATCACCACGTAGGCGTCGGCGGCGGCCACGCGGGTGGCCAGTTCGGCCTGGACCGGGGTGGGTTGGTGGCCCCAGTCGGGGTGGGTTCCGGGTAGGTCCAGGTCGGTCAGGTCGATGACGTCGTAGTGGGTTTCGGGGGTGTGGGCTTCGGCCTGGGCCGTGAACCAGGTGCTTACCGTGGGGGCGAGGCGGCCGTCTCGGGTGGATCCGACAATTACGCCCACTCGGAGCGGGGTGGTGGTGTTGGTCGTGGTCATGGTGCGGTCCTCCGTGGTCATCGGGTCGACTCGGTGTGCGTGGTCGTGTTGTTGCGCGGAGACGGGGGCTGTGCCCACCCTTCCCCAAGCTCTCGGCTTCGCTCGAGCAGGGGAGACCCCATTCGCCGTGCGGAACGCCTGCCCACAGCGGGGGGCGAGTGGGTGGGGTCAGCGGGGGTGGAGCGGCTGCCCACGGCGGGGGGTGAGTGGGTGGGGTCAGCGGGGGCGGGGCGCTTGGCCGTGGCCGTGAGCAGCCAGTAGGTCAGTGCTGCCAGTGCCGTTATCAAGGTCGCTATCGACCAAAGTGTCAGCTGCCAGGCCTGCGTGAATTCCGGGGCGTGGCCGGGGGTGCCTGCCGTGATCCGTTCCGCGACGTCGGGGGAAGGGACGCGGGAGCTCACTGCGGCCAGCAGTACCGCGCCGAAGACCGTGAGCATGATGGCGCCCGTGCCGCCGCGGACCGTGTTGAGGAAGCCGGAGGCCATACCGACCTCGGACGGGGCGACCATCGACATGGCCTGGGCGTCGATGATGCCGATGGAGAGGCCCTGGCCCGCGCCGATGGTGAGCAGCGGGCCCGCGAGCCCCAGGGCACCGATGCCCGGGTGGAGCGTCGTCAGCCACGCGTTGCCCGCCGCCAGCAGGAGCAGGGACAGGACCAGGATGTGGCGGGCCGGCACGCCCCGGTTGACCAGGCGGGCGCCGAGCGGGGGCAGGGCCAGGATCGGCACCGTCATCAGGAGGAGCGTCAGGCCGGCCGCGCGGGCCGTCGTGCCGTTCGCGCCCTGGAGGTAGGTCGGCAGGAAGGTGAGGACGCCGGTGGTGCCCGCTCCGAGCCCGAAGGAGCCGACCGCCCAGCCGAGGAACGCCGGGTTGCGGGCGAGGCGCAGGTCGAGGATCGGGCGGCCTTCGCCGGTGCGGACGAGGCGCCGTTCGACGCGTACGAAGGTGAGGAGGAGGGCGAGGGACAGGGCGGCGGGGACGAGGGTCGGGGCCGCCGTCCAGCCGGACTTGGAGCCCTGGGTGATCGCGTAGAGGGCGAGTGCCAGGCCCGCGATGAAGGTGGCCGCGCCCGCCTTGTCGACGCGCGGGCTCGTGTCCGCCCGGGACTCCGGCATCAGGCGGGTGCCGAGGACGATGACCGTGCCCACGGCGACGTACGACAGGAAGGTGGCACGCCAGCCGACCGCGTCCACGAGCCAGCCGGAGAACGTCGGGCCGAAGGCGAGGCCGAGGCCCGCCGTGGTGCCGAGTGAGGCGAAGACGCGGGTGCGGGCGGGGCCCGTGAAGGTCGCGGCGAGCAGCGAGCTGCCGCTGGCCATCACGCCCGCGGCGCCGATGCCGGACAGGATCCGGGCCGCGTCCAAGAGCAGGATGTTCTGGGCGAGGGCCGAGGCCAGGGTACCCGCCGTGTAGAGTGCGGCGCCCGCCGTGAGGATCCGGCGGCGGCCGTAGAGATCGCCGAGGGAGCCCGCGACCAGCATGAACGAGGACGCGGCGAGGAAGTAGCCGACGACCACCCACTGCAGCGTGGCGCCGGAGGCGCCGAGGTCGGCCCCGATGCGCGGGAGCGCGACCGTGGTGCCGGACATGGCCATCGGCAGGGTGAGCATGCCGAGCAGGACGACGAGGAGAGTGAACGTGGAGCGGCTGCCGCCGACTTCGCGGGCCGCCGAAGCCTGGGGTTCGGTTGCCATGCCGGTAAAGTACAACGACGGTTGTAAGAAGTGCAACCGTCGTTGTACCTAGGTCTCTGTGCCTAGGCTGAACGTGAGCGGAGGAGTGCGGGCATGGTGCAGCAACGGGAACGCAAGGGCACGGTCGAGAAGCGGCAGGCGCTGTTGCGCGGGGCACGCACGGTTTTCGGCCGCGAGGGGTACGCGCGCGCGGGCATCGACGAGATCGCCGCGGAGGCGGGGGTCTCCACGCGTACGCTCTACAACCATTTCGGCGGCAAGGAGAACCTCTTCCGTGAGGTTCTCATCGACAGCGCGGAGAACGTGACGGGCGCCCATGTCGCGCTGATCGAGCGGCACTTGGGCAAAGTCACGGACGTGGAGAAGGATCTGCTCGCGCTCGCCCGGGAGTGGATGGGGCGGCGCGGCGACCACGAGCCGCACATGCTTCTCGTACGGCACATCATCTCGGAGGGCTCGCATCTGCCCGCCGACGTCATCGAGGAGTGGCAGCGGATCGGCCCGCGGGCGACGGTGGAAGCGGTGCGCACGGCGCTGCTGCGGCTCGGCGAGCAGGGGCACTTGGCGGTCGACGAGGCCAACTCCACTGAGGCCGGGCGCCACTTCATGCTGCTGATCCCCGGGTCCGTCACGGTGGATACGTTCTTCGGGGTGGTGCCGATGACGGCCGACGAGGTCGACGCGCGTGTACGCAGCGGGCTCGCGGTGTTCCTGAAGCTGTACGGCCTGCCCTAGGGCCCTAGTCGAGCGGGAGTTCCGCGTCCGGCCAGCGGGTGCGGGCCTGTTCCCTGGACCGGAGCAGGGCCAGGGTGTTCAGACCCCGGTCCGCTCCCGTGGCCAGCAGCTCCGGCAGTTGGGGAAGCGGAGCCACCGCCGCGACGTCGTCCAGGACGAGCGTCATTGGTGGGTCGAGCCGGCCGGCAGGTGACCGTGCGGCCACGCGGCGGCCGTGCTCGACCACGCTCGAGGCGAGGGCCGTGAGCAGGGGCATCGCGCCGGGCTGCCCCTTCGGGTCCTCGATGGGTTCACCGACCACATAAAGCGTGCCCCCTTCGTTCACGAAGGAATCCAGAGTGAGCGCATCCGTTCGGTTGGGCGTGCAGGCCTCGCGGACGTGGATGGTGAAGAGGGAGGACAGGGCACGGGCGGTCAACTCCTGTGCCATGTCGCGGCGCTCGGGGTGCGAGGTGAGAGCGGCCTCGAGTTCGCCCGCGGTGCCGGCGGCGGCCTTCGGGTTCGTACGGAGGGTGCGTACGGCGTCCTGGACCTGGGTGCCCTGGGCCCAGCGGTGGACGTGGCGGAACGGTTTGCCGTCGACGGCCGCGGCGTGCAGGTAGCTGCGGAGGAGGGTTTCGGCGGCTTCGGCGAGGGCCGAGTCCAGTTTGGCCGTGGGCCTTATCGGGGCGAGCAGGGCGGTGGCGCGCTGGGCCGCGGTGTCCTTGTCGGTGCAGCCGGAGGACGGGTTCCAGTGCATGCGGGCGGGGGTGTCGCAGAGGTGGGTGGGGTCGTAGAGGAGGACGGGGCCGAGTTTGGCGCGGGCGTCCTTGGTCTCCGACCAGACCTCCGGTGCCGAGGTGATGACGAGGGCTGGGCCCTCGGCGTCCCGGATTGCCTCTGTGGCGAGGGGGTGGCGGTCGGCCGGGGGGCCGAGGTGGATTTGGCGGGTCGCTGTTGCGGGAGCCGGGGTTGCGGTCACGGGGCTCTGCCCCGGACCCCGCGCCTCAATCGCCGGCGGGGCTTGATTGGCCTGCGCCTCGATCGTCGGCGGGGCTTGAATGGGCGGGGCCTGACCTGCTGGCATCTCCTGCTTCTCGAGCGTCGGCGGGGCTTTGCGTTCGGTGGCGGCGGGTTGGTTCTTTTCAAGCCCCGCCGTCGGACGAGAGCCAGCGGGGTCCGGGGCGGAGCCCCGTGACCGCACCGCGCGCCAGCGGGTGAAGGTTCCCGCTATGAAGATCGTGAGGACGACCAGGATCATCAGTTGGCCGATGACCAGGCCCCAGACGAGGCCGTAGCCGGAGAGTTCGGTGGTGGGGGTGTTCGGCCAGGCGCCGGGGATGTCGTGGGGGCGGGTGATCAAGGAGCGTAGGGCGAGCGGTGTGTTCGCGAACGTCACGGCCGTCGGCCACGCGCCCTTGGTGAACAGGCCCGCCAGGCCCGTCGCCGTCCACACCAGCACCGTCATGCCCAGGAGGAAGGCGAGGACGCCGATGAGCAGCCCGTCGGGCACGCCGCCCCGGCCGCCACGACCCTCCCGGTAACCCCGCTCGTCCCGGTCGTAACCCCGCTGCATCCGGCGCCCCCGCTCGTCCCGCATTCCTGTCATGCCACCGTTCGTCCCACCGTTCGTCCCACCGTTCACGCCACCGTGGACTCGGAGCCGCCGAAGCGCTGCTCCACGAACGCGGCGGCCCGTTCCTCGGCCTCCAGCTCGGCCGCGTGCAGGGCGTCGTCCACGAACTGCTCGCGCTCGGTGGACGTTTCGGTCATGGCCCGGTCGGTGAAGACCAAGGGGCGTTCCGTCTCGGTGACCAGGTGTTTGACCACCTGTACGTTGCCGTTGACGTCCCAGACGGCGATGCCGGGGGAGAGCGTCGGGATGATCTCGACCGCCCAGCGGGGCAGTCCGAGCACCCGGCCCGTGGCTCTCGCCTCGTCCGCTTTCTGGGCGTAGATCGTTCGTGTGGAGGCCATCTTCAGGATCGCCGCCGCTTCCTTCGCCGCCGCGCCGTCCACCACGTCGGACAAGTGGTGCACGACCGCCACGAAGGACAGGCCGAGACGGCGGCCGAACTTCAGCAGCCGCTGGAAGAGTTGGGCCACGAACGGGCTGTTGATGATGTGCCAGGCCTCCTCGACCAGGAAGATGCGCTTCTTCCGGTCGGGGCGGATCCACGTGTGCTCCAGCCACACGCCGACGATCGCCATCAGGATCGGCATCGCGATCGAGTTCCGGTCGATGTGGGACAGGTCGAAGACGATCAGCGGGGCGTCCAGGTCGATGCCGACCGTCGTCGGGCCGTCGAACATGCCGCGCAGGTCACCGTCGACGAGCCGGTCGATGACGAGCGCCACGTCCAGGCCCCAGGCCCGGACGTCCTCAAGGGCCACGTTCATGGCCTCCGCCGACTCCGGTTCCGGGTGGCGGAGCTGCTCGACGATGTCCATCAGGACCGGCTGCCGCTCGACGATCGTCTCGTTCACGTACGCGTGCGCGACCTTCAGCGCGAAGCCGGAGCGCTCGTCGAGGCCGTGGCCGAGCGCGACCTCGATGATGGTGCGCAGCAGCGCGAGCTGGCCCGTCGTCGTGATCGCCGGGTCGAGGGGGTTGAGGCGGATCCCCATGTCCAGGGCGGCCGTCGGGTCGAGCCGGATGGGAGTTATGCCCAGCTCCTCGGCGATGAGGTTCCATTCGCCGACGCCGTCCTCGCCCTGCGCGTCGAGGACGACGACCTGGCGGTCCTTGAACCTCAACTGCCGCAGCACGTACGTCTTCTCCAGCGCCGACTTGCCGTTGCCGGACTCGCCGAGGACCAGCCAGTGGGGGGCCGGGAGCTGCTGACCGTAGAGCTGGAAGGGGTCGTAGATGTAGCCCTTGCCGGAGTACACCTCGCGGCCGATGATCACGCCGGAGTCACCGAGGCCTGGCGCGGCCGTCGGCAGATAGACGGCCTGCGCCTGCCCCGTCGACGTACGCACCGGAAGCCGGGTCGTCTCCACCTTCCCGAACAGGAACGCGGTGAAGGTATCGGTGAGAGCGGTCAGCGGATCCCGCATAGTGCAGCGCCTACCTTCCGGCCGGAGACTTGGCGGCGGACATCAGGAACATCGGGATCGTCGAGGGTGTCGAGGGCGTCGGGATCATCGGGCTCGTGGGGACCATCGGCGTCATCGGCGGATGCCGGTGGCGAACGGCAGCGTGTTCACGAAGGCCCGGTGGTGCTCGCGGTCGCACCACTCCAGCTTCAGGTACGACTTGCCGGCGGAGGCGCGGATCGTGCGCTTGTCGCGGGCGAGCGCGTCGGGGTTGCGGGAGGAGACCGTGATGTAGCCGACGAGGTTGACGCCGGCCGCGCCGCTCGCCAGGTCCTCGCCGCGCTGGTCGAGGCGGCCGTGGGCGGCGATGTCGCGGGGGTCGACGGTCCGGTTCATCTTGGCGGCGCGGGACGCCTCCGCCTCGTCGTTGGTCTTCTCGGTCAGCATCCGCTCGATGGCGACCTCGGTGGGTTCGAGGTCCATCGTCACCGCGACGGTCCGGATGACGTCCGGGGTGTGGACGAGGAGCGGAGCCAGGAAGTTCACGCCCACCGGCGTCATCGGCCACTCCTTCACCCACGCCGTGGCGTGGCACCAGGGCGCGCGCGTCGCCGACTCGCGCGTCTTGGCCTGCAGGAACGTCGGCTCCATGGCGTCGAGCTCGGCCGGCCAGGCGTTCCGCTTCGACATCGCCTGGATGTGGTCGATGGAGTGGTCCGGGTCGTACATGGAGTGGATCAGGGACGCGAGCCTGCCCTGCCCGAGCGGCTGCCGGACGCGGATGTCCGCCTCCTGCAACCGCGAGCAGATATCGGTCAGTTCGCGCGCCATGACGACGGCGAGCCCGGCGTCCCTGTCGACCTTCTTGCCGCCCTTCGGGCGGGTGGCGCGGGCCATCGCGTTGGCCTCGGCGGCCAGGTCGCGCGTGTAGTGCATGCAGGCCACGAGGTACGCGCGGTGCTGCTCGCTGCTCGTCGACACCATGGACTGCAGCTGGTCGTACGACTTCTGCAGCCAGCCGAGCGAGCGGTCGTCGCCGCGCACGGCGACGTCCTTGTTGTGCGCGTCGGGGTCGGCGGGGAGGGTGCGGGCCAGCATTTGCAGCCGGCTCACGAACCCGTCCCCGTTGGCGACGTGCTTGAGCAGTGTGCCGAACCGGTCGACCAGCGCCTCCTGGTCCTCCGAGTCGCGCAGCCCGACGCCGGGGCCCTCGATCTCGATGGCGGCGGTGACGGTGCGCCGGTCGGCGTGGAGCAGGACGGCGATCTCGTCGGGCCCGAACGGCGCGGCCAGCCAGGTGAGCCTGCCGATGCCGGGGGGCGGGCCGATCTCGACCTCACGCCCGTCGAGCCGGGTGCCGGCCTCCATGGTGCGCGAACGGTAGGCGGTGCCGCGCTTGAGGGAGCGCTTGTAACTGCGGTTGATCTCGAACCACTTGTAGAAGGTGCGGTTCTTGTAGGGGACGTAGACCGCGGCCAGCGCGAGCATCGGGAAGCCGGTGAGCAGCACGATGCGCAGCGACAGCACGGGGACGAGCAGTCCGCACATCATGCCGAGGAACGCGCCCACGACGATCATCGCGATCTCGCCGGACTCACGATTCTTGCCGACGATCGCGTTCGGCCGGGCGCGACCGATCAGATATGTACGGCGGGGCGTGACCGGAGGGGACACGTGGGACTGGGTCGTCAACGCCCTGCACCTCCTTGCCAGTTGCCGTTCTTGCCGGTGTTACCGCTGTTGCTCCCGCGGTCCCCGCTCGCGTGCGGGGACTTCGACGGGCTCGTACGGGGCGGGGGTGCGGCGGAGGGGACAGTTCCGCCGCCTCCCGCTGCCCCGCCCTGCCGCGAACTGTGCGCGGCCACACCGCCGGACGCGGGGTTGGCGGGACGGGCCTGGGAAGCTCCGCCACCACCCGAACCCCCGCTGTCCTGACGGCTGCTGTGGGTCTTGATTCCTTGCGAGACGAGCGCCGCGGGGGAACTGATCACGGCGGCGGCCTTGCCCTCGGCCCCTTGCATGAGCCGGTTCTTGCGTACGTTGGCCATCTCGTCGCCGAAGCCGGGTACGAAGCGGTAGATCATGCCGCTCGCGAAGATGGCGAGCAGCACGATGGCGAGGCCGGAGACGACCGCGGCGAGGGAGTCGGGCCCCTTGCCGCCCGTGGACAGCGCGCCCGCGAGGCCGAGCACGATCACGATGACCGGCTTCACGAGGATGACCGCGATCATGACACCGACCCAGCGGCGGACGTGGCCCCACAGGTTCTTGTCGACGAGCCCCGCGTAGACGACGACGCCGAGCAGCGCGCCCACGTAGAGCAGGACGGCCCGCAGATACAGCTCCAGGTAGAGCACGCCCGCCGCGACGATCGACACGAGTGACACGACGATCAGCATGATCGGCCCGCCGCCGATGTCGTCGCCCTTCTTCAGCGCCTCGGAGAACGTCCCGAAGAACGCGTCCGTCTGATTGCCCGTCGCCTTCGCCAGCACGTCACTGACCCCGTCGGCCGCCGACACCACCGTGTACAGGATCAGCGGGGTGAAGGCCGACGCGAGCACGGTGAGCCAGAGGAAACCCACGGCCTCCGTGATCGCGGTCATCAGCGGTACGCCGCGCACGGCGCGCTTGGCCACGGCGAGCAGCCACAGCACGAGCGTGAGGATCGTCGACGCGGCGAACACGACGGCGTACTGCTGGAGGAACTTCTGGTTGGTGAAGTCGACGGTGGCCGTCTTCTGCACGGCGTTACTGAGCTGATCGACGGTCCACGACGCGGCCTCGGCGCAGCCCTTGGCGAGGCTGGAGAGGGGGTCGAGGGGGTTGGAGACGTCGGGCGTCCCGCCACCGCCGCCGCCTCCGGTGCTGCCACCGGTGGCTTCGTTGCCGCGCTCGCAGTAGTCCTTGGCGCGCCCCGGGATCAGGGAGCAGGGGTCGTCGGTCGGTTCGGGTGCCGCGAAGGCGCGGGTGGCCGTCAGGACGGCCGCGGCCTGTACGGCGGCGACGAGACCGGTGAGCTTGAGCGCACGGCGTGGGTTACCGGGCATACGAGAACCCTCCGTACTCCTCGATGGCCTTGCTGATGTCGTCGGAGTTGGAGGCGCGGTCGTCGCCGGGGACGGGCGTGGGACCGTTCTTCTGCGAGTCGGAGGTGATCTTCCAGTCGCCGTCGGTCCACTGCAGCTGGAAGGTCCAGGTCTGCCACGACGTGGCGACCGGGTTGGTCGAGTTCGTGCCGGAGATGCCGAGGAGCCCCATGTACCAGACCGACACCTTGGCGGTGTCGTCCTCGTACCGGAGCGCCTTGGTGCCGACCGGAATGGTGCGGGAGACGAACGTGCTGCCCTTGGGCGCCTTCCCGTCCGCGTCGAGGCCCAGCTTGGTCAGGAACTCCGTGGAGTACGCCTTGTCCATCGGGCCCTTGAGCTTGGTGGCCGCCCCGGACGTGTAGAGCTCGTCCACGATGCCGTGCCGACGGTCGGCGTTGAACATGCCGTCGCCGCCGAGCCGCACCGCATAGTTGGCGGCAGCCGATTGCGCGCCCTGTTCGTCATGCGCGAAGCCGGAGGCCACCGGTTTCGTACCGGAGGGAGCCGTGGGGGAGGCCTTGGCCTCAGCCCCGGAGTTCCCGGGACCGCCGGAGGCGTCGTCCCCGCGGTTCGCGAACGCGATCGCCGCGATGAGCAACACCACCACGCCGACCACGGTCACCAAGGACCGGGACGGCGAACGTCCCGGTCTGCGGGCGCCGGAGCCCTCCGGGAGCCGCGTCCGGGTCTGCCCGGAGCCCCCGTAGAGCTCGTCGTCCTGTGGACCGTCGGAACTCATCGCGCGCACGCCCCCTCAACCTTTCGCCGAACCACCGCATACGACGGTAGCCGTGCTGGTTTCCGCGCGGGCGCGGTGTGGTGACTCGACATCAGGGAGACGCAACCTCAGCGGAGAGCTAGATCGGCGGGAGCTAGACGGCCATGCCGTACACGATGGTGAACAGCGTGCCTAGTGAGCCGATGATGAACACCCCGGTCAGGCCCGCGATGATGAGGCCCTTGCCCTGCTCGGCGCTGAAGGTGTCGCGCAGGGCGGTCGCCCCGATCCGTTGCTTGGCGGCGCCCCAGATCGCGATGCCGAGGCACAGCAGGATGGCGACCGCCATCACCACCTCGATCATCACGCGCGCCTCGTTGCCCAGGGTCCCGAACGGGCCCCAGTCCGGGGCGATCCCGCCGATGATGGTGGAGATGTCGCCCTTTTCGGCTGCCAGCAGCATGTGTAACTCACCGCCCCATGTGGGTAGTTCTGTCGCCTCTGCCGCAGCGCAGAGGTCAGACCCATTCTTGCCCAGATTGGCTCCGTTGCCTGCACACTTGGCGCCATTCCTTGGCCGAGTTCCTACGGTCCCATGCCTGGGGGACCGCCCGGGAGGGACGGTTCCGGATGCGAAGGAACGTACGGTTACTCTGTGTATCATGCCTGGTCACGCCGGGCAATGAAGGCTGGTCGAGGACAGTTCGGCGCAGTCTCCGACGGCGTAGCGGTCCCGCCCGTAAACTGACTGCCCCGTGGCGAAGGGTGGTTGACGGTGCGTAAGGCGTGGATGCTCGCGGGCTCGGCCGTCGCCGGGGGTACCGGGTTCGTGGCGTTGCTCGTCTTCGGGACGTACATGGCGGCGGGGAGTCTGAGCAGCGGAGTCGGCCAGGGGGCCGTGGGGCTCGCGAAGGGGGCCGTGCCCGCCGCGTATCAGCCACTCGTGCAGAAGTGGGGCAATCTCTGCCCCGCCATCAACCCGGCGCTGCTGGCCGCGCAGCTCTACCAGGAGAGCGGGTTCAACCCGAAGGCGTCGTCGCCGGCCAAGGCGTACGGCATCGCGCAGTTCATCAGCGGCACCTGGGCCGCGCACGGGGTCGACGGGGACGGGGACGGGGACCGCGACATCTGGGACCCCAACGACGCGATTCCGTCCGCCGCTTCGTACGACTGCAAGCTCGCCTCGTACGTGAAGGACGCGCCCGGCGACAAGACGAAGAACATGCTCGCCGCCTACAACGCGGGCTCCTACGCGGTCATCAAGTACGGGGGAGTGCCTCCGTACCGCGAGACGCAGAATTACGTGAAGGTCATCACGACGCTCGAGGAGTCCTTCGCGAAGCCGGTCGGACGCGTGCAGCCCTCGCAGCAGGCCGCGGCCGCCATCTACTACGCGCAGAAGAAGCTCGGCACCCCTTACCTCTGGGGCGGCAACGGCACGGCGGACCAGGATGGCCGATTTGATTGCTCGGGTCTCACCAAGGCCGCGTACGAATCGGTGGACATCGAGCTGCCGCGCGTGGCCAACGACCAGTACAACGCCGGGCCGCATCCGAAGCGGGACGAGCTGCTTCCCGGGGACCTCGTGTTCTTCTCCCACGACCTCCAGAACAGCCGGGCCATCCATCACGTGGGCATTTACGTGGGCGGCGGCTACATGATCGACGCGCCGCGGACCGGCGCCGTCATCCGCTTCGACCCCATCGACACCGCTGACTACTTCGGCGCGACCCGGGTCACGCAGGACGGTGCGAAGGCGCTTCCGAGCGCTTCGCCGGAGGTCTGAGCCGGGCGATGCGGGCTGTGGTTTGGCTGGAACTCTCTGTTATGCCATGGCCCTGAGCTGCGGGTTTGTGTCTCTCTTCGATAACGTCTGGGTGATCGTTCGGTGGAGTGTGGAACGTAGAGGGCGGGACCGTGCGTTCCTCTTGCTGAATCGAAAACAACCACGGGGGTGGCTGAAGACGAAGGGGCCGCTGAACTATGGCTGGACTCGTGGCACTCGAAGCGCCCGCGACATCCGGATCCAACCCCGACGTCACGCTGCTCTACGACATCAACGGCCTGGCCGATGACGCTCCCCGCTGGTTCGACCGGACCATGGAGTTCGTCGGGGAGTACGGGATCCTGCTCGCGCTCGTCCTCGTCGTGCTGTGGTGCTGGTGGGGTGCGAGGAAGCGCGGGTCGCTCGACGACGCGGCGTCCTCCGTGGCCGCCGTGGTGTGGGCGCCGCTCGCGGCCGGCGTCGCGGTTCTGGTGAACGTGCCGATCCGGTCCTTCGTCGAGCGGCCGCGGCCCTTCATGGACCACCAGGGGCTCGAGGTTCTGGTCAAGGGGAAGACCGACTTCTCGTTCGTCAGCGATCACGCCACGCTGGCGATGGCCATCGGGGCGGGTCTCTTCATCGCCCACCGCAAGCTTGGGCTCGCCGCCATAGGTCTTGCCGTGCTTGAGGGGTTCTGCCGGGTCTTCATGGGTGTGCACTATCCGACGGACGTCGTCGGCGGGTTCGCGCTCGGTACGGCCGTCGCGCTGCTGCTTTCGCCGCTGGCTTCGGCGCTGCTCACTCCGCTGGCGCGGGGCATCGGGCGGTCGTCCGGGTGGGTGTCACGGCTCGTGTGGGCGCCGGTCGAGCCCGCGGTGGAGCTCCCGCAGTCCCAGGACGCCCCCGGCCCCTCCGAGGAACGCGACCTGGCGGCGTAGCCCCACCGTCCTCGTCGCGCGGTGCCGGGGGCTTTCTCCCCCACCCCGCCCCTTCCCGAAAGTCCTGCCGGACGGGCCTGCTCAATCGCCGCAGGGGCTATTTATAGCCCCGCCGGCGTTTGAGGCGCGGGGGCCGGGGCAGAGCCCCGAAGCGTTACAGGGACTGTGGGAAGTCGAAGAAGCCCGACGGGTCGTACTTGCGCTTCAGCTTGGTGAGGCGGGGCGCCGCGTCGCCGTAGTACGCACGCTTCCAGTTCTTCAGGGACGCATCCGTGTAGTTCTGGTACGCCGAGCCCGAGGCGTACGGTCGCATCGACGCGTGGGCCGAGGACAGCCAACTACGGGCGGCACCGCTGGAGGCATTCGGCTGCCACGACACGATGTACTGCGCGAGCATCCGCGCGCGGCGATGCACGAACGCCGTCGCCGTCGGATCCACCCGGTTGATCGCGCCGCCGAGTGCCGTGAGCGCCACCGAGCCGGCGCCGGACGTGATGTTCTCCAGCTGCTTGAGGAGCGTGCGCGCGCCCGCGTCCGAGAGGTCGCGGTCGAAGAAGTCGGAGGCGGCCGCGTACGTCTCGCGCTGGAGCGCGCCCGCCGAGTCGCGGCCGGGGGTGGCGCCGGGGAGGTGGCACTGGTCGTCATCCGCGAAGGCCGAGCAGCCCGCGTACACCTCCATCGACTCCTCGTACGAGCGGCGCTTGAGGGAGACCGAGGTGGCCGGGCCCGGGCCGCCGGGGCCGTCGGCGAGGCGGTCGACCGCGTTCTGCAACTCCGTGTACGTACCGAGGGAGAACGCGGCGACCGAGACCGTCGGGTTGCCGCCGGGCGCGCCCGCGATGTGCAGCGAGGACCAGATCTCGTCGGCCTGGTCGGGGCCCCACTTCTGCCACGCCTTGAGCACCTTGGTCGCCTTGGACCAGGGCCAGCTCATGTACGCGGACACCCCCTGCGGCGCGGGGTGGGTCTTGAAGCGGAGCTCCGTCACCACGCCGAACTGGCCGTTCCCGGCGCCGCGTAGCGCCCAGAAAAGGTCCTTCTCCGAGGTCTTGTTAGCCGTCAGCTCCTTGCCGTCGGCGGTGATGACCGTGGCCTGCGTCAGGCTGTCGCAGGTGAGGCCGTAGGCCCGTGAGACGACGCCGTGACCGCCGCCGAGCGTGAGGCCCGAGACGCCGACCGTGGGGCAGGAGCCCGCCGGTATCGTGACGCCCTTGGCCGCCAGCGACCGGTAGACGTCGATGAGCTTCGCGCCCGCGCCGATCACCGCCTCCGACCCCGACGAGCGGACGGACTTCATCCGGGAGACGTCGAGTATCAGATGACCGTCGCCGGAGGACCAACCCGCGTACGAGTGGCCGCCGTTGCGTATGGAGAGCGGGACCTTGTGCGCGCGGGCGTACGCGAGCGTCGTGCGGATGTCGTCGGGCCCCTCGACGTACGCGACGGCGCGCGGTTTCAGCGCGTCGAAGCGGGTGTTGTAGAGCTGGCGGGCCGCCGCCCAGGAGGACTCTCCGGGGCGGACGAGGGAGCCGTCGAGGTCCTTGGCGAGCCCGGCGAGGTTCGCCGCGGCCCGCACCGCCGTGCCGGACGCGCTCGCGCTGGTGGAGCGGATCGGGACGGAGGAACCGGCGGAGGTCCCGCCCGTGGAACCGGAACCCGATCCGGAACCCGAACCCGAACCCGAGCATGCGCTCACCGCGCCGCCGGCCGTGAGTGCCGCGGCCGATGCCGTGATGAACGTGCGGCGTTCCATGCGGTTGTCCCCCTCGGCCACCTGTTCGCTTCCCGAGGTACGAGACGTCATCCGGGAGCCGTGGGTTCCGTCAGATGGTCGGGCCCGCCGAGCCGAGATGGTCGTCCGCGTCCGAACGGGCCTTGCTCCGTGCCCTCCTCGCGGGGCCCCGCCAGCCGCAGCTGCACCGGGCCAGGCAGAAACGTCCCTGTTCCACGACGGTGGTCGTATGCGAATGCTGCTGTTGTGCCACGCAGCCACGGTAGCGACTCCATGTAAACCCCCCGTTCGCGTGACGGTCGACCCTACTCGTCGTTAACCACGACAACACGGTGGCCGCACACGCACGGACAGGCATGGGGGTCGGACCAGCGATGGTGGTGCAGCAGGACGGGCGCGCGGCCGCTTCGGCACGGGTGGTGGTGGCCGCCGCGGTGGCGTCGGTGGTCGTGGGCGTCGGCGGGTGCGGTGGCGGCGCCGAGGGCGGGGAGCGGAACTCGGATCCGACGCAGACCGTGCGCGGGGCGGCCGACCGGCTGGTCCGCGAGGGCAGTTCGCAGGCGCGTACGTCGATGGAGATGGCCAGCGGCGGGACCCGCGTCACCATCCACGGCGAGGGCGTCTACGACTACCGCAAGGGCCTCGGCGAGCTGCGGGTGCGGCTTCCGCAGGACGCGGCGGGCGACGAGGAGCACCGGCCGATCACCGAACTGCTCGCGCCCGGCGCCCTTTACATGAAAAACCGTGGCGCCGGCGTCCCGGCCGACAAGTGGGTGCGCGTCGACATCGCGGCGTTGACGGACGGGAACCTGGTCACCGGCGGCGCCACCGATCCGCTCGCCGCTGCCGAACTGCTGCGCGGCGCACGGAATGTGACGGAGCGGGGCGAAAAGAACATCGCGGGCGTACGTACCCGGCACTACAAAGGGGACGTGGAGCTGAGCGTCGCGGCGAAGGCCGCTTCCGCGACGCAGAAGAAGGCGCTCGCGGCGGCGGCGAAAGGGTTCCGCAAGGGGCGGGTGCCGTTCGACGTCTACGTCGACGACGAGGGGCTTGTCCGCAAGGTCGTGCACCGGTTCAGCTTCGCCAACGGGCAGCCGGGGAAGGGCGTGGACGTGACGTCGACGACCCTGTACCGGGGTTTCGGGAAGCCGGTGAAGGTACGGCTTCCGGCCAAGGGGGACATCTTCGCGGGGAAGGTCGCCGAGCCCGGACCGTAGGGCCTGCCGCCCGTCCTGTCGCCCGTTTCGTCGTCCGTCCGTAGGCCTGTCGGGGGCCGGAAATGGTTCTTCCGTGCCATGCGCGGGGCGTGAGCCGGTCCCTACTCTAGGAAGTCGGCCATTGCGGCCATCGGCTGTTGGTCACGCGGCAGGAAGAGGTGATGAACGTGGCTCCCGTGGGTGGTACGGCGGTTCAGGACCACGTCGCCCTCGTCGAGATCGAGCTGTGCGGTGAGTTGATCATCGCGGCGTCCGCCGTCTCCGAGGGGCGGCTCAGCGTGGACCGGATCGACGAGGTGCTGCGGGTCGCCGAGGCGTTGCCCGGCGGACCGGAGGGCGACCGGGACTGAGGCGGAAAGAACGAGAAGGTGGGGGCGCCGGGATCGGCGTCCCCACCTTCTCGTAGAAGTACGGGTGGAACGGGCGCTCAGGTGCGCAGCAGGCGTGCGATCGCCTTGGTGGCCTCTTCGACCTTCTCGTCGATCTCGGTCCCGCCCTTGAGCGCGGCGTCGGCGACGCAGTGCCGCAGGTGCTCCTCCAGGAGCTGGAGCGCGAAGGACTGCAACCCCTTCGTGGAGGCGGACACCTGCGTGAGTATGTCGATGCAGTAGACGTCCTCTTCCACCATCCGCTGCAGGCCGCGGATCTGGCCCTCGATCCGGCGCAGCCGCTTGAGGTGTTCGTCCTTCTGGTGGTGGTACCCGTGGATGCCGCGGTCGTGGTCGGTCACGATCTCGGCCTTGTCCGGCACAGTCTGCTGTTCGGTCTGCGTCGCGTCCGTCGTCATCGCTTCCGTCCTCCCGTGGCCCTGTATACCCCCTGCGGGTATATGATACCGGATTCCTCGCGGGTCGTACCGGTTCGTCCCGTCTCGGCCGGGCCCAGTGCTGATCACTGTGCCCGATGGGCGACACTGTTGGAACGCCGGTTAGCCGTGGCCGGATGATGCGCCTAGCATCAGCCTGACCGAATCCAAAGCACCCCGAGGACCCCACGTGCGCTTTCGTCTGACCCCCAGGGAGACGAGCTTCTACGACATGTTCGCCGCGTCCGCGGACAACATCGTCACGGGCTCGAAGCTCCTGATGGAACTGCTCGGGGCGGATTCCTCCGCCCGGGCCGAGATCGCGGAGCGGATGCGGGCAGCCGAACACGCCGGTGACGACGCCACCCACGCGATCTTCCACCAGCTCAACTCCTCGTTCATCACGCCGTTCGACCGCGAGGACATCTACAACCTCGCGTCGTCCCTCGACGACATCATGGACTTCATGGAGGAGGCCGTCGACCTGGTCGTCCTGTACCAGGTCGAGGAGCTTCCCAAGGGTGTGGAGCAGCAGATCGAGGTGCTCTCGCGCGCGGCCGAGCTGACCGCGGAGGCCATGCCGAACCTGCGCACCATGGACAACCTCACCGAGTACTGGATCGAGGTCAACCGGCTGGAGAACCAGGCCGACCAGATCCACCGCAAGCTGCTCGCTCAGCTCTTCAACGGCAAGTACGACGCCATGGAAGTTCTGAAGCTCAAGCAGATCGTCGATGTGCTGGAAGAGGCGGCCGACGCCTTCGAGCACGTGGCCAACACGGTGGAGACCATCGCCGTGAAGGAGTCCTGACCGGCTCATGGACACCTTCTCCCTGATCGTGACGATCGGCGTCGCGCTTGGATTCACGTATACGAACGGTTTCCACGACTCCGCCAACGCCATCGCCACTTCTGTCTCCACGCGTGCGCTGACGCCCCGTGCGGCGCTCGCGATGGCCGCTGTGATGAACCTCGCCGGTGCCTTCCTCGGCAGCGGCGTCGCCAAGACGGTGAGTGAGGGGATCATCGCGACCCCCGTCGGCGACAAGGGGATGGGAATCCTCTTCGCCGCGCTCGCGGGCGCGATCGTGTGGAACCTCATCACCTGGTATTTCGGACTTCCTTCTTCGTCCTCGCATGCCCTGTTCGGTGGAATGGTGGGCGCCGCCCTCGCGGGCGGGACCACCGTCTACTGGTCGGGCGTGTGGGAGAAGATCGTCGTCCCGATGTTCACCTCGCCGGTGATCGGGCTCGTCGTCGGTTACCTGGTGATGACCCTCATCATGTGGCTCTTCCGGCGCTCCAACCCGCACAAGGCCAAGCGCGGCTTCCGTATCGCGCAGACCGTCTCCGCCGCCGGCATGGCGCTCGGGCACGGTCTGCAGGACGCGCAGAAGACGATGGGCATCGTGGTCATGGCGCTCGTCATCGGCGGCCACGAGACCTTCGAGGACCCGATTCCGGTCTGGGTCAAGATCGTGTGTGCCGTGATGCTGTCGCTCGGTACGTACGCCGGTGGGTGGCGGATCATGCGGACGCTCGGGCGCAAGATCATCGAGCTGGATCCGCCGCAGGGGTTCGCGGCCGAGACCACGGGTGCGTCGATCATGTTCGGTTCGGCGTTCCTGTTCCACGCGCCGATCTCCACGACGCATGTCATTACGTCGGCGATCATGGGTGTCGGCGCCACGAAGCGTGTGAACGCGGTGCGGTGGGGTGTCGCCAAGAACATCATCCTGGGGTGGTTCATTACGATGCCGGCCGCCGCGCTTGTCGCTGCCGCTGCGTATGGGGTCGTTTGGCTGGCCTTCGGGTAAGCCGCCGCCTGCGCCGTGGTTGCGGCCGCGGGGCTCTGCCCCGGACCCCGCGCCTCAAACGCCGGCGGGGCTGGGAAGGCTCAATCGCCGGCGGGGCTGGGAAGGCTCAATCGCCGCAGCGGTTTGATCGTGTGAAAAGGCCCGCCCCTCTCGGGGCGGGCCTTTTCTGGGCCCCGTGGTGGCACCGCCATGCAGCACCACGGGGGGTCGGGGGGAGTCGGGTCAGCCGAAGCGGCCCGAGATGTAGTCCTCCGTGGCCTGGACGGACGGGTTGGAGAAGATGCGCTCCGTCTCGTCGATCTCGACCAGCTTGCCGGGCTGACCGACCGCCGCGAGGTTGAAGAACGCGGTGCGGTCCGAGACACGGGCCGCCTGCTGCATGTTGTGCGTCACGATGACGATCGTGAAGCGCTCCTTCAGCTCCCCGATCAGGTCCTCGATCGCGAGGGTGGAGATCGGGTCGAGCGCCGAGCAGGGCTCGTCCATGAGGAGGACCTGGGGCTCGACCGCGATCGCGCGGGCGATGCAGAGGCGCTGCTGCTGGCCGCCGGAGAGGCCCGAGCCGGGCTTGTTCAGGCGGTCCTTGACCTCGTTCCAGAGGTTGGCGCCCTTCAGGGACTTCTCGACGACGTCGGCGAGCTCCGACTTCTTGTACTTGCCGTTGAGCTTCAGGCCCGCCGCCACGTTGTCGAAGATCGACATCGTCGGGAAGGGGTTGGGGCGCTGGAACACCATGCCGACTGTGCGGCGCACGGCGACCGGGTCGATGTGGGACCCGTACAGGTCCTCGTCGTCCAGGAGTACCTTGCCCTCGACGCGGCCGCCGGGGGTGACCTCGTGCATCCGGTTGAGGGTGCGCAGGAACGTCGACTTGCCGCAGCCGGACGGGCCGATGAAGGCCGTCACCGACCGGGGCTCGACGGTCATCGAGATGTCTTCGATCGCCTTGTGGGCGCTGTAGTAGGCGGTGAGTCCGCTTACGTCGATTCGCTTGGCCATGGGTTCAGTTCACTTCCGATTACGTCGCTGAGTCGCTGAGGGTGGCCGCGGTCAGCGACCGGCGCTCGGGGCCTTCCAGCGGGCTACGCCGCGGGCCGCGAGGTTGAGGATCATGATGAAGGCGATGAGCACCAGGGCCGCCGCCCAGGCGCGGTCGTACGCCGCCTGGCTGCCGCCGCTGCTCGCGTACTGCTGGTAGATGTACAGCGGCAGCGAGGCCTGCGGGCCTTCGAACGGGTTGCCGTTGATCAGCGGGTTGCCGAAGACCAGCAGCAGCACCGGGGCGGTCTCGCCGGCGATGCGGGCGACGGCCAGCATGACGCCGGTCGTGATGCCGCCGATCGACGTCGGCAGGACGACCTTGAGGATCGTGCGCCACTTCGGGACGCCGAGGGCCAGGGAGGCCTCGCGCAGCTCGTTCGGGACGAGCTTGAGCATCTCCTCGGTGGAGCGGACCACGACCGGGATCATCAGGATGGCCAGGGCCATCGATCCCGCGAAGCCGGAGAAGCCGAAGCCGAGGATCAGGATCCAGAAGGACAGGATGAACAGGCCCGCCACGATGGAGGGGATGCCGGTCATGACATCCACGAAGAACGTGACCGCCTTCGCGAGCTTTCCGCGCCCGTACTCGACCAGGTAGATCGCCGTGAGCAGGCCGATCGGCACCGAGATCACGGTGGCGATGCCGACCTGTTCCAGCGTGCCGAGGATGGCGTGGTAGATGCCGCCGCCCTCCTGGTACGAGGTGACGAAGCCCATCGAGTGGCTCAGGAAGTACGGGTCCAGGACCTTGATGCCGCGCGCGATCGTCTCGTAGACGAGGGACGCGAGGGGGACCACGGCGAGGATGAAGGCGACCCAGACGACGCTGGTCGCGAGGCGGTCCTTGGCCTGGCGGCCGCCTTCGACCTTGGCGGCGAGGGCGTACGAGACGAGGACGAACAGGAGGGCCGCGATCAGGCCCCACTGGATGCGGCTGGAGAGCCCGGCACCGAGGCCGATGGCGCAGCCCGCGGCGATCGAGCCGATCGCGATGGCCCAGGGGGCCCAGCGGGGCAGGCGCGCGGCGCTCAGGGTGCTCGGCGCCTTGGGCGCGTCCGGCGTCCGGGCGGGAACGGTTGCGTTGCTCATGCGTTGGCCCCCGAGTACTCCTTGCGGCGGGCGATGATCAGGCGGGCCGCGCCGTTGACCAACAGGGTGATGACGAAGAGGACCAGGCCCGAGGCGATCAGGGCGTCGCGGCCCTGGTCGTTGGCCTCGGAGAACTTCGCGGCGATGTTCTGCGCGAAGGTGCCGCCGCCCGGGTCGAGCAGGCTGGTGTGGATCAGGAAGTCGGGGGAGAGGACCGTGGCGACGGCCATCGTCTCGCCGAGCGCGCGGCCGAGGCCGAGCATCGAGGCGGAGATGACGCCGGAGCGGCCGAAGGGGATCACCGACATCCGGATGACCTCCCAGCGGGTCGCGCCGAGCGCGAGGGCCGCCTCCTGGTGCATCTGGGGCGCCTGCCGGAAGACCTCGCGGGAGACGTTGGTGATGATCGGCAGGATCATGATCGCGAGCAGGATGCCGACGGTGAGCAGGGTGCGCGGGGCGCCGCCCTGGTACTCGAAGATGCCGGTCCAGCCGAAGTAGTCGTCGAGCCAGTGGAAGACGCCGGTCATGTGCGGCACGAGGAACAGCGCGCCCCACAGGCCGTACACGATGGACGGCACGGCGGCCAGCAGGTCGATGACGTAGGCGATGATCCCGCTCAGCTTCTTCGGCGCGTAGTGCGTCAGGAAGAGCGCGATGCCGACGGCGACGGGGACCGCGATCACCATGGCGATGATCGAGGTGACGACCGTGCCGAAGACGAGGACGGCGATGCCGAAGACGGGCGGGCTCGCGGTCGCGTTCCACTCGAAGGTGGTGAGGAAGTTGCCCTCGTTCTTCGAGAGGACCAGCGAGGCGCGGTAGGTCAGGAAGACCGCGATCGCGGCCATGATCACCAGCAGCAGGATGCCCGAGCCGCGCGAGAGGCCGAGGAAGACCCGGTCTCCGGGGCGGGTGGCGCCGCGGGCGGCGCGCTTCTGCTGGGAAGGCGAGGGGCGATCGGTGGGCGCCGGTGGCGGCGCCGGTGCTTGCGTGGTTATGTCCATGAGGGTTCTCCGGTCTGCGAAGTCCCGTTCCCGGTAGGGGAGTTCAGAGCTGCGGGGCTTCTGGCGGCGGTGCACCGGACGGTGCGGGCCGCCTCCGGGAGGCGGCCCGCACGCTGGGTCAGCTGATGCTCGCGACGGTCTCGCGGACCTTCTTGTTGATCTCGGTGGGGATCGGGGCGTAGCCCAGGTCGGAGAGGGCCGCCTGGCCCTCCTCGGACGAGGTGTAGTTCAGGAAGGACTTGGTGGCGGGCAGGCTCTCCGCCTTGTTGCCCTTGTCGCAGACGATCTCGTACGTGACCAGGGTGATCGGGTACGCGCCCGCCGCCTTGGTCGCGTAGTTCAGCTCCAGGGCGAGGTCCTTGCCGGTACCCACGACCTTGGCGTCGGCGATCGCCTTCGAGGCGTTCTCCGTGGTGGCCTTGACGGGCTGGTCGGCGCCGGTGTCGATGTCGACGGTCTTCACGCCGTCCTTGGCGTAGGAGAGCTCGACGTACGTGATGGCGCCGTCGGTCTGCTTCACCTGCTGGGCGAGGCCGGAGGAGCCCTGCGCGGACTGGCCGCCCTTGGCCTGCCAGGCCTTGCCGCCCTCGTACTTCCAGTCGCCCGGGGCGGCGGACTTGAGGTACTTGGTGAAGTTGTCCGTGGTGCCGGACTCGTCGGAGCGGTGGAACGCCTGGATCTTCGTGGACGGCAGCTTGGCGTCCGGGTTCAGCTTCTTGATCGCCGGGTCGTTCCACTTGGTGATCTTCGAGTCGAAGATCTGGGCCAGCGTCTTGGCGTCCAGGGTCAGGTTGTCGACGCCCTGGACGTTGAACGCGACGGCGATCGGGCCGCCGACCATCGGCAGGTCGATGCCCTGGCCGCCCTTGCAGACCTTCTTCGAGGCGGCGACCTCTTCGGGCTTGAGCGCCGAGTCGGATCCGGCGAAGGCGACCTGGCCCTGGTTGAAGGCGGTGACGCCGGCGCCCGAGCCGTCGGGCTTGTAGTTGAGCTGCACGCCGGAGCAGGCCTGCGCGTAGGCCTGGCGCCAGGCGTCTATGGCGTTGGCCTGGGCGGACGAGCCGATGCCGAGGAGCTGGCCCTTGGCGTCGTCGCACTTGATGTTGCCCGCCTTGGCCGAGGCGCTGGTGCCGCCCGAGCCGCCGCTGGTGTCGTCGGAGCCGCACGCCGTGAGGGCCAGGGCGCCGGAGACGGCGAGAGCGCCGAAGGAGAGGGCGCGGAGCCGGTTCTTGCGCTGAAGCTTCACTTTCGGATGTTCCTTCCAGGAGCCGCCGGCCTTCTCTGTCGCTGTGGCGGCGTGCGATCTGCGGTTGGTTTCCAGTCGAGCGGCGGACCGTTCCCGGAGGCCGGGGACGCACCGCGTAAGGCTGAAATTAGGCAGATCAGGTGAAGCGGCCGATGGGCGTGAGTGAACGCGGGGTGAACCTAAGCGGGCGGCCCGGTTAGGTCACGGTACGGCTACGGAACGTGATCGTCCGGCGGTGTGGACCGTCAGGTGGTGTGGAGGGCGTCCAGGAGCGCGTCGACGAGGGTGCGGTCCCTGGGCTGGGTGAGGCGGGCGCGGGCCGCGGGGGGTGTGAGCCAGGTGATGCGGTCGACTTCGCGGTTCGGCCTGAACGTGCCGGAGGTCGCCTCCGCCGCCCAGTAACTCACCTGCTTGGGGCCGCCGTTCGCGAGGTAGCGGACCGTGGGGAGCGCGGGGCCGGGTGCGCAGTCGTGTCCGGTTTCCTCGCGCACCTCGCGGAGGGCTCCGGAGAGGGTGTCCTCGCCGCGCTTGAGCTTCCCTTTGGGGTGCGACCAGTCGTCGTATTTGGATCGATGGACCAGGCAGATCTCAATGCCCTGGCCGCCGTGGGGAGTTGAGGTGTGGCGCCACAGGACGCAGCCCGCCGCGAGGATCGTGCGGGGGCCGCCGTGGCGGTCGTCCTGATACACGGTCATGGGGTGCCCACCGTCTGTCGTTGCCATGCCTGTCCGAACGCGATCCTGGCGGCCGCGACCTCGTGGCGCTGATCGGCGTGGAGCACGCCGAGCGCGTACGCGGTCGCGGGCGCGATGCGGGGGGTGCGGGCCGCGTGGGCCGCCGCGGCGGCGGCCTCGGCGGCGTCCCTGTGGGCGTTCAGGGCGTCGGCCGCTTCGAGGAGTCGTACGTCCCTGGGGGCGCCCGGGAGCACTTCGCGGGCGTAGCGGTGCAGGCGGAGCAGGAGGCGTACGTGGTGCCAGGAGGTGTCGGCGTCCGCGTCGTAGGGGTGGCTGGTGTGGTGGAGGGCGGTGGCGGCCTCGGTGAGGCGGGAGGCGGCTTCCGTGGCGAGCTTCTCCAGCTCGGTGTGGGTGGCGGTGGTCGCCAGGGGGACGTCGCTGGCCAGTACGGCCACGTTGTCCGCGACCGCGTGGAAGCGGGCGGAGCCGAGGGACTGGAGGGCGGTGCTGTGGGCGCGGGTCCTTGCCAGGGTGAGCTGGCGGTCGAGCAGGGCGGACGCCTTTGCGGCGCCGAGGGTGAGGGTGTCCCGCGGCTCGGGCGTGGGGGCCGTCGTGGCGGCGCGCGGCGCCGGGGGCCGTCTTGCCCACTGCTCAAGCCCCGCCGGCGATTGAGGCGCGGGGTCCGGGGCGGAGCCCCGGGGCGTGGGGGACGGTGGCGTCGACAGGTCGCGGAGGGCCGAGGTCAACCGGTCGAGGCGGGACGCGTACGCGTGTTCGCGGGCCAACGTGCCCGAGAGCCACGCCAGTTCGGGACGGAGCGCATCCGACCACTCCGTGTCGAGGAGCGGCCGGAACGTGTGCAAGGTCCCACTGATCCGCCGCGCCGCACGGCGCAACGCGCGCGCCGCCTCCGCCGTGTCCCCCGCCGCCCCGCTCTCGCGGTGCTGCCGCAACGAGCGCAGGAACTCGGTGGCCTGGGAGCGGAGATAGCACCCCAGGGCATCGACATCGTTCCCGTTCAGCGGCTCGCTGGACTCAAGGTGTCGCTGTGCCACGCCGGCGCCTCCGGGCGTCTATGAGCATCTCCTGTACGTTGCGCAGGGGTTGGCCGTCCGCGTCCAGCGCGTGCCGGGTCCAGTTGCCGTCCGGGCCCAGGTGCCAGGAGGCGGTGGTGTCGGACATCCCCGTTTCGAGCAGTCGGCCGAGCGCCGCGCGATGGGCCGGGTCCTCCACGCGGACCAGGGCCTCGATGCGGCGGTCGAGGTTGCGGTGCATCATGTCGGCGCTGCCGATCCAGACCTCCGGTTCGCCGCCGTTGCCGAAGGCGAAGACGCGGGAGTGCTCCAGGAAGCGGCCGAGGACCGAGCGGACCCGGACGTTCTCGGAGAGGCCCGCGACGCCGGGTCGGACGGCGCAGATGCCGCGCACCCAGATGTCGACGGGGACACCCGCCTGCGAGGCCCGGTAGAGCGCGTCGATGACGGCCTCGTCGACCATCGAGTTGACCTTGATGCGGACGTGCGCGGGGCGGCCCGCACGGTGGTGCTGGACCTCCTTCTCGATCCGCGTGATCAGGCCCGTACGAAGGGACTTGGGGGCGACGAGGAGGCGGCGGTAGGTCTCGCGGCGCGAGTAGCCGGACAGCCGGTTGAAGAGGTCGGAGAGGTCGGCGCCGACCTCCTGATTGGCCGTCAGCAGCCCCAAATCCTCATACAGACGGGCGGTCTTGGGGTGGTAGTTGCCGGTGCCGACGTGCGAGTACCTGACGAGCTGGTCGCCCTCCTGGCGTACGACGAGCGACAGCTTGCAGTGCGTCTTCAGGCCGACGAGGCCGTAGACGACATGGCAGCCGGACTCCTCCAGCTTGCGGGCCCACTTGATGTTGGCCTGCTCGTCGAAGCGGGCCTTGATCTCGACCAGGACGAGCACCTGCTTGCCGGCCTCGGCGGCCTCTATCAGCGCGTCCACGATCGGCGAGTCGCCCGAGGTCCGGTACAGCGTCTGCTTGATGGCGAGCACGTCCGGGTCGTTGGCCGCCTGTTCCAGGAAGGCCTGTACGGAGGTGGAGAAGCTGTCGTACGGGTGGTGGAGGAGCACGTCGTGCTGGCGCAGCGCGGCGAAGATGTCGGGGGCCGAGGACGATTCCACCTCGGCGAGGTCGCGGTGGGTGCCGGCGACGAACTTGGGGTACTTCAGCTCGGGGCGGTCGATGCCCGCGATGGAGAAGAGTCCCGTGAGGTCCAGGGGGCCCGGCAGCGGGTACACCTCGGCCTCGCGCATCTTCAGCTCCTTCACGAGGAGGCTGAGTATCTCCGAGTCGATGGTCTCCTCGACCTCAAGGCGCACCGGCGGCCCGAAGCGGCGCCGCATCAGCTCCTTCTCCAGGGCCTGGAGAAGGTTCTCGGCGTCGTCCTCCTCCACTTCCAGGTCCTCGTTCCGGGTCAGCCGGAACATGTGGTGCTCCTCGACCTTCATGCCGGGGAACAGCTCGCCGAGGTGCCGGGGCGCGGCGATGACGTCCTCGATGGGGACGTAGCGCTGCGGTGAGGCCTCCAGGAAGCGGGCGAGCAGCGGCGGAACCTTTACCCGGGCGAAGTGGCGATGGCCGGAGACCGGGTTCGAGACGACGACGGCGAGGTTGAGGGAGAGCCCCGAGATGTACGGGAAGGGGTGCGCGGGGTCGACGGCCAGCGGCGTGAGCACCGGGAAGATCTGCTGCATGAACAGCGTGTAGAGCCGGGCCTGCTCCTTCTCCGTGAGCTCGTTCCAGCGCACGACGTGGATGCCCTCGTCGGCGAGCGACGGGGCGATCTCGTCCTGGTAGCAGGCGGCGTGCCGGGCCATGAGTTCGCGGGAGCGGTTCCAGATCAGCTCCAGGACCTCGCGGGGCTGCAGCCCCGAGGCCGACCGGGTGGCGACGCCGGTCGCGATGCGGCGCTTCAGGCCCGCTACCCGGACCATGAAGAACTCGTCCAGGTTCGAGGCGAAGATCGCCAGGAAGTTCGCCCGTTCCAGGAGGGGGGTGCTCGGGTCCTCGGCGAGCTCCAGGACCCGCTCGTTGAACGCGAGCCAGCTGCGCTCGCGGTCCAGGAAGCGGCCCTGCGGGAGCTCCGCGCCCTCCTGGCTCGCATAGCTCTCTTCGTAGTCGTCCGGGTCCGCGTCGATGTCGGCGACGATGCCGGCGAGCTTCGCGGCGGCCAGGTCGTACTCGCCACCGGCCACGGGGTGCGGCCGGTGCGCGGCGAGCGACCCCACGGACGGCTGGGGCTGCGCGGCCGAGGGGGCCGGAGCAGCGTCGGTCGTCTGGTCCTGTGCGGCGTTCGGCTGGCTCATGGCCCCATTCTTCCGCGTGGACGCCGTCCGGGGCGCGTCGACCGCGTCGGAGTGCGCGGGCGCGAGCGTGAGACCGCCGCGGCGGGCGGGCTCAGCGGGTTCGGGGGCGGGGGGCTGCATTCCATGAGCGTCGCAAGCCCGTCTGAATCGACGGTTACGGCGACATGACGTACGGGCTATGGGCGTGCGGCCCGCCGGGTATTTCCCGGGAACCGCCCCGCCGCGGCCCCCGCGCCGGGGCCGGTCCCCCGCTACCTGGCCCGGCGGCGCAGCAGGTAGAAGGCCGTGGCCGTGGCGATGCCCGTGAGGGCGAGGATCAGGCCGGTTTCGACGAGCTGGAGTGGCCAGAAGTGCGACGGTGGGTGGCCTTCACGGTAGTAGCCCGTGATGTCGTGCGAGGTCAGGCAGGCGCGGTCGTCGACGCACATGGGGTCGGCGACGCGTGCGCCGGAGCCGGTCAGCGCGCCCTCGGTGGTCAGGGAACCCGCGAAGTAGGGGTAGCCCTCGCGCAGGTCCCCGGTCACCGTGACCGTGGGCCACAGCCGGTCGCGGACCGAGCCGAGCACGCCCACCACCACGGCCATGGCGATCAGGGAGACGGGCGCCGCGGACAGGCTCCGCCGCATCAGGAGCGCCACGACCGCGCCGATGGCAAGACCGAGCAGCGGCATCGCCACGGCCGTCGGGCCGAGGGCGTCGTAGACCCCCGAATCGTGCCAGCGGTTGCCCGAGAGGCCGGGGGCCGCCGAGGCGACGAGCCGGCGGAGGAGGACCAGGACGGTCGTGCCGACGACCAGGAACATCGCGGGTACGGCCAGCTTCGTGGCGAGCCAGCGGGCCGGGGAGACGGACTGCGTCCACGCCAACTCGGCTGTGCCCCTGCTCAGTTCGCGCCCGATGAGCAGGCTGCCCGCGAACACCGAGGCCGCCATCGGCAGCAGCGTGATCAGCGTGTCCGTGAGGGTGAGGACGTAGTGGTACGTGTCCGCGGTGGCGCCCTTCGCCGTGCAGCCGTTGGCCACCGCCGGGTCGCAGTGCCCCGTGATGTCGAGCCCGGCCGTGCCGGGACCCCACAGCCACAGCAGCAGCGCGCCCGTCACGACGACGAAGGCGATCCACAGCCAGGCGGCGACGCGGTGCAGTCGCAGGACCGTCCGGGGCAGGCCCAGGGAAATCGTGGCGGCGCTCATGCGGCGGTCTCCTTCGTGAGCGGGGTGACCGGGGGCTCGGGCTGGAACCGGCGCAGTACGAGGAAAGCGGCGACGACGGCCAGCGCGGTGAGCCCGAGGAGGATGCCGGTCTCGGTGAGCTGGCGCGGCCAGAAGTCGGGGGAGGGGAGGTAGTGGCGGGTGAAGCCGGTGATGTCGTGCTGGTCGAGACAGCGCTGCGTCATGCAGCCGGGGTCGCGGATCTCCGCCCCCGTCGACGTGATCGCCTTGCTGTGCACGGGGATCTCCGGCTGCTGGTAACTGCCCTGGAGCGGCCAGGAGTTGGAGCGGAACGCGCCCACCAGGTACGTCACGACCCCGGCGAGGGCCGCGGCCGGCAGCGTCCGGCGCAGCACCAGTGCGGCCAGCACCCCGATGGCCAGGCCGAACAGGGCGTTCGCCACCGTCGCGGGACCCACGGAGAAGTCGAAGTCGCGCGGGCCGATGCCGGCGACCAGCAGATGGTTCCGGCCGTCCCACACCAGTCGGTAGAGGATCACGACGAGCGTCGTGCCGACGGTGATGAGCGCGGCGGGCACGTACAGCTTCGCGGCCAGCCAGCGGGCCGGGGAGACGGACTGGGTCCACGCCAACTGGGCGGTGCCCTGCTCCAGTTCGCGGGAGATCAGCGGGCCCGCCGCGAAGACGGCGATGACGCACGCGGCGATCCGGGCCAGCGTCAGCGGATCGTAGAAGAGGGCGTCGAAGGAGCTGCCGAGGAACGGCAGGAACGCGGAGAGCGCACCGTGCCACGCGTTGTCCTGAGCCCCGCTGTAGCCCAGCTTGTCGAAGGCCGCCTGGGTCTCCGACGAGCCGGGGCCCCACAGCCACAGGAGCAGGCCGAGGCTGACCGCCACGTAGCCGATCCACACCCACATCGCACTGCGGTGCAGGCGCAGGACCGTCCACACCAGGCCGTCGGGTCCGGGCTTCGTGCGGCGCACGCCGGAGGGCTTGGCGGGCTTGTCGAGGGACGGGGCGCTCATGCCGTCACCGCCGTCCGGCGCGGGCCCGCCGTGGTGCCCGGCGTGATCAGGGGTGGGGCGTCGGGCGATCGGAGGTGGGCCAGGAGCAGCTCCTCCAGGGAGGGCTCCTGGACCTGCCAGCCCTCGCCGACCGGTCCGTCCCTGCGGATCAGAGCGGTGACGCCGCGGCCGGAGGCGCGGGACTCGACGACCGTGTGCGGGTCGAGGTCGCCGCGGCCCGTGACCAGGCTGTGTGAGCCGATCAGATCGTCGATGCCGCCGCCGAGCCGGATCCGGCCGCCGCCGAGCAGCAGCAGGTGGTCGCAGGCGTCGGCCAGTTCGGTGACGATGTGCGAGGACATCAGGACCGTCGTGCCGTGCTCGGCCGCGTCCGCCATCAGCGTGCCCATCAGTTCGTGCCGCGCCAGCGGGTCGAGGTCGGCCATCGGCTCGTCGAGCAGCATCAGCTCGGGGCGCTTGCCGAGGGCCAGGGCGAGCGCGACGCGGGTGCGCTGGCCGCCGGAGAGCGAGCGGATCTTCGCCTTCGGGTCGAGCTCGCCCTGCTCGACGATCTTCGACGCGTACGCGGCGTCCCAGCGCTCCAGGTTGAGCTCGGCGCCCACCTGCAAGGTGTCCGCGACGGACAGCTGGGGGTACAAGGGCTTGCCCTGGGAGAGGTAGGAGACCTTCGCGCGGTGCGCGCCGGGGGCGGCGCCGAGCACGGAGATGCTCCCCGACGTGGGGCGCGACAGGCCGGCCGCGATGGTCAGCAGCGTCGACTTGCCCGCTCCGTTGGGCCCGACGAGCGCGCTGATCCGGCCCGCGGGCAGCCGGAACGAGCAGTCGTCCAGGGCCGCGGCGGCGCGCCGTCCGTAGCGCTTGACGAGGCCGTTCGCCTCGATGGCCGTGCTCATGAAGTCCCCTTGGATGTGGTGCCGAAGTGCGCCTCCAGGGCGCTGCCGAACAGGGCCTCGACGTCCTCTCGGTCGAGGCCCGCCTCCTTCGCCCTGGCCGTCCAGTCGCCGAGCTCCGCCCTCAGTGGTGAGTCGGCGGAGCCGGATCCGAGCGTCGCGCGGACGAACGTGCCGAGCCCGCGCCGGGCCTCGACGAGTCCGGAGCGCTCCAGCTCGCGGTATGCCTTCAGCACGGTGTTCGGATTGATCGCCGTCGCCTCCACGACCTCGCGGGCCGTGGGCAGCTTGTCGCCGGGTTCGAGCAGCCCGAGCCGCAGTGCGTGCTCGGTCTGGTGAACGATCTGGAGGTAGGTGGAAACGCCGGTGTGGCGGTCGATCCGGAACTCGATGACCGGTTCCGGTGCTGGCCCTTGTGCCACGGCGTACCCCCTTTCACTAATCAAGTAGTGAAAGGGTGATGCAAGAGAGGGGGCGGCGTCAAGCGACGCCGCCCCCTCAGCTTGGGCCGTTCCGGGAAAACCCCAGGTCAGGACTCAGTTCGGTACATCAGATCCGTTTCGTACGTGGTGAAACCGAGCCGCTCGTACACGCTCACCGCCGCCTTGTTGTCGGCGTCGACGTAGAGCATCGCGGTCGGAATGCCGGCCGCCGCCAGGTGCCGCAGGCCCGTGGCCGTCAGCGCCTTGCCGAGGCCGCCGCCCTGGCCCGCGGGCGTCACCCCGACGACGTACACCTCGCCCAGCCGCTCCTGCGCGTGCACCTTCGTCCAGTGGAAGCCGACCAGCTCGTCACCGCGGAAGGCGAGGAAGAAGCCCGCCGGGTCGAACCAGGGCTCGGCCTTGCGGTCGTCCAGGTCGCGCTGGGTGAGGGAGCCCTGCTCGGGGTGGTGGGCGAACGCCGCCTTGTTCACCGCGAGCCACGCCTCGTCGTCCTGGCCGGGCACGAACGTACGGATCCGGACGCCCGCGGGCAGGGCCGGCTCCGCGAGATCCAGGTTCTCCAACGGCCGCCGCATCTGCCGCAGTTCGCGGAACAGGGTCAGTCCGAGCACCTGCGCGAGATGGCGCGCCGCGCTGTGACCGCCGTGCGCCCACACGCGTAGCCGCTTGCCGGAGGCGGCGAGCAGCGCGCTGCCGAGCGCCCGCCCGTGACCGTGCCCCCGGTGTGCCGGGTGCACGACCAGCTCGGCGGCCGGGGCCTCGACGGGGTCGGTGTCCTCCAGCTGCGCGTAACCGGCCAGCTCGTCGCCGACGCTGAGCAGCAGATGCCGTACGCCCTCCCGCTCGCCTCCCCGCAGTCGCAGCCGGCCCTGCTCGGAGACGGCTTGCTGGCCGTCCGTGCGGGTGGCTTCGCCGAGCAGGGCGAGCACGGTGGTGGATTGCTCGGCGGTCAGGGTGGTCAGGGTGTCGATTCGGCGGCCGGGGTCGGGGGTGGGGGCGGGGTCCGTGGTCATGGATACGAGGGTACGGCTGGGCTCCGCCCGGGGCGGGTGCCTGGTGCGCGGCGCCGGTCCTACGCCACGGGGCTCCGCCCCGGACCCCGCGCCTCAAGCGCCGGCGGGGCTTGGTGTGCTCAATCGCCGCACGGGCTTGATTTTGCTTACGTACTACGCGCGTTGACTCTAGGCTGCCTCCACATCCACGGTCGTCGCACCGCACCCCGAGGGGGATCCCATGCACGTACGGACCAAGAGACGTGGGCGTCGGCTGCGTGCCGCGTTCGCCGCCGCTGTCACACTCGCCGCCGCGGGCGCGCTGGTGGCCGCGTTGCCCGCCGGGGCCAGTGCCGCGAAGGCGGGGCAGGGGCGCTACCAGGACGTACAGCTGCTGTCCTTCAATGACTTCCACGGGAACCTGGAGCCGCCGGCCGGGTCCTCCGGGCAGGTCACCGAGGACCAGGCCGACGGCACCACCAAGAAGATCGACGCGGGCGGCGTCGAGTACCTGGCGAGCTCCCTGCGCAAGGCCCGCCAGGGCCACCCGTACAGCGTCACGGCCGCCGCGGGCGACCTGGTCGGAGCCAGCCCGCTGCTGTCCGGCCTGTTCCACGACGAGCCGACCGTCGAGGCCATGAACAAGCTGGACCTGGACGTGACCTCGGTCGGGAACCATGAATTCGACGAGGGTTCGGGGGAGTTGAAGCGGCTGCAAAAGGGCGGCTGCCATCCGAAGGACGGGTGTTATGAGGACGGGCGCACCTTCGAAGGCGCCGACTATCCGTACCTGGCCGCGAACGTCACCGACGAGAAGACCGGCAAGCCGGCCCTCGCCCCCTACTGGGTGTGGAAGCACAAGGGCGTGAAGGTCGGGTTCATCGGCGTCACCCTCGAGGGGACGCCGGACATCGTGTCGGCGGAGGGCGTCAAGGGGCTGAAGTTCCACGACGAGATCGAGACCGTCGACAAGTACGCGAAGATCCTCGACAAGCAGGGCGTGAAGTCGATCGTCGCGCTGGTCCACGAGGGCGGCGCCCCGGCCTCGGCCTCGTACAACTACGACTGTGACGCGCCGAGCGGCGGCAGTGGCGTGTCCGGGCCGATCGTCGACATCGCCAAGGGCGTCACGTCCAAGGTCGACGCCCTGGTCACCGGCCACACCCACAACGCGTACGCGTGCACGATCCCGGATCCGGCCGGCAAACCGCGCATGGTCACGTCCGCGTCCTCGTACGGGAAGCTCTACACGGACACGACCCTGACGTACGACCGTGCCACCAAGGACGTCGTCCGTACGTCGGTGAAGTCGCCCGCCGCCAAGAACCCCACCTCCGCCAACCACGTCGTCACCCGGACGCAGCCGAAGGCCGCCGACATGACGGCGCTGATCGGGCAGTGGAACAAGCTGGCCGCGCCGGTCGCGAACCAGCCCGTCGGCTACATCTCCGCCGATGTGCCCGGCTGCGGGGCCACGACCCCCGAAGCCCCGCTCGGTGACCTCATCGCCGACGCGCAGCTCGCGCATGCCAAGTCCCTTGACCCGGAGGCCGATCTGGCGCTGATGAACCCGGGCGGCATCCGCTCCGACCTGGTGTTCAAGGCGAGCGGGGGCGAGGGCGACGGCGTGGTGACGTACGGCGAGGGCTTCGCCGTGCAGCCGTTCAGCAACACCGTCAATCTGGCCGACCTGACCGGCGAGCAGCTCGTCACCGCGCTCAAGCAGCAGGTCAGCGGGTCGAACGCGGCCTCGCCGAAAATCCTTCAGCCCTCGGCGGGCCTCACGTACACGCTCGACATGACCAAGGCGGGGGCCGACCGGGTCGTCACCGACTCGATCAGGTTGAACGGCGCCGCCATCGCCCCGACCGCCACCTACCGCGTCGCGATGAACTCCTTCCTCGCGGGCGGCGGCGACGGCTTCGCGGCGCTCGGGGCGGGCAAGAACCCGCTGGTCGGAAGCGATGACCTGAAGGCGCTCAACGACTACCTGACCGCCAACTCCTCGGCCTCGAACCCGATCGCGCCGCCGAAGGCGGACCGCATCACGATCGTCAAATAGCTGAAACAGAGCTTGCATTGGGGTGGCCTACGGTTGAACAGTGGGCCACCCTTCGCATGTGAAGATTATTTGTGCAACTGGTGGGGTTGTGTGATGGAATCACCCGATGCGTACCCCCCACCGCATAGCCGACGACACCCTGGCCGACGACCGCACGACGTTCGACGATTGGTTTGATGGCGGTGCGGAGGATTTGGTTCCGCCCGACCACAGGCGAGCCGGCCGGCGCAGGCGCCGAAGTCGCCTCGCCGGGCTCTCCTTCGCGCTGAAGGGCCTGATCGCGGTCCTTGTCCTGTGCGGATTCCTCGCCCTGGGCGACCGCTGGGCGGTGCTCTACGCCGAGAACAAGGCGGCGCAACAGATCAAGAAACAAATGAAGTTGACGGCCGCCCCCGAGGTGGAGATCGCCGGCTTCCCGTTTCTCACCCAGCTCGCCGACCGCCGCATCGGCGAACTGAAGGTGACCGTCCCCGACGTCGCCGCCGACCGCGTCACCCTCGCCAAGGTCTCCGCGACCGCGCACAACGTACGCATCAAGGGCTCGGGCCTCACCGAGATCAGCGGCGCCTACGCCGACGCGATGCACGGCGAGGTGCTGCTCAGCTTCGCCGACATGAACAGGGAGCTGGGCGCGTCCCAGGTCACGTTCAGCGGGCACGGCAAGAACAAGGTGCTCGCGCGCGGCACCCTGCCCGTCGCCGGGCACGACGTGAAGGTGCGGGCGGACGCGAACATCCAGCGGCTCGGCGCGTCCGGGATCTCCACCGACATCGACAACATGAGCCTGGCCGTCGGCGACCTCGCCACCTACCGACCCGGCACCCGCGCCTCCGAGGGCCTGCACCTCACGCGCGCGTCCGTGGACAAGCTCACCAAGCAGGCCGACAAGGCGCGGCAGCTGCTCGCCGTGCCTGCCGTGGTGAAGCGTCTCGGGGTACCGGACAGTGCGGTGCAGCAGGCGCTGAACAGCGACGCGAAGCTGCGCGAGCTGACCGGGACGCCGCGCTTCGTCAAGCAGTTGATGGGCACGAACCTCATCGACATCGCGCTCGCCCACCCCGAGATCCTGAAGCGGGTCGGGCTCGACCCGGCGCTGCTCGACGGCCTCACCCGCCTCACCAAGCCCGAGCTCGCCGACCGCCTCTCCCTCGCCTTCCGGCTGCCGAAGCTGCCCGGCGACGACGGCTATGTGCGGCTGCAGGACGTGACCGTGGAGAAGGAAGGGATCCGGGTGGACCTGTCGGGCGGCGGGCTCTCGATCGGCAAGTGACCGACAGGGCCCAGGCCCTGTCCTACGGGATCTCCGGCGGCGGTGTCGGCGCGCCGGGGAGGATCAGCGTGGCGACCGTGCCGCCGCCGTCCGCCGTCGAGAGCGCGATCTGTCCTCCGCTGGCCTCGACCGTGCGCGCCACGATCGACAGGCCGAGGCCCGAACCCGGCAGGGCGCGCGCGGTCGGTGAGCGCCAGAACCGGTCGAAGACGTACGGCAGTTCATCGTCAGGGATGCCGGGGCCGTGGTCCCGCACGGTGAGCGTGCCGCGCATCAGCCGGACCTCGACGCGGCCCTTCTCCGGGCTGAACTTCACGGCGTTGTCCAGCAGGTTCACGACCGCCCGCTCAAGTGCCGCGGGCTCGGACCGTACGTACCAGGGGGCCAGCTCCGAGGCGAAGGTCAGCTCGGGGCCGCGCAGCCGGGCGCGCTCGATGGCGCTTCGCACGGTGTCGTGCAGCGAGACCACCTTCAGCGGCCCTTCCGCCCCGGTCAGTCCCGTACGCGACAGTTCCTGAAGGTCGCCGATGAGCGCGGCAAGCTCCGTCATCTGCGCCTTCAGCGAGGCCATCAGCGCCTTGCGGTCCTCCGGGGGGATGGTGCGGCCCGTCTCCTCGATCCGGGTGAGCAGTTCGATGTTGGTACGCATCGAGGTCAGCGGCGTCCGCAGTTCATGCCCCGCGTCGGCGATGAGCTGCTGCTGGAGCTCGCGGGAGGAGGCGAGCGAGGCGGTCATCGAGTTGAACGACTCCGAGAGCCGCGCGATCTCGTCGTCGCCCTCGACCGGGATCCGGACCGTGAGGTCCTCGGTCCTGGCCACGTGCTCGACGGTCTCGGTGAGCTCGTCGACGGGGCGCAGACCGGTGCGGGCGATCCACAGACCGGCGGCCGTGGAGCCGAGGACACCCACGCCGCCCACGGCGAGGAGCAGCCAGGCCAGGGTGGTCAGGGGCTTGGTGATCTCGTCGAGGGGGGTGGCGATGGAAACGGCACCGCCCTTGACCGGGTTGTCGTTGAAGCTGAACGGCACGGTGAGAACCCGCATGGCCGTTTCGTTCTCGGCGTCCGTGGTGTGCAGCGCCTCCTTCGACGTGCCCTCGGCCACGGCGATGTCGGACGGCTGCGCCGGGATCGTCGATTCGCCGCGCCACGTGCAGACGCGGCCGTCGGCGGAGATGAGCTGGATGGTCGGTCCGGGCAGCCCGCGCTGGTTGGAGGAGGAGGTGCAGCCAAGCACCGCGGTGACCTGACGGGACTGGTTCAGCGAGCCGACCTGTGCGTGCAGGTCGTGGTCCATCTGCGCGTACAGCTGCCCGCGCGTGATGAACCAGCAGGTCACCGCCACCGCGGCGACCGCTGCCGCCACCGCGACCGCCACCAGGAGCGCGATCCGCGACCTCAGCGGCAGCGTCCGCAGCCGCCGGACGAGCTTGCTCACTCGGCCGCCCCGTCGGACCGCAGCACGTATCCCACGCCCCGCACGGTGTGCACGAGGCGCGGTTCGCCGCCCGCCTCGGTCTTGCGCCGCAGGTACATGACGTAGACGTCCAGGGAGTTGGAGGACGGCTCGAAGTCGAAGCCCCAGACCGCCTTGAGGATCTGCTCGCGCGTGAGGACCTGGCGGGGGTGCGCGAGGAACATCTCCAGGAGCGTGTACTCGGTGCGGGTCAGCTCGACCGCGCGCCCGCCGCGCGTGACCTCCCGGGTCGTCAGGTCCATCCGCAGGTCGCCGAAGGAGAGTGCGTCGGAGTCGGCGGCTTCGTCGCCGGCGGCCGCGTAGGAGCTGCGCCGCAGCAGGGCCCGCACCCGCGCGAACAGTTCGTCGAGCTCGAACGGCTTGACCAGGTAGTCGTCGGCGCCCGCGTCGAGGCCGGTGACCCGGTCGCCGACCGTGTCACGGGCGGTGAGCATGAGGATCGGGGTGGTGGAGCCGGTGGCGCGCATCCGTCGGGCGGCGGTCAGGCCGTCCATGCGGGGCATCTGAATGTCGAGGACGACCAGGTCGGGGCGGTACGAGGCGACCTTCTCCAGGGCGTCGGCGCCGTCGACCGCGACCTCGGTGCCGTAGCCCTCGAAGGCGAGAGAACGCTGGAGTGCCTCCAGTACCGCGGGCTCGTCGTCGACGATGAGGATGCGGTGCGGGTCGCCTTCGGCGGGACTCATGGGTTGTGCTTCCTGTCGGTCGGTACGGGTGGGTGGGCGGCGCCTCTCAGCGTCGCACGGCCACCCGGCGTGTGCGTGCCGCGCGTCGCGTGCGCGGCACGTCAGCTGTCGGTGCCGCCGGCGCGCAGCGTGTCCAGGTCCGCCTTGACCGTGTTGATCGGGATGGCGAAGCCGAGGCCCACGCTGCCGTTGCTGGACGACGATGTGGAGGAGTCCGAAGCGGACGAGTACATCGCCGAGTTGATGCCGATGATGTTGCCGTTCATGTCGATCAGGGCGCCGCCGGAGTTGCCCGGGTTGAGGGACGCGTCGGTCTGGATCGCCTTGTACGTCGTCTTGGACGAGCCGGTGTTGCCGTTGAACTCCTGGCCGCCGAACTCGAACGGCCACTCGCCGCTGCCGCCGCTGCCGCCCTGCTGTTGCTGCTGGCCCTCGTCGGTGGAGACGGTGACGTCGCGCTGGAGCGCGGAGACGATGCCGCTGGTCACGGTGCCGGTCAGGCCCTCGGGCGAGCCGATCGCGACGACGTCGTCGCCCACCTTGACGCCCTCGGAGTCGCCGAGTGTCGCGGCCTTGAGGCCGGAGGCGTTCTTCAGCTTGATGAGCGCGAGGTCCTTCTTCGCGTCGGTGCCGACGACGTCCGCCGTGTACGTCTTGCCGTCGCTCGTCGAGACCTTGACGGAGGAGGCGCCGGACACGACGTGGTTGTTGGTGACGATCTCGCCGTCACCGGTGATGATCACGCCGGAGCCGGTCGAGGACCCGGAGCCGAGCGTCGCGTTGACCTCGACTATCGACGGGCTGACCGCCTCCGCGACGCCGGACACGGTGCCCTTCTTGCTGCTGGGCACCACCGTGGTGCTGGTGGAGGACGAGGCCGTGGCGGAGCCGGTGAACTCCTGGAAGGCGTACGCGGTGCCGCCGCCGACGGCCGCCGCCGCGATCGCCACCGCGGTGATCAGCCCGGCCGGCCCGCGCAGCCGCTTCTTCTTCGGGGTGCCGTGCTGCGGGTGCTGCTCGTGCTGCGCCTGCTCCTGCTGCGGCTGCTCGTACCGCGGCTGTTCGTGCGTCTGCTCGGAGAGCACCACGCCCGGCAGGTACGGGGGCTGCGGAGGGTGGGCCTGGGAGTCATCGCCGCTTCGGCGGTAGGTCTCGGTCATGGCACCAAGCCTGTGACGCGTACATGAGAGCTGCCTGAGTGCTCCCTGAGAGTCCCAACAGAACCCTGTTTGCCCGAAATAAAGGTCGACCCCGACCAATGATCCGGCGACCCGCAGAGCGGCTACGCGCAGCCGCAGGACTGCCGGACGACCAGCCGCGAGGGGAACAGCTTCAGCCGCTCGCGCCGCGACCCTGCCACCCGCAGCGAGTCGTCCAGTACGAGGTCCACGGCGGCCCGCGCCATCGCCGGACGGTCCGAGGCGACGGTGGTCAGCGTCGGATCGGTGAGCCCCGCCTCCTTCACGTCGTCGAACCCGGCCACCGCGAGACTGCCCGGCACGTCGATGCGCAGCTCGCGCGCGGCCCGCAGCACACCGATGGCCTGGTCGTCCGTCGAGCAGAAGACCGCGGGCGGCCGGTCGGGCCCTGACAGCAGGCCGAGCGCCATCTTGTAGGCGTCGTAACGGTTGTACGGCGCCTCGAAGAGCCGTCCCTCGATGGACCGCCCCGCCTCCTTCATGGCACGGCGCCAGCCCTCGACGTGGTCGGAGACCGGGTCGCCGACGGAGGGGGTGTCCGCGGTGCCGCCCACACAGGCGACGTAGTCGTGGCCGTGCTCCAGGAGGTGGCGGGTGGCGAGCTGGGCGCCGCCCACGTCGTCGGTCACGACCGCGACGTCGTCGATCGCCTCGGGCCGCTCGTGCAGTAGCACGACGCGGGCGTCCCAGGCCTCGATCTCGTTCGCCGCGAGGTCGTTGAAACCGTGCGAGACGAGGATCAGCCCGGAGACCCGCATGCCGAGGAAGGCGCGCACATAGTGGACCTCACGGTCCGGCACGTAGTCCGAGTTCCCGACCAGGACCATTTTTCCGCGCTCCGACGCCGCCTGTTCGACGGCGTGCGTCATCTCCGCGAAGAACGGCTGGCGCGCGTCCGGCACGATCATGCCTATGAGGTCGGTCCGCCGCGAGGCCATGGCCTGGGCGACCCGGTCGGGCCGGTACCCCAGCTCCTTGATCGCGGCGAGCACCCGCTCGCGCGTGGCCGGGGCGACCGGCCGGGGTCCGTTGTTGATCACGTAGGACACGACGGCGGTCGAGGTACCCGCCAGCCGCGCCACATCGTCCCGAGTCACCTTGGCCACGCGCGGAGTCTACGCGGATGGACCACCCTCTGGGCAGGTCGTGAGCCGCACGGCTAACGGCGCACGGAGGTTGGGCGGCCCGCTCCGTCCACAGGGGACGGGACCTTGTCCGGGTTGGCTGCGTTATCCGCCTGGTTCGCGGCGGCGGCCTCCTGCTCGGCCTTCTTCTCGGCCCGCGCCTCGGCGTTCTTCTCCGCCTTCTTCTCCGGCTTCTCCGGGGTGACGAAGCGGTAGCCCACGTTGCGCACGGTGCCGATGAGCGACTCGTGCTCGGGCCCGAGCTTGGCGCGCAGCCTTCGCACGTGCACGTCCACGGTCCGGGTGCCGCCGAAGTAGTCGTAGCCCCAGACCTCCTGGAGCAGCTGGGCGCGCGTGAACACGCGGCCGGGGTGCTGCGCCAGGTACTTGATGAGCTCGAACTCCTTGAAGGTCAGGTCGAGGACCCGGCCCTTGAGCTTCGCGCTGTACGTCGCCTCGTCCACCGAGAGATCGCCGTTGCGGATCTCCATGGGGGAGTCGTCGGTGACGATCTGCTGCCGGCCCATGGCGAGCCGGAGGCGGGCCTCGACCTCCGCGGGTCCCGCGGTGTCCAGGAGTACGTCGTCGATGCCCCAGTCGGCGGTGACGGCGGCGAGGCCGCCCTCCGTCACGACGAGCACCAGCGGACAGCCGGGCCCCGTGGAGCGGAGCAGCTGACAGAGGCTGCGGACCTGAGGGAGATCCCGGCGCCCGTCGATGAGGATGACATCGGCACCGGGGGTGTCGACGAGGGCGGGGCCCTCCGCCGGGGCCACTCGCACGTTGTGCAGGAGCAGGCCGAGAGCGGGGAGCACCTCCGTCGACGGCTGAAGGGCATTGGTGAGGAGCAGAAGAGAGCTCATCGGTCCCCACCTGCCCTGGGGGTCGTCATACGTTCGTGCACGGTTCGCTCGCCCATAACGTCTGGTTCCTCCTCGGTCCCATCGAGGACGTTTGCGGCACTGCTTCGTACAAGGCCGGGACCCCGCGCCCGCGGGTCCTGACCTGTGGTTCTGCTGGTGTTTTCGGGGCGTCGTATACAACGGCCCTGAAAGCACAAAAGGACCCGGGGGCTGCATTGCCCGAGTCCTCTTCCCAGCAGAATAGCCCACATGACTTGGGGTCCGGCAGGTGACGAGCGTGGATCTTCTGTGTGGCCGATCACCGAACGGAGGCGGCGCGTGATGCTCCGGACACGCGACGGGGTCGCCATCGACGCCGCCTACGAGCCCGGTCCGGGCGGCCCCGAGACCCCGGCGATCGTGCTCGCGCACGGCTTCACCGGCGATCTGGAGCGGCCCCGCGTGCGCCGCGCGGCGGCGGTGTTCGCGCAGCGTGCGGCCGTGGTCACGTTCTCGTTTCGGGGCCACGGGCGCTCCGGCGGGCGGTCCACGGTCGGCGACAAGGAGGTGCTCGACCTCGCGGCGGCGGTCGAGTGGGCGCGCTCGCTCGGCCACGCGCGCGTGGTGACGGTCGGCTTCTCCATGGGCGGTTCCGTGGTGCTGCGGCAGGCCGCGCTGCACAGGGGGCGCACGGAAGCGCGCGTTGACGGGGTCGTCGCGGTGAGCGCCCCCGCCCGGTGGTTCTACCGCGGCACGCCTTCGATGCGGCGGGTGAACTGGGCGGTGACCCGGCCCGTCGGGCGCCTTGTCAGCCGCTTCGGGCTGCGCACGCGGATCCACCCGTACGGCTGGGACCCGGTCCCGCTCTCCCCGGTCGAGTCGGTTCCGCTGCTCGCGCCGACCCCGCTGCTCGTGGTGCACGGCGACCGTGACCCGTACTTTCCCGTCGACCACCCCCGGATGCTGCTCGGTGCGGCGGCCGAAGGGGACGCGGAGCTGTGGCTCGAACCGGGGATGGGCCACGCCGAGAACGCGGCGAGCGACGAGCTGATCGAGCGGATCGGGGCGTGGGCCGCGGCGACGCTTGCCGCACAATAGGACGCCGCACACAGAGCGGGACCGAACAGAGCGGGACCGAACAGAGCGGGACCGAACAGAGCGGGACCGAGAGGAGTCGGGAATGGCGCAGGGCACGATCCGCTTCTGGGCCGCGGCCAAGGCCGCCGCCGGCGTCGCCGAGGAGCCGTACGAGGCCGAGACCCTGGCCGTGGCGCTGGAAGCGGTGCGTACGCGGCACCCCGGCGATCTCGTCCGGGTCCTCCAGCGTTCCTCGTTCCTGGTGGACGGGGACCCGGTCGGGACCCGCGGCCATGAGACGGTACGGCTTGCCGAGGGCGGCACGGTCGAGGTGCTCCCGCCGTTCGCAGGAGGATGACACCCCGATGAGCAACAACCAGCAGTATCCGTATCAGTACGACGCGTACGGGCAGGTGCAGCCGGCGCCGGTGCCGCAGCAGCAGTGGTCGTACGAGGCCGCGCCCTCGGCGTCGGAGGGGCTTGAAAGGCCTGCTCAAACGCCGCAGGGGCTTGGACGGCGGGCGCGTCGCTCTCCCGTCATCGAGCCGGGGTTGCAGCCCGCCGCGATCACTGCCGTGCTCGCGGCGTTGCTCGCGGGGGGCGCCGCCATCGGGTCGTACGCGCTGCTCGTCCCGCTGGTGGTGCTGCAGGCGGTCACGGCCGCGGGCTGGTTCCGGCTCAACGGGATGTGGCCCGCGCGCCAGGGCATCGCGCTCGCCTTCATGGGCGGCGTCGCCGCCGATGTCGCGCTGCTCGTGGCGGGCCGGGACAACGGCCCCGCCGCGATCCTCGGCACGCTCGGCGTCTGGGTGCTGCTCACCCTGGTCCTCCAGCTGCGCTCGCACGCCGACCCGGACGAGCGGATGTACGGCCTGATGGCGACCGTGGCCTCGGCGGCCCTGGCGATCGTCGCGGCCGGACACCTGGCGGCCGAGCCGGAAGCGGTGACGGTCGGCGGGGTGGCCGTGGCGGTCGCGATCCTGGCCCGCGCGCTGCCGCTGCCGACGGTCGCGTCCGTGATCGTGGCGCTGCTCGCGGCGACCGGTGCGGGGGTCGCGGCCGGCGGGGTGACCGGGTTCGGTACGGGGGGTGCCTTCCTCGGCCTCGGTGCGGGCGCCTGCGCCGTCATCGGCCACCGCGTCGCGTCGTACGACTACCCGTCCCGGTTCGTCCACATGACGGCGGGCGTAGCGCTGCCGCTGGCCGCGTCGGCCCCGGCGGTCTGGCTGCTTGGCCGCGCGCTCGGATAGCCCACTCAAGCCCTGGCGGCCCACATCAAGCCCCGCGCCTCAAACGCCGGCGGGGCTTGACGTGCCGACGTTCGCGTACCCTCCCCGCCATGCGCGCACTGCGAATACTGCTGATATTTGTCGTCGTCATCGGCGGCCTCTTCGTCGCGGCCGACCGCATCGCGGTCCACTTCGCCGAGAGCAAGGCCGCCGACAAGATCCGCACGAGCGAGGGGCTCGGACAGACCCCCGACGTGTCGATCAAGGGCTTCCCGTTCCTGACTCAGGTCGCGGGCGGCACCCTCGACGACGTCGAACTCGGCATCCAGGACTTCGAGGCGAAGAGCGGCAAGAGCGACGACGCCGGCATCCGCATCGCCGACCTCAAGGCCGAGATGCATGGCGTGAAGTTCGACAGCAGCTACAGCTCCGCCACCGCCGGCTCGGCCACCGGCACCGCCCGTATCGACTACGCCGAGCTCCTCAAGGCCGTGAAGAAGCAGGGCCCGGCGCAGGTCGCCCCCGGCGTGACCGCGTGGATCGACGGCCTCGCGTACGCCGGTGACCACAAGGTCAAGGTGACGGTCGCCGTCAAGACTCCGCTCGGCACGGTGCGGCCCACGGTGCGCAGCACGGTGAACGTCGACGGCGGCAAGGTGTCCGCCCGCGCCGGCAGCCTGCCGGACATCCCCGCGTTCGACCTGGCGAAGGACCGGATCCGGGGGGTCATCGACTTCCAGCAGGCGCTCGACGACCTGCCGGCCGGCATCGAGCTCGACCGGGTGCAGGCCGTCGGCCAGGGCATCGAGATCACGGTGAAGGGTTCGGACCTCGACCTGGTCGGGTAGGCCGGGGAAGACGTCGGAACGGGCCACGGACACCGTTGGTCCGAACTGCGAGACGACGGCGTCCGCAGAGTAGATGTCGAGGGGCGCCCGGCGGTGCGGCGGCGGGACGAATGCCGCCCCGGAACGCGATCGTTCTCATATTCCGGACGATCTCGTCTCACCATCCGACATGCCGGTGACACGGCCACCGGTACGTCCTTACGATCGGACCCATGAAGCGACAGGCGGATCTCACGAAGCGGCGGGCAGTAGACCTGTGCCGCGTCGCCGCCATGCTCTGTCGCACCGCCTGAGCGGGACGGAGCAACTCCCGCTTTTCCCGGACCCCTTGAGGCCGATGCCTCGGGGTCCCCGTGCAGCTGTGCACACCCCTTTCGCATGCCCCCGCAACTGCCCCGGAGGAAGACAGCATGAGCCGCAGTGACGTCCTGGTAGACGCCGACTGGGTCGAGGCCAACCTCGACAACGACAGCGTGGCCATCGTCGAGGTCGACGAGGACACGTCCGCGTACGACAAGAACCACATCAAGAACGCGATCCGGATCGACTGGACCAAGGACCTCCAGGACCCGGTCCGCCGTGACTTCATCGACCAGGCCGGCTTCGAGGAGCTGCTGTCGAAGAAGGGCATCGGCAACGACACGACCGTCGTCCTCTACGGCGGCAACAACAACTGGTTCGCGTCCTACGCGTTCTGGTACTTCAAGCTCTACGGCCACCAGGACGTCAAGCTCCTCGACGGCGGCCGCAAGAAGTGGGAGCTCGACTCCCGCGACCTGGTCGACGGCTCGCAGGTCCCGAACCGCCCGGCCACGCAGTACAAGGCCAAGCCGCAGGACACGTCGATCCGCGCCTTCCGCGACGACGTCGTCGACGCGATCGGCAACAAGAACCTCGTCGACGTGCGCTCGCCCGACGAGTTCTCCGGCAAGCTGCTCGCCCCGGCCCACCTCCCGCAGGAGCAGTCGCAGCGTCCGGGCCACGTCCCGTCCGCGCGCAACATCCCGTGGTCGAAGAACGCCAACGACGACGGCACCTTCAAGTCGGACGACGAGCTCAAGGCCCTCTACGAGGACGAGCAGGTCGACCTGGCCAAGGACACCGTCGCGTACTGCCGCATCGGTGAGCGTTCCGCGCTCACCTGGTTCGTGCTGCACGAGCTGCTCGGCCAGGAGAACGTCAAGAACTACGACGGCTCGTGGACCGAGTACGGCTCCCTCGTCGGCGTGCCGATCGAGCTCGGCGCCAACAAGTAACCCAGCGACCTTTCACTTCCTAGGAGAGCGACATGTGCGGAGCGAAGGCCGGCGGCCCCGACGCCTCGACGATCAAGCCCGGTGAGACCACGATCCAGGGCCAGGTGACCAAGGACGGCGAGCCCGTCACCGGTTACGTGCGCCTCCTGGACTCGACCGGCGAGTTCACCGCCGAGGTCCCCACCTCGGCCACGGGCCAGTTCCGCTTCTACGCGGCCGAGGGCACGTGGACCCTGCGCGCCCTGGTCCCCGGCGGCCAGGCCGACCGTACGGTCGTCGCCCAGACCGGCGGGCTCGCGGAGGTCGCGATCGCCGTCTGAGCGGTCACACACGACGGCTGAAGGGCCGCACCCCGCCTGGGTTGGACGCCACTGGTACGGGTGCGGTCCTTCGGCATGTCCGAGGCCGGTGCCGGGCCGTGCCCGCGGGCTTACGCTGAAGGTATGTACGCACGGCGAAAGCACGTCTACTTCGCCATGATGGGCGTCTGCATCGGCCTGTTCGTGCTGGCCTGGGGCGTCGTGCGGCTCTGGTCCGTGCCGGCCGCCGTGGCCATGTGCGTCGTCGCCATGGTCATCCCGCCGGTCGCCGCCATCGTCGCCAACCGGCGCGGGCCCGACGACCGCTGGTGGGACGATCCCTCGGGCGATGAGAAGTCCGACGACTGGTGGGACGAACTGGACGGCAAGAAGCGCCCCCGGTGAGACCCCCGATGAGACTCCCGCTGACACCCGCTGTGACCGACCTCGCCGAGAGGGCCGGTGCCCGGACGACTACAGTGGGGTCCGGCTCTGTTATCCGCATACGTTCCGCTCACCGAGGAGCAATCCCGTGCTTGAGGCCTTCTTCTCCACCCTTCTCGTCCTGGTCTGCGTCGGCGTTGTCGCCTTCGCGGGTCTGACCGTGAAGAAGCTGTACCAGGGCCAGCGCTGACCCCCCACTGAGAGACGTCTGAACCGCTCATGATCCAGATCCCGTCCGACCTGAACCCCGACCTCGTCCCCCTCGCCTTCCTCCTGGGCGACTGGGCGGGCGCCGGCGTCACCGACTTCCCGGGCGCCGAGAAGGCCAACTTCGGTCAGGAGGTCTCCTTCACCCACGACGGGCGGGACTTCCTGGAGTACCGCTCGCACACCTGGGTCCTGGACGCCGAGGGCAACAAGGTGAAGCCTCTGGAGTCCGAGTCGGGCTTCTGGCGGATCGGCAAGGACCGCAAGGTCGAGGTCGTCATGGTCCGTGACGACGGTGTCGTCGAGGTCTGGTACGGCGAGCTCGCCGACAAGAAGCCGCAGATCGAGATCGCCACGGACGCGGTGGCCCGCACCGCGGCCTCCGGCCCGTACAGCGGCGGCAAGCGCCTCTATGGCTACGTGAAGAGCGATCTGATGTGGGTCGGCGAGAAGCAGACCCCCGAGGTTCCGCTGCGCCCGTACATGTCCGCCCAGCTCAAGAAGGTCATCTCGCCCGAGGACGTCGCCGAGATGGCGCGCAACCTTCCGGACGACGCCCCGGACGACGGCATCGCCTTCTTCAAGTAGGTCGAATCGCTTTCCTCAAGTGGTTCTACACTCGGCGGTGTGGTGAGCACCGAAGGTATCGACTGGAAGAGCGATCTGCGGCAGCGCGGCTACCGGCTGACGCCGCAGCGCCAGCTTGTCCTCGAAGCCGTGGACACCCTTGAGCACGCGACCCCCGACGACATCTTGTGCGAAGTGCGCAAGACGGCGTCGGGGGTCAACATTTCGACGGTCTACCGGACCCTGGAGCTCCTGGAGGAGCTCGGGCTCGTCTCGCACGCCCATCTCGGGCACGGCGCGCCCACGTACCACCTCGCCGACCGACACCACCACATCCACATGGTGTGCCGCGACTGTACGAACGTGATCGAGGCGGATGTGGACGTGGCGGCGGAGTTCACCGCCAAGCTGCGCGAGGAGTTCGGTTTCGACACCGACCTCAAGCACTTCGCGATCTTCGGCCGCTGTGAGAACTGCGCCAAGGACAAAGGGCGTACGCAGGAATAGCGGAGGCTCCGCAGGAATAAGCGCGTCCGCCCACTCGTCGTAGTGTGTGTGAACATGCAGCGACTTTCACCGAGCAGCCCCCTGCTGACCCTGCCCGGCGCCGTCCCCGCCGAGGGCGTGGACGAAGGCGTCGCCGCGCACTACGGCGACCTGTTCCGCGAGCAGCGCGCCCTCGCCGACGGGGCGGGCGTCGTCGACCTGTCGCACCGCGGCGTGATCACGGTCACCGGCGCGGACCGGCTGAGCTGGCTGCACCTGCTGCTCACCCAGCATGTGGAGCAGCTGCCGCCCGAGCAGGCCACCGAGGCGCTGATCCTCTCCGCCAACGGACACATCGAGCACGCCCTGTACCTCGTCGACGACGGTACGACGACGTGGGCGCACGTCGAGCCGGGCACGCAGGAGGCCCTCCTCGCGTACCTGGAGTCCATGAAGTTCTTCTACCGGGTCGAGGCCGCCGACCGGACGGACGAGTTCGCCGTCGTGCATCTGCCGGCCGGGTCGATCGCGCCGGTGCCGGACGGGGTGGTGGTGCGCGAGACGCCGCACGGCCGGGATCTGTTCCTGCCGCGCGCCGACCTGGAGTCGTACGCGGGGGAGAACGGCCCGGTGGCCGGGCTGCTCGCGTACGAGGCGCTGCGCGTCGAGCAGCACCGGCCGCGCTTCGGCTTCGAGACGGACCACCGCACCATCCCGCACGAGCTGGGCTGGATCGGCTCGGCCGTGCATCTGCAGAAGGGCTGCTACCGGGGGCAGGAGACCGTCGCCCGCGTGCACAACCTGGGGAAGCCGCCGCGGCGGCTCGTCTTCCTGCACCTGGACGGCAGCGAGGTGCACCTGCCGCCGCACGGCGCCGAGGTGCGGCTCGCCGCGGACGGTCCCGAGGGCCGGAAGATCGGTGTCGTGACGACCTCCGTACGCCACCACGAGCTCGGCCCGATCGCGCTCGCGGTCATCAAGCGGAACGTGCCGGCCGACGCGGAGCTCCTCGCGGAGGCCACGGCGGCGGCGCAGGAAGTCGTCGTCGAGCCGTAGCCACTCCGTACGAGAGGGGCTACATCTCCAGCAGCACCGTGAACGGGCCGTCGTTCGTCAGGGACACCCGCATCTTCGCCCCGAACCGGCCCGTGGCCACGGTCGCGCCGAGCGCCCGCAGCCGCGCCACGACCTCGTCGACCAGCGGCTCGGCGACGGGGCCTGGCGCGGCGGCGTTCCAGGTGGGGCGGCGGCCCTTGCGGGCGTCTCCGTAGAGGGTGAACTGGCTGATCACGAGGAGCGGCGCGTCGATGTCGCTGCACGACTTCTCGTCGGCCAGCATCCGTACCGACCAGAGTTTGCGGGCCAGTTGGGCCGCCTTCTCCTTGGTGTCCTCGTGCGTGACCCCGACGAGGACGCACAGGCCCTCGCCCTTGATCTCGCCCACGACTTCGTCCTCGACGACGACGCTCGCGCCGTCCACCCTCTGCACCACTGCTCGCATACGGCCATCATGCCGTGCGCCGATTTTCTTGCTCCGCAAGGGGTTTGACATACTCCCCAACCCCCCATCCGGGGCGGATATGGGGCACTCGGGCCCGAAGTGACCACCGGGAGTGGCACCATGCTGACACGCGGTGCGCCGGTGGCGTGCGGCGCGGTCCGGTCGAGGGGACGGTAAGCAACCATGGATACCCATGCCATGAGCCACACAACGAGTACGGGGCTGCCGGGGCAGCCCGTATCGCTGACGCACAGGGAACGGGTGGCCCCGCTGACCCGCCCGCCGGCCCAGCGGACCGACAGCCCGGAGCTGCCCGCCGCGCCGGCCGTGGACCTGTCGGCCCTGCGCCTGCCGGAGCTGCGCACGCTGCGCCGCGACTCGCAGCAGAACGAGGCGGACCTCAGCTACGTACGACGCCTGCTCCAGGGCCGGATCGACATCCTGCGGGCCGAGCTGGACCGGCGGAAGGACCCCGAGGCGCCGGTCGTGGACCGGCTGTCGGAGATCCTGCGGGACCAGCCGACGAGCCACCGCTCCTCCGCCCGGCACGTCACTCTCGGCACGCCGCTCAGTGACGAGTCCCGGCGCCTCGCGCAGGAGATGCTCGCCGAGGTCGAGCTCTCCGACCTGGTCGCCCGCACGGACGACGAGCTGCGCACGGCGATGGGCCGCCTCGTCCGCTACGAGCAGCAGGTCTCGCGCCGCCGCCACCAGCTTCAGCGCACGGCGGACGACTGCAGCGCCGAAATCGCCCGCCGCTACCGCGCGGGCGAGGCTCAGGTGGACGATCTCCTCACCGGCACGACCCGCCTGGCCGGCGACTGAGCCCTCAAGCCCTCGCCGGGCGGGCCTGCTCAATCTCCCCCAGCCAACGCTGGGAGGTGCCCCCTGCAGGGGCTATTTACAGCCCCGCCGGCGATTGAGGCGCGGGGGCCGGGGCGGAGCCCCGTGGCGTGGGGGGAATTGGGGCAACACGGACGCGGGGCCCGCCTAGCGTGAGCGCATGAGCAGCAGTGACACCACCCCCACCCCCGGCGCAGCCATAGACGTCCGACCCGTCACCGAGGACGAGCTCGCCGACTGGTCGCGCGCCCTCAACACCGGTTTCCTGCGCCCCCCGACCACCTCCCCGCAGACGGTCGCGAAGCGCCGCGCCCACTTCGACCTCTCCCGCACCCGCGCCGCCTTCGCCCCCGCCGGAGGCACCGGCACCCGGCAGGTCGCCACGTTCCGCTCCTTCTCGCAGCAGCTCACCGTGCCGGGCGGCGCCACCGTCCCCACGGACGCGATCACCAACGTCACCGTCAGCCCCACGCACCGCCGCCGCGGACTGCTCAGCCGCATGATGGCGGCCGACCTCGCCGAGGCGAAGGAGCGCGGTGACGTCGCGGCGACGCTGATCGCGGCGGAGTACCCGATCTACGGACGGTTCGGCTTCGGCCCCGCTGCCACCGCCACCGTGTGGGAGGTCGACGTACCGCGGACCGGCCTCGACCCCCGCTGGGCGGGCCCGGACGACGGCGGCCGCGTGGACCTGGCGGACCCGGAGGAGGTGCGCAAGGTAGGCCCTGAGCTGCACGCGCGGCTGCGCGCCCGCGTCGCCGGTGTCGTGTCGCGGGACGAACATTGGTGGCAGCACAACACCGGCCTGTGGCCGGCCCCGGAAGACCCGTGGGCGGAGCCGTTCTACGCGGTGTACCGCAACGCGCGCGGCGAGGTGGAAGGACTGGTCGACTACCAGGCCGACGACCGCTGGGGCGATGCCAAGCAGCCGCTGAACACGGCGCGGGTACGGCAGTTGATCGCCGTCACCCCGGCCGCCGAGCGCGCCCTGTGGACGTATGTCTGCTCCGTCGACTGGATCACCACGGTACGGTCCGGGCTGCGCGCCCCCGACGACCTGTTGCCCCACCTGCTGCCGGACCCGCGCGCCGCCCGCATCGTGACGCAGGCCGACTTCCTGTGGGTGCGGATCCTGGACGTCGCGGCGGCCATGGAAGCGCGCTCGTACGACACCAGCGGCGAGGTCTCGTTCGAGGTGCTCGACCCCGCGGGGCTCGCGGGCGGGCGGTTCACGCTGACGGCGGCGCCCGGCGAGGCGGTCTGTTCGCCGGGCGCCGCCTCCCCCCAACTCACTTTCGGTGTACGTGAGTTGGGGGCGTTGTGGCTGGGCGACGAGTCTGCGGTGCGGCTCGCCGCCCTGGGGCGGATCGTGGAGCACGAGGAGGGCGCCGCCGCGGGTCTCGGTGCCTTGCTGCGGACCGCGCGGCGGCCGTGGTGCCCCGACGTGTTCTGAGCCGCGACACCGTTCACGTACGACGTACTGACCGACCGGGCTCCCGGCTCCCCTCCGGAAGGGAGCCCGGTCAGCCGCTCTGGGCGAGCAGCATCACGAGGATGACGGCCCCGATGCCGCTGATCACGGTGTTCTTGGCCTTGAGGCCGATGGAGAGAACGATGAAGGCGATGATGCCCATCGGCCCGTACTTCCACTGGATGAGCTGCTCGAACCCGATGGCGAGTGCGGCGACGACGATGGCGAAGAGCGGCATTGTCCTACCTCCTTCAGGACCTGTGGTCCTAGTGGTCACCAACTTCAGGTCCCCCGACCATGTCCGGGAAGTTGGTCACCAACTCAAAGGTAGTTATCTCCATTGAAGGGCGGCTCATAACCACCTTCACGTCAACTCCCCAAAGATGGCGGGAAGTTGTAGGGTTTGGTTGTGAGTGGGGAGCATGCCGCCGTCAACGGACGGCCCAGGTCACAGCGGGCGCGCAACACGTACCGCGAAGTGGCCGACGCGCTGCGCGACCGGATCACGTCCGGTCGCCTGAGTCCCGGCCAACGGATGCCTACACAGGCACAGTTGGCGGGCGAATTCGGTGTGGAGCGCTCCGCCGTACGCCAGGCGCTGCGCATTCTGCAGTCCGAGAACCTGTTGGTGAACGCCTCGAAGGGCAGCCCGCCCACCGTCGCGCAGCATCCGCGGCCCGCGCTGCTCGGTCCCGAGGCGCAGCCGCAGTCGACGATGGTGACGCTCGCTCCGCGCATCGCCGAGGCCTTCCAGAAGTCCGACGTGGAGATCGACGCCCTGTGCCTGACGGCGGTCTCGCTGACGCTCGCGATGGGCGAACCGTTGCGCCTCATCCACGAGGGCCGTACGAAACCGGCCAGGGTGCGGGTCCGGGTGCTGCTGCCGAGCCGGGACATCGACCTCGCGTTCCCCGCGCCCGCGCCGCCGGCCCGCGAGCCCGCGTCGTCACGGGCGGCGGAGGCCTCACGGGTGGCCGAGGCCACGCGGGTGGAGGCGGTGATGGGCGGCAGGCTGCGGCGCGACTGGCTGGCGCAGCGCAACGCGCAGGGGCAGGTGCTGCGCCACAATCTGCTGGCCCTGCGGGCCACGCACAACATGGACGTCACGGTGGAGTTCCGCGCGCTGCCGTTCACGCCCCCGGTCAAGCTCTACCTGCTCAACAGCAACGAGGCGCTGTTCGCGTACTACACGCTGTCCAGACGCGGCGAGCAGATCGACCATGAGCGGGTGGACGTGTACGACGCGCAGGGCGTGCGGCAGATGCTCTTCGCGTTCGAGCACGGGGCGGGGCTGCGGGACACGACCTTCGTGGAGCAGTCCCACCTGTGGTTCAACGGCCTGTGGAACACGATCAGCCAGGACCTGACACTGAGCTCATGACGTGGTCCCGCGACAGGCCCTCGGTCCCGTCGCGGTCACTGCAGCGCGGGCCCGGCCACCGTGAGCGCGAGCAGCACGCCGCCCAGCGAACTGCAGGTGGCGTTCCTGGCCTTGGCGCCGATGGCGAGCAGGAGCAGGCCCGCGAGGCCGGCGGGGCCGTAGTGCCACTGTGCGAGCTGTTCGAAGGTGATCACGACCACCGCGGAGAGGAGGCTGAGAACGGACATGGTGGTTCCTCCTGCTTCGGCGTTGCTTCGCTGATGGGCCTTACTTGGTCTCCTTCGCTGCCACCATTGGCCACCTTCCTCCAAGTTGGCGACCAACTGCATTGGAGTTGTCCCCACTTGGTCGTGGTATATAAACAAGAGGGCGACAACTCCCACCAAATCAAGGGGAGTTGCGCCGTTTGGTCGGGACCCAGGGGAGCAGGGCGTGGCGGACATGGCAGACGCGACACTGAACGGCAGGAGAAGGCTCACGGCCCCGGAGATCGCCGACCAACTCCGCGAGCGCATCAGGGCGGGCAGCCTGAAGCCGGGCGACCAACTGCCCACGCAGGCCACGCTCGCCGATGAGTTCGGCGTCGAGCGCGGCACGGTCCGTCAGGCGCTGCAGCTCCTGGAGACGGACGGCCTGCTGAGCAAGCGCAGCAAGGGCAGCCCGCCGCGCATCGCACCGGGTACCGCCGCGCGCGACGAGCCGCAGCCCTCCATGGTCGCCCTCGCCCCGCGCCTGGTGGTGGCCTTCCACGCGGCACACGTGCGTATCGACGCGGTCTGCATGACCTCGGAGACGCTGATGCTGGCGCTCGGTGAGCCGCTGCGCCACATCCACGAGGGCCGCATCCGCCCCGAATCCCTCGACGTGCGCATCCTGCTGCCCAGCCGGGACATCGACCTCGCCTTCCCGGTGCCGGTCCCGGACGGCAGCGACGGAATCGACCGCGACGAGTCGGTCGCGGTGCACAACCGATGGCTCGCGCAGCGCAACGCGCAGGGCCAGGTGCTGCGCCACAACCTGCGCTCCCTGCGCTCCTCGCACGACATCGACGTGCGGGTGACCTTCCGCGCCCTCCCCTTCACCCCGCCGGTCAAGCTCTATCTGCTGAACCAGTCCGAGGCCCTCCTCTCGTACTACATGGTCACGCGGCGCGAGGAGGAGATCGACAACGACACCAAGCTGGAGATGTTCTCGGCCACCGGCACGCAGGCGCTGCTCTTCTCCTTCGAGGAGCGGGCGGGCCACCGCGACCGGACGTTCGTGGAGGAGTCGCAGAAGTGGTTCGACGCACTCTGGGAAACCATCACCTCCGACCTGACACTCTCCTAGTGACTTCAGAGACGACGAAGCAGACTGTTCCGGTGGCAGAAGAGACCGAATCAAGCCGGGAAACGACCGAACGCCGGGAAACGACCGAACAGGGCGACGCACGCGAGACGGGCACTCTGGCTGAGCTGATCACGGGGGCCCACCATGTCCTCTTCGACTTCGACGGGCCGATCTGCCGGCTCTTCGCGGGCCGCCCGGCGGCCGGGATCGCGCGGGAGCAGGTGGACTGGCTGGACGCGCAGGGCCTGGGAGACGTGCTGACGGCCGAGGAACGGGCCGACGTGGATCCGCACGCAGCCCTGCGCCGTCTCGGTCGCGCACGGCCGGACAGCGATCTGGTCCTGGAGATGGAGAGCCGGCTCACCGAGCAGGAACTGCGCGCGGTCGGCTCGGCCTGGCCCACGGAACACGTTGACCCACTGATCCGCACCTGGACGGCGGCCGGCGCCCGCCTCGCGATCACCACCAACAATTCCGCCGAAGCGGCCCGCCGTTACATCGCGAGCCGCGGCCTGTCCGGCTGCTTCGAACCGCACATCTACGGCCGCACCCGGAACCTGGCCCTCCTCAAACCGGACCCGTACTGCCTGACCCGCGCCATGTCGGCGATGGGCGCGGCGCCCGGGACGACCTTGATGATCGGCGACGCGGTGACGGACCTGGACGCCGCACGGCAGGCGGGTGTCGCGTTCCTGGGCTACGCGCGTCGTTCCCGCAAGGAGCGCGCACTGCGGGAGGCGGGGGCCCAGCAGGTGACCGCGACCCTGGAGCCGATCATCGACATTCTGCGGGGCCGCGGCTGACCTGCGGTTCCCTCGCCCGCTACGGCAAACCGGGTGGAGTTGGCAGCCAACTGCCGTAGAGTTGTGCGAACTTGGTCGGGGGGTGAGGGGAGATCGTCGTGGCGAACGCGAGCGCGGAGAACGCCCCCAGACCCACCGCAGAGGAGATCGCCGACACCCTGCGGAAGCGGATCTACGACGGTGAGCTCAGATCGGGCGCACGCCTGCCGACGCAGGCCGCGCTCACCCGTGAGTTCGACGTGGAGCGGGGAACGGTCCGCAACGCGCTGCAACTGCTGCGCTCGGACGGCCTCTTGACGAACACGGGCAAGGGCAGCCCGCCCACGGTGTCCCGCCCCGAGCGGCCGCCCCTGCCGGGCGCGCAGACGGCCCGCAGCATCCTGGGCCCACGCCTGGTGGCGGCCTTCGAGGCCCCGCACGTCTACGTAGACGTGGCCAGCCTCACCGGAGAGACCCTGGTGACGGCCCTCGGGGAGCCGCTGCGGAAGGTGTACGAAGGGGCGCTGCGACCGGAGTCCGTACGGGTCCGGATGGTGGTGCCCAGGCTGGGCGAGGACGTCGACTACCCCGCGCCGTCGGCGGGCTGGGGTCACGACGACAAACTCGACGAGGCGGTCAGGCGCCGCGGCCGCATCCAGTGGACCTCGCAGCGCATGGTGCTGGACAACGCCTTCATGGGCCTGCGCGCCCACGGCATCGACGCGAGCTTCGAGTACCGCTTCGTCTCCGGCGTACCGACCCGGAAGGTGTACCTCCTCAACCGGCAGGAGGTACTGGTCGGCCACTACGTCCCGGACCGCTTCGAGCGGGAGATCGACGACAACGAGGGCGGGGACACGGTGGAACTCGTGGACGTGGAGGGGTTCGAGACGGGGATGCTCGCCTTCTCCCGCACCACCGGCCAGGACCAGGCCGCCTTCGTCGACGGCGAACAGGCGATGTTCGACGGCCTCTGGGAGCACGTGGCGCGACGCCGTCAGACCTGAGTGAGGGCGAGGAATGCCAGCCCGGCCCCGGTCAGTGCCCAGGCCCTCGACCTCCGCTCGGCCGACAGGAACAGGGTGAGGGCGGCGAGGGCCACGAGGCCGGGGCCCCCGTACCTGGACTGGACGAACTGCTCCAGGCCGTAGCCGAGCACGGTCGCGAGCAACTGCGGTATCGGATTCACGGATCCCCACCCTTCAACTGCCATACCAACCAGTCCAATTGGACTGCTGGACTTGGATTGGTCTTCCCCGGCCGGGCAGATCGTTAATCAACCCCGGGAAATAGCAGGGAAGTTGACTGAATCTGGGTTGTCGTTGGGCTGGCGGCGGTACGTTCCTTCCATGGCGAGCGGTTGGACTGGTGGTGTTGGCGGCACAGCGGTGTTCCGTGTCGTGGAGGAGCTGCGCACCCGTATGGCCGGGGGCTTCTATCCGCTCGGTTCCCCGCTGCCGTCCCAGCGGGCGCTGGCCGACGAATTCGAGGTCGCGCGGGACACGGTGCAGCGGGCCCTTGGCCAGTTGCGCGATGAGGGCTGGGTCGAGTCGAAACGGGGCAGTGGCACTCGCGTCGTACGGGCGCAGGAGGCCCAGTCGTACACCGCGCGGGCCGCGATAGAGGGCCGGGTCACGCTGCGTGGATTCTTCGACGAGGCGTTCGCGAATCCCGAGGTCGTGCTCGACGTGTACACGCTGACGTCGGAGTCCCTCGACATGCAGGTGAAAGGCCAGATCGAGCGGATCAGGCTTGGCGAAGTGGAGCCCCGGAGCATCGCCATCCGGATGCTGCTGCCCGACGAGTCGCTGGATCTGCCGTATCCGCGAGCCGTGGACGACCCGGACGGTCAGCTGACCGCCGCATTGAAGGAACGGTTGCTGGGGATCACGCGGCGGCACAGCTCGTCGATGCAGGCGGAGCTGCGGCAGCTGGAGGCCGAGGGGCTCGTGGAGGCCACGAGCATCGAGATCCGGCACGTGATGCTCACGCCGACGTCGAAGCTGTACCTGGTCGGCGGCGAGCAGGCGCTGCACGGCCCGTACGAGGTCATCGAGCGGCCGATCGTCCTCGACGACGAGGTGACGGTCCAGGCGGTCGACGTGCTCGGCCTCGGCGCCCAGCTCACGCACTACGTCAAGGACGGCAACCCTGACTCGCGGGGGTCGGTCTTCATGAAGAGCTGGCAGTCGTGGTTCGACTCGGTGTGGGAGCACTTGGCGTACTGAAGGCGAACTGAGCCAACCGGAGTTCGAACGCCTTACCCCTGTGCGTGTGTGTTTACACCCCTGATACCGCTCAGTCTGCTCACTCCGGTCGTGAGAGTCCCGCGCGGGGTCTACTGTGTGGCCCTGTTACGGCCCGTTGCATGAGTATTCAGGAGCGGCCTGTGGGCGCAGTCTGGCGCCGAGTCGTGGGGCGCGCGCAGCGCAGTGGTGAGCAGATCAGTGGTCACCACAACCTCAACCACGTAGTGCGATTGACCGCCGAGGAAGCCCGGTCCCTCTGCCGGCCGCTCGGCTCCCGAGTGATGGTCCGACAGCGCAGGGACGATGTGGCCCCTGTGGTGATCAGGACCTGGCTCGACGAGCGGGGGGTCCTGGAGGCGTTGAGCGGACACGGCGGGCCCGTGCCGCAGCGCCTGGCACAGTTCGAGGACGTGGCCATCCACAGCTACCTGGAGGGCACGCCGCTCTCCAGCATCTGCCGGAACGGGAAGCCCGTCGACCCGCTGCTGATCCAGGCCTTCGCGGAACTGCTCGCGGGTATGGCGAGCGTGCCCGAGGTCTCCCTGCCGTCCCGCCCCGAGCACTGGCCGAAGGACGGCGACAGCAGGGGATTCCTGCGCATGCTGATGACGCAGGCCGAAGAACAGATCCGCCGGTCCAACTGGCCGGATTTTGGTGGGCTGTTCGTAGCACTCGGCGTGCCGGAGAACGCGCTGAGGCTGCACAAGCTGTGGGCGCCGAAACTGACGCCCCGCCCGTTCCAGCTCCTCCACGGGGACCTGCACCGGGGGAACGTCATCGTCACGCACGACGGCGATCCGCTGTTGCTGTTGGTGGACTGGGAGCTCGCGACGTACGGGGACCCCCTGCACGACCTTGCCGTGCACCTGGTGCGCATGCAGTACCCCGAAGAACAGCGGAACGAGGTGATCGACCAGTGGCACAAGGCGATGTGGTCCGTCCGCCCCGAGGCGGTCGCGGGACTCGAATCCGATCTGAGGGACTACATCGACTTCGAGCACGCCCAGTCCGTGTACCCGGACGTGATCCGGGCGGTCGACTCCCTCGGCGAGAGCTTCAGTCAGAGTGACCTGGAGCGGGCGGTCAGCGAAGTGCACCGCGCGCTGTCCGTGGCCCAACGTCCGCTGAGACTGCGCAATGTGCTGGAGCCGTCCGCGATCGAACCGCTGCTCTACCGGTGGCGGGTGGCGAGGGGCGGACGGCACCGCGGCAAGGTCTTCTCCAAGTCCATCCACTGGGAGCCGGACACACGGCTGACCCTGCCGGACGACTTCGGCGTGGAGGATGTCGAGGAGGCTCTGTGGGCGGAGGGGGTCGCTCCGGCCTCGCACGTCTTCAAGGGGACGGCCCACCTGGGCACGTTCGTCGACGTACGGGGATTCGGCCGGGTCATGGTGCGCCGAAAGGTGGGTGCGGCCACTCCGATCGAGCCCAGGTTCCTCAAGGAGCACGAAGTGCTCCGGGCGATCGAGGAGTCGGGCGCGGAGGTCAGCGTTCCCAGGGTGCTGGCGCTCGGGACGAGCGACTTGAAGGACCAGTTCACGATCCAGTCGTACGCGGGTCACCACCGCGCCCGGGGCGGGCCCCAGCATCCGGAGCACGGTCTGCTGCCCGGCGAGGTGATCGACCTGGTCGACCAGCTGTGCCGGCTCGCGCAGGCCGATCTCCAAGTGCAGAGTCAGGACATGGACGGGCTCAGCTTCTACCCCTGGATGTGCCGTCAACTATGTTGTCTAGTCAGCGAGTTGGCGCCGGAGTCGAAGAAGCTGGCAGCCCTGCTCGGGCTTCCGGGCGAGGACGAGTTGAGTAAGCAGTTGCTGGGGCACCGCGTGGAATGGCGCACATATGGGCTCCTGCACGGCGACCTGAACCCCTGGAACCTGGTCCGGCGCGAGGGGCGGATCGGCCTCACGCTCATCGACTGGGAGATGGCCATGGTGGGGGACCCGCTGTACGACCTGGTGCGGCACATCCACCTGACGCCGACCACGCGAGAGGTCCGGGACCGGATGTACGCGCGCTGGGCCAAGCGACTGCCGGCGAAGTTCACCCAAGGCTGGCAGGACGACGTCCCCGTCTACCAGGGTCTCGAAGTGGTCCGCTCCGCCTACGTCGACCTGGACCGCCTGGTCACCGGCTCCGGTCTCGACGCCCCGAATGTGAAGCGGGCCGTGGGCTCGTACACGACGACGCTCCGCAAGGCCCTGGCCTGGCTGAAAATGCCCTCGGGATCGCCACGTGCGTCCAACCCGTACCTTGCCCTGGCCCTGCCACACGCGGACCATGAGGTGAGGTAGCGGGTCGTCGGGGGAGGACTGCGCATGTCGAGTGGCCGGGGCAGTGGTGCGGGGGACGGCACGGGTGGCAGAGGAGGGGTCGGCCGGGCGCTGCGCAGGTTCCAGCAGCGTGTCGAGCCACCAGTCGTACGGATCCTGCTCCTGGTCGTCTTCGTCACCGGGCTGACCGCTCAGTTCGTCACCCCGCTCGGGGACGCTCTGGAAGGCAAGGCGTACCTCGGCGGCGCCCTGCTCAGCCTCGTCGCCTTCATCCTGTACGACGCGCTCAAGGAGCTCACCGCCGCCAGCAGGCTGCCCGCCCGGATGGAGGCGAACTCCCGGAACCTGGGCAACTTCGTGGCCGACGCCTTCGAGTCCCGGCGCGTGGAGATCAGCTTCTTCGGCTACACGGGAGAGACGCTCTTCAACGAGCTGTACCACCGGCTCGAACGGCTGCAGGACGCACCGGGGCCCACAAGGCAGGTCACGGTGCGCCTGATCGTTCCGGACTTCTCCCAGCCCATGAACGTACCGGCCAGAGTCGGAGCGGACGGGGTGGCGCAGGACGCACCGGAGTTCCGCCGCCGGATCGAGCGCAAGTGTCAGGAGTACGACCAGATACTCGCGGGCCTCGCGGCCGGTCTGACCCGGCTGGGGCACGTCGAGGTGGACTGCGAGTACCGGGTCGTCTCCGGGCCGCCGCTGCACAAGCTCTGCGTCTTCAACCGCAAGCGCGTCCTGCACGGCCTCTACGACCTTTCTTCCCGGATGTCGATCGAGGGGCCCGAGTACTACGACCCGAAGGGGTACGACACCGACCTCACGGTCCTGGCCGCCGAGCGCCGGCCGGAGGACGAACCGGCCGTCGGCCAGTGGGTCAAGCACTTCGACGACCTGTGGGAGCTGGTGGCGCAGGTGCCGGAGTGGCGGCGGCGGGCGGCGGCCTGAGCGGAGGGACGTACCCTCCTCCCCATGACCGCCCGCGCCCCCGGCCTCCGCGAACGCAAGAAGCAGCGCACCCGGCAGACCCTCTCCGAGACCGCTGTCCGGCTCTTCATGGAGAAGGGGTACGACAACGTGTCGGTGGCCGAGGTCGCGGCCGCGGCCGAGGTGTCGAAGCCGACGCTGTTCCGGTACTTCCCTTCCAAAGAGGACCTGGTGCTGCACCAGTTCGCGGACCACGAGGACGAGGCGGCGCGCGTGGTCGCGGGGCGGGGCGAGGGCGAGTCGCCGCTGGCCGCGCTGCGGCGGCATTTCCTGGACGGGCTGCGGCGCCGCGACCCGGTCACCGGCCTGTGCGATCACCCGGCGGTACTCGCGTATCAGCGGCTGCTGTACGGGACGCCGCAGCTGGTGGCGCGGCTTTACGGATACCAGGAGCGGTCCGAGCGGGCGCTCGCACAGGCGCTCGGCGGGACGGCGGTGCAGGCGCGGATCGCGGCCGGGCAGATCGTCGCCACGCAGCGGATCCTCGCGGAGGAGAACGTGCGGAGGATCGTGGCCGGCGAGGCGGCCGACGAGCTGGAGGCGACGGCAGTGAGCACCGCCGAGCTGGGCTTCCAGCAGCTGGGGGAAGGAATCGGGCGGCATTTCGGGTGACAGGCAAGGGCGCCGCCGTACTGTTTCCGTGTCGGGTGGAACACTTTTGCAAGCGGGTGCTTGCAAAAGTTAGCGTGGGTGCGGCACCATGCACGTATGGCATCGCTCAACGTCGGAAGTCTCGGCGAATATCTGCGCGAGCAGCGTCGCAACGCGCAGTTGTCGCTCCGTCAGCTCGCCGACGCCGCCGGAGTGTCCAATCCGTACCTGAGTCAGATCGAGCGCGGGCTGCGCAAGCCGAGCGCGGAGGTTCTGCAGCAGGTGGCCAAGGCACTGCGGATCTCGGCGGAGACGTTGTACGTGCACGCCGGCATTCTCGACGCCGAGCGGGAGCGGACCGAGGTGGAGACGCGCGCCGTCATCCTCGCCGACCCCTCGCTCAATGAGCGTCAGAAGCAGGTGCTGTTGCAGATCTACGACGCCTTCAGGCACGAGAACGGCAGCGGCGCGGACGACGAGCACGGCGGCGACGAGCACGACCAGGGCGATGCCGAGCCCTCAAGCAGCAGTTGATGTGATCCGGGAGGACCACGCCATGGCCATCAAGGACGACCTGCGCAAGACCCTCACCGACCCGACCCCGCTCTACTTCGCCGCCGGCACCGCCGAGTTGGCGTACCAGCAGGCCAAGAAGGTGCCGGGGATCGTCGAGCAGCTGCGGAGCGAGGCGCCCGCCCGCTTCGACTCCGTGCGGCAGACCGACCCGAAGGACGTGCAGGAGAAGGCGACCACCCGCGCCAAGGAGGCCCAGGCCACCCTCACGGCGAAGGTGAACGAGCTGGTCGCGGGCCTCGACACCGACCTGAAGAAGTTCGGCGAGAGCGCCCAGGAGTTCGCGCTGCGCGGCGTCGGCTACGCGGCCGAGGCCGCCGTCAAGGCGCGCGAGACGTACGAGAAGGTCGCCGAGCACGGCGAGGAGGCCGTGAAGTCGTGGCGCGGTGAGGCCGCCGACGAGATCGTCGAGCTCGCCGAGGCCGTCGAGCCCGACCCCGAGCCGGAGGCCAAGGAGGCCGACGTCAAGGAGGCGCCGGGCGCCGACGCGGACAAGCCGGGTCCCGCCAAGAAGACCGCGGCCAAGAAGACCACCGCGACGAAGAAGACGGCCCCCGCGGCCAAGAAGACCGGCTCCGGCTCCACGCCGCCTGCCAAGTAGCGGCTACGCCGACGGGCCGGGCACTTGCTGAGTGTCCGGCCCGTTGTGCGGGTACCGTGGCGGGCAGGTCCTTCAAGAACTGTTCAAGAAGACGATTCTGGTGGTGGCGTTGTGCTGATGCAGGGGTTCGCCAATGTGATGTGGCTGCTGAGCATGGCGTTGATCATCTTCAGTGGCTTCGCGTTCGTCGACGCCGCCATCCGGCGCGAGGACGCCTACCGCGCGGCCGACAAGAAGACCAAGCCGTTCTGGCTGATCATCCTCGGGATCGCGTTCGTCGTGAACCTGCTGTTCCCGATCATGTCGTTCCTGCCGATCATCGGGCTCATCGCGACCATCGTGTACATGGTGGACGTGCGGCCCGCCGTCAAGCAGATCAGCGGTGGCGGCGGGGGCTCCAAGGGCCGCGGCTCCAGCAGCGACGGACCGTACGGTCCGTACAACGGCGGCCGCTGACCGACCCGTTCGGCCCGGCCCCGGCACCCGGCACCAGCACCCGGCCGCCGCACCGCGGCCTCCGCCGGCTCCTCACCGGTCCAGCAGCAGTACCGCCACGTCGTCCGTCAGATCGCCCCCGTTGAGATCGCGCACCTCGTTCATCGCGGCCTCGAGCAGCCCCTCGCCGGTCAGGCCCTGCGCCCGCCGGCGGCGGATCATCTCCACCATCCCGTCCTGGCCGAGCCGCTGCCTGCCCTGGCCGATCCGGCCCTCGATCAGGCCGTCCGTGTAGAGCATCAGGCTCCACGAAGGCCCCAACTCCACCTGCATGCGCGGCCACCGCGCCTTCGGCAGCAGCCCGAGGGCCGGGCCGTTGTTCTCGTACGGGAGCAGGACCGCGGGGCGGCCGGGGGTCGCTATCAGCGGTGCCGGGTGGCCCGCCAGACACAGGCCCGCGCGCCGGCCGTCCGGCGAGATGTCGACCGTGCACAGCGTCGCGAAGATCTCCTCGTCCGCGCGCTCGTGCTCCAGGACCTGCTGGAGGGTGGAGAGCAGTTCGTCGCCGCACAGGCCGGCGAACGTCAACGCCCGCCAGGCGATCCGCAGTTCGACGCCGAGCGCCGCCTCGTCGGGGCCGTGCCCGCAGACGTCGCCGATCATCGCGTGGACGGTGCCGTCGGGCGTGCGCACCGTGTCGTAGAAGTCGCCGCCGAGCAGCGCGCGTGAGCGGCCGGGGCGGTAGCGGGCGGCGAAGCGCAGCGGCGAACCGTCGAGCAGCGGCTTCGGCAGCAGGCCGCGCTCCAGACGGGCGTTCTCCTGCGCGCGGAGCCGGGACTCGGTGAGCCCCTGCTGCGCGATGTCGGCACGCTTGCGCTCGACCGCGTAACGGATGGCCCGGCCGAGCAGCCGGGAGTCCAGCTCGTCGCGGAGCAGGTAGTCCTGCGCGCCCACGCGGACCGCCTCCGCGCCGCGCTCGGCGTCGCCCGACGTGGTCAGGGCGAGCACGGCCCGGCGCGGGGCCAGCCGCAGCAGGTGCCGCAGCGTCCGCAGCTCGTCGTGGTGTTCCGGCTCCGCCCTGTCCGGCTTCGAGACGGGCAGCGCGAGGTCCAGCAGGACACAGCTGACGTCGTCGGTGAGCAGCCGCTCGGCCTCGGTGAGGTTGCGCGCGGTGCGCACCCGGATCGGCTTGCCCGCCGCGTCGGGCACCTCGGGAATGCTGAGGGAGCCCGCCGGGTCGTCCTCGATGACCAGGATCGTCAGGCCGGTGGCGTCACGGTCGGCGGGTGCCGACGCGTGAGCGGCGTCGTCGGACGGCGTCTCCTGGTCGCGCTCGGCGCTCTGCGCGTCGTTCTGTACGGCGTTGGCGTTGGCGTCGGGACGGTCGGTGGTCGGCCGCTCGTCCTGCGGGTCGTACGTGTCGGTCGTGGTGCGCGCGTCCTGAGCCTGACCACTTTCCACGGCCGGGATGGCTCTCTGCCGCGGTACGGGTACGGGCATCGCTTCGGTTTCCTTCCCTCCCCCCGAGGGCACGGCGGGACGAAGGTCCTCGGCCCACCGACGGGGACCTTAGCGTTAGCCGACGCCCGAACGGAATGGTGAGCGGCGAAGGGCCGGAGTCATATGCCGCTCCCCGCACCGGAATTGGGTGGGTTCCGTCCCTGGTCGGGCGGGTCGAAGATGACGAAGGTCACGCCGGGGCGCCGGAACCGCGGTGTCCCGCGTGGGGTAGGTCACGTGGGACACGTCACCCGTCCGGGCCCATGTCCGACATTCGGCCCTCCGGCGATCCGGCCCTCCGGGCTTCAGGCCACCCGGGCCTCAGGCGTCGGGCCTGACCACCCCGAGCATCGCCATGGAGCCCGCGCCCGCGACCGTCACATTCCGCCCCGGACGGGGCGCGTGGATGATCGCGCCCTTGCCTATGTACATCCCGACATGGCTCGCGTCGTCGTGGTAAATGATCAGGTCGCCGGGCCGCATGTCCTTGATGGCGATGTGCTTCAGCTGCTTCCACTGCTCCTGCGACGTGCGCGGAATCGGCTGCTTCGCCGACGCCCACGCCTGCGAGGTCAGGCCCGAGCAGTCGAACGACTTCGGGCCCTCGGCGCCCCACACATACGGCTTGCCCAACTGCTCCGACGCATAGCGCACGGCCTTCTTGCCGGCCGCCGACGCCTTGCCGTCGATCTCCTTCAGGACGCCCGAGGAGAGCCATTCCGTCTGCGCCTTCTGCTCGGCCGCCTCCTCCAGCTGCCGCAGCTGCTCGCGCTCCTTCTTGGCGAGCTTGTCCTCGATCTTCCGCGCCGTCTTGATCTGCTTCTCGATCCGCTGCTTCGCGGCGGCCTTCTTCTTGCGCCCCTCGTCCAGCGCCTTCCACTTGGCCGAGGCGGCGTCCGCGTACGCCTCCAGGTCGTCCTGGGTCCTGGTGAGGCGGGACATCAGGTTCCGCGTGGCCTGCTGCCCCTGGTAGGCGCGCCCCGCGTTGTCGAGGAAGCGGCTCGGGTCGCCGGCGAGCATGAACTGCGTCTCCTGGGAGATCCCGCCGTTGCGGTACTGCTCCCGGGCCGCCGCGCCCGCCCGGCCCTTGAGGCCGTCGAGCTCCTGCTGGCCCGCGGCGATCTTCCGGGCCAGCTTCACGATCTGGTCGGACTGGTCGGCCGCCTTCTCCTCCGCCGCGTTGTACTCGTCGGTGGCGACCGCGGCCTGGTGGTACAGCTTGTCGATCTTCTTGCGGATCGACTCAAGCTCCTTGACTCCGGGGGAATTCGACGGTGATCCGGGGGAACTCGACGGTGATGGGGAGGGGGACGGCTCCGCGTACGCCAGTCCCGCCGGCGTCAGTACGGTCACGGCGCACACGAACGCCAGGGCCGCCACCGTCGTCGTGCTCCGCTTGCTCATCCGCTTCCGCCCCCACAGCCGAGACAAACCTGATGGACCGTCAGTAAGTCGAGCGCTCCGGGGATGGTGCCATGCGCGCCCCGAATCCGACAGACCCCGGCGCGGTACGGCAACTGCCCCGCACCGTTCGACGAACGAGGCCCCGAGATCGTTCCCTCGACTTCCGCCGCGTCTCAGCCGCCCGTCGAAACCCGCCGCGGCGCCAACGCCCCCCACGTCACGGTCACTTCACCCTGCCGCCAGCGCCCCGGCCTGTCCACCACCGGCCAGTCCGCCGAGAGCTCCCGCACCGCCCGGATCCAGCGCTGCCGCGCACCGTACGAGGCGTAGGGCGCGGCCGACGCCCACGCCCGGTCGAAATCGCGCAGGAAGGCGTGCACCGGCTCACCGGGGACATTGCGGTGGATCAACGCCTTGGGCAGGCGTTCGGCCAGGTCGGACGGGGTGTCCAGAGAGCCGAGCCGGGTCGCGAACGTCACGGTGCGCGGGCCTTCGGGGCCGAGCGCGACCCACACGTGCCGGCGCCCGATCTCGTCGCAGGTGCCCTCCACGAGGAGGCCGTCCGGCGCGAGTCGCGCGCACAGCCGCTGCCACACCGCGGCGACCTGCTCCTCGTCGTACTGCCGCAGCACGTTCGCGGCGCGGATCAGGAGCGGGGGAGTGCTCAGCGGCACCTCGAAGCCGCCGTGCCGGAACGTGAGCCCCTCGCGTTCGTACGGCTTCGCGGCGGCGACCCGCGCCGGTTCGATCTCGATGCCCACCACGCGCGCGTGCGGCGCCGCCCCGCGCAGCCGGGTCAGCAGTTCCACCGCGGTCCAGGGCGCCGCGCCGTAGCCGAGGTCGACCGCCACCGGGTCGTCGGCGCGACGCAGCGCGGGGCCGTGCACGGCCGCGATCCAGCGGTCCATGCGGCGCAGCCGATTGGGGTTGGTAGTGCCTCGCGTCACGGTTCCCACGGGGCGGGAGGAGGGGCGCGGGCTCATGCGTAAGAGGGTATGCGCTGCGCCCGGCGCGGCTTTGGTTGAGACCCGCACGGTAATGATTCGGCAAAGTGGAAATGGAGCGGCCGACTCCGGCGTTGCCGCCTTGGAAGGGGGCCTGTGCCCTCCGGTCGTCGTGCCCGCAGTAAGCCCACCAAGGAGGGCCCGCCACGTGAGCCAGTACGTGACCAGGTTCCGCCGCTCCGGGGCTGCTCCGGCCCTGCTGCGGTTCCCCGGTGCGCATCGCCGCCCCCGCCGCGTCGCGATGCTCAGCGTGCACACCTCGCCCCTCCACCAGCCCGGAACGGGCGACGCGGGCGGCATGAACGTCTACATAGTGGAGCTCGCCAAGCGGCTCGCGGCCATCAACATAGAGGTCGAGATCTTCACCCGCGCCACCTCCGGAGGCCTGCCGCCCGAGGTCGAGCTCGCGCCGGGCGTCCTCGTACGACATGTGGACGCGGGCCCCTACGAAGGTCTTGCCAAGGAGGACCTGCCCGCCCAGCTCTGTGCCTTCACACACGGAGTCATGCAGGCGTGGGCGGGCCACCGCCCCGGCTATTACGACCTCGTCCACTCGCACTACTGGCTGTCCGGGCAGGTCGGCTGGCTGGCCGCCGAGCGCTGGGGCGCGCCCCTCGTGCACGCCATGCACACCATGGCCAAGGTCAAGAACGCGTCGCTCGCCGAGGGCGACACCCCCGAGCCGGCCGCCCGCGTCATCGGCGAGACCCAGATCGTGCGCGCCGCCGACCGCCTCATCGCGAACACGGCGGAGGAGGCCGACGAGCTGGTCCGCCACTACGAGGCGGACCCCGGGAACGTCGCCGTGGTGCACCCCGGCGTGAACCTGGACCGCTTCCGCCCCGCCGACGGCAGGGCCGCCGCCCGAGCCCGCCTCGGCCTGCCCCAGGACGCCCTGATCCCCCTCTTCGCAGGCCGCATCCAGCCCCTGAAGGCACCCGACATCCTCCTGAAGGCCGTCGCCGTCCTCCTCGACGAGCGCCCCGAACTCCGCTCCCGCATCGTCGTCCCGGTGGTCGGCGGCCCCAGCGGCAGCGGACTCGCCAAGCCGGCGGCGCTCCAGAAGCTCGCCGCGCGCCTCGGCGTCGCGGACGTGGTCCGCTTCCAGCCGCCGGTCGGCCAGGAGGCGCTCGCGGACTGGTTCCGCGCCGCGTCCGTCCTCGTCATGCCGTCCTACAACGAGTCCTTCGGACTCGTCGCCATAGAGGCCCAGGCCGCGGGTACACCGGTGATCGCCGCGTCCGTGGGCGGCCTCCCCGTAGCCGTGCGCCACGACAAGACCGGCTTCCTGGTCGACGGCCACGAACCCGCCCACTACGCGCGCGTACTCCGCGAGTTCGCCGACCACCCCCACCTGGTCGACACGATGGGCGACGCGGCCGCCCGCCACGCCCTCTCCTTCGGCTGGGACACGGCGGCCTCCGCCACGGCGGACGTCTACACGGCAGCGATGCAGGCGAGGCGCCGTCACGTACCCTCGCACCATGGCTGACCAGCGACAGGCACACGACGTCATCGAGTCCACGCTGAAGGACGCCGAGCTGGAGTGGGAGAGTCCGGAGGCGGGCTCGTACGTCGTGAAGCTGCCCGGCACCCGCAAGCTCTCGACGACGCTGTCCCTGCGCGTCGGCCGGCACAGCCTCTCGCTCAACGCCTTTGTGATCCGGCACCCGGACGAGAACGAGACCGGGGTGCACCGGTGGCTCCTGGAGCGCAATCTCCGCCTGTACGGCGTGAGTTACGCGGTCGATCAGCTCGGCGACATCTACCTCACCGGGAAGCTCCCGCTAGCCGCCGTCACCCCCGACGAACTGGACCGTCTCCTCGGCTCGGTCCTGGAGGCGGCGGACGGTTCCTTCAACACGCTCCTCGAACTCGGCTTCGCGAGCGCGATCCGCAAGGAGTACGAGTGGCGGGTGTCGCGCGGCGAGTCGACGCGCAACCTGGACGCGTTCACGCATCTGACGCGGCGCCCCGCCAAGTAGGCACTCCGGTGGGCCGGTTGAGCGCTGCTTGAGCGCTGCTTGAGTGTTAGTTGAGCGCTAGTTGAGCGCCACCATCCGGACCACCGTCACGGTCAGCACCGAACCGGAGACGTAATAGAGGACTATCGCCCCGCCGACCGTCGCCTCGCGGCGGTCGCGCTCTCCGGAGACCGTGGTGGAGCCGTGGCCGTAGGGGTCGTGGGAGAGGGTGCGGGCCATCTCGTCGCGGAAGGCGTCCGGGTTCGCCATCTTGGCGAGGGTGTCGTCGGCGGGCGGTGCGTAGGCGACGCGGCAGGCGGCGCGCCTGCGTCTGCGGCTCACGCCGGGCCCCGCCTCTCCGCCTCGTCGCGGGCGAGCCTGGCCAGGATCGCGTCGGCCTCGGGGTCCGGAACCGCCTCCAGCATCCAGTGCCGCATGACGGCGTGGATCTCGCCGACGCCCGCCGCGTTGATCGCCTTGTCGAACTCGTGGCGACGGTTCGGGTCGAGCGCGGCGCGGATCGCCGGGATGCTGTTGGGGACGTCGACCTCTACGCCGCCCACCAGCGTTCTGGGCGGTTCGTCAGTTCTGGAGGAGGTCCTTGGGGGTTCGGCCATGTACGGTCACGTACCCGCCGAACTGCCCGGTCAAGCCGGGCTGTTCTCCGCCGCCACGGGAGCCGCCACGGGAGCCGCCGCGACCGGTGCCTCGGCCGGTGCCGAGGGCTCCGTGTCCGACAGTCCCCGCATCAACACCCAGTAGCCGATCGCCGTCACCGTGCCGAGGGCCGCGCACCCCGCCCACAGCCATCCGGCGCCCGCCGAATCGATCACCCAGCCGCCCGCGAGCGGGGCCACGAGGGCCGCCGCCGACCACGACATGGTGTAGACGCCCTGGTAGCGGCCGCGCCCTTCGGCGGGGGAGAGCCGGGCCACGAGCCCCGACTGCGTAGGCGCGTTGATCATCTCGCCGAGCGTCCACACCACGACCGTGAGCGCGTACGCGACGAGCGATCCGGCGATGGCGGTGAGCGCGAAGCCGTACCCGATGAGGAGCGAGGAGACGGTCAACAGCCGCCCGGGATCACGCCGTTCGATGTACCGGGTGAGCGGGATCTGCAGCGCGACGATCACGACACCGTTCACGGCGGCGACGAGCCCGACGTCCGAACTGCTGAGCCCGTTCTCGCCCATGACGATCGGCAGCCCGACCGAACTCTGCGTGAACACGACGGCGACCAGGAACGAAAGCCCCACCATCAGCATGAATCGGCCGTCGCGCAGCACGGTCCCCATGGTGACCACCGGGCTCGACGGCGCGCCGGGCACCACCGTGCTCGTCGGCCGCGACTCCTTCACCTTCACGAAGACGACGCAGGCGCAGGCGAGCGTCATGGCCGCCTCGACGAGAAACCCGAACGTATAGCTCTGCGCGACGAGGAAGCCGGCGTACGCGGAGGAGACCGCGAAGCCCAGGTTGATCGCCCAGTAGTTGAGCGAGAACGCCCGCACCCGGTCCTCCGGGCGCACGATGTCGGCCATCATCGCCTGGATCGCGGGCCGCGAGGCGTTCGACGCGAGGCCGAGGGCGAAGCCGGTGACCGCGATCCACGCCGGGTCGCGTACGAAGGCGAGCGCGGCGACCGTCGCCGAGGTGGCGAGCTGCGCGCCGAGCAGCGTCGGCCGCCGCCCGAGCCGGTCGGCGAGCACCCCGCCGAGTACGGACGCGATGACACCGCCGAGCCCGATCAGCGAGGCGACGAGCCCGGCGTACGCGGCCGAGAACCCGCGCGAGGCGGTCAGGTACAGCGCGAGGAACGTAAGAACGAAGTTCCCGAGCCGGTTGACGAGGGTGCTGGTCCACAGCCACCAGAATTCGCGCGGCAGTCCGGAGACGGACTCCTGGGCGGCACGTCTGAGCGAGGCGACTGACATGGGTGCATCCCCCGAGGCCGATGTAAGTGGTGCTGAAGGTTTACGTAACTTACGCGTCGGGTAGTGGTATCGGCCACTCAATTGACGGGGACCGTCAATCGGCGGGCGCCGGACGGGTCGATTAGGCTCGGCCCCATGGCCGACGCACCGTACAAGCTGATCCTCCTCCGCCACGGCGAGAGCGAGTGGAACGCGAAGAACCTGTTCACCGGTTGGGTGGACGTCAACCTCAACGAGAAGGGCGAGAAGGAGGCGGTCCGCGGCGGTGAGCTGCTCAAGGACGCCGGCCTGCTCCCCGACGTGGTCCACACGTCGCTCCAGAAGCGCGCGATCCGCACGGCCCAGCTCGCGCTGGAGTCCGCGGACCGCCACTGGATCCCGGTCCACCGCAGCTGGCGCCTGAACGAGCGCCACTACGGCGCCCTCCAGGGCAAGGACAAGGCGCAGACCCTCGCCGAGTTCGGCGAGGAGCAGTTCATGCTGTGGCGCCGCTCGTACGACACCCCGCCGCCGCCGCTGGACCGCGACGCGGAGTACTCCCAGTTCGAGGACCCCCGCTACGCGACGCTCCCGCCGGAGCTGCGCCCGCAGACGGAGTGCCTCAAGGACGTCGTCACGCGCATGCTGCCGTACTGGTTCGACGGCATCGTCCCGGACCTGCTCACCGGGAAGACGGTCCTGGTCGCGGCCCACGGCAACTCGCTGCGCGCCCTGGTCAAGCACCTCGACGGCATCTCCGACGCCGACATCGCGGGCCTGAACATCCCGACCGGCATCCCGCTCGCCTACGAGCTGGACGCGGACTTCAAGCCGGTCAAGACGGGCGGCACGTACCTGGACCCCGACGCGGCCAAGGCGGCCATCGAGGCGGTCAAGAACCAGGGCAAGAAGAAGTAGTTTTCGCGATCATGCCTCCCACCTGCGCAAACGGCGCGGATGGGAGGCATTTTTTGGCCGCGGACTGGCCGCCGGGATGCGGCGTCGGTACGCCGACGAGCCGTCCACGCTCAGGACTACCTCGCGCACCTGCGCGACCTGGGCAACGCGAAGCCCGGTTTCCTGCCGCGGTAACGCCTGGTAGCCCACACGCGGTGAGCGGCCAGCGTGCCCCCTCGGACCCCGGAATCCAGTCGATTCCGGGGTCTCGCGTTTGTTGCAGGGAGTGGAGTAGGAGCAGCCTTCGGCCGGCAGCGGGCCACCGAGAGCTACTGCCGACTTTGCCGCCTCAGGAGGCGGGCGGCTCGATCTCCCCCGCGAAGACGATGACCTGGTCGATGAGGCTCCGTCGCAGATGGACGATGTCCGTTCCGGCCAGGCGGGGGCCTCCATCAGGCGTGGTGAACACCCACTGGTACCGGGCCCATTCGTCAGGCATGTCCACCGCCGAGCAGCGCACCATCGTGCCGGCCCCCGCCGGGTGGCGCCGGATGTCCAGCACGAACCGCTCGACCGCCGCGATCCCTTCGCTGCGACCCAACGGCCCCCAGAAGACCACGTCTACGGTCAGGGCCTGGGAGAGCAGGGCAGTCACATACCTGTCGTCCGAGGTGTTGAACGCGGAGATGAACGTGTCAATCGCGGAGCGTGCGGTCTCTTCCTCCATACCCCAGTAATACCAGCCGTTTCGCGTGCACTCGTCCCGCGGGCCGCCTTCCGACCACGGTGAACCATCCCGGTCACAGGACTAGCGTGACTGCTAGAGCCAGAGGGCCCTGGCCCTGGCGCCCTGGGCGCGGATGGCGGGCCTACGCGGGCGGGACGACGTCACTCACGTACCGCACGTCCCTGAGCGGTACGCCGTCGTACGTCTCGACGCGTTCGGCGCCGTCGGGGGTGAACCCGGCGCGTTCGTAGAAGTGTTGGGCTCGGGTGTTGGCCGCGAGGACCCAGAGGTACAGACGGTGGAAGCCGCGGTCGGTGGAACGGGAGCGGACGGCGTCGAGCAGGAGGCGGCCCACGCCGGACCCGGTGCGTTCGGGCAGCAGGTAGAGGGCGTGGAGTTCGCCGGCCGTGGGCTCGGGGAGCGGGCCCAGGGCGGCCCAGCCGATCACGGTGTCGGTGTCGGTGGCGACGAAGTTGTCGGTCCGGTTGCCGGGTGACCGGAAACGGCGGCGGCGCCGGGCCGCGTCCTCCTCGGCGGACATGGCATCGAGGTGGCTCCGCGGAACGATGCCGGCATACGCCGCTCGCCACCCGCTCACCCGCAGCGCGGAAACGGCGTCCGCGTCGCCCAGTTCCATCGCTCGGACCTCGATCATGGGCGGATGGTAGCCGGGCGCCCGGAAATTGGGGGGTGTGCCGGGTCGGTCGCTGGTTATTCTGCTCGTCCGAACAGGCCAGGGAGGCCCGGCATCGTGAGCAGTGTCAGCACGTCCTTTCCCGAGCGGATCGAGCTGTCGGGGGAGGGGCTCGTTCTGCGCGACTGGACCGAGGCGGACCTCGCCGCGATGCCGGAGCTGTTCGACCACCCCGACGTCGCGTACTGGACGCCGATGGCCTCGCCGTTCGACGATGCGGCGGCCCGCACACAGCTGGACCGGAGCAGGAAGCGGCGGGCGGAGGGCGCGTCGATCCTGCTCGCCATCACCGTCGACGGCGGCGCACCGCTCGGCGAGGTGATGCTGCGACCCGCCGCCGAGGGCATGGAGATCGGCTACGCGGTCGGCCCGGCGCACCGCGGCCGGGGGCTCGCGGCGCGGGCGGTGCGAGTGGTGGCCGCGTACGCCTTCGAGGAACTGGGCGCGAGCCGGGCGATCCTGGAACTGGAGGCCGAGAACGCCGCCAGCGTCGCCGTGGCCACCAGGACCGGCTTCCGCCTCCTCGACGACGTGCCGCTGATCATGGGCGAGGAGAAGGGACGGCCGTACGCCCTGCAGACCTGGGGCCTGGACCGCCCCTGACCGGGCCCGGACCAGGAGGGGCGTCCGTGCGGGGGTAGCCTCCGCGTCATGACGACCCGTGACCTCTACAACGTGCGCGTACTCCCCGGCGACGACCGCCCCGTCCCGCTCACCGACGAAGAGGAACGGCGCTACCGGAACCTCCTGTTCAGCGACTTGGGCAACCAGCTCGCCGACCACGGGACGACGACGTACCCCGCCCACACCCCGGAGGACCGCCGCCGCCTCGTCGAAGTGGGGCAGCGGCTGAGCACGCACTGGGGGATGCCGGTGCGGGTGACGGCGGACGACGAGTGCCGGATGCGGTTGAGCGTCGGGCAGGAGTGCGGGCCGGCCAGGAGGACTTGAGGCGTGGCGGCAGCCTACGGAGCAACTGTCGCGCGCGCGTGCGCCGTTGATGCGCCCGTCCCGATGGGCATGCAATGGGGGAAGGGCTCCACCGCGGGGCCCCGTCGAGGAGGGAACACCATGGCCGCCGACTCCCCGAAGCCGACCCGGAGCCCGCAAGCGCCTGTCGAAGTGAGCCGGAGCGTACCGAAGTTGGTGCTGCTCGGAGCCTGTGGATGCGGCTCGGGCTGCGGCTGCGGCTGCCAGTCGGGCGCGCCGTGCAAGTGCGGGGGTTCCTGCTGAGAGCAGGGACCGGAGGACAGGAGGGCCCCGCGCGGTGTGCCTGCGCGGGGCCCTCCTCCTCGTACGGTCAGGCGCGGGGTCAGGCGCTCTCCACCGGCTGGGGCTGCGTCTGCACCTCGTCCGCGTGCTCGCCCGTCACCAGGTAGACGACCCGCTTGGCCACCGACACCGCGTGGTCCGCGAAGCGCTCGTAGTAGCGGCCGAGCAGCGTCACGTCGACCGCCGTCTCGATGCCGTGCTTCCACTTCTCGTCCATCAGGTGCTGGAAGAGCGTGCGGTGCAGCAGGTCCATCTCGTCGTCGTCCTGCTCCAGCTGCATCGCCAGATCGACGTCCTTGGTGATGATGACCTCCGCCGCCTTCGCCATCAGGCGCTGCGCGAGCTGCCCCATCTCCAGGATGGTGGCGTGCAGGTCGTGCGGGACCGCCCGCTCCGGGAAGCGGAGCCGGGCCAGCTTCGCCACGTGCTGGGCGAGGTCGCCGCTCCGCTCCAGGTCCGCGCTCATACGGAGCGAGGTGACGACGATCCGCAGGTCCGTGGCGACCGGCTGCTGGCGGGCCAGCAGGGCTATGGCCCGCGCCTCCAGATCGTGCTGCAGATCGTCCACCTTCTGGTCGGCGGCGATCACGGTCTCGGCGAGCTTCAGGTCGGCGTCGAGCATGGCCGTGGTGGCGCGCCCGATCGCCGACCCGACAAGGCGGGCCATCTCGACCAGGCCCTCGCCGATCGAGTCAAGTTCCTCGTGGTACGCGTCACGCATACGGCGTTCCCTCTCTGTACCTGGCTACGTATGGAACCCGGTTGGCCCCACGCTCCCACGTTCCGTCCTGTACGCGTCCGAATCCGGCACCACAAGTGAATCGACCCCGTACCCAAGGTGAACTCTGGGCGACGAGTGTTCGAGCTGCCACTCGGATGGCTGTGGAGGAGTGCTCGGTGCCGCATAACCTGAAGACATGGACGTGAACGCGGCGGTCGCCGCAGCGGCAGCGATCGCCGGAGTGTGCACCGGTGTCATCGCCATGCTGGCGTTTCGCTGGAGCGAGCGCGACCAGAAACGCCCCACCCGCACCTCCCTGCACACGGACCCGGTCCTTCCGCCCGGCGTCGACACCGTCCTCTCCGTGCTCCGCTCCTCCGCCGTCGTCCTCGACGAGGCGGACAGCGTGGTCAAGGCCAGCTCGGCGGCGTACGCCCTCGGTCTCGTACGCGGCGGGAAGCTCGCGGTCGAACCGATGCTGCAGATGGCCCGCGATACGCGCAGGGACGGGGAGATACGACAGGTCGAGCTGGATCTGCCGCGCCGCGGCACGGGGCGCGGCGACGCCCTCGCCGTGTCCGCCCGCGTCGCCCCGCTCGGCTCCCGGCTCGTGCTGCTGCTCGTCGAGGACCTCACCGAGGCCCGCCGCATCGAGGCCGTGCGGCGCGACTTCGTCGCCAACGTGAGCCATGAGCTCAAGACGCCCGTGGGCGCGCTCTCGCTGCTCTCCGAGGCCGTCATGGACGCCGCCGACGACCCGGAGGCCGTGGAGCGGTTCGCCGGGCGCATGCAGAACGAGGCGACCCGGCTCACCAGCCTCGTACAGGAACTCATCGACCTCTCAAGGGTGCAGAACGACGACCCGCTGGAGGACTCCGAGCCGGTGCGCGTCGACGAACTCGTCGCCGAGGCCATCGACCGCTGCCGCCAGCCCGCCGCGTCGAAGCAGATCACGATGGCCGCCGGGGGCACCGCCGACCTCCGGGTCTGGGGCAACCGGGGGCAGCTCGCGGCCGCCCTCGGCAACCTCGTCGAGAACGCCGTCAACTACTCGCCGGCCCGTACGCGCGTGGGCATAGCCGCCCGCCGCGTCCCGGCGGGCGGCGGCGACCGCATCGAGATAGCCGTCACCGACCAGGGCATCGGCATCTCCGAGAAGGACAAGGAGCGCGTCTTCGAGCGCTTCTACCGCGTCGACCCGGCCCGCTCCCGGGCCACCGGCGGCACGGGCCTCGGCCTCGCCATCGTCAAGCACGTGGCGGCCTCGCACGGCGGGGAGGTGACCGTGTGGAGCTCCGAGGGACAGGGCTCCACCTTCACGCTGCGGCTGCCGGAGGCGGCCTCGACCCGCACCTCACGTTCGACACAGACCAAGACATCCCGCACCAGTGGCCCCGGAGACGTACGCGACGAAGACGACGCACACGGGCCCGACGACACAACCGCATACGAATCCATTCCTGCCACTCCTGCCGCCCCGGAGGTCCTTCCGTGACCCGAGTGCTTGTCGTAGAGGACGAGGAGTCCTTTTCCGACGCCCTGTCCTACATGCTCCGCAAGGAGGGTTTCGAGGTCGCCATCGCGGCCACCGGGCCCGACGGTCTCGACGAGTTCGAGCGCAACGGCGCCGACCTCGTCCTGCTCGACCTGATGCTGCCGGGCCTGCCCGGCACCGAGGTCTGCCGACAGCTGCGCGGCCGTTCCAACGTCCCGGTCATCATGGTGACCGCCAAGGACAGCGAGATCGACAAGGTCGTCGGGCTGGAAATAGGAGCCGATGACTACGTCACCAAGCCGTTCTCCTCGCGTGAGCTGGTCGCCCGGATCCGGGCCGTCCTGCGCCGCCACGGGGAGCCGGAGGAGGTCGCGCCGCAGGCCCTGGAGGCCGGGCCCGTCCGCATGGACGTCGACCGTCACGTGGTGACGGTGGGCGGCGGCAAGGTCGACCTGCCGCTCAAGGAGTTCGACCTCCTGGAGATGCTGCTGCGCAACGCGGGGCGTGTGCTGACCCGTATGCAGCTCATCGACCGGGTCTGGGGCGCGGACTACGTGGGCGACACGAAGACGCTCGACGTCCACGTGAAGCGCCTCCGCGCCAAGATCGAGCCGGATCCGGGGGCGCCGAGGTATCTGGTCACGGTGCGTGGGCTCGGTTACAAGTTCGAGCCGTAAACCGAGTTCAAGCCCCGCCGGCGTTTGAGGCGCGGGGTGCGGGGGGGGGGCCCCGGGGGGGGGCCCCGGGGGGGGGGCCGCGGGGGGGGGGGGGCGCCCCCCGGGGGGGCCCCCCCCCCCCCGCGCCCGCCCTGCCCGTACGTCAAAGCTAGGGCCCTTCTGACGGATCCTGCTGGAGTCGCGGGGGGGGGGGGGCCCCCCCGGCGGGGGGGGGGGGGGGGGGGCCCCCCCCCCGGGGCCCCCCCCCCCCCCCCCCCCCCCCCGGGGCCCCCCCCCCGCACCCCGCTGCTCAAACGCCGCAGGGGCTTGATCGGTCAGTGGCCCGCGGGGCTCTCCGACTCGGAGGCCGAGGCATGGCCACCCGGCGTCGCGGAGGTCGACGCCTGGTCGCCCGGCGTCGCCGGCGTGGACGGGTTCGCGGAGGCGCCCGGCGCGGCCGGAACCTCGCTCGGGCCCCACTTCTTGAAGTAGCTCTCCGCCGGCACCACGAACGTCTTCAGCTTCACGTCTCCGGCCTTGCTGAAGGAGAACGTGATCGGCTGCGCGTTGCCGTCGAGGACGGCGGTGCGGCTGTTGGGCAGCTCGGCGGAGGCGTTGCCCTTGCCGCCGAGGATGACGGAGCCGCCGGCCGGGACGGTGATCTTCGAGCCGCCCTTGGCGCCCGACAGCTTCGCGGTCTTGCCGACGCCGTCGACGGTGATCGCGTCGAGCGTCTGGGCGGCGGTCCCGTTGTTGAAGATCGTGCCGGTGACGACGGCCGGGCCCTTGGACTCGAGGTCCGGCTGGGTGATGACGGTGGCGTTCTGGATCTTGATGTCACCGACCGAGGTCTCGGCGTTGTCCGGCTTGACCTCAAGTGTCTGCGCGTTGTTACCGGCGCCGCACGCGGCGAGCGAGGCGATCGAGAACGCGATGGCGGCGGCGGCGAGGGAGCCGCGTCGAAGACTGCTGCTCACGGCGGCGGCAACTCCTTGAACGTGGGCGGGCAAGGGCGGCGGGGTGTAAAGCCGTCCTAAGGGTCTGTCAGCGGCCTTAGATTACCGAGCCGTTCCCGCGCCGCCGCACCCGACCCGCCCCTCGCGCCCGGACGCCGTCCCCGGCTCCTCCCTCTGCGCCTCGATCACCCCACGTTCCCCACGGTCACCAATGGGTCGCGGATGCCTCTCGTTCACCATTCACATAAGGCCTGTCCAGGTCCCGGTACGGATATCCGGTAAGGAATGCGCGAGAGTCCGGAAAGACGATCACGCCGGACGGCGATTCTCGAAGATCAATTCCGGATTCGGTTCGAACGTGCCTCCGGGTCCCTGAACGGAGTAGCGAAAGTTCATCGCTTCGAAGCACGCAAAACGGGACTTTCGACCCCTGGAGGGCCCGCCGCGGCCGCGGTAGCGTACCTGTTTCGGCTTGCTCGAAGAACGGCTCCGACCTGCGAATACCCTCCTCCACCGCCCCTCCGCAGCACGTTCCCGATGGAGTTGTCAAGCCCCGAGATATGCCCTGACCTGCGAAAACGCCATTCAGAACCCGCAGTTTCCGTGTTAGACTGGATAGCCACGGAAGGGGTACCTGTCACATGACGTTCAAGGTTGGCGACACCGTGGTCTATCCCCATCACGGGGCCGCGCTGATCGAGGCTATCGAAACTCGCCAGATCAAAGGCGTGGACAAGACCTACTTGGTGCTGAAGGTCGCCCAGGGCGACTTGACGGTACGTGTGCCAGCGGACAATGCGGAGTTCGTCGGCGTGCGTGATGTGGTCGGTCAGGACGGGCTCGACCGGGTCTTCGAGGTGCTGCGCGCGTCGTACGCCGAGGAGCCCACGAACTGGTCGCGCCGGTACAAGGCAAACCTGGAGAAGCTCGCCTCCGGTGATGTCATCAAGGTAGCGGAGGTAGTCCGTGACCTGTGGCGTCGGGAGCGTGAGCGCGGACTGTCCGCGGGTGAGAAGCGCATGCTCGCCAAGGCTCGCCAGATTCTGGTGAGCGAGCTCGCACTCGCGGAGAACACGAACGAGGACAAGGCCGAGGCCCTTCTCGACGAGGTTCTCGCGTCCTGACGCGCGCATAACGACTGCTGCCGCGTAAAGAACAATGCCGTGGTGCCCGATGACCCTGATGGTGTCGCCGGGCGCTGCGGCATGTTCGTACCCTCACACGCTGCGCACATACACGCTTCGCGTGATCCCCAAGTGGTGTGCCGGGCCCGGACAGCTGGCTCGACCAGTGTCACGGAAGGGTCCGGTCAAGGCGTCGCGCCCGGCACGCTGTGGCCATACCCACCTCCCCCGAGCGCACAAACCTGAACGGAACCGATGTCTGACGAAACGCGTCCCGTAGGCAGCGCAGTACGCACGGCGGCCGTGATTCCGGCCGCTGGACGGGGCGTGCGCCTCGGTCCGGGCGCCCCCAAGGCGCTGCGTGCGCTGAGCGGCACTCCGATGCTGATCCATGCCGTCCGGGCGATGGCGGCGTCCCGTGCTGTGTCCCTCGTCGTGGTGGTCGCGCCGCCCGACGGCGCCGCCGAAGTGAAGTCCCTGCTGGCCGATCACGCCCTGCCCGAGCGCACCGACTTCGTCGTCGTGCCCGGTGGGGAGAGCCGACAGGAGTCGGTTCGGCTCGGGCTCGAGGCCCTGCCGGCCGGCATCGAGATCGTGCTCGTGCACGACGCGGCCCGCCCGCTCGTGCCGGTCGACACGGTCGACGCGGTCATCGAGGCCGTACGGGACGGGGCTCCGGCCGTCGTTCCCGCGCTGCCGCTCGCGGACACGGTCAAGGAGGTCGTGCCGAGCACCGACGGTTCGCCGGAGCCGGTCGTCGCGACGCCCTCGCGGGCCAGGCTGCGGGCCGTGCAGACGCCGCAGGGGTTCGACCGGGAGACGCTCGTGCGTGCGCACGAGACCGTGACCGAGGATGTGACGGACGATGCCGGAATGGTCGAGCACCTCGGCCACCAGGTGGTGCTCGTGCCCGGGCACGAGGAGGCGTTCAAGGTGACGCGGCCGTTGGACCTGGTGCTCGCCGAGGCCGTGCTTGCCCGGAGGAGGGCCAACGATGGGTTCTGAGGGTTCCGGGATCCCGGGCGTCGTGCTGCCGCAGGTCGGTATCGGGACGGACATCCACGCGTTCGAGGACGGGCGTGAGCTGTGGTGTGCCGGGCTGAAGTGGGAGGACTCCGGGGCCGGGCTCGCGGGGCACTCCGATGCGGATGTCGTGGCGCACGCCGCCTGCAACGCGCTGTTCTCGGCCGCCGGGCTCGGTGACCTCGGGCAGCACTTCGGGACGGGGCGGCCGGAGTGGGCCGGGGCGAGTGGGGTGGCGTTGCTCGCCGAGGCGGCCCGGATCGTGCGGGCGGCCGGGTTCGTGATCGGGAACGTGGCCGTGCAGGTCGTCGGGCCGCGGCCGAAGATCGGGAAGCGGCGGGACGAGGCGCAGAAGGTGTTGTCGGAGGCGGTCGGGGCGGTGGTGTCCGTGTCGGGGGCGACGACGGATGGGCTCGGGTTCCCGGGGCGCGGCGAGGGGTTGATGGCGGTGGCGACGGCGTTGGTCGCCCGAGCCTGAGTAATCCGCCGGTCACCCCCGGGGCTCTGCCCCGGACCCCGCTGCTCAAGCGCCGCAGGGGCTTAAGAGATGCTGCTCAAGCGCCGCAGGGGCTTTAAAGATGCTGCTCAAGCGCCGCAGGGGCTTTAAAGATCGCCTCAATCGTCGGCGGGGCTTGATAGATCAAGCCCAGCCGACGATTGGTCTTTCCAGCCCCGCCGGCGATTGAGGCGCGGGGTCCGGGGCGGAGCCCCGAGGCCGGGGCTCCGGTTCGGCGGAGGGGGCCCGGGGCTTATTGCCAGGCTGTTGCAGTTAGCATGGATGGGCAATGGGCGTTCGGTCGGGCTGAGGCGGCGATGGGTGAATATGTGATCCGCGTGGCCGGGGACGGCGACGTGGACGAGGCCCGGGCCGTCATGCTGGACACTGTGTACCGCGACCTGCGCTCCGGGTACGTGCCGCGCTGGCACGCCGACATCATCGATCCGGCCGCTCATTACCTGCGTCCCGAGCGGTGCGTCCTGCTCGTGGCCGAGGACCAGGGCAGCGGTGAGATCGTCGCGACCGGTGCCGTCCGTGACCGCGGGCCCGCCGCGCCGCCCAACCCGCAGTGGGTCGCCGACCGCTTTCCCTCCGGGTCCACCGCCCAGCTGTGCCGGATCTACGTACGCCCCGAGCACCGCAGGAACGGACTCGCGCGGGGCCTCGTGCGGGAGCTCATCGGCTTCGTGGCCGGGGTCGGCGGGTACGAAGCCGTCTATCTGCACACCGACCCCGCCGTGCCGGGCGCCGAGCCCTTCTGGCGCTCGATCGCCCAAGAGGTGTGCGACGAGCGGGAGTTGCCGGGCGGCGGCCAGGGCATCGTGCACTTCGAGCTGCCGATGCCCGCGCCTGTTCCCGCGTACGCGCCCGTCGGCTGATGCGGCGCCGCGGCTTTCTGCTGGCGGCGGCCGGGATCGGGCTGACGTCGGCCTGCGGGTCCTTCACCGGGACCGCGCGGCGCGGCCGGATCGCCGTCGACCTCGCCTTCGCGCCCACCCAGGGCCTCTCCCCGTACAGCGACGACGGGCTGCTGCTCAGCCGGCTCGCCGTCGTCGACGGGCTCACCCGCATGGACACCGCCGGTGTCGTGCACCCCGCGCTCGCCGAGAAGTGGACTCGTACATCCGCCACCACCTGGGAGTTCACGCTGCGCGACGCCCGGTTCCAGGACGGCGGGCGGGTCACCGCCGAGGCCGTCGAGGGGGCGCTGACGCGGGCCGGGCGGGCGAAGACGCAGCCGCGCGTGCTCAGCGACATGCGGCTCACCGCGCGCGCCGCGGGGGAGCGGACCGTACGGATCACGACCGGCACCGCCGACCCGCTGCTGCCCGCACGGCTCGCGAACCCGTCGCTCGCGATCTTCTCCCCGGCCGCGTACGGCAAGGGCGGGAAGGGCGGGAAGGGCGACGGAGTCGATCCCGTCGGGACCGCCACCGGGCCTTTCGCGCTGGCGAAGGTGAACGGGGCCGTGTCCGCGACGCTCGACCGGTTCGACGGGCACTGGCGCGGGAAAGCCGCGGCGCGCGGCCTCGACGTGACCTTCGTCGCCGACAACAACGCCCGTGCCAACGCGTTGCGTTCGGGCCAGATCGAGATCGCCGAGTTCGTGCCCGCCGCGCAGGCGCTCGTCCTCGGCGACCGCGCGCGGGAGGTCGCCACCGTGCGCACCACGACCCTGTACCTGAACACGCGGACCGGTCCGCTCGCGGACGCCGGGCTGCGGGCCGCCGTGCGGGAGTCCGTCAACACCTCCGCGCTCGCGCGCAGCGTGTACGAGGGGTACGCCACGCGCGGCACGGGCCTGCTGGGCCCCGGTTTCGCCTGGGCCGACGGGAAGGAGCTCCCCGTCACGGGCCGGGCGAAGGCGGCGAAGCCGCACGGGCAGACGCTCACCCTCGCCACGTACACCAACCGGGCCGAGCTGCCCGAGGTCGCCGCGGCGCTCCAGCAGCAGCTGCGGCGCGCCGGGTTCGCGGTGCGGCTCGTCGTGAAGGACTACGCGCGCCTCGAATCGGGCGCGCTGGACGGGGAGTACGACGCGTTCCTGATGTCCCGGTCCACCGCGCTCGACACCGGCGACCCGGTCTCGTACTTCGCCTCCGACTTCACCAGCGGGGGCAGCTTCAACATCTCGCAGCTGAGCGACCGCGGTGTGGACGCCGTCGTGCGCGAGGCCGCCGGGCTCGAAGGGGCGGCGCGGCACCGGGCCATGCTGCGCGCCGAGGCCGCGATCCTCGGCACCGACGCGGCCGTGCCGATCGTCCACGAACAGCATTTGCAGGGCGTCGGGGCCGGGGTGCGCGGGGTCGTCCTCGACCCCTATGAACGACAGTTCGTCGGCTTGGAGACCCGCGCCTGATGCCCCGTGCCCGCAACAACCGGATGAACGTCTCCGTGGCCGTGGGGCGGGTCGGCGCCGCCGCCGGCCTGCTCGTGCTCACCGCGCTGCTTCCCTGGCTCACGCGCACCGACCCCGCGCTCACCGTGCTGCACGCGCGCTACGGCGACGCGCCGACGACGCCGAAGCAGCTCGCCGAGGTGCGCGGTCAACTCGGCCTGGACCAGGGCCCGTTCACGTTCCTCGGGCAGTGGGTTCGGGGGCTCGCGCACGGGGACCTCGGCACGTCCTGGGTGACCGGCGCCGATGTCGCCTCCGACGTGGGCTCCGCGTTCTGGGTGTCCATGTCCCTCATGGCGTACGCGATGGTGGTCGCGGTCGTCCTCGCGGTGGCGCTCTGCGTGCCGACGCTCCGGCGCGCGCGGCCCGAACCGGCGCACGAGGTGGGCGCGGGGGTCCTCGCGGCGCTCCCCGAGTTCCTGCTGGCTTCCGTCCTCGCGACGCTGTTCGCCGTGCACCTCGGCTGGTTCCCGGCGCAGGGCTGGGCCTCGCCCGCCTCCGCCGTACTGCCCGCGCTCGCCCTCGGCATCCCGGCGGGGGCCGTGCTCGGGCGGCTCGGCCAGGACGCGCTGCCCGCCGCGTTCGCCGAACCGTGGGTGCGTACGGCGCGGGCGAACGGTCTGCCGCGTGCGCGGATCGCCCGGCACGTGGCGCGGCGCGCGCTGCCCGCGGTGCTGCCGCAGGCGGGGCTCACGGTGGTCGGGCTCACCGGGGCCGCGGCCGCGGTGGAGGCGGTCTTCGCGATTCCGGGGCTCGGCGGCACGGCCGTCGCGGCCGCGCTCGACCTCGATCTGCCGCTCCTCCAGGGCTGCCTGCTGGTGCTGCTCGCGCTGGGCGTGGTGGCGGCGGTGCTCGTCGGTTTCGGGCGGCGCCGACTGCTCGGACCCGCGCTCGAAGCGGGCGCGCTCCCGGGGCTCGCGATGGTGCCGGGGGTCGGGCGGGGGCGGTTGTACGCCGCCGGGGCGCTGGCCGCCGGGCTGCTCGCCGTCATCGTGTGGGGCCTGACCCGCGACCCGCTCCAGGTCGACCTGGCCGCCAGGCTGTCGGAACCGTCCGGCGCCCACCCCTTCGGCACGGACGCGCTCGGCCGCGACGTCCTCGCCCGGCTCGGCCACGGGGCGCTGCGCACGCTCGCCGTGGCGGCGGCCGTCTGCGCGGTGTGCTTCGTGGTGGGCGTCGGGCTCGGCCTCATGCGGTGGACGGCGGGGCTCACGGAGGTGGCGAACGCGATGCCCGCGATCCTGGCGGGGTTGCTGGTCACCGGCCTTTTCGGGGCCGGGGTCGAGGGGGCGGCGGTCGCCGTCGCCGCGGTCGGGTGGGCGCCGCTCGCCGCGCACACGGCGGCGGTCGCCGAGGCGGAGCGGGGGGCCGGGTACGTCGAGGCGGCGGTCGCCTCCGGCGCGGGGCGGTGGCAGGTGTTGCGGTGGCACGTGTTGAGCGCGGTCGTTCCCACGGTGGGGCGGCATGCGCTGTTGCGGCTCGCTCCGACGACCTTGGCGCTTGCGTCCCTCGGTTTTCTCGGGCTCGGTACGCAGCCGCCCACGCCGGAGTGGGGGCGGCTGCTGATGGAGAACCTGCCGTACGCGGAGCGGGCGCCGTGGTCGGTCCTCGCCCCCGCGGTGGGCCTGGCCGGCGTGGGGGCGATCGTGGTGCTGGCCTCGGCCGCCGGTGGACTCGGGCGGCGACGGTGACCGGCCACGGGGCTCCGCCCCGGACCCCGCGCCTCAAACGCCGGCGGGGCTGGATTTTGCCGCACCGGGCCTCGACCGGTCCGCATCGAGATTCAGCGGCGGGCGGGCAAAATCAAGCCGCTGCGGCGGGTGGGCAAAATCAAGCCCCTGCGGCGATTGAGCAGCGGGGTCCGGGGCGGAGCCCCGCGGGCGCAACGACGGTGCTGCGGGGGCTACCCGGATACCTCCGGTTGCTCGCGGGCACGCAACTCGCCTTCAACATCGGCTTCTACGCCGTCCTCCCCTACCTCGCCACCCACCTCGCCGACACCATCGGCCTCGCCGGCTGGGCGGTGGGCCTCGTCCTCGGGCTACGGACGTTCAGCCAGCAGGGCCTCTTCGTGGTCGGCGGCGCGCTCACCGACCGCTTCGGCCCGCGCCCGGTCGTGCTGGCCGGATGTCTGCTGCGGATCGCCGGATTCGTGTGGCTCGCCTTCGCGGACAGCACGGCCACCGTCGTCGCCGCGGTCGTACTCGTCGGATTCGCCGCCGCGCTGTTCTCGCCCGCCGTCGAGTCGGAGGCGGCCCGCGAGGCCGTCCGCCACGAGCGCGCCACCGGCGTCCCGCGCGCCCAGGTGCTCGGCGTCTTCTCGGCGGCCGGGCAGGCCGGCGCGTTCCTCGGGCCGCTGCTCGGCACCGCGCTGCTGTACGCCGGGTTCCGCGCCGCCTGCCTGGCGGGCGCGCTCGTCTTCGTGGGGGTGTTCGCCGGGCACGCGCGCCTGATGCCGCGCCGTGAGCGCGCACCGGGCACGCACCGCGTCAAGGGCGGCCGCGCCGTCTTCGCGAACCCCCGCTTCCTCGCGCTCTGCCTCGCGTACAGCGGCTACCTCATCTCCTACAACCAGCTCTATCTCGCGCTGCCCGTGGAGCTCACCCGCGCCACCGGCTCGCAGGACGCGGTGGGCCTCCTCTTCGCGCTGTCCTCGCTGCTCGTCGTCGGCGCCCAGCTGCCCGTCACCCGCTGGTCCGCGGCCCGGATCGCGCCGAGGGCCGCGCTGACCGGGGGACTGCTGCTCGTGGCGGCGGGCTTCGCGACGGTCGCGGCCACGGCCCCGTACCTCCCGGGCCGCACCCCGTACGCGCTGCTGCCCGCCTGCGCGCTGGTCGTACTGCTCACCCTCGGCCAGATGCTGCTCGTCCCGGCGGCGCGCGGGCTCGTCCCCGACCTGGTGGACGAGCGGCACCTGGGCCTCGCGACGGGGGCGCTGTCCTCCGTGTCGGGGCTCGCCGTGCTGGCCGGGAGCGCCGGAACGGGGGCGCTGCTCGGTCTGCCCGCGCCCGCCCTGTGGTCGGCGCTCGCGGTGGTACCGCTGGTGGCGGCGGGGCTCGCCCGCTTCGTGACACCCGTGCGAACGGAGTGCCGAAATGCCGGCGCGTCCGGGTGCGTTGCTGGAGGATCGGGTACGCGTCAACCGTCCCCCGAGAAGGAGTGAGGCCATGTCAGCCCAGCTGTCCGACGAGCTCAAGGCACTGCTCGACAGCAAGGTGTTCATCGCTGTCGCCACCATCCAGCCCGACGGGAGCCCGCAGGTCTCCCCGGTGTGGGCGAAGCGCGACGGTGACGACGTTCTGTTCTCCACGACCGTCGACCGCCGCAAGACGAAGAACCTGCAGGCGGACCCGCGTGTGACGGTGCTGGTGCAGCCGGCCGACAACCCGTACGCGTACGCCGAGATCCGCGGCACCGCCGAGATCACGACGGAGGGTGGCCAGGAACTCATCGACGAGCTGTCGCTGAAGTACACCGGCAAGAAGTACGCCGAGTTCAACCCGACGAGCGGCCAGGACGCCGAACGCGTGGTCGTCCGCATCAGCCCCCGCAAAACCGTCGGCCGAGTCTGACCAAATCCAGCCCCGCCGGCGATTGAGGCGCGGGGTCCGGGGCGGAGCCCCGCAACCGCACCCCCGGTGGGGCCCGATGGCTCCAGCGGGCTCATCCGGGGGCGCGGCCTCGGGGCTCCGCCCCAAACCCCGCTGCTCAATCGCCGCAGGGGCTTGAAGACGGCCGGAGGCCATGGCACGGCTCCGGGCCTACTACCCTGGAGGGGTGACTATTCGCCTGTACGACACCAGCGCCCGGCAGATCCGTGACTTCGCCCCCCTCACACCGGGCTGTGTCTCGATCTACCTCTGTGGCGCCACCGTCCAGGCGGCCCCGCACATCGGGCACATCCGGTCGGGGCTCAATTTCGACATCATGCGCCGCTGGTTCGCGTACCGCGGCTACGACGTCACGTTCGTCCGCAATGTGACGGACATCGACGACAAGATCATCAAGAAGGCCGGCGAGCAGAACCGGCCCTGGTGGTCCATCGGGTACGAGAACGAGCGGGCGTTCAACGACGCGTACACCGCGCTCGGTTGCCTGCCCCCGACCTACGAGCCGCGTGCCACCGGGCACGTGACCGAAATGGTCGAGATGATGCGCGGGCTCATCGAGCGCGGGCACGCGTACGAGGCCGACGGGAACGTCTACTTCGACGTGCGGTCCTTCCCCGGCTACCTGGAGCTGTCCAACCAGGAGCTCGACAATCTGCAGCAGCCGCCGGAGGCGGGCGTCACCGGCAAGCGGGACCCCCGCGACTTCGCCATGTGGAAGGCCGTCAAGCCCGGCGAGCCCAGCTGGGAGACGCCGTGGGGCCGGGGCCGCCCCGGCTGGCACCTGGAGTGCTCGGCCATGGCCCACAAGTACCTGGGGTCGGCCTTCGACATCCACGGCGGCGGGATCGACCTGATCTTCCCGCACCACGAGAACGAGATCGCGCAGGCCAAGGCCTTCGGCGACGACTTCGCGACGTACTGGGTGCACAACTCCTGGGTCACGATGTCCGGCGAGAAGATGTCGAAGTCGCTGGGGAACTCGGTCCTCGTCTCCGAGATGGTCAAGCACTGGCGCCCCATCGTGCTCCGCTACTACCTCGGCACCCCGCACTACCGCTCCACCATCGAGTACAGCGAGGACGCGCTGCGCGAGGCCGAGTCGGCGTTCGCGCGGATCGAGGGCTTCGTGCAGCGGGTGACCGAGCTGGCGGGCGGCACGGTCGCGCCCGCCGCCGAGGTACCCCCGGCGTTCGCCGACGCCATGGACGACGACCTGGGCGTCCCGCAGGCCCTCGCCATCGTGCACACCGCCGTGCGGCAGGGGAACTCCGCCCTCGCCGCCGACGACAAGGAAGCCGCCGTCGCCCGCCTCGCCGAGGTGCGCGCCATGCTCGGCGTCCTCGGCCTCGACCCGCTCGACGAGCAGTGGACGGGCGCGGACAGCGGTTCCGGCGAGGACCTGCACGGCGTCGTCGACCACCTCGTCCGGCTCCTGCTGGAGCAGCGCGAGGCGGCCCGCGCCCGCAAGGACTGGGCCACCGCCGACGCCATCCGCGACCGCCTCAAGCAGTCCGGTCTGACCATCGAGGACAGCCCTTCGGGGCCGCGCTGGACGCTCGGCTGACCACGGCCGAGCAGCCAAATGTGCCGCCCGGCGTTCAGGGCTGCACACTTCATAGACGTACGCATCCAGAGATTCACGTAAGAGACAGGTAGGTCATGGCCGCCAACAGCAACCGCCGCATGTCCGGCAAGAAGGGCGCGCAGGTAGGCAGCGGTGGCAATCGGCGCCGCGGCCTCGAGGGCAAGGGCCCCACGCCGCCCGCAGAGATGCGCAAGGGTCACGCGAAGCAGAACGCCGCGAAGATCAAGGCCAAGCGCGCCCAGTCCGCCCGCCCCACGAACCGCACCGGCGGTCCGCGCGGCAAGGCCGCCTCCGAGATGGTCGTCGGCCGCAACCCGGTCGTCGAGGCGCTGCGCGGCGGCGTGCCCGCCACGACCCTGTACGTGCAGCAGTTCATCGACAACGACGAGCGGGTCCGCGAGGCCCTGCAGGTCGCCGGTGAGCGCGGCGGGATCCACCTCATGGAGGCCCCGCGCCCCGAGCTGGACCGCATGACCAACGGGCTCAACCACCAGGGCCTCGTCCTCCAGGTCCCGCCGTACGAGTACGCGTTCCCGGAGGACCTCGCCGCCGCCGCGTACGACGAGGGCGCCGACCCGCTGATCGTCGCGCTCGACGGGGTCACCGACCCGCGCAACCTCGGCGCCGTCGTCCGTTCCGTCTCCGCCTTCGGCGGCCACGGCGTCGTCGTGCCCGAGCGGCGCGCGGCCGGGATGACGGCGGGTGCGTGGAAGACGTCCGCCGGTACCGCGGCGCGCACGCCGGTCGCGCGCGCCACGAACCTGACCCGCGCCCTGGAGCAGTACAAGAAGGCGGGCATCGCCGTGGTCGGCCTCGCCGCCGACGGTGAGCACACCGTGGGTGACCTGGAGGCCCTCGGCGGCCCCGTCGTCATCGTCGTCGGCAGTGAGGGCAAGGGCCTGTCCCGCCTGGTCGGCGAGACCTGCGACTACCGCGTCCGCATCCCGATGCCGGGCGGCGCCGAATCGCTGAACGCCGGCGTCGCCGCGGGCGTCGTGCTGTACGAGGCGGCCCGCCGCCGCGCCTGACCGCGCCCCCTGTCCGGGCCCCACGATCCTTGACGGGATCTTTGACGGGGCCCGGACATTTCGGTGGTGCCGAGGCAGTGTCCTAAACACACATCACTCGGTTAGATGAGTGTGGACACCAGAACGCCCCGCACACCCTCGGGTGACCGCACGTCGGGATTCGACGAAGGTCCAGCGCTGAGCATGGTGAAGGTTCCGTGCGATCCGGCGCAGGTCATCGTCAACCACGCGAGTTTCCGCGTGCGGCTCCCCACGGCGCAGCAGTCGCAACTCCCGCGCATCTCACGGCACTTGAGCGCCACGGGCGTGGCCGGAGCCGACGCGGCGACCACCCGCATTCCCGTCATCACCGCCGCAGGGACGCCCGGCGCCAGGCGGCGCCCCGTCGTCAGAGCCGGCGGAGGCCTCGACACCAGCGGGCTCCTGCAGGGCGCGCGCCGCTCCGGCGAACCGGACGACGGCACCGCCACGCAGGTCATCCCGCGCGTGGACGAGCGCGACTTCGCCGACGACCTCGGCCTCTACCGCGATTCACCCACGGACGAGCCCACGCAGGAGACGCCCGCCGTCGGCCCCTGGCCGGGCGAGGCGGACGAGCCGACCCGGATCCTGCCGCGCATGCGGCAGTCCGGCAGCGCCTTCGAGGAGTCCGGCGAGTTCGAGCAAGTCCCGTACGGGGACGGCGAGTTCGACGTGCGGATCGGTTCGCCGGACGGCGGCAAGGGCGGCGGTGCCGACGGCGAGAGCACCGCCGCCCGCCGCTACGGACCCGTCCGGCACGCCTACTACCCCGGCCGCCGGATGAACCTCGGCGTCGTGCTGCTCCCGCTGCGCGTCTTCCTCGGCTTCATCTCCATCTACGCCGGCATGGGCAAGCTCTGCGACCCCGTCTACTTTGACGGCGGAGAGCGCGGCTCGATGGTCAAGTGGCTGCACTCGCTGCACCCCTGGGCCCTCGCCGAACCGCTCCGCGACTGGGCGCTCCAGCACCCCGTCGGCGCGGGCCTCGTGATCGCCTTCCTCCAGGTCATCGTCGGCGTCCTCACGGTCCTCGGGCTGTGGCAGCGGATCGCCGCCAGTGTCGGCGCGCTGCTCTCCGCGGCGCTGCTCGTCACCGTCAGCTGGAAGACCCTCCCCGCCTACGACGCGCCCGACATCATCTACCTCGCCGCCTGGTCCCCGCTGATCATCGCGGGTGCCCCCGTCTACTCCATCGACGGACGGCTCGCGGGCGGCGCCTGGCGGCGGCTCGGACCGCGCGCCGCGCTGTGGGACCTGCGCGGCTACGTCCTGCGCCGCGGCACCGTCGTCGCGACCCTCGTCATCGGCGGCACGCTGCTCATCGGCTCGGTGCTCGGCGGCGCCGTCCGCGACGCCGACCGGGTCACCGCCCCGGGCCCCGGCGACGCGCCCCGCAACGAGGTGCCCGGCTCCCCGCTCCCCTCCGAGCCCGGCAGCAGCGCCCCGCAGCGCCAGCACAGCAAGAGCCCGTCGGCCTCGTCCTCCAGGGCACCGTCGCAGGGCACCACGTCGAGCCCGTCCGGGTCCCCCAGCTCCGCCGGCGCGACCGCGGGCACGGGCGCCACGAGCGGCACCACGACGACGCCGACCCAGGGCACCACCGCGGGCCAGGCCCCGCCGCAGCAGTCGGCGCCGCAGCAGCAGGAGCCGCCTGCGAGCACCGGCGGCTCTCCGAGCTCGGGCGGCACCTCGTCCGGCGGCCAGGACAGCAAGAAGCCGGGCCTGGTGGGCGGACTGCTGGGCGAGTAACGCGCTCTTCCTCCCCGTACGACGATGGGGCCCCGCACGATTCACGTGCGGGGCCCCATTGACGTACGTACGAAGAGAAGCGGGCTCAACGGCCCTGTGCGGCGAGCTCCTTCGCGGCTTCCGTGAGGTCCTTCGCCGTGTCGATCGCCCGCCAGTACGCGCCCTGCGGGAGCTGGAAGCCGGCCAGCCGCTTGGCGCGGGCCAGGCGCGGGAACGTGGCGCGCTCGTGGTCCCCGAGGTCCGGCAGCAGGGCGGCGAACCCGGCGGAGAAGACGTACACGCCCGCGTTGATCAGATACGGGGACGGCGGCGCCTCGATGAAGTCGGTGATGTGGCCGAACGCGTCCGTCTCCACGGCGCCCCACGGGATGCGCGGGCGGGCCAGTGCGAGGGTCGCGGTGGCCTCCCGCTCATGGTGGAAGTCGGCCATCTCGCGCAGCGAGAACCGCGTCCAGATGTCGCCGTTCGTGGCGTACCAGGGCTGTTCCTGGTGGGGCAGGTGGGAGGCCGCGAACTTCAGGCCGCCGCCGCGGCCGAGCGGCTCCTTCTCGACGACCGTGGTGACCCGCAGCGGCAACTCCGCCTGGTCGAGCCACTCCTGGAGCACCTCGGCGAGATGGCCGCAGGAGATGACGGCGTCGGTGACGCCCTCCTCGGCGAGCCAGGTCAGCTGATGGCCGATGATCGGCGTGCCCGTGCCGGGGATCTCCACCATCGGCTTGGGCCGGTCGTCGGTGTAGGGGCGCAGCCGCGAGCCCTGGCCGCCCGCCAGGACCACGGCCTGGGTGGGGCGGTGGGGGTACGGATGCGGGCCGTGCGCGGACGGTTCAGCGGTCGTCATGACCGGAACTGTACGTGCGCACGACCCGCGGGGATGCCGACGGCTCGACGGTCGAGCGCCGCTCGGGACCGGTTCGCGGCTCGGGGCCGGTCCGGTGCTCAGGCCCGGAAGCCGGCCACACCCGAGGCGAACGAGGTGTCACAGACAGGGCGGGCGAAGGCCTGCGCGCGCGCCGGGCCGTAGGTCTCCACGGCGGCACGGCCGAGGGCCTTGGCGATCGCCATGCAGTGCCGGGCGAGCGACGGGCGGCGGTCGATCTCCTGCTGGAGGTGAGTGAGTGCAACACCGGGGTTCTCCTCCTGGAGTTCGAGGAGGAGGCGGTCGCGCAGCACGTCCTGGGGGGCGCGCGACTTGGCGCGCTTGGAGACGTCCTGTGAGGAGGCCGTGAGAACCGATTCCGAGGAGTTCCCGGACCAGTCGACTCGGGTGACCGCGAGCGTCCCGGAGAGCACCAGCATCACCGGCAGGACGAAGGCGAGGGTACGGGCGGCGCGGCGGGCGGGGCCCCGGCCCCGAGCTCGGCGCGACTTCTGGGTGTAGTTGGCAGAGTGCGTCACGCGAGTGAGCGTAGCGCTCGGTGATGATTTGGCGACATTTGGTCACTCTGATGAGGGACGAGCAAAGAGGTTTTGTTGCATACGTGTTGACGTTGCTGAGCCAAATGCCCGAGTTGCCGGGGTATTTGTCGACAATGATGCGGGAACGCGCGAGGGCCCCGCACCGAAGTGCGGGGCCCTCGCGGCCGGTTGCGCGGCGTGTGCGGCCGTCAGTCGGAGAGACGCTCGCCCGTGGAGGCCGAGAACACGTGGGTCTCACCGGCGCGCGGCACGACGTGCAGCTGGGAGCCCTTCTCCGGCACCTGGCGGCCGTTCACGCGGACGACCAGGTCCTTGTGCTCGCCGTTGACCTCGGCGGCGCCGTAGACGTAGCCGTCGGCGCCGAGCTCCTCGACCACGTTCACGGAGACCGCGAGGCCGGCCGGGGCGTCCGAGACGTCCTTGGCGAGGGACTTCGCGGCCTCGCCGTTCGTCTCGACGATGTCGAAGTGCTCCGGGCGGACGCCGACGTGGACCGTGCGGTCGCCCTTGTCGGAGGCGGCCTTCAGCGCCTCGCGGCTGACCGGGACGACCGAGTTGCCGAACTTCACGCCGCCGTCGGTGATCGGGACCTCGACCAGGTTCATGGCCGGGGAGCCGATGAAGCCGGCGACGAACAGGTTCTTCGGGCGGTCGTACATGTTGCGCGGGGAGTCGACCTGCTGCAGCAGACCGTCCTTGAGGACCGCCACACGGTCGCCCATCGTCATGGCCTCGACCTGGTCGTGGGTGACGTAGACGGTGGTGATGCCGAGCCGGCGCTGGAGCGAGGCGATCTGCGTACGGGTGCTGACACGGAGCTTGGCGTCGAGGTTCGACAGCGGCTCGTCCATGAGGAACACCTGCGGCTCACGCACGATCGCGCGGCCCATCGCCACACGCTGGCGCTGACCGCCGGAGAGCGCCTTCGGCTTGCGGTCCAGGTACTCGGTGAGGTCGAGGATCTTCGCGGCCTCTTCGACCTTCGTGCGGATCTCCGTCTTGTTCACGCCGGCGATCTTGAGCGCGAAGCCCATGTTGTCGGCGACGGACATGTGCGGGTACAGCGCGTAGTTCTGGAACACCATGGCGATGTCCCGGTCCTTCGGCGGCAGGTGCGTGACGTCGCGGTCACCGATGCGGATCGCACCGCCGTTGACGTCCTCGAGACCCGCGAGCATCCGCAGGGAGGTCGACTTGCCGCAGCCGGACGGGCCGACGAGGACGAGGAACTCGCCGTCCTCGACCTCGATCTCCAGGCCGTCGACCGCGGGCTTGGTGGACCCGGGATACACACGGGTCGCCTTGTCGAACGTGACAGAAGCCATGGCTGTGAAGCCCCCTTCACCGGCAGGAACGTGCCGGACGATCCGTTGTAAAGAAGGTGAGCCGCCATGGCGGTGCCACGGCGGTGTAGCACTGGTGTAGTCCACGCGAGTGAACTGCTCGGACCTTAAGCGGCGGGCAGTGTGTTTGTCAGTACCCGGGAGCACGTGACCTTCGAGGAAATTTTCGATGGGCGCACGGTCGGGGTTGGTTACACTGCTCGGGCTGCCTCCTTAGCTCAGATGGCCAGAGCAACGCACTTGTAATGCGTAGGTCGTCGGTTCGAATCCGACAGGGGGCTCGGCAAGGCCCAGGTCACCGCGTGTGACCTGGGCCTTTTTGGTGCGTGCCGCGGTCAGTGGCGGCCGGCGATGCGGTCCGCCCAGGTCGCCAGGCGGGAGGAGTCCGCCGTGTGGGTGGTCAGTTCGCGGCGGTCCGCCGCGTAGTACGTGGCGTACATGCCGTGGACGCCGAGCCAGCGGAAGGGCTCCGGCTCCCACTTGCGGACCTTGTGGTTGGCCCAGGGGAGGGTGGTGAGGTCGGTGGGGCCTGACTGGCCGGAGTCCTGTTGGACGAGGTCGCGGAGGGTGCGGGCGGCCAGGTTCGTCGTGGCCACGCCCGAGCCGACGTAGCCGCCCGCCCAGCCGAGGCCCGTCGAGCGGTCCAGGGTGACGGTGGCGCACCAGTCGCGGGGGACGCCGAGGACGCCGGACCAGGCGTGGTCGACCCGGACGCCGGCGAGCTGGGGGAAGAAGCGGGTCAGGATCTCGTACAGCGCCTCGATGGCCTTGGGCTGAGTGCGGCCGTCGTTGTCCGTGCGGGAGGCGTAGCGGTAGGGGACGCCGCGGCCGCCGAGGGCGATCCGGTCGTCCGCCGTGCGCTGGGCGTACATGTAGGCGTGGGCCATGTCGCCGAGGGTTTCGCGGCCCTCCCAGCCGATCGACTCCCACTGGGCGGCGGTCAGGGGCTCCGTAGCGATCATGGAGGAGTTCATGGGGAGCCAGGTGCGGCGCTGGCCCTTGAGGGAGGCGGTGAAGCCCTCCGTGCAGCGCAGGATGTAGGGGGCGCGGACGGTTCCGTACGGGGTGATCGCGTGCTTGGGCTTGATCTCCGTGACGGGCGTCGACTCGTGGATCGTGACGCCGAGCTCCTCCACCGCCGACGCCAGGCCCTTGAGGAGTTTCACCGGGTGCAGGCGGGCGCCGTGCGGGGTCCAGGTCGAGCCGACGGCGCCCGCGACGCGGATGCGGTCGGCGGTCTCGCGGGCGCCGTGCAGGGTGCGGTCCTTCTCACCGTAGGTGAGTTCTGTTTCGTGGAAGGACTTCAGGCGCGCCAACTGGGCGGGGGTGTAGGCGACTTCGAGTACGCCGCCGTGGTGGATGTCCGCGTCGATGGACTCGGTGCGGGCCACGTCGATGACCTCGGTGACCGTCTCGTTCATGGCCTGCTGGAGGCGGACCGCTCCGTCGTGGCCGTGGAGCTTGGCGTAGCGGTCGCGGCCCGCGATGCCGTTGTAGAGCCAGCCGCCGTTGCGGCCCGACGCTCCGTAGCCGCAGAACTTCTGTTCAAGGACCGTGATCCGCAGGAACGGGGCGGCCCTCTTCAGGTAGTACGCCGTCCACAGGCCCGTGTAGCCGCCGCCGACGATGACGACGTCCGCGCTCGCGTCGCCGGGCAGGGGGTCGCGGGTGAGCGGGATGCCGTCGTCCGCGTACCAGAACGATATGCCGCCGTTGACCGTGCCGGTGGTTTCGCGGGGGCCACCGGGGCCGCTGATGCCGTTGCTCATGGCGCGGGACGTTACTGGGCGGCGAGGGAATGCGGGAGGGGGGAGGTGAAGGTTTCGCGGCATATGTCGCCTGTGGGGCGATCGCTGGACGAGGGTGCGGTGAGTGGGAGCCGGATCGTGAGGACGGCGAGAGGTGACCCCGGGGAAGGCGATGTACGGCGAGGGCGCGTTCGAGGAGGTGCTCAATGGCACGGGTTGTTCCCGGTAATTGACGGGCCCCGACGGTGGGGCGGGAGCTAGGGTCGCGGGCGTGATCGACGTACCGGTGGGCCTTGTTGAGTCGCAGTACGCGTACGCGGGTGAGGCGGGCCGCGCGTTCGTCGCGGCGCTCCCCGCGCGCGTGGCGGAGTTTCTGGAGCGCTGGGAGCTGACGGTCGACGGGCCGCTGATGCACGGGATGGCCGCGCTCGTCGTGCCCGTGGTGCGTGACGGGCGGCAGGCGGCGCTCAAGTTCCAGGTGCTCGACGAGGAGACCGAGGGCGAGCCCGTCGCGCTGCGGACGTGGGACGGCGACGGCGCCGTGCGGCTCCTCGCGTACGACGACGGGACGGGCACGATGCTGCTCGAACGCCTCGACTCCGGCCGGATGCTGAGCGACGTGGAGGACTCGCGCGAGGCAATCCTGGTGATCGCCGAGCTGCTCGCGCGGCTGACGGCGGGGCCCGCCCCGGAGGGCATGCGGCGGCTCTCAGACATCGCCGCGCGGATGCTCGCGGACGCCCCGGACGCGTTGCGCCGGGTGGTCGACCCGGCCGAGCGCGCCCTGCTGGCCGACTGCGCGGCCGCGGTGCGGGAGGTCGCGGACGAGCCGGGGGACCGGCTGCTGCACTGGGACCTGCACTTCGAGAACGTGCTGGCCGCCGAGCGTGAACCGTGGCTCGCGATCGACCCGAAGCCGCTGGCCGGTGACCCGGGCTTCGATCTGTGGCCCGCGCTGGACAACCGTTACGAGCCGCAGGAGTTGGTGTGGCGGTTCGACGCGATCAGCGGGGTCCTCGGGCTCGACCGGGAGCGGGCGCGCGCGTGGACGCTCGGCCGGGTGCTCCAGAACGCGCTGTGGGACATCGAGGACGGGCGGGAACTCGGCGCGGTGGACCTGGACATCGCGCGGCGGCTGCGCGCGCGCCCTGGGAGTTAGTCCCGAGCGGTCGGGTGTCAGTGGGGCGGATTAGTCTGCCGCCATGATTCGTACCGCCACTCCCGACGACGTCCCCGTCATCCACGCCATGATCCGCGAGCTCGCCGACTACGAGAAGGCGCTGCACGAGGCGCGGGCGAGCGAGGAGCAGCTGCGCGAGGCGCTGTTCGGCGAGCGCCCGGCGGCGTACGCGCACATCGCCGAGGCCGACGAGGGGGAGGCGAGCGGCGAGCCGGTCGGTTTCGCGCTGTGGTTCCTGAACTTCTCGACGTGGCGCGGGGTGCACGGCATCTACCTGGAGGACCTGTACGTACGCCCCTCCGCGCGCGGCGGCGGCCACGGCAAGGCGCTGCTCACGGAGCTGGCGCGGCTCTGCGTGGAGCGGGAGTACGAGCGCCTGGAGTGGTCGGTGCTGAACTGGAACACCCCGTCCATCGAGTTCTACGAGGCGATGGGCGCGCGGCCGCAGGACGAGTGGACGGTGTACCGGCTGACGGACGAGGCGCTGAAGGTGGTGGGTGCTGCCTAGGGTGGCGCGAGGACGCATTCTCTGACTAGAGTCAGAGAATGCGTGAGAGTGAGGACAGCGGCGTCGGCGACGTCGCGCGGGTACGGCGGTTCAACCGCGTCGTCAGTGAGCGCGTCGGCGTGCTCCAGGAGCGGTTCCACGGCACCGAGCGGCCCTACGGGCAGGCCCGGCTGCTCTGGGAGATCGGGGAGGCCGAAGCGCCGCTCGATGTACGGAAGCTGCGGGAGCGGCTCGGGCTCGACTCCGGGTACGTCAGCCGGTTGCTGCGCGCCCTGGAGGCGGACGGGGTCGTGGTGGTGGAGCCGCTGGAGCGGGACCGGCGGGTGCGTACCGCGCGGCTCACGGAGCGGGGGCGCGACGAGTGGGCCGTGCTCGACCGGCGCAGCGACGAGGCGGCGGGCTCGCTGCTCGCCCCGCTGAGCCCCGCCCAGCGTGGGCGGCTGGTCGCCGCCATGGCCGAGGTGGACCGGCTGCTGACGGCCGGCACGGTCACGCTGGACGACGTCGCGCCGGACCACCCCGACGCGGAGCTGTGCCTGCGCGGCTACTTCGCCGAGCTCCAGGAACGGTTCGACACGGGCTTCGACCCGGCGCGCAGCCTCCTGCCCGACGCCGGTGAACTCCGGGCGCCGCACGGTCGGTTCGTCGTGGCACGGCTGCACGGGGAGCCGGTCGGCTGCGTCGGCCTGAAGCTTCCGCCGGGTGGTGCGGCCGAGGTGAAGCGGATGTGGGTGGCGCCGCGGGTGCGGGGTCTCGGGCTTGCGCGTCGGTTCCTGGCGGAGATGGAGGCGCGGGCCGTGGGACACGGTGCGGAGGTGTTGCGGCTGGACACCAACAAGGCGCTCGGTGAGGCGATTGGGCTGTACCGGGCGTTCGGGTTCGAGGAGGTCGCGGCGTTCAACGATGAGCCGTACGCGCATCATTGGTTCGAGAAGCGGCTGGGCTGAGGCGGGGGCGAGGTCACGGGGCTCTGCCCCGGGCCCCGCTGGCTCTCGTCACAAGAGCGGGGCTTGAAAGGCCTGCTCAAGCGCCGCAGGGGCTCAACTGGGGTCCAGGATTACCTTGCCCGTTGTGGCGCGGGTTTCCAGGGCGTGGTGGGCCGTTGCGGCGTCGGCGAGGGGGAAGCGGTGGACGGCGGGGGTGAGGGTGCCGCGGGCCGCGTGGTCGAGTGCGGCGAGTTCGAGGGTGCGCATGGGGTTGTCGCCGCCGACCTTGCGCATCATCGGGGGGCCGAGGACCTGTTCCTGGGTGAGGGCGCGGCGGGTGAGTTCGGCTTCGTCGAGGAGGTGCGGGCCCTCGTCGGGGCCGATGCCCTGGGCGGACCAGCCGAAGATGAGGTGCTGCCCGCCGGGTCCGAGGAGGTCGAGGGCGTGGGCGGTCGTCGGGCCGCCGACGCCGTCGAAGAGGACGGTGGCCGCTCCCGGTCCACGTTCGTCGAGGAACTTCCGTGCCAGCGACGGCCAGTTGGGGTCGTTGTAGTCGAGGGCGAGGTCGGCGCCGTTCGTTTCGACCGCGGCTGTCTTCGCCGGGCCGCCCGCCAGGCCGATCACGGTGCCGCCCGCGTGCTTCACGTACTGCACGAGGAGCGTGCCGATGCCGCCCGCCGCGGCGGGGACGAGCGCGACCGTGTCGGGGGTGACGGTGGTGAAGTTCAGGATCCCGAGCGCCGTGCGGCCCGTGCCGATCATGGCGACGGCGTGTGCCGGGTCCAGATGGGCTGGGATCTCGTGGAGCCGGTCCGCGTCCGTGACGGCGAGCTCGGCGTAGCCCCCGGGGGCCATGCCGAGGTGGGCGACGACCTTCTTGCCGAGCCACGCGGGGTCGGTGTCCGGGCCGAGCGCCTCGACGGTGCCGGCGACCTCGCGGCCGGGGATCGTGGGCAGCTCGGGGAGGGCGGGCAGCGGCCCCGGCACGCCGGAGCGGATCGCGGCGTCCAGCAGGTGCACGCCCGCGGCCTCGACCGCGATCCGTACCTGTCCGGGGCCCGGCTCGGGGTCCTCGGTCTTCTCGTACGTGAGGTTCTCGGCGGGGCCGAAGGCGTGCAGGCGGACGGCGTGCATGACAGCTCCTGGTGGGCGGAGGGCGGTAAGCGTTGGTCTGTGCCAGTCTTTGACCTCAAGTTCGGTTGAGGTCAAGGCCGCGGGTGAGGGCGGGGCGCCGCAGCGCCAGCGTCGTCGCCTCGATGGCGCTGGTGAAGGAGACCTCGGAGAGCACGCCGGGCGCCGCCACCATGTCGCCCGCCAGGTAGACGCCCTCGCCGCGGTCGATCGCGGGGCGGTCGCGCCAGGTCGTGCCGGGGCGGTCGAGCGCTCCTGTGCGCCCCTGGGCGAGGGCGTCGCGCCGCCAGGTCGTGCGTTCGCGCCAGCCGGGGAACGCGAGGTCGAACAGGCCGTTGGCGCGCGCGGAACCGTCCGCCTTGGACTCGTCGGGCGCGATCGGGACCTGGCCCTGGATCAGGCTCTCGCCGTGCGGGGCGAGGGACTTGTCCTGTGCGGTGAACCGTTCGATCCAGGCCGGGAAGTCGAGGCCCGACACGGCGAAGGCGTCGCCGCGGCGGGTGCGGACGGCCAGGTCGATCAGTGTCGTACGGCCGCTGTCCCAGGTCAGGGAGTCGTCCTTGAGGAGGCGGCGGGCCGCGTCGAGCGAGGTCGCGACGACGACGGGGGTGTCGGTGGGAACGGCGTCGATCCGGCTCAAGGTCTCCATGCGCACGCCGAGGTTCCAGGCGCGGGACGCCATCCGGTCGACGACCGAGGACCAGCCGCCGACCGGGTACTGGGCCTCGGGCGGCACCTTGGCGGTGCGGCGCAGGCGCTCCTGGACGAAGCGGGCCGAGAGTGATCCGGGGTCGTGGTGGAACAGGGCGACGGCCGTGTAGTGGGCGGCGGCGCGGGCGGCGTCCTGGCCCGCGACGCGGGTGGCCCAGGTGGTGAAGCCCTCGTCCACGGGGGCGCGTTCGGGCTTGTGGCGCAGGAGGCGGAGCAGGGCGGCGGGCGGGGTGCGGTGCAGCGCGCCGGCGCGGTGGAAGCGCAGCCGGGCGCCTTCGAGCGGCGGGATCGGGGCGAGCGGCCCGAGCAGCTCGCGCTGCCGCAGCCAGGTCCAGTGCGGGCCGCCGTTGTAGAGGGCGTGCGGGCCTTCGTGGGTGAGGTACGGGCCCTCGGCGGTGCGGGCCCGGCCGCCGAGGGTGTGGTGCGCTTCGTGCAGCGTGACGCGCGCGCCCGCCTCCGCCGCGGTGATCGCGGCGGTGAGCCCGGCGAGACCGCCGCCGATGACGGTGAGGGCGGGGGTGGGGTGGCGCATGGGTACTCCGTACGTCGTCGGGTGGCTCTGGGTCGCTCTGGGTGGCCTTCAGGGATACGACGTTCGGGGCGGGCGCGGATGTGACATCGCGCCGTTTGCGCAGGTCATTTGGGGGTGGGGCGGGATTGTCAGTGGGGGCGGGCAGCATGGGGTCATGAGCGACAGGCGTGGTGGTGCGGGGCGGGCCGCGGGATCGGCCCCGGCGAAGGTGAAGAAGGCGCGGCGGCCCCAGGTGCGGCTGCCTCCGTTGGCGCCGTGGCAGGGACGCGGCCTCGAACCCGACGGGGATTACGACGGGGTGGAGTTCCGCGACGTCGACTTCGTGGGGCAGGAGGGGGTCGGGGCGCGGTTCATGGACTGCGCGCTGGCGGCGTGCGCGCTCGACGAGACGGGCCTCGCGCGGGCCAGATTCATCGACTCCGTGCTGAGGGAGGTGCGGGGCGTGGGCACGGACCTGGCGGGGGCGACGCTGCGGGACGTGGAGGTGGTCGACGCCCGGCTCGGCGGGGTGCAGCTGCACGGGGCGGCCCTGGAGCGGGTGGTGATCAGGGGCGGGAAGATCGACTACCTGAACCTGCGGAAGGCACGCCTCAAGGACGTCGTGTTCGACGGATGTGTGCTGGTGGAGCCGGACTTCGGGGGCGCACGCCTTGAGCGGGTGGAGTTCGCGGGCTGCGTGCTGAAGGGCGTCGACTTCTCGGCGGCGACCCTGACGGACGTCGACCTGCGGGACGCGGCGGAGCTGGGGATCGCGCGGGGTGTGGACAGGCTGGGCGGCGCGGTGATCTCGCCGGCCCAACTCATGGATCTGGCCGGGGTGTTCGCGGCGGAGCTGGGGGTGCGGGTGGAGTAGGCGCGCCTTGGCCGGTACGGGGGCCGGTTACGGGAGGCGGGGGAAGCGGGCCTGAAGGTCCCACAGGGCCGGGTTGTCGGCCAGGCCCTCGTGCATGTCCGTGAGGTCGGCGAGCAGGTCGTGCAGGAAGTCCCGGGCCTCGCGGCGCAGTGCGGAGTGGGAGAAGTTCAGCGGGGGCTCCTCGGTCGGCATCCAGTCGGCCGCGATGTCCACCCAGCCGAAGCGGCGCTCGAAGAACATGCAGTCGCTGGACTCGGTGAAGTCCAGTTCCGCGTGTTGCGGGGTCGCGGAGCGGCTGCCGCGCGGGTCCCTGTCCAACTGCTCGACGATGTCGCACAGCGCCCACGCGAAGTCGAGCACCGGCACCCATCCCCAGGCTGTGGACAGTTCCCGGTCGGCCTTGGTGTCGGCCAGGTACACGTCGCCGCAGAACAGGTCGTGGCGCAGCGCGTGGACGTCCGCGCGCCGGTAGTCCGTCTGCGGCGGGTCCGGGAAGCGGCGGGAGAGGGCGTAACCGATGTCGAGCACGTAGAGATGGTGTCACGGGCGGGAGCGGCGGACTGACGGGAGCAGGGGCCCGCTCTTCGCGGCAGCGGCCCTGCTCCTCGCGGCAGCGGCCCTGCTCTTCGCGGCAGCGGCGCCGCTCTTCGCGGTAGCGGCTCTGCTCGTCGCGGGAGCGGACGCCGCCTCTCGCGGTAGCGGCTCTGCTCGTCGCGGGAGCGGACGCCGCCTCTCGCGGTAGCGGCTCTGCTCGTCGCGGGAGCGGACCTCGCCTCTCGCGGTAGCGGCTCTGCTCGTCGCGGGAGCGGACCCCGCCCCTCACGGGAGCAGGCGCTGCTCCTTGGCCACCGCGACGGCGCCGGCCCGGGTGTCGACGGCGAGCTTGTCGTAGATCCGGCCCAGGTGGGTCTTGACCGTGGCCTCGCTGATGAACAGGGCCTTGGCGATCTCCCGGTTGCCGAGGCCGTGCGCCAGCTGGGCGAGGATGTCGCGCTCGCGGTCCGTGAGGGTGGGCCGTGGCTTGCGCATATTGGCCATGACGCGGCTGGCCACCGGGGCGGAGAGGGCGGTGCGGCCCTCCGCGGCCGCGTGGATCGCGGCGAACAGCTCCTCGGGCCGCTCCGCCTTGAGCAGATAGCCCGTCGCGCCCGCCTCGATGGCGCGGGTGATGTCGGCGTCGGTGTCGTAGGTGGTCAGGACCAGGACATGCGGGGTGGGCGCCGGTCCTGACGTGAGGCGGCGGGTCGTCTCCACGCCGTCCATGCCCTCGCCCAGCTGGAGGTCCATGAGGACCACGTCGGGCCGGACCTTCGCGACCAGCGCGATCGCCTCGTCTCCGGTCCCGGCCTCACCGACGACCTCGATGTCCGGGGTGCTGTCGAGCAGCGCGAGCAACCCGGCACGCACGACGACGTGATCGTCACAGAGGAGGATGCGGATGGGCGTGGTCATGACGGCTCCGTCTCGCCGGCCGGGCGCCGATGGCCGGCCCCGGTGCCGGGTGAGTGATCTTGGACCTGGGGGCGGGTGGGCACATCAAGCCCCTGCGGCGATTGAGCAGCGGGGTCCGGGGCGGAGCCCCGTGACCTCGACCCCGGCGCCGGTGACAGGGGAATCGAGGCCGAGACCACCGTTCCCTCCCCCGGCGCCGACTCAAGCGTCAACGCCCCGCCCAACTGCCGCACCCGCGCCCGGATCGCCGGAATCCCGTGCCCCCGCACACCGGAGGCCCCCACAGGCAGCCCCGCCGGATCGAACCCCCGCCCATCGTCGGCGACATCCAGCACGACCTGGTCGTCGAGCAACGTCAACGTGAGCGCGGCACTACGCGCCCCGGAGTGCTCCCGCACGTTGGCCAGCGCGCCCTGCGCGATCCGCAACAGGGCCGACTGCACCCGGTCGGGCAGCCGGTCCGCCCGCCCGTCGTCGTCGACACGGACCTGGACGTCGAGCCGGTCGCCCGACTCCCGCGCCGCCACCGCCTGCAGCGCCTCCGTCAGCCCGTGCGCGAGATCGGCGGGGGCCAGATCGTGCACGAAGCGGCGCGCCTCGGTGAGGTTGTGCTCGGCGATCGACGCGGCCGTGCCGACATGGGCGCGGGCCTTGCCGGGGTCGGCCTCCCACACCCGCTCCGCCGCCTGCAAGAGCATCTGCTGGCTGGACAGGCCCTGCGCCAGGGTGTCGTGGATCTCCATGGAGAGCCGCTGCCGCTCGGCGAGCGTGCCCTCGCGGCGTTCGGAAGCGGCCAGTTCGCGGCGGGTGCGGATCAGATCGTCGATGAGCCTGCGCTGCCGCGCGGCCTGCCGCTTCATCTGCAGGAACACGGCGGTGGCGATCACGACGACGGCCGGCGGGCCGAGCAGCAGGTCCGGGTCGAGGCGGCCGGCGAGCCGCAGCTGGGCGAAGATGACGAGCACCGCCAGGAGCCCCACCAGGACGAGCGCTGGGCGGGTCGGCAGCGTGCGCAGGCCCGTGTAGAAGAGCGGCACCGCGCACCACGCGAAGCTCGGCGCGAGCACCACGAGCACCACCCACACCACGACCACCAGCGTCAGCCACACCCTCCCCCAAGCTCTCGATGAACTCGGGCAGGGGGGACCCCCTTCGACCGTGGTCCGCTCCGCGACGCCCCGGACGAGCCCGGCCCCGTACACGAGTGCCAGGACCGCGGAGAGCGCGACGATCCACGGGGTGCGCCCGTCGTGCGAGTGGCGCAGCAGGAAGCGCGCCAGGGCCACCGCAAGGAGCAGGAAGAACGAGGCGTGCATGACCGCGGTGAGGCGGCGGGTGTCGGTGTCGTAGCCGTCGCTGTGGTGGACGCCGTTGTCGGCGCGCTCCGGCCGGTTCCGGGCCATGGCCCCTGCACCTCCTCACGGCGTCGACCTGGGCAAACAATCCCATTCTCACCGGGTTGTACGCCCCTGGGGTCAACCGATCGGATGACCCCGCCGTCGACCGCCCGGCGCGCTGCCTCCAGCCGGTCCGTCGACGGGTGGGGGCCGGTTCCGGACCCAGGATTGAAGGCAGAGCGGGACGGCAGAACGGCAGCCGCCCTCCCGGTCGATCTCTCCTCCCTCTCCTCCCTCTACTCGCACCCTCCCCCTTCATCCAGGCATCCAGGAGTCGTTCCCATGCAGCACGCCAAGAAGATCTCGAAGCGCACCCGCGTCGTCACCGGCACCACCCTCGCCGCCGCCATCGCCCTCGGCGGGTTCGGCGCGTACTCGGCGAGCGCCGCGGACTCGGAGCCGGCCGCGCAGGCCGCCGCCGCCAAGCCCGCCGCCGCGAAGGCCGGCAACACCTTCGAGTCCAAGCACCTCACCGTGGACGCCGCCACCGACGCCGCCCAGGCCGTCCTGAAGGCCGCGAAGAAGGAGAACCAGAAGGTCTCCGTCGCCGTCGTCGACCGCAACGGCAACACGATCGTCGAGCTGCGCGGTGACGGTGCGGGGCCGCAGTCGCCGGAGTCCGCCGTGAAGAAGGCGTACACCGCGGTGTCCTGGAACGCGCCGACGTCCGAGCTGACGAAGCGGCTCGGGTCCACGCCGAATCTGAAGGACATTCCCGGCACGCTGTTCCTCGCGGGTGGGGCGCCGGTTGTCGCCGACGGTGGGCCCATCGCGGGGGTCGGTGTCGCCGGTGCGCCCTCGGGGGACCTGGATGAGAAGTTCGCCCAGGCGGGTGTGGCGACGCTCAACTAGTAGTGCGTGGGCGGGCCCCGAGGACCGTGTCACCGGCAACGGCGTTGCGGCCTCGGGGCTCTGCCCCGGACCCCGCGCCTCAATCGCCGGCGGGGCTGAAAGATCGGGGCTCCGCCCCGGACCCCGCGCCTCAATCGCCGGCGGGGCTGGAAAGGCCTGCTCAATCGCCGGCGGGGCTGGATCGCCTCAAACGTCGGCGGGGCTTGGAATGTGCGGCTCCGTCCGCCCCGTCGCCTTGGGCAATCTGCCGCCTGGGGCGGCAGGGTGGGCAAGGCGGCACCCCGGTGCCGCGCAACGAAAACGATGGGCGCCGACCCCGGCACCGGCCCAGAACCCCGGCGCCGCGAGCCGATGATTGGGAACCGCACCATGCAGCACACCGAGAACAACCGCACGCTCCTCGCCGCCGCCGCGCACGGCGACGCCGACGCCGTACGGGCCGCCCTCGCGGCAGGCGCCGACGTCGAGGCCCGCGACGCGCACCGTCGTACGGCGCTCCTCCTGGCCTCCCTCAACGATCACGTCGCCGCCGCGGAGGCACTCGTCGCGGCCGGTGCCGACCCGAACGCCCAGGACGAGCGGGACGACAGCGCGTGGCTCGCCACCGGTGTCACCGGCTCCGTGGAGATGATGCGCGCCCTGCTGCCCGCCCGGCCCGACCTGAAGGTCACCAACCGGTTCGGCGGCATCTCCGTCATCCCGGCCTCCGAACGCGGCCACGTCGACTACGTACGGGCTGTCCTCCGCGAGACCGACATCGACGTCGACCACGTCAACCGCCTTGGCTGGACCGCCCTGTTGGAGGCCGTGATCCTCGGCGACGGCGGCCGCGCGCACCAGGAGATCGTCGAGCTGCTCATCACGGCGGGCGCGAGCCCCGAGCTGCCCGACGGCGACGGCGTGACGCCCCTCGAGCACGCCGAGCGCCGCGGCTTCGCCGAGATCGCAGGCCTGTTGCGGGCCGTACGGTGAGGCGCACGGTCCTCGCGGCGATCGCCGTCGCGGTCCTCGCGACCGGGTGCGGCGCGACGCGGACCGACACCAACTCCTCGCAGCGGAAGGGGACTTCCTCCGCCAAGGAGACTCCCGAAACCCCGAGGTCCGCCAAGACCCCCGACGGCACCCTCCTCGTCGCCGACTTCGGCGCCGACACGGTCTCCTTCGTCGACCCGGCCCCCGGCAAGGGCGCCTTCGACTCGGTGAAGGTCGGACACGCCCCGTACGGGCTCGTCGTCGGTGACGACGGCCGGGCCTGGGTCGCCACCGCGGAGGGCGTCGCGGTCGTCGACACGGACAGCCGTGAGCGCGAGGCCCTCATCCCGTACGAGACCGAGGGCCTCGGCCCGGTCACCGACGGCGAGTACCGCGGCGGCGGCATGGGCATCACCCTCGCCCCCGACGGCAGGCACGCGTACGTAGGCGTCAATGTCCCTGACGGGAACGGGACGTTGGAGACCATCGACACCCGGACCGGGAAGGTCACCGACAGCGCCTCCGTCGGCCGGCGGCCCTTCGACGTCGACGTGTCGAGCGACGGGCGCCAGGTGTACGCCACCGATCACGACTCCTTCGACGTCACCGTCCTCGACACCCGCGGCGGCGACACCCGCCGCATCGAGGTCGCCCCGTACGGCACCGAAGGCGGCCTCGGCTCGTGGCTGAAGCCGCACTACGCCGCCGTCCGCCCCTCCGACGGCAAGCTGCTCTTCCCCTTCGAGGGCGAGAGGCTCGTCGTGGTCGACCCGGACACCGGCCGCTCGGCCGTCGAGCGGATGACCGCCAACACGCATCAGCACGGCGTCACGATCACCCCCGACGGAACGCTCCTCGCCGTCGGCACGGGCCCCATCGACCCGTCCAAGGACGAGGGCCCCTCGCTCACCGTCCGTGCCCCCGACGGCAAGGAGAAGGTGATCCCGCTCGACGGTCCGCACGAGGACGTCGCCGTCTCCGAGGACGGCGGGACCGCGTACGTCACCGGCGGCTTCACCCGCGACGGCTACTGGAACGGCATCACGGTCGTCGACATCGACAGCGGCGACACCCGCCGGCTGGCAGCGGGGGAGCGGCCGTTGGGAATCGCGGTTCTGTAGGCGCCACAGCGGGAGACAGCACTGAGCCCCGGCCGTGGCCGGGGCTCAGTGGCGTCCACCGCTCAGCGGTGACTCAGACGCGGACTCAGACGTTGACGCCGAAGTCCTGCGCGATGCCGACCAGGCCCGAGGCGTAGCCCTGGCCCACAGCGCGGAACTTCCACTCCGCGCCGTTGCGGTACAGCTCGCCGAAGACCATCGCGGTCTCGGTCGCCGCGTCCTCGGAGAGGTCGTAGCGGGCGATCTCCGTGCCGCCGGCCTGGTTCACGATGCGGATGTACGCGTTGCGGACCTGGCCGAAGTTCTGCGTGCGGGTCTCGGCGTCGTAGATCGAGACAGGGAACACGATCTTGTCGACGTCGGCCGGCAGGGCCGCCAGGTTGACGTTGATCGCCTCGTCGTCGCCCTCGCCCTCACCGGAGCGGTTGTCGCCGGTGTGGACGATGGACTGGTCCGGCGTCTGCTTGTTGTTGAAGAAGACGAAGTGACCGTCCGAGTAGACCTTGCCCTCGGTGTTGACCGCGATCGCCGAGGCGTCGAGGTCGAAGTCGGTACCCGTGGTGGTGCGGACGTCCCAGCCGAGGCCCACGGTGACAGCGGTCAGGCCCGGAGCCTCCTTGGTGAGCGAGACGTTGCCACCCTTGGACAGGCTTACAGCCATGGTTCGGGAGTCCTTCCCTCGTTAAATACGGACGTACATGGTTGTACGTGTGCAGCCGAAGCTACTCGTACCCCTAGGAACGCCGTGAGGGGTGGGGAAGGTTCCAGGTCTCTTTACTTTCTTTACCCGGCTGCCACGGGACGCCCGTGGGACCGGTAAATGCGGGTGACGCGGACCGTACGAACGCGCGACCATGGACGCATGTCCGGTCCTTATCCCATCCGCGGTTCGGTCGTCCTCCCGGAGGCCGAGCTCCTTTGGCGTTTCTCGCGGTCGTCCGGGCCGGGCGGGCAGCACGTGAACGCGTCCGATTCGGCGGCGGAGCTGCGCTTCGACCTCGCGGCGACGCAGGCGCTGCCGCCGGTGTGGAAGGAGCGGGCCCTGGAGCGGCTCGCGTCCCGCCTGGTGGATGGCGTGATCTCCGTACGGGCCTCGGAGCATCGGTCGCAGTGGCGTAATCGGGAGACGGCGGCGGTTCGCCTCGCGGCGCTGTTGGCGGAGGCCACGGCGCCGCCGCCGAAGCCGCGGCGGCCCACGCGTGTCTCGCGTGGCGTCAACGAACGCCGCCTCCGCCAGAAGAAGGCCCGCTCCGACACGAAACGCGGGCGCTCCGGGCGGGACTGGTAAGCACCATCGGCCCATCAAGCCCTCTGGCGCTTACAGCCGCGGGGGTCGGTCAACTCAAGCCCCTGCGGCGATTGAGCAGCGGGGTCCGGGGCGGAGCCCCGGGGCGTTCGCCGGGTAGCCGTGGCTGGGCTTGGGGGGGGGGCCCCCACCCCCCCCCCCCCCCCCCCGCGGGGGGGGTGTGTAGCCGCCACAAAAACCCGCCGGGGGGGGTTTGGTCAACCCCCCGGGTGGCCCACAGCGGACACCTTTTGGGGGC
>NZ_JBIWLG010000018.1:25383-122253 GCF_044766085.1 Streptomyces sp. NPDC102360 | reverse complement strand
GGGGGGCGGGCCGCGGGGGGGGGGGGGGGGCGGGGCGGCCGGGGGGGGGGGGGGCCCCCCCCCCCCCCCCGCGGGGGGGCCCCCCCCGGGGGCGGGGGCGGCCCCCCGATCTTTTGAGCCCGCGCCGGGGTTGCGGACTCGGGGCTCTGCCCCGGACCCCGCTGCTCAATCGCCGCAGGGGCTTGATGGGTCCGTACGCAAGGTGACCAGTTGCGCGCGGAGCGTTACGCTCGCTCGATGGACTTCAGGCGCCACCCCCTCACCCCACGCCGCCGACCCGCCGTGTTCGCGCTCGCCGGCGGGCTTCTTCTCGCTGCCATCTCCGCCTGCGCTTCGGGTAGTTCGGGTGCTCCGGGTTCCTCGCTCGCCGCGCTGCCCCGCGCCACGCCGGCCGATCTGGCCCCGTATTACGACCAGGCCCCGAAGTGGCGCGAGTGCGGCGTGCCCGGGTTCGAATGCGCCACCCTCAAGGCGCCGCTCGACTACGACAAGCCGTCCGCCGGCGACATCGACCTCGCCGTCTCCCGGAAGAAGGCCACGGGCCCCGGTAAGCGCCTCGGCTCGCTCCTGGTCAACCCGGGCGGCCCCGGCGGCTCGGCGATCGGCTACCTCCAGTCGTACGCGGGCATCGGCTACCCGGAGAAGGTCCGCGCCCGCTACGACATGGTCGCCGTCGACCCGCGCGGCGTCGCCCGCAGTGAGCCGGTCACCTGCCTCGACGGCAAGCGGATGGACACGTACACGCAGGCCGACGTCACCCCGGACGACCAGGCCGAGCGGGCCCGCCTGACCGCCGCCTACAAGGGGTTCGGTGCCGGCTGCGAGACGTCGAACCGCACGTCGGGACGGGTTCTGCCGCACGTCTCCACGGTCGAGGCGGCCCGCGACATGGACCTCGTACGCGAGGCGCTCGACGACGAGAAGCTGAACTACGTAGGTGCGTCGTACGGGACGTTCCTGGGGGCGACGTACGCAGGCCTGTACCCGGAGCGGGTCGGCCGGCTCGTCCTCGACGGCGCGATGGACCCGTCCCTGTCCGCGCGTGAGATGAACGAACAGCAGACCGCGGGCTTCGAGACGGCGTTCAAGTCTTTCGCGAAGGACTGCGCGAAGCGCTCCGGCTGCCCCCTCGGCACCGGCACGCCCGACCAGTCGGGCAAGCGTCTCAAGAAGTTCTTCACGACCCTCGACCGCTCACCGATCGGCACCGGCGACGAGAAGGGCCGCAAGCTCGGCGAGGCCCTCGCCACGACCGGCGTGATCGCCGCGATGTACGACGAGGAGGCCTGGCCGCAGCTGCGCGAGGCCCTCACCGCGGCCATGAAGCACAAGGACGGGGCGGGCCTGCTCGCCCTCTCCGACAGCTACTACGAGCGCGAGCCGGACGGCACGTACTCGAACATGATGTTCGCCAACGCCGCGGTGAACTGCCTGGACCAGCCGCCGTCCTTCACCTCGCCCGCGGAGGTCGAGAAGGCGCTCCCCGACTTCGAGAAGGCCTCCCCGGTCTTCGGCAAGGGCCTCGCCTGGGCCTCCCTGAACTGTGGCTACTGGCCGGTGAAGGCGACCGGCGAAGCCCACCGCATCACCGCCGAGGGCGCCGCCCCCATCGTCGTGGCCGGCACCACCCGCGACCCGGCCACCCCCTACCGCTGGGCGAAGTCCCTCGCCGCCCAGCTCTCCTCCGGCCACCTCCTCACGTACGACGGCGACGGCCACACGGCGTACGGCCGCGGCAGCGACTGCGTGGACGGAGCGATCGACGACTACCTGCTGACCGGAACCCCTCCGGCCGACGGAAAGCGCTGCTCGTAGCGCGTGTCCCCAGGCCACAAAGGCCGTGCGGAGCACCCCCGTGGAGCGTGTAGGATTGGCGACGTTGCTGACGCACTCCGGTGCGCGCGGCGGCGCCGCCTTAGCTCAGATGGCCAGAGCAACGCACTCGTAATGCGTAGGTCTCGGGTTCGAATCCCGAAGGCGGCTCGGATCAACCCCAGGACTCACTCGCCGTGACCTGGGGTTTTTTCATGTCCGGGGCATGCCGAGCCGCACGACGGGGATGCCGTGGAAGTGCTTGCGTGAGCGATGCGTGAGCGGAGGTGTCATGACGTGTGCCGCGCCAGCGCTGCCGGTTGGCGCGACTTACCTCCTCGGGTGCTGCAGCAGGATCCGCAAGTGCGCATGTTCTCCGGTGCCGATGACCGTCATGGCCCTGCCCCCAGCCCGGGTGCTCTTGCGGAATAGTCATGCACATGGTGTCGAGGATGACTAGCCTGCGCCCATGCTTACCGAAGAGCGCTTTGCCGACGTCTGCGCAGAGACCACGTGGCATGTGAAGAAGTTTCTGGACCTCATCTACATCCACTCCGAGCAAGAGGTCCGGGGGCGGCAGCCGCGCGCGACGCTGAACCCACTTACCGTTCTCATGGCAGCTGCCGCATGGGAGCGATTCCTCAACGACTTGGTCGGAGCAGCGTCCTACCAAGATGACAAGTGGGGCGAGAGAGGGGCCAGCGGGCTCGGGCGTTTCCAGATCCCGAAGGCCAAGACCAGTGATGGAAAGGGTTGGATCTCACGTCCTTGGGAGCCAGAGCATCTTTCCTCGTACCTCCGACAGCGAGGGGTTCTCGATCGAGATATTTCAGATGGGTGGGCAGCTTGGCTGTCCTTCACCTGGGTTGGTGCGACCCCTAAAGGGTGGTCATTTGCTGAGTACGCGAAGGATCCGGGTGCCTTCTGTGATGTTCTGAAGGAGGTGCAAAAGGTGCGGAACGGGGTTGCTCACCTCGCGTTCCCACAGGACTTTGCTGCGGCTGCAGAGTCAAGCTACTCATGGACGAATAACGCGCGATCAATCACGATTCAGAGCGGCCATGCGCGCGGCTTGTCTGCTGCCGTCCTGCAGTTGATCGACTCGAGCATCGTGTCGGTTGCGCAAAGTCACCAATGGCCCGCCGAAAAATACAGGTTGTCGGCGACTTGGTTCCAATCAACGGTTTCGGATAGTGATTCCCGCTACCCCGGGGCTGAGTTCCGGGGTGGACGGGGTCTGGATCGGCTGCGTGGCTGACTGCAAGAGAGCAGTAGGCAGGCGTCTGTGGCAAACAACCGGCAGGAACCATGCCCAGGCAGCGTGACTTTCATGGCTTCGCCTTCTTGCGCTTGTTCTTCTTGCCCTTAACCTGGTCCTTCTTGGCGCGCTTAGCCTTCTTTCGGGCCTTTTCATCCCTAAGCGCCGCTTCCTGGGCCTCGGTCTTGCGCTGAAGCGGGACCAGTTGGGCCGTGGCCTCGGCGGCGCTCTTGCCGACGTGGGGGAGCACGCTCTGGTAGATGTCCCGCGTGATCCGGGTGTCACTGTGCCCGAGGGTGTCGGAGACGATCTTCACGTCGATGCCGGCGGCGAGCATGAGGGTGGCCGCGCCGTGGCGGAGGTCGTGCAGGCGGATCGGCGGGAGGCCGGAGGCGGCGACGAGCCGTTCGAAGAGGTCGGTCACCTTGCCGGGGTGGAGCCAGGAGCCGTCCTCTTGGGTGAAGACCAGGCCGGTATCGACCCATGCTGTGGCCCATTCCTCACGGTCAGCGTTCTGCTGCTTGCGGTGGCGTTTGAGGACCTCGACGGTGTCGTCGTCGAGCGCCACGACGCGGAAACCGCTGTCGGTCTTGGGCTCGGACGTCTCGACCTCCCACCCGTCCTGGACGAGCTGGGCGGAGACGGTGAGGGAGTGGGTGGCGAGGTTGGTCTCCGACCAGGGCTGTCCGCACGCTTCGCCCCGGCGCAGGCCGCGAAAGGCGATCAGGTGCCACATGGCGTACAGCCGGTCCGTGGCCACGAAGTCGAGGAAGGCGCCGGTCTGTTCGGGCGTCCAGACCATGACCGGGGACGGCTTCTCGCCGGTCTGCTGCCACTTGGCGACCCGCTCGTCCGTCCAGACGAGCGCCTTGGGCTTGCGTACGGAGTCGATCTCGACGTGGGCGGCGGGGTTGAAGGTGATGATCTGCTGACCGATCGCGTCGTTCAGGGACGCGCGAAGGGTCGCCTTGATGTGCTGGCGGGTGGAGGGCCCGGTGACGCGCCGGATCGGCGGCATCGCGTCGATCGCCGTTTTCAGCGCTTTGCGGTGGGCGCGGTGCTCCGCGCCCGCCCACGGGACGGTCGCCAACTCGGCGAGAGCGGCCTTGCGCTGGGAGTTCTGTTCGACGAGGTCGGCGTTGGCATCGACGATCGCGGCGAACATCTCGCTGAGGTGGCTGACACGCAGCCGGTCGAGACGCCGACCGCCGATGTGGGGCTTGAGGTGGACGCGGATGTCGGTCTCGTAGCGGTTCAGCCCTGACGTGCGGATCCGCTTGCCCACCAGCCAACGGTCGAGCCACTCGGCGACGGTGAGGCTGCCGATGAGGTCCTGGCCCGAGTTGAGCCGCCGCCGGGTTTCCTCGACGTCGGGCAGAGGAGCCGTCTCGCTGCTGACTTCCGCCAGCATCGCGGCGATCAGCTCTGTGCCCTCGGGGTCGTCGGCCTCTGTGAGGCCCAGGAGGGCACGGACGTGGTCGAGGTCGGCCTGGGCTGCCTTGAGGCTGCTGTACCCGCCCCGTGCGAAGGAGCGCCGGCTCCCGTCCTCTCGGGAGGGCAGTTCCTGGCGTATGGAGTACGTGCAGTGATTCCTGCTGTTGCGCCTGGCGCAGGCGGCGCCGAGTTCCTTGCCGGTCTTCGGGTCGCGGCACGAGCACCGGCGGTAGGTGGAGCCCTTCAAAGATCATTCTCCTCGGTGGTGTTGCTGTCGGCCTGGTCGACGTCGGCGAGCGATGCGGGCAGGTGTGGTGGGGTGGCTCCGTCTTCGCGGAGTCCTCTGCGGAGTTGGCGCAGGTTGTACTTGGCGGAGATGGCCTGGTCGCCGTACGTGGTGCGCTTGCGCTCGGCTTCCTCCTGCTGGGCGCGGCTGGTTGCCGTTTTGGCGGCGAACCGGGCCTGCTCCTCTTCGTCGAGTGCGGCCAGTGCGGTTTTGACGAGGCTGGCGTGGATCTCGAATGCGCTGACGAGGCCAGCGTCGTTCAGGGACACTTCCTCCTCGCCGGTGAAGCGCCGCAGGGCGTCCCAGGTGGGCACGAGCTGCTGGAAGGGGAGTTCCTGCGTCTCCTCGACGTAACCGACAGGGAAGATCAGACAGACCGGATAGGTCGCCAGCGCCGCTGCCAGGACCATGACGTCGACCAGCGGGAGGCTGGCGCGGCGGCCGGATTCCATGTTGGCGATGACGTTTCGCGGGATGGGATGCCCGAGCTGCTCGCACTGTTCCGCCAGCTCTTGTGCGCTCCACCCCATCTCCTTCCTTCTCCGCCGGACTTCGCCGGCCACGTTGGCCTTGATCCGATCCACCCACTCGGGGAAGTCGTCCTCTTCATCATCGATATCGCGATGTGTCATGCAGACACACTAGCTTGAGGATTCTGGTTGGTAGAGATCCGGAGCCGGACGTGGTGACCGCGTTCGCCGAGGGCTGTACCGAAAGAGGTGCGCGGCATGCGCGAAAGGCTGACCGCAGGCGGTTCGCAGAGGATGGGTCGCGAGGAGCTGCTGTCGCTTCCCGTATCCATTGACCTGGAGACAAGCAACCGGGCGTTGAGTCTCGGCAGGAGTAAGGGCTATGAACTCGCGAAGCGCGGCCAGTACCCGTGCAAGGTCTTGAGGCTCGGTAACGCCTACCGGGTGGTGACGGCGGATCTGCTGGAACTGCTGGGCCTGGCGGCGTGAAGCGGCGAGATCCTACTAAACAGTTCTGCGTTGAGCTGACACAGGGACGCTGGACTGTGGACAGCTGTGAACGTACCGTCCGTGTTCCCTCGGGGAACGAAACGGGCCCCCGGCGATGCAACGCCGGAGGCCCCAGCATCCCCGAACGGTCCATGAACCGACCCGGCGGCCGGGGCGTACGAGCCCGCAGCCGCCAGACGAGGAGCTACCCCGTGCAACCCGAGCATCCCGAGCCCTATTCCGTCCCTGGTCAGACGGCGTGGCCTGCCACGGCCGTCCCCGGCCGGCCGGGCGTCCATCTGGCCGCCGCACCGGAGGGCACCGCCGACCCGCAGCCGGGTGAGGATGCGCGCACCTGCGGCGCGGAGGCCGAGGCGGCGACACCGGGCGGTCCGGAAGAGATGTCCGATGCGGAGCCGACCTGCGGATCGGTCCTGCTGGATGAACTGCGAGAGCAGACAGCCCAGTTCGTGATCCCGCCCTCGCCGCAGGCGCTGGACGCGGTCATCTTGTGGGTGGCAGCGACGCATCTGCAGCCCGCTTGGCAGCACGCCCCGCGTCTGGCGGTGGTGGGACCGGCCAAGCGGTGCGGCAAGTCGCGGCTGCTGGACGTACTGACCGAGACGGTCCACCAGCCGATGCTCACCATCAACACCACCCCGGCGGCGATCTTCCGCTCCATCGACGGGGAGGAGCCGCCCACGCTCCTGGTGGACGAGGCCGACACCATCTTCGGCCCCAAGGTGGCGGAGAAGAACGAGGAGACGCGAGGTCTGCTCAACGCAGGTCACCAGCGCGGTCGTTACGTCACCCGAGTCGTCGGGAACGACCACACCCCGCACAAGTTCGCCACCTTCGCCATGGCGGCCCTCGCGGGGATCGGCGAGCTTCCCGACACGATCATGGACCGGTCGGTGGTGATCCGCATGAGGCGCCGGGCCGAGGGCGAGAAGGTCAAGCCCTTCCGCTCCCGCCGTGACATCCCCGCCCTGCATGAACTGCGCGACCGTATCGATGCCTGGGCCAGGCCGCTGCTGGATGCGGCGACGAACCTGGAGCCGGACATGCCAGTCGAAGACCGAGCTGCCGATACGTGGGAGCCCTTGGTGGTTGTCGCCGACCTGGCCGGCGGCACCTGGCCGCGCAGGGCCCGGGTGGCGTGCGCGCGGATGGTGGCTGCGGAAGTGGAGGCCGAGGAGGACCACCCCGGCGGGGCGCGGATCCTCGCCGACATCCGCCGCGTCTTCTTCGCCCAGCGCGAGGTGGACAGCCTGTCCACCGAGGACCTTCTGCACCACCTGCGCCAGGACCCCGAGGCCCCGTGGGCCGAGTGGGGACGTAAGGGTCTCGACGCCCGTGAACTGGGCAACAGGCTGCGCGAGTTCGATATCAGGCCAGGCAACGTGCGCATGGCCGACCGGACTCAGCGCAAGGGCTACATGCGCAACAAGTTCCTTGACGCCTGGCGCCGGTACTGCCCCACCGTCCACCCCGTCGAGGCCGCTCGCGTCGAGGGCTGAGACCCCCGCCGCCGGTTGCCGTCCCCGCCGTCCCTGCCGTGATCTCGCAGGTCACACGGCATGCGTCCGAGACGGCAACCGGGCTCAAGACGGCAGCACGATCATGAACGCGTGGTGCCCGTCCAAGACGCCGCCCCGATCCGTCTTGCAGCGTCCCTCGCGTCCCTGCCGTATCGGTGCAGGTCACAGCACTGCTCGCCGAGACGGAAGACACAACTCCACCGTCCTGGCCAGAAGGACCACCCACAGCGGGGGGCTCAGGGACGACGAACCTCCTGAGCCCCCCGCGTAAGAGGCGGAAGACGCCGGAAGCACCCCCAGGACGGCAGGGCGAGGCTGCTGCCGTACCCGCCCTGACCTGCACGTGCAACGGCCAAGACGGCCAAGACGCATCACACCACTAGCCCCAGGAGGATCCAGCTTGACCGCCCTTCACCTCTCCAATCCGCCGCACCATCAGCCGTTGGACGATCGGTCCGGCGATGGGCAGCCGAAGGAAAAGACCCAACACGATGCGGAGCAGTACGTGCTCGGCGCGGCCGGCCTCGTCATCGTTGCCCTGACCGCTGGTGCGTTCTGGCTCTCCTACGCGCACCTGGCCGACGTCGCCGGCCGACACGGGCTCGGCAGTTCGCCGATCCGCCGCTGGGCGTGGCCCGCCACCCTGGACGCGTTCATCATCGCGGGCGAATTGCTCATGCTCCGGGCTGGACTGCGCCACGTCACCGACAAGTGGGCCATCGCCGTCACCGCCATCGGATCGTCCGGCTCCATCGCGCTGAACGTCGCCGGGGTCAGCGGCACGGGCAACACCAAAGCCGCCCCGCTCCTCGACTATGTGGTCGCCGCGGTGCCGCCGGCCGCCGCGATGGTGGCCTTCGCCGTACTGATGCAGCAGATCCACCAGCTCGTCGAACACCCCACCGGTCACCCGCGCCCCAGTTCCGTACAGGTGCCGGAACCACCGGTCACCACACCCCGCCGGCCCGCCGAGTCACAGGCCGAACCTGTCCAGCTCACGGAGCCTCCGGCCGCCGTATCCGCTCGATCGCCGGAACCACCGGCCGAGATTGCGGAGAGCAGGCCGCGCGGTGGCCGCCCGCCCGGCGCCCCGCTCGCAGAACTGGTGGAGATCGGCAGGGCAGCAGCCGCTGAGCAGGGCAAGCTCACCCGGGCCATTGTCCGAAAGGGAGTCGAGGACAAGGAACTGACCATCGGCAGCGAGCGGCTGACCGAGGTGACGGGCATCCTGCGGTCCGAACTCGAAGCCGCCGCCGCGAGCGGTCCGGTCAGCACCTGACCAGCTCCTACTGGGTGACCGGATCCCCCTTCCGGTCACCCAGGCGGGCGGCCACCGCCCTACGCGTCACCTGCTCATCCACACCTGTGGACAGAACGGAGGTCGCCCTCGCTCCGTCTGCCCCCTCAGCCTTTCCGGAGACCTGCCCATGGACCACGACCCGCGCTACCGCGATGACACCGCTGAAGAGCCGACGCAGCTGAAGAAGTCCTTGCCACTGGTGGGACGCCTGAGGAAGGCGCTGGGAAAGACAGCTCCTGGCGGAGCCAGTAGTACCCCGAGTCCGACTCATGGCCGGTCTTCGGGGGTCTCCGCCCCGGGGGTGGCGGAGACGGCCCAGCGCCAGGGGGCGCCGGACCAGAAGGCCGGGGCCAAGGGAGGCCCCGACCCGGACACGCTCCACGCCGCCCAGCGCGAGATCCTCCGCCCCGTACGTAAAGACGTTGCCGCCGCCGGCGAGCCCACGGTGAAGACCGTGGAGCCCACGATCCGTCGCTTCACCGGCGAAAAGCGCGACGCCCGCGTCGGTCCCCTGCGCTTCCTCGACGAGGAGCGTGTCCGCCTCCAGGACGTCGCCGTGGAGCACGGCTACAAGGGCGACTCCGGATTCGCCGCCGACGTGGTCATGGCCTTCGTCACCGGACGGTTCACCGCCAATCTCCCTCTGTCCGAGGATCGCCGCCGCACCCACCACTTCCGCGCCCAGGTGCTGCGTCAGCTCAACCGCATCGGTGTCAACGTCAACCAGATCGCACGCGCCCTCAACAGCGACTACATGCCGCCCGACATCCGCCGGCAGCTGACCGAACTCCAGCAACTGCTGGACCTGATCGCTGAGGCCCTGCGTCAGCCCGCCGAGCCCGCTGAGTCGTCCGACCTGGAAGAACAGGAACTGTCCGCGTGATCGCCGCCATCAAACCGGCCGGGTCCAACACCCGCGGCCTGCTCGCCTACCTCTACGGCCCCGGCCGCCAGGACGAGCACCTCGATCCGCACATCGTCGCGGGCTTCGCGATGCTCGGCATGCCCGACCCGGGCCGCGACGAGAGCGCCACCCTCACCGAACTCGCCCGAAACCTCGACGAGCCCGTGCGGCTGCGTAACAGCGAGTTCGGACGCAAGGTCACCGACCACGTGTGGCACTGCCCCGTACGCGCCGCACCCGAAGACCGCCACCTCTCCGACGCCGAATGGGGCGAGATCGCTCAGCGGATCGTCGAGACCGCCGGGATCGCCCCGCCCGGCGACGACCTGGCCTGCCGCTGGATCGCCGTACGTCACGCCGACGACCACATCCACATCCTGGCCACCACCGTCCGCGAAGACGGCCGTCGCCCCAAACTTCACAACAGCGGTACGCACGTCGGCGACGAGTGCCGCGAGATCGAGAAGCGCTACGGGCTAAGGCAGTTGAAGAAGGGCGACGGCACTGGCAGTCGCCGTCCGGCCCAGTCCGAGATGCACAAGGCCGAGCGGCTCGGCTGGGACCGGACCAGCAGGGAGTGGCTTGAGGATCGGGTCCGCGCGGCCATCCCACATGCCACCAGTGCCGAGGAGTTGCTCGCCTACCTCGAAGCGGACGGCGTCGCGATCAAATCCCGACGCGGGCCTTCCGGCGATCTCCTCGGCTACGCCGCAGGACACCCCGGCGACCTCAACGGCAAGGGCGAGCAGGTCTTCCACCCTGGAGGAAAGATCGCCCCCGACCTCACCCTGCCCAAACTGCGGGCCCGTCTGGAAGCCGTCGTACCCGAAGAGCACCCCACCGCCCGCCGCGACAAGCCGACCACTCCATGGCATCAGGCCACCGACGCCCTCGGCACTCTCCACGCCCAGCTGGCCGACACCACCGATGGCACCGAGGGCGGCGACGAGCGCTCACAGGCCCACATCGCCGCCCTCGGCGAACTCATTGAAGCCACCGCCCAACAGGCACCGGCGAACATGCGCCCCGAACTCGACGCCGCGGCAAGGGTGTTCGCCCGTGCCCAGCGCTCCCAGATCCGCGCCGAAGACCGGGCAGCCAGCGCCGTACGCCTCGCAGCCCGCGACATCATCCACACCGCCATTGGCCCGGACGGCAGTGCATTGGCCGCCCTGACCGCCGCACTCGTCTGGTCCGCGATCCTCGCCCAGCGCTGGCACGAGGCCAGGCAGCACGCCCACCAGGCCGACGCCAGCCGCCAGGCCCTCCAGCATCTCCAGGTCGCAGCCGACCGGACCATGACCCCCGTGCTCGCCGAATTGGAGCACCGCCAGCCCAAGGAACAGGCCCGCCTGACTCTGACCGGTGATGTGCACGCTGCCATCCCGGACCACGCCGCCCGCGTCCTCACCGATCCCAGTTGGCCTGCTCTCGCCACCGCCCTTGCCGATGCCGAAGGACGCGGTCACCAGCCTCATCAACTTCTCAAGGAGGCCGCCGCACAACGCGAGTTGGACACGGCCCGCCAGCCCGCCCGAGTCCTGATCACCCGCATCCAGCACACCGGCCGCAACCCTGCTCCCAACCGTCGAGCCGAAGCAGCCCGTCGACGCACGATCACAGGCGCATGGCCTAAGGGCGGGGTGGCATACACCGGGCGGCCGCCCGTTCCGTCTTCTACTCCAGAGAGGAATCGTTCCCGGCGGTAGCCGGTCGGCTGCGGCGTGAGTCCTGGGCTACTCGCCGAATGCCACAGTGGCTATACGGCCAGGGAGGGCGTCCGCCGGCTCGGCATGCGGTGGTCCCTCAGCACTGAATGCTGAGGGACCACTGCATACGTCAATGACCTCCACACGACTACGGCAACTCGCTCGAAACGAGCATGAGTTACTCCTTCACTTCGCCGTCCTGGGGGTGCCAAAATGTCTATAACCACAACGACGTGTGACAGGTAGGGCTTCTGTGGGCTACGAGATAGATTTCCTCCCCGTGGGAGAGGAGTCGAGCGGTGGTGACGCCATCGCGCTTCGTTACGGCAACCTCTACGGCCCTCGCGACGAACAGACCGTCATCGTGATTGACGGTGGCTACCTCGACGACGGTGAGGCGCTCGTTGAGCACATCTGGAAGCACTACGGTACCGGTATCGTTGATCTTGTTGTTTCAACGCACCCGGATCGTGATCACATCAGCGGGCTGAGGGTCGTCCTGGAACGGATGACCGTCAAGAAGCTGCTCATGCACCTGCCCTGGAGCCACTCAGCTGGCATGGCGCGGGCCAAGACGCTCCTCTCCTACAGCGCCCGATCATTGCGTGCGGAGCTGAGGGATTCACTTCAGGGCGCGTCTGACCTTGAAGAAGTGGCCCAGGCGCAGGGGGTCCCCATCGAGGAACCGTTTCGCGACTGGACGAGCGATGACGGCGTGCTTCGTGTTCTCGGTCCCACCGAGGACTACTACAGAGAACTGTTGGCGGAGATCGTCGAACCCGACCCCGCTCAGGAAGCCAAGAAAAGCTGGGAAGCTTCAATCCGGAGACTGCTCGCCAGCATAGTTTCGGAGGCGCTCTGGACCGAGACGCTCGGGGAGAGCGGGGAGACCTCTGCCAAGAACAACACCAGCGCCATCTGCCTCTTGGAGGTCGATGGTCGAAAGCTTCTCTTCACCGGAGACGCAGGGATTCCTGCACTCGACCACGCCCTCGTCGCCTTGGAGGCTGATGGCTTCCAGCCGGGTGACCTGAGGTTTGTCCAAGTGCCGCACCACGGCAGCCGTCGTAACGTCAGTCCGTCGATCCTCGACCGGCTGCTTGGAGCCAAAGGGAAATCCGGCAAGGTTGGTACGGCATTCGCGTCCGTTCCCAAGAAGAATCCGGAGCACAAGCATCCTGCGAAGAAGACGACGAACGCCTTTCTTCGGCGAGGATACCCCGTCCATCTGACGCAAGGGGCGAAGAAGTGGCACCACCATGATGCGCCTGGCCGATCGGGGTACAGCACGTCCATACCCGAACCGCTTCACACCGAGGTAGAAGACGACGGGAACGCCTAACGTGCTGTGGCTCGACGATTATGAACGTCGGGCGCGTCTTTCGCCCGCCTTGCTTGCGCTGCTGCCGATCAACTTTGCCCTGGCGGTCCTTGGCCTGAGCAAGGCCCCAGTTGTTGTTTCGGTTCTGACGGCGCTCTCGTTGGCTGGAGGCCCGATCGTTCTCGCGGAACTCGTACGCCACCAAGGTCGGAAGGTTCAGGAGACGCTTTGGACGTCATGGGGTGGCCCCCCGACTGTCCAGAAGCTTCGTCTGCGGCAAGAGGAGCAGAACTCGCTGCAGCGGGAGACGTGGAGGCAGGCCGTGTCGTCCGTGGCCGGCATCGAGCTCTACTCGGCTCGCCGTGAGCGGGCGAACAAGGCGAAGGCTGATGAGGTGATCGAGGTTGCCGTGGGGCAGATCCGTAGCCTCACGCGGGGTGAAGCAAGGTTTCCGCTTGTACGTGCCGAGAATCGGAGCTACGGCTTCCACCGAAACCTCTACGGAATTCGCTGGGTGGGTCGAACCACCGCTCTCTTGGTGGTACTTGGCGTCCTGGCGTACATGCTGTGGCTTGCCAATGTCGACCATCAACCTGTGCTCACGATCGTGAACGCTCTCGCACTCTTCACCACCGCGGGCTGCCTCGTAATCTGGAGTGTCCTTCCGTCGTCCGAACGGACGAAGAGTGCGGCAGAGAGGTACGCCTACGAGTTGCTCCAAGCGGCGGTCGTGCTCGATTCCGAGAGGTCTGTAGTCGCTCCTGGGGAGAGCCAGTAGTACCCACGGCAGCTGAAAGCAAAGGTTCACTCCGACCGGCATCAGGGCGCTTGCGTTCTCGCACCGGCCAATCTTGAGGATGCCAGCTCCTCCTCGATCGCCATGACCACGCCTGGCCAGTGCACAGTCGGCTCGCCAAACAACTGCCAGTAGCGATATGAGGCGCGAACGACGGAACTTACGCCGAGCCTCGCCGAGTCAGGGTCGATCGCGCCAATCAGCCGACGCGTGATTCCTCCGGCTCCGCGCGCGGCGGGGAGGATGCCGTGCGACAAGAGGAGCGTGGCGGTGCGGACGGCATCCAGCGTTCCCAGCGGAGCCAGAGACGCGAACTTGCCGTAGACGAGGTGGTGCCACGGCATCTTCGTCCTTGCCCAGGCCAATCGTTCCAGACCCGTTCCGAGATCCACCGCTAGCCGCGTGGGGTTATCGACGTTCCACAAGAGCACGATGTCGCCGAGAGTTAGGTCAAGGTGCTTGAAACGAAGAGTGATCCCTTTGACTTGGCGGCGCTGCCACGGCTCCAGCTTGCCGTGGACGCTGATGTGGCGTGCATGGAAGCCCAGTCGCGACAGGACGCTGAGCCAGTCGTCCAAGGCCATCCCGTACTCGTCCACGTGCTGAATCAGTTGGACACGGGAGACGTTCACGAACGAGGTCATGAAGCCTTCCCGGAGATCGCCAGAGGCCTCTCGCTGCCCGGTGAAGCGGACGACGGGCTGGGGCAGGTAGCCGCTGCGATAGGTGAGAGGGCGCCCTTCTTTGAGGAAAGGGTCGAGGGCTTGGACGGCCGAGATCGTCAGTTCGGTTTCGCGCCCCCACCGAATTGGGAGGCATGCATCCTGAGGTACGCCTTGGTTTGTGAAGCCTTCCCGGAGCATGGCCAGCAGCTCCTCCCATGAGGGCCGCCGTCGCGGGGGACGGTACGGCGATCCGCGGTGCGAGTGCTCGATCGCGATCCGGCGATCACCGAGGGTGAACTCCCATTGTGATCCCAGGCTTTGACGTAGGACTGTTGGTAAGCGGCTTTCTGCTTCGGTCGGTGAATCGGCTACGACTGTTCCGAGGACACTGTGCATCATGATCGAGCCGCCAGCGCCGTGAAGTGGCGGGCTGCATCGAAGCGGTGCATCCCGATTTCCTGGGCATCTGTGTGCTTGAGGCTCTCCGCCTGTTCAATCGTCAGCGCGAGGAGTTCTGATGCCGTCTCGTCGTCTGTGCTGGGATCGGCCACCGTGACAGCGCCGGTCCGATCGCAGAGCGCCGCTTCGGCACAGGTGCCGGTGCGCCAGGTGAGAGCAGCCATGGGTGTGCCGGCGCGGAGCGATTCTCCGAAGACTGCGGCGCCGGCCTCCACGTAGGTGCGGGCGTAGGTGTAGACGAAGACGGAGGCTTCGCGGATGGCGGCGGTCTTTGCAGGGCCGCCGAGTTCGCCGACCCACTCCACGTGGTCGGCGTTGAGGAGCGCAGCGTGGCGTTGTACGTACTCGTCGTCGAAGACCGGGCCGACGAGCCGGATCCGGCGGCCGAGTAACTGGGCGGCACGGACTGCCAGGTGCGGGGCCTTCTCGGCGTCGATGCGGCCGAGCCATATGAGGTCGCGTCCGGCGACGGAGGGCGGCTCGCCTTCGTCGAGTCCCAGGTGTACGGCCAGCTCCGGGACGGGCCGCTGGGCGGCGTACCGCTCGACCATCTCGGGTGAGTAGCAGTAGAGACGCGACCGCTTGCTGTCGAAGGCGGCGTCGGAGTGCTGGAAGACGGGGGAGTGCTGAAACGTGGCGACGTCGCAGTCCAGTTCGTTCCAGGTACGGGTCCATGCAGGCAGCGAGGGATATTCGTGGCCAACGACCAAGAGGTCGTACCCGGTGGCGCGGAGCTCGCGCTCGGCGAGCGACCCGGCGGTGATGTCCTCCAGGCGGACCGGCTTGCGGACCCAGTCGTGCTCCAGGTCCGTGAGCCAGTCCGGCCCGAGGAGGTGGACGTCGGCGCCTGCGGCTCGGGCGCCTACGGCGACCGCCCACAGCCATCGTTCGATCCCGCCGTAGCCGGCGGGCGGAAAGGCGTAGCTACCAGGGAAGTCGCAGACGCCGACGAGCACTTATGCCTCCGGTGTTCCGTCCGCCGAGATACGGCGGAAGCCGAGGTACGGGAAGAGGGATTCGGGAAGGACGAGCGAGCCGTCCTGCTGCTGGCACTGTTCGAGGAGCGCGGCCAGGGTGCGACCGACGGGCAGGCCGGAGCCGTTGAGCGTGGCGACGAGCTTGGGCTTGCCGTCCTCGCCGCGGGTGCGGATGTTGGCGCGGCGGGCCTGGAAGGTGCCGAAGTTGGAGATCGAGGAGATCTCCCGGTAGGTGTTCTGGCTCGGGATCCAGACCTCGATGTCGTACGTGAGCTGGGCGGAGAAGCCGGTGTCGCCGGCGGCCAGCTTGACCACGCGATAGGCGAGACCGAGCTCCTTCAGGCACGCCTCGGCGTGGCCGACCATGGTCTCCAGCTCGGCGTCCGCGGTCTCCGGGTCGACGATCTTGACCATCTCGACCTTGGAGAACTGGTGCTGGCGGATCAGGCCGCGGGTGTCGCGCCCATACGAGCCGGCCTCCGAGCGGAAGCACGGGGTGTGGGCCGTGAGGGCCAGGGGCAGCTCGGCGGGCGGGATGATCTCGTCGGCGTAGAGGTTGGTCAGCGGGACCTCGGCCGTCGGGATGAGGAACAGGTCGCGATCGGCGGCGCCGGTCTTGAACAGGTCCTCCTCGAACTTCGGCAGCTGGCCGGTGCCGGTCATCGTCTTGCGGGTCACCAGGTACGGGACACCGTGCTCGACGTAGCCGTGGCGGCGCGTGTGGATGTCGAGGAAGAGCGTGGCCAGCGCGCGCTCCAGGGCGGCGCCGGCGCCGCGGGAGACCGCGAAGCGCGAGCCGGACAGCTTCGTGGCGCGGGCGAAGTCGAGGATGCCGGTGGCCTCGCCCAGGTCGACGTGGTCCTTCGGCTCGAACGAGAACGCCGGCGGGTTGCCGACGCGCCGGATCTCGACCGCGAATTCCTCGGAGTCACCGTCCGGGGCCTCGTCGTCGGGAAGGTTCGGGATCGTCAGGAGGAGCTCGGTGAGCTCCTCCTGGACCTTCTCCTGCGCGGCCTCGATGTCGCGGATCTGGTCCTTCAGCTCGCGGGCGCGCTCCTTCAGCTTGGAGATGTCCCCACCCTGCTGGGCCGTCTGCTGGACCTCGCTCGCCACCCGCTTGGACTCCGCCCGCAGCTCGTCGGCCGAGCGGATGCTCTGGTTGCGCCGGGACTGGAGGTCTTCCAGCCGGGACAGATCCAGGGAGTAACCGCGACGAGCGAGCCGACGTACCGCTTCGGCACCCATTTCAATCAGGGCGCGGGCATCATGCATGAGGAAGATCCTTCTTATCCGGCGAGTGGGATGGGGATACCGCATCGACGGTAGCAACCGCCGACCCCTCACCGATCCGCAATATCGACGCGTCACCATCGGCGGTGATCTCGCGCAGAGTGGCCGATTCAAGATCATCCAAGAGCTCCGTGACCAAGAGGGAAAGATCGTCGTCGCCGATGGCGAGCGGCTCGATGTAGGGAGCCTCGGGGAAGAACAGCGGCATGGCCTCGCCGGCCGCGCGATCTCCATGCCAGTGGAGGACGGAAACCAGCAGGCCGTGCCCGACCAGGACGCGGGGCGCTGGGTGCTCCAGAGCGGCGAGGACGCCGGTGAGCAGCCTGCGTATGCCCTCATGCTGCGACTCCGCGGCGCCCGGTGGGCGCTGACGAGGACCGTGCTCGTCGAGCCAGGCCGCGTAGTCGAGGAAGGGCTTGCCCTCGAACTCCCCGTAGTCGAGTTCGTTCAGCCGGGCGTCTACAACCAGCTCGGGCGAGGGGACGCCCATGAGTAGCGAGGCGGTCTGCCGAGCCCGTGGAAATTCGCTGGTCAGCCAGGTGGCCACGGAATGGAGTGGGAGGACGTTCCACGCACGGCCGAGCGACTGTCGGCCCTCGTCGGTCAGAAGAATCCGCTTGGTCGGGTCGCCGTTGACGAGGTACCGCTTGCTGTAGTCGGTATGGCCATGGCGAAGGATGTACGTCGTCACGATCCACTCCGAGGGGTTGTCGCTGTCGCCAGAAGATCGCTGAGCACGGTGGCCATGAACGTGGCGCGTGGGTCGCCGGACTCCACGTAGAAGAGGAGGCCGTGGACCGCCAGGAGTCGGCACCAGGGTGCGAGCACGGGGACGGGGATCCGAGACGTACGTGAGGCGACGGCCAGCCGTGCGGTCGTCCCGCGTCCGAGCTCGTAGTAGACGGTCCAGAACGCCCAGTCGAACGCGGGATCGCCCATCATGGGGAGCGGATCGATCAGCCGGGGGTGTCCCCGCCAGTCGAACAAGACGTTCTCCCGGTACAGGTCGGCGTGCAGCACCGTCGCTCGGCGAGAGCCCTCCTCCAGATCGGCGACGGCAACGAACCCTGCTTCGACGAGGGAACGCCAGCCACCAAGGTCGAGTTCGCGCATCCGCCGCTCGATCTGCGGACGCACTTCGTGGGCGAGGTAGTCGGTGAGGAGTGGAAGCTGCTCCGACCGGAGTCTGTGGCGCCCCAAGGTGTGGAGCCCGTGGACGGCCGCCGCCACCATTTGGAGCTCCCGCCGCGGCCGATCCGCGCCGCCGGGTTGCCCTCCGGTGAGTTCGAGCGCGGCCACGGCCAGGTCGTCCGCGGCCTCCACGACCTCGACCGTGGGTCCGCGGGCCCAGAGCCGTAATGCTTCCACCTCGTGGCGAAAACGAGATGGATCAACCCATGCTTTGAGGAGCAGCGGACGCCCGTCGGGACGGGCCGCGGTCGCAATCACCGAGGCGTGGCCGGCGTCGTGGTACGCCACGAGCGTCAGCTTCCACCTCCCTGCCGCACGTGCCAGCAGCCCCGGGACGGCGTCGAGCCACGGCTTGACCGCAGGACCGTAGTGCGCGAGCAGCCGCTGCCTGCACCCCGCGGGGATCTCTCCGAGCGTCCGCTTCGTCATCAGCTCAGCTCGATCCCGTCCGAGACGAGCTCATCCGTCAGGGCGGGGAACTCGCCCAGTACCTCCGCGACGAGGGCCTGCACCTTGTCGACCTCGGCGTCCGGGGCGGAGAGGCGGACGAGGATGCGCCAGGGTTCGTCCAGACGCTGGCCGGTAGTGCTGACCAGATGCACTTCCGCATGCCCGTCGGTGGTCTCGTGCAGGCGGTGGGCCAGGCGCTGCGCGGCGATGTTGTAGAGCTTGCCGACGTGGTAGACGGGGTTCTTGCCGTTGGCGCCCTCCAGGTTCATCGGCCGCAGCGGCGTGATCAGCCCGTTGACCCGGTTACCGCGCCCGACGACGCCCTCGTCCCCCGACTCGATCGAGCTCCCGGTGTAGGTCAGGTACAGCTCGTCCTTCTCCGGGACGTCGCGGGCGTTGAGCCGGAAGCGCGCCTGGGCGCCTGGCAGTCGGAGGGCGGCCAGCCGGTGGCACTCGGCGAGGACGGTCTCCTTGTTGCGGATGTACTCGGCCCGGCTGGCGACGTGGCGCGACTTCTGCGGGACGCACAGGACGATGTCGGCTTCGTCGCCGTCCCAGAAGCCCATGAGCTTGACGTCGGAGCCGCACCACGCGTGGGAGAGGGTGAACTCGCTCTCGCCGGAGAAGTGGTTCACCAGGTCGCGGACGAACGACTCGAAGGCGTTCTCGGGGGCCCAGCCGGTCCCCAGCGACGTGTCGTTCGAGAGCCGCACCCGGCGCTCACGGAGGTCGTCGACGGAGCGGGGATTGAACCAGCGAGTGCGGTCGGGGGTCCCGTCGCCGGTGAGGACCGCCCCTGGGCTGGAGTTGCTGGTGATGTTGAAGACGATGTCGAGGTGGTCCGACACCTCGGGAAGCCGCTCGGCGAAGAACGCCCGCACCTCGGCCTCGACGATCTCCTCGACCGGGATCGTCTCGCCCCCGCACATCGGTGCCGCGCGACCGTTGACCAGGACGCGGACCGGGGCGGTCATCTCGCCTGCTCCGTAACGGACTTCGCTGGCACCGCCGAGGAGAGCGAGCTTGTCGAAGTTGTGGTGCAGCACGGCGCCGAAGCGCGCGACGGTGTGGTGGCTGTAGGCGCGGGACAGCCGCTCGGCGAGGTGATCGGCGAGGGTGTCCGGGTGGCCGAGGCCCTTCCGCTCGACGATGGTCGTCGCGTCCGGTCTGGCCATGGCGGTGTCGATGACGAGGTGGCTGTTGCCGATGATCGTGCTCGTACGAGGCATCACGAACTCCCTTTCAGGGGTGGGAAGAAGGGGATGAGCGCAGGCGTCAGCACGCCTGGACGAGCGGTGCGGTCGAGATTCAGCGAGGGACTCCGGCAGCGCGGAGATGCGCCACGATCGCTGCGAGCGACTGGTATGCGGAAACGGCTTGTTCTTCAGCGGTGAGTCGGACGATGTCGTGGGTCGTGACGAGGTCGATGTCCTGGGTCCGGCGGCGATCGAGCCAGAGGAGCAGACGCCAGGCGAGCACCGGCCCGCAGAACGGCAAGCGGTCCGCGAGATCGACTGGAATGCGCGCTGGCGCCACGTCCTCGTACAGCAGATCCCGTACGAGATGGAAGACGACGTCGGTGTAGTCGAGAACGGCCGGGCCACAGGCGCTCGCCTCCCAGTCGACGACGTGCAGGTGCTCTCCGTCGACGAGGAGGTGCTCGGGCTTGAGATCGCCATGTAGGTGCACGGTTGGGTGGGCGTCGATCATTGGGAGGGCCTCCCGCAACGCAGCCCACCAGGGCATCCACCGGCAGCGGGCCGAGAACTGATCCAGCAGGAACTGGCTCGCGGAAACAGAGCTGCCAGCCCGTGTCGCCCAGCCGGGGCCAGGAGTAGCGCCGGCAGTCGGCCGGTGAAGCATGCCGCTCACCGCCACGACGTGACCGATGTAGCCCTCCATCGCCTTGCGGGTGGCCACCGAGCACGGCGTCCCGTGCACCGCCCGGAACACGGTCCAGGACCCGGCCTCGTCGCATCCCGTCGCTAGGACGGTCGGAACCGAGATGCCGCGCAGGGCAGCACGCTGGACCGTGGTGGCCTCCCGTCGACGTCGCCCCTCGGGGTCGATGCCGACGTAGACCTTCAGTACGGCACTGCCGTCCGTGGCGAACCGCGTTCTGGAGTACGGCTTGAGGACTGCCGCGCCGAACGGCCCCAGCCCTTGTCCGACCCACGGATCCGCCGTCTTCGTGCTGCGCATCCTCCACACACCTCCGTCCCGTTCGAGAAGCAGAACTGATCGCCAAAGGCCGCTGGAATGAAGGGAGTTACCACCACCGCCCTGCGGCTTTCTCGGTCTGCTGCGACAGTAGGCGCGGCGCCCCGCAGCACCCCGGAAAAACCTTCCGGGGTCGATTCCGGCCACGAGGTGATGCTCAGGACATGCGAGGGATGACAGAGAACCTGACCATCGGCGAACGCGTTGCCTGGTACCGGCGGCGACGTGGACTCTCCCAAGAGGTCCTGGCCGGCCTCGTCGGCCGCACCACGGACTGGCTGAGCAAAGCGGAGAACAACCGGATCGAGCTCGACCGCCTCTCGGTGATCACCTCACTCGCCGAGGCTCTCGACGTCTCGCTCGGGGACCTCCTCGCCGAGCCGACGCTCCTGGAGTGGTCGAGTGACAGCGGCCGCCGCACGGTGCCCGCTCTGCGTGACGCGCTCATGGACTACAAGCAGCTAACGCCCTTGCTGGGGCTCCCACCCGACGACGAACCGCCGACCCTGGCAGGCTTGCGGGACGCGGTGAAGGAAGTCCTCGACGCCTACCAGGTGTCTCAGTACGGCTTCGCGACCCGACGGCTTCCCCTCGTCCTCGCCGACGCCCTCGCGGCCTCCCGCTCGTATTCAGGGCGTGAAGGGGAGGAGGCCCATGCCGAACTCGCCTTGGCCTATCACGGTGCGGCCATGGTGCTGGGCAAGGTCGGGGAGTCGGAACTGGCGTGGATCGCCGCCGACCGGGGCCTGGCGGCAGCACAACAGAGCGGCCAGAGCACGGTGACGGGCTCGCTCTTCCGGGCGGTCACGCACTGCCTGATGGCCACTGGCCGATTCACCGCGGCGATCCAGCTGGTGAACGATGCGGCGGCCGTCATGCAGCCCGGCCTGGGCACCGCGAACGACGAATACCTCTCGGTCTACGGCACGCTCTTCCTCGCCGGCGCCATGGCGGCCGCCCGAGCGGAGGACCGTGCGACCACTCAGACCTTCCTCCGCGAAGCGGATGAGGTCGCACAACGACTGGGTGCCGACGCGAACCACCTCTGGACGGCCTTCGGCCCGACCAACGTGGCCATCCACTGCGTCGCCACCGCCGGAGAACTCGGCGACATCCAGATCGCGGCCGATCTTGGGCAGCGCATCGACACCAGCGGCTTGCCTGTGGAACGGCGCGTGAGGCATAGCCTGGAAGTCGCCCGAGCCCTCAGCTCCTGGAACCGGACCGACGAGGCCCTGGCCACGCTGCTGGACGCCGAGCGCGCCGCACCCGAACAGGTGCGCCACCACTACCTGAGCCGCGAACTGGTCATCGGCTGGATCCGCGGCACCCGAGGCCGCCCGTCCCAGTCAGTGGCCGACCTGGCCCGCAGGCTCGGCGTGGTCGGCGGTTAGAGTCCGTCCCGTGACCGAGAACGAGCACGAAGCGAAGATGGCCCACCCGCGCATGGCCGCCGGCGCGCTCTTCTTCGACGACGCCGACCGGGTCCTACTCGTCGAGCCGTCGTACAAGGACTACCGGGATATCCCCGGCGGGTACGTCGAGAACGGGGAGTCTCCCCTGCAAGCCTGCGTGCGTGAGGTCCAAGAGGAACTGGGTATCAAGCCTGCGATCGGCCGCCTGCTCGTTGTGGACTGGGCACCGAACCCGGGGGAGGGCGACAAGGTGCTCTACCTCTTTGACGGGGGCAGCCTCACCGCGGATGAGCGTCGGCACATCGAGCTTCAGGCCGACGAGCTTCGGGGCTATGCCTTCCACGACACCCGAGAGCTGCCGGACCTTACGATCCCTCGCCTCGTGCGCCGTATTGCTGCGGGCATTGAGGCCCGTGCTGACGGGGCGACTGCTTACCTGGAGCGTGGGACGGCGCCGGAGGCGGCTGGGTAGCGAGGGAGCGTGGGGGCTGCCTCGCTAGACGGGTCTACCTGACACGCTGCTCGCCCATCGGTGCCTGGTGTTCTCCGGCCGACGCGACCGCGTGTGTCAGTGGGACACGCTAGCCTGCTTGCGTGATTACAGGTGAGCTGAAGAGCAAGATCGACCGACTCTGGGACGCCTTCTGGTCTGGCGGGATCTCCAACCCATTGGAGGTCATCGAGCAGATCACCTACCTGATGTTCATCCGGCGCCTGGACATCCTGGAACAGGCCAAGGAGAACAAGGCCAACCGCACCGGACGTTCTGTCGAGAACCCGATCTACGCGGACGATACCAAGATCCTGCGCTGGTCGGTGTTCATCAACGAGTCTCCCGAGAACATGCTCACTCGGGTGCGTGACGGCGTCTTCCCTTGGCTGCGCACGCTGGGAGGCGAGGACTCCACCTACGCGCACCACATGAAGGATGCCCGCTTCACCATCACGACTTCGAACCTGCTCGCCAAAGCCGTCGACATGATCAACGGCATCGACATGGGGGACAAGGACACCAAGGGCGACCTGTACGAGTACATGCTCGGCAAGATCGCCACGGCAGGGCAGAATGGCCAGTTCCGTACGCCCCGGCACATCATCCAACTGATGGTGGAGATGATGGCTCCGCAGCCGGGCGACGAGATCTGCGACCCGGCGTGCGGCACAGCCGGCTTCTTGGTCGCCTCCGCCGAGTACGTGGAGCACACCCACCGCGAGGCGCTGTTCGAGCCGGCTCAGCGGCAGCATTTCAACGAGAGCATGTTCCACGGGTTCGACTTCGACAGCACCATGCTTCGCATCGGCAGTATGAACATGCTGCTGCACTCGGTCGAGAACCCCGACATCCGCTACCGCGACTCGCTCGCTCAGAGCGCGGCGAGCGAGGCCGACCGGTACTCGCTCATTCTTGCCAACCCCCCCTTCGCGGGCAGCCTCGACTACGACGCGACGGCGGCGGACCTGCAGAAGGTTGCGAAGACCAAGAAAACGGAACTCTTGTTCCTTGCCCTCTTCCTGCGCCTCCTCAAGCCGGGTGGTCGGGCAGCGGTTATCGTCCCGGATGGGGTCATGTCCGGCTCCACCAAGGCGCACAAGGAACTACGGAAACTACTCGTCGAAGGTCACAAGCTGGACGCGGTGGTCAAGTTGCCGGGTGGTGTTTTCAAGCCGTATACGGGAGTTTCCACGGCCATTTTGCTCTTCACTAAGACGAATAGTGGGGGCACGGATAACGTCTGGTTCTATGAGGTCACGGCGGATGGTTGGAGCCTCGACGACAAGCGCACGCCACTACTTTCAGAAGACAAGCTCGGACCACTAGCAGGTGACGGTGTGCTCAGCAACGATGAGTACGCGAAGAACAACCTGCCTGATTTGTTGGCGCGTTGGCGCCGCCGTAACGGCAGCGAGCAGGAACGGGCGCGGACCGAGCAGAGCTTCTGCGTCCCTAAGGGTGATATCGCCGCCCAAGGCTACGACCTGAGCATTAGTCGGTACAAGGAGATTGTCCACGAAGTAGTCGAACACCGTGCGCCGGGTGACATCATTGACGAGTTGACGCTTATCGAAGCGGAGATCCAGCAGGCGATGAGTGAGCTGAAGGGAATGCTGGGATGAGCAAGTGGCCTTCAGTTGCTCTGGCGGATGTCGCAAAAATCGAGCGCTCTACAATCCAACCAGAAGATATCGCCCCGTCGGATAGCTATGTTGGGCTGGAAAATATTGCGCGGGGTGGTGATTTTGTGAATCTAAAGAATGCTGGCGCTGCAGGTGTCGCTAGTGCAAAATTCCGATTCACCCCTCGGCAGGTTTTGTTCGGTAAGTTGCGTCCCTATCTCGCGAAGATTGCCTGCCCCGATTTTGGCGGTGTCTGCAGTACGGACATTCTCCCTATCACTCCCGGACCTGATCTCGACAGGTCGTATCTCCGTCGATTCCTGGCGCTCCCGGATACGATTGCGCTCGCAGTTAGCCGATCAACTGGAGCTAATCTCCCGCGCCTTTCTCCCAAGGCGCTTGCGGAGTTCTCGCTTCCCCTTCCGCCCCTGGAAGAGCAGCGGCGTATCGCACAGATGCTTGACCACGTGGATGGCCTTCGCGCTAGGCGCCGCAAGGCTATCGCTCTGCTCGATGATCTAACTCAGGCCATTTTCCTCGACATGTTCGGGGACCCGGCCCAGGCGCGACCGAATTTCCCAATGCGGGCGTTGGTCGATACCGTGGAAGCCCCCTTGCAGAATGGTGCGTACTATCCCAAGGAGCTCTACGTGGCGTCGGGTGGCGTCGAAATGGTCCACATGGGTGATGCGTTCTATGGGAAGGTGGAGAGGGGGAACCTCAAGCGGGTCGCATGCTCCGACGTGGATCGCAAAAAATACTCTCTGGGGTCCGGCGATGTTCTCGTGGCGCGCCGCTCGTTGAACTATGAGGGGTCGGCGAAGCCTTGCCTGGTTCCCGCGAGTCGTGAGCCGCTCATCTTTGAATCTTCGTTGATTCGAGTGACGCCAAGCCGGGAAATTGCCACAGCGTCCTACATCTATCACTACTTGAACAATCAACATGTACGTGAGCGATTTGTCTTCCCGTTTGTGACCGGAGCTACGATCTCAGGGATTAGTCAGAAAAATCTAGCGCAAATTCCAGTCATGACGCCGCCGATCGAAATGCAAATGGAGTTTGCGAGCCGTCTCGAAGGTATCGATAGGGTGAGGTCGGGCGGCGAGTTTCATCTTGCTGAAATTGACTCCCTTTTCGCATCCCTCCAGTACCGGGCGTTTCGCGGTGAGTTGCAGTTGGATATTCCTATGCAGCCCCGTACCCAGCCAGTCTGACGCTTCGATTATTCGGTCAGCTTCAGTGAAAGGTCATCGAGGTGAGTAACTTCCGGTTTCTTCGGGCCGAGTGGCCTGATTTGCACCGCGAGGCGGTCCACTCAGAGCGGCTCACGTACGCGGACCCGCGAGCGTCCACATTCTACGCGCGCCGGGTGCTGGAGCTTGCGGTGACGTGGATGTTCGAGGTGGACGACACACTCAAGCTGCCGTACCAGGACGACCTGGCGGCTCTGATCGCCGAGCCGACGCTGGTGAAGGTTGCCGGTCCTGCGATCCGGGCGAAGATGGACGTGATTCGGCGGCAGGGAAATGCCGCCGTGCACCGCAAGACGCCCATTGCTCCGAAGGATGCGGTGCGCACGGTCGCTGAGTTGTTCCACGTCCTGTACTGGATGGCTCGCACCTACACCCGCGACCAGTCCGAACTTCCCGCCTCTACGCTCGCGTTCGACACGGCGCTGATACCTAGACCCGTCCCGGCCGAGGTGCGGATCGCCAAGCAGGCCGAGCTAAAGGCCCAGGCCGAGAAGTACGCCGAGCAGGATGCCGCGCTGGCCGCCGAGCGGAAGAAGAATCAGGATCTCGACGCCGAGATCGCTGAGCTGCGCGCGCAGGTCAAGGCAGCCAAGGCCGCGAACGAGGCTCAGCCGGACACCCACGACTACAACGAGGCCGAGACTCGCTCGCTCATCATCGACCTCCTCCTTAAGGAAGCCGGCTGGGCGCTGGACCAGCCGAGGGACCGTGAGTATCCGGTCACCGGGCTGCCGACCTCGGCCGCGCCTTCCGGCAAGGGCAAGGTCGACTACGTCCTGTGGGACGACGACGGCAAGCCCCTGGCCGTCGTCGAGGCGAAGCGGACCACGCGCGACCCGAAGCAGGGCAAGTACCAGGCGACGCTCTACGCCGATGCCCTGGAAGCGCAGTTCAAGCAGCGGCCGGTGATCTTCTACACCAACGGCTACCGCACGTACCTGTTCGACGACCTCAACTACCCGCCCCGCGAGGTCCAGGGCTTCTACACCAAGGACGAACTACGCCTCCTGATCCAGCGCAGGGTCAGCCGCCGAAACCTCGCCAAGCTGCCGATCAACGAGCAGATCGCCGGCCGTCACTACCAGTCCCGCGCGATACGGCGGATCGCCGGCTCCTTCGAGAAGGACTCTCTGCGCCACGCCCTGCTCGTGATGGCGACCGGTTCCGGTAAGACCCGGACCGTGATCGCGCTCAGCGACCTGATGATGCGCGCCAACTGGGCCAAGCGAATCCTCTTCCTCGCCGACCGCAAGGCCCTGGTCAAGCAGGCCACCAACGAGTTCAAGAAGCACCTGCCCGGTGCCAACCCCGTGAACCTGCTGGAGGAGAAGGACCCGCATTCGCGCGTGTTCGTCTCCACCTACCCGACCATGATGAACCTGATCGACCAGACCGACGCCGACGGACGCCGCATCTTCGGCCCCGGCTTCTTCGACCTGATCGTCATCGACGAGGCGCATCGTTCGATCTACCAGCGGTACGGCGCGATCTTCGACTACTTCGACTCGCTCCTCGTCGGCCTGACCGCGACGCCCAAGGATGAGGTCGACCGCAACACCTACCGTCGCTTCGAGCTGGAAGACGGCGTGCCCACCGACGTCTACAGCCTGGACGAGGCTGTGGCTGAGGGGTACCTGGTGGCGCCGCGGGCCGTCGATGTCCCGCTGAAGTTCCAGCGCGGCGGTATCAAATACGACGACCTGTCCGACGAGGACAAGGAGAAGTGGGACGAGACGGAGTGGAATGAGGACGGTGATGTCCCTGACGAGATCACCACGGAGGAACTGAACAAATATCTCTTCAACGCGGACACCGTCGACAAGGTCCTGCAGACCCTCATGACGCACGGCCTGAAGGTCGACGGTGGCGACAAGCCCGGCAAGACCATCATCTTCGCCGCCAACAACCACCACGCCGAGTTCATCGCCGAGCGGTTCGACAAGAACTACCCGCATCTCAAGGGCGCCTTCGCGCAGGTCATCACCTACCGCAAGGAGTACGCCCAGAGTCTGATCGACAAGTTCTCAGATGCGGCGGAGCTTCCGCAGATCGCGATCTCCGTGGACATGCTGGACACCGGCATCGACGTCCCCGAAGTCGTCAACCTCGTCTTCTTCAAGCTGGTGCGCTCCAAGACCAAGTTCTGGCAGATGATCGGCCGTGGTACCCGCCTCGCGCCCGACCTCTTCGGCCCGAACCGCAGCAAGGACGGCTTCCTGGTCTTCGACCTGTGCCAGAACATCGAGTTCTTCAACCAGAACCTGATGCGCGCCGAAGGCAAGGTCGCCCCCTCGCTGAGCCAGCGGATCTTCGAGCGCCGAGCCGACCTGCTTCTCGCCCTCGATGACAGCTCCGCCCGCGACCGCCAAGCAGCCGCAGTGATCGCTACGCGGCCTGAGTCCGACGGCACCGTCAGCGACTCCGGTCTGCGCTGGGATCTCGCCACTCGACTGCATGACGAGGTTACGGCGATGAACCCGGAGAACTTCCTGGTCCGCCCGCACCGCGAACAGGTCGAGAACTTTGCCGACTTCGACGCCTGGCTGGAGTTCACGCCGGACGCTCACGGCGAGGTCATCGACCACCTGGCAGGACTCCCGACCGCCTTCCGCGACAAGGACGACGCCGGCGAGGAGGCCAAGCGCTTCGACCTGCTCGCGCTCCGTCTCCAGCTCGCCGTCGCGAACGGAGACCCGGGCTTCACCCGGCTACGGGATCAGGTCCAGGAGATCGCGTCCACCCTGCTCGACCAGCTGACCATTCCCGCGATCAAGGCCCAACAGGTCCTGCTCGACGAGGTCGCAGGCGACGAGTGGTGGCAGGACGTGACGCTGCCCCTGCTGGAGACCATGCGCCGCCGTGTGCGTGGCCTGGTCCGGCTGATCGAGAAGACTAAGCGCGGCATCGTGTACACCGACTTCGAGGACGAGCTGGGCGAGCTGACTGCTGCCACGCTCACCGGCATGGAGATCGGCACCGACCTCACCCGCTTCGAGCAGAAGATCCGTATCTACCTCAACACGCACCAGGACCAGCTCGCCGTCCAGAAGATCCGCCGCAACAAGCAGATCACGGCTCTGGACCTGTCGGAGCTGGAGAAGATCTTCGTCGAGGCCGGCCTCGGCACCTCGACGGACATCGACTACATCAAGGACGCCAAGGGCGGCCTCGGCCTGTTCCTCCGGTCACTGACTGGCCTGGAGCGGGAGGCGGCGGCCCTGGCCTTCGACTCCTTCCAACAGGGCAAGACGCTAACGGCCAACCAACTCCGATTCGTGAACGAGCTTATCGACTACCTGGCGCGCAACGGCACGATAGACGTTGTCGCACTGTACGAGTCGCCGTTTACCGCGCTCGCCCCGACCGGCCCCGAGGCGATCTTCCCGGAGGCCGAGGTGGACGTCATGGTGTCCGTCATTCACTCGATCCGCTCGACTGCTGTCGTCGACGAGGGCGTGGCGTAGTCAGCTCGATAGGGAGGAGGAGTAATGCGTGAAGAAGTCACTGAGGACTGCCCCGGAACTGGGCAGGAGGCAGCACCCTCATCGACCCGCATAAGGACTGGCGGAAGCGCTGAGAATCCGCTCCGGGTTGCGTGAGCGGTGCGTGAGCGGACTGGTAAGCATCCAGCAGACTCGGGCGTCACGCCTGTGAGGTCGGGAAGTTTCTGACCAGGCAAAACCGGACCGCGCATGATCACGGGTCACCACCCGTCATGATCTTGCAGGCCCTCGTAATGCGTAGGTCTCGGGTTCGAATCCCGAAGGCGGCTCAGACACCAACCCCAGGTCGGATTCCATTCCGACCTGGGGTTTTGTCGTGCCGTGGCCGTGGAGAACAGGCCGCTGCCGATCGCTCGCGTGCGGGTCGGTCACTTGGCGTCTGCGTAGCACTCCACCACCGCCACTGTGAACGGGAAGCGCACCGGGGTTTCGCCGAAGGTGAGGCGGGCTGCCAGGTCGGCGGCTTCGCGGATCGCTTCGGTCACTCGATCCGTTTCTTCGGTCGGGCAGTGCACGATCACCTCGTCGTGCTGGAAGAACACCAGCTCGGCCGCCATGTCCGCGAGGTCGCGGCGCAGTGCGGCCAGGACGAGGAGGGTCCAGTCGGCGGCGCTGCCCTGTACGACGAAGTTGCGGGTGAAGCGGCCGCGGGCGCGGGAGTTCGATGAGGAGTAGCCGTAGCCGTAGCCGGACGTCGATTCGTCGGTGGCCGCGGGGTGTTCGGGCTCGTCCTGGGGGATGCCGGCTTCGTCGGGTTCGGCGGAGCCGACGGCGGGTGGGCAGGTGCGGCCGAGCCACGTGCGTACGAGGCGGCCCTCCTCGCCCGCGCGTGCCGCCTCGTCGACGTATGCGACCGCCTTCGGGAAGCGGCGTCGCAGCAGTGCCAGGTTCTTCAGGCCGTCGCCCGAGGTCTGGCCGTATATGGCGCCGAGCACCGCGAGCTTTGCCTGGGTGCGGTCACCGGCGAACGCCCGGTCGGAGACCGCCTGGTAGAGGTCGGCGGCCTGGCCCGAGACCTCCATGAACGCGGGGTCGCGGGAGATCGCGGCGAGGACTCTGGGTTCCATTTGGTCGGCGTCCGCCACGACGAGTCGCCAGCCCGGGTCGGCGACCACCGCGCGGCGGATGACCTTGGGGATCTGCAGGGCGCCGCCGCCGTTCGTCGTCCACCGGCCCGAGACTGTGCCGCCCGGCAGGTACTCGGGTCTGAAGCGGCCGTCCCTGACCCAGTCCTGCAGCCAGGACCAGCCGTGTGCCGTGTAGATCCGGTACAGCTTCTTGTACTCGATCAGGGGCGGTACGGCCGGGTGGTCGATGCCCTCGATCTCCCAGCGGCGCGTGGAAGTGAGCTTGATGCCGGCGTGGGCGAAGGCCTTGATGACGTCGGCGGGGAGGTCGGGGCGCACCGGTCTGCCGAATGCCGCCGACACCTCGTCCGCCAGCTCGGCTAGGCGGCGTGGTTCGCCGCCGCCTCCGTAGCGCTCGCCGAGCAGTTCGGCGAGGACCGCGCGGTGCACGTCCGCCCGCCACGGTAGGCCTGCCGCGTGCAACTCGGCGGCCACCAGCATGCCTGCCGACTCGGAGGCGGTGAGCAGGCGCATGCGGCCGGGTTGGCCGGTGGCGTCGTGGCGGCGTTGCTGCTCCGCGTATACGTCGATGAGGTCCGTGAGCGGTACGTCCACGGGTGGGCGTGGTTCGAAGAGGGACGACTGGGAGCCGGGGGCGGCGACGCGGGGCGGGGGGTCGGGTGGGACCGGAGCGCCCTTGAGCCTCGCCAGGGCCGCCGCGGCGGAGTGGGGGTCGCCGTGTCGGCCCTCGTGTGCGAGGAGGAGGTTTTCGGCGGCCTCGATGTCGTAGCAGCGGTCGATCCGGACGCCGGCGGTGAGCAGGTGGGGGTATACGGCGTGGGTGTCGCGCCAGACCCAGCGGGTGACCTCCGGTCGGGAGCGGACCGCTGCCGCGATGTCGGGCTCCCGGACGACGGGGCCTGCGGGCAGCCCGTCCGGGCCCAGTGGCGCGAGGTCGGCGCCGCCGTGCTCGGTGGGGGCCAGGGCCCATCGTTCGGTCACGTTGCCGAGTGTCACATCCGGCACTGACAGTCCGGGTGCCCGCGACGGCGTTGCGGCCTCGGGGCTCTGCCCCGGACCCCGCTGCTCAATCGCCGCAGGGGCTTGAAAGACCTGCTCAATCGCCGCAGGGGCTTGAAAGGCTCGGGCGCCGCAGGGGTTTGAAAGACCTGCTCGAGCGCCGCAGGGGCTTGAAAGGCTCGGGCGCCGCAGGGGCTTGAAAAGCCTGCTCAAGCGCCGCAGGGGCTTCACATGCTCAGCTGTCGCCGCCCTCGTCGATGAGGCGGCGGACCTCGCGGTCGACCAGGCCGAGGCGGGCCTCTGCCACCAGGGGGACCGCTCGCCGCTGGCGGCGAGCCTCATGGACGTCGATGTCGACCGTCACGAGACCCGGCTCCCACTGCGGCGCCTGTGCCACCACCGTGCCGCGCGGGTCGACGACGCGGGAGCCGCCCCAGAAGGACGCCCCGTTCTCGTTGCCGACGCGGTTCACGAAGACGACCCAGCACTGGAGCATCTTGGCCGTGTAGGAGAGGAGGGTGTCCCAGTAGAGGGTGGTGTCCATGGCTTCGGGGTCGAGCGTCGCCGCGCTGTTCGCGGGCACGAACAGGACCTCCGCGCCGTCCTGCACCGCCAGCCACGGGAGCACCGGCTGCCACGCGTCGTTGCAGACCAGCGTCGCGGCCCTGCCGTGGTCGCCGGGCAGGTCGTACGCGCGGGAGTGCTGGCCGGGGCTGACGTGCTTGCGCTCCTCCCAGGCCAGGTAGTTCGGGAGGTACAGCTTGCGGTGGGCGTGCAGCAGGGCGCCGCCCGCGTAGTAGGCGGAGGTGTTGTACGCGCGCAGGCTGGTGTGTTCGTGCAGGCCCACCATGACGTCCGGGCCGTCCGGGGACGTGAGGCCGAGCAGTCGCGGATCGTTCGTGGCGATCGACGTGTCCGACTTCAGGCCGCCCAGGTGGTAGCCGTGCAGGCTCAGTTCGGGGAAGACGACCAGGTCCGCGCCTTGGTCGCCGGCCTGCGTGATCTGTTCGCGGGCCGTCGCCAGGTTGGCGTCCACATCGCCGAGTTCGCAGTCGGTCTGCGCCAGTGCCACTCTCATGCCCCGAGCCTCGCATGGAGCGGTGACCGCTCGCATGTCGCGGTGGTCTCCGGCGTCTCGGTGGTGCCGCAACCGTTTGGGTGGGCAGGACCGTCCTCGTACCCGAACCAGCCAAAAAAGATCATCGTTGCGCAGAAGGGACCACCCACCACCGTGTCCACCACCCGCCGCGCCATCCTCACCACCGCGACCGCCATCGGCGCCACCGCGTTCGCCGGTACCGCCACCGCCCGAGCGGCGACCGGCGGCGCGCATACCGAGTCGGCCGACGGCCGCTTCACCGCACTCGAGCGCCAACACGGCGCCCGACTCGGCGTGTTCGCGCACGACTTCGGCACCGGGCGCACCGTCCGGCACCGCGCCGACGAGCGCTTCCCGATGTGCTCCACGTTCAAGACGCTCGCCGTCGCCGCCGTGCTGCGCGACCTCGACAAGGACGGGAAGTTCCTGGCCCGCCGCGTCCACTACACACAGGCCGACGTCGACCGCGCGGGCGGCGCCCCCGTCACCGGGAAGCCGGAGAACCTCGCGCACGGCATGACCGTCTCGGAGCTGTGCGGCGCCGCGATCTCGTACAGCGACAACACCGCGGCCAACCTCCTTATGAAGTACCTCGGTGGCCCCACCGCGGTCACCCGTTTCGTCCGCTCGACCGGTGACCGCACGACCCGCCTCGACCGCTGGGAGCCCGAGCTGAACTCGGCCGAGCCGGGCCGCGTCACCGACACCAGCACGCCCTGCGCGCTCGGCACGACGTACGCGCGTCTGGTCCTCGGCGGAGCCCTCGCCCCCGCCGACCGCGACCGGCTGACCCGCTGGCTGCTCGCCAACACCACCAGTGGTGAACGGTTCCGCGCGGCCCTGCCCGCCGACTGGGTGCTCGGCGACAAGACCGGCACGGGCAGGTACGGCACCGCCAACGATGTCGGCATCGCGTGGACGCCGGACGGGGCGCCGGTGATCCTCTCCGTTCTGTCGACCAAGCCGGACGAGGACGCCGAGGGTGACAGTCCGCTGGTGAAGCGGGCCGCCGAGCTGATCGTGGAAACCTTGACCGCGTAGGGCAACCTTGTAGGGCGATCTCGTAGGGCGGCCTCGTAGGGGCGGCCTCGTAGGGCGACCTTGTAGGGCGACCTTGTAGGGCGACCGCGTAAGGCACTTCGTAGGGCTCCCCTCAGGGCTCCCCTCAGAGCTTCTCGGAGGGCTGGGATCATGGCCGTATGAGCGGTACGAGCAGTGACAGCACGGTCGAGCGGGCCTTCGCCGCCGCCCTGCACGACGGCGGCGATCTCGACACCGGGGCCTCGCTGCTCGCCGCCGACCCCGCCTCCGACGCTGAACTCGCCCGACGAGGGCGGGAGTTCGTGCGGCGGGCGTGGGAGCGCGGCTGGCAGCCGGCCGACGTGCTGCGGATGGTCGTACGGGAGGAGGGTCTTGACGCGGGCCATGAACGGCTCGCGGCCCGGCTGATCCGGACCGAGACCGAGCGGTACGAGAATCTGCCGCCGCACTGGGCCGCCCAGCTTGCCGAGCTGCCGGCGGAGGAGTACGCGCGCGTGGACCGGTTCTCGGACGCCACTACCGCCCTGGAGCTGTACCGGCTGCTGGCGCGGTTGCCCGCGATCGAGCCGGTCGGGCCGGTGCCCGGTGAGTCGATCACCGTCCCCGTGGCGGGTGAGCCGCGTGCCCTGGCGAAGATCCGCGCGCTGCTCGCCAAGGCGGAGCGGACCGGGTACCCGCCGGAGGCGGAGGCGCTGTCGGCGAAGGCGCAGGAGCTGATGGCCCGGCACTCGGTCGACGAGGCGCTGCTCGCATCCCGTACGCATGCGAAGGACGCGCCCACCGCCTGCCGGATCGGCGTCGACGCCCCCTACGAGACGGCGAAGGCGGTCCTCCTCGACGCCGTGGCCTCGGCGAACCGTTGCCGCGCGGTGTGGAACTCGGCGTTCGGGTTCTCGACGGTGGTCGGCTTCGAGGCGGATCTGGAGGTCGTCGAGGTGCTTCATACGTCGCTGCTCGTGCAGGCCACCGCCGCGATGACGCGCGCCGAGGCCGAGCAGCGGGCGGGCGGCCGGAAGCGTACGAAGACCTTCCGGCAGTCGTTCCTGGCCGCGTACGCGCACCGGATCGGGGACCGGCTCGCCGCCGTCGCCGAGCGGGTGACGGGTGAGGCGGGCGAGGCGGGCGAGGTGCTGCCGGTGCTCGCCGCGCGGGACGTGGCGGTCACCGGGCGGGCCGAGGAGATGTTCCCCGAGACCGTGACGACGCGGATGAGGGGCGTCACCGACGGGGCGGGCTGGACCGAGGGCACCGAGGCGGCGCAGCGGGCCCGCCTCCACGGGCAGCCGCGCCTGCCTTAGGTCCGGCCCCTGGGCGGCAGCCTCAGCGTGCCGCGCGTTCGATGCGGTCGAGCAGTCGGTGGTGCCGGACGGCGTGGGCGAAGTCGGGGACGACGGAGGTGCCGTCGGCCAGGTCGCGGCGGAGTTGGGCGTAGGCGGCGCCGACGTTGTACGCGGCGGTGCCGCGCAGCTCCGCGAGCTCGGGGTCGAAGTAGCGCTCGGGAACGGTGAGTTGAGCGAGACCGGCGTCCGAACCGCGCGCCCCCGCGATCGTGTACTCGCCCATCTGCAGATGCCCGGTGTCGCCGGTGACGACCAGGTCGCCCTCGGTTCCGTTGATCTCCCAGTGGAAGTTGGTGCCCCGCGACGTGCCGCCGCGGAAGTGCACGGAGGCCACCGCGCCGGAGGCGAGCACCCCGCCGAGCACCACCTGGTCGGGGACGTCGGGCCGGTGGACGGTCCCGTGGGAGTCCGTGAGTTCGCGGCGCCGGGTGGCCGTGACCGCGCCGACCTGCGCCGCGCTGTCGAAGTCGCCGAGCACCGCCGTCAGCCCGTCCAGGGTGTGGCCGAACGGGATGGTCAGCATGTTCGCCCCGGTGGACCGGTCCAGGAGATACGCGGAGCCCTCCGGAACCTCCCCTCCCCAGCCGCTCCCTGACGCCACCATGCTGGTCGACAGCACCTCACCTACGTAGCCGTCCGCGACGAGGTCGCGCAGGTGCCGCACGAGCGGTGCGGACCGCGCCTGGAGCCCGGTGAAGGTGCGAAGGCCGCGCTCGGCGGCGAGCGCGGCCAGCTTCTCGGCCTCGGCGACACCGACGCCCAGCGGCCACTCGGAGAGCACGGCCTTCCCCGCGGCGAGGGCGGACTCGATGATCTCCCGGTGGTCCGGCACCTTGACGGTGACCACGACGAGGTCGACCTCGTCGGACGCGGCCAGTTCCGCGGCGGTGCCGAACGAGTGGGCGATGCCGTACTTCTCGGCGGCGGCCCGCGCGGAGTCCGCGCTGCTCGCGGAGAGCGCGCGTACCTCGAAGCCGTTCAGCAGGCGCAGCGCGGGCAGATGGGCCTTGGCGGCCCAGCCGCGCTTGGCGGAGAGGCCGACGATGCCCACACGGACGGGAGACTGCTGGGACGGGGGTGCGGGCAGGGGCATGACGGGGCTCCTCCATAGGGCGGCGGGGCATTAGAGTGTTTGATGAACTACGAACATTCGGAGTGTATGTACGACATCGAACACTCGGCAAGGGTGTTCAACGGCGTTCCAGGGTGTTCCAGGGTGTTCAAAGGGTCTTCACGGGAGGACGGCATGGCGGTGGCAGAAGGTACGGCGAGTGGGCACCGGGCGGCGCCGGTGCATGTCGCACCGGCGGACGTACCCCTGGAGGCGGCGCTCGTCGCGCTCGCCGACCCGGTGCGCCGCACGCTCGTCCGTGAGCTGTCCGGGGCCGCCGACTGGGAGCGTACCTGCGGCACCTTCGACGTGCCGGTCACCAAGGCGACGCTGAGCCGGCACTTCTCCGTGCTCCGCGAGGCGGGTCTGCTCGAACAGCGGGACGCCGGACCCCGGCGCCTCAACCGGCTGCGCCGCGCCGAGTTCGACGCCCGTTTCCCGGGTCTGTTGGATCTGGTGCTTCGCGAAGGGAAGTAGGGCCCTCGGGGAGCCCTTGGCGAGCTCTCGGTGGGTCACCGGTAAGCCCCCGCCGTCCGGAGTGGCCAATGCCCGTATTCTTGCGGAATGAGCTGGTTCCGGGCGTTGAAGGTGACCACGCGCTCGGGCCTGACCGTGGAGCGCAAGCGCCTCGAACCACTGATCGCCCTGCGCGGCGCCGCGGGGCTCGCGATCGTGATCGCGGTGAGTCTGTCGCTGTTCGGGCCCGCGGTGGCGGCCGGTTCCGCCTTCGGCGCGTTCCAGGCGGCGATCGCCACGTTTCAGCGCAGCTGGCGGCCGCGTCCCGAGCTCGCGCTCGCGTCCGGCGCGAGCCTCGGCATCTCGACGTTCCTCGGCTACCTCACCGGCTCGCACCTGGTCTTCTTCCTGCCGCTGCTCGCGTTGTGGACGTATCTCGCCGGTCTCGCCTGGGCGGCGGGGCCGACCATCGGCATCATGGCCTCGTCGAACGTCGCGATGATGCTCGTGACCATCACGCTGCCGACGACGATCGCCGAGGCCGCGGGCCACGCGGCGATGATGGCCTTCGGCGGGCTTGTCCAGGCGACGCTGGTGATCCTCTTCCCCGTACGCAGATGGGGAGCGCACCGCGACGCCCTCGCCGACGCGCTCGCGGCGGAGGCGGATTACGCGCGGCGGCTGCGGCACGATCCGGTCGCCGCGTTCGATCCGGAGCCGTTGATGCTGGCGCGGAACGCGGCCGCGCTCACGCCGCGGCAGGCGCGCACGCGGCCGGCGCAACTGCACGGTGCGCGGGGGCTCGCCGAGCGCATTCGGCCGGTGCTGGCCTCGCTCGCGGATCCGGCGGTCGGGGTGCCGGAGGAGGGGGCGGAGCGGGATCGTGTGCGGGAGTTGCTGGCCGCGGCGGGGGCGATTCTTGATGCTGCGGCGAGGGCGATTCGGCAGGGGGCGCCGGTGCGGATTCCGCCGGAGGCGGTTGCGGCGTTCCGGTCCCCGGATACCGGGGCGATTCTGTCCGGGCCGCCGCAACGTGCGGCCACCCGGCTGGGCTCGCTCCTCCGCGACGTGGTGGAAACGGCGGGCGGCACCACCCCCACGCCACGGGGCTCCGCCCCGGACCCCGCGCCTCAAGCGCCGGCGGGGCTGGAAGGTCGGGGCTCTGCCCCGGGCCCCGCGCCTCAAGCGCCGGCGGGGCTGGAAGGTCGGGGCTCTGCTCCGGGCCCCGCGGCTCAATCGCCGGCGGGGCTGGAAAAGCCTGCTCAAACGCCGCAGGGGCTTGAGAGGGGTGCCGACCCCGCCTTGGGCAATCTGCCGCCTGGGGCGGCAGGGTGGGCAAGGCGGCCCCCGGTGCCGCGTGCCGATGATGTGGCCCCGGCCCCTGCCCCGGCCCCCGCCCCGGTCCCGCCGGCTCAGCCGTTGAGGCGGCCCAGTGTTTTTCAGTTGCTTCCGGTCGCCGTGCGCGCCATCCGCCGCGAGGCCCGGCCCGGGTCGCCGATTCTGCGGCACGCGAACCGCGTGGCGGCGGTCGCCGTCGCCGGGTACCTCATCGGCGACGTCCTCCCGTTCGGACACGGCTACTGGGCGCCGATGTCGGCCGTGATGGTCATGCGCCCCGACTTCTCGCAGACGTACTCACGGGCGGTGGCCCGCTTCTGCGGCACGCTCGTCGGGGTCACCGCGGCGACCGGGATCCTGCAGGCCGCGCACCCCGGCACGTATCTCTCCGCCGCACTCGCCGTGGTGTGCGCGGGGCTGATGTACCTGCTGATGCGCACGGGGCAGCTCGCCGCCCAGGGCTGCATCGCCATGTACGTGGTGTTCCTGCTCGGCATGGGCGGCCAGGAGTGGAGCCAGACGGTCCCCGAACGCGTCGTGCTGACGCTCGTCGGCGGCGTACTCGCGATGCTGTCGTACGCCCTGTACCCGGCCTGGGAGACCCCGCGCCTGCGCACCCGGCTCGCCGACTGGCTGGCCGCGCTCGGCGAGTACGCCGCCGCGGTCGTCGCCCACTACGCGAGCCCCGCGGGCAAGAGCTGCCCGGACGTGCGCGAGGCCCTGCTGAAGGCCCGTGACGCGCACATCGCCTGGGAGCAGGCCGCCGCCCGCGCCAAGACCGAACCCGTACGCCACCGCGGACTCTCCAACGCCGCCGCCGACGAGGCCGCGCACGCCCTGCACCACATCGGCCGCGTCGTGATGCTGATGGAGGCGCACCTGCCGGAGCGCGGCACGACCCCCGTGCCCGCCGCGGCCGCGCTCGCCGACGCGCTGCGCGCCGCGACACGCGACGGCGCGCAAGCCATCCGCGAGCGCCGGATCCCGCGCTGGAAGCCGGTGCGCGAGGCCCTCGACGCGTGGGACGGCGAGGGCGTCCCGGACCGGGTGGTGCGCCGCGGCGCGACGCTGTTCCTCGAAACGCTGGAGGAACTCTCCGACGCCCTGGACACCGACGTGCCGCCGATGACGCGGGAGATGACCCGGGAGCCGACCGACCAGAGGTGACGGGCGGTGACTCAGTTCGTCGGGAGGCCGCTGGGCAGACCGGTCGGCAGCTCGCCGCCCTTGGACGTGGACTTCTTGAACGTGTCCTGCTGGCCCGCGTCCCACGAGATCCGCATCGTGCTGCCGTCGTTGGACTCGACCGAGCCCTTCGTGCGGTCCGTGTTCCCGTCCGCGCACCTGAGCGCGAGCGTCGGCTGCCCGGAACCCGCCAGGGTCCCGGTGCACAGGTGTCCGTCGGCGGTGGTCAGCGCGGCCTGCTTCTCGCCGACGACCAGGACGACGGGCTTGCCGCCGGCGGACGCCTTCCAGATGCCCTCGGCGTCCTTCACGGAACTGGGACCGGAACTGGAACTGGAACCGGAACTGGAGGACGAACTCCCGCTGGAAGGCGTGCTCTTGCCCTCGCCCGAGCCCGTACCCGCGCTCTCGCCCGCGCCCTTGGCCTTGCCTCCGTCGTCCCCGCCACCACTGCACCCGCCCACGGCGAGCACCGCCACGACGGTCAGGGCGCCCGCGGCGACCCGTACGTTCCTGATGTGCACAACTTCCCCCAACTAGAACGGGAACTGCGAGCGCCCCCGCTGCACGGATATCCACTTCTGCGTGGTGAACGCCTCAAGCGTCGCCTCGCCGTTGAGCCGTCCGATCCCGGACTGCTTCTGCCCGCCGAAGGCGACGAGCGGCTCGTCGTGCACGGTCCCGTCGTTGACGTGGAACATGCCGGTGTCGATCCGCTGCGCGAAGTCCACCCCGCGCTCCACGTCGCCCGTGTGCACGGCGCCGCTCAGCCCGTACGGGGTGTCGTTCGCGATCCGCACCGCCTCCTCGTCCCCGTCGAACGGGATGAGCAGGGCGACCGGCCCGAAGATCTCCTGCCGCAGGACGGGGGAGTCGGCGGGCAGCCCGGTGAGCACGACCGGCTCGACCACGTTCCCGTCGACACCACCGCGTACGAGCGCGGTGGCGCCCTCCGCGACCGCGGTGGCGACGACGCCCGAAATGGCGTCCGCCTGCGTGGAGTTGATGACAGGGCCGATGACGGTGTCGGGGTCGCGCGGGTCGCCCGCCTTGAGGGTGGAGACCTTCGCCACGAACTTCTCCGTGAACTCCTTCTCCACCTTGCGGTCCACGAGGATCCGGTTCGCCGCCATGCAGACCTGGCCCTGATGGACGTACCGGCTGAAGACCGCGGCGTCCACCGCGTAGTCGATGTCGGCGTCGTCGAGCACGGTCAGCGCGCTGTTGCCGCCGAGTTCGAGGATCACCTGCTTGAACTGCGCGGCGCAGACCGTCCCGACGTGCCGGCCCACCTGGTCGGAGCCGGTGAAGGAGATGACCTTGGGCACGGGGTGGGTCAGGAACGCGTCGCCGATCTCCGCGATGTCGGTGATCACGACGTTGAGCAGACCGGCCGGCAGGCCCGCGTCCTCGAAGAGCTTCGCGATCAGCGAACCGCCGGTGACCGGGGTGTTCTGATGCGGCTTGAGGACCACGCCGTTGCCGAGCGCGAGCGCGGGCGCGACGGACTTCAGCGACAGCAGGAACGGGAAGTTGAACGGCGAGATGACCCCGACGACCCCGACCGGCACCCGGTAGAGGCGGTTCTCCTTGCCGTCCACGGGCGAGGGGATCATGCTGCACTGCGGACGCAGCGCCAGCTGGGCCGACTCGCGCAGGAACTCCTTGGCGAGGTGCAGCTCGAAGCCGGCCTTGACCCGCGTACCACCGAGCTCGTCGATGACCGCTTCGGCGATCTCCTCCTCGCGCTCCTCCAGGAGGCGCAGGGCGCGCTCGAAGACGGCGCGGCGCGCGTACGGGTTGGTCTTCGCCCAGTCCTTCTGGGCCCGCTCGGCCGCGCGATACGCCTCGTCGACCTCTTCCGCGGAGGCGACGGTGATCGAGGCGAGCTTGTCCCCGTTATAGGGATTGAAGTCGATAATGTCCCACGCCCCGTGTCCGGGACGCCACGAGCCGTCGATGTATTGCCGGTCCAGTTCCGTGAAGTAGGACATGTAATCCCTTGCTGCAGCGCCGGGCACCTCTGATGTGACGTCATCGTACGGGTGAGTAACAGCAGTTGCAGCAGGAGATCCGTCAACTCACGGCAGACTCAAGCCAATTCGGACAGCGCGTCACGGAGCAGTCGCCCACTGTCCTCGGGAGAGGGGCACTGGGACGAAAGTTCCGTCATTGCCCTCTCGTACTGCGTCACGTCCTCGCGCTTGTCCAAATACAGGGCGCTGGTGAGCTGTTCGAGGAAGACGACATCCGAAAGGTCGGATTCGGGGAACGTGAGAATGGTGAACGTGCCGGACTCGCCCGGATGCCAGCCATGGCTGAACGGCATGATCTGCAGGGTGAGATGGGGGAGCGAGGTCAGCTCGATGAGATGCTCCAGCTGCCCGCGCATCACTTCGCGCCCGCCCTGCACGCGCCGCACGGTGGCCTCGTCGAGCACGATGTGCACCTGGGGCGACCGCTCGTCGACCAGCAGCTTCTGCCGCTCGATGCGCAGCGCGACCCGCCGCTCGATGTCCTCGCGCGCGGCCCCTTTCATGCCCTGCTCGACGACTGCGTGGGCGTACCCCTCGGTCTGCAGCAGGCCGTGCACGAACTGGGCCTCGTACCCGCGGATCTGGGTCGCCGCGCCCTCAAGTCCGAGGTACGTCGGGAACCAGCCGGGCAGCACGTCGCTGTAACTGTGCCACCAGCCCGCGAGGTTGGCCTCTTTCGCGAGCGAGAGCAGCGCGGAGCGCTCCGCCTCGTCATCCACTCCGTACAGCGTCAGCAGGTCGGCGACATCGCGCGTCTTGAAGCTCACCCGTCCCAACTCCATGCGGCTGATCTTCGATTCGGAGGCGCGAATCGAGTAGCCGGCGGCCTCGCGGGTGATCCCGTGCGATTCCCGCAGGCGCCTCAGCTGTGAGCCCAGCAGGATGCGTCGCACCACCGAGCCCCCACCAGAGTTCAGCGCCTGGGGCGACCCCCATGCCTCCCCAGCGGTCACGTCTCTTCATCCTCCCCTTGGTCCACGGCCGAAGTCTGCCATCAAAACGCTCCAGCCTGTACTCGTTCGGTTACAGAAATGGAAAGATCGCGAACTAGATGCGCAAGAAGTCGTAGGAAGAAATCATCGAGAAGCGGTACGGGGGCGCTCAAGTCGGGCGCGTGCACGTGCATCTGCCCTTGCATCCGCTGTACGCATTCGGAACGATGGCGCCACCACCGCTCGCTGCGTACTGCGAAAATGGGGAGTACCTCGCATGGGGACGAACGGATCGACCATGCTCGGGCCGTTGGAGTCGTTACGGCAGGGCTTGCCGCCGGTCGACCCCTCGGCCGTCTCCAGTACCGCGTCCTGCGCTCTTCCCGCACGCTACGAAGCGGTGCGCAGCGCACGGGAGTTCAGTCGCAGGACGCTCGCCGACTGGGAAGCGTTGGAGCGCTTCGACGACATCTGTCTCGTCGTCTCCGAACTCGTCACCAATGCCCTGCGGCACGGTCTCCCCGCGGACACCCCACACGGCCAGGATCCGCCCGTACGGCTTCATTTGATGCATTGGTCTTCGCGCGTAGTGTGCGCGGTCCGCGATCCCAGCAACGACAGTCCTGTGGCCCAAGAAGTGGACGTCGACAGCGACATCGAGGCCGATTTCTCGGCGGAGTCGGGGCGCGGACTGTTCCTCGTCGACTCCTTCGCCGACAGTTGGGGCTGGCATCCCTTGGCCGGAGCGCTGAGCGGAAAAGTCGTCTGGGCGCTCTTCAGGTTGTGAAGTCGAGTCGACAGCGAAGTCGGCCGTGAAGTCGGGCCGCGAAGTCACGCTGTGAAAAGGGCCCCTGACGCTGCGTCAGGCACCGGCCGTCAGGTGGTCGAATTCACCGTCCTTCACGCCGAGGAGCATCGCTTCTATCTCCGCAGGCGTATAGACGAGCGCGGGCCCCTCGGGAAAGTTCGAGTTGCGCACGGCGATCCTTCCGCCGGGCAACTTCGCGAACTCCACGCAGGAACCCTGCGAGTTGCTGTGCCTGCTCTTCTGCCAGACCACTCCGTGCAACTCCGTGGCCGCCATGCCGTTGTACACGTGGTGCACGGTTCGCTCCCCGGTGGTGCTGTCAGTGCTGTAACAGTGAATGATTCTGTGGTCAAAGTGAAAGCCGGAACAGCAGTGATCAACTGCCCCAACTGTCCAGGATCATAGCTGCGTTCATATGCCCTTGCATGGGCAGATGCACGTGCACGCGGGGTGTTCTCGCAGTTACAGTTCGGAAAGCGCCTGCCCCAGTACTCGCATTGCATGCGAGCGCCATCCGCCGGCCGCGATCTTTCGAGCCATCGCACGCGCGGACCGGTTCACGGAATTGGCCGGAACTCGATCCACTCACCTGTCGAAGCGGTTCGCCTCGGAGCGGTCACAGGCCCTTCTTCTCGGTGATCAGCATCAGGCTGTTGCCGTCCGGGTCGCTGAAGCCGGCCATCCGCCCCCACGGCAGCTCGTCGGGCCCGCTGACCTCGGCACCCGCGGCCCTGAGCCGCTCGCAGTCGGCGTCGACATCGGTCGTGGCCAACATGATCCCCCGCGTCGAACCGGGCACGAAATCGCCCATCCCCGGCCCAGACAGGGTGAAGACGGTCTGCGCACCGGCGGGCGCCACCTGCAGCCAGCGGCCCGGCGGCATCTGGCGGTCGACGACGACGTCGAAGCCGAGCACGTCGACGTAGAAGCGCAGGGCGCGGTCCTGGTCGGTGACGGGGAGGGTGATGAAGGAGGCGTGGGTGATGTTCATGTGGCCGACGGTACGACGTCTACGCTGGACCGCATGTCAGCGATCCGCCTGCTGGTTCTCGGGGCCGTACGCCAGCACGGCCGCGCGCACGGCTACCAAGTACGCAACGACCTGGAGTACTGGGGCGCCCACGAGTGGTCGAACGCCAAGCCCGGCTCGATCTACCACGCGCTCAAGCAGATGGCGAAGCAGGGACTGCTGCGCGCCCACGAGATCGCGCCCTCCACGGCAGGCGGCCCGCCGCGCACCGAGTACGAGCTCACGGACCAGGGGCGTGCGGAGTACCTCGCCCTGGTCCGCTCCTCGCTGACCTCGTACGACCAGCGGCCCGACATCCTCTCGGCGGCGCTCGGCTGCATGGTGGACCTGCCGCGCGAGGAGGTCGTGGACCTGCTCAAGGAGCGCGTGCGCAGCATGGAGGAGTGGCGCCGCTCCGTCACGGAGTACTACACGCCCGAGGACGGCCCCGAACAGCTCGGCCACATCGGCGAGATCATGAACCACTGGGTCTTCTCGGCCGACACGGGCGCGGAGTGGACCAGGGGCCTGATCGCCCGCATCGAGGCAGGCGCCTACACCTTCGCGGGCGAGGGTGAACCCTTCGTCGGGGTGCTCGCGGAGGGGCAGAAGAACCCGTACGCGGCCGGGGAGCGGCCCGCGGGGAGCGACCGCTAATCAAGTTTGACGAATGATGGTGCCTCGGTTACCTTCGCCCACCTAGTCAAGTTTGACTACGGGCGGGTTTGGCCACGGAGGGAGCCGGATGACGGACGCGATCGTCGCCGAGGGAGTACGGAAGCGGTACGGGGAGAAGGCGGCACTCGACGGGTTCGACCTGGCGGTGGGCCGGGGCACCGTGCACGGCGTGCTCGGGCCGAACGGGGCGGGCAAGACCACCGCCGTACGCGTCATGACGACGCTGCTGCGGGCCGACGAGGGCCGCGTCGAGGTGGCGGGCCACGATGTGCGGCGCACCCCGGACGAGGTCCGCCACCGCATCGGCCTGCTCGGCCAGCAAGCGGCCCTCGACGAGGAGTTGAGCGGCCGGCAGAACCTGGAGATGTTCGGCCGGCTCCACCACCTGGGCTCCCGGCGCGCGGGCGTGCGGGCCGACGAACTCCTTGCCCGCTTCGGCCTGGGCGACACCGGCCGCAAGGCGGTGAAGGCGTACAGCGGCGGCATGCGGCGCCGCCTCGACCTCGCCGCGTCGCTCATCACGGAGCCGGAGGTGCTCTTCCTCGACGAACCGACGACCGGCCTCGACCCGCGCGGCCGCGCCGAGGTGTGGGACGCCGTGCGCTCGCTGGTCGGCGGCGGCACGACGGTGCTGCTGACCACGCAGTACCTGGAGGAGGCGGACCAGCTGGCCGACCGGGTCTCGGTGGTGGACCGGGGCCGGGTCGTGGCGGACGGCAGCCCGGACGAGCTGAAGGCGAAGCTGGGCGGCGACCGGATCGACGTGGTGGTCCGGGACGCCGCCCAGCTGCCGAAGGTGGCCGCGATGCTGCCTCCGGGGGCCACGGTCGACGCCGACCGCCGCCTGGTAAGCGCTCCGGTGGACGACCGGATGGCCGCGCTCACCGACGTCGTACGAGCCCTTCAGGAGACCGGAGTCGAGGCGGAGGACGTGGCGCTGCGCCGCCCCACGCTCGACGAGGTGTTCCTGCACCTGACGGAGGTCCCCGCATGAGCACACCGGCGGTCCTGGCGGTCACGGATTCCTGGACGATGACCCGGCGCGAACTCGCCCACTGGGCACGGCAACCGGTTCAGGTCGTGGTCGGCCTGGTCTTCCCCGTGATGCTGCTCGTGATGTTCGGCTACCTGATCGGCGGCGGCAAGGGCGTCGAGGGCGACTACGTCGACTTCCTCGTCCCCGGCATGCTCGCGCTGACCATGGCGTTCGGCCTGGAGTCGACGATGTTGGCGATCACTCAGGACCTCAACAAGGGGGTGATCGACCGGTTCCGGTCCATGCCGATGACCAATGGGGCGGTCCTCGTGGGCCGCTCGGTGGCGGACATGCTGCAGTCGGCGGCGTCGATCGTGGTCATGGCGGGGGTCGGCCTCGCGATCGGCTGGCGGGTGCACAACTCGTTCGGCGCGGTGCTCGGAGCCTTCGGGCTGCTGCTCCTGCTGCGCTTCGCGATGCTGTGGGCGGGCATCTGGCTGGCCATGGTGGCGGGGAAGCCCGAGCTGGTGCAGGCCGTGCAGATCCTGGTGTGGCCGGTCGGATTCCTCTCCAACGCCTTCGCGGTGCCGTCGACCATGCCGGACTGGCTGGGCGCGGTCGTGGAGTGGAACCCGATGTCGGCCACGGCCTCCTCGGTCCGCCACCTCTTCGGCAACCCGGGCGGCACGGACGAGGTGTGGCTCGCGGTGGCATGGCCGGTGGCCCTGGTGGCGATCTTCTTCCCACTGGCGGTCCGGAGGTTCACACGGCTGAGCCACTGACCACATCAAGCCCGCCTTTCGTACGTGAGCCCGCGGGGTCCGGGGCAGAGCCCCGCGACGTTCAGTGATGGAACCCCGTGGCCGCACCCCGGTCCCGCGTCGCAGGATGCGCCTGCTGCCGCAGCTCCGGCAGGAGCCGCCCCAGGTCCTCCACCAGCAACTCCGCCAGGTCGGACGAGAACCCGTTGCGGCACACCACCCGTAGCACCGCCAGATCCTCCCGGTGCGCCGGGAACGTGTACGCCGGCACCAGCCACCCCCGCTCCCGCAGCCGCCGCGACACGTCGAACACGTCGTACGCCTTCACATCGTCCGCCGTGGTGAACGCGAACACCGGCAACTCGTCGCCCCGCGTGAGGAGCTGGAAGTCGCCCAGCGCCTCGATCCGCTCCGCGAGCCCGCGCGCCACCTGTCGCGTCGCCTGCTGAACGGCCCGGTAGCCCTCCCTGCCGAGGCGCAGGAACGTGTAGTACTGGGCGACCACCTGCGCCCCGGGACGCGAGAAGTTCAGCGCGAACGTCGGCATGTCCCCGCCCAAGTAGTTGACCCGGAAGACGAGTTCCTCCGGCAGGGCCTCCGCGTCGCGCCACAGCGCCCACCCCACTCCCGGGTAGACGAGCCCGTACTTGTGCCCGGACGTGTTGATCGACGCCACCCGCGGCAGCCGGAAGTCCCAGGCCAGATCCGGGTCGAGGAACGGCGCGACCATCGCGCCCGACGCCCCGTCCACGTGCACGGGGATGTCGAGCCCCGTATGCGCCTGCAGCTCGTCGAGCGCCGCGCACAGGTCGGCGATCGGCTCGTACGAGCCGTCGAAGGTGGAGCCGAGGATGCCGACGACGCCGATCGTGTTCTCGTCGCACAGCTCCGCCGCCGCGGTCGGGTCGAGGTGGAACCGCTCGCCCTCCATGGGCACCTGCCGCGCCTCCACCTCCCAGAAATTGCAGAACTTCTCCCAGCAGACCTGCACGTTCACGCCCATGACGAGGTTGGGGCGGGCCTCGCGCGAGGGGTAGCGGTCGGCGTTGCGCAGCGCCCAGCGGCGCTTGAGTGCCATCCCGGCGAGCATGCACGCCTCGCTCGACCCGGTGGTCGAACACCCGACGGCGGTGGACGGATCGGGCGCGTTCCACAGATCGGCGAGCATGGCGACGCAGCGCCGCTCCAGCTCCGCCGTCCGCGGGTACTCGTCCTTGTCGATCATGTTCTTGTCCCGGCACTCGTCCATGAGGACGCCCGCCTGCGGCTCCATCCACGTCGTGACGAAGGTGGCGAGGTTGAGGCGCGCGTTCCCGTCCAGCATCAGCTCGTCGCGGACCAGCTGATACGCGGTCATGGGCGCGAGCGGCCCCTGCGGCAGCCGGTGCTTGGGCGGGGCGTCCGTCATCCCGGCCGTCGGATTCGCCTCCCCGTAGAAGGGGTTGACGGAGAGCGGGCGCTCGTCGGGCTTGCCGTAGCGCTCGGCGGGGCTCTGGTGCAGCGGTGACATGAGAGTCAACTCCTTTGTGTGAAAGGGAAGTTGTGTCGTTCTCGACGTTCTCAGCGGATCGCCGACCCGTCCTCCGACAGTTGCATCTGCGGCCGCCCCGTCACCAGTAGCCAGGCGGGCAATGACGCGATGCACATCAGGGCGATGATCGCGGGGGACGCCACCAGGACGGCCGCCGTGAACAGGCTGACCCAGCCCTGCCGGGTGACGGCGAGCAGCACCCCGAGCACCCCGGCCGCGATGCCGACCGACGGATTCACGCCAGGTACGAGCGCGTGCGCGAACAGGCCGAAGGCGGCGCCCACGAAGACGGCGGGGAAGATCCGCCCGCCCCGGAATCCGCACGTGGCGGCGATGAGCAGCGCCGCCAGCTTCACCACGGTCATCAGGGCGAACTCCCCGGCCGACCAGCCGTCCGGCGACCCGGCGATCTCCTTGACCTCCGCGAGCCCCTTGAACAGCGTCAGTTCGCCGCCGAGCGCCCCGAGCAGGCCGAGCACGAGCCCGCCGAGCGGAAGCGTCAGCATCGGGTGGCCGAGGCGGCCGAAGGCGCGGTGCACGAAGGGGAAGGCGTAGACGGCGGTCATCGCGAACACCGCGGCCGCGCACGCGATCACGATCGAGGCCAGGAGGTCGCGCCAGTCGGGATCGCTCAGGGGCGGCAGACCCAGGTCGAAGGAGGGCGAGGCGAGCAGGGAGGTGGCCATGGATCCCGCGGCCGCCGCGAGCAGCGGTCCGAACATGTTGTCCCACAGCGAGCCCTTCATCGGCATCGCCTTCCCGGCCAGTGTCTCCGAGACGAGCAGCGCGGCCGCGATGGGCGTACCGAACAGGGCGCCGATGGTCCCCGCCGTCGCGAGGCTCACCCACATCGTCGCCTGCGAGTTCGGCACCAGCTTCTTGCCCAGCCAGAAAGCGAGCCCCACGTTCACCGCGATGATCGGGTTCTCCGGGCCCAGGCTCGGCCCGCCGGCCAGCATCAGCGCCGCGGCGAGCGCGAGCCCCGGCAGTACGTAGGGCGGCAGCGGTGCCTCGCCGCCGAGCCCCATCGTCGCCGGGTCGGGGCCCGCGTGGCCCGGCACCTTCCAGACCACGAGCCCGACGAGGACGCCCGTGACGGTGAGCATCACGATGATCCACAACGAGGAGTAGCCACCGATGCCGAGCGCGTCGGGCAGCTTCTCCCACACCAGATCGGCCAGTTTCTCGGCGATCCAGTCGAGCGCGAGGAACAGCACGCTGCAACCGACTCCCACCACCAGTGCGGGCAGGACGAAGGGCAGCAGGGTTCGAGCGGACACGGCGGGCGGGGGCGGCGATTCAATCTCGGTGTGCGTGCTCACGGCGCCACCTTAAGGGGACATAAAAGGCATAACACCCCGAAAACCGGCCGAAGGAATCGACTTGCACCTCACGTCACGTGAGGCCCCAAGCTGAATCACGTACGAGAAGGGAGGCACGGCGGATGAGCTACTCCGTGGGTCAGGTCGCCCGTTTCGCCGGAGTCACGGTGCGCGCCCTGCACCACTACGACGAGATCGGCCTGCTCGCCCCGAGCGAGCGCAGCGCGGCGGGACACCGCCGGTACGGCGAGCCCGACCTCGACCGGCTCCAGCAGGTCCTCTTCTACCGGGAGCTCGGCTTCCCGCTCGACGAGATCCAGGCCCTGCTGGACGACCCGGCATCCGACCCGCGCGAACACCTGCGGCGCCAGCGCGACCTGCTGACCGCCCGCATCGAGAAGCTGCAGAAGATGGCAGAGGCCGTCGAACACGCCATGGAGGCACAGCAGATGGGCATCCAGCTCACACCGGAAGAGCGCTTCGAGGTCTTCGGGGAGAAGGACCCCGAGGAGTACTCCGAGGAGACCGAGCAGCGCTGGGGCAACACGGCGGCGTACGCCGAGTCGCAGCGGCGGGCCGCGACGTACTCCAAGGAGGACTGGCTGCGCATGAAGGCCGAGAACGACGACTGGCTCGCGCGCTACGTGGCCCTCGTCACGGCCGGCGAACCGGCGGACGGTGAGCGCGCCATGGACCTGGCAGAGGAGCACCGCGACCAGATCTCGCGGTGGTTCTACGACTGCCCGCACGAGATGCACGCCTGTCTCGGTGCCATGTACGTGGCCGACGAGCGCTTCAAGGCGTACTACGACGCCCTGGGCGAGGGCGTCGCCGACCACCTGAGCACCGCGATCCACGCCAACTCGGTACGGAACGGCTGAACCACAGGTATGCCACAGTTTCCGCACAGTGCATCCTGAGGGGGCCACTGGAACCTGGCGAGGACGACCGGCGTTGATAACTTTGCACCGCCATTGCCTTGCCCTGCCTTTGCCACCGAAGCCCCTCAGGAGTCCGGACCCGTGATGACGCTTGCTCTAGGACCAAGCTGGCTGGACCCGGACTATCTGCTGAACACGTTCGGCATCTGGGGTCTGCTGCTGATCGTGTTCGCCGAGTCGGGCCTGCTGATCGGTTTCTTCCTGCCGGGCGACTCGCTGCTCTTCACCACGGGCCTGCTGATCACTTCGAAGCAGCTGGACTTCCCGCTGTGGGGGGCGGTCGGGCTGATCTGCCTCGCCGCGATCCTGGGCGACCAGGCGGGCTACATGTTCGGCAAGAAGGTCGGCCCGTCCCTCTTCAGGCGCCCGGACTCGCGGCTCTTCAAGCAGGAGAACGTGCAGAAGGCGCACGAGTTCTTCGAGAAGCACGGCCCCAAGTCCCTGGTCCTGGCCCGCTTCGTGCCCATCGTCCGTACGTTCACGCCGATCATCGCGGGCGTCTCGGGCATGAAGTACCGCTCGTTCCTCACGTTCAACGTGATCGGCGGCCTGCTGTGGGGCGCGGGCGTGACGCTGCTCGGCTCGTGGCTCGGCAACATCGAGTTCGTGCACAAGAACATCGAGGCGATCCTGATCCTGATCGTCCTGATCTCGGTGGTGCCGATCGCGATCGAGTTCCTGCGGGCCCGCGGCAAGTCGAAGAAGGAAGCCGCCCGCTCCGCGCAGTCGGGGGAGCCCGGCGGCCCCGGCGAGACCCCGCCCCCGCCGCCGCGCCGCCGGCACGCGAAGCGCTAGAAGCCTCTGGTGCGCTTGGCCGCGCGCCGGCCCGCGGCGCCCGGACCCTGCAGGAACAGGCGGGAGATCTCGCCACCGAGGTTCACCCCGATCGCGATGGCGAGGGCGAGCGCCGCCGCCTTGGACAGGAACGTGAGCCCGGAGTTCACATCGCTGTGGGCGATCGCCAGCAGACCGAAGTACGTCGCCGAACCCGGTAGCAGCGGACCGATCGCGGCCGTGACGTACGGCAGCGCCGAAGCGAACTGGTAGCGCGAGAAGAGCTGCCCGAACAGGCCCACGAGCCCCGCCGCAGCGGCCGTGGCCGCCACCGGCGAGATCCCGCCCTGGTAGTGCAGCGCCCCGAAGATCGCGCCCGCGACCCCGCCGTTGAGCGTCACGGCGATCACGGTCGCCCGCTCCTGCTGCAGCAGCACGGCGAACGCGAGCGACAGCGACATCGACGCGACGATCTGCCAGACCGGCCGGTCGGGGCTCTTCAGCGCCTCCTCCGGGTCGAGCTGGGCGTTCATCTGCACGCCTACGTAGAGCATGATCAGGACGCCGATGACGATGCCCACGAAGAAGTACATGACTTCCAGGAGGCGCGCGGCCGCCGTGATGTAGAAGCCGGTCAGGCCGTCCTGCACACCGGCGACGAGCGCCCGCCCGGGGAGCAGCGCGAACAGCCCACCAGTGATCACCGCGGACGCCCGCACGTCTACGTAGTCGTGCGCGAGCGTCAGCGCGATGCCCATCGCGGCGGGCGGCATCGCGGCGATCGTGAACTGGTAGAACTCCGGGAACCCGCGCCCCGCGCAGAGCCACGCGAGGCGGTCGCCGAGCATCGCGCCGATCGCGGCCACGACGAACACCAGCACGTCACCGCCGACCAGGATCGACGCGGACCCGGCGAGCAGCCCGCTCGCCCCGGTGAGCGCCCAGCCCGGGTAGGGGTGCCGGTTCCTGCGGATCTCGGCGAGGCGCCGGTAGGCCTCCTCCAGGGAGACGTCGACCTCCTCGTCGCTGAGGTCGTCGACGAGCCGGTACACGGCCGCGAGGCGCGTGTAGTCGGTGCCGCGGCGCCGCACGGTGCGCGAGGCCGTCACGGGGTCGTCCACCAGGGACGGCTGGAAGCTGATCGACAGCAGAGTGAACGTTACTGTCGGCTCGCAGCGGTCGAGCCCGTAGGACCGGCACACGGCGAACATCGCCGCCTCCACGTCCTCGGCGCCCTCACCACCGGCAAGCAGCAGCTCCCCGATACGCAGGGTCAGGTCGAGCACGCGCGGGACGGCAGGGCCCGACTCCTCGTCGTGCTTCTGCACCAGCTCGGGGGCGGGCCGCTCGGCGACCGGCAGCCGCAGCATGGTGCGCATCCGGTCCTGCCAGGGCGCCTCCTTGGTCAGCTTGACCATGGGGATGCCCTGCGGCGGAGTGAACGCCATCGGCGACTCGCGGGCGCTGTACGTCCGCGGCCGTGTGAACGCCGAGCCCTCCGTGTCCACCGGCTCCGGTGCCTGCACGCTCAGCCCATTGGGCACCGCGAACTCCGAAGTGGTCGACGACTCCTCGTCGACCACCGGGGGCGGCGTGATGATCCCGATCGGCTGCGTGAACGCGCTGCGCGCCTCGTCGGACTGCGGCTTGCGGTCCTCGGGGGCCTCGGACTCCCGCTCCGTCACCTCTGTCGTTCCTCGCCCTTCACATCGCTGCGTATCCCTGTATCGCACGTACGCCTCAGTATGCGCACAGATACGCGAACGGGCCGCCCCAGGGGGGCGGCCCGGATGTGAACGCTGGGGGCTCAGTGGCCGCCGTTGTCCTGCGCGCGCTTGTAGGAACGCTCGATCTCGGCCTCGGCCTCGGTACGGCCGACCCAGTCGGCGCCCTCGACGGACTTGCCGGGCTCCAGGTCCTTGTAGACCTCGAAGAAGTGCTGGATCTCCAGGCGGTCGAACTCCGACACGTGCTGGATGTCGCGCAGGTGCTCCATCCGCGGGTCCGTCGCCGGGACGCACAGCAGCTTGTCGTCGCCGCCGGCCTCGTCCGTCATCCGGAACATGCCGATCGCGCGGCACTTGATGAGGCAGCCGGGGAACGTCGGCTCGTCCAGGATGACCAGGGCGTCCAGCGGGTCGCCGTCCTCGCCCAGGGTGTCCTCGACGTAGCCGTAGTCCGTCGGGTAGGCGGTCGACGTGAACAGACGACGGTCGAGGCGGATACGACCGGACTCGTGGTCGACCTCGTACTTGTTCCGCGATCCCTTAGGGATCTCGATCAGGACGTCGAACTCCACCGGTGGCTCCTCAATGATCAACACAAACGTCTGGTGGTTAAGTGTCCCCTACGCAGATGTGTGATCGCGAAAGGGGCTGGTCCGCGGTGCCGGAGCCGAAGGCTTCGCAGCTCGTGAAGAGTGCGGCGAAGACTGTTGCCGGATCCAAGACCAAGCACGTCACGGTGGGTGCGACGGCGGTGGGTCTCGCCCTCGCGGCCCTCGTGGCGGTCGCGGCCGGTCCCTGGGACGCTTCGGGTCAGCGTAAGGCCGAGGCCGACCGGGCCGCCTCCTCGGAGGCCGGAGGTGGCGCAGATCACGGCGGTGCGGCCGAGGCGGCGCCGAGCGCGCCTGTCGTGCTCGCGGCCCCCGGCGCGGCCGTGCCGGCCCCCACGAAGAGCGCCCTGGCCGACGTGCTCGACCCGCTCCTCAAGGGCTCCGCGCTCGGCGGCCGGCGCACGGCCGCGGTCGTCGACGCCGTCACCGGAAAGCGGCTCTACGGGAGGGCACCGGGCGACACCCTCACCCCGGCGTCCACGACGAAGCTGGCCACGGCGGTGGCGGCCCTCTCGGCCGCGGGCCCCGACCACCGCATCGCCACCCGTACGGTCCTGGAGAAGGACTCCAAGAAGCTGATTCTGGTGGGCGGCGGCGATCCGACCCTGACCGCCCGCGAGAAGAATCCTTACGGTGCCGCCGACCTGGGCACTCTCGCCGACGAGACCGCCAAGGACCTCAAGAGGCGCGACATCGGCGAGATCACCCTCACGTACGACACCTCGCTGTACGCGGGCTCCGACACCCACCCCATCGGCCCCAACGAGAACCTCGCCCGGGTCACCCCGCTGATGGCCGACGAGGCCCGCACCGACGACTCCGACAGCGGTCCGGCCACGCGCGAGGCCGACCCGGCGGCGGCCGCGGCGAGGAAGTTCGCGGACCTGCTCGGCGACCGCGACATCAAGATCAAGGGCGACCCGGCGTCCGGCAAGGCGTCCGCACGGGCCCAGAAGCTCGCGAAGGTGTCATCGCCGCCGCTGTCCGCGCTGGTCGAGCGGATGCTGACGCACAGCGACAACGACATCGCCGAGGCGCTCGCCCGGCAGACCGCGATCGCCGCGGGCACGAGCCACGACTTCGACGGCGCGGGCAAGGCCGTCAAGAAGCAGCTCGGAAAGCTCCGGCTGCCGCTCGATGACACCCATTTCGCCGACGGCAGCGGCCTCGACCGCGCCGACAAGGTCTCCGCCGACCTGCTCACCGGGCTGCTCGCCAAGGCCGCCGACCCGTCCCGCCCCGAACTGCGCTCCGTCCTCACGGGCCTGCCGGTCGCCGGCTTCACCGGAACCCTGGCGAGCCGCTACGAGGACGCGGCCGACGCCTCGGGAACCGGCCTGGTCCGCGCCAAGACCGGCACCCTCACCGGCGTCAACACGCTCGCGGGCACGGTCGTCGACGCCGACGGCCGCCTCCTCGTCTTCGCCTTCATGACGGAGGGCGCCACGGACCCCAAGGCCGCCCAGGGCGGCCTCGACCGCCTCGCCTCCTCCGTCGCCAACTGCGGCTGCAGGTGAACCCTTAAGGGTTCCGAGGGGCCGAAGTGGGGCGCCACTCCGGGCCCAACCCCTCTACCGGTACGCGAGGGGTCACGTACCGTTGACGCATGACGAGCCTCGGCGGTGCTGCATCATCGGGAATGGTCGACTGGAACCTCGCGGTCGCGACCGCGACGCGACTCGTGCGACCAGGCCCCGAGGTGAGTCGGGACGAGGCCCGGGCCGTCGTCGCGGAACTGCGGCGGCACGCCAAGGCCTCCGAGGAGCACGTACGCGCGTACACGCGCATGGCCACCGACTCCGACCACGACACCCCGGTGCTGGTGGTCGACCGGCCCGGCTGGGTGAAGGCCAACGTCGCGGGGTTCCGCGAGGTCCTGCGGCCCCTGCTCGACAAGATGAACGAGCGGCGTGGTTCCGGCCCCGGGCCCGCGATGCTCGGCGCGGTCGGCGGCAAGGTCACGGGCGTCGAACTCGGCATGCTGCTCTCGTTCCTGTCCTCCCGCGTCCTCGGCCAGTACGAGACCTTCGCCCCCGCCACACGCGAGCTGCCCGCCGCGCCGAACGGCGGCGGCAGGCTCCTGCTCGTAGCGCCGAACATCGTGCACGTGGAGCGCGAACTCGACGTGGAACCACACGACTTCAGGCTCTGGGTCTGTCTCCACGAGGAGACGCACCGCACCCAGTTCACGGCCGTGCCCTGGCTGCGCGACCACCTGGAGGGCGAGATCCAGTCATTCCTCGAGCAGACCGAGGTCGACCCGACGACGTTCCTGGAGCGCGTTCGGGAAGCGGCCCAGTCGCTCGCCGGGGGGCGTCCGGAGGGTGAGGAGGACGACGGCGGGCGCTCGCTCGTCGAACTCGTGCAGACCCCGGCGCAGCGCGAGATCCTCGCCCGCCTCACCGCCGTCATGTCGCTGCTCGAAGGGCACGCGGACTACGTGATGGACGGCGTGGGCCCCGCCGTCGTGCCGTCCGTCGAGGAGATCCGCGAGAAGTTCCAACAGCGCAGGCAGAAGGGGGCCTCACGGCTCGACCTGGCCCTGCGCAAGCTGCTCGGTCTCGACGCCAAGCTGCGCCAGTACCGCGACGGCGAGAAGTTCGTACGGGCCGTTGTCGACGAGGTCGGCATGGACGGCTTCAACCGCGTCTGGACGTCTCCCAACACGCTGCCGACGAAGGCGGAGATCGCCAAACCGGCGGACTGGGTCGCGCGGGTGCACAACAAGCCGGACGGCGCTCACGAAGCCCCGTAAGGCACGCCCATAATTGCCCAGGATCACCCATCCGAGGGACCGTAGGCCGTGGGCTGGCGTGCAATGCTCGGGGAACCGCCCGGCTCTGTCACCATCGACACACTCTGCGTGACCGATCTCACCCGGTCACCGTTGAGCGATTGAGCCGGGTCAGCCGGCGCTGGTCCGGTTCGAGTTGTCCAGCAGCGCCCACCCCCCAGACAACGGAATGAAGGGAACCGGACATGGGTCCCCATCCTGCGGTCGCGGCGATACGCCTGGCGGTCCGCCGCGTCCTCCACGACATCCTGAACGACTCCCGGCCGGACGCCGAGCCCGTGGTGCTCGTCGCCTGCTCCGGCGGAGCCGATTCCATGGCCCTCGCCTCCGCCCTCGCCTTCGAGGCCCCCAAACTCGGCATCCGCGCCGGTGGCATCACCGTCGACCACGGCCTGCAGCCCGGCTCCGACGCCCGAGCCGAGGACGTCGTCCTGCGCCTGACCGCCCTCGGCCTGAAGCCCGTCGAGTCCGTCGCCGTCGACGTGGGCCGCGGCGGTGGCCCGGAAGCCGCCGCCCGCGACGCCCGCTACGCCGCCCTCGACGCCGCCGCCGAAAGCCACGGCGCCGCCGCCGTCCTGCTCGGCCACACCCGCGACGACCAGGCCGAGACGGTCCTGCTCGGCCTCGCCCGCGGCTCCGGCATCCGCTCCCTGTCCGGGATGGCCGCGATGTCGGGGGCCGGTGGCCGCTACCGACGCCCCTTCCTCACGCTCGACCGGCAGACCGCCCGCAAGGCCTGCCTCGTCCAGCACCTGCCCGTCTGGGACGACCCGCACAACACCGATCCGGCCTACACCAGGTCCAGACTCCGCCACGAGGGTCTGCCCGCTCTGGAGAAGGCGCTCGGCAAGGGCGTCGTCGAGGCCCTCGCCCGTACGGCCCAGCTGTCGCGCGACGACGCCGACGCGCTCGACACCTGGGCCCGCGACGCCGCCGAGTCCGTACGGGACGCGGCCGGGCTCCTCGAATGCGCCAAGCTGTACGCCCTGCCGCCCGCCGTACGCCGCAGAATCCTGCGCAGGACGGCCATCGAGGCCGGCGCCCCGGCCGGTGCGCTGTTCGCCCGGCACATCGAGGAGATCGACCGCCTGATCACGGGATGGCGGGGCCAGGGAGAGATCAATCTGCCGGGCAAAGTTCTCGCTCAGCGGCAGGGTGGCAGACTGGTCATCCGGCAAGGCTGACTCGACTCTCACGTCGCGGCGGCCGGTGGGACGACCGAAAGTGATGCGGGTGGACGCGAAAGACATGGGCACCGACCTAGAGTCGGTGCTCATCACCAAGGAAGAGATCGACGCGAAGCTGGCCGAGCTGGCCGCGAAGGTCGACGCGGAGTACGCGGGCAAGGACCTGCTGATCGTCGGGGTCCTCAAGGGCGCCGTGATGGTCATGGCCGACCTGGCTCGCGCCCTGTCCACCCCGCTCACCATGGACTGGATGGCGGTGTCCTCGTACGGCTCGGGCACCCAGTCCTCCGGCGTCGTGCGGATCCTCAAGGACCTCGACACCGACATCAAGGACAAGCACGTCCTGATCGTCGAGGACATCATCGACTCCGGTCTGACGCTGTCCTGGCTGCTCACCAACCTCGGTTCGCGCGAGCCCGCCTCCCTCGAGGTGTGCACGCTGCTGCGCAAGCCGGAGGCGGCCAAGGTCGACATCGACGTGAAGTGGGTCGGCTTCGACATCCCGAACGAGTTCGTGGTCGGTTACGGCCTGGACTACGCGGAGAAGTACCGGAACCTGCCGTTCGTCGGCACCCTCGCGCCGCACGTCTATGGCGGCTGAGGAGTCGTCAGTCCTGATCGCGGGGACGGGAACCCTCGTGGGGTTCCCGCCGTTGGAGCATGCGTAGGGCAGATTCCCGGTCGTCCCCTGCGGCTTCGGGTGACAATGCTGGGGTACCGTCCGAAGAACAGTTCTTCAAATAGCTACAACAGCACCAACAGCTGCAAACAGCCTTATCAAACTCACTATGGCAGGAGGGACGGGGCGGCACCGCTCCGTATGGATGGACGTGAAGCGATACTTCCGTGGGCCGGTCATGTGGATCGTGCTGGCCGTCCTTGCCGTGGTCGTGTTGATGCAGGTCGTCGGTTCGTCCGGCGGCTACAAGACGGTGGACACCGGCCAGGTAATTCAGGCCATCAACGACAACAAGGTGGAATCGGCCAAGCTGACCACCGGCGATGAAGACACCATCAAGGTCGAGCTGAAGGGCGACCAGAAGGTCGACGGCTCGAACAAGATTCAGGCCAGCTACATCGGCGACCAGGGCGTCGACGTGGCCAAGAGTCTCCAGGCCAAGTTCGAGGACAAGCAGATCCCTGACGGGTACACCGTCTCCCCGTCGAAGCAGAACCCCTTCGTGGGCATCCTGCTCTCGCTGCTGCCCTTCGTGCTCATCGTCGTCGTGTTCCTGTTTCTGATGAACCAGATGCAGGGCGGCGGCTCCAAGGTCATGCAGTTCGGCAAGTCCAAGGCCAAGCTCATCACCAAGGACACCCCCAAGACGACGTTCTCCGACGTCGCCGGCAGCGACGAGGCCGTCGAGGAGCTCCACGAGATCAAGGAGTTCCTCCAGGAGCCGGCCAAGTTCCAGGCCGTCGGCGCCAAGATTCCCAAGGGCGTACTCCTGTACGGCCCGCCCGGAACGGGCAAGACGCTGCTCGCGCGCGCTGTCGCGGGCGAGGCGGGCGTCCCGTTCTACTCGATCTCCGGTTCCGACTTCGTCGAGATGTTCGTCGGTGTCGGTGCCTCCCGTGTCCGCGACCTCTTCGAGCAGGCCAAGGCGAACGCTCCGGCGATCGTCTTCGTCGACGAGATCGACGCGGTCGGCCGGCACCGTGGTGCCGGACTCGGCGGTGGACACGACGAGCGCGAGCAGACGCTCAACCAGCTGCTCGTCGAGATGGACGGCTTCGACGTGAAGGGCGGCGTCATCCTGATCGCCGCCACGAACCGGCCCGACATCCTCGACCCGGCGCTGCTGCGTCCCGGCCGCTTCGACCGCCAGATCGCGGTCGACCGTCCGGACATGCAGGGCCGTCTGGAGATCCTCAAGGTTCACCAGAAGGGCAAGCCGGTCGCTCCGGACGTCGACCTGTCGGCCGTCGCCCGCCGTACGCCGGGCTTCACCGGTGCCGATCTCTCCAACGTGCTGAACGAGGCCGCGCTCCTTACGGCCCGCTCGGACCGGAAGCTGATCGACAACCAGATGCTCGACGAGGCGATCGACCGTGTGGTCGCGGGCCCGCAGAAGCGGACCCGGATCATGTCGGACAAGGAAAAGAAGATCACCGCGTACCACGAGGGCGGTCACGCCCTGGTCGCGGCGGCCTCGCCGAACTCCGACCCGGTCCACAAGATCACGATCCTGTCCCGCGGCCGCGCGCTCGGGTACACGATGGTGCTCCCGGAAGAGGACAAGTACTCGACCACGCGCAACGAGATGCTCGACCAGCTCGCCTACATGCTGGGCGGGCGCGCGGCCGAGGAGCTCGTCTTCCACGACCCGACCACGGGTGCCGCCAATGACATCGAGAAGGCCACTGGAACGGCCCGCGCGATGGTCACGCAGTACGGCATGACCGAGCGGCTCGGCGCGATCAAGTTCGGCGGCGACAACTCGGAGCCCTTCGTGGGCCGCGAGATGGGTCACCAGCGCGACTACTCGGAAGAGGTCGCCGCGCTCGTCGACGAAGAGGTCAAGAGCCTCATCGAGACCGCGCACAACGAGGCCTGGGAGATCCTCGTCGAGAACCGCGACGTTCTCGACAACCTGGTCCTCGCGCTGCTCGAGAAGGAGACGCTGAACAAGGAGCAGATCGCCGAGATCTTCACTCCGATCGTGAAGCGCCCGGCCCGCCCCGCGTGGACCGGCTCCAACCGCCGCACCCCCTCGACCCGCCCGCCGGTGCTCTCCCCCAAGGAGCTCTCACTGACGAACGGTGCGAACGGAGCGGCTCCCGCCATCGAGACCACCACCCCGGTGGACACGGTGAAGGAAGAGCGCCCCGAGAGCTGATCCGGCCCTCATTGGGCAGGCCAGACCCGGAATGCAGGCCGCGTCCCCCACGCTTTACGGTGTGGGGGACGCGGCCTTTGCGCTGCCGCGCGGGATGTAAGTAGAGAAAGAGGCACCTGATGACCGACCCGGTGACGCTGGACGGCGAGGGCTCGATCGGCGAGTTCGACGAGAAGCGGGCCGAGAACGCCGTGCGTGAGCTGCTCATCGCGGTCGGCGAAGACCCGGACCGCGAGGGCCTGCGGGAGACTCCGGGGCGGGTCGCCCGCGCGTACAAGGAGATATTCGCGGGGCTGTGGCAGAAGCCCGAGGACGTCCTGACGACGACGTTCGATCTGGGGCACGACGAGATGGTCCTGGTGAAGGACATCGAGGTGCAGTCGAGCTGTGAGCACCATCTGGTCCCGTTCGTGGGCGTCGCGCACGTCGGCTACATCCCGTCCTCCGACGGCAAGATCACGGGCCTGTCGAAGCTGGCCCGGCTGGTCGACGTGTACGCCCGCCGTCCGCAGGTGCAGGAGCGCCTGACGACGCAGATCGCGGACTCCCTGATGGAGATCCTGGAGCCGCGCGGCGTCATCGTCGTCATGGAGTGCGAGCACATGTGCATGTCGATGCGCGGGGTGCGCAAGCCCGGCGCGAAGACGATCACGTCGGCCGTGCGCGGTCAGCTGCGGGACCCGGCGACCCGCAGCGAGGCGATGAGCCTGATCATCGGGCGCTGAGGCGCTGAGGCGCTGAGGCGCGGTTCGGGGGCGAGATTTAGGGCCTAAGGGCGAGCGGCAGGGCCTAGGCGGCCGGTGCCGCCTCCTCGGGGTCCTCGTCCTCCGGGAGTTTGCAGATGCGCTCCAGGAAGATGGCCGCCGCGACGACGCCGATCCCGGTGAGTACCGAGAGCCCGGCGTAGATCGCCTGGTCGCGGTGGGCCGGGACGTCCAGGGACTCCAGGAGAAAGACGCCGGTGCCGCCGTACATGCCGGCCACGAGTGCCGCGACGAGGGCGCTGGCCTGGCCGAAGACCAGGGCGCGCGCCGCCATCATGGGGTCGACGCCCTTGGCCTCGGGCCGGCGCTCCCGCTGCGCGCGCAGCCTGGAGCGGAGCGACAGGGCTGTCGCGAGCAGTACGACGGCGATCACGGCGAGCACGATGGGCGCGGCCAGCGGGACCTTCGGCAGCGTGCCCAGCGAGTCCCACAGGCGGGCGCCCGCCCAGGACAGCACTCCGGCGACGGCGAAGAGGCCGACCAGCGTCCTGATGCGCAGTTGCTTCATCCCGGTTGGTCGCCCCTCGTCCGTCTTGGCCCTGTTGCCTGTGGCCGTTAATCGTGTCCGGTAGACCCTAACGATTACTCGGGGAGGCGGAGTTCCAGGTCGGCGCGCGGCGCGACGCCCGCGCGGGTCACGGCGTCGAGCAGCTGGGCGACCGGGCCGTGCCCCGGAAGCTGGGCCTCCGGCTCCACGTCGTGCCAGGGGACGAGCACGAAGGCCCGCTCGTGGGCCCGCGGGTGGGGGAGCGTGAGGTACGGGTCGTCCGAGACCTCGTCGGCGTACGCGACGATGTCGACGTCGATGGTGCGGGCGCCCCAGCGCTCGTCCCGTACCCGGTGGAAGGCCTCCTCTACGGCGTGCGCGCGCTCCAGGAGCGAGGAGGGCGGCAGCGTCGTCTTCAGGACGACGACGGCGTTGAAGTACGAGGGCTGGCTGTCCGGGTCGACGCCCCAGGGCTCCGTCTCGTAGACGGGCGAGACGGCCTTGACGCGGACTCCGGGGGTGTCCTCCAGGGCGTCGACGGCGCCCTGGAGGGTCTCCAGGCGGTTGCCCAGGTTCGCGCCGAGGGAGATCACGGCGCGCCTGGGATTGGAGAGCGTGGTGTCGGCGGCGTCGACCTGCTCCACCACGGAGGTCGGCACCGGCTGGACGGTCGGGTCGAACGGAGTTTTGTTCATACTCGGCTCCGGGTGATGGTGACGGTCACGTCGTCGAAGGGCACGGTGATCGGCGCGTCCGGCTTGTGGACGCAGACCTCGACCTCCTGGACGCCTTCGTGCTTCAGGCATGTCTGGGCGATGCGCTCGGCGAGGGTCTCGATGAGATCCACCGGGTCGCCCGCGACGACGGCCACGACCTCCTCCGCCACGATGCCGTAGTGCACGGTCTTCGCCAGGTCGTCGTCGGCCGCGGCCGCTCGCGTGTCCAGGCCGAGCACCAGGTCCACGATGAAGGTCTGGCCTTCCTCGCGTTCCTTGGGGAAAACGCCATGGTGCCCACGGGCCTTGAGGCCGCGCAGCGCGACACGATCCACGCGAATCACTCCTGCAGTCGTCGTTGAAGGCCGGTCACACCGATGTGCGGTCGATGTCCCGGCCTCGATCGAATCTACCTGCGAGCACTGACAGCACCGGGCCGCGGGGGCTATGACTGATCCCACCCGGCACACCCGGCACAGGGCGTGCTCGCGGCTGGTAGCCGCCCATACCCAAGCGGTCGAGAGCCCAACCCCACATCCGGATCACGGGCTCCGTGGGGACGCCTACCCACTCAGGCGGGTGAGTCTCCGTCGTCCGCGGCGCCCATCTCGTCGGATTCGTCATCCGATTCGGCGAGCACGGGAGAGGCGTGGTGCGACCAGATCTTCCAGCCGTCGCGGGTGCGCCGGAACACGTTGGTGGCGACGACGCGCTGGCCGACGAGCGGGCCGAGTTCGTCGCCCTCCTTGGGGGCGGGGCCGCCGCTGAGGATGTTCTCCGTGCAGGTCACCAGGGCGGTGTCGGCGACGACGCTGATCTGCACATCGGTCAGGAAGAACTGAATGTACTCAGTGTTCGCCATGATGAGCGCGTACGAGCGGAGCACCTCGCCGCGGCCCGTGAGCACCGGCCAGCCGGGGTGCACGCAGCTGACGGAGGTGTCCTCCGCCTCGTCCGGGTCGGCGTCCTCGGCGTAGTCGACGTCCTCGGGGGCGAGCCACAGGGCGGTGAGTTCCTCGAAGGCGCCGCGTTCGACGGCTTCGTAGTAGGTGCGATTGGCGGTGTCGACGGCTTGGACGTCGGCCTCGGTCACTGGGCTCCTTCGACCGCGCGTGCCACGCGGACGGCGTCGGCGGTGGCCCGCACCTCGTGGACGCGCACGGCCCAGGCGCCCGCCTGCGCGGCGAGCGCGGAGACGGCGGCGGTGGCGGCGTCGCGCTCGCGGGCGGGCGGCGGGGCGCCCTGCTCGCCGGCCAGTACGTGGCCGAGGAACCGCTTGCGGGAGGCCGCGACGAGGACCGGGTGGCCGAGCGCGTGCAGCCGGTCCAGGTGGGCGAGCAGGGAGAGGTCGTGCTCGGCGTTCTTGGAGAAGCCGAGGCCCGGGTCGATGACGATGCGGTCGGGGGCGATGCCGCCCTCGATGGCGGCCTCCACGCGCGCGTGGAGCTCGTTCACGACTTCGGAGACGACGTCCTCGTAGGTGCCGGGCACATTGGTGCCCTCCAGGAGGCCCCGCCAGTGCATGACGACGAAGGGCGCTCCCGTGGCGGCGACGACGGGGACCATCTCCGGGTCGGAGAGGCCGCCGCTCACGTCGTTGACCAGGGCGGCGCCCGCGGCGAGGGACTTCTCGGCGACGGAGGCCCGCATGGTGTCGACCGAGATCGTCACGCCTTCGGAGGCGAGTCCTCGTACGACGGGGATGACGCGCCTGAGCTCCTCGTCCTCGTCGACGCGGCGGGCGCCCGGGCGGGTGGACTCGCCGCCGACGTCCACGAGGTCGGCGCCCTCGGCGACCAGGTCGAGGCCGTGCTTGATCGCGGCGGTCGTGTCGAACCAGCGGCCGCCGTCCGAGAACGAGTCCGGCGTCACATTGACGACGCCCATGACCGCGCAGCGGTCCCAAACGGGGAGGTTGGCTACGTGGCCCCGGCGGACCTGCGACGTGCTCATGGCCTCAAGCCTAGGCCCTTCGCGGCGGGCCGGATCTCGCGGCTTCGGCGGCCCTGGAGGGTGTCGCCGCTTTCGTGGCGGGCCCGCGCGGTGAGGCCGGTCTCGCGGGTCCAGACCGCGCACCCCGTCTCGGAGCAGTCCATGACGGCCGGCGTCCAGGAGTGGGTCCGCGCCTCGTCCATGAAGCGCTCCATGGCGCCCGGCCACGCCTCCACGTCGCCCATGGGGTCGCCCTTGGCCAGCATCACGCCCGAGACGACCCGGTAGCGGACCGCCGCCTTGCCGCTGGGCGAGAACACGACCCCTTTGCCGCGGGCGGCCGGGCCCTCGGGGCGGAACGCGAGGTAGAGCGTGGTCAGCGCGGTGATCAGGCCGAGGGCGCCGAGCGAGAGGGCGACCGTGTGCGCCGTGCCTCCCACGTAGACGAGCGGCCCTTCCATGCCGAGCAGACCGCACAGGACGTGCTCCAGCCGGTCCACGAGGCTCGGGGCGCCGACGAGCCGCTCCGGGTGCGCGCTGACCACGGCGAGACCGATCAGCAGCGAACCGGCACCCAGGAGCACGAAGTTGGCCAGGGCGCGCCACCGGCCGCGCGGGTCGGGCGGCGCGTCGAACCGTTTCCGGTCGCGTATCAGGAGCCACAGCGGAACCAGGGACAGGGCCGCGCCGACGGCCCCCACGAGCGAGTCCCGGTACACGAACTGCCCGGCGGCGCCGAGCGGCAGCAGCGCCACCACCGCCCACCAGGCCCGTCGATTGCGGCGCCGCAGCATGCGCGCGAGCAGGACGAGCAGCACGCCGCTGCCGAGCGTGAGGGCCGCGGCGTACGGGCCGAGCGTGCCCGGCAGCGCCTCCGCGATGCCGCCCGTGCGGCCGCGTGCGAGCCGTGGCAGGACACCGGCCGCGATGTCCGCGCCGCCGGCCAGGAGGCAGGCGCCCACGATCCGCCGCATCCCCACGCCTCCTCCTGCCGCTCGCCCCGCGAGACATGTGAACACGGTGCGAATGCCGCATCCGTGACGTACGACCTGTAGGACGGAAGCGGAGCGACCCGGGTTCACTCGTGAACGGCGGACATGGCGGACGTGGCGGACTCAGGGGAGGAGTTGCTCCACCGTCTCCAGGTCGACCTCCGCGCGCGTGATGTCGCGGGCGTCCGCGGCCGTGGAGCGGCGCAGTGCCTCGTGCAGGCGGGCCGGGGTGAGCACGCCGAGGAATCGGCCTCGGCTGTGTTCGTCGATGACCGCTATCCAGCCCGCGTCGTGCTGGAGCATCGTCGCGAACGCCTGCTTGAGCGGGGCGCCCACGGGCAGCCAAGCCTCCATGCGGCGTGCGTGGTCGCGCACGGTGTCGCCCTTGTTCGCGGCCACGCGCGCGTGCTCGGCGGAGATCCAGCCATGCAGGTTGTTGTCGTGGTCCAGGACGACGGCCCAGCGGGCGTCGAGCTCCTTGGGCAGCGGGTCGTCGAGGTGCACGACGGGCGGCTGCTCCAGGTCGCCCTCCTCGATGGGCGTCACCGAGAGGCGCTTGAGTCCGCGGTCGGCGCCCACGAAGTCGGCCACGTAATCGGTGGCGGGCGCGCCGAGGACCGCCGACGGAGTGTCGTACTGCTCGATGCGTCCCTCGCCGTAGACGGCGATACGGTCGCCGAGGCGGACGGCCTCCTCCATGTCGTGCGTGACGAACAGGACGGTCTTGCCGAGCGTCTGCTGCAGGCGCAGGAACTCGGTCTGCAAGTGCTCGCGCACCACGGGGTCGACCGCGCCGAACGGCTCGTCCATCAGCAGGACGGGCGGGTCGGCCGCCAGGGCCCGTGCGACGCCCACCCGTTGGCGCTGTCCGCCGGAGAGCTGCTCGGGGTAGCGCTCGCCGAACACCTTTGGATCGAGCCCCACCAGGTCGAGCAACTCCGCTGCCCGCTCCCGGGCCTTGGCGCGCTTGACGCCCAGCAGGTGCGGCACGGTCGCGGTGTTGTCGAGGACCGACTTGTGCGGGAACAGGCCGACCTGCTGGATCACATAGCCGATGCGGCGGCGCAGCTGGACCGGGTCGATCACGGATATGTCGTCGCCGTCGAGGAGTATCCGGCCCGCGGTGGGTTCGATGAGCCGGTTCACCATCTTCATCGTCGTGGTCTTGCCGCAGCCCGACGGGCCGACGAGCGTGACCAGTTCGCCCTCGTTCACCTCGAAGGACAGATCGTCGACGGCGGTGGTGCCGTCCGCGTACCGCTTGCTGACGTGCTCGAACCGGATCATGGGACCCCATTCTGCCGGGGCGCGGCCCGCTTGGGGATCCCCGGACGAGGCAGTCATGTGAAGGCCGTGTTGCATCCGGAGCCCGGGCCTCGGCCATTGTCAGTGGGCGAGGTTAGGGTCATCGGCAGTCGGGAAACGTGCGTGCGGCCCTGCGGGCGGCTGACATACGTTCGGGAAATCGGGGGAGGTGGCCGGCGTGAGCGAGCAGAGCTGCCTGGTGGCCAATGACTGGGTGTGCGGGGAGTATGTGCGCACTCGCGGCCAGGAGTTGGTCGACGCGACCGTCCAGCACCTCGGCATCACGGTGACGTCGGTGATCATCGGCGTTCTCATCTCCTTCCCGCTCGCACTGCTCGCCCGGCGCGCACGCGCCTTCGCGGGGCCGGTGCTCGGCGTGACCACGGTGCTCTACTCGGTCCCCTCGCTCGCGATGTTCTCGCTGCTGCTGCCCCTGTTCGGGCTCTCGGTCGCGCTGGTGATCACGGGGCTCGTGCTGTACTCCCTGACGATCCTCGTGCGGAACATACTGGCGGGCCTGCAAGCGGTCCCGCAGGAGGCGAGAGAGGCCGCGCGGGGGATGGGGTACGGCCCGCTGCGGCTGTTGTGGGAGGTCGAACTTCCGCTGGCGCTCCCGGCGATGCTCGCCGGAGTGCGGATCGCGACGGTCTCCACGGTGGCGATGACGACGGTCGGCTCGATCGTGGACTACGGCGGGCTCGGCACGCTGATCGTCGGTGGCCTGCAGAGCGACTTCAAGGCGCAGGTGCTCACCGCGTCCGTGCTGTGCGTGCTGCTCGCGGTCCTGGCGGACCTGCTGCTGCTCGGCGTACAGCGGTGGCTGACGCCGTGGACGAGGGTGCGGGCGCCCGCGCGGGGCGGGCTCCGAATACGGGGGCTCCGCGGTCGTGACGACGTGGCGCGCGTCGAGCCGGAGAAGGTGGCATGAACGCGATATTGGGCGCCTGGGACTGGCTGGCCACGAGTGCCAACTGGCAAGGGGAGAAGGGGGTGTGGCACCGCCTCGCCGAGCACCTGTACTTCTGCGGTGTCGCCCTCGCCGTCTCCTGCCTCATCGCCCTGCCGCTGGCCCTGTGGCTCGGTCACAAGGGCAGGGGCGGCGCGCTCGCCATCAACATCTCGAACGTGGGGCGCGCGGTACCGACGCTGGCCGTCCTCGTACTCCTTACGCTCACCCCGCTCGGCCGGCACGGTGATGTGCCGACGCTGATCGCGCTGGTGCTGTTCGCGGTGCCGCCGCTGCTCACCAATGCGTACGTGGGGATGCGCGAGGTCGACCGGTCGGTGGTGGAGGCCGCGCGCGGCATGGGCATGAGCGGCCGCCAGGTCTTCGCCCGCGTCGAACTGCCGCTTGCGTACCCGCTGGTGATGACCGGGCTGCGGTCCGCGGGGGTGCAGGTGATCGCGACGGCGACGCTGGCGGCGATGGCCGGGGAGGGCGGGCTCGGGCGGATCATCACGGCGGGGTTCAACCTTCAGGACACGCCGCAGGTGGTCGCCGGGGCGGTGCTCGTGGCCGCGCTCGCGCTGGCCGTGGAGGGCCTGTTCGTGGCGGTGGGACGGGCCTTCGACCCCATGCGGAGGCGGGCGTGACCCAGGGGCCCGGGCTCGGGAATCGGGGCTCGGGGCTCGGGCCAGAGGACTTGTGTTTGTTGTCAGTTCCGGCAGTGCGACGAGGAGAGCGATGAACAGCAGAACGCGTCGAGTGGCCCTGGCGGCCGTGACCGTGGGTGCGCTGACCGCGGGGCTGACCGCGTGCGGCGGCGACAGCCTTGAGGGCAAGGACGATGCGGGCGGGTCGGGTGGCGGCGGGAAGGGCAAGGTCGTCATCGGCGCCGCGCGTTTCACCGAGGCCAAGGTGCTCGGTGAGCTGTACCGGCAGATATTGGCCGACGCCGGGTACGACGCGTCGGTCAAGACGGTGGAGAACCGGGAGATCTACGAACCGCAGCTCGCGAAGGGCGCCATCGACGTGGTGCCCGAATACGCGGCGACGCTCGCCGAATTCCTCAACCTGAAGGAGAACGGGCCCAAGGCGAAGCCGGTGGCGTCGAGCGATGCCGATGCCACGGTGACCGCGCTGCGCAAGCTGGCCGAGCCGCAGGGGCTGAAGGTTCTGGACGCGGGAGAGGCCGTCGATCAGAACGCGTTCGCGGTGAGCAAGGACTTTGCCGGGAAGCACAAGTTGAAGACCCTTTCGGATCTTGGCAAGTCGGGCCAGAAGGTGAAGATCGCGGCCGGTGACGAATGCGAGACCCGGCCGTTCTGCGCGCCGGGACTCAAGAAGTCGTACGGGATCGATGTCACGGGAATCGACCCCAAGGGCGTCGGCACCACGCAGTCGAAGCAGGCGGTGAAGAACGGCACGGACCAGCTGGTCCTGACGACCACGACGGACGCGACGCTGGAGAACTTCGGGCTCGTACTTCTGGAGGACGACAAGAAGCTGCAGAACGCGGACAACATCGTTCCGGTGGTGAACGCCAAGGATGCGGGCGACAAGAAGATCGCCGATGTCCTCGGGAAGTTGACGAAGACGCTCACGACCGATGATCTCGTCGAGCTGAACCGGAAGGTCGACGCCGAGCGGCAGAAGGAAGGCGATGTCGCGAAGGAGTATCTGGAGTCCAAGGACCTCGTCGGAAAATGATCTTGAAACTTGGTCTCCGCCGATTGGGCTCCGCCGACTGCCGATTGGTCTCCGCCGATTGGCCCCCACCGAGAGGGCTCCACGGCGCTAAGTGACCCTGTGGGCGCGGGGGTTAGGTGGTTTCTGTGACAGGTGTGTCCGAATTTTGCCGGGCGGGGCTTCGCGATTTGCCTACGCGCGGTAAGTTTCTGGCCATGCCACGTGGACGCCACCGCCATTCTCCGCCCCTGCACCGCCTTCTGCCGCCGACGGTGATCGCCGGTGTGCCTCTCGTCTGTGCGGGGGCCGCCTGGCTGTCCGAGGATCCGCTCGTGCTGAGGGGTGTCGCCGCGGCGGCTGCCGCCGCGGCGGTGGTCGGCGCCGTGGTGATGCGCCGCTGGGACCGGCTCGCGGGCAAGCGGGTCGCCGAGCTGACGCGCGGCGCCGCGAGCGAGCGGTGGCGGCACGAGGAGGCCGTGGCGGAGCTGGAGGGCGACCTCGACGAGTCGCGTGAGCTGCGCACCCGCCTGGAGGGCAAGCTGCGGGCGAAGCGTGCCGAGCTCGCCGCGCTGCGGGGCGAGCACGCGGCGCTGCTGCGGCGGTACGCGAACGCGGAGACGGAGCGGGCCAGCGCACTCGAAGGCCGGCGCCGGCTCGCGATAGAGGCCGCCGCCCCGGCGAAGGCGCTGCCGCCCGTGCCCCCTGCCGTGCCGGGCAGGCCGACCCCGGAGATGTACCGGCGGGCCAATGTCGCGCTCAAGCGTCTCGCGCGGCCCGAACCGGCGGCGCCCGCCGCGGAGGAGGCCGATTCACGGGGGAAGTCCGAGGCGGCGGCCGGCCACTTCACCGTGCCTGCCGCCGCGATGGTCGTACCCGCGGCACCCGTGCGGAAGGTCCCGCAGGGCGCTTTCGACTTCTTCGGCGCGGGGCGTTCCGTGCACGGCCAGGAAGACCTGGCGGATGTCGTGGGGGAGGAGCTGGCGGCGGAGGTCGAGGCCGAGGTCGACCAGGCGGAGGAGCCGGAGGCCGAGTCGCAGGCCGAAGTGGCGACCGAGTCCGAGGCCAAGTCCGAGGCCGAGCCCGAGGTCAAGTCCGAGACGGACAGCGAAGCCTCCGAAGACGCCGAGCGCGAGCAGCAGGTCATCGACCTGACCGCGCACGACGAGACGGAGCAGATCGACATGGGCGAGCTGAGGTCGGCGCTTCAGGCGTGACGTCCCGGGTGTGACGTTCCCGGGATCACGCCCCCGCCATCCATCGGTCCGGCCGCGCGTCGCGCCGCCCCGTACGGGACCGGTCCGCCTGGGCCCGCAGGAGGTCGGACGCCTCGTCCACGTCCCTCAGGCGGGCCGTCACCGTCTTGTTGGCGCCGGTGTCGAGGTGCAGGTCGGCGACGCGCCAGTACCGCTCCCAGGGCCCCTGGGTGAGGCGCACGCTCTGCACCTTGGCGTGCGGGACGAGCGAGAGACGGCGCTGCAGCAGTCCGTGGCGCGCGGCGAACACCGTCTCCGTGACCGCCACTCCGTAGCTCCGCCACCACACCGGGACGCACCAGCGCCCGCGCCGCGGTACCGCCGCGAAGTCGTCCGGCTTCGGCACCGAGACCCCCGGCAGGATCCGCGCGACGACGTCCTCGGCGTGCTCGCGCGGCGCCACGGGAACGAGCACGGTGTTCGAGGACCCGGCGACGTGCAGCTCGACGCGGACCCAGCCGCGGCGCCGCCACAGCAGCGGCTCGACGATCCGTACGGTCTGCACCCGCCCGGGCGGCACCGTCTCGTGCACCCGGTCGAGCAGCCCGTGGTCGATGCGCAGCCCGTCCTGCGACTCGCCGACCGTCCAGTCGTACTCCTTGATGAACCGGCCCGCGCTGTTGGTGAAGGCCCCGCCGACGAGCGGCACCGCGACCGCGATCACTGTCCACAGGTTGTGGGTGGCGAACCACAGGAACGTCGGGACGGCGACCGCGGCGAGCAGCATCGCCCAGGGCGCGCCCGTCAGGAGCAGCGCCACCGCGAGCATCCGCGGGGGCGTGTGCAGGATCGGCCGCGCCGGCGCCTCGCCCACGTCCTGCGCCGACTCGGGCGCGAATCCGGCGGCCCGGGCGAGGAGTTCGGCCCGCAGCTTCCCGGCCTCGCGCTCTCCCAAGAAGGCGAGCTCGTCCTTCTTGTCGGCTCCTACTACGTCGAGTTTCAGCTTGGCCACGCCTACGAAGCGGGCGAGAAGCGGCTGCGTGACATCCACCGCCTGGAGGCGGTCGAGCCGGATGTGTGCGGTGCGGCGGAACAACAGGCCCGTACGGATGCGCAGTTCGGTGTCGGTCACCGCGAAGTGCGTGAACCACCAGGTGAGGAATCCGTACAGGGCGGCGGCCGGAACCAGCACCCCGATCCCGATCAGCAGCATGGCGGTGGTGAGGTGGGCGAGCTGGCGCTGCGCCTGGTCCATGTCGTGGACGGCCCAGCCGAGCAGGATCGCGATGGGCGCCCACGCGCGGCGCAGCGGCGTGACGGGGTGCAGACGGCGCTCTCGCACGTCCTGAGCGGGCTCCTGGGCCGGGGCGCCGTCGGGGACGCGGGAGGCCGTCACAGGCCCGCCGATCGGGCCTCGCCGAGTTCGGTCAGCCGGTCGCGAAGCCGCTCGGCCTCCGCGGGCGCGAGCCCGGGGATCGTCGCGTCGGTGGCCGCGGCGGCGGTGTGCAGCTGAAGGCTGGCCAGGCCGAACTTCCGCTCCAGCGGGCCGGATGTCACCTCGACGAGCTGCATCCGCCCGTACGGCACGATCGTCTCCTCGTGCCACAGGACCCCGCGGGTGATCAGCAGGTCGTCGGCCCGCTCCGCGTACCGCCACGAGCGCCAGTTGCGGCCGAGCATCACCCAGCCCCACACCAGGACCACAAGGGGAAGCACGCCGAACGCCGCCCATCCGGGACCCACGAACATGGCGAGCAGCACCACGAGTGCCACCGTCAGCGGCACCAGCCACACGAGCAGCAGAAGGCGGCGAAGTTTCAGCAGCCCGGCGGGCAGCCCGGTCCACTCCGGCCCTGTGGTGCCCGTCGGCCCTGTCGCGCCCGCCGCCCCTGTCGGCCCTGTCTTCATGGGGCCACCCTACGTACGAGAGACTGTGTCCATGACGCCCACGACTCAGGCCACGGTCGGCATCGGTGGTGCCGCGGAGAGCACCGACATGGTGCTCAACATCGGGCCGCAGCACCCTTCCACCCATGGTGTGCTGCGCCTGCGTCTCGTGCTCGACGGCGAACGGATCCAGCAGGCGGAGCCGGTCATCGGCTACATGCACCGCGGTGCCGAGAAGCTCTTCGAAGCGCGCGACTACCGGCAGATCGTGATGCTCGCCAACCGCCACGACTGGCTGTCCGCGTTCTCGAACGAACTGGGCGTCGTGCTCGCCGTCGAGCGGATGCTGGGCATGGAGGTACCGGAGCGCGCCGTGTGGCTGCGGACGCTGCTCGCCGAGCTGAACCGGGTGCTCAACCATCTGATGTTCCTGGGTTCGTACCCGCTCGAACTGGGCGGGATCACGCCCGTCTTCCACGCCTTCCGTGAGCGCGAGGAACTCCAGAACGTCATGGAGGAGGTCTCCGGCGGGCGCATGCACTACATGTTCAACCGCGTCGGCGGCCTCAAGGAGGATCTGCCGCTCGGCTGGACCACCCGCGCGCGTGCGGCCGTCGCCAGCGTGCGCTCCCGCATGGACGTCTACGACAACCTCGTGCTCGGCAACGAGATCTTCCGGGGCCGCACGCGCGGGGTGGGCGTGCTGTCCGCCGAGGCCGCGCACGCCTACGGAGTCAGCGGCCCGATCGCCCGCGGCTCCGGCGTCGACTTCGACCTCAGGCGCGACGAGCCGTACCTCGCCTACGGAGAGCTGCAGGACACCCTGAAGGTCGTCACGCGACAAGAAGGCGACTGCCTGGCCCGGTTCGAGTGCCTCCTGGAGCAGGCACACAACGCGCTCGACCTCGCCGACGCCTGCCTGGACCGGATCGCGGACCTGCCGCAGGGCCCGGTCAACCAGCGCCTCCCGAAGGTCCTCAAGGCACCCGAGGGCCACACGTACGCGTGGACGGAGAACCCGCTCGGCATCAACGGCTACTACCTCGTCTCCAAGGGAGAGAAGACGCCGTACCGGCTCAAGCTGCGCTCCGCCTCGTACAACAACATCCAGGCGCTGACCGAGCTGCTTCCGGGGACGCTCGTCGCCGACATGGTGGCGATCCTCGGGTCACTGTTCTTCGTGGTCGGGGACATCGACAAGTAGGCGGTCCGCGGGGAGACCCACCGGTTCGACCAGCCAGCCGAAGTCGCCGAGCCCGCCGCGCGCGGTCAGCTCCGCGGCCTCTCCGGCGCCCGCGAGCGCCCGGACGTACGCCGCCGGGTCCTGCGAAGCGAGGGTCAGCGGCGGGCGGTCCGCGGTGACGCCGAGGGCCCGCAGGGCGGCGCGCTGCGTGAGGAGGCGGGCGCCCGGAGCGGTCGCGCACGCGTCCAGGGCCACGTGCGCCGTGATGTCGCAGGAGCCGTCGGGCACGGGCCTCGTCTCCCGGCCCCCGCGAAAGCCGGTGAGCGTGCCGAAGGGCGGCCGGGAGGCGCGCGTGTGCGCGTAGTCCACCGCCACCGCCAGGCCGCGCCCCAGGGCGCCTACGGCGGCCGCCCAGGCCTCGTCGCGGGGGCGGCCCACCTCGGCGCGCAGGCCCGGCTCGGGCGGCAGCGGCCACCACTGGCGCAGCCAGTCCGCCGACGCCTCGTCGGGGGCCCCGGTGCCGAGGCTCTCCGTGCCGTCCTCGTGTACGAGGACCAGCCGGGCCGTGCCGTCCGCGTCGGCCTCGACGACTTCCAGGGGCACGTTGTCGAGCCACTCGTTCGCGAAGAGGAGTCCGGTGACACCGGCGGGCGGATCGGACCGCCAATCGATCCGGTGGTCGAGTCCGGCGGGAGGTTCCGCCTTCTCCACCGCGTAGGCACGCACGCGTAGCGCCACTTTTTCCGGCAGCACCTGTAGGACGCGCGAAACCAGCTCGCCGCGGCCCGCCGCCATGTCGATGAACGCCAACTCGGCGGGTTCGCCGAGAGCCGCGTCCACCCGGCACAACAGCTCGGCGACGGCTCCGGCGAACAGGGGCGACGCATGCACCGACGTGCGGAAATGCCCGGCAGGGCCCTCGGTCCTCCGGTAGAAGCCGGCCGGTCCGTACAGCGCCTCTTCGGTGGCCGCGCGCCACCCGCGCGGCGCCGCCTGTTGTCGGTTCTCCACACCTGAAGGCTATGTGCGCCGGGCGCATGCGCCGTGGGGTCCCTCCACCTTCAGGAGTACGCGCGCCGGGTCCGGATCGACCCTCCGGTTGACCCCTGCACGCTGCACGCTTCCCTACTCTGGGTTACGTGCAGCGCGTCTACGACTTCATCCGCAGACACCCGACGTGGGTCGACGGCTTCTGGGCCGTGATTCTTCTCGGCGTGTCCGTGACCGCGTCGGGCGGTGTCGGGGGCGGTACGACGCACGGGAACGAGGCCGCGCTGATCGTCTGCGCCGTCCTGATGTCCGTGGTGGTCGCGCTGCGCCGCCGGATGCCGGAGAAGATGCTGCTGCTCGCGGTGGCCACGGGCCTCGGCCAGCTGGTGTTCGACGCGAAGACCAACCCGTCGGACTTCGCGATGCTGGTCATCATCTACACCTGCGCGGTGAGCGGGCCGCCCTGGGCGTCCCGCCTCGGCCTCGCAGGGGGACTGCTCGCGGCGCCGCTCGCCCAGCTCCGCTGGACCACCGTCGGCCAGATCAGCATCACGGGCCAGATCCTCGTCACGGTCTTCCAGATGGTGCCGTTCGCCCTCGCCTGGGTGCTCGGCGACTCGCTGCGCACCAGACGCGCGTACATGGCACAGCTGGAGGAGCGCGCCAACCGCCTGGAGAAGGAGCGCGAGGCGCAGTCGAAGGTCGCGGTGGCGGCCGAACGGGCGCGCATCGCACGCGAGTTGCACGACGTCGTCGCGCACAACGTGTCGGTGATGGTGGTGCAGGCCGACGGCGCCGCGTACGTCCTCGACCAGGCCCCGGATCAGGCCAAGAAGGCCCTGGAGACCATCTCGGGCACCGGAAGGCAGGCGCTCGCGGAGATGCGCAGGCTGCTCGGCGTGCTGCGCACCGGCGAGCACGAGGAGGCCGGCGAGTACGTTCCGCAGCCCGACGTCGAGCAGATAGAGGAGCTCGTCGACGAGGTGCGCACGGCGGGCCTCCCGGTCGACTTCAGGGTGGAGGGCACCCCGCGCCCGCTGCCCAGCGGCGTCGAGCTGACCGCGTACCGCATCGTCCAGGAAGCCCTCACCAACACCCGTAAGCACGGCGGCCCGAACGCGGGCGCGAGCGTCCGCCTCGTCTACTTCGACGACGGGCTCGGCCTGCTCGTCGAGGACGACGGCAAGGGTGCCCCGCACGAGCTGTACGAGGACGGGGGCGCGGACGGCCGTGGCCACGGCCTGATCGGCATGCGCGAGCGCGTGGGTATGGTCGGCGGCACGCTGGACGCGGGACCGCGGCCCGGCGGTGGCTTCCGCATCAGCGTGCTGCTGCCTCTGAAGCCCGCCCATTGACACGTACAAGTCCACCGATGACACGTACAAGTCCACCGACAGGTACAAGTGAGGACCGCCCGATGTCGATCAAGGTCATGCTCGTCGACGACCAGGTGCTGCTGCGCACCGGCTTCCGGATGGTGCTCGCCGCACAGCCGGACATGGAGGTCGTCGCCGAAGCGGGCGACGGCGTGGAGGCGCTGGAGGTGCTGCGCTCGACCTCCGTGGATGTGGTGCTCATGGACGTCCGCATGCCGAAGCTCGACGGGGTGGAGACGACGCGGCGGATCTGCGCCGAGTCCGACCCGCCCAAGGTCCTCATCCTGACCACCTTCGACCTCGACGAGTACGCGTTCTCGGGGCTCAGGGCGGGAGCCTCCGGCTTCATGCTCAAGGACGTGCCGCCGGGCGAGCTGCTCACCGCGATCCGCTCCGTGCACAGCGGCGACGCGGTGGTCGCCCCGTCCACGACCCGGCGGCTGCTCGACCGGTTCGCCCCGATGCTGCCGAGCAGCCCCGACCAGCCGCAGCACAAGCGGCTCGAGCGGCTCACCGAGCGCGAGCGCGAGGTCATGGTCCTGGTCGCCCAGGGGCACTCGAACGGCGAGATCGCCGCGCGCCTGGTGCTGTCCGAGGCCACGGTGAAGACCCATGTGGGCCGCATCCTGACCAAGCTCGACCTGCGCGACCGGGTCCAGGTCGTCGTCCTCGCCTACGAGACGGGGCTCGTCCGGGCGGGCGGCGCGGGGGCCTGAGACCGGGCGGTCCGGACGGTGCGGGTGGTCCGGGCGCGGGTGGTCAGCGGAGCACCCCCTCGATGAAGTCCCCGCCGAGGCGGGAGACGACGCTGAGGTCCAACTGGTGCTGTACGTAGCGGCCGCGCCGCCGCGTCGTGATCAGGCCGGCCTTCTTCAACACCGACAGGTGCCGGGATATCTCCGGCGCGGACATGCCGTGCGCGTCGGCCAGCTCACTTGTCGTGTACGCCCCCCGGGCCAGATGCCGGCACAGCCGCATGCGCGTCGGGTGGGCCAGCGCCGACATGCGGCGCGTCAGCTGCTCGACGGAGGGCGGTGTGGTGAGCCCCGGGGAGGCGATCGGGTACGTGATCATCGGTTGCCAGCCCTTGCGGTGCAGCACCCACAGATGCGGCCACCCCAGGCTGGTCGGCGTCAGGATCAGATTGCCGCTGCCGGTCTCCGTACGCCCCACGGAGATCTTGTCGACGACGACGGCGCCGCCCGCCTCGTCGAGCGCGACCGCCGAGGAGGTCGCCGCGAGGGCCTCCCCGAGCCCCTTGCGGCGCAGCACCTCGGTCTTGTGCCGTGCGTCGGCCGCCAACTGGTGCCGCACGCGCGCCCATACGTCCGAGAAGAACGCCTCGTCGCAGTCCTGCAGCAGCTCGCGGAACCATGACCTGACGGCGGGCGGGTCCTCCAGCAGGCGCTGGGTGAACCGGACCTGAGGTGCGCCGCGCGCGGCCGCGAGCTCGAGCGCGCGCTCGCGGGTGCCCGGGTCGTCGAGCCGGCTCACCACCCGCTCCGCGTACTGCGACTGGCACGTGAACTCCAGGGCCGCGTCCACGAACTGCTCGTCGGAGAGCTTGTCGAGCAGGTCCAGCTCCTCGGCGAGCGTGGCACCGGGCAGGGTGCGCCGCCCCGGGATACCGGCGGACGGCGTGAACACGTCCGAGAACGTCGTCCGCCACAGGAAGTCCGCCTCGCACATCCGGTCCGCGAGACACGGGTCCAGGCACGCGGCCACGCTCGTCGTCCACCCCTGCAGCCCCGGATGGTGCGCGGGCTCCGACAGCGCGTGCAGCGCCATGCCCAGCTCGGCCAGGGGCGAGGGCACGACATGGATCCGCTCGGGCGTCAGGCCCGTGATGTCGATGCGCACGCTCATGACCCCATGGTGCACGCCGCCACTGACAGTCGGGTCGTCGATTGACGGCTCCCGTCAATCGACGTGACCGCGCGGCGGCGCCGGGCGCAATCTCGTACTCATCAGTCCCGAACAGCAGCAAACAGGCTGATTTCGGTGCACAGCGCGACAATCGAGATGAAGAGCGAGGTGTTCGACATGAGCGTCACCCAGCAGTACGCCATCGACCTCTACCGCGCCGCCCAGCGCGGCGAAGCGGCCCCGCCGGCCCCCGGCCGGCACGAGGTGGACGCCCTCCGGGAGCTGCGCGACTACCGCCGGTTCAAGGCGGTCGTCGCCGGCCGCCCGGCCCGCGGCCGGATCCGGGCGGCGCTGACCCGCCTGCTGTCGGGGCGCCGCGGTCACGCCGCCGGTTGCTGAGCTCCGGTCACCGCAGGCGCTCCAAGAATTCCACGAAGTCCGCGACGGCCGCGCGGACGTCGTCCGGGCCCCACCCGAGCCCCGCCGCGGCGACCGTGACCTCCGTGGCCGCGAGCCCCGGCACCGTGCCCTCGTCCGACCAGCGCGCGAACAGTGCCGTCCGCGTCTCCTCCGCCTGTGCGATCCCGGCCTCCGTGAGCGCTTCGGCGTCGTAAGGCAGCCAGACCTTGAACTGGTGCGTGTGCGGCACCTCGGGGAACACCCGCGCCCCGGTGACACCGGCCTTGGCGAAGCCCTCCACCAGCGCCTGCGCGACCACGCGCGCGTGCGCCACGTATTCGGGGAGCCGCGGCAACTCCCGCTCAAGACCCACCAGCCCCGCGATCGCCTGCGGGAACTGCTGGAAGACCTGGCCGCCGTAGCGGTGCCGCCAGGCCCTCGCCTCGCCGATGAACGACTCCGGGCCCGCGAGCACCGCGCCGCTGAGGCCGCCGAGCGACTTGTAGAACGACACGTAGACGCTGTCCGCGAGCTCCGCGATCTCGTCCAGAGGGCGCCCGAAGTGCGTCGTGGTCTCCCACAGGCGGGCGCCGTCGAAGTGGATCACGGCGTCACGCGCGCGTGCCGCCTCGCAGACCTCCTCCAGCTCCTCCCAGGTGGGCAGCACGAATCCGGCGTCCCTGAGCGGCAGTTCGAGCATCAGCGTCCCGAACGGCTCGGCCAGGTCGTGCACGTCATCGGCGCCGATCTGCCGCGCCGCCTTGGTGGGGTGCACGGTGCGCAGCCCCGCCACCGTGGTCAGCGCCTCCCGCTCGTGGACCTCGGGGTGCGCCAGCGGGTGCAGGGCCACCGTGGAGTCGCCGGTGCGGCCCGCCCAGCAGCGCAGTGCGACCTGCTGGGCCATCGTGCCGGTGGGGAAGAAGGCGGCCGCCTCCTTGCCGAGCAGTGCGGCGACCTTCGTCTCCAGGTCGGCCACGACGCCGTCCCCGTAGATGTCGACGTCGCCCGACAGGTCGGCCACCGTCGCGGCGGCGGCGGACAGGCTCTCCCACCGCTCGCCCAAGGTGGCCTCGTTCGGTCTGCGGGCCAGTGTGCGCTCCGCGCCCCGCAATGCCGAGATCAGCCGTTCGGCCTGCGTTTTCTCGGAGGTGGCAGTGTTCTCGGCGGTTCCGTCCATCTGTCGATCATGGCGCACCCGCGTGTGCTTGCCCACAGCCTGTGGACGACCGGGACCCGCGCGGACAGATAGCGTTAACATGACGAGAAATCGTCCGGTACCCCGAGCGGACTGGAACGGAAGGCCATCGCCTCGTGACAACACCCCCTCCGAACCCACGATCCGGCCCCAACGAGCCCACAGACCCCAGGGACCGCCCCGCCCGCCTCACCGTAGGCGTCGTCGGCGCGGGCCGTGTCGGTCCCGCGCTCGCCGCGTCCCTGCAACTGGCCGGGCACCGCCCGGTCGCCGTCTCCGCGGTCTCCGACGCCTCCGTGCGGCGGGCGGCGACGCTGCTGCCCGACGTGCCCCTGATGCCGCCCGCCGAGGTCCTCGCCAAGTCCGACCTGGTGCTTCTCACCGTCCCCGACGACGTCCTGCCGGGCCTGGTCGAGGGGTTCGCCGAGACCGGCGCCGTACGCCCTGGCCAGCTGCTCGTGCACACCTCGGGGCGGTACGGCGCGAAGGTCCTCGAACCGGCGCTGCGCGCCGGCGGCCTGCCGCTCGCGCTGCATCCCGCGATGACGTTCACCGGCACCGCCGTCGACGTCCAGCGCCTGGCGGGCTGCTCGTTCGGTGTCACCGCGCCCGAGGAGCTGCGGCTCGCCGCGGAGGCCCTGGTCATCGAGATGGGCGGCGAACCCGAGTGGATCGCCGAGGAGAACCGCGCGCTCTACCACGCGGCCCTCGCGCTCGGCGCCAACCACCTGGTCACCCTGATCGCGGAGTCCATGGAACTGCTCCGCGAGGCGGGCGTGGGCGCTCCCGACCGGATGCTGGGCCCGCTGCTCGGCGCGGCGCTCGACAACGCGCTCAGGTCGGGCGACGCGGCCCTCACGGGTCCGGTGGCGCGCGGCGACGCGGGCACCGTCGCCGCCCACATCGCGGAGCTGCGCCAGCACGCCCCGCAGACCGTCGCCGGCTATCTCGCGATGGCCCGTGCGACCGCCGACCGCGCGCTCGCGCACGGCCTGTTGAAGCCGGAGCTCGCGGAGGACCTGCTGGGCGTCCTCGCGACCGGTGCGGAGGAGACCCGATGAGCAGCCCCACGGACTCCATAAAGACGAGCCCTACGAAGACGAACCCTCCGCAGGCGGGCCCTGCGAAGACGTCGCATGCGCGGCTTGTCCACAAGGGTGCGGACATGCGGGCACGCACGCGTACCGGCCCGCGCGTCGTCGTCATGACGATGGGCGCCCTGCACGAGGGCCACGCGACCCTGATCCGTGCGGCCAGGACACGCGCGGGCGCGCATGGCGAAGTGGTCGTCACCGTCTTCGTGAACCCGCTGCAGTTCGGCGCCGGCGAGGACCTCGACCGCTATCCGCGCACCCTGGAAGCGGACGTGAAGATCGCCGAACAGGCGGGCGCGGACGTCGTGTTCGCCCCGTCCGTCGACGAGGTCTACCCGGGCGGGCAGCCCGAGGTCCGCATCACGGCGGGCCCCATGGGGGAGCGGCTCGAAGGCGCCTCGCGCCCCGGCCACTTCGACGGCATGCTCACCGTGGTCGCCAAGCTGCTGCACCTCACGCGCGCGGACATGGCCCTCTTCGGCCAGAAGGACGCGCAGCAGCTCGCGCTGGTGCGCCGCATGGTGCGCGATCTGAACTTCGACGTGGAGATCGTCGCCGTACCCACGGTCCGCGAGGACGACGGGCTGGCCCTCTCCTCCCGCAACCGCTACCTGTCCCCGGCCGAGCGCCGCACCGCGCTGGCGCTCTCCGACGCCCTGTTCACGGGCCGCGACCGACATGCGGCGCAGGAGGCCCTGCGCGCGCGTGCCGCCGAGAGCCCGACCCCCCGCGCGCGGGCCAAGGCGCTCGGCAGGATAGGCGAGGCCCGCGCCGCCGCCGACGCGCACGCCGTCGCGACGGCGTCCCCCGGCTCCCCCTCGGCCGTCCTCGCGGCGGCCCGCCTGATCCTCGATGAGTCCAAGCGCCTCCAGCCGCCGGTCGAGCTCGACTACGTGGCTCTCGTCGACCCGCGCGACTTCACCGACGTGACCGACGGCTTCGAGGGCGAGGCCGTGCTCGCGGTCGCCGCGCGGGTGGGCGCCACCCGCCTCATCGACAACCTGCCGCTGACCTTCGGAGGCCACTCGTGAGCAGCACCGGCATACGGCTCCACGCCCCCACCCCCGGCTGGAACGTCGAAGCGGACGTCGTGGTCGTCGGCTCCGGAGTCGCGGGGCTGACCGCGGCGCTGCGCTGCCAGGCCGCGGGCCTGCGCACCGTCGTCGTCACCAAGGCCAGCCTCGACGAAGGCTCCACGCGCTGGGCGCAGGGCGGCGTGGCCGCGGCGCTCGGCGAGGGCGACACCCCCGAGCAGCACCTGGACGACACCCTCGTCGCGGGCGTCGGGCTGTGCGACGAGGAGGCCGTGCGCACCCTCGTCACCGAGGGCCCCGACGCCGTCCGCCGGCTGATCGGGACCGGCGCGCACTTCGACGAGTCCGCCGAGGGCGACCTGGAGCTGACCCGCGAGGGCGGCCACCACCGGCGCCGCATCGCGCACGCGGGCGGCGACGCGACCGGGGCGGAGATCTCCCGCGCCCTCGTGGAGGCCGTACGCGCGCGTGGCGTGGAAACCGTCGAGAACGCCCTGGTCCTCGACCTGTTGACGGACACCGAGGGCCGCACGGCCGGAGTCTCCCTGCACGTCATGGGGGAGGGCCAGCACGACGGCGTCGGCGCGGTCCTGGCCCCCGCGGTCGTCCTCGCGACCGGCGGCATGGGCCAGGTCTTCTCGGCGACCACGAACCCGCACGTGTCCACGGGCGACGGAGTGGCCCTCGCCCTGCGCGCGGGCGCCGAGGTCAGCGACCTGGAATTCGTCCAGTTCCACCCGACCGTGCTGTTCCTGGGCGCGGACGCCGAGGGCCAGCAGCCGCTCGTCTCCGAAGCGGTACGCGGCGAAGGCGCCCACCTGGTGGACGCGGACGGCGTGCGCTTCATGGTGGGGCAGCACGAACTCGCCGAACTGGCGCCCCGCGACATCGTCGCCAAGGGCATCACGCGCCGCATGCTGGAGCAGGGCGCCGAGCACATGTACCTCGACGGACGGCACTTCGGCGCCGACATGTGGGAGCACCGGTTCCCCACGATCCTCGCGGCCTGCCGCGCCCACGGCATCGACCCGGTGACCGAGCCGATCCCGATCGCCCCTGCCGCGCACTACGCCTCCGGAGGCGTCCGCACCGACCTGCACGGCCGCACCACGGTGCCGGGCCTGTACGCGTGCGGGGAGGCGGCCTGCACGGGCGTCCACGGGGCGAACCGGCTGGCCTCCAACTCCCTTCTGGAAGGCCTCGTCTACGCGGAGCGCATCGCGGACGACATCGAGCGGCAGCACGCGGAGGACGGCCTCCTCGCGCGCGTGCCCGCCCCCGTGGAGCACCCGCGGACCCCGACGCACCCGCTGCTCCCCCCGGAGGCCCGCTTCGCCATCCAGCGCGTGATGACGGCGGGCGCGGGCGTCCTGCGCTCCGGCGAGTCACTCGCCGAGGCCGCCGCCCAGCTCGGCCGCATCCACGCCGAAGCGGTCAACTCCCTTACGGAGAACGGCAAGACGGCCGAGCCCGGCGTCGACACCTGGGAGGCCACCAACCTCCTGTGCGTGGCCCGCGTCCTGGTCGCCGCCGCGCGCCGCCGCGCGGAGACCCGCGGCTGCCACTGGCGCGAGGACCACCCGGACCGCGACGATGCCACGTGGCGCAGCCACATCGTCGTACGCCTGAATCCGGACAGGACTCTGGCCACGTACACCACACCCACAGCAGACTTCCCGGCAACGGCCAAGAACCCTCAGGAGCAGTGACCGACGTGAGCGCCACCCCCGATCTCCCCCTCGCCGACAGCGGCGGCTGCGGCGACAACTGCGGCTGTGCGCAGGGCAGCGACGAGAACGCCACCGACGTCATGGAGTGCGGCCTCGACCCGTCGCTCGCCCAGCTACTGCTCGACGCGGGCCTGCACCCGGTCGAGATCGAGGACATCGCCCACATGGCGATCACCGAGGACCTGGACGGCGGTGTGGACGTCACGACCGTCGCCACGATCCCCGAAGAGGTCGTCGCCACCGCCGACTTCACGGCCCGCGAAGCGGGCGTCGTGGCAGGCCTGCGCGTCGCCGAAGCGGTCATCTCCGTAGTGGCCACGGACGAGTTCGAGGTCGAGCGGCACGCGGAGGACGGCGACCGGATCGAGCCCGGCCAGAAGCTTCTGTCGGTCACCACCCGCACCCGCGACCTGCTCACCGCCGAGCGCACCGCGCTCAACATCATGTGCCGCCTCTCCGGCATCGCGACGGCCACGCGCGCGTGGGCGGATGTGCTGGACGGCACGAAGGCGAAGGTCCGCGACACCCGCAAGACGACCCCCGGGCTTCGCTCCCTGGAGAAGTACGCGGTCCGTATGGGCGGCGGCGTCAACCACCGCATGTCCCTGTCGGACGCGGCCCTGGTCAAGGACAACCACGTGGTCGCGGCCGGCGGCGTGGCCCAGGCCTTCCAGGCCGTGCGCGAGCGTTTCCCCGGACTGCCGATCGAGGTCGAGGTCGACACCCTGCACCAGCTGCGCGAGGTGCTCGACGCGGGCGCCGACCTGATCCTCCTGGACAACTTCACGCCGGGTGAGACCGAGGAGGCCGTGGCGATCACCGACGGCCGCGCGCTCCTGGAGTCCTCCGGCCGCCTCACCCTGGAGAACGCCGCTACGTATGCGAAGACAGGCGTCGACTACCTCGCCGTGGGCGCGCTCACCCACTCCTCGCCGATCCTGGACATCGGCCTCGACCTCCGCGAGGCGGACGCCTGATGCTGCTCACCATCGACGTCGGCAACACCCACACCGTCCTCGGCCTCTTCGACGGCGAGGAGATCATCGAGCACTGGCGCATCTCCACGGACGCGCGCAGGACCGCCGACGAACTCGCCGTCCTGCTCAAGGGCCTGATGGGCATGCACCCGCTGCTCGGCGACGAACTGGGCGACGGCATCGACGGCATCGCCATCTGCTCGACCGTCCCCTCGGTCCTGCACGAGCTGCGCGAGGTCACCCGCCGCTACTACGGCGACGTGCCCGCCGTCCTGGTGGAACCCGGCATCAAGACCGGCGTGCCGATCCTCATGGACAACCCCAAGGAGGTCGGCGCCGACCGCATCATCAACGCGGTCGCGGCCGTCGACATGTACGGCGGTCCCGCGATCGTCGTGGACTTCGGCACGGCCACGACCTTCGACGCGGTGTCCGCGCGCGGCGAGTACGCGGGCGGCGTGATCGCGCCCGGCATCGAGATCTCCGTCGAGGCGCTCGGCATGCGCGGCGCCCAGCTGCGCAAGATCGAGCTGGCCAGGCCGCGCAGCGTCATCGGCAAGAACACGGTCGAGGCGATGCAGGCGGGCATCGTGTACGGCTTCGCGGGCCAGGTCGACGGGGTCGTGAACCGGATGGCGAAGGAGCTCGCGGAGGACCCGGACGACGTGACCGTCATCGCGACGGGCGGGCTCGCGCCGATGGTCCTCGGCGAGGCCACCGTGATCGACGAGCACGAGCCGTGGCTGACGCTGATCGGGCTGCGTCTGGTGTACGAGCGGAACGTTTCCCGGCTCTGAGGGCGCGCCCACGGGCGCCCGCCAAGGCGCGCCCGGAAATTGCCGGTTAAGACGATTTGTCCGTAATGGGCCGTACTGTCATTTCATGCCCACGCCCTACGGAAACCGCGGCGGTATGGCGTTCGGCGCAGAAGAGCTGCGTGTGCTCCGACGCGCCCTCGCCCTCGCCCTTCATCCCAGCCCCGCCTCGGACGAGGACGTCCGGGCCTGTCTGCGACTCGCGGAGTCGGTCGACGAAGCGACCAAGGAAGGCATCCGCATGCGGTCCTTCCTCCGCTCCGACCTCGACCGCTACCGGGCCGCCCTGCCCGGCTCCGCCCCCGGCTACCTGAGCCTCCTCAAGGAGGCCCTGGCGGCGGGCCACAGGCCCGGCGCCGACGACCTCGCGGCGCTGCGCGCGCTGCCCGCGAACCCCGGCGCGGTGGCCCTCCTCGCCCGCTGCCACGACCTGGCGGAACAGGGCGTACGCGATAAGTTCGACGCGCTGTACCACCCCCGCGTCCCGGCCTCCCGCACCCACCTGCTCGCCCTGCCCGGCGGCCTTTCGGCGGCGGACGGCGGCAAGCCCGCGCGGCCGGCCCCCGAGACCCCGCCGCGCCCGGTCCCCACCCCGGCCGAGGTCTTCCCCCCGAAGCGCCGCCCCGCCCAACCTCCGGCCCCGCCGCAACGACTGGCCGTCGGGTAGCTACTCTGGGGGCATGGACTACGTCTCCGCGCTCGTGCCCCCGGTCGTGATGGCCGCGTTCTTCATCGGTCTGATCGTGACCATCGTGAAGTCGCAGGGCGGCGACAGGAAGGCCAAGGAAGACGCGGCCGTCGACGCCGCCATCGCGCGCGCCGAGTCCGCCCGACAGGGCGGCGGCCCGCAGCAGGACGCGACCGCCTGAGCACGGGCGCGACCAGTACGGAATCGGCAGTGAGGGGCGCCCGTCGGGCGCCCCTTTTGTCATTGCTCGGCGATCATCGCCACGTCCCACGTTGAATTACCGACTTCTCCCACTATTGTGCTTCTCGTGCCACGCCCCTTGGGAGAACTCGAAGACGCAGTGATGACGCGGGTGTGGAAGTGGAACCGCCCGGTCACCGTGAGGGAAGTCCTGGAGGACCTCCAACAGGAACGGTCCATCGCCTACACGACCGTCATGACCGTATTGGACAATCTCCATCAGAAGGGCTGGGTACGCCGCGAAGCGGAAGGCCGGGCCTATCGATATGAGGCGGTCTCCACACGGGCCGCGTACTCGGCGGCGCTGATGAACGAGGCCTGGTCGCAGAGCGACAACCCGGCCGCCGCCCTCGTCGCGTTCTTCGGGATGATGTCGCCGGGACAGCGCGAGGCACTCAGGGATGCCATGCGGATCGTCTCCCCCGAACTGCCCGCCGAAGTCCCCTCGGCCCCCGAGGAAGCGGGCGACGGGGCCGGGCGATAGCGTCCGGACATGCCAGCAGAGCTCCCCGAAGTCGGGTCAACCGTCGAATCGACCCGTAAAGCAGTGACCGTACGCAGGGCGAGGACGGCCGATGTGCCGGAGGTGCGCCGACTGCTCGACGCGTACAGCCGACAGGGGATCCTGCTGGACAAAGCCACCGTGACGCTTTACGAGGACATCCAGGAGTTCTGGGTCGCGGAACGCGACGACAACGCCGCGGTCGTCGGCTGCGGCGCGCTGCACGTCATGTGGGAAGACCTCGCGGAAGTCCGCACACTCGCGGTGGACCCGCAGGTCAAGGGGTCCGGCGTGGGACATCTGCTGCTCGAGAAGCTTCTTCAGACCGCGCGCTGGATCGGTGTTCGGCGAGTTTTCTGCCTCACCTTCGAAGTCGAGTTCTTCGCCAAGCACGCCTTCGTGGAGATCGGCGAGACACCCGTCGATACGGTCGACACCGATGTCTACAGTGAGCTGCTGCGTTCCTATGACGAGGGCGTAGCAGAGTTCCTCGGTCTCGAACGAGTGAAACCGAACACCTTGGGCAACAGCCGGATGCTTCTGCATCTGTGATCGCCGCCGGGCGCTATTCCGGCATGCGTGCTTGCAACAGTCCCTATGTCCGAATCGCGCATGTTTTTGGGCCGGGCGGGCAGTGTTCAACTCCGAGATCTCTCCCGGATCTCAGCCAGGGGTTTGTGTTTTTCGGGCAAAAGCGGTTTGCTTTCGACGTACTGCAGTACTGCATATAACAAGGGGACGGCGAATCAGCGGCCGTGGTCGCGGGGCCGCCCTTCAGATTTCGATGAAAGGAAATCCGGTGGCACAGAAGGTTCAGGTCCTTCTTGTCGATGACCTCGACGGTGGCGAGGCGGACGAGACCGTGACGTTCGCGCTCGACGGTAAGTCGTACGAGATCGACCTCACCACCGCCAATGCGGACAAGCTCCGTGGCCTCCTCGAGCCGTACCTCAAGGGCGGTCGTCGCACCGGTGGCCGTTCGAGCGGCCGGGGCAAGGCGCGCGCCGCGTCCGGCGGTGGCAACCAGGACACCGCGCAGATCCGCGCGTGGGCGAAGGAGAACGGTTACGAGGTCAACGACCGAGGCCGGGTTCCCCAGTCGATCCGTGAGGCCTACGAGAAGGCCAACGGCTGACGGGACGGCCGCATTGGTCGCTTTGTTGACGTGGTCGCCGGCGCAGCCGCGCCGCGACGCAGCCGGGCCCGGTGGCAGTGCGTCGCCGCCGTGTCCACGAGGCGTACGAGATCGGGGGCGCCCCCACCGCCCCCCACGACCGACCAGGTCGAGACGGCCGTCAGGCTCGTCAGGGCCGGTAGCACCGGTTCCACCTCGCAGCCGGGCTCGGGGGGTCGCACCCACACAGCGGCCTCCTGCGAGCCGGACCACCCCGGAGGCGTCGGCGCGTCGATGAGACCGCCCGTCCCGACGGCGACGAGGTCCAGGGGCAGCGCCCCCCACTCCAGCCAGTCGAGCAGCCCGGGCAGCTCGTCCGCGCTGCCCGGGGCGACGAGCAGCCGCATCGTTTCCCCGCACACGGCCACCGGTGACCGGGGATCGAGTCTGCGCAGCATCGCGAAGCCGGCGTCGGCCGGCACCTCCAGGACGTCGAAGCGCAGCCCGGTGTGCAGCAGCGCGCCGTCGGGCCCTGCCGCAGTCGCCCAGCCGAGTTCGTCCTCGTACCACCGCCGGACCGGATCGCGTCCGGTGTCGGTCAGCGGGTGCCGGGGAGCGGGAACGGTCGTGCCGGAGATGGTGACCATGCCAGGAGCAACAGCCACCGACGCTCCGGGGTTACGCACCGTCGCCGGACGCATGCGTACTGTGTCTGGAAAAGGGGCGTGCGGGAGCGTTGGGCGGCGCAAAGGTGTTCGCCCGTAGCGGAGGGAACCGGGGCGCGCCGCATGGAGTGTCAGTCCTTACGGGTAAGACATCCCTAGTGGGAGGGGCGACACGTGCGGGACGGGCAGTCTGCGTTCGCCATCGGCGTACTGATGGTGGGGGTATCTGCCTGGCCTGCGGGAACATCGTCTCGCACCATCGGGTTGGAGCAGTTGTCGGCGTTCGGGGCAGGAGACCATGAACGGGTGTCGGCAGATGGAATGAGCGGTCCCCGCTTGCGGGACTAAGCTGCGGAAGGACAGGGAGGGGACCGACCCCTAACTGCCTGACCGCTCTGAGGAGCGATTAACGATGTTCGAGAGGTTCACCGACCGCGCGCGGCGGGTTGTCGTCCTGGCTCAGGAAGAAGCCCGGATGCTCAACCACAATTACATCGGCACCGAGCACATCCTCCTGGGCTTGATCCACGAGGGCGAGGGTGTCGCCGCTAAGGCCCTGGAGAGCCTCGGGATTTCGCTCGAGGCGGTCCGCCAGCAGGTGGAGGAGATCATCGGGCAGGGCCAGCAGGCTCCGTCCGGCCACATCCCCTTCACCCCCCGTGCCAAGAAGGTCCTGGAGCTGTCGCTCCGCGAGGCCCTTCAGCTGGGCCACAACTACATCGGCACGGAGCACATCCTGCTCGGCCTGATCCGTGAGGGCGAGGGCGTCGCCGCCCAGGTCCTGGTCAAGCTGGGCGCAGACCTCAACCGGGTGCGGCAGCAGGTCATCCAGCTGCTCTCCGGCTACCAGGGCAAGGAGACCGCCGGCGCCAGTGGCGGCCCTGCCGAGGGCACGCCCTCGACGTCCCTGGTGCTCGACCAGTTCGGCCGCAACCTGACGCAGGCCGCTCGCGAGTCCAAGCTCGACCCGGTCATCGGGCGCGAGAAGGAGATCGAGCGCGTCATGCAGGTGCTGTCGCGCCGCACCAAGAACAACCCGGTCCTGATCGGTGAGCCCGGCGTCGGCAAGACCGCCGTCGTCGAGGGCCTCGCCCAGGCCATCGTCAAGGGCGAGGTGCCCGAGACGCTGAAGGACAAGCACCTCTACACGCTTGACCTCGGTGCGCTGGTCGCCGGTTCCCGCTACCGCGGTGACTTCGAGGAGCGCCTGAAGAAGGTCCTCAAGGAGATCCGCACCCGCGGCGACATCATCCTGTTCATCGACGAGCTGCACACGCTCGTGGGTGCGGGTGCCGCCGAGGGCGCCATCGACGCGGCTTCCATCCTGAAGCCGATGCTGGCCCGCGGTGAGCTCCAGACCATCGGTGCGACGACGCTCGACGAGTACCGCAAGCACCTGGAGAAGGACGCGGCCCTCGAGCGCCGCTTCCAGCCGATCCAGGTCGCGGAGCCGTCGCTGCCGCACACCATCGAGATCCTCAAGGGTCTGCGTGACCGGTACGAGGCGCACCACCGTGTGTCCATCACCGACGAGGCCCTCGTCCAGGCGGCCACGCTGGCCGACCGGTACATCTCGGACCGCTTCCTGCCGGACAAGGCGATCGACCTGATCGACGAGGCCGGTTCCCGGATGCGCATCCGCCGGATGACCGCGCCGCCGGACCTCCGCGAGTTCGACGAGAAGATCGCGGGCGTGCGTCGCGACAAGGAGTCGGCCATCGACTCCCAGGACTTCGAGAAGGCGGCCTCTCTCCGCGACAAGGAGAAGCAGCTGCTCGCCGCGAAGGCCAAGCGCGAGAAGGAATGGAAGGCCGGCGACATGGACGTCGTCGCCGAGGTCGACGGCGAGCTGATCGCCGAGGTCCTCGCGGCCGCCACCGGCATTCCGGTCTTCAAGCTGACCGAGGAGGAGTCCTCGCGTCTGCTGCGCATGGAGGACGAGCTCCACAAGCGGGTGGTCGGCCAGAAGGACGCCGTCAAGGCGCTCTCGCGGGCGATCCGCCGTACGCGGGCCGGTCTGAAGGACCCGAAGCGTCCCGGTGGTTCGTTCATCTTCGCGGGCCCGTCCGGTGTCGGTAAGACCGAGCTCTCCAAGGCGCTCGCCGAGTTCCTCTTCGGCGACGAGGAGGCGCTGATCTCCCTCGACATGTCGGAGTTCAGCGAGAAGCACACGGTGTCGCGTCTCTTCGGTTCCCCGCCCGGATACGTGGGTTACGAAGAGGGCGGTCAGCTGACCGAGAAGGTGCGGCGCAAGCCGTTCTCGGTGGTCCTTTTCGACGAGGTCGAGAAGGCCCACCCGGACATCTTCAACAGCCTTCTGCAGATTCTGGAGGACGGTCGCCTGACCGACTCCCAGGGTCGTGTCGTGGACTTCAAGAACACGGTCATCATCATGACGACCAACCTTGGAACCCGTGACATCTCGAAGGGCTTCAACCTCGGCTTCGCGGCCATCGGCGACTCGAAGTCCAACTACGAGCGCATGAAGAACAAGGTGTCGGACGAGCTCAAGCAGCACTTCCGTCCCGAGTTCCTCAACCGTGTCGACGACGTCGTCGTCTTCCCGCAGCTCAGCCAGGACGACATCCTCACGATCGTCGACCTGATGATCACGAAGGTGGACGAGCGCCTGAAGGACCGCGACATGGGCATCGAGCTCTCGCAGTCCGCCAAGGAACTGCTCTCGAAGAAGGGCTACGACCCCGTGCTCGGCGCGCGTCCGCTGCGTCGCACGATCCAGCGCGAGGTCGAGGACAGCCTGTCGGAGAAGATCCTCTTCGGCGAGCTGCGCCCGGGCCACATCGTGGTCGTGGACACGGAGGGCGAGGGCGAGAACAAGACCTTCACCTTCCGCGGCGAGGAGAAGGCGGCACTGCCCGACGCCCCGCCGATCGAGGACGCGGCCGCCGGCGGCGGTCCGAACCTGAGCAAGGAGGCGTAACCCCTCCGGGGCGAGCCTGATACGGGTGGGCCCGAGCTGTTCCTGACGGAACGGTTCGGGCCCACCCGTTTCTTGTGTGCACGGTTCGTACGCGGGTCAGCGCTGGTCGACGGTGATCCGGGCGTACGGGAAGAGGCGGGCGCAGCGCTCGGGCGGGAAGGTGCTGCCGGGGGCGGTCTGGAGGACGACCTCGCGTACGGCGGGGAAGCGGGACGGCAGCGCCGCCAGGTCCTCGCCGCCGTGCAGGGCCGCGAGCCGCAGCAGCTCGACGCCGGGGAGCTCGGGCAGGGCCTCGACGGACTCGGGGTAGTCGCTGAAGAAGGCCGCGTTCAGGTAGAGGCCGGTCAGGGCGGGGAGTTCGGCGACGTGGCGCCAGTCCTGGGAGGCCGGTGCCGTCGTGAGGGGCCCGAGGCTCAGGGTGGTCAGCGTGGGCCAGGCGCCGAGGCCGCGCAGGCCGGTGTGGCGGGTGGCGTCGCCGCCCAGGAACAGGAAGTCCAGCGGGGCACCGGTCGGCAGGGCCTCGGTGAGCGAGTCGACCGTGAGGTCCCCGTTGAGGGACAGCCGGCGCAGCGAGTCCAGGGCGGCCAGACCCGTGAAGTCGCTGTGCCCGTACGTGAGGTCGGTCAGCGGCAGACCGGCGAGCGCGCCGAGCCCGTGGGCGGCCGGGCAGCCCGCCACCCACAGCCCGGACAGGGCCGGGAACGCGGTCAAGGCGCTGAGATCCCCGGCCAGCGGGTTGTCCTGGAAGTAGACGAGTTCCACGCTGTCCGGGGCCGGGACCGCGCCGACCACGTCGCGCAGCGCGTGCGGGCCGCGGAATTCCAGCCGGTGCCAGGGCCGCATCCCGGACAGGGCGGCGCGCTGCTCGTCGGTCTCGCAGGTGACGAGCAAGCCGTGGGGTTTCAGATGGTCGAGGACCTCGGACGCGTATTCCTCGGTGGGGAACCGGCTCCAGGTGCCCGCGAGTTGGCGCCGCACCTTCAGTGACGGATGGTCGCGCAGCCGGCGCAGGACGCCCAGTGCGCCCGCCGGCTCCAGGCCACCCAGCAGCGACGCGGTCACCGCGACGCCGTGCGCTTCCTCCTCGTCGAGGCCGTCAGGGTGCGGCAGCAACTCCAGGACCAGGGGCCCCGCCTCTGCCAGGGTCTTCGCGTCCTGCGTGCTGCGTGGCGGGATCAGGGCCCCGGCCCGGTGCTCCACCTCGGCGCGGACCGCCGGGTCGAGGGCCGTCGCGTGCTCCAGGCAGGCAAGCGCGAGGAGGGTGAGGCGCGGGTGGCCGTGGCCGAGCAACTCGCGCAGCAGCTGGGCGCGTTCGCCGGGGCGGGCGTGGGCGACGGCCATGCGGATCGCGTCCTCACCCTGCGGGTCGTCGGCGAGGCGCTGCACGAACGGCAGCGCGTGGCCCTCCTCCACGGCGTAGCGGGCGGCGAGGTAGTCCTGGAAGGTGCGGTGCGTGAAGTCGACCGTGCCGGCGGCGGGTTCGCGCAGCAGGCCGCTTCGTAGCAGCAGGATGCGCAGGACGGTCGCCGCGTCGCCGTGCGCCGCCGCCGAGGCCACGGCGGGCAGCCGGCGCTCAAGGGCGCCGATGGCGTGCTCGCGGCTCATCTCGGTGCGGCCGCTGAGGACGAGCGCGTAGGCGAGGTGCTGGAGGAGGTCGATCTGTGCCTCCTCGCTCAGCTCGGGCACGGCCATGCCGCGCTCCCGGTCGCGCCGGTGGAGCAGCATCGTCAGCGCCGCGTCGTACAACTCCTTGCGGCCGGTGGGCAGATAGCCGCGCCGTTCGCGGTGCAGCGCGCAGATCAGGCCGCACATCAGGGGGTTGGTGGCGAGGCGGGCCAGATCGCGTTTGGTGCGCAGCGAGTCCAGGAGCGCGGCCTCGTAGGGCAGGGCGTCGGCCGCCGTGTGCCAGCGGTGCACGAACGTGGCGACGTCGGCGGAGCGCATCGGCGGCAGCAGCACCTCGCGAAATCCGCTGTCGGCGAGCCATTCGGGGCGTACGGCGGTGGGTCGCGAGGTCAGCAGCCAGCGGTTGCCGGGGTGGGCCTCGACGAGGGCGAGCAGCCAGTCGCGCACCCGGTGGCGGTCGGCCGTGGGGATCTCGTCGAGGCCGTCGACGAGGACCAGGGCGCGGGCGGCTCCGAGGACGCGCTCGGCCCATCCGGCGGGCGCGCTCAGCGGGCAGGAGACCGCCGTCAGGAACGCATCGGGGGCGGGCAGCGGACCGGCCGCCAGGGTGCGCAGCGGCAGCACGAACGGGATCCGGCCTCCGTCCGTGGCGGCCCGGGTCGCCAGCCACTGGATCAGCGTCGTCTTGCCGGATCCGGCCTCGCCGCGCAGGAGTACGCGGTCGTGGCCGGAGGAGAACGCGTCCTCGGCGCGGATGTGGGCGGGCGCGGCGGGTGCCTCGGTCTCCGCGTCGAAGGCGCCCGCCGGCGGCGCGGCCGTCGCCTCCAGGCTCAGATACGCCACGTCCAGGGGCCAGCGTTCGGGGGCCTCGCGCAGATCGATGCCGTAGATGGTCAGATGCCGGTGGCGGTCGGCGATGTGCCGGGCGTAGCGCTCCTCGAAGGCGGTGTCGGCCGCGTCGGCGGGCGGGGTGCGGGCGATCAACTCGTCGGTCCTGGCGAGGAGTTCCGCCTGGTCCCGGCGCTGCTCGATCAGTGTGCGGGGTACAAAGGCGGACCGCTGGGTGAAGAACTGCAGCACCTGTCGGCAGGCCTCGTCGACGGCCGCGTCGAGGAAGTGCCCCGCGTCGGCCGAAAGGCCGTGCGAGGTGGGGGCCGCGCGGCGCAGCGAGCGGGCCAGCGCGTACTGGTCGAGGCGGGCTGCCTGTACGTCGTCCATGGTGAGGTCGCCGAGGGCGGAGAGTGTGGCGGCCAGGGCGAGGGTGAGCGGTTCGGCCTCGTCGGCCGGGAACGGGGCCTCGCCCGGGGTGCGTGCGGCGGCGGTGACGAGGGCGCGGGCGATCCGCTCGGCGTCGGCGGCGTCCAGGACGCGCTTCTCGCCCCGGAAGGAGACCGGCCCGGAGAGGCGTACCGGCTTGTCCGTCAGGCCCGCGCCGGGGCCCTCCTGGACGAGGAGTTTCTTGAGCGCCGGGACGATCACGCTCGAGGCGAGACGGGTGCCGAGGGCAGCGGGATCCATGGTTCGGGAGCGTAGCCCCGGTCACATCCACGAGGGGTTGGATCTTGCCGACCGGTGACATGCCGCACAGGACGTGCGTCACGTACTAACGGAAATAGTGGAAGGCGGGTGATCCGGCCGTGTCGTTACACGGTCGACGGGTTCTGGTGATTTGCCCGTTTCGCCGAGAGTGCCTGCCGGGCGGGCCTGTGTCGCCTGGGCTTACGTCGATGAAGTGGGGTTAAACGCAGAATGAGGTCATAAATCGGACGACTTTGGTCCCGGCCGGATCGCGGGACGTCCCGGACCGTTTCCGGGGCGGGTCTACGAGGACATGTCGTAGATGGGCGTTTTGGGTGGCGATGGGCGGTGGGGTTACCAAGGGATGGCCAGCCCGGCAGCACGAGGCAGTGCGCCGGGCCCCTTCATGTCCCAGTTCGAAAGGTCTGCCCATATGTCGAAGCGCACCCAGCCCCACCGTCCCGGTACGTCGATGCTCCGTAAGCGGGCTGCCGTCGTGGCCGCCGGATTCGGTGTGTCGGCGCTGCTCGGGACCGGGGCCGCGGTCGCCGACTCCGCAGACGCCACCGCCCTCCCCGGTATCGCCTCCTCCTCCGTCGAGGCCCAGGCCACCGCTCAGGCCAAGGCCGCCGACAACGCCGCGAAGGCGAAGAAGGAAGCCGAGGCGAAGGCGAAGGAGGCCGAGGCCAAGAAGAAGGCGGCCGAGGAGAAGAAGGCCAAGTCCTGGATCGACCCGGTCAAGCACTACGAGCTCTCCGCCGGCTACTCGCAGGGCGGCAGCATGTGGGCCAGTGGCCACCACTCCGGCCAGGACTTCGCCGTGTCGACCGGCACCAACGTGATGGCCGCGCACAGCGGCACCGTCGTCAAGGCCGGCGGCAACGGCGCCGGTGACGGCGCCGCGTACGGCAACGCCATCGTCATCAAGCACGGCAACGGCACGTACTCGCAGTACGCGCACCTGTCGAAGATCGACGTCAAGGTCGGCCAGCAGGTCACGACGGGCCAGCACATCGCGCTGTCCGGCGACACCGGCAACTCCAGTGGCCCGCACCTGCACTTCGAGATCCGCACGACGGCGGACTACGGCTCGGCGGTCAACCCCGTCTCCTTCCTGAAGAAGGCGGGCGTGAGCGTCTGACGACGCCCACCGCACCGGCCCGTCAGCTGTGATGGGCCCGGGTGACCAGGTCGGAGGCGACCTCGAGGATGGCCTTGCGCTTCTCCTCGGGGTCGCCTTCGACGTCTCTGAGAACGAACATTCCGGCGTGCATCGAGAACAGCGCGCTGAAGCAGCGGACCCGGTCGGTCAGCGTGACGTCCTCGGGGAGCAGATGGTCGAGCAGGGACGTCATCCGCTCCTTGAAGTTCTCGCCGATGCTCAGCTCGCGCATCGTCGCCTGGTTCTCCTGCATGAAGCGGAAGAGCGGGGCGGCGTCGGCCAGCGCGTTCGAGTAGTGGCCGAGGATCTCGAGCTTGGCCTCCAGCGTCGACGGCTGCTCGGCGGCCCACGCGATCACGTCGTCGATCGGCCTCATCAGGTCCGTGAACAGACTGACGACGATGTCTTCCTTGGTCTTGAAGTGGTAGTAGAGCGCGGCCTTCGTCACACCGAGGCGCTCGGAGATCTCCCGCAGCGACGTCTTCTCGTAGCCCTGTTCGGCGATGAGTTCCAAGGTCACGTCCTGAATGCGCTGGCGGGTGTCCCCGCGGCGCTGCTTCGGCTTACTGCTGCCCGTGACCATCGGCTGCTGCCTCTCGTGCCCTTGGTGAAAAACTTACTTGACGCCCGGCTAGTTGGCGCTCTACTTTCCCCATTGTAGGTAACTAGCCGGGCGACAAGTAAGTCCCGGGTGACGCAGGGGGAGTGGGGACCATGACACAGGCGGCGGCGCGGCCCGCGACATCGGATCGGAAACCGGATCAGAAGCCGGATCGGAAACGGGATCAGAAGCCGGGTCGGAAGCCGGGTCAGGAGGCGGTGAAGCAGCCGCGCAGCGTGCGGGTCGTGCTGCTCGCGCTGATGCTCGCCATGCTGCTGGCCATGCTCGACAACATGATCGTGGGCACCGCGATGCCCACCATCGTCGGCGAGTTGGGCGGGCTCGAGCACTTGTCGTGGGTCGTCACCGCGTACACGCTCGCGACCGCCGCCTCCACGCCGATCTGGGGGAAGATCGGCGACATGTACGGCAGGAAGGGCGCCTTCCTGACCTCCATCGTGATCTTCCTGGTCGGCTCCGTGCTCAGCGGAATGGCCCAGGACATGGGGCAGCTGATCGGGTTCAGGGCCGTGCAGGGGCTCGGCGCCGGCGGCCTGATGGTCGGGGTCATGGCCATCATCGGCGATCTGATCCCGCCCCGTGAGCGCGGCAAGTACCAGGGCATGATGGCCGGCGTGATGGCGCTCGCCATGATCGGCGGACCGCTCGTCGGCGGCACCCTCACCGACCACCTCGGCTGGCGCTGGGCCTTCTACATCAACATTCCGCTCGGCATCCTCGCCCTCGTGGCGATCACCGCCGTGCTGCATCTGCCGAAGAAGCGGTCCGGGGGGTCCATCGACTATCTGGGCGCCGCGCTGCTCACCGTCGGCATCACCTCGATCGTGCTCGTGACGACGTGGGGCGGGAGCGAGTACGCCTGGGACTCCGCCGTGATCATGGAGCTGATCGGGATCGGCGTCGCCGCGCTCGTCGGATTCGTGTACTCGCAGACCAGGGCCGCCGAGCCGATCGTGCCGCTGCACATCTTCCGCAACCGGAACTTCACGCTGATGTCCGTGATCGGGTTCATCACCGGCTTCGTGATGTTCGGCGCGGTGCTCTTCCTGCCGCTGTACCAGCAGTCCGTGCAGGGCGCGTCCGCGACCAACTCCGGTCTGCTGCTGCTTCCGATGCTGCTCTCGATGATGGTCGTCTCGCTGATCGCGGGCCGGGTCACCACCAACACCGGCAAGTACAAGGTGTTCCCGGTGGTGGGCAGCGTCCTGATGATCGTCGGTCTGTTCCTGCTCGCGCAGATGGACACCGGGACCTCGCGGTTCACGTCCGGGCTCTACATGGCCGTGCTCGGCGCCGGGATGGGCTGCCTGATGCAGATCACGATGCTGGTCGCGCAGAACAGCGTGGAGATGAAGGACATGGGTGTCGCGTCCTCGTCGACGACCCTGTTCCGTACGCTCGGGTCCTCGTTCGGCGTCGCCATCATGGGCGCGCTGTTCAACAACCGGGTGCAGGACGTCATGGCCGAGCGGGCCGGGGCACTCGGCGGGAAGATGACCGAGGCTTCGGCGCAGCTGGACGCGGCGAGCCTGGCGAAGCTGCCGGAGCAGGCGCGGGACGCCTACCAGTTCGCGGTCTCCTCCGGCACGCACTCGGCGTTCCTGCTGGGTTCCGTGGTGGCGCTCGGCGCGCTCCTCGCGGCGGTCTTCGTCAAGGAGGTCACGCTGCGGGGGGCGGACAGTTCGAGCCCCGCCGGCGATTGAGGCGCGGGGTTCGGGGCGGAGCCCCGAGACCGCAACTCACCGGCACCGGCCCCCCCGCGGGGGGGCCCGCCCCCCCCCCCCCCCCC
>NZ_JBIWLG010000018.1:0-25374 GCF_044766085.1 Streptomyces sp. NPDC102360 | reverse complement strand
GGGGGGGGGGGGCGCGGGCGGGGGGGCGGGCGCGGGGGGGGGCCGCCCCCCCCCCCCCCCCCCCCCCCCCCCCCCCCCCCCCCCCCCCCCCCCCCCCCCCCAGACCGCAACTCACCGGCACCGGCACCCGCTCTGGGGCTCCGCCCCAGACCCCGCTCCTCAATCGCCGCAGGGGCTTCATAGGTCCGGCAGCCGCACCATCGGGAAGCTTCCCGTGTTCGTCGGAGCGTGTTCCGGCAGCCACAGCACGGCCACGGCCCCCTCCGCGGGGGCATCGTGGTCCGCCCCCTGCGGGCGGATGTTGCGGAACGTGAGCCGGGCCCCGAGCACCCGGGCCTGGCCCGCCGCGATCGTCAGACCGAGGCCGTGACCGTGCCCCGCGCGGTCCGCCGCGCCGGTACGGAAGCGGCTCGGCCCCTCCTCCAGGAGCTCCTCCGGGAAACCGGGCCCGTGGTCGCGCACCCGGAGCACCCGGCCCTCGACACTGACCTCGATGGGCGGACGGGCGTGCTTGGAGGCGTTGGCCAGCAGGTTGAGGAGGATGCGCTCCAGGCGCCGCGGGTCCGTCGTCACCTCGGACTCGTGGATCACGTGGACGCTGACGCCGTCGCCCGCGCGGGCCGCGATCCGGCGCTCCACGAACTCGCCGAGCATGATGTCCTGCAGCTCGGCCCGCTCGGCGGCGCTGTCGAGCCGGGCCACTTCCAGGACGTCCTCGACGAGCGTACGCATCGCCTGCGCACGGTCCTTGACGAGTTCGCTGGGCCGCCCGGGAGGCAGCAGTTCGGCCGCGGTGAGCAGACCGGTGACCGGCGTGCGCAGCTCGTGCGCGATGTCCGCGGTGACCCGGCGCTCGGCCTCCAGGCGCTGCTTCAGGGCGTCGGCCATCGCGTCGACGGCCTGCGCGAGATCGTCCGTCTCGTCGAGTACGACACCGCCGATGGCGCGCCGGACGCGGACATCGCTCTGACCGGCCGCGACATCGCGGGCCGCGCTCGCCGCCTTGCGCAGACGCCGGGAGAGCTGACCGCCGATGAGGACGCCGAGCGCGCTGCCGCCGAGCACGACGGAGATCGAACCGATGAGCAGCGCCTTGTCGAGGTCCTTCATCACGGTGGCGCTGCGGTCGGCGAACCGGGTGTGCACCGAGAGGATCCCGCCGTTGCCGAGCGGGACCGCGGCCCAGATGTCGGGCACGCCGCTGGCCGACTCCGACACGTAGGTGACACGGCGGCCGTCCCGGGTCTTCGCGCGCAGATCGTGCGGGAGCGCCGGGTCGTCCACCTTGAAGCCGACGGGCAGATTGCCGCCGCGCGCCTCGTACTGCCGCTGCACGAACTGGATCCGCTCGTCCTGCACGTCCCGCGCGTTGTCCAGCATGGAGACGCGGGCCGCGTTGTGCACGACGAGGCTGAGGGCCACGGCGACGAGCGCGCCCACGAAGGCGATGGCCACGCTGATCTTCCAGCGCACGCCGGTCCGCAGACCGTGCGGGATCCAGGAGCGGGCGGACTTCCACGCACCGCCGACCGCGCCGGCGTCGGCACTCGCGCCGCCCGCAGCCCCGGTGGTACCTGCTGCGCCCGAGGCGCCCGCCGTACCCGCCGTACCCGCTCCACCCGTGGCGCCCTGCGCCCCAGCCGCGGCCGTCGGCGCAGGTCCTGTCGTGCCCCTCCTCATATGCGTTGTCCCATCAGCCCGGTCAGGCCTTGAGCTTGTAGCCGAAGCCGCGGACCGTCTCGATCCGGTCCTGGCCGATCTTCGTACGCAGCCGCTGCACATGGACGTCGACGACGCGGGTGTCACCGCCCCAGCCGTAGTCCCACACGCGCTCCAGGAGCTTGTCGCGGGACAGTACGGAGCCCGGCGCGGAGGAGAACTCGAGCAGCAGGCGCATCTCGGTGGGCGTCAGGGCCACCGGCTGCCCGGCCTTCCTGACCTCCATGCCGTCCGTGTCGATGTCCAGGTCGCCGAAGTGCAGCGCCCCGTGGTCGGGCGCGGGGCTCTCCTCGGCCGCGCCGACGGCCGCCGCCGCGCCGCCCGCGTGCCCGAAGCGGCGCAGCACGGCGCGGATCCGGGCCACGAGCACCGCCCCGTCGAACGGCTTCGTCACGTAGTCGTCGGCCCCCGCCTCCAGGCCGAGCACGACGTCGATGGAGTCCGCGCGCGCGGAGAGCATGATCACCGGAACCGTCGACTCGTCGCGGATGCGGCGGCACAGGGAGACCCCGTCCAGCCCCGGCACCATCACGTCGAGCAGCGCGATGTCCGGCCGGTCCGACCGGAACGCCTCCAGGCCCGCGAGCCCGTCCGGCATCGCGGTCACCACGAAACCGTCGCGCTCCAGGGCGAGCTGGGTGGCCTCGCGGATGACGTCGTCGTCCTCGACGAAGAGGACGTGCGTCGGCTCGCCCTTGCGCTCACCGCCCATGCCTGCCATCCGATCTCTCCTCCACCACGTGGCTCTTCACCACACGGATCAGCCGCCGTCGTCCGAAGGCGCCGGGCTCTCCCCGTCCACCGCGTTGCTGTAATCGTTGTGCGTGCGGCTCTCCTGGGCGAAACCGTGCCCGCCCCACCGGTACGTGAGGATCTCCTCGCCCGACGGTGAGGCGACCGAGTCGCCCTTCTCGTACACCTGCTTGGTGACCACGAGATCACCCCGGTCGATCTCCGCGTACACCGGGGGCTCTTCGTCCTTGAACACATTCTTGTACGTGCCGCCCTCGTCGCGATACACGTACGTGCCGATGCCGACCGCGTCCCCGCAGGTCATCACGTTGACCACGACGTCGCTCCGGGAGCTGCCGGTCAGCGTTCCGTAGCTCACGTCGACCGGGTACTCGTCCGCCACGCACGGCTTCAGGTCGCGCTTGATGTCCGCGCCGACCTTCGGGTCCTTCTTCACCATCCGCACCGCTTCGGCGGAGCTCGGGGCGCTCGGTGAGGCGGAGGCCGAGGGGCTCGCGCTGCCCGCCGCCGTCGACCCGACCGGGTCCGTGCGGGCCGGGCCCTCGTCACGGGCGCCGGTGCCTCCGGTCGAGCATGCCGCGAGGACGCCGGCGAACAGCCCGATGGCGGCGAGCCCGGCGATCGCCGCGCTCCCCGCCTTCACGCCCCGCATCAGGGCGGAACGTCCCTGTATCAGGGACGTACGAATCCCAGAGGCACGTGTGCCTAGGCCGCGCAACGCTCCCGCTCCTCACGTTCGAGCGCGCGGCCGGCCAGTTCCTCGCGCTCCCGCTTCTCCAGCTCCTCACGGAGCCGGGCGAGGGCCCGGTGCAGCGTGCTCTTCACGGTTCCGGCCGACATTCCGAGAGCGGCGGCCGTCTCCTCTGTGGACATCTGCTCCCAGTGTCTCAGCACCACGACGCTGCGCTGCTTCGGAGCGAGCACCTTCATGACGTCCATCAGCAGGGCGCGGTTCGCGTGCTGCTCCGTCGAGTCGTCGACCGAGGACTCCGGGAGCTGCTCGGTGGGCACTTCCTCCAGCTTGCGCGCCCGCCACCACTCGGTCCGCGTGTTGATCATGACGCGGCGCAGATACGCGTCGGCCAGGCGCTTGTCCGCTATGCCGTCCCAGCGTCCGTACGTCCGTACGAGCGCGGTCTGCAGCAGGTCCTGGGCGTCGACCGGGTCGGGCACGAGACGCCGGGCGCTGCGCAACAGGGCGTCCTGCCGCGTCCGCACGTAATCTTCGAACCCGAGCACCTCACCGGCGTGCGCCATGATCAACTGCCTCCCGCTTCCCGCAATCCCCGTGGTCCGCACAGGTTGTGTGCGGTTACGAGGAAGAAGTTACGGAGGAGTTGTCACGGCGTTGTCCGTTCCGGCCAGCGGCCAACGCACGACTACCCGTCGGTTGTGTAACGAAGGGAGCCGCGGCCCCCGGAACGCCGGTCTCAGCCCAGCGGAAGCCGGTACAGACCGCCCGCGAGCGGCTCCACCAGGCCGTCGTCGACCAGGCCGTCCAGGGCCCTGGCCCGCTGCACCGGCTCGTCCCAGACCTGGTCGAGCACCGCCTGCGGCACCGGTTCGACGGCGTCCCGCAGCACGGCGAGCAGCTTGCCGCGCACCTGGCGGTCCGTGCCCGCGTACGTCTGGCCGCGCCGCGGCGGGCCCTCGTGCGCGGGCTTGCCCGCGAGCCGCCACGAGCACATCGCGGCGATCGGGCAGCGGTGGCACTCCTCGTTCTTGGCGGTGCACACCAGGGCGCCCAACTCCATGGAGGCGGCGGCCCACTTGGCGGCGGTGTCCTCCTCCTCGGGCAGCAGCGCGCGGGCGAGCTTCCGCTCGGCGGCGGTCGTCGCGTTCGGCGGGTACTGCACGCCGGCCACGGCGCGGGCGAACACGCGGCGCACGTTCGTGTCGAGCACCGCGTGCCGCTGCCCGTACGCGAACGAGGCGACGGCGGCCGCCGTGTACTCGCCGATGCCCGGCAGCGCGAGGAGCTGCGCGTGGCCGGTGGGTACGTCGCCGCCGTGGCGTTCCGTTATGGCGACGGCGGCGCCGTGCAGGCGCAGGGCGCGGCGCGGGTAGCCGAGCCGGCCCCAGGCGCGGACGGCCTCGCCGGGCGCCTCGGCGGCGAGGTCGGCGGGGCGGGGCCAGCGGGCGAGCCACTGCTCGTACACCGGGAGCACGCGGTTGACCGGGGTCTGCTGGAGCATGAACTCGCTGACCATCACGCCCCACGGGCCCGCGTCGCGGCGGCGCCAGGGGAGGTCGCGGGCGTGCTCGGTGAACCAGTCGATGACCGGTGCGTGCAGATCGGCGTTCTCGGGGTTCTTCGTGAGCGCAGTCATGGCACGTCCGATCCTGCCATGTACGGGGGCCGGGGCGGGGGAGCGTGGTGGGCGGGGGCGGGTCTGTTGCGCGGTACCGGGGGCGGTTCTGTTGCGCGGCACCGGGGGCCGGGCCGGGGCGGCACCCGTGGTTTTCGTTGCGCGGTACCGGGGGCCCGGGGTGGGCGCCCGTGTTGATGGGCGCGGGCACCGCACCTCGCTCCGGCTGTACCGGGGTCTGCTCATCTCCCACCCGCCCGCCCCCTCCGGGGGCTCCAGCCCCGACCGGGGCCAGGGTGTGGTGCCGTGGCCGGTGCTCGTCGTGACGGGTGTGCGGTACCGGGGTTCCGGCGGGCTGTACCGGGGCCGGTGCCCGTCGTTTCCGTTGCGCGGCACTGGGGTGCCGCCTTGCCCACCCTGCCGCCCAAGGCGGCAGATTGCCCAAGGCGGCGGCAGCCCCGACCGCAACGGGCGGGGGACGCGGGGCTGGCGGCGGATTACCCGAGGCGGGGCAGCCCCGTCCGCCAAGGGGTGGGCAGGCGGGGTTGCCGGCGGATCGCCTGGGCGGGGCAGCCCCGTCCGCCAAGGGTGGGAAGGGGGGCTTGCCGGCGGATTGCCCACAACGGTGGTCCCGACCGCCAAGGGTGGGCAGACGGGCTTGCCGGCAGATCGGCCTGAAGCGGCGGCAGCCCCGACCGCAACGGGTCGGGACGCGGGCGTGCCGGCGGATTCCCCGAGGCGGGGCAGCGCCGACCGCAACGGGTGGGCGGATGCCCCGAGCGGTGGAGTGCGGCACCCCGTGGGGCCGACGCCCCCGGAGGGGGCGGGCGGTGGGAGAAGGGCGGGGAAAACAGTCGCAGGGCAGAGCGCAGTTCGCCGGAGACCACGGGCGGACCTATTTCGCCGGAGACGACGGGTGGACCTATTGAGCCCCTGCGGCGATTGAGCAGCGGGGACCGGGGCAGAGCCCCGACACGTGGGAGCGGTCGCCGACTGCGAATCGCCCGGAGCGACGGGTGGGCCGATCACGTTGAGCCGCAGGGACCGGCGCAGAGCCCCGAGGCGTGGGCACAGTCCGCCGACAGGCTACGGATCAACCCGGAGCGACGGGTGGGCCGATCACGTTGAGCCGCGGGGACCGGGGCAGAGCCCCGAGACGTGGGCCGGGTGCGCCGGCTGCGAATCGCCCGGAGCGACGGGTGGGCCGATCACGTTGAGCCGCGGGGACCGGGGCAGAGCCCCGAGGCGTGGGCCGGGTGGCCGGGCGGGGCTCCGCTCTGGAAGCGGTCCGTACGGGCAGCCGTGATGGAGCGGGACCTGACGATCGGCAGAGGGGGGCATGTCCCCCTCTGCCGCCGATAGCGTCAGCAGAAGACGCAGAAGGTTCAGCGCCGGTGCGAGCCGCGCCGCGAGCGGGCTCCGGGCGTCGAGCCGTGCCCGGCCCCGGAGGGACCCGGTCCGGCGAACCACCGCACGAGCCCGTTCCCCGACCCCCGCATCGCCTCGGTCACCCGCGCTCCCGGCCGCGTCAGAAGGCGTACGACGAGGAACGCGACCAGCGTGCCGAGCAGCAGGCCCACCGCGACGTCGTGCGGATAGTGCACGCCCACGAAGACGCGCGAGAACGCCATGAGGATCGCCATCGGCACGGTCAGCCAGCCCACCTTCGGCCAGGCCAGCGCGAGGCCCACGGCCGCGGCGGCGGCGATCGTGGCGTGGTTGGAGGGGAAGGACCAGTCCCCGTAGACCGGGCAGTCGATCAGGGACGGCAGGGCGCCCGAGACGGCGCGGCAGGGCCGCTCCTCGTCGATCCCCGACTTGACCACCTCGCTGATCACGTAAGCGACCGCGGTGGCCAGCGGCGCGAGCACCGCGACGGCGAAGGCCCTCGGGTCGTTGGCCCGCGCCCGCCACCAGGCGACGACGAAGAGCACGACGAACAGCAGCAGACCCAGTTCCGTCCACACCTCCATGAGGTGCTGAAACCACGAAGGGGTGTCGTGGGCGAAATCGGTGATGCCGCGATACAGGTCGGAGTCGATGGTTCCCATGGTGACGGACAGTATGCAATACCCAAGGCCTGCCACATCCGGCGATGGTCGTCGGCCCCACCTGACGATCGACAGGGGTCCGGGAGCCCGTTCGGCGGCCCGCGCGTGATGATGATCCGGAAAACTTGGGGACAGAGGCGGCGGGTGGGACCGGACAACGGCCCGATCTCTCGTAAGGTTTGGGGCGTGGGATCTCTGCGCAATCCGATCGGGCCGCTTCCCTCCTCCATCTATTGGCGACGGAGGGTTGTTCTGCTGTCCGTGGTGGCGCTGCTCGCGCTGCTGATCGTATGGATCGTCACCTTGGGCGGGGGCGGTGGGAACAACGGCGCCGGCGGCTCCGGCGGCAAGAGTCCGACGGAGTCCATCACGCCGGGGCCCGCCGGCACGGGGCCCGCGATCAGTGAACACCCCGGCGGCCGCGACGAGTCGGGCGGTTCCGGCGGCTCGGGTTCAGGTTCGGGCTCGGGTTCCGGCGGTTCCGGTGCGGGCTCCGGCGGCTCGGACGATGCCGCGGGCGGCGACTCCGGTGACGGCGGCGGTGGCAGCGGCAGCGGCAGCGGGGGCACGTCCTCCGGGGACCAGGTCCCGGCCGGCTCCAGCCTCCCGGACTGCACGGCGGGCGGCGTGACCCTGAAGGTGCGCAGCGTCCACAACTCGTACGCGCCCGGGGACAAGCCGAAGCTCCAGCTCGTCGCCAAGAACACGGCGGACAAGTCCTGCAAGGTCGACCTCGGGCCGAAGACGGCGGTGGTCACGATCACCAAGGCGGAGGACGACAAGCCGTTCTGGTCCTCCGACGACTGCCCGGCCGGGGCGGGCAGCATGGTGCTGCGGGCCCCTGCGGGCGGCACGGTTCAGCGGGACTACACGTGGGATCTGCGGCCGAGCGCACCGCAGTGCGCGACTCCCTCTGCGGGAGCTGCGTCGCCGGGTACGTATCTGGTCGAGGTGAAGGCGGCGCAACTTCCCAAGGTGCAGACGTCGTTCGTCCTCAAGGAAGACTGAGCCGGATCAAGCCCCTGCGGCTGGGCGTCTCGGGGCTCTGCCCCGGACCCCGCGGGCTCTCGTCACAAGAGCGGGGCTTGAATATGGCTACACGTAACGCTCGAGGATCGACGACTCCGCCAACCGCGACAGGCCCTCACGCACGCTCCGCGCCCGCGCCTCACCGACCCCGTCGACCGTCTGCAGGTCGTCCACACTCGCGGCAAGCAGCTTCTGCAGACCGCCGAAGTGCTCCACGAGCCGGTCGATGATCGCGCCGGGGAGGCGCGGCACCTTGGCCAGGAGCCGGAACCCGCGCGGGGACACCGCGGAGTCGAGCGCCTCGGGGGAGCCGGTGTAGCCAAGGGCCCGTGCCACTATCGGCAGTTCGAGCAGTTCCGCGTGGCTGAGCGCGTCCAGCTCGACCAGCGCCTCCGCGACCGTGCGCGAGCGCTTGGCGGTGGGCTCGGGAACGTAGTCCCGCGCGACCAGTTCGCGCTCCGGCTCGACGCCCGCGATCAACTCGTCGAGCTGCAGCGCCAGAAGCCGGCCGTCCGTGCCCAACTCCACCACGTACTCGGCGATCTCCGTGGCGATACGGCGCACCATCTCCAGGCGCTGCGCGACCGCCGAGACGTCCCGGACCGTGACCAGGTCCTCGATCTCCAGGGCGGAGAGCGTGCCCGCCACCTCGTCGAGGCGCAGCTTGTAGCGCTCCAGGGTCGCGAGGGCCTGGTTCGCGCGGGACAGGATCGCCGCCGAGTCCTCCAGGACGCGGCGCTGCCCGTCCACGTACAGCGCGATCAGGCGCATCGACTGGGAGACCGAGACGACGGTGTAGCCGACCTGCTTGGAAACCCGGTCCGCCGTGCGGTGCCGGGTGCCGGTCTCCTCCGTGGGGATCGTCGGGTCCGGCACCAACTGGACGCCGGCCCGCAGGATCTTGTCGAGGTTCGAGGAGACCACGATGCCGCCGTCGAGCTTGCACAGCTCGCGCAGGCGCGTGGCCGTGAACTCCACGTCGAGGATGAAGCCGCCTGTGCACATCGACTCGACCGTCTTGTCGGAGCCGAGGACGATCAGGCCTCCGGTGTTGCCACGGAGGATGCGCTCCAGGCCGTCGCGCAGGGCGGTTCCGGGCGCGACGGCGCTCAGCGCGGCGCGCATGAGACGGTCCGCACCGGAGCTTCCGCCGGACTTGCCGGGAGCTGCCGCCCGGTCATTGGCTGCCACTGCACTCCTCCGGATCGCAGACTTTGGGGTGCCCTGGGGCTCGGGGTCTCCGTCCCTCGCGTTCGCACGCACGGGCGAGACCAGGGCAAAGTCTACCGGCGCTGCTCCGGCTCCCGTGGGGCGTCTCGCCGACGACCCTTCGGCAGCACCCGCAGAGCATCCCCTATATCGGCGACTTCCAGGACCTTCATACCGGCCGGGATCTTTCCCGGATCGGTCGGGACCAGCGCGTGTGTGAACCCGAGCCGGTGCGCCTCGGCGAGCCGGCGCTGCACGCCCGTGACCCGCCTGACCTCGCCCGCGAGGCCCACTTCTCCGATCGCCACAAGGTTCTTGGGGAGCGGGGTGTCGCTCGCCGCGGAGGCGAGGGCCAGCGCGACGGCCAGATCGGCGGCCGGTTCGGAGAGCTTCACCCCGCCGACCGTCGCGGAGTAGATGTCCCGCTTGCCCAACGCGCTGATCTTCCCGCGCTGTTCGAGCACGGCCAGCATCATCGAGACGCGGGAGGTCTCCAGGCCGGACGTGGTGCGGCGCGGGGAGGGGATCTGGGAGTCGACCGTGAGCGCCTGGACCTCGGCGACCAGCGGGCGGCGGCCCTCCAGGGTGACGGTCAGGCAGGTGCCGGGCACCGGCTCGTCACGCCGGGTCAGGAACAGGCCGCTCGGGTCGGCGAGGCCCGTGATGCCCTCGTCGTGCAGCTCGAAGCAGCCGACCTCGTCCGTCGTCCCGTAGCGGTTCTTGACGCCGCGTACGAGACGCAGGCGCGCGTGCCGGTCGCCCTCGAAGCTCAGGACGACGTCGACCAGGTGCTCCAGGAGGCGCGGGCCCGCGATCGTGCCCTCCTTGGTGACGTGGCCGACCAGGAGCGTGGACATGCCGCGCTCCTTGGAGGCGCGGATGAGCGCCCCGGCCACCTCGCGGACCTGGGACACGCCACCGGGCGCCCCGTCGATCTCCCCGGACGCGATCGTCTGTACGGAGTCCAGGATGAGCAGCGAAGGCTTCACCGCGTCCAAGTGGCCGAGGACGGTGGCCAGATCGGTCTCGGCGGCCAGGTACAGGTGGTCGTCGATCGCGTGGATGCGGTCGGCGCGCAGGCGCACCTGTGAGGCCGACTCCTCGCCCGTCACGTAGAGGGTCTTGTGCTCCTCGCCGGCCGACTTCGCCGCCACGTCGAGCAGCAGTGTGGACTTGCCGACGCCGGGCTCGCCCGCGACCAGCACCACGGCGCCGGGTACCAGGCCGCCGCCGAGCACCCGGTCCAGCTCGGGCACGCCGGTGGACCGGGCCGTCGCCTGCGTGCCGTCGACCTGGCCGATGGGCAGCGCAGACGTGGCGACGCGGCCCGGTGCGGTGGTGCGCACGGCGGGCGCGCCGTACTCGTCGACCGTCCCCCACGCCTGGCACTCGGGGCAGCGGCCCAGCCACTTGGCCGTCTGCCAGCCGCACTCGGTGCAGCGGTAGGACGGACGGTCCTTGGATTTGGTACGGGCAGCCATGAACGGAACCGTAGCGGGCAGGACTGACAACACGGCGAGGGTGTGCCGCTGCGGGACGTTGCAGGACGTTGCGGGACCGACGACACGGCGTGCGCGTGCCGTCGGCGGTCGCCCCGCGTAGCCGCGCTGGCCACGGAATGACGGGTTCCTGTCCTCTTTTGAGGGATCGTTTCACCCGTAAGGATTAAATGTGCTCAAGGGGGAGGAAGCCCCCTCGTGGTGCGCCTACGGTCGCACGGTGATGAGCAGCAGGCCGGAAACTCCCACACAGACCACCGGCGCACACCGGGCGCACCGCCCCGGGGCGAGGCGGCAGGAGCCGCGCACCGCCCCGCAGCGCCCGCCTGCCCGCTACGAGTCCTGTCTGGACGGCCTGTTCACCTACTGCCTCTCCGTCCTCTGCGATCACGACGAGGCGACCTCGGCGCTCGGCGACGCCCTCGCGCTCGCCGAGCGGCGCGGCTCCCGCGCCCCGGCCGGCGACTCGCCCGCCGAGCGCAGGGCCTGGCTCTACGCGCTGGCCCGCTGGTCCTGCCTGCGCCGTCTGGCCGAGGCCAATCGGCGGCGTCAGAGCGCACAGGAGGACAGCCGGTCCCGCGACGGCCGGCCCCAGGACGGTCTCCTCCAGGAGGAGCGCAGGCGGCAGCTCGCCCAGCTCGCCTGGCCGGAAGCCGCGGGCACGACCCCGGAGCAGCGCGAGGCCCTGGAGCTGGCCGTGCGCCACCAGCTGTCGCCCCGCGAGGTCGCCGCCGTCCTCGGCACCGACCCCACCGGCACCCGCGAGCTGCTCTCGGCCGCGGCCTGCGAGGTCGAGCGGACCCGCGCCGCGCTCGCCGTCGTCGAGACCGGCACCTGCCCCAGCGTCGCCCGCCTCACCGGGGACAACCAGGTGCTGCTCTCGGCCGCCCTGCGCCGCGAGCTGGTCCGGCACGTCGACGACTGTCCGCGCTGCCGCCGCACCGCCGAGCGCGCCGCGCCCCGCGCCTGGCCCGGCACCTCGGTGACGCCCGCCGCACTGCCGCTCGTGGAGGCCCCGCGCCCCGCCCTGCACTTCGCGATGCACGGCCGGCACCCCGGCGCCCCGCGCTTCGACCGGCGCGGCTACCCGATGGACCCCAAGGACCGGGCGGCCCGCCGCGACCGGCTGCGCTCGCGTGCCGTGACGACGACCGTGGTCGCCACCGTCGTCGCCGCCCCGGTGCTCGCCCTGTGGGCCGCCTACCGAGGCGCTCCGCTGACCGGCGAGGCCGCCGACGGCCGCTCCGTGACGGCCAGCGAGGACGGCACGGCGGACAGCCTCGACGGCGAGCGGACCGGCGGCGCGTACGAGAACGCGGGGAACGCGCGGACGAGCCCCGACCCGAGCTTCACCAAGGGCAGCCGCTCACCCGACGTCTCCGTAGAGGTCACATCGCCGCCCACGCGCGCGGGGCGCGGCCCCGGCCGCATCACCGTGGAGGCACAGCCCAGCGGGAACTCGACGGCGATCACGCTCACCGCGTCGGGCCGCTCGCCCGTCGACTGGACGGCCTCCACGGACGCGTCATGGCTGTATCTGAGCCAGGCCTCGGGAACGCTGCGCCCCGGCGAGTCGCTCACGATCCACGTCTACGTGGACGCGTACCGGGAGCCGCGCGGGCACTGGACGGCGCACGTCGGGATCGACCCCTCCGGTGCGGTCATCTCCCTTGAGGGGTACGGGGGTTCCGGCTCCGGTGGCGGCGGCGGTACCTCCCGGCCCTCGCCGTCCCATTCCGTCCCCTCGTCCCCGTCCCACCCGACGCCCACGCCGACGCACACCTCGCCCGATCCGACGCCGGATCCGACCGAGAGCTCGACGCCGAGCCCGAGCGACCCCGAGCCCACCGACTCGGCGCCCCCGTCCGACACGGCGTCGCCCTCAGGGACCGGAGGGTCCGGGACGGGCTCGCCGTCAGGGACTCCCTGACCGCCCGTCCCCGGACTTCCGGATGTGTGCGTTACGCCGGGTCGGCCGGGTGCGGGGCGATGAGCGGGAGTCCCTTGGGTGCGGCCGCGAGACGCTCCTCGCACAGCTCGACCAGCTTCTCGTAGCCGGCCTTGCCCATCAGCTCCGTGAGCTCGGGACCGTAACTGACGTAGACCGGGTCGCCCGCGCCGTGCGCCGAGGTCGCCGACGTGCACCACCAGTGCAGGTCATGGCCGCCCGGACCCCAGCCACGGCGGTCGTACTCACCGATCGAGACCTGGAGCACCTTGGTGTCGTCGGGCCGCTCGATCCACTCGTACGTACGGCGGACCGGAAGCTGCCAGCAGACGTCCGGCTTCGTCTCCAGGGGCTCGCGGCCCTCCTTGAGCGCCAGGATGTGCAGCGAGCAGCCCGCGCCGCCCTTGAAGCCCGGCCGGTTCTGGAAGATGCACGAGCCCTCGTACGGGCGGGTCTGGCGCTCGCCGTCCTCGTCCGTCGACACCCAGCCGGTCTCGGTGCCGATGTCGTGGTGCTGCCAGATGTCCGGCGTGAGGCGTGCCACGTTCTCCGCGACCCGCTTCTCGTCGTCCTCGTCGGAGAAGTGCGCGCCGAGCGTGCAGCAGCCGTCGTCGGCGCGGCCCGCCTGGATGCCCTGGCAGCCGCTGCCGAAGATGCAGCTCCAACGAGAGGTCAGCCATGTCAGATCGCAGCGGAAGATCTGCTCGTCGTCCGCCGGATCCGGGAACTCGACCCACGCGCGCGGGAAGTCGATCGGCTTCTCGTCCGCCTTGGCCCGCTGCTTCGATTGCTTCTGGAGGTCCTTCTGCCGGCCCTTCGGCTCCTTCAGCTCCTGCTCTGCCGACTTCGTCTTCTTGTCGCTCTTGTCGGCCTTGGCCTTTTTCGTCTTTGGCACCGCTCCAGAGTAAAGGCGTTGACGCCTTCGTCGGGACCTTCCCGGACGGGCAAGCCGCATGGAGCAGTAGCGTTCCCTATATGAGACTCGGTGTCCTCGACGTGGGTTCGAATACGGTCCATCTGCTGGTGGTGGACGCACACCCCGGTGCCCGCCCGCTGCCCGCGCACTCGCACAAGGCCGAACTGCGGCTCGCCCAACTCCTCGACGACCGCGGGGCGATCGGCCCCGACGGTGTCGAACTGCTGATCAGGACGGTCAGAGAGGCGCTGGAGGCAGCCGAGGACAAGGGCGTCGAGGACCTGCTTCCGTTCGCGACCTCGGCGGTGCGCGAGGCCAGCAACGCCGACGACGTCCTCGCGCGTGTCAAGGACGACACGGGCGTCGAACTGCGGGTGCTCAGCGGCGAGGAAGAGGCGCGGCTCACGTTCCTGGCGGCGCGGCGCTGGTTCGGCTGGTCGGCGGGCAGGCTGTTGGTGCTCGACATCGGCGGCGGCTCCCTGGAGATCGCGTACGGCATCGACGAGGAACCGGACGCCGCGGTGTCGCTGCCGCTCGGGGCGGGCCGGCTGACGGCCGGGTGGCTGCCCGGGGACCCGGCGAATCCGGACGATGTGAAGGCGCTGCGGCGGCATGTGCGGGCGCAGATCGCGCGCACGGTCGGGGAGTTCGCCCGGTTCGGGGCGCCGGACCACGTCGTGGCCACGTCGAAGACGTTCAAGCAACTGGCACGCCTCGCCGGGGCGGCGCGCTCCGCGGAAGGCCTCTACGTCCAACGGGAGTTGAAGCGGAAGTCCCTGGAGGACTGGGTGCCGCGGCTCGCCGCGATGACCGTGGAGGAGCGCTCCGAGCTGCCCGGCGTCTCCGAGGGCCGGGCCGGCCAACTGCTCGCCGGAGCGCTGGTGGCGGAGGGCGCGATGGACCTCTTCGCCGTGGAAACCGTCGAAATCTGCCCCTGGGCCCTCCGCGAGGGCGTCATCCTCCGCCGCCTGGACCATTTGCCTCCGGCGTGAGACCAGGGCCTCGGGGCGGGGGCCGCCGTCATGGGCACGCTGCACCGGGGCGCCGCCTTGCCCACCCTGCCGCCCAAGGCGGCAGATTGCCCAAGGCGACAGGGCAGACGGAGCCGCGCATATTAAGCCCCTGCGGCGATTGAGCAGCGGGGTCCGGGGCAGCGCCCCGAGGCGTGGGAGCGGGCGACCGCCACGGAACGGGAGGCGTGATCCATCGGGTGGGCGCCCGCCACAAAGCGGCGCCCCGTACCCTGTCCCCGTGGCAGAACCAGTGGTGCGCATCCCGGATGCGAAGGTCGCGCTGTCCACGGCCTCCGTGTACCCGGAGTCGACGGCGACGGCCTTCGAGATCGCCGCGCGCCTGGGCTACGACGGCGTAGAGGTCATGGTCTGGACCGATCCCGTCAGCCAGGACATAGAGGCCCTGCGCCGCCTCTCCGACTACCACCGCATCCCGATCCTCGCCGTCCACGCGCCATGTCTGCTGATCACGCAGCGCGTGTGGTCGACGGACCCGTGGGTGAAGCTCCAGCGCGCACGGGCCGCCGCCGAGAAGCTCGGGGCGTCGACCGTGGTCGTACACCCCCCCTTCCGCTGGCAGCGCCAGTACGCCCGGGACTTCGTACAGGGGATCTGGCGGATGGCGGGCGAGACGGATGTGCGGTTCGCCGTCGAAAACATGTACCCGTGGCGCTACCGGGACCGCGAGATGCTCGCGTACGCCCCCGACTGGGACGTGACCAAGGACGACTACCGGCACTTCACGGTCGACCTCAGCCACACCGCGACGGCACGCACCGACGCGATGCAGATGATCGACCGCATGGGAGACCGGCTCGGCCACGTCCACCTCGCCGACGGCGGCGGCTCAGGCAAGGACGAGCACCTGGTGCCCGGCCGCGGCACCCAGCCCTGCGCCGAACTCCTTGACCGCCTCGCCGTGAACGGATTCGACGGGCACGTCGTCATCGAGGTCAATACGCGCCGCGCCATGTCCAGCGCCGAACGCGAGGCCGATCTGGCGGAGGCCCTCGCCTTCGCCCGCCTGCACCTGGCGTCTGCCGCGCGGGTGCCGCGTTCATGACCGAGTCCGCACGCCGCCGGGGACGGCCTCCGCGCACCGAGGGCCCCGGCGCCCGGGAGCGGATCCTGGACGTCGCCCGCGAGGAGTTCGCCGAGCGCGGCTACGACAAGGCATCGGTGCGCGGCATCGCCAAGGCCGCCGGGGTGGACTCGGCCCTGGTGCACCACTACTTCGGCACCAAGGAGCAGGTGTTCGCCGCGTCGATCGAGGTGGCGCTCGCCCCGGCCCTCAAGGCCCCCGCCGCCCTGGCCGACGGGCCCCTCGACGAGGTCGGCGAGCGTATGACCCGGTTCTTCTTCGGCGTCTGGGAGGCGCCCGAGACGCGGGTCCCGCTCCTCGCGATCCTGCGCTCCGCCGTGAACAACGACGTGGCCGCGGGCGTCCTGCGCCGGCTCGTCGCCTCCCGGCTGCTCGCGAGCATCGCCCAGCGGCTCGACCTGCCCAAGGACGAGGCCGAGCTGCGGGTCTCGCTGGCCGCCGCGCAGCTCATGGGCACCGCGATGGTCCGTTACGTGATGCGGGTGGAGCCCATCGCCTCCGCGGACCCGGAGCGGATCATCGCGCGGATCGCCCCCGTGGTGCAGTTGCACCTGACCGGCCCGTGAGCCCGAGCCGGCCCCTTCCGTACCGGCCGGTGAGGCCGCCCCTCCGTAGCACTACGTGAGACGGATGTCCCGGCATTCGGACAGCCTGTCCAGCGTTTGGATCGGCGGCGTACTCTCGGGAGCCAGTCTGATATCCCTCTGAAGGAGCGAGCGACGATGCCCGAGCTGAGGTCCCGCACAGTCACCCACGGCCGCAACATGGCGGGCGCACGCGCCCTTATGCGTGCCTCCGGTGTACCCGGTGCGGACATCGGCCGGAAGCCGATCGTCGCGGTCGCCAACTCGTTCACCGAGTTCGTGCCCGGTCACACGCACCTGTCGCCCGTGGGCCGCATCGTCAGTGAGGCCATCACGGCCGCGGGCGGCATCGCCCGCGAGTTCAACACGATCGCCGTCGACGACGGCATCGCGATGGGCCACGGCGGCATGCTGTACTCCCTGCCCTCCCGCGACCTGATCGCGGACTCGGTGGAGTACATGGTCGAGGCGCACTGCGCGGACGCGCTGATCTGCATCTCGAACTGCGACAAGATCACGCCCGGCATGCTGAACGCGGCCCTGCGGCTCAACATCCCGACCGTCTTCGTCTCCGGCGGCCCCATGGAGGCCGGCAAGGCGACGCTGGTCGACGGCACGGTCCGCAAGCTCGACCTGGTCAACGCGATCAGCGACGCGGTGAACGAGAGCGTCTCGGACGAGGACATCCTCCGTATCGAGGAGAACGCCTGCCCGACCTGCGGCAGCTGCTCCGGCATGTTCACGGCCAACTCGATGAACTGCCTGACCGAGGCCATCGGCCTCTCCCTGCCGGGCAACGGCTCGGTGCTCGCCACGCACACCGCCCGCAAGGCGCTGTACGAGAAGGCGGGCGAAACGGTCGTCGAGATCGCCAAGCGGTACTACGACGGCGACGACGAGTCGGTCCTGCCGCGCAACATCGCCACCCGCGCCGCGTTCGACAATGCGATGGCGCTCGACATCTCCATGGGCGGCTCCACCAACACGATCCTGCACCTGCTGGCCGCCGCGCAGGAGGCCGAGCTCGACTACATGCTCGCCGACATGGACGCCGTCTCGCGCCGCGTCCCGTGCCTGTCCAAGGTCGCGCCGAACGTGGCGCCCGGCGGCACGTACTACATGGAGGACGTGCACCGCGCCGGCGGCATCCCCGCGATCCTCGGCGAGCTGTACCGCGGCGGGCTGCTCCACGAGGACGTGCACACCGTGCACTCCCCGTCCATCAAGGAATGGCTCGACGACTGGGACATCCGCAGCGGCGCGGCGACCGAGGAGGCGAGCGAGCTGTGGCACGCGGCCCCCGGCTGCAAGCGCTCCGCCGAGGCCTTCTCGCAGTCCGAGCGCTGGGACACCCTCGACACCGACGCGGCCGGCGGCTGCATCCGTGACGTCGCCCACGCGTACTCGGAGGACGGCGGTCTGGCCGTCCTGAAGGGCAACCTCGCCGAGAACGGCGCTGTCGTGAAGACCGCCGGTGTCGACGAGTCCATCTGGACCTTCGAGGGCCCGGCCGTCGTCTGCGAGTCGCAGGAGGAGGCCGTCGAGAAGATCCTGCTCAAGCAGATCAAGGAGGGCGACGTCGTCGTCATCCGCTACGAGGGCCCCAAGGGCGGCCCCGGCATGCAGGAGATGCTCTACCCGACCTCGTACCTGAAGGGCCGCGGCCTCGGAAAGGCCTGCGCGCTCGTCACGGACGGCCGCTTCTCCGGCGGTACGTCGGGCCTGTCCATCGGCCACGCCTCGCCCGAGGCCGCCGCCGGTGGCGCCATCGCGCTCGTCGAGGACGGCGACCGCGTGCGCATCGACATCCCGAACCGCGGCATCGAACTCCTGGTCTCCGACGAGGAGTTGGCCGCGCGCCGCGAGGCCCTGGGCGGCGTCTACGCCCCCAAGAACCGCGAGCGCAAGGTCTCGGCCGCGCTGCGCGCCTACGCCGCGATGGCCACCAGCGCCGACACGGGCGCGGTCCGCGACGTGTCGCAGCTCGACCGGTAACCGGGCCTACCGTTCGTCCGCCGTGGCGGCACCGAATACGGTGCCGTCCGGCGCGCTCCCGTACACCCTCCCGCCGTTCACGACCGGCGCCGGAATGTCGGCCACCACCCGGTCGGAGCGGCCAGCGGGCCGGGGCCTGGTCTGGCCCACCGGACGCCCCGTACGCCGGTCCACGGCGAGCAGGCGACCGTCGGGGGCCGATACGTACACCCGGTCGGAGGCGGCATCGACGGCGGGCGCGGAGCCCCGGCTCACCGAGGTCTCCGACCGCCACAACTGCTTGCCCGACGCGAGGTCCCGCGCCACCAGCGCGCCGCCCGCCGCGAGCAGATACGCCGTGTCGCCGTGCAGCGCCGCCGTCGCGGACGGGAGCGGCAGCGACAGCCGTACGCGGCCCCCCACCGCCCCGTCCGTGAGGCGATGGCCGACGAGCGCGACGGTCTCGCCCGACGCGTTCCGCTCCGTGCACCAGACGACGCCGTCGGACACACCGACCGGGGTGGCCGTGCTCGGCGAACTCCGCTGCCAGCGGACGTCACCCGTCTCCGGATCCACCGCGCTCACCAGCGTGTTCGCCCCGTCGGACGCAGGCGTCGCCGCGTAGGCCAGGTCCCCACCGACGTACGAGAGAACGGGCGGGGTCGTCGCCGAACCGGGGAGCCGACGGTTCCACTTCTGTCTCCCGGTCGCGCTGTCGACCGCGCCGAGCGTGCCGTCGGGCGCCGCGAGGAGTACACGGCCCGCCGCCTGGCGCACCTGGCCCTGGAACCGCGACACATCCATCGACCAGCGGGTCTTCCCCGTATCGGCGGCCATCGCGACGAGCCGGGAGCCGTCCGGGGTGAGCGCGTGCACCAGCCCTCCCGACACCACGGGCGCCGCCCCGCCTACGTCCCCCGCCCCGCCGGACGCCTTCCGCTTCCACCGCACCGAGCCGTCCCGCGGATCCAGCGACACGGCCGACGCACCGGGCACGGCGCAGTTCAGGCTCCCGGCCCCGTACGAGCAGACGGGCGCGGAACCGGAGCCGAGCTTTCGCTGCCAGGGGTGGAACGTGGCGGGGGAGCCGGCCGGCGCGGTCCGGGTGCCGGTGCCCGAGCCGGAGTCGCTCCCCCAGAGGAGGGGCACGGTGAGCGCGCCGCTCAGGGCGAGGACACCGGCGAGGGTGATGAGAGTGCGGGGGCGGGGGCGCTTCTGCGGAGCCGGTGAACTCGCAGCCACTCCAGGGGATTTGACCGTGGAGGAGGCTTCGACCGGTTCCCGCTGCGCGGGTATGAACGCCTGCGTGTCGCACCGCGCCGAGATGTGCCGCAGCCGGGCCATCAGCTCGTCCGGCGTGGGCCGCTCCTCCGGATCCTTCGCCAGGCAGGCGAGGACGAGCGGCGCCAGATCCTCGGGCACACCGGACACATCCGGTTCGTCGTGCACCACCTGGTACGCCACCAGGTAGGGGCTGTCGGAGTCGAAGGGCCCGCGTCCGGTCGCCGCGTGCACGAGCAGCGAACCGAGTGCGAACACGTCGGCGGCCGGTCCGACCTCGCGCGGGCGGCGGAACTGCTCGGGCGCCATGAAGGGTGGCGTTCCGATCAACTTCCCTGTCTCGGTCCGCAGTTCACTGTCCTTGGGGCGCGAGATCCCGAAGTCGATGACCTTCGGGCTGTCCTCGGCGAGCAGCACATTGCTCGGCTTCAGATCACGGTGCACGACCCCGGCGCGATGGATGTCGCGCAGTGCCTCCGCGAGGCCGGCCGTCAGGTGCCGCAGCTGCGCGGGCGCCAGCGGCCCGTTCCGCTTGACGTGCTCGGCGAGGGTCGGGCCGGGGATGAACAACGTTGCCATCCACGGCAGTTCGGCCTCGGGGTCGGCGTCGACGACCGGCGCGGTGAAGGCCCCGCTGACCTGCCGCGCTGCCGCGACCTCCTGCCGGAACCGCCCCCTGAACTCGGGGTCCTCCGCGAACTCGGCGTGCACCACCTTCACCGCGAGCGGCAGCCCCGCCGCCGACCGCGCCAGATGCACGACGCCCATGCCGCCCGTGCCCAGGTGGGACTCGAGCCGGTAGTGGCCGGCGTACTCCGGGAGTTCCGCTTCCGCGCCGGTCCCGAAGCTGTTGTGTGACGGCATGTCCACCCCCGTGGATGACGTCGCGATCTCCGTGCACACGCGACGCACGGAGCCTAGTCGATGGTCCGACCGGTGGTTCGTACGGTACGAACGAGCCTTGCTAGCCTGCGTGTTCGACAGCTCAGCACATACATTTCAACGGGGGAGGGCCACACGCCATGCCGCTCGAGGAACAGCCCGGTCAGTCCGGTCGGTCCGGTCAGCCCGCTCAGTCCGTGGAAGCGGCGGCAGCGGCGATGTACTACTCGGTGGCCCCGGGCTACAACGTGAACGTCCGCAGCGGCCCCGGCACGCAGTACCGCGTGGTGCGGGTGCTGCCGCTGAGCGCGAAGGTGCCGATCTTCTGCCAGAAGCCGGGCGAGACGGTCGCGGGCCCGTACGGCACGTCGCGGATCTGGGACAACATCGGCGTCGGCGAGTACGTCTCCGACACCTACGTGAAGACGGGGAGTGACGGCTACGTGGCGCCGCGCTGCGCCTGAGCCGCGCGGGGGACCGGGCTGCGGGCCCCGCGGCCCGGTCCGGCGATAATCGAGGGCGTGAGCGACGAAACCGGCACCCCCAGCACCTCCCCGGCCCCGGGGCCCCAGCCCGAGGAGATCCGCTTCTTCGGCACGACCTGGGTCGACCACAGCGGCAACTACGGCCTGCGCCGGGCCGCGGTCGGGGTGGGCGCGCTCGTCCTGGCCGTCGCCGGCTGCTTCATCCTCCGATTCGCCTACGAGGGCTTGGCGATCGCGGACATCGGGTCCCTGGTGAACCTGCTCCTCATCGTGATGTTCGCGATCTGCAGCGCGCTCGCCTTCGCCCGCACCCGCACGGGCTTCACGGAGCGCCACGACCCCGAGAAGCAGGCGTCGCTGCGCGGCTTCATGGCGATCGGCTTCGTGGGCGTCCTGATCGCCTACGCCCTGCGCTGCCTGGTCGAGGCCCCGGGCGAGAAGCTCCGTCGCGAGGAGTACGAGACGGCTCGCGCCCAGTACGCCCGCCGCGCGGCGCGCCGCGCAGGCAACCCGGCCAAGAAGAAGCGCCCTTGACCCCCACGGGTCCCACGCCTTTCCCCGACGGCGCCTGACCACGTGTTTCGGTTCCTGCGGCGTGCACGTGATTGGCCCAGCTGCTGTCTCGCGTGATCCGTAGCCGCCTGGCACACCCGGCCCACGTGTCGGGGCTCTGCGCCGGTCCCTGCGGCTCAACGTGATCGGCCCACCCGTCGCTCCGGGTTGATGCGTAGCCTGTCGGCGACCGCTCCCACGTGTCGGGGCTCTGCCCCGGTCCCTGCGGCTCAACGTGATCGGCCCACCCGTCGCTCCGGGCGATTCGCAGTCGGCGACCGCTCCCACGTCTCGGGGCTCTGCCCCGGTCCCCGCTGCTCAATCGCCGCAGGGGCTCAATAGGTCCGCCCGTCGTCTCCGGCGAAATAGGTCCGCCCGTGGTCTCCGGCGATCCGCGCTCTGTCCTGCGCCGGTTTTCCCCGCCCTTCTCCCACCCTCCCGCCCCCTCCGGGGGCGTCGGCCCGACGGGGTGCCGCACTCCACCGCCCGGGGCATCCGCCCACCCGTTACGGTCGGCGCTGCCCCGTCTCGGGGAATCCGCCGGCACGCCCGACTCCCTCGCCCGTTGCGGTCGGGGCTGCCGCCGTTTCAGGCCGATCTGCCGGCAAGCCCGTCTGCCCACCCGTTGGGGTCGGGGCTGCCCCGCCTCGGGTAATCCGCCGCCAGCCCCGCGTCCCCCGCCCGTTGCGGTCGGGGCTGCCGCCGCCTTGGGCAATCTGCCGCCTTGGGCGGCAGGGTGGGCAAGGCGGCACCCCGGTGCCGCGCAACGGAAACCACGGGCACCGGCCCCGGCACAGCGACCGGAGCCCCGGTACCGCACACCCGTCACGACGGGCACCGACCCCGGCACCACACCCCGGCCCCGGTCGGGGCTGGAGCCCCCGGAGGGGGCGGGCGGGTGGGAGATGAGCAGCCCCCGGTACAGCCGGAGCGAGACACGGCACCCGCACCCATCAACAACAAGGGCGCCGCCCCGGGCTCCACGGTGCCGCGCAACGAAATCAAACCGGCACCGCCCCCGGCACAGCCCACCAGAACCCCGATCCCGCGCAACGAAAACGACCAACGCCACCCCAGCCCAGCCCGACACCTCCGGCCCCCGCAACACCCCTCCCCGCCCACCTTGACGCCCCCACCCACCCCGAGGATTATTCATCACATGATGAATAAAGACCTCCCACCCGCCATGAACACCGCCAGTCCCACCGCCAGTCCCACCGCCAGGCCCCCCGCCGTGACCGCCACCAACCTCACGGCCGTCCGCGGCCCCCGCCCCGTCCTGCGAAGCCTGAACTTCACCGTCCCCCGCGGCCAGATCACCGGCCTGCTCGGCCCCTCCGGCTGCGGCAAGTCGACCCTCATGCGCGCCGTCGTCGGCACCCAGGCCAAGGTCACCGGCACCCTCACGGTCCTCGACCACCCCGCGGGCCACCCCGAGCTGCGCTCCCGCGTCGGCTACGTGACCCAGGCCCCGTCCGTCTACCTCGACCTCACGATCCGCCAGAACCTCGCCTACTTCGCATCCGTCCTGCTCCCCGGCAGGAACGCCGCCGCCCACCGCCGGACCGAAGTCGACCGGGTCCTCACCGACGTAGACCTCGAATCCCACGCCGATGCCCTCGCCGGAAACCTCTCCGGCGGCCAGCTCAGCCGCGTCTCCCTGGCCGTCGCGCTGCTCGGCACGCCGGAACTCCTCGTCCTCGACGAGCCGACCGTCGGCCTCGACCCGGTCCTCCGCCGTGACCTGTGGACCCTCTTCCACGAGCTCGCCGCCCGCGGCACCACGATCCTCGTCTCCTCCCACGTCATGGACGAGGCCGAACGCTGCCACCGCCTCCTCCTCATGCGCGAGGGCGAACTCCTCGCCGACGACAGCCCCGACGCCCTCCGCGAGCGCACCGCCACACCAACCGTCGAAGAGGCCTTCCTCCACCTGGTCGACCAGGCAAACGCGGCGCACACCAACCACTGACGCACCGAGCAACGTTCAACGCCACCACCCACACCGCTCAACGCCCCCACCTACGCCCCAGGAAGCCCGCCATGAACACGTACCGCACCACCGCCACCGCGCTCCGCGTCCTGCGCCAGCTCCGCCACGACCCGCGCTCGATCGCCCTGATGCTGCTCGTCCCGTGCGTGATGCTCTTCCTTCTCCGCTACGTATTCGACGGCAACCAGGCCACCTTCAACTCCATCGGCGCCTCACTCCTCGGCATCTTCCCGCTGATCACGATGTTCCTGGTGACCTCCATCGCCACCCTCCGCGAACGCACCAGCGGCACCCTGGAACGCCTCCTGTCCATGCCGCTCGGCAAGGCCGACCTGATCGGCGGCTACGCGCTCGCCTTCGGCACCGTGGCCGTCGTCCAGTCGATCCTCGCCACGGGCCTCGCCCTCTGGGTCCTGGACCTCGACGTCACCGGGTCGGCCTGGCTGCTCCTCCTGGTCGCCCTCCTCGACGCCCTGCTCGGCACCGCCCTCGGCCTCTTCGTCTCGGCCTTCGCGGCATCGGAGTTCCAGGCGGTCCAGTTCATGCCGGCGGTGATCTTCCCGCAGCTGCTGCTCTGCGGCCTGTTCACCCCGCGCGACCAGATGCAGCCGGCCCTCGAGGCAATCTCGAACGTGCTCCCCATGTCGTACGCGGTCGACGGCATGAACGAGGTCCTCAAGCACACCGACCTCACCGCGACCTATATCCGCGACGTCGGGATCGTCGTCGGCTGCGCCGTCCTGGTCCTGGGCCTGGGCGCGGCGACCCTACGCCGCCGCACGGCCTGACCGGCCCTGCCCACCCGTCGCCGCCGTTCCGCCCACCGGACACCCACGTATCGCCGGGCCCGGCCGATGCGAGGATGCCACCGGACGGACGACGCATACGGAAGGCCCCGCTCATGAGCCAGCACACCCGCCACAAGGTCGCCGTACTCGGCACGGGCAAGATCGGTGAAGCCCTGCTCAGCGGAATGATCCGCGGCGGCTGGGCACCGAGCGACCTCATGGTCACGGCCCGCCGCCCCGAGCGCGCCGAGGAACTCCGCACCCGCTACGGCGTCACCCCGGTCACCAACCAGGAAGCGGCCAAGCAGGCCGACACCCTGATCCTCACGGTCAAGCCCCAGGACATGGGCACGCTCCTCGACGAGCTGTCCCAGCACGTCCCCTCCGACTGTCTGGTGATCAGCGGCGCGGCCGGCATCCCCACCACCTTCTTCGAGGAGCGCCTCCCGGAGGGCACCCCGGTGGTCCGCGTCATGACGAACACCCCGGCCCTGGTCGACGAGGCGATGTCCGTCATCTCCGCCGGCTCCCACGCGACGAGCGCCCACCTGACGCACGCCGAGGAACTCTTCGGCTCGGTCGGCAAGACCCTCCGCGTCCCCGAGTCCCAGCAGGACGCCTGCACGGCCCTCTCCGGCTCGGGCCCGGCCTACTTCTTCTACCTGGTGGAGGCCATGACCGACGCGGGCATCCTCCTCGGCCTCCCGCGCGACAAGGCCCACGACCTCATCGTCCAGTCCGCCATCGGCGCCGCCACGATGCTCCGCGACAGTGGCGAGCACCCGGTCAAGCTCCGCGAGAACGTGACGTCGCCCGCCGGCACGACCATCAACGCGATCCGCGAACTCGAGAGCCACGGCGTACGAGCCGCCCTCATCGCCGCCCTCGAAGCGGCCCGCGACCGCAGCCGCGAACTGGCCTCCGGCAACAACAGCTGACCTGCGTACGGGCCCGGGGCACGAAGTTGACACGCCCTGGGCCCATCCGTAGTGTTCTCCGAGTTGTCCGCCGTGAGCACCGACTCCGGTCGGCCCCCGGACAACCATTCCGCAAGACCTCTTAAATGCCCGACGACTGGCTTCTGCTCGGTCGTCGTCTGTATTTACGTGCATGTTTGCGAAATGAGGAATCCACGTTCGAAAGAACGCGACCCCGATTAGCTCGGGGGCCGGGAATCCGCTAAAGTCTCACTCGTCGGAACGGCCCAACAGCCGCGAAGACAAGCCCCTCTGACTGGGAATCAGGCCCGAAAGGATCTGATAGAGTCGGACTCGCCGGAAAGCCGAA
>NZ_JBIWLG010000017.1:0-124430 GCF_044766085.1 Streptomyces sp. NPDC102360 | reverse complement strand
CGGGGGCCCGCCCCCCGGGCGGCCGCCCCCCCCCCCCCCCCCCCCCCCCCCCCGGCGGCGCGCCCCCCCGCGGCTCCCGGGCCGAACCCCGGGGCTCCGCCCCGGACCCCGCTGCTCAATCGCCGCAGGGGCTTAAGAATGCTCAATCGCCGCAGGGGCTCTACTTGCCTCCCGGGACCACGCCCGCAAGTAGACGACCACCGTGTTGGTGACCGCCACCAGTGGCACCGCCACCACCGCCCCGCCGATCCCGGACACCATGCCCCCCGCGGCCACCGCCAGGACGACCGCCAAGGGGTGGACCCGGACCGCACGGCCCAGGATGAAGGGCTGCAGGATGTGGCCCTCGATCTGCTGCACCGCGAGCACCACGCCCAACGTCATCACCGCGGCGAACACCCCCTGCGTCACCAGCGCGACCACCACCGCGAGCGCCCCGGAGACGACCGCGCCCACCAGCGGGATGAACGCGAACAGGAAGATGAAGACGGCCAGCGGGACGGCCATGGGAACACCCAGGAAGAAGATCCCGAGGCCGATGAAGATGGCGTCGATCAGCGCCACTATCACCGTCCCGCGGACGTACGCCGTAAGCGTGCGCCAGGCCCTCGGCCCCGCGCCCGCGATGCCGGGGCGGGCCTGCGCCGGGACGAGCCCCAGGGTCCACTCCCAGATGCGCCGGCCGTCGTAGAGCAGGAACAGCGTCGAGAACATCGTGAGGAGTACGCCCGTCAGCGCCTCGACGATGACGGTGACGCCCTCGAGGCCCGCCGACGTGATCTCGTCCGTGTTCGCGCCGACCGCGTCGCGCAACGACTTGGCGATGTCGTTGATCTGACCGTCGGTCACATGGAAGGGGCTGTTGAGCAGCCAGCGGCGCAGGTCGTCGATGCCGTCCTGGACCTGCTCGGACAGCTGGTCGATGTTCTCCTGGACCTGCCAGACCACGAACCAGCCGACGAGCCCCATGATGACGAAGCCGAGGACGGCCGTCAGGGCCGTCGCGAGGCCCCGGGGCACTCCCCTGCGCCTGAGGCGCGCCACCGTCGGCTGCAGCAGCGCGGTGATGAGCAGCGCCGCGATGAACGCGAAGATCACCAGCTGCACCGAGCTGATGACCTTCATCAGTACCCAGAGCGTCCCGGCGAGGACCAGGAACCGCCAGCCCGCCTCCGCCGCCACCCGAAGGCCCCACGGCAGGGCGACGACCGGCTCGGGCCGCGGCGAGACGGACGTCGCGTACGCGGGCGGCGCGGGCACCTGGTCCTTGTCGTGCTCGCGCGGCGGTTCATCCGCGCGCGGCGCGTCCGGCTCCGGGGCGGGAGCCGGCGCCGGGGCGCGCGTCGGCCGGGGCGGCAGCTCGGCCTCCTCGGCCCGCTCCGCCTCCGCGCGGCGCTCGTCCAGGCGCTCGCCCATCTTGCTGATTCCCGCGCCGACCCGGCCGAGCCACCCTGGAACTCGCGACATCATCCGTCCTCTTTGAAGCTGTATGGCACAGACCGCACCGACCGTATCGCGTGGACACGCCGAAGCCCCTCACCGTCAGGACGGTGAGGGGCTTCGCGAGGTTGCGAACTACTGGTCGCTCAGTACCAGTTGTTGGCCTGCCAGAACGACCAGGCCTCGCAGGGGCTGCCATAGCGGTCGTTCATGTAACCGAGGCCCCACTTTATCTGCGTGGCCGGGTTGGTCTGCCAGTCCGCGCCCGCCGACGACATCTTCGTTCCGGGCAGTGCCTGGAAGAGACCGTAGGCGCCGGACGAGGCGTTGGTGGCCTTGTAGTTCCAGCTGGACTCGTGGTCCACGATGTTGCTGAAGCACTGGAACTGTCCGGACGGCACCATCTGACGGGCCATCGACTGAACCTGGGCGGTGCTGTACGAACCCTGAGTGGCGAAGTCAGAGGCGTCGCGGGTGGCCGAGCGGCTTGCGGCGGCCTTCTTGGCTGCCTCCCGCTCCTTGGCCTCCTTCTCGGCCTTCTCCTTCGCTTCCTTGGCGTCCTGTGCGGCCTGCTGCTTGGCGACCGCGTCCTCGGCTGCCTGCTTCCGGGCGGACTCCTCGGCGGACTTCTGCGCAGCCGTGTCGGCCGCGATGGCCTGGGTCTGCGCCTGCTGCTTCAGCGACGAGGTCTGCACCTGCGCCTGCTGACCGGCAGGGATGTCTGCGAGGAGGGTCGAGTCGCTCGCCGTTGCCTCAGCCTCCTGAGAGGGCTGACCGGTGCTGCCCGAAGCAACACCCACGACGGCGCCGACTGTGGTGACCGCGGTGGCCGAGACCACTGCGAATCCCCGGACCGAAATCCGGCTCACACGGTTTCCTTCCAGCATCGCCCGCTTCACGTGACCGTCGCGGACGCAATCGTGCCCCTGGCACTGGTCTCCCAACTGCGGGGTCACGGGAGACACGGGCCCGGTGGACAACTCCCGTGACGGGAGCGCCGCGTGGTGCTCGGGCGGCATACGACGGCCTCTATGAAGTTCAGATGCAGCGGATGCTGCGGTGGTTTCGTACCGCTGGGGGCACGCAAGTGTCGTATGCGGGGCCTGACAGGACCGTGACTCTGCCGTATCGGAGCCTGGCAAGGCAATTCCCCGTGGCGTGTGAAAGGTCACAGCTCGTTTGCCCCAGGGGTTTTTCGGAAACGAGCACACGCCGCGGCGCCGCCCGGCTAGGCTCTCCCGCCTTGCCGAACGGCGCCAAAAGGGACGAACAGGCCCTGTACGGGCTAGATCTGACCGTCCTCCAGCATTTCGGTCACCAGGGCCGCGATCTGCGACCTTTCCGATCGGGTGAGCGTGACGTGCGCGAAGAGCGGATGTCCCTTCAGCTTCTCGACGACCGCGACCACCCCGTCGTACCGGCCGACACGGAGGTTGTCGCGCTGCGCGACGTCATGGGTGAGGACGACACGCGAATTGGCCCCAATGCGTGAAAGGACCGTCAGAAGGACGTTCCGCTCCAGGGACTGCGCCTCGTCCACGATCACGAACGCGTCGTGCAGCGAGCGGCCCCTGATGTGGGTGAGCGGCAGGACCTCCAGCATCCCCCGCGCGGTGACCTCCTCGATCACCTCTCGTGAGGTGACGGCTGACAGCGTGTCGAAGACCGCCTGCGCCCACGGCCCCATCTTCTCGGCCTCGCTGCCCGGCAGATAGCCGAGCTCCTGACCGCCGACCGCATAGAGGGGACGGAAGACCATCACCTTCTGGTGCTGGCGCCGCTCCAGGACGGCCTCCAGGCCCGCGCACAGCGCGAGCGCCGACTTGCCGGTGCCGGCCCGGCCGCCCATCGAGATGATCCCGATGTCCGGGTCGAGCAGCAGATCCAGAGCGATCCGCTGCTCGGCGCTGCGCCCCTTGAGGCCGAAGGCCTCCCGATCGCCGCGCACCAGGCGGACGTTGCCCTCGGGTGTGACACGGCCGAGCGCCTTTCCACGCTCGGACTGGATCGTCAGACCCGTGTGCACGGGAAGGTCGGAGGCCTCGGGAACGTAGAGGGTGTCCTCTTCGAAAAGGAGGTCGACCTGCTCGGCGGGGAGCGTCAGTTCGGACATGCCGGTCCAGCCGGAGTCCGTGATGGCGAGTTCGGCGCGGTACTCCTCGGCGAGAAGCCCCACGGAGGACGCCTTGATCCGCAGCGGCAGATCCTTCGAGACGACGGTGACGTCGTACCCCTCGGCCTGCAGATTGCGGGCGACCGCCAGGATGCGGCTGTCGTTGTCCCCCAGACGGTAGCCCGAAGGCAGCACGCTGGGGTCGGAGTGGTTGAGCTCGACGCGCAGGGTGCCGCCCAGTTCGCCGGTCGGAATCGGCGCGTCCAGGCGTCCGTGGCGGATCCGGTAGTCGTCGAGCAGGCGCAGGGCCTGCCTGGCGAAGTAACCCAGCTCCGGATGATTCCGCTTGGCCTCCAACTCCGTGATCACGACGACTGGAAGGACGACTTCGTGTTCGTCGAATCGAGTCATGGAGTTCGGATCGGCCAGCAGGACGCTGGTGTCGAGAACATAGGTGCGCCGGTCGGGCTTGGGAAGGCGCTTGTTGCTGGTCACCACGGAAGGACGTACCCCCTCGGATGAGGTCGGGGAGCGACGGAGTTTTCGGGACCGGTTCATGGGCCGCGATGCGCGGGCCGAGAACCGGCCCTCCAAGTCGTCATCCGTACCAGCCTGCGTACGGTCGTCCTGGTGCAAAGGGCCTCCCGGGCGGACGGCCCGTTGCCATCCGCTGAGATGCGGTGTCCTTGGCTCGGACACCGACCTGGAAGGCTTATTCCCTCGAACAAGCGCCGCCATGCAAAAGCACATGACGGCGCGTTCGTTAACTCCTGATGACGTACGTCTCTCGGAGACCGGAGGTCAGCCGCCGAAACGGCGGTGGCGCACCGCGTAGTCGCGCATCGCGCGCAGGAAGTCGACCTTGCGGAAGGCCGGCCAGAAGACATCACAGAAGTAGTACTCGGAGTGGGCCGTCTGCCAGAGCATGAACCCGGAGAGACGCTGCTCGCCGCTGGTGCGGATGACCAGGTCCGGGTCGGGCTGCTCCTTGGTGTAGAGGTGCTTGCCGATGGCGTCGACGGTGACGGTCTCGGCGACGTCCTCCAGCGAGCTCCCCTTCTCCGAGGCGTCGAGCAGCATCGAGCGGACGGCGTCGGCGATCTCCTGGCGGCCGCCGTATCCGATCGCGACGTTGACCACTATTCCGTCGCGCCCCGCGGTGGACTCCTCGGCCTCCTTGAGCACGGACTGCATGCCCGAGGGGAGGATGTCGGTGTTGCCCACGTGCTGCACGCGCCAGCGGCCGTCCTCGGCGAGCGTGTGGACGGTGTCCTCGATGATGCCGAGGAGCGGGACCAGCTCTTCCTGGGGGCGGTCGAAGTTGTCCGTCGAGAGCAGCCAGAGCGTGACGACCTCGACGTCCGTCTCGCTGCACCAGCCGAGGAACTCCTCGATCTTGGCCGCGCCCGCCTGGTGGCCCTGGGCGGTGGTGGATCCGGCGGCCTTGGCCCAGCGGCGGTTGCCATCCATGATGACGCCGATGTGCTTGGGCACCTGGGCGTGGTCCAGGTGGCCTTCCACCCGGCGTGCGTACAGCCTGACCAGCAGGCCGCGCAGCGTGTCGCGCAGGTTCACGGTCTTTTTGCCCTCCGTGCAGATGGGAGTCCCCGAAGGCGGAAGCCTACTCGGGCGTAACCAGGTGTCGGCTGTGGGGTGTCAGGGACCTGACGTAGCTTCGTAGCCATGAACGACACCTCTCCTTACGTCGCCTCAGCGGGCCGGTACGGTTCCATGGAGTACCGGCGCACGGGCCGCAGCGGCCTGAAGCTCCCCGCCGTCTCCCTCGGACTGTGGCACAACTTCGGGGACGACCGCACACTTGCGTCCCAGCGCTCGATCCTGCGCCGCGCCTTCGATCTGGGCGTCACACACTTCGACCTCGCGAACAACTACGGGCCGCCGCCCGGCAGCGCGGAGCTGAACTTCGGCAAGATCTTCGCGCAGGACTTCGCCCCGTACCGTGACGAACTCGTCATCTCGACCAAGGCGGGCTACCGCATGCACCCCGGCCCGTACGGGGAGTGGGGCAGCCGCAAGTACCTGATGTCGTCGCTCGACGCGTCCCTGAAGCGGATGGGCGTCGACTACGTGGACATCTTCTACTCGCACCGCTTCGACCCGGACACGCCGCTGGAAGAGACGATGGGCGCGCTCGCCTCGGCGGTGCGGCAGGGCAAGGCGCTGTACGTGGGTGTGTCCTCGTACAGCAGTGAGCAGACGGCCGAAGCGGCGCGCCTGCTCCGGGAGATGGGCGTTCCGGCGATCATCCACCAGCCCTCGTACTCGATGCTCAACCGCTGGACCGAGGACGACAACCTGCTGGACACGCTGGAGGCGGCCGGAATGGGCTGCATCTCCTTCGCGCCGCTCGCGCAGGGCCTGCTGACCGGCAAGTACCTGAAGGAGATCCCGGAGGGTTCGCGCGCGACGCAGGGCAAGTCGCTCGACCCGAACCTGCTGAGCGAGGACGTCGTCCGCCGGCTGAACGGGCTGAACGACATCGCGCAGCGCCGCGGCCAGTCCCTCGCGCAGCTCGCGCTGAGCTGGGTGCTGCGGGACGAGCGGATGACGTCGGCGCTGATCGGGGCCTCGAGCGTGAAGCAGCTCGAGGAGAACCTGGCGGCACTCGAAGGTCCGAAGCTGACCGACGAGGAGCTGACCGAAATCGACTCGTTCGCCATCTCCACGTCGGGCACCAACATCTGGAACGGCCGACGCTGAACTCCCGTACCGGGGGCGAGCGTTCGCCGGGGAGGTCCGGGCGGTAAAGCCGGGGAGGCCCGGGGCACAAAAAAACGGGCCGGTCCGTGGGGGGGGATACGGACCGGCCCGAGGGGGGGTTTCCACCATAACCCTTCGTAAGTGCCGCCGCTCGCATCGGCGTGCACAACTACGCTCCGAAGTCGCCCGGCGACGCCCGGAGGGAGCTTTCAAGCCGCCCCGCAGCAGGTACGGCGGGGTTCGCGGCCCGGATTCACGGGGCCTGCGCCCCGGGCGTGGCGTCCCTCTCCCGTGTCACACGCGGGGTTGACACGCGTGCGGCCCCTCGGACCCCGCCACGGATGAATGGCGTGATGACGGCCGGGTACCGCGCGGCCCCCTCCACCGCGCGGTACCGACGCGCAGCTTTGCTCACGCGAATTGCCGTTGGTCTGAACTTACGTGATTCTTAGGCGTCATTCGATCGCGTATCGATAACGATCCGGATCGCCCGCTCAGCGCGTCCAGGCGCGCTCGCGCAGCAGGCGCAGGCCGTTGAGGCCGACCAGGACGGTGGAGCCCTCGTGCCCGGCGACGCCGAGCGGCAGCGGCAGATGCCCCGCGAGGTCCCAGATCACGAGCCCGGCGATGAAGACGCCCGCGATGACCAGGTTCTGGACGACGAGGCGGCGCGCACGCCTGGAGAGTGCCACCGTGCGCTCCAGGGCGCCCAGCTCGTCCCGTACGAGGACCGCGTCCGCGGTTTCGAGGGCCAGGTCGGAGCCGCCGCGGCCCATGGCCACGCCGGTGTGCGCGGCGGCGAGCGCCGGGGCGTCGTTGACTCCGTCGCCGACGAGGAGGACGGTGCGGCCGGCGTCCGCCAGTTCGCGTACGGTGTGCGCCTTTTCGTGGGGCAGGAGGCCGGCGTGTACGTCGCCGGGGGCAATGCCGGTCGCCTCCGCGGTGGCCAGGGCGGCGTGTTCGTGGTCGCCGGTGAGGAGGATCGGCGACGTGCCGGTGCGGGCGGCCAGTGCGCGGATCGCCTCCGGCGCGGTGGGGCGGAGGGTGTCGGTGAGGGTGAGGCGGCCGGCGAGCTTTCCGTTCACCTGGACTGCCACCTCGGTGCCGGGGGTTGTTGTGGTGGGCGCTCCCATGTGGTGCGGGGAGCCCGCGGCGACATGTTGGGGGTCGTTGCCGGGTGCGGCGGCGGCGTGCCTGGGTGCGCAGTTCCCCGCGCCCCTAAAAGCAAAGACGTCCGCCGAGACGCCCTTGCCCGGTACCGACTCGAAGGCCTCCACGGGGTGCAGGTCGAGGTCCCGGTCTCTGGCCGCCTTGACGATCGCCCTGCCCACCGGGTGCTCGCTCCGCTCCTCCACTGACGCCACCAAGGCCAGCAACTCGGCCTCCCCGTACGGGCGTTCAGGACGGATCTCCGTCACCTGCGGAACGCCCTCCGTCAGCGTTCCCGTCTTGTCGAAGGCGACCGTGTCCGTGCGGCCGATGCGTTCCATCACCACCGCCGACTTGATGAGCACCCCGTGGCGGCCCGCGTTCGCGATCGCCGACAACAACGGCGGCATCGTCGCGAGCACCACGGCGCACGGCGAGGCCACGATCATGAACGTCATGGCCCGCAGGAGCGCGTCCGTGAGCGCGTCGCCGAAGGCGAGCGGGGCGAGGAAGACCGCGAGGGTCGCGGCGACCATGCCGAGCGCGTAGCGCTGCTCGACGCGCTCGATGAACAGCTGGGTCGGCGCCTTGGTGCGGGTGGCCTCCTCGACCAGGGCGACGATGCGGGCGATGACCGTGTCGGAGGGGTCGCGCACGACGCGGACGCGCAGCGCGCCGGTGCCGTTGAGGGTGCCGGCGAACACCTCGTCGCCGACGGTCTTGGGTACGGGGAGGGGTTCGCCGGTGATGGTGGCCTGGTCGACGTCGCTGGCGCCGTCCACGACGCGGGCGTCCGCGCCGACGCGTTCGCCGGGGCGGATCAACAGGACGTCGTCGATGGCGAGTTCGGAGGTCGGGACCGTCTCCTCCGTGCCGTCGACGGTGAGCCGGGTGGCGGTCGCGGGGGCCAGGTCGAGCAGTCCGCGCACGCTGTCCTCGGTGCGGGCGGTGGCGAGGGCCTCCAGGGCGCCGGAGGTCGCGAAGATCACGACGAGCAGGGCGCCGTCCATGACCTGCCCGATGACGGCGGCGCCGAGCGCGGCGACGACCATCAGGAGGTCGACGTCGAGGGTCTTCTCACGCAGCGCCCTGAGGCCTTCGAGTCCGGGCTCCCAGCCCCCGGCCGCGTACGCGACCGCGTACAGCGGGCCCCACAACCAGGCGGTGGTGCCCAGGAGTTGGAGCGGGAGGGCGAGGAGGAAGGCGACGGTCGCGGCCGCCGCCCAGCGCGCCTCCGGGAGGGCGAGCAGCGGGGTGCGGGTGCCGTGGGTGGCGCGCGGCGCGGCGGGGGCGACCGCGGCGGCCTCGGCCGGCGCGGAGGCGGACACGGGTGCAGGCATGGGGTTCACGATACAGGAACACATGAAGACCTCTTCATGCATGCCATGGCAGACGGTCGTCGGCTGGATACGATGAGGCCATGGGCCATGGAATCGACCACAAGAGCAGCACCCGCGAGCGGCTCGACGCCGTGGGCGCGGCCGATGTCGCGGCGACGCTCCAGGCCCTCGCGACTCCGTCGCGGCTGCGCATTCTGGCCCGGCTCCAGGAGGGGCCGTGCGCGGTCGGCGACCTCGCGGAGGCGGCCGGTCTCGAACAGTCCGCGTGCTCGCACCAGCTGCGGCTGCTGCGCAATCTGGGGCTTGTCAGCGGTGAGCGCAAGGGGCGCTCGATCGTCTACGCGCTGTATGACGACCACGTCGCGCAACTGCTCGACCAGGCGCTTTTCCATGTGGAGCACCTGCGCCTCGGGCTGCGCGACGAGGCGTGACTCTCGGGAAAGTTCAGTGCAGGGCGAGGCGGATGCCGGCGATGCGGCCCGCCTCGTCGAAGCCGATCTCGGCGGGGACCGAACCGGGCAGCTCCGCCGCGATCTGCCCGCCGTTGTCCCGGTACGCCACCCCGTGGTGGTCGAAGAAGCCCGCGACCAGGCGCCGGGCGTCGACGCCGAGCAGCCCCTCGGCCTGGACGAGCGTGCGCGGCAGCGTGACCGGGTCGAGGGCGGCGCGCGGCACCTGCGGGTCCTCGGGCAGGAAGTAGACCTGGGTCTCCGGGTTCGCGGGCACGCCGATGTAACCGGGAGCGCCCGTCACGCCCATCCCCGCGAAGGCGAGGGTCTCGGCGGCCCGCCGGGGGTCGGGGAACCCGGACAAGTCGAGCTGCTGGGTCGTGAACTCGGCTATCCCCTGGCTCTGGCCGAATCGCCCCACCTGTTCGGAGAGCGCCGCGATGGGCGTGCCGCGCAGTTCGGGGTTGGCCCAGCCCCACATCCACGACCGCTGAGCGGCGTCGTAGGTGCCGAGGACTCCGACCCGCAGGTCCACGTGGCCCTGCCGGTAGCGACATGTCGGCAGATCGGCCGTCCACGACGCCCCTTCGGGCAGGAACCCCATGAGAGCTTCGAGCTGAGCACCACCCCACGCCGCGTGCCGCTCGGTCTCGTAAAGGAAAGCTTGGCTGAATTGCGTGTGGCTCATGGGGCGGGACCTTACGCGAGACGTCTGTACGGGCCAGAGTTACGTAGGCAACAGGGGCCCGACTACGGCTACGACGACGGCTTGCGGGCCTCGATGAGGTGGCGGGAACTGTGGGCCACGAACGGCCCTTCCGTCGTGATCTGCTCATGCAGGGCCCGGAGTTGGGGCTCGTACGCGTCAACTGTGAAGCCGGGCACCATCCATACGACCTTGCGAAGAAAATGGACAACGGCCCCGATGTCATGAAACTCGATACGCAAGCGCTCGGCGCGCAGATCGGCGATCTCAAGCCCGGCGTCCCGCGCCTGCTGAGCCTCTCCTTGCGGGTCCCGGCCGCGCCTGGCCTCCTCCTGTGGCCCCAGGAAGTACTCCACCAGCTCGAACACGCTGGCCGGGCCCACGTGTTGGGCGAAGTAGGTGCCGCCGGGGCGCAGCACGCGGGCGATCTCGGCGAAGTGGGCCTTGACCGGGTGACGGGCGGTGACCAGCTCGAAGGCCGCGTCGGCGAAGGGCAGCGGCGCGTCGTCGGGCGAGGCGACGACGACCACGCCACGGGGGCTCAGGAGGCGGGTGGCCTTCTGGACGTTCGGGGGCCAGCCCTCGGTCGCGGCCATCAGGGAGGGCAGCTTCGGGGCCAGGTTCAGTACCTCGCCGCCACCGGTGTGCAGATCGAGGGCGGATTCCACGCGGGCGAGCCGGTCCCCCATGAGGCGGGCATAACCCCACGAGGGCCGCTCCTCGGTGGCCCGTCCGTCGAACCAGGAGAAGTCCCAGCCCTCGGTGGGCGCGGCGACGGCCTCGGCCACGAGCTCTTCGTAGGAGCGCTCACCGTGGGGGCGACCCTCGGGAATGGGACGAAGATTGTCGGAAGTGGTCATGCTGCGCATGATCGCAGTCACACGGGGTCGGATTCATCTCGGTTTCGCCGGTACTAGGGGTAGCCCCAGGGTCGGGCTGGGGGTTGCCCCTCTTCCGTAGAACAGGGGGATCGCACGTACCCTTGGCGTTCCCCACTGGCATTCCCCGGTCCCCACACCTTCATCAGGCCCGTCCGTCCTACCGCCTCACCGCAGAAATGCGAGCACATGTCCGTACGTTCCGCGATAGCGACCTGGCTGACCCGCCTCTACTTCTCCCGGCTTCGCAGAAAGGGAGGAAGCCTCGACCTGTCCGTACTGTCGAGGCTCCCCGACGCCGTGCTGCTGCCGCTGCGCCGCGACGGCGTCGACCCGGTCCCCGAGATCGGTGCGCTGCGCGACCGCGAACCCGTCAGCAAACTGCCGATGCCCGGCATGACCGTGTGGCTGGTGTCCGGATACGACGAGGCGAAGGAGGTCCTCGGCAACGCGAAGGCGTTCAGCAACGACTTCCGCAACCTGGTGGGGGTGGGCGGCGCCGATGCCGAGCAGCACCCCGGCGGTCTCGGCTTCTGTGACCCGCCGGACCACACGCGACTCCGCCGCCTCCTGACCCCCGAGTTCACGATGCGCCGTCTGTCGCGGCTCACACCGCGCATCCACGCGATCATCGAGGAACAGCTGGCCCAGCTGGAGAAGGCGGCCCGCGAGTCGCCCGACGGCACGGCCGACTTCGTCGAGCACTTCGCGATGCCGGTCCCCGCGCTCGTCATCTGCGAACTCCTCGGCGTCCCGTACGAGGAGCGCGACGCGTTCCAGCAGTTCTCCGTCGCCCGCTTCGACGTCCTGGGCGGGGCCGGAGCCTCATTCGGCGCGGTCTCCCAGTCGCTCGACTACCTCGCAGGGGTCGTCGCCGAACAGCGCCGCAACCCCGGTGAGGGCCTGCTCGGCATGCTGGTGCGCGAGCACGGCGACAACATCACCGACGAGGAGCTCACGGGCCTCGCGGACGGCGTCCTGACCGGCGGTCTGGAGACCACGGCCAGCATGATCGCCCTCGGCACCATGACCATGCTCCAGGACCGGGAGCACTTCACGGCGCTGCGCGACGCGGAGGACCCGGCCACGGTCGCGGCCCCCTTCGTCGACGAACTCCTGCGCCACCTCACGGTCGTTCAGACCGCCTTCCCCCGCTTCGCCCGCGAGGACACCGTCATCGGCGGCGTGCCGCTCGCCGCCGGCGACATAGTCATCGTGTCCCTGAGCGCCGCGGACCGCGATCCCCGCCTCGGCGGCGACGATGACGACATGGACGCCTTCCTCCCCGCCCGACCGCCCAGCTCCTCCCACCTGGCGTTCGGCTACGGCATCCACCGCTGCATCGGCGCGGAACTCGGCAAGATGGAACTGCGCGCGACCTTCCCTCAACTGGTGCGCCGCTTCCCGGAGTTGCGGCTCGCGGTGGAACCCTCGGAGCTGGAGTTCCGCAAGCTCTCGATCGTCTACGGCGTCGAATCGCTGCCGGTGTCGATCGACTGATCCACGTCACGGCGGACCCGATGAGCCCTGTCGAGGATGTCCAGCGGGTCGACCATGGGCGGATAGCTCGGGGCGCACTCCGGGCACGCGTACACGTTGAAGCCGGGGCCCGTCGGGGCGTGCACTTCCTGGACCAGGATCGGCTCGTCGGTGGTGCGTTGGCAGCGGGCGCACATGCGCAGCGGCGGGCGGGGCGGGTTGTTCGTCACCGGGCACCCCCGTGGATGAGTTCCGGGCGCGGCCCCACGTCGATCCCGACGGTGGCCAGGTAGAGGGCGCGGCGGCGTTCGCGTTGCCGCCGCCGTTCCTCCCGCTCACCGCGCCCCGTTGGGGCGGGCATACAGAGGCGTAAGGCCCAGCAGAGGGCTCGGAGAGTACGATCCAGCATGTTGACGCTCCTTGAAAGCGTTGGCCATGCCCCGGGACGGCTCCACCCGTCGCCGGGGTCTTCTTTACACGTGGCACGCTACTGGGTGCAGGGGCTTGGTGTATAGCGGTTGGGCGCACTCCGTAGAGCCGCGCAGCTCAAGGGTGTCGTACATTGTTCGAATGGCAGGAGACTCAGCTCGCAATCGGCCGCCGATCGACCCGACGAAGATCGCGTACGTCTACATGCAGATGGCCGACCACATTGCCGAGCGCATCGCCAAAGGCGACCTGCACCCAGGGGCGCGCCTGCCCGGCGAGCGGGATCTCGCGGCAGAGTACGGAGTCGCCCACCTGACCGCCCGCCGCGCGACCCGTGAACTCCGCGAACGCGGCTTGGTCGTTACGCTGCCCGCCAAGGGATCGTTCATCGCCTACCCGGAGACCGAGACCGAGGGCGAAGAGCCCGACAAGAGCTGAGGCGGCTCCCGTGACCGAACAGCGCATCGCGCGCAACCTTCCACACCTGCTCTCGCTCGCCGAGCACGTCGAGGAGCGCGTGGAGGGGGTGGACGTCAGCGTCGTCGGCGACGTGGTGATGATGTCGCCCGTGTCTCCCGCCCACTTCCGCACACAGCGAGAAGTCGACCGTCAACTGCGCGAGCAGGTGGGTGACGCCGCCCTTGGTGGGATCGAGTTCACCCATCCCGAGTGGGACACGCGTCGCAGCCCCGACAACATCGTGTGGCACGGCGATGAGGAGGAGCCCGCCCCCTACGACGCGGACACCATCGATCTGGCTGTCGAGATCGTCTCCGCGTCGTCCGTCGAGAACGACTACGTCATCAAGCCGCGCGAGTACGCAGCCGCAGGCATCCCGGCGTGCCTGGTGCTCGACCCGTACACCAGGGCCTGGACCGTTTTCACCGACCCGTCGGGCGGTGGGTAACGCGAGCGTGCCACGGGCCCCTACGGCAAGACGCTCAGCCTCGACACCGGCGAGCACGTTCTGAGCATCGACACGGCGCTGCTCGCCGTCGCCAAGGAGTGGCAGCAACGGGACGCTTGGCCGACGCACCGGGTCTCGGGCGACGAACTGTGACGCGTAACGACGATCTGCTCGTCCTTACGCGTCACAGTTCGCTCAGTCGGACTTGGGGAGGGAGACCTCAACCCTGCGGTTCTTCTTGCGACCCTGTTCCGAGTCGTTGTCCGCGATGGGGTAGTCCTCGCTGTAGCCCCTGACCTGGAACGTGATGTCCCCGCCCTGCGCGCCGAGCGCCGCCGTCAGGGCATCGTGGACGGCTTCCGCGCGGTTCTTGGAGAGCTTGAGGCCGTGGGCGTACGAGCCGAGGTTGTCGGTGAACCCGAAGACGCGCACGGAGCTTGCCTTTTGGTTCTTGATCTCGTCCGCGATGGCCTGGATGCGGGAGTTTCCGTCGGGGTTCAGCTTGGGGCTGTCCTTGGGGAAGAGGACCTCGGCCTGGAGGGCGAACGTCACGTCCTCATTGGTGTCCGTGCGGCGCTCGTCGCCGGAGAGGTCCTCCACGACCGACTTGATGTCCAGGACCTTGGCGGGGGCGAGGGTGGCCCCGTCGGCGAGCTTCAGGCCGGGACTGTTGGCGTCCACCGAGGGCGGCGGGGAGCTGCTGTTGCTGCCGGGCGGGGCGCCGGTGGGTTCGTCGTCGGCGTGGGCGACCACCGCTCCGGTGGTGAGCAGGAGCGCCGTTGCGGCGGTGAGGACCGTGGCGGTTCGGCGGCGTCGGGGCATGGTTACTCGCCCTCGGTGAGGTTGAGTTGGGCCGGGGGCATGGTGGGAACCTGGAGCTGCACCGACTTCGTCCCCTCGGGTGGCGCGGGGAACTGGGCGAACCAGTCGGCGCTCTTGCCCTGGTCGATGCCGCCCTCGAACTTCGTGCACAGGCATCTGCCCTGGGTGTCACGGAGGACCAGGTACTTCTTCTTGCCTTCCTGGTCCACAACACTGGCACCGGCCAGGGACCCGCCATTGCCCTGCAGTTCGGTCTCGGGGCTGCGCCACTCGTTGGCGACCCATATGCCGGACGTGTTGTTGGTGACCGAGCCGGTAACGGTGAGGAAGCCGCCCTGATCACGAGTGGCCGAAGTGACCTTCACCGTGATGTCGTTGCCCTTCACCTCGGCGAGCGTCTTGTCCGCCGCCGGCACTGACGGCTTCGCCTTGCCGTCGCCACCCTGCTGCGCCGGGGCAGAGGACTTCGCGGAGCCCCCCTCGCTCTTGTCGCCGTCACCTCCGCAGCCAGTCACGGACAGGATCAGGCCCGCCGAGATCGTCGCCGCAGCCAACGCTCGGCGGGTGGTGGTCGTACGCCGAAGATTCATCGCTGCGGCTTCCCTCTCTCGTCAGTCGGCAAGGTGGACGGCGAACAGGTCGGACGCGTCCGGCAGGTCGTCCAGGTCGAAGTCCTCGGGGTCGAAGTCCAGCTCCCTACCGTCGCAGGTGAGTTCCAGGGGCTCCTTCGGGTCGGCGTCCAGGGGGACTTCGCAGCGCGGCTGAACCACCGCTGTGGCATGCGCCTTGGCGTGCTTGCCCTCAGTGCCGGGGATGACCGTGTCGCCGACCGTGTAGCGGGTCTCCACCTCGACCCGATAGCCCGGAAAGCCGTTGACCTCCGTGGAGTCCGGGCCGCCCACGACGTCGGCATGATTGGCTGCGGCCAGACGGCCCGCCGCGGCCCCGGCATCGGCGTCATTGGTGTTCTTGCCATCCAGCCAGTCCAGCCAGTTGTCCCCACCTTTGAGCGCACCGCCGAGGCCCAGCATCAGCTCGTCGCGAGACGACTGCGCCGCCGCCAATGCGGCCGCGTCGGCGGCCGATTGCGCCCCGTTTCGCGCCGAAGCCGCCTGAGCGAAGGCGAAGAAGGCGAAAGCAGCGAACAGGAGAATCCCGGTCAACCAGATGTAGATCGGCAATGTGGAACCTCGATCCCCGCGCGGCAGGCGTGTGGTCAGCCGCCTCCGATGACGCGGTTGATGGCATTGCCGATGGCCTGGGAGATCTTCCCTCCCAACCCCAACTGGTCGATCGCCACGAAAATCCCCGCGATCAGAATCATCAGCCCCGCGTACTCCACAAACCCGGCCCCGGAATCCCGCCGGGACCCCCGAACCCGCTCCCCGAGCGCATTGGTCCACGTCACCCACACCCCGAGCAATTTGTCCCTGATCACGGGAGCCCCCTTTCACCACTTCCGGCACTTTCGCCAAGGCAACCAAATCAACACACGCAACGTACGTGGAGCGCAACCCTCTGCACTCGTATTCGCCAAGTAAGGGGTCGCGCTTGACCGGAAGTTGTCGGCGCGTTGCGTCGCCCGTCATCGCCGGTACCCCCCTTACGTAGAAGAATCAACGGCCCAATACGGAGCCGAAGTTGGTTCCGGAACCGAGGAACATCCCGGTTCCGATCAGGATCATCGTCGCCGGCAACATGAACACCAACGTCACCATCGTCGCCTTCGGAATCGTCTTCGCCGCCCGGCGGCGGGAGTTCTGGGCGTCCGTGCGGCGCATGTCCGTGGCGAGTTGGATCAGGGTGTCGGCGATCGGGGAGCCGAGTTCCTCGCCCTGTTGGAGTGCCGAGACGAACTGGGCGACCTGTTCCGAGGCGTTGCGGCGGCGGAGTTCGTTGAAGGCCTGGCGGCGGGGGACGCCCATGTCCATCTGGCGGAGCGTGATGCGGAGTTCGTCGGCCCACGGGCCCTCGTACTTCTCCGAGACCCGGTCGAGCGCCTGGCGGAAGCCGAGGCCCGCGGAGACGACGACCGCGAGGACGTCCAGGAAGTCCGGGAGGGTGCGGTCGATGACCTCTTTGCGGTCCCGTACCGCCTGCCAGATGAGCGCGTCCGCCGCCAGCGCGCCGAAGGCAAGGGTCAGGAGGCCGAAGAGGGGGCTGTCGGCGGAGAGGAAGACCAGGCCCATGACCAGGCCGAACGCTCCGTAGACCGCGCGGCGGGCCGCGTAGCGGTCGATGGTCAGGCCGCCGGGGTTGCCCGCCTGGTCGATCTTCCGGCGCTTCGCGTCGACGCGGCGCGGGCCCATCAGCCGGAGCACCAGCGGCGCGAACCGCATGCCGATGCGGTCGACCGCCGAGCCTGCCGTGGAGACCCGGCCGGCGCCCACCTCCAGGGCCAGGGCCAGGTCGCTGGGGACCTTGGCGTCCGCGCGGTACATGCGGATGCCCAGGCAGATGCCGAGGGTCGCCGCCCCCGCGAGGGCCGCGAGGAGTATGCCCACCATCGTCGTCGACATCGTCGCCTCACACCTCGATTCGGCCGAGGCGGCGGATCACGAAGAAGCCGATGCCGTAGAGGGCCAGGGAGATCAGGATCAACGTGCGGCCCACTCCCGATTCCGTCACGCGCGCAAGTGCTCCGTCGTTCGAGGAGTTGATCAGGAGGAGGGAGCCGAGGCCGAGGAGCGGGACGGTGAAGGCCGTCGCGTTGACCTCGGAGAGCATCGTGCGGATCTCGCGGCGGGTCTCCTTCCGGTCCTCCAGGGTTTTTGTGAGGTTCCGGAGGGACGAGACCACCGTGCCACCCGCCTTGTTGGACAGGACCAGGGTGGTCACGAGCACGACCAGTTCGCGGGAGGGCAGGCGGGACGCCAGTTCGTCCAGGGCGTCGTCCACCGAGCGGCCGAGTGCCAACTGGTCGGCCACGCGCGAGAGTTCCTCGCCCGCGGGGGCCTCCAGTTCCTCCGCCGCCATCGCGAGCGATGTGCGCAGGGCGAGGCCCGCGGCCGTCGCGTTCGCCAGGAGGCGGGCGACGTCCGGGAGTTGGTTGATGAAGGCCTCGATGCGTTTCTGGCGTTGCCAGTTGAGGAAGATGAGCGCGCTGTAGATGGTCACCAGTGCGGCGATCGGGCCGAAGAACGGCGCCAGGGTCGATGCCGCCAGCAGCCACAGTGCCACCGCGACCACGGCGACGTAGACCGTGAACTCGCCCGCCGTCACGTTCAGGCCCGTCGCCGACAGGCGCAGGTGGACCGAGCGGCCGAGGCGGGTGCGGCGCAGGCGGCGGTCGACGGCGGCGAAGCGGCGGGCCCGGCCGCCCGCGCCGGAGGCGGCCGGGTCGCCGCCCGCCGGGTACGCGTCCAGACGGTCGGCCAGGTCCTGGCGCCGGGCGCGCCCCGAGGCCAGGATGTGGACGCCCGCGATCGCGACGACGCAGGCGAGGACCGTGGCGGCCAGGGCCAGCAGGACAGGGGTGGTCATCCCGTCGCCTCCCTCGTGTTGCGTACGTCCACCGACTCCACGACGCCGAACGCCGGTGGCACCGCCTCCCCCGCCACGTACAGCCGGTCGGCGAGGAGGCGGGGCAGCGGAAGGTGTTCGTAGTAGCCGCGGACCCGGCGGATCTCGTCGTCCGTGGCCCCGGAGACGTAGGGCTGCGCGACGAAGCGGGTCGCGGTCGCGATCCTGAACTGTTCGCGGCCGTGGGAGATGAGGAGGGCGATCTCCGTGATGCGGCGGGAACCGTCGGCGGCGCGCGTGAGCTGGACGAGGACGTCCACCGCCGAGTTGATCTGGTCGCGCAGCGCCTCGAAGGGGATGTCGACCTCCGACATCGAGCCGAGGGTCTGGAGGCGGGTGAGGGCGTCCTCCGCCGTGTTCGCGTGGACCGTGGCGAGCGAGCCGTCGTGGCCGGTCGACATCGCCTGGAGCATGTCCAGGGTCTCGCCGCCGCGGACCTCTCCGACGATGATGCGGTCGGGGCGCATGCGCAGGCTGTTGCGGACGAGGTCGCGGATGGTGATCTGGCCCTTGCCCTCGACGTTGGAGGGCCTCGATTCGAGGCGGATCACGTGGTCCTGTTGGAGTTGGAGTTCCGCCGAGTCCTCGATGGTGATGATGCGTTCGCGGGCGGGGATGAGGGCGGAGAGCGCGTTCAGGAGGGTGGTCTTTCCGGAGCCCGTGCCGCCGCTCACGATGACGTTGAAGCGGGCGCGGACGCAGGCGGCGAGGAACATCAGCATGTGCTCGTCGAGCGAGCCGAGTTCCAGGAGTTCGCTCAGGCTGTACGCGCGCGGGAAGCGGCGGATCGTGAGCGTGGCGCCGGTGAGCGAGAGCGGCGGGATGATCACGTTGACGCGTTCGCCGGTGGGGAGGCGGGCGTCGACCATGGGGTTCGACTCGTCGACGCGGCGGTTGACGGTCGACACGATGCGTTCGATCGTCTGCATGAGTTGTTCGGGGGATGCGAAGCGGAGCGGGAGTTGTTCTACGCGGCCGGCTCGCTCCACGAAGATCGAGTCCGGGCCGTTCACCATGATTTCGGTGACCGACGGGTCCGCGAGGAGGGGTTCGAGGATGCCGAGTCCGAGGGCCTCGTCGACGACGCGGCGGATCAGCTGGGTGCGTTCCGTCGAGGAGAGGACGGGGCCCTCGCGGCTGATGATGTGGCCGAGTACGCGCTCCAGGCGGACGCGGCGTTCGTCGGCCTGGAGGGATGACATCTCCGCGAGGTCGATCTCTTCGAGGAGCTTGGTGCGGTAGACGGCGACCAGGCCCTCGTCGCGGGCGGCGGGGGTGGCGGGGCCGGGGCCTCCGGCCGGGTCCTGGGTGGCGACCACGCGGGAACGCAGGCTCATCTCCGCGTCACCTCAACTTCCTGCGTCTGTGCGGTCGTTGGGCATGGTTGCGGTGCGGCGTACGTTCCAGCCGTCGCCGAACAACGGGATGATCGGTGGTACGTGGACGGTCACGGTGAACGTCACCGTGTCCTCGCCGCCGGACCCTTCGGCCTTGGGCTCCAGCCAGGAGCTGGTGGAGGCCGCGGCGGCCGTCTGTGCGGTGCCGGGGGCGAGGGATTGGGCGCGGGCCGCTGCGCGGGCGGCGGATCCGGCCTGGTTCGCGGCGTAGCCGACGAGGCCGAGTTGGATCGCGGCGATTCCTATCACCAGGAGGAAGGGGAGGAAGCCAGCGAACTCCAGCATGGAGACTCCGCGGTCACCGGTCAGGTTTCGCCGCGGCGGCGTTACGGCCTCGGGGCTCCGCCCCGGACCCCGCTGCTCAATCGCCGCAGGGGCTTGAAAGGCCTGCTCAAGCGCCGCAGGGGCTTGAAGTGCCTGCTCAAGCTCCGGCGGGGCTTGAGGGATCAAGCCCCGCCGGCGATTGAGGCGATCCAGCCCCGCCGGCGTTTGAGGCGCGGGGTCCGGGGCGGAGCCCCGTGGCGTCAACCACGTCACCGGGTCGCCTCCGTTGCCGCGCCGGCTTCGCCCTTTACGGACCAGCCTGGGTTGACGCCCGGGAAGAACAGCGGGACGTCGACCTCGACCGTGGCCTTCGTGACCACGCCGTCGCTGTCCGGGCAGCTGATCTCCGCTCCCTGCCACGCCCCCGGCAGGTTCTTGCGGCCCGCAGCGTCGCACGCCCCCTGCCCATCCGCGCCGGAGGCGTACGCGGACGTCGCCGCCCGCGCCGCCTCGTCCGCCGCATTCCCGGCCAGGGAGTACGTGTAGCCGTACAGGACGCACTGCCACATCAGGGCGAGGACGACCAGGACCAGCGGGAACATCGCCGCGAACTCGAGGGTCACCGCGCCCTTGTCGGAGGCGCGGCGGCGGGCCCGGCGGCCCGATGCCGGGGGCGTGGGCGTGGCGACCAGGTCGAGTTCCGCCGCCAGCGCCCACATCGCCTGCTTGACCGTGGAACGGTTGTCGAGGTCCTGCATGCGGCCCGCGTCCACGGCCGCCTGGAGTTCCTTGTACGCGGCCGGGATGGAGGTGCGGGCCGTCTTCGTGCCTGTTACGCGTTCCACCAGCGTCGATTGGATCTCCGCCGAGCGGGCGTGGCGGTTCACGACCGTGAGGGTTTCCTCCGCCTTGCGGATCTGGAGGCGGTCCCAGAGGCGGACCATGCGTTTGGCCGCTCGTACCGCCACGACGTCCGGGGTGACCAGGAGGGCCGCCTGGTCGGCGAGTTCGATGGCCGTGGTGTTCGCCGCGCCCATCTGCGTACCGCAGTCGATGATCACCACGTCGTAGCGGGCGCGCAGGGCGTGGATCACCTGGCGGGCGACGCGGTCCGTGACGTCCTCGCCGCGTTCGCCGTCGGCGGGGGCCAGGAGGAGGTCGACGCCGGACTCGTGGGCGAAGGCGGCGTCCTGGAGGACACGGGGCGTGATGTCGCGGATCGCGGCGAGGTCGGCGACGGAGCGGCGGAACTGGACGTCCAGGTAGGAGGCCACGTCGCCGGACTGGAGGTCCAGGTCCAGGAGGGCGGCGGTGCGGCCCGAGGCGCGGGCGGCGAGGGCGAGTTGGACGGCGGTGACCGTCGTTCCCACGCCGCCCTTCGCGCCCGCCACCGCGATGACGCGGCCGCCGCCGCCCGCCGGGACGAGTTCCGTTCCGGTGCCGCCGGCCAGGTGGCGGCGCATGCCGGCCGACCAGGCGGCGGCCGCGTGTACGCGTTCCGCGAGGGCGTCGTAGCCGAGGGGGAAGGCGACGATGCCGCGCGCTCCGCTGTCCATCGCGGCGGTGAGGAGGGCGGGGCCGGTGTCGGCGGTGAGCAGGACGACGCCCACCGCCGGGAAGCGGAGGACGAGGTCGCGGATGAGGTCGAGGGCGGGGACGGGGCCGATGCGGTCGTGGACGAGGACGACCTCCGGGAGTTCGTCCAGGGATTCGGCGGCGAGGGCGGCCAAGGTGTCGAGGAGGGCGGTGGCGTCGGGGGCGGGTGGGGCGGGCTCGGCGTCCGGGAGTTGGGAGAGGAGGGTCCCCAGGGCTCTGGTGGTTTCCGGGTCGGCGGTGGCCGGGAGTATGCGAATGGTCATCGGCGGGACGCTCCGTTCCACGACACCGTGGTCGACGCCTCGGGGCTCCGCCCCGGACCCCGCGGGCTCTCGTCCAAGAGCGGGGCTTGAAAGACCTGCTCAAACGCCGCAGGGGCTTTAAGTGCCCTCACTTGTCCCCCTCCAGCGTGTACGACTTGTCGTCAGGGGCGATCGTGGCGTCGGCGCCCGGGGCGACCAGCGCCAGCCTCACGTGGGACGCGAAGGACTCGGCGTACGCCACCCGTTGGGCGTCCGCGGCGGACAGCGCGAAGGTGATCGGGACCGCCTCGCCCTGCCGCCGGGCGGCACTGTCGTCGCCCGCGGCGCCCTGCTGGTCGATCGGGGTGAGCTTGCCGACGTCGATGACGCCGGCGTTCTCCACGATGACCTTGGACTGGTCCTTCTCCTTGTCGTTCTCGGCCTTGAACGTCGCGTAGATGTTGACCTTCGAACCGGGGCTGATCTTCCCGGCGACGCCGGTCTCCGCGTCGATCATGATGGCGATCTCCTGCTGGCCCGCCTCCAGCTTCGGACGGTCGACGATCATGTCGGTCTGGAGGAGGGAGCCCTTCTTCAGCTGCGTGACGGCGATCTTGCCGCGCAGGTCGCCGAGGTCGGTGACGGCCGTGTCCGACAGCCACCGTTTCGGCATGTCCACCTTCTCGAACTGGTCCGCCGTGAGCTGCTTGTACGGGGCCACGTCCTGCTTCAGCCGGTACGCGGCCACCTCGTCGCCCACCTTGGAGTTCACGTCACGGATCACCGCGAGCACACCGGCGAACGCGCCGATGGCACACAGGGCCGAGACGACCAGGAGTATGACGCCGCGGCGCTGACGTGAGTTCATGGACCGGGCAACCTCGTTGGTAGGGACGGGTAGGGACGGGCAGGGCCAGTTCGGGTCAGTGGTGGTGCGCGCGAGGGAGCGCCGTGCGGGTCGAGCCCGACGCGGGTGCGAGCGCCGAGCGCGCCGGAGCGCCCGCGCCCTCGGGTGGCGCCTCGCCCGCCAGCGGCGCGGAGCAGAACCCGCAGCGGTCCCCGATGAGTTCGAGGCCGCACCAGTGGCACTGCTCGCGGCGGACGGACGAGACCAGTTGGTAGAGCACGGAGATGTTCGGGATGGCCGCCGCGAACTCCACGATCCGGCCGGGGTTGTCCGGCCTGCCCGTCGCCCACCACCGCGACGACTCGGCCGGCAGCCGCGTCCGCGTCACCCCCTGCACCCGCCAGGCGGGGGCGAGGACGCCGGTGAGCCAGTCCGGGGTGTGGCGGCCGACGGCGTAGACCATGCGGGTCCCGAAGGCGGGTCCTGTGGGGGTCTCGGAGCCGGTCAGGCGCAGGAGTTGGGGTTGCGGTGAGGCCACCACCGCGAACTGGGCGTTCGGGGACCAGGACTTGGCGTGCGCCTTGAGGGAGACCGGGACCCGGTCCAGTTTGGCCACGGAGCCGACCACCGCGCCCGCGTAGACGTAGTGGGCGAGCAGCCGGGCGGACGACGCCAGCACCCCGGGGCTGAAGTCGCAGATCGACAACTGGCGCAATTGCAGCGCGAGGACGGCGAGTCCGAGGGGCGGGAGCGCGGGGCGCAGGATCGCGATCCGGTCGGTTTCCAGCACCGAACGGATCGAATGCAGCCGGTGCACGGTCGCGTCCGGCGCCGATTCCGGGCAGAGCACGATCACGTACCCGTGCTGTTCGATCAGCGTGTGGACGTCGGTGAGGGCGCGGTCGAGCGGATACTTCTGCTGCGGTTCGCCCACGGGCAGCACGGTGGCGGTCGGTGTGTGCCGGTCCGGTGAGGCGAGGACCAGGTCGGGGTCGGTCACGGCTATGGCGGTCGGCACGCGTGAACCCCCCGGTCGTCGCTCTGCGTCCCTGCGGCAGCACCTCGCGATGGTGCTCCCGGTTCTGCTTGAGCACCATATCCACGCCGCCGCCCCGCAACACCCCACTTCGCACTGTTCACAGCGCGATCGGCGTCGGCCGGTGGCGGGTTGGCGAAGAAGCGTCGGTGCCAACCCTTGACAAGTTCAATGGTCTGGACCAGCTTGTACGGCCAGCAGCTGCTTCCCCAACTCCCCCCACTTCTCCCCCACTTCGGTGCCGGGAGACCTCCCCCCACTTGGAGGAAGAAATGGCGCATTCCTATCGCAGACGGTCCCGGCTCGGCGTACTTCTCGGCGCGTTCACGGCGGCGGCGCTCGCCGTGGGCGGTCTCGCCACGACAAGTACGGCGAATGCGGCGAGTACGGCGGAAAGCACCACGGCCGCCGTTCCGGCGCACGCCGTCACCGGCTACTGGCAGAACTTCGACAACGGCGCGACCGTGCAGAAACTCGCCGATGTCCCGGACGCGTACGACATCGTTGCCATCGCCTTCGCCGACGCCACCGCGAAGCCCGGAGCCGTCGACTTCACGCTCGACTCGGCGGGCCTCGGCGGCTACACGGAGGACGCCTTCAAGGCCGACGTCAAGGCCAAGCAGGCGGCGGGCAAGTCCGTGGTCATCTCGATCGGCGGCGAGAAGGGCACCATCCAGGTCAGCGACGCGGCCTCCGCGGCCAACTTCGCCGACTCCGTGTACGCGCTCATGCAGGAGTACGGCTTCGACGGGGTCGACATCGACCTGGAGAACGGGCTGAACTCCACGTACATGTCGCAGGCGTTGAAGTCGCTGGCGTCGAAGGCGGGCAGCGGGTTCGTGCTCACCATGGCGCCGCAGACCATCGACATGCAGTCGACCTCGGCCGAGTACTTCAAGACGGCTCTCGCGGTGAAGGACATCCTCACCGTCGTCAACATGCAGTACTACAACAGCGGTTCGATGCTGGGCTGCGACGGCAAGGTCTACAGCCAGGGGTCCGTGGACTTCCTGACCGCCCTTGCCTGCATCCAGCTGGAGGGCGGGCTCGACCCCTCGCAGGTCGGCATCGGCACGCCCGCGTCGTCGAGCGCGGCGGGCAGCGGATACGTCGCCCCGTCGGTCGTGAACGACGCCCTCGACTGCCTCACCAAGGGCACGAACTGCGGTTCGTTCAAGCCGTCGAAGACCTACCCGGGCCTGCGCGGCGCGATGACCTGGTCCACCAACTGGGACGCCTCGTCCGGCAACGCGTGGTCCTCGGCCGTGGGCCCGCACGTCGACGGCCTGTAATTCCCCTGTACGTGGGCCGCACCGCCGCTCCCCCGGCGGCGCGGCCCGTCACCCGTTCTCCGCCGCCGCCACTTCCTTCTCCGCCCAGTCGGCCCACTCCGCCTGCATCGCCATGAACCGCTTGCCCCATTCCAGGGTCAGCCGGCCGTAGACCGAGAGCGGGTCGGCGCTCCAGTCCATCGCCGCGTCGAGTTCCTCCAGGTCGCCGAGACGGCCGCGCGCCGACTCGGCCCTGCCGCGCAGGAAGGCCCGCGCCTCGCCGCCCTTCACGGTGCCGAGGAGGAAGACCCGCAGCAGCACGTCGTTGCGCCGGTATCCGATCGGGGCCGCCTCAAGGAGCCAGTGCCGCAGCTCGCCGCGGCCGGCGTCCGTGATCTCGTACGTCTTGCGGCCGCGCGGCCCCTCCTCCGCGACCCGGATCAGCTCGGCCGCGTCGAGCTTGGTCAACTCGGTGTAAATCTGGCTCTGAGTGGCGGGCCAGACGTTTTCAAGGCTGATACGAAAGGTCCCGAGCAGGTCGTATCCGCTGGCCGGACCGTCCGCGAGGAGGCCGAGCAGTGCGTGTCGAAGGCTCATGGGACTACTGTAACCACGACATTCCAGTATTGACATGTCGCGACGTGAAGTTCTAACTTCGACATGTCAGTTCAGGAATGTCGAATGTCGTATGTCGGGCCGGACCATACCTGGGGGATCTCATGGCTTACCTGCGCAGCTTCCTTCCGTGGATCGCCGTGAGCGTGCTGATCGGCGCCATCGAGGTCCGGTACGCGCTGCTCGTCGGGCTCGTCCTGGCCGTCGTGCTCGCGATGGGCCAGCGGCGCGCGGGCCGTGCCTGGGACGCGCTCGTCATCGAGGTGAGCGCCGCCGTGTTCTTCGCGGTCGGCACCGGCGTCGCGTTCGCCGTGCCGGACTCCGCCTTCGTCGAGCACTACGCGTCGGCCGGATCCTCGCTGTGGCTGGCCCTGATCGCCTGGGGGTCCCTCCTCATCGGACGGCCGTTCACGCTGGGGATCGCGAAGACGCAGGTGCCGGCCGCGTTCTGGGGCAACCCCGTGTTCCACAGGGTGAACGTCACCATCAGCGCCGTGTGGGCCGCGTCCTTCACCGTCAGCGGGATCGGCAGCGCGTGGCTGCGCCACTCCCAGCCGGGCAGCGACACCGCCCGCACCGTACTGACCGTGGCCTGCATCGCGCTGCCGATCCTCTTCACGGTGCGCTACCCGGACATCGCCCGGGCCCGCGCCACCGCCAAGTAGGCAGAACTAGAAGAACTCCGACCACGGCTGGTCCCAGATCTGCTTCACGCACAGGACGACGAACAGCAGGCCGGAGATGGTGAGCATGCTGTTGCTCAGCCAGCCGTTGCGCCAACTGGCCGGTGTGCGCGAGGAGTTGAGCAGCCAGACCAGGGTGAGCGCCAGGAACGGCATGAAGGCCGCGCCGAGGACTCCGTAGATGATGACCAGGCGGAACGGCTGGCCCTGGAAGAGCAGGACGATCGGCGGGAAGGTCATCCACAGCAGGAACGCGCGGAACGGCCAGCCCTTCTCCCGGTCGCCGCGCGCCACTTCCTCGCCGGTGACGACGCGGGACAGGCGGTAGCGCTCGACGAAGTCGGCGAACATCAGGCTCACGCCGTGCCAGACGCCGATGAGGGAGGTGAAGGACGTGGCGAAGAAGCCGACCAGGAAGAGCTTCGCCGTCGCCGTGCCGTACTGGGCCTCAAGGATCTTGGAGAGGTCGACGAGTCCCTTGTCGCCCTCGGCGATCGCGGTGTGGGACGAGTGCAGCAGTTCCGCGCCGACGAACAGCATCGCCACGACGAAGATGCCGGTGGTGATGTACGCGACCCGGTTGTCGAGGCGCATCACCTTCATCCACGACGTGTTCGTCCAGCCCTTCGCGTTGACCCAATAGCCGTACGCGGCAAGGGTGATGGTGCCGCCGACGCCACCGATCAGGCCGAGCGTGTTGAGGATCGAGTCCTTCTCGTCGGGCAGGACCGGGAGCAGGCCGGCGAAGGCATCGCCGAGGTGCGGGGTGACGCGGATCGCCAGATAGACCGTCACGACGAACATGACGCCGACGAGCACCGTCATGACCTTCTCGAAGACGCTGTACTTGTTCAGCCAGACGAAGACCAGGCCGACCACGCCGGACAGAATCGCCCACGGCTTGATCGACCAGTCGGCCGGGAACACGTCGGGGAACAGTGCCTGAAGGGGCAGTCCGCTCGACGACATCGCGGCGGCGCCGTACACGAAGCCCCAGATCACCGCGTAGATCACGAAGAAGTACGTGGTCCACTTGCCGAGGCTCGCCCAGCCGTCGAAGAGGGTGCGTCCGGTGGCCAGGTGCCAGCGGCCCGCCGCCTCCGCGAGGCTGATCTTGACGAGGCAGCCGAGGACCGCGGCCCACAGCAGGGTGTAACCGAAGTTGCTGCCCGCGATGAGGGTGGCGACGAGATCGCCCGCCCCGACGCCCGTCGCGGCGACGACGATGCCGGGGCCGATGTACTTCCAGCTGGACTTGCGGGGTTGCGAGTCGGAGGGGGTGGTGATGCCGGTTCCTGGGGTGCCCGTGGTGTCCGCCATGAACATCAAGGGTGCGTAAAGCTGGGCCGCTGGCAAGAGGGCGGGGCGGACTACTCCCGTTCGATCCCGCTTCTCCCCGTCCCCTACCCCTCCTCTACTCCTCGAAGTACGTGTCCAGCGCCTTGTCCAACTGGTCCGTCCACTCGGTGAGGCGGGCCTTGTCGGGGGCCTCGACGTCGTTCGGGAACCAGCGGCTGTTGGGCATGTGGACCGTCACCGTGAGGCGCTTGCGGACGGTGCCGTACTCGACCGCGCTGATCTCGTCCCAGGTGAAGTCGGCCTCCTGGTCGTCGAGCGTGAAACGGACGCCGGTCGCGTCGACGGTGATGGAGCCACGGCGGTCCTCGGCCTCCATGACGGGGCCTTCGGCGTCATCGGGGTCCGCCGGGTCCTCGGCTTCCGTTTCGGCTGTTGCCTCCGCGTCCGCCTCTGCCTCTGCCTCCGCTTCCGCCTCTTCGGGCTGCGTCGTCGTCACCTCCTCCGGAGTCTCTTCGGCATCCGTGACATCGGCGTCCGGCTGCCGTGCGGGAGCCGTCAGGCCGGGGATGTGCGCCGGGTCGAAGCCGGCACCGGTGACGGGCGTGACCTTCTCGTTCTCCATACGCTGCTCCACGGCGGAAGTATGGCGGACAAGCCTGTGCCGCACCTCCCCCAGGGGTGGGTGCGGCACAGGTGCGCGGCGGTGCGCTAGACGAACAGGCTGATCACGAGGGCCACCACGAACCCGGCGACCGACAGGACCGACTCCAGGACCGTCCACGTGCGCAGGGTGTCCCGCTCGGTGATGCCGAAGTACTTGGAGACCATCCAGAAGCCGCCGTCGTTGACGTGCGAGGCGAAGATGGAGCCCGCCGAGATCGCCATGATGACGAGGGCCGTGTACGGCTGCGAGTAGTCGCCCGCCTGGAGCAGCGGGCCCACGATGCCGGCCGTGGTGACGATGGCGACCGTCGCCGAACCCTGCGCGACGCGCAGCACCAGCGAGATCAGGTACGCGAGGACCATGATCGGCAGGCCGATGCTGCTGAACGTGTCGGACAGCGCCTGCGCGATGCCGCTGGCCTGGAGGACGGCGCCGAAGACCCCGCCCGCGCCGACGACGAGCAGAATGTTGGCGACCGGCTTCAGGGACGAGGTGGACACCGTCTCCAGGGACTTGCGGGACCAGCCGCGGCGCAGGCCGAGCAGGTAGTACGCGGCGAACAGCGCGATGGTGAGCGCCACGAACGGGTTGCCGAAGAACTCGATGACCGAGCGGGCCGTGGAGGGGTCCATCGCGATCGAGGAGAAGGTCGCGGCGAGGATCAGCACCAGCGGGATGGCGATGATCGTGAAGACGATGCCGAGCGGAACCGGGTCCTCGCGGGGCGTGATGCCGTCCTTGCGCTGCTCCGCGGCGAGCGCGGCCTTCGCCTCGTCGGCGGCCTCGACCATGTCCTGCGGCACGGACACGAAGATCTTCTTGCCGATCCAGGCGGCCCAGGCCCACGCGGCGAGCACGGCCGGGATGCCGCAGACGATGCCCATGAGGATGACCCAGCCGAGGTCGACGTGGAGCAGTCCGGCCGCGGCGACGGGCCCCGGGTGCGGGGGCAGGAAGGCGTGGGTCATCGACAGGCCGGCCAGCAGCGGCAGGCAGTACAGCAGGATCGACTTGCCGCCGCGCTTGGCGGCCGCGTAGACGATCGGCGCGAGCACGAAGATGCCGACGTCGAAGAAGACGGGGATGCCGAAGATGAGGCCGGTGAGGCCCATCGCGATGGGGGCGCGCTTCTCGCCGAAGAGGTGGATCAGGCGGGACGCCAACACCTCGGCGCCGCCGGACACTTCGAGGATCGCGCCGAGCATGGTGCCCAGGCCGATGATGATCGCGATATGTCCGAGGGTGCCGCCCATGCCGTCCTCGATGACGGACGTGGCGGTGGACTTCTGGACGGTGCCGAAGAGTTCGGTGACGGAGAGGCCGGCGGCGAGGCCGACGACGATGGAGACCGTCAGGAGGGCCACGAAGGGCTGAAGGCGGGCCTTGATGATCAGGAAGAGCAGCAGCACGATGCCGAGGACGGCAACGGTCAGCAGGCCGGCCGTGCCGGGTATCAGGAGGAGCAGACCACCGGTGTGTTCGGGCTGCTCCGCGGCGGCGGCCGCGAGCGGGGCGTACGGGGACATCGTTGACCTCGTAAGTACATGGTGCTTTCGGGCAGGGGGGGTCGCGGCACGGCGCGCCGTGGGGGTGCGCCGTGCCGTGATGACGAGCGAAGTGCCGTTGAGGCAAAGGGAGTTAGCTCAGGACGGCGAGCGCGTCGATCTCGATGAGCAGACCCTTGGGCAGACCGACGTAGACGGTCGTGCGGGCGGAGGCCGGGGCCTTGAGGCCCTCGCCCTCGAAGTACTCGTTGTAGATGGCGTTCATCTCGGCGAAGTGGTCGACGTCCGTCAGGTAGACGCGCATCATCATGACGTCGTCCCAGCTCGCGCCGCCCTCTTCGAGGATCGCCTTGACGTTGGCGAAGGTCTGGAGCGTCTGCTCCTTCAGCGTCGGGCCCGCGGGGGTCGGGGCCTTGCCCTCCTCGGCCGGCAGGAAGCCGACCTGACCCGCGACCTGAAGGATGTTGCCCTTCTTGACGCCGTGCGAGAACTTCGCCGGCGGGGTGGTGTGGGTGGAGGGCGTGAGCGCGGTCTTCTCGGTCATGAGAACTGGTCCTTCTTTGAGGGGTGTTACTTGGGGGTACTTGGGGGTTCTGGCGGGCCGGGCTACTTGGGAGGGGTACCGGAGTAGTCCCGGCTGATGGCTTCCGCCGTGCGGCGCACCAGCGGGAGCAGCGTGAGGAGTTCCTCGGCGGTGACGACGACATTCGGCGCGGAGACCGACATGGCGGCGACGACCCGGCCGTCCGCGCCGCGGATGGGGGCGCCGACGCAGTTGATGGACTCCTCGTGACCACCGAGATCGGTGGCCCAGCCCTGTTCGCGGACCTTCTCCAACTCCCGCAGGAAAGCCGCGGCGTTGGGGGTCGAACGGGACGTGTACATGGGGTAGTCGAGCTTCTCCGCGAGGGCGCGGCGCTCGGCTTCGGAGAGGTCGGCGAGCAGCAGCTTGGCGACGGCGGCCACGGTGATGGCGACCGGCTTGCCGACGCGCGAGTACATGCGCACCGGGTAGCGGCTCTCGACCTTGTCGATGTAGAGGACCTCGTTCTCCGCGTACACGGCGAGGTGGATGGTGTGCCCGACCTTCTCGTTGAGTTCGACGAGGTGGGCGTGGGCGATCTCGCGGACGTCGAGGTTCTCGACGGCCTCCTGGGCGAGCGCGAAGAGGCGGGCGCCGAGGCGGTAGCGCTGGTCGGTCTGCCGGTAGACCAGGCCGTGCTCGTGGAGGGTGCGCAGCAGGCGCAGCGCCGTGGACTTGTGCACGTCGAGGCGGTCGGCGACCTGGCCCAGGTCGGCGGGTCCCTCGGCGAGCAGCGGCAGGATGCTGAGCGCGCGGTCGACGGTCTGGCTCATGGCGTACGTACCTCCTCTGCGGCCGGCTCGTCGGCGGCATCGGCTGCCGCCCAACCGGGGCCGACGTGCAGTGTCCCCCACCGCGCCGCGTCGAGGCCGACCAGGCGGTCCGCCCGGGCGCGGCTCGGGGGCGCGGCGAGGTCGCCGGGCTCGGTGAGGGCGACGGCGGCCCAGAGGTGGCCGTGGCGCAGGCGCTCGGCGACGGGCAGCCCGCGCAGCGTGGCGGAGAGGAATCCGGCGGCGAAGGCGTCGCCCGCGCCCACGGCGGCGACGACGTCGACGCGCGGGGAGGGCTCCTCGTGGCGGCCGTCGGCGTCGTAGGCGATCGCGCCGTCGGCGCCCCGCTTGACGACGAGCAGCGCGGGCTCGGGCAGCGCGTCCCGGATCGCGTCCGGTCCGCCGGTGATGCCCCAGGCGTCCTCGGCCTCGTCGTCGCCGACGAAGACGATGTCGGCGCGGCGCGCGAGTTCCAGGAGCACCTCCGGGCCCTCGGCCGAGCCGGACCACAGGCCGGGGCGGTAGTTGACGTCGAAGGAGACAAGGGGGCGGCCCGCGCGCGGTGCGGTCAGCTCGCGCAGCAGGTCGAGGCAGCTGTCGGAGAGCGCTGCGGTGATCCCGGACAGGTGCAGGATCCGGCCGGAGCGCAGCGCGTCCAGGTCCAGGTTGGCGGTGGACATCGCGGAGGCGGCGGACCCGGCGCGGTAGTAGGCGACCTCGTGGGCGGCGGTGGACCGGTCGCCCGCCGTGCGGAAGTAGATGCCGGTGGGGCGGTGCAGATCACGGCGTACGGCTCCGGTGTCCACGCCGTACGCGCCGATGGCCTCCACGAGGTGGTCGCCGAACCCGTCGGCGCCGACCCGGCTGACCCAGGCGGAGCGGTGCCCCGCGGCGGCGAGCACGCACGCCACGTTGGACTCGGCGCCGCCGATCCCGCGATCGAACGAGGGCACGTCGGCGAGCCGCCCCGGCACGGCGGGCCGGAACGTGACCATGGACTCGCCGAGCGCGACGACGTCGGGGGCGACGGCGTCGGGTGCGCTGTTCGGTACTGCGGGTCCGGTGGCGGTCACGATGGGTCGCACTCCTCGCGGCAGGGGACTTCGGGCTCCGTTGACCCGACGTTGGCTCGGATGTTAGACAGCATGAAGCGACATACGCAATGACCGTTGCAAATGGTGCAACGGGCTGCCTGGAGGAGGCGCCGTGACCGCCCAGAACGCCGACACTGCCGTCGAGCGCCGTACCGCTCGTCTTGAGGACCTGGCGCGGGAGCGGGTGGACTTCCGCTTCAAGGGGCTGCCTCCCGAGGCGGACGGCGCGACGGTCGGCGAGCTGGCCGCCCGCCGCCTGAACCTCTTCACGGACGGCTTCACCACCCCCGTCCTCGCCCTCTCCGCCGAGCGCCTGGAGCACAACCTCGCGCTCATGGAGACGTACTCGGCGCGCCACGGCCTCGCCTTCGCCCCGCACGGCAAGACGTCGATGGCCCCGCAGCTCTTCCACCGGCAGCTGGAGCACGGCGCGTGGGGCATCACCCTCGCGGTCCCCCACCAGGTGCGCGTGGCAAGGGAGTTCGGCATCGACCGGATCTTCCTGGCGAACGAGCTCGTCGACGCGGCAGCGCTGCGCTGGCTTTCGGGGGAGCTGGACGCGGACCCGTCCTTCCGCTTCATCTGCTACGTCGACTCCGTGCGCGGCGTGGAGTCGATGCAGGCCGCGCTGGCCGAGGCCGGCGCGGGCCGCCCGGTCGACGTGGTCGTGGAGCTGGGCGCGGGCGACGGCGCGCGCACCGGGGCCCGTACCGAGGCGGACTGCGCGGCGATCGCGGACGCGGTGGCCGCCTCCTCCGCGCTGCGTCTGGTGGGTGTCGCCGGGTACGAGGGCGAGGTGCCGGACGCCGACGGTGAGCGGGTGCGGGCGTGGCTGCGCCGGCTGGTGGCGCTCGCGGCGGACTTCGACAAGGCGGGCCGGTTCGCGGGGCCCGACCGCGACCTCGACGAGATCGTGGTGAGCGCGGGTGGCTCCGCGTGGTTCGACGCGGTGGCGGACGTGTTCGCCGAGATCCCCGAACTGAGCGTTCCTGTCCTGAAGTTGCTCCGCTCCGGCGCGTACGTCTCGCACGACGACGGCCACTACCGGCACCTCACCCCCTTCAACCGGGTCCCGGAGGAGGGTGCGCTGGAGCCGGCGTTCCGGCTGTGGGCGCAGTTCGTCTCCCGTCCCAACGACGAGCAGGCGTTCACCAACGCGGGCAAGCGGGACGCCGCGTACGACATCGACCTGCCCGAGGCGCAGGTCGTCCGGGACGCGCGGACGGGTGAGGTCCGCGAGGCCGCGGGGGTCGCGGTCACGGGCCTCTCCGACCAGCACGGTTGGGTTCGTACGGAGCCGGGTGCGGACGTCGAGGTGGGCGACTGGCTCGGCATGGGCCTCTCGCACCCGTGCACCTCCTTCGACAAGTGGCAGCTGATCCCCCTGGTGGAATCGGACGGCACGGTCACGGACTACATCCGCACGTACTTCTGAGCAGCCCGCCACGATCCACCCTGCGCCGCCTTGGGCAATCTGCCGCCTTGGGCGGCAGGGTGGGCAAGGCGGCACCCCGGCGCCGCGCGCCGACACGACGGCCCCACCACGGCACCGCCACGGGGCTCCGCCCCGGACCCCGCTGCTCAATCGCCGCAGGGGCTTGAAACAAGTGAGGCACCCCCCATGGACCTGGTCATCCGCGACGCGCGCGTCATTGACGGCAGCGGCGGCACTTCGTACCGAGCCGACGTGGCCGTCAAGGACGGCCGGATCGCCGAGATCACCCCGGAGGGCACCGGCCCCCGCCCGACCGCCCAGCGCACGCTGAACGCCGACGGCCTCGCCCTCTCCCCCGGCTTCATCGACATGCACGCGCACAGCGACCTCGCCGTGCTCCGCGACCCCGACCACAGCGCGAAGGCCGCCCAGGGCGTCACCCTCGAAGTCCTCGGCCAGGACGGCCTGTCCTACGCCCCCGTCGACGACCGCACCCTCGCCCAGGTCCGCCAGGCCATCACCGGCTGGAACGGCGACGGAAGCGACATCGACTTCGACTGGCGCACGGTCGGCGAGTACCTCGACCGCATCGACCGCCAGGGCACCGCGGTAAACGCCGCGTACCTCATCCCGCAGGGCACCGTCCGTATGTACGCGGTCGGCTGGGACGACAGGGACGCGACCCCGGACGAGCTCGACCACATGAAGCGGCTCGTGGCCGAGGGCATGGAGCAGGGCGCCGTCGGCATGTCGTCCGGCCTCACCTACACCCCCGGCATGTACGCGAAGGACGCCGAACTCACCGAACTGTGCCGGGTGGTGGCCTCGTACGACGGCTACTACTGCCCGCACCACCGCAGTTACGGCGCCGGCGCGCTCGACGCGTACCGGGAGATGGTGGAGCTGACCCGCACCGCGGGCTGCTCCCTGCACCTCGCGCACGCCACCATGAACTTCGGCGTGAACAAGGGCAAGGGCGTCGACCTGCTGGCCCTCCTCGACGAGGCCATCGCGGACGGCGCCGACATCAGCCTCGACACGTACCCGTACACCCCGGGCGCCACGACGCTCGTGGCGATGCTGCCGAGCTGGGCCAACGAGGGCGGCCCCGACGCCACGCTCGCGCGCCTGAAGGACGACGAGACCGCCGAGCGGATCCGGCACCACGTCGAGGAGATCGGCGCGGACGGCTGTCACGGCGTGCCGATCGAGTGGGACAGGATCGAGATCTCGGGCGTCTCCGACCCGGGCCTCGCGTCCTGTGTCGGCAAGACCGTCGCGCAGGCCGCCGCCGAGCGCGGCGAGGCTCCCTGGGTCACCGCCCGCCGGCTCCTCATCAGCGACAAGCTGGGCTCGACGATCCTCCAGCACGTCGGCCACGAGGACAACGTGCGGGCGATCATGCAGCACCCGGTGCACACCGGGGGCAGCGACGGCATCCTCCAGGGCTACAAGCCGCACCCGCGCGCGTACGGCACGTTCCCGCACTACCTGGGCCACTACGCGCGCGACCTCGGCATCATGTCCCTGGAGGAGACGGTCGCGCACCTCACCTCGCGCCCGGCCGCCCGCCTGCGCCTGCCGGACCGCGGCCTGGTCCGCGAGGGGTACCGCGCCGACCTGGTCCTGTTCGACCCGGAGACGGTCGCGGCGGGCTCCACGTTCGAGGCGCCGCGGACGCTGCCGGCCGGCATCCCGCACGTCCTCGTCGACGGGCGGTTCGTGATCGAGGACGGCAAGCGCACGGACGTCCTCGCGGGCCGGTCGGTGCGCAGGACCGTCTGACCGCTGCGATCACCGCACCCCGCGCGGCCGGAACTGGACGCTGATCCGGCCTCCGGCCGCGCGGGCGGACTTGGGGATCGCGTGCTCCCAGGTCCGCTGGCAGGACCCGCCCATCACGATGAGGTCGCCGTGCCCGAGCGGGCGGCGCACGACGGGACCGCCGCCGACGGGCCGCAGCGTCAGATCCCGCGGCGTGCCCACCGACAGGATGGCGACCATCGTGTCCTCGCGGGCGCCGCGCCCGATCCGGTCACCGTGCCAGGCGACGCTGTCCCGCCCGTCCCGGTAGTAGCAGAGGCCCGCCGTGCTGAACGGCTCGCCCAACTCCCTTGCGTAGTGCGCCGACAGCGTGTCCCGTGCCGCGTCGAGCACAGGGTGCGGCAGCGCCTCCCCCGCGTCGTAGAACCTGAGCAGCCGCGGCACGTCGACCATCCGCTCGTACATCTGCCGCCGCTCGGCCTTCCACGGGACGGTGTCCGCGAGGTGTTCGAACAGCGGGTCGGCGCCGCTCAGCCACCCGGGCAGTACGTCGATCCAGGCCCCGTTCCCCAGCACGGTCCGCCGCACCGCACCGAGCCCGCCGAGCGCGATGTCCTCGGCCTGGTCGAAGAGCGATCCCTGAAGCATGGCTCCACCGTAGCGAATGTTTCGAACAAGTGCGCGATTAGACGGGCCCGTGGCGCGCCCGCAGGACGGGCGTGGCCCATCTCACCCGCCCCGCCGACCCGCCGCATCAAAGCCGCGGCCACCCCGGAACCCGCCGTTCCGGAGGCATCCGGCACCCCGTGCCACCGCATCCGAAACCCGCGCCGACCGGGCCGCCCCACCGGCCGGCAAAGGGTGCGCGGCATCCCGAAACACGGCCGTAAAGTTTGGGGATGCAGCTCATCCAGTCGACCAAGCTCTCCAACGTCTGCTACGAGATCCGTGGCCCGGTTCTCGAAGAAGCGATGCGGCTGGAGGCGGCAGGGCACCGCATCCTGAAGCTCAACACCGGCAACCCGGCGGCTTTCGGTTTCGAGTGCCCGCCCGAGATCCTCGAGGACATGCTCCGCAACCTCGGGGACGCGCACGGCTACGGCGACGCCAAGGGCCTCCTCGCGGCCCGCCGCGCCGTGATGATGCATTACCAGACCCTCGGCGTGGAGACCGACGTCGAGCACGTCTTCATCGGCAACGGCGTCTCCGAGCTGATCGTGATGGCGATGCAGGGGCTGCTCGACGACGGGGACGAAGTGCTCGTGCCCGCGCCCGACTACCCCCTGTGGACCGCCGCCGTCTCGCTCTCCGGCGGCACCGCCGTGCACTACCGCTGCGACGAGCAGTCCGACTGGATGCCGGACCTCGCCGACATCGAGCGCAAGGTGACCGACCGCACCAAGGCGATCGTCATCATCAACCCCAACAACCCCACCGGCGCCGTCTACAGCGACGAGATGCTGCGCGGCATCACCGACATCGCCCGCCGCCACAACCTCCTCGTCTGCTCCGACGAAATCTACGACAAGATCCTCTACGACGGCGCCACGCACACCCCGACCGCCGCCATCGCGCCGGACCTGATGACGCTCACCTTCAACGGCATGTCGAAGGCGTACCGCGTGGCCGGCTACCGCGTCGGCTGGATGGCGATCTCCGGGCCGCGTGCGCACGCGGAGTCGTACATCGAGGGCCTGACGATCCTGGCGAACATGCGCCTGTGCGCGAACATGCCGGGCCAGCACGGCGTCGTCGCGGCGCTCAGCGGACGCCAGACGGTGAACGATCTGGTGCTGCCCGGCGGACGGTTGAAGGAGCAGCGGGACGTCGCGTACGAGCTGCTCACGCAGATCCCGGGCGTGACCTGCGTGAAGCCCAAGGGGGCCCTGTACCTCTTCCCGCGCCTCGACCCCAAGGTCTTCAAGGTCAAGGACGACCGGCAGCTGGTGCTCGACCTGCTGCGGGCCGAGAAGATCATGGTGGTGCACGGCACCGGCTTCAACTGGCCGGAGCCCGACCACTTCCGCGTCGTCACGCTGCCCGACACCCGGCAGCTGACGGAGGCGGTCACCCGGATCGGGAACTTCCTGGACGGCTACAGCCAGCCGTGACAGCGACCGGGCCCGAGGCCGGTTCCGTGTCCGTGACACTCCTACTTTGGACAAGTTCTAATTTAGACACGATCTAAGGTACGATGGAGGCCAAGCTGACACGCACGCCCTGGAGGCCTCCTATGTACGAGCCGATCCGCACCAAGTCGGTCCACTCGACGGCGGCCGACAGCGGCGAATTCCCGCACCGCTCCCGCGAGGAGGAGCTGGACATCCAGCTTGCCGGCCATCTGGCCGCCCTCCTCGCCGTGACGGACGAGCTGCGCCAGCTCGTGCCGGGCGCCGACCTGGATGAGGCGGCGGAGGCTCTGGCCTCACAGGTGGCCCGGCTGCGCGGAGGCCTCATGCCGGTCCGCGCCTCGGTGGCCGCCGCCATCCACGAACCCGGCCTCGACGCCCTGCACCAGCGGGCACACGCCCTCGCGGGCCGCGCCCTGGTGGTCGCGGCCTCCCGCGCCGACACCGCCGCCGCGATCCTGGCGGCGCAGCGCATGGAGGCGCACGCCCTCGTCGCCGCCTGAGCCCGGCCCAAGCACGAAGGAGCCCCCGCACGCGGCGCGTGCGGGGGCCCACTCATGTCCGGTCCGTCCGGCCGTCAGCCGAGCCGGTCCACCAGCTTGCGGTACTCGTCCCACAGCTCCGTCGGCGTGTGGTCGCCGAACGTGTTGAGGTGCGCCGGAACGAGCGACGCCTCGTCGCGCCAGGCTTCCTTGTCCACCGTCAGCAGGAAGTCCAGGTCGGCGTCGGCCAGTTCGAGGCCGTTCGTGTCCAGGGACTCCTTGGTCGGCAGGATGCCGATCGGCGTCTCGACGCCCTCGGCGCGGCCGTCGAGGCGGTCCACGATCCATTTCAGGACGCGCGAGTTCTCACCGAAGCCGGGCCACACGAACTTGCCGTCCGCGTTCTTCCTGAACCAGTTGACGTAGTAGATCTTCGGGAGCTTGGCGACATCCTTATCGGCGCCGACCTTCACCCAGTGCGCCATGTAGTCGCCCATGTTGTAGCCGCAGAACGGCAGCATGGCGAAGGGGTCGCGGCGCAGCTCGCCGACCTTGCCCTCGGCGGCGGCGGTCTTCTCGGAGGCCACGTTCGCGCCGAGGAAGACGCCGTGGTTCCAGTCGAAGGACTCGGTGACCAGCGGCACGGCGGAGGCGCGGCGGCCACCGAACAGGATCGCCGAGATCGGCACGCCCTTCGGGTCCTCCCACTCCGGCGCGATGATCGGGCACTGCGACGCGGGCGTGGTGAAGCGGGCGTTGGGGTGCGCGGCCGGGACGCCGGAGTCCGGGGTCCAGGAGTTGCCCTTCCAGTCGGTGAGGTGCGCCGGGGTCTCCTCGGTCATCCCCTCCCACCAGATGTCGTTGTCGTCGGTGAGCGCGACGTTCGTGAAGACCGAGTTGCCCCACAGGGTCTTCATGGCGTTGGCGTTGGTGTGCTCGCCGGTGCCGGGCGCGACGCCGAAGAAGCCGGCCTCGGGGTTGATCGCGTAGAGCCGGCCGTCCTCGCCGAACCGCATCCAGGCGATGTCGTCACCGATCGTCTCGACGGTCCAGCCGGAGATCGTGGGCTCCAGCATCGCGAGGTTGGTCTTGCCGCAGGCGCTCGGGAAGGCGGCGGCGACGTACTTCGACTCACCGGTCGGCGGGGTGAGCTTGAGGATCAGCATGTGCTCGGCGAGCCAGCCCTCGTCGCGCGCCATGACGGACGCGATGCGCAGGGCGTAGCACTTCTTGCCGAGCAGGGCGTTGCCGCCGTACCCGGAGCCGTACGACCAGATCTCGCGGTCCTCGGGGAAGTGCGAGATGTACTTCGTGGAGTTGCACGGCCACGGCACGTCCGCCTCGTCGGGACCCAGCGGGGCGCCCAGCGTGTGCACGGCCTTCACGAAGAAGCCGTCCTCACCCAGTTCATCGAGGACCGGCTGGCCCATCCGGGTCATCGTGCGCATGGAGACGGCCACGTACGCCGAATCGGTGATCTCGACGCCGATCGCGGACAGCGGCGAGCCGAGCGGACCCATGCAGAACGGGACGACGTACATGGTCCGTCCGCGCATCGAGCCGCGGAAGATCCCCCCGTTCCCCTCATTGCCCTGAAAGATCTCCCGCATCTCGGCAGGAGCCTTCCAGTGGTTCGTGGGGCCCGCGTCCTCCTCCTTCTCGGAGCAGATGAACGTACGGTCCTCGACCCGCGCGACATCGGACGGGTCGGAGGCGGCGTAGTACGAGTTGGGGCGCTTGATGGGGTCGAGCTTCTTGAACGTGCCCTTCACGACGAGCTCTTCGGCGAGGCGCTCGTACTCGGCCTCGGAGCCGTCACACCAGACCACACTGTCCGGCTGCGTGAGTTCTGCGATCTCGTTGACCCACGAGATCAGTTCCTGGTGCTTGGTCGGGAGGGTGTCCAGGGAGGGAGCCGCGATGTCGCGCGCCACGATCGCTCCTAAAAGAGGGGTTCTGAGGTTGATTGCCCCGTGGGGGCTGCGACCCGGACGCTGCGCCTCCCAGTCCACTGGAGCTCAGTGGGCGCTCATCCGGTGCCGACCGCACTCATTTGATCATCCGACCGAAACGCCCATCTGTCCAGGGGGCCTCACAGGTGAGCGGGGTGAGCATCGCCACTCATGCGGCCGGTTACCTACGGTCGCGTAGGTACGGCTGGGTACCATGCCGGGATGAGCGTCACCACCGATCAGTCCCAAGTCCCCGCCGCCCAGCCCTCCGTGCTGAAGCCGAGACTGCGCGGCTGGCTGCACGCGGGCATGTTCCCCGCCGTGCTGATCTCGGGCATCTTCCTCACGGCGCTCACGGACTCGACGCGCGGCCGGGTGGCGTGCGCCATCTTCGTGCTGACCGCCTGCCTGCTGTTCGGCGTGAGCGCGCTCTACCACCGGGGGAACTGGGGGCCGCGCGCGGACGGCGTGCTGCGCCGCCTCGACCACGCGAACATCTTCCTGATCATCGCCGGCACGTACACGCCGCTGACGATGCTCCTGCTCCCCGGCGCCAAGGGCGACGCGCTGCTGTGGAGCGTCTGGGCGGCGGCCGCGGCGGGCATCATCTTCCGCGTCTTCTGGGTCGGCGCCCCGCGCTGGCTCTACACGCCGTGCTACATCGCGATGGGCTGGGCCGCCGTCTTCTTCCTGCCGGACTTCATGCGCACGGGCGGCATCGCGGTGCTCGTCCTGGTGATCGTCGGCGGCCTGCTCTACAGCGCGGGCGGCGTCATCTACGGCATCAAGCGCCCGAACCCCTCACCGCGCTGGTTCGGCTTCCACGAGGTCTTCCACTCCCTCACCCTCGCGGCGTTCATCGTGCACTACGTGGGCATCTCGCTGGTGGCGTACCAGCACGGCTGACCCACCCCTCCGCCCCCTGTGGCCACAGCTTTCGAGCTGTGGCCATTTTTTTATTGACAGTAACCATAAAATGAGAGCTACTCTCATTTCATGGTTACTGTCACTGATGCGGTGGAGTCGCGCCCCGACCCCCGACGCTGGTGGGCCCTCGGGGCCCTGGTCGCGAGCATGCTCGTGCTCGGTTTCGACATGACGATCCTCAACGTCGCGCTGCCCACGATCGCCGGAGACCTCGGCGCCACCACAGGCCAGCAGCAGTGGATGGCGGACGCGTACATCGTGGTGTTCGCCGCCCTGATGCTCCCGGCGGGACTGCTCGGCGACCGCTTCGGGCGGCGCCGAATGCTCATCGCCGGGCTCGGCGTCTTCCTCGCGGCGTCCGTCGTGGGCGCGCTCGCCTCCGACGTGGGCTGGGTGATCGTGGCCCGTGCCCTGATGGGCGTCGGCGGCGCCTTCGTGATGCCGCTGGCGATGTCGGTGATCCCCTCGCTCTTCCCGCGCGAGGAGCAGACGAAGGCCATCGGTACGATCTCGGCGGCCTCCGCCCTCGGGCTGCCGCTCGGCCCGATCATCGGCGGCTGGCTCCTGAACCACTTCTGGTGGGGCTCGGTCTTCGTGCTCAACGTGCCGATGGTCGCGATCGGCATCACCGCCTGCCTGTTCCTGCTCCCCGAGAGCCGGGACCCGGCCGCCCCCAAGGTCGACACCCTCTCGACGGTGCTCACCACGCTCGGCCTCGGCGCCCTCATCTACGCGATCATCGAGGGCCCCGAGAAGGGCTGGACGAGCGCCGTGGTCATCGGGGGGTTCCTGGCGGCCGTCGTGCTGATCGGCGCGCTGGTGCTGCGCGAGCGGAGCAGCGAGCGCCCCATGCTCGACCTCGCGCTCCTCGCACACCGTGGCTTCCTCACCAACACCCTGGCGGCGACGCTCGGCATGTTCATCCTGGCCGGCCTGCTGTTCCTGCTGCCGCAGTACCTCCAGGCGGTGCTCGGCATGGACTCGTTCGGCACTGGTGTGCGGATCGTGCCGATGATGGGCGGGATGCTGCTCGCGGCGAAGATGGCGGGGCCCCTGGTCACCAAATTCGGGGCGCGGGCGGTGGTCTGTGTGGCGCTGGTGGTCCTCGCCTTCGCCGCGTTCCTCGGGGCGCGCACCACCGTCGACTCCGGGTACGGCTTCACGGCGCTGTGGCTGTCGATCGCCGGGGTCGGCGTGGCCTTCGCGATGATTCCCGCGATGGGCGGCGCCATGGCCGCGCTCTCCAAGGACCAGGCGGGCCGCGGCTCGGGCCTGCTGTCCACGGTGCGGCAGACCGGCAGCGCGCTCGGCGTAGCCCTGGTCGGCGCCGTCCTCTCCGGCGCGTACACGGCCAGGATCGCGACGGCGGGGCTGCCCGAGGCGGCGGCCGGCGCGGCCCGCGACTCGGTGACCGGCGCGCACGTCGTCGCGGAGAAGCTCGGCGACCCGGCGCTCGCGGCCTCGGCGAACAGCGCGTTCGTCCACGGCATGAACCTGGCTCTGGCCGTCATCGGCATCGTCGCCCTGGCCGCGGCGCTCCTGACAGCGGTGCTGCTGCCCGGCCGCACCACCCCCGGCCCCGCTCCCGACCCGGAGGTGGCCCCGCTCGGCGCCGATGCCTGAGAATGAGCGCCATGGCGGCCTCAGCACAGCGGCCCGCGGAGCCCAAGGTCGGGCTCCGCGAGCGCAAGAAGATCAAGACCCGGACGGCGATCCGCGAGGCGACGTACCGCCTGATCATGGAGCAGGGGTACGACGCGACGACGGTCGAGCAGATCGCCGAGGCCGCCGAGGTGTCGCCGTCCACGGTCTTCCGCTACTTCCCGACCAAGGAAGACATCGTCCTCACCGACGAGTTCGACCCGATCCTGGAACAGGAGCTGCTGAAGCGGCCCAAGGACGAGTCGATGGTCGACTCCGTGCGGCACGTCGTCGACCGCAGCCTGGAACTCGCCTTCACGGACGAGGACCCCGAGATCACCCGGCTGCGGATGCGCCTCCAGGTGGAGACGCCCGCGGTGCGCTCCCGGATGATGGAGTCGATGTCGGTGACCGGCAGGCTGATGTGCCGGGTCATCGCCGAGCGCACCGGCCGGGACGCCGCCGACCTCGAAGTCCGGGTCTACGCCATGGCGTTGGTCGGCGCCCTGATGCAGGCCACGATGTACTGGGCCGAGCACGACCACGAGGACGACCTGCGCGAGCTCGTGCTGCGCGCGCTCGACACGGTGCAGCACGGGCTCTGAGGGACTGGGCGCTCCGAAGGACCGAGCGCTTTTGAACGCCTGCGCTACCCCAGCATCCGCTTCAGCTCGTCGGCGCCCGTCACCGGCGCGTCGCAGACGAAGTGGCGGCACACGTAGGCCGCCTCACCCCCGTCGACGAGCGGCCGGTCGGTGAGGAGCGGGAGCTCGTCCCCGCCCTCCGGGCCCGCCGCGACGACGGCGCCCGGCGCGGTGCCGGTGAGCGCCGTGTGGTGCAGCTGCCCGCCGACCTCGCCCACCACGGCGACCTCGCGCGGTCCGTCGAGCAGCGCCTCGGCGACCGCGAGCCCGTTCCCGATGAACCGCGGCGCCCGCGGGGCGAGCGCCTTGACCACCCCGAGGGCGCGCTCGGCGGCGGTGCGGTGCGGCTCGGAGCCGGTGTGCGCGGCGTACGAGAGGAGGGCGCCCGCCGCGGCGGTCCAGCCGGAGGGCGTGGCGTTGTCGGTCGGGTCCTGGGGCCGGCGGATGAGCTGCTCGGCGTCGACGGCGGTGTCGTACAGCGCGCCGCTCTCCCGGTCCACGAACCGGTCGAGGACGTGGTCGAGCAGGAATCCGGCGAACTCCAGCCACACGCCCTCGCCGGTCACGCCGGCGAGCGCGAGGAAGCCCTCGGCGACGTCCGCGTAGTCCTCGAGGACGCCCGCGTTGGCGCCGACGTGCCCGTCCTTGCTGGTCCGGGCCAGCCGGGCGAGGGGGTCCATGTGCAGCCGTACGAGCAGGTCACCCGCGCACACGGCGGCGTCCACGAGATCCTGGCGGCCGAAGTACGCGCCGGTCTCGGCGAGCGCGGCGATCGCGAGCCCGTTCCACGCGGCGACGACCTTGTCGTCCCGGCCGGGAGCGGGGCGCTCGGCGCGGGCGGCCAGCAGTCGCTGCCGGATGCGCTCGATCTGTCCGGCGTCGAACACCTCGTCGCCCTGCGGGAGCTGGAGCACCGAGGAACCTTCCTCGAAGGTGCCCTCCTCGGTGACGCCGAAGAAGCGGGCGGCGACGGTGGCATCCTCGTCGCCGAGCACCTCGGTGAGCTGCCGCGGCGTCCACACGTAGTACGCGCCCTCGACGTGCTTCCCGGTGACCGGGTCCTCGCTGTCGGCGTCGAGCGCGGACGCGAATCCGCCTTCGTTCGTCCGCAGCTCGCGCACCATGAAGTCGGCGGTTTCGAGGGCGACGCGCTTGGCCAGTTCGGAGCCGGTGGAGCGCCACAGGTGCGCGTACGAGCGGCACAGCAGCGCGTTGTCATAGAGCATCTTCTCGAAGTGCGGCACCGTGAACTCCCGGTCCACCGAGTACCGCGCGAAACCGCCCCCGAGCTGGTCGTAGATCCCGCCGCGCGCCATCCGCTCGCAGGTGTCCACGGCCATCTGCAGCGCGCCCTCGGCGCCGGCGCGCGCGTGGTGCCGCAGCAGGAACTCGATCACCATGGACGGCGGGAACTTGGGCGCGCCCCCGAAGCCCCCGTACGTCGCGTCGTACTCGCGTGTGAGCCCGAGCAGCGCCTGCGCCAGCTCGTTCTCACCGGGCAACTCCGTGCCCCCGTACGGGAGTTCACGCGCGGCCAGATCGGCGGTGATCTTCCCGGCGACCTCGGTGACCTCGCCGTGCCGATCGGTCCACGCGTCCCGCACGCCGTGCAGGACCTGCGTGAACGAGGGCATGCCGTGGCGCGGCTCGGGCGGGAAGTACGTGCCGAAGTAGAACGGCTCGGCGTCCGGCGTCAGGAACACGGTCATGGGCCAGCCGCCCTGGCCGGTCGCGGCCTGCACGGCCTCCATATAGACGGCATCGACGTCGGGGCGCTCTTCGCGGTCGACCTTGATGTTGACGAAGTTGTCGTTCAGGACGGCGGCGGTGGCCCCGTCCTCGAAGGACTCGTGAGCCATCACGTGACACCAGTGACAGCTCGAATACCCGACGCTGAGCAGCACCGGCACCCCGCGCCGCTGCGCCTCCGCGAAGGCCTCGGCCGACCAGGGCCACCAGTCCACCGGGTTGTCGGCGTGCTGGAGGAGGTAGGGGGACGTTTCATGGGCCAGTCGGTTCGGCATGCTTCCCATCCTCGCTCATGGTGCCGCGTCCCCTCACTCAAGGCGCCCCGCGTCGCGTCTCTGATCGCCGGGACCCTCGCGCCGACACCCCATACGCAGCACACTTGACTCCGTACTGTCGCCACCGGAGGGGGACCGAAGATGCGGGACAGCCATCGGGCGGAAGCCGAACGGCTGTTGGCTCGGGCCGTGGAGGAAGAAGTCAGGCGTTCGGGAGGGCGCGCGGACGGGGCCGTGCTGCTGTCGCGGGCGAAGGGCGCGCTGGACGCGATGGGGCGCAGCGCGGCCGACGAGTACGACGCGTTCACCCGGGCCCTCGACGAGGCCGACGCGGGACGGATGACGTTCGGGCAGCGGTTCGCCAAGGAGGGCGGGTCAACGCCGTTGATGGTGGCGGGAGTCGGCGCCGTCACCGCCTGTGTCGCGGATCTGGTGCTCGGGGCGGGGACCGGGACGGCCGTGGGCGCGGGTGTCGCCGTGGCCGTGCTGGGGTCCGCCGCGACCGTCGCGAAGGTGACCGCTTCGCACGTGCCGGCCGCGAGCCGCAGCGCCGGGGCGCGCAATCAGCCGGGCGGGCCCGAGCAGCTGCGGTTGCAGTGGCTGACCGCGTTGGAGGTGCGGGGCATCAGGCCGTTTTTCGACCAGCAGCGGGTGCTCGCCGCGAGCACCGGGACGTCGAAGAAGACGGTGGGGCCGCAGCTGCGGCGTACCGACAAGAGCGCGGCCGCGCGGCGCAGGAGTGTTCTTGAGCAGTCATTTGGTCAACTGCCCGAGCCAGAGGGGCCGTTCGCGGGGCGGCGTGCCGCCATGTCGCAGATCGCGCAGTGGGTGCACGCGGCGCGGGCCAGCACCGAGACCCGGCCGACCGTGGTGGTGCTGCACGGGGAGCCGGGCGCGGGGCGCACGACGCTCGCGGTGCGCGCGGCGCACGAGCTGCGGGACCAGTTCCGCGGGGCGTGCGTGGTGGATCTGCGGGGCGACCGCCCGGACGCGCCGCCGCTGCCGACGCGGGACGCCCTGCTGCACCTGCTGAACCGGCTCGGGGCGCCGCGCGAGCAGCTGCTCTTCCGTGAGCGGTCCTCGCAGGAGCAGCAGGTCAAGCGGCTCAGCGAGCTGTACCACCAGCATTTGACCGGGTTGCCGGTCACGATCGTGCTCGACGACGCGGCGAGCGCGGAGCAAGTGCGTACGCTCGTCCCCGAGCGCTCCGACAGCCTCGTGATCGTCACCGCGCGTGAGCCGCTCGAGCTCGGCAACGACACGCCCGCTTGGGTGCACCACCTGCCGGTCCAGGCGCTCGACGCGGCGGGCGCGGAGGAGCTGCTGCGGGAGGCCGCGGAGGACCCGAGCGGCCCGTACGATGCCGAATCCACCGATGCCGTACGGGAGTTGTGCGGCGGCCTGCCGCTCGCGCTGCGCGTCGCGGGTTCCTCGATCGGGCCGCGTACGACGCGTCAGCTCGCCGCCGACCTCGCCGCGTACGGGCCCGTGGACCCGGTCGAGCGGGTGCTGTGGCTGCGCTACACCGACCAGTCCGAGCAGGGCAGGCGGCTGCTGCGGCGGCTCGCGCTCGCCGGGCGCGCCTCGCTCGGCGCGGCCGCCGCGGCGGCGCTGCTCGCCACCAACACCGCGGAGGCGAAGCGGCACCTGTCGGCGCTCGCGGGCGCCGGTCTCGTCGACCACGTGCGCGGCAGCCGCTACCGCCTGCACGACGTCGTCCGCACCTTCGCCCAGGCCCGCCTCGCCGACGAGGAGGAGCCCGCGGAGCGCACGGCCGCGCAGGAGCGCCTGATCCAGAACTACGCGGACCTGGCCGACTCCGTGATCCGCCTGGTCGACGGCAACATGTCGACGCGCGCGGGCCAGACAGGGCCGCACGGCTTCACGTCCCTGGACGCGGCGCTGCGCTGGCTCGACGACGAGTCGAGCTTCATCACGGCGGCGCTGCGGCACGCCGAGGGCGTCAACCAGGACGCGGTGCTCGGCCTGCTCGGCGCGCTGTGCGACTACTGCCTGCTCCGCGGCGACCTCTACCGGCTCGGCGAGATCCAGGAGCTGACGCAATCCATCGACCAGGGCCTGCTCATGCGCTCGGTCCAGTGGCGCACGGGTATCGCGGCCCGTCAGCTCGGCGAGCTCGACAAGGCGCGTACGACGCTGTCCTCGGTGGTCGACCTCTACCGCGAGGCGCACCACAGGGCGGGCGAGGGCCGCGCGCTGTGCTCCCTCGGCATCACCCTGCACCATCAGGGTCAACTCGCCGAGGCGGCCGGGCGGTTGCGGGAGGCGCTCGACCTTCAGACGACGCCGGAGACGAAGGGCGACCGCGGCTGGACGCTGCACGCGCTCGCGGCGGTCGAGCGCGACCGCGCCAACGTACGCATGTCGCTCGCGCTGCTCACCGACGCGTTCGCCCTGCACCGCGAGAACGAGTCGCTGCACGGCGAGGCGTGGGCGCACTTCCAGCTCGGCCAGCTGTGCCTGCGGATGGGCAACGTGCCGCGCGCGGAGGAGGAGCTGCGGACCGCGCTCGACCTGTACGGGCAGACCCGCGACGGCCGCGGCCAGGCCTGGGCGCTGACCGAGCTGGCCCGCGCCCGGCTCATGGACGGCGAGGCGTCCGCGGCGGTCGACGGCCTGCGCCAGGCGGCCTCCCGGCACCGTGAGAACGAGGACGCGCGCGGCGAGGCGTGGACGTACTACTACCTGGGCCAGGCCCTGGAGGAGACCGGCGACCTCGACAAGGCGGTGCGGGAGCTGGAGCGCTCACGCACGATGTTCTCCCGGATGCGCGACGTCTACGGCCTGGCCTGCGCCCGCCACCACTCGGCGCGCGTCACCCGCGACGAGCGGGCCGCGCAGACGGGCTCGCTGCGCAACTCCGGCTTCGCACGGCAGCTCCTGGTCGACGCCCGCGCCGACTTCCAGCGCATCGGCGTGCCGCACGGCGAGGCGTGGACGTGCCTGGAGCTCGCGGTGGTCGACGCGGGCAACGCGCGGCTCGCGCAGGCGATGGAGCTGTGCGAGGAGGCGGCGGCCATCTTCGCCGGGTACGAGGACCAGAGGGGCGAGGACTGGGCGACGTTCCTGCGCTGCACACTGCTCCCGTACGCCTCCCCCGGCGGCTCGGAGGTGGGCACGGCGGTCGCCCAGGAGGAGCTGTCCCAGCTCGCCGCCGCCACGCATCCGGCCCGCGACGGAAAGCTCGACGACTACGTGGAGGCGTACCAGCTGCTCCTGGAGCGGGGCGTGGATCTGGACGCCGGCTGGCAGGCCTGGCGCCTCGGCATGGTCCCGAACCGGCACGCGCGGGACGTGATGGGGGTCGCCAAGGAGGCGCAGCGGTCGTAGGCACGGCGATGACCCGCACCGCGACCCGCCCTGGACATGACAGGCGGGGACGCGCGGCGGACGGCGCAACGGCCCCGCGCGCTCTCGTACGCGTTCGTACGCTCTCGTGCGCGGGGCCGACGGCGGGTTCAGGCGGACGTCTGCCCGGCGTCCTTGCCGCTCGTCGCACCGGCGGGTTCGTCCGACTTCTCCTTGAAGTCGACCTTGCCCATGTGCTTGTTCATCGACTTCATCAGGCCCCAGACCGCGACGGCCATCACGGCGAAGACGATGAAGCCGAGCACACCCGGAGTCACCTTGTTCTCGTCGACCTCCTTGGCGGCAAGGGGGACGAGATGGGTCAATGCCAGATTCGCGTTCACATCAGGCATTGTGTCGGATGCCCGCGAAGAGGTCGTCCTCGGGGAGGGAGGTATCGACGAGCGACTTCGCGAGCTCGTACTCCTCGGTCGGCCAGACCTCCTGCTGGATGTCCATCGGCACGCGGAACCAGCCGCCGTCGGGATCGATCTGCGTGGCGTGCGCGATCAGCGCCTTGTCACGGATCTCGTAGAAGTCGGCGCACGGAACATGCGTGGTCAGCGTGCGCTCGACCCGCGAGACGTCGGCGTCCCAGCGCTTCAGCCAGTCCTCGTACGGGGACTCCATGCCGCGCTCCAGGAGCGCCTTGTGCAGCGCCTCGGTGCGCGTCCGGTTGAAGCCCTGGTTGTAGTAGAGCTTCTTCGGCTGGTAGACGGGCCCGAACTCGTCCTCGGGGTACTTCTCGGCGTCGGCCGCACCGTCGAAGGCCACCATCGTGATCTTGTGGGTCATGATGTGGTCGGGGTGCGGGTAGCCGCCGTTCTCGTCGTACGTCGTGATGACCTGCGGACGGAAGGCGCGGATCTGCTTGACCAGCGCGCCGGCCGCGTGGTCGACCTCCTGCAGGGCGAAGCAGCCCTCCGGCAGCGGCGGCAGCGGATCGCCCTCGGGCAGCCCCGAGTCGACGAAGCCCAGCCAGTCCTGCTTGACGCCGAGGATCTCGCGCGCCTCGTCCATCTCCTTGCGGCGGACCTCCCGAATGTTCTCCTCGACGTACTTGTCGCCCTGGAGCTTCGGGTTGAGGATGGAGCCGCGCTCGCCGCCTGTGCAGGTCACGACATGCACGTCCACCCCCTCGGACACGTACTTGGCCATGGTGGCCGCGCCCTTCGACGACTCGTCGTCGGGGTGGGCGTGAACGGCCATGAGGCGCAGCTGCTCGGTCAAGACAAGTTCCTCATTGAGATAGGGCGCCCTGGTGTTATCCGGCGCAATGGGCGGCTTCTATAGTGACGGAACCGGGGGGCGGAAAATTCCGGTGCCCGTCCATCTGGCGGGCGACGCGAGAGGAACTGGCCGATGAGCGCCGTGCAGCAGCTGCCCGAGGGCCGATACGGATCCTCGCGCTCCGCGGACGCCCGCGCCGACCGCAAGCTGAGGATCGCGGGAATCGTCCTCGGCGCCCTGTTCGCGGCCCTGATGGTCTGGTTCGGCTGGTACTACGTCGTCGGCGGCAGCAAGTTCAGCGGCGAGGTCATCGCCTTCGACACGAACAAGCACGACGTCCAGGTCCACATGGAGATCCGCAAGGACACCGACGCCACGGGCTACTGCACGATCCGCTCGCAGAGCGAGGACGGCACCGAGGTGGGCCGCGCCGACTTCCGCTTCGACCAGAAGTCCGAGCGGATCGACAAGGTCGTCACGCTGAAGACGACGGGCGACGGCACGACCGCGGAGCTCCTCGGCTGTCACGCCGACTGATTGTCGATACGGGCCGGCGAAACGGCGGGCGCTGACCTGCGCCGACGCAACGCTGATGCCTTTTGTCCTCCCCCTTTCACGCCTGAATTGTTAGGCTCGTGGTTTCGCCCACTCAGCAGGGAACATCCTTCTGAGTAGGGCGATGCTTTGTATACCCAGTACCTACGAGGAGCGACCTGTGACCCAGACCAGCGAAGACGTCACCTGGCTGACGCAGGAGGCGTACACCAAGCTCAGGGACGAGCTGGCGTACCTGTCTGGTCCCGCGCGCGAGGAGATCACCCAGAAGATCGCCGCCGCGCGTGAGGAGGGCGACCTGCGGGAGAACGGCGGGTACCACGCGGCCAAGGAGGAGCAGGGCAAGCAGGAGCTCCGCATCCGCCAGCTGACTCAGCTCCTGGAGCGGGCCAAGGTCGGCGAGGCCCCGGCGGCGACCGGCGTGGTCGCGCCCGGCATGGTCGTCACGATCGCCTTCGACGGTGACGAGGACGACACCCTGGAGTTCCTGCTCGCCTCGCGCGAGTACGCGAGCAGCGAATTCGAGACGTACTCCCCCCAGTCCCCGCTCGGCACTGGGGTCAACGGCCACAAGGTGGGCGAGGACGTCGACTACGAACTGCCGAACGGCAAGAAGGCCTCGGTGAGGATCCTCAAGGCGGAGCCGTTCAACGGCTGACGCCTTCCGAGCACGGACGAGGCCCCCGCGACGTACGCGCCGCGGGGGCCTCGTCGTGTTCCCGGCAGGTCAGGGTTCCCGGCGGGTCAGGCCGCCTTCCGGTACTTGCGCACCGCGAGGGCGCGGAAGACCAGGATGATCAGGACGGACCAGATCAGCGAGGCCCAGACCGGGTGCTCCATGGGCCAGGCGCCGGTCACCGACTTCGGGACGCCGTCGATCGTGTTGCCGAACAGCTCGCGGGCCGCCGCCACCGTGGCGCTGAAGGGGTTCCATTCCGCGACGTACTGGAGGAACTTCGGCATGCCGTTGACCGGCACGAACGCGTTCGAGATGAACGTCAGCGGGAAGAGCCAGATCAGGCCGCCGGAGGTCGCCGCCTCCGGGGTGCGCACCGACAGGCCGATCAGCGCGCCGATCCAGGTGAACGCGTACCCGAGCAGCAGGAGCAGACCGAAGCCCGCCAGGACCTTGCCGAGGTTCTCGTGCGTGCGCCAGCCGACGAGCAGCGCCACCACCGCGAGCACGGCCAGCGTCACGGCCGTCTGCACCAGGTCGGCGAGGGTGCGGCCGGTGAGCACGGCGCCGCGCGCCATGGGCAGCGAGCGGAACCGGTCGATGAGGCCCTTGTGCATGTCGTCCGCGATGCCCGCGCCCGCGCCCGCCGTGGCGAAGGTGACGGTCTGGGCGAAGATGCCGGCCATCAGGAATTCCTTGTAGGCACCGGCACTGACACCGGCGCCCGGGATGGCGATCGAGCCGCCGAAGACGTACGTGAACAGGACGACGAACATCACCGGCTGGATGATCCCGAACAGGATCATCTCGGGGATCCGGGTCATCCGGATCAGGTTCCGCTTGCCGACGACCAGGGAGTCGCTCCAGGCGCTCATTTCCTCGCCCCCTTCGGGCTCTCGGCCGGCTCGGCCGGCTCGGCCGCGTCGGAGGCCGCGGGCTCCTCGGCGACATGGCCGGTCAGCGAGATGAACACGTCGTCGAGGGTCGGGCGGCGCAGGCCGATGTCGTCGATCTCGATGCCGCGGGCGTCCAGGTCGCGGATGATCTCGGCGAGCAGCTTGGCGCCTCCGATGACGGGGACGGTCAGTTTGCGGGTGTGCCGGGCGACGGTCGTCTCGCCCTTGCCGTAGCCGCTCAAGATCTCGCGCGCCGCCTCGATGTGCTCCCGCTCGTGCACCACGACCTCGACGCGCTCGCCGCCGGTCTGCGCCTTGAGCTGGTCGGCGGTGCCACGGGCGATTACGCGGCCGTGGTCCACGACGCAGATGTCGTGCGCGAGGTGGTCCGCCTCTTCCAGGTACTGGGTGGTGAGGAGCAGCGTCGTACCGCCGGCGACCAACTCCTGGATGACCTCCCAGAGTTGCTGCCGGTTGACGGGGTCGAGCCCGGTCGTCGGCTCGTCCATGAACATCACCGGCGGGGAGACGACGAGCGCGGCCGCGAGGTCGAGCCTGCGGCGCATGCCTCCCGAATACGTCTTGGAGGGGCGGTCCGCGGCGTCCACGAGGTGGAATCGATCGAGGAGTTCCCCGGCCCGCTTCTTCGCCTCCTTCTTGGACAGTTGGTAGAGCTGGCCGACCATCTGGAGGTTCTCCCGGCCGGTCAGATACTCGTCGACCGCGGCGAACTGGCCCGACAGGCCGATGGAGCGCCGCACTTCGTTCGGATGCTTCAGTACATCGATCCCGGCGACGACCGCCTTGCCGCTGTCCGGCGTGAGCAGCGTCGTCAGGCAGCGCACCGCCGTCGTCTTCCCCGCCCCGTTCGGCCCGAGCAGGCCGAGGACCGTGCCCTCCGGTACGTCGAGATCGACGCCGTCCAGAGCCCTTACATCGCCGAAGGTCTTCACCAGGCCTTCGGCGTAGATGGCGCCTGGCATGTGGTTCCCCCAGTGTGTGGGTGTTACCTATGTGAGTGCCTATGTGAGGAAAGTGTAAATTTGCCAGGTTTTCGGTGCCCGGCGAAGAGTGAAGCGCGCCACACACTAACGCGATGTATCGCGTACCGCCATCGCATTACTCGATGACCGTGTAGCCCGCCTCCCGCAGCGCCGCGCCGACCTCGGTGCAGTGCGCGGGACCCTTGGTCTCCAGGTGCAACTCCACCTCCGCCTCCGTGAGTCCGAGCCGCGGATCGGTCCGTACGTGGCTCACATCGGTGACGTTAGCGTCGGCCACTGACAACACCCCGAGGAGCGTGGCCAGGGCGCCGGGGCGGTCGGGCAGGCGCAGCCGCAGCGAGAGATAGCGGCCCGCGGCAGCCAGGCCGTGGGTGAGGACGCGCTGCATCAGGAGCGGGTCGATGTTGCCGCCGGAGAGGAGGGCGACGACCGGGCCCTCGAAGGCGCCGGGCTCGCTCAGGAGCGCCGCCACGGGGCTCGCGCCCGCGGGCTCGACGACCAGCTTGGCGCGCTCCAGGCAGAGCAGCAGGGCACTGGAGAGCGCGTCCTCCGTGACCGTACGGACGTCGTCGACGAGGTGGGACACGAGCCCGAACGGGACGTCGCCGGGCCGCCCCACCTTGATCCCGTCGGCCATCGTCGACGGGGCCTTGATCGCGACCGGGTGCCCGGCGGCCAGCGAGGGCGGGTACGCGGCGGCGCCCGCCGCCTGCACGCCGATCACCCGCACGTCGGGTCGCAGCGCCTTCACGGCGACGGCGATACCGGCCGCGAGTCCGCCGCCGCCGACGCCGACCAGGATCGTGCGGACCTCCGGGCACTGCTCCAGGATCTCCAGGCCGAGCGTGCCCTGGCCCGCGACGACGTCCGGGTGGTCGAAGGGGTGGATGAACACCGCCCCGGTCTCCTCCGCGTACTGCTGGGCCGCCGCAAGGGTCTCGTCGACGACCTGGCCGTGCAGCCGGACCTCGGCGCCGTACTCGCGGGTCGCGGCGACCTTCGGCAGGGGCGCGCCGACCGGCATGAACACCGTGGAGCGCACGCCGAGGAGCGAGGAGGCGAGAGCCACACCCTGGGCGTGGTTGCCCGCGCTCGCGGCCACGACTCCGGCGGCCCGCTCCTCGGGCAGCAGGCCCGCGATCCGCACGTAGGCGCCGCGCAGCTTGAAGGATCCGGTGCGCTGGAGGTTCTCGCACTTGAGGTGGACGGGCGTACCGGCCAGCTGGGAGAGGTGGTGGCTGTGCGCCATCGACGTCACCCGCGCCACCCCGGACAGCATCTTCTGGGCGCCGCGGACGTCGTCGAGGGTCACCGGGGGCGTCGGGGTCGGCAAGTAGTCAGACGCGCTGTTGCTCATGACGAAAGTCTTGCAGCTCACGGCGCACGCCTCTCGGGATGCTCACGCTGCGAGACCGGATTGCGCACGGCCGGTACGGCCGGCGCTTTCGCCGCGTACCCTGTGGGACCAATCCAGTGCAATCCACCACCCACGCATGAAGTGAGCCCCCGGCCATGCCCACACCACAGGAAATGATGGACATGACGACCGCAGGCGACTCCGGCCTCCTCGAAACGCTCCAGCACGAGGTGGCGGTCTTCGCCCGTCGTGCCGAACAGACCCGGCTCGGCGGGGTCGGGCAGGTGCGCAATTCGATGGACCGAGCCGCCTATCTGCTGCTCAACCGCCTCGACAAGGAAGGCCCGATGGGCGTCAAGGCGCTCGCGTCGAGCATGGGGATCGACTCCTCGACGGTGACCCGTCAGGTCGCCCCGCTCGTCGACACGGGTCTCGTCAAGCGCACCTCTCACCCGGAGGACGGACGTGCGGTGGTGTTGCAGCTGTCGCCGCGCGGTGCGGCCCGGCTCGACGAGGTACGCACATCCAGGCAGGAGTTGATGGCGCAGTTGACGCAGGAGTGGGAGCCGAAGGAGCGCGAGCAGTTCTGCGCGCTCCTCGCACGCTTCAATTCCGCGCTCTCCGCGCGCCACGGCCAGCCGACGCCGCCCGCCGAATCCTGACGGTTCCCGGGCACACCGGTACGGCATGAGCGGCTCCCGCCTCTTGACCAGGGAGCCGCGGTCGGCCTCATATGAAGGGTGCGTCAACGGCAGGCGTTGCAGGACGCCCGCCGGGCCCGCGAGTTCGAGGCGTTCGTCGCGGGCGCGGCCGGGCGGCTGCTGCGTGCCGCGACGCTCCTGACGGGCGAGCCCGCGGACGACAACCCGCGCGCGCGGAAGCTGCTCACGGCCGCCCTCGGCCGAACGTACGCCTCCTGGGACCGTCTTCGCGGTGAGGATCCCTACGACTGCGCGCGCAAGGATCTGGCCGTCCGGTTCGCGCGCGGCGCATGGCGACAGCATCGCGCGCGTGGCGGCGCGTTGGGCCGGCTCGGCCCCCAGGAACGCCTCGTCCTCGTGCTGCGGCTCTTCGAAGGCGTCGGCGAGGAGCAGACCGCGTCGCTGCTCGGGCTGCCCGCGGAGCGCGTCCGCGCCGTGCACGCGCGGGCGATGGCCCTCGTCCTGCATCCGCCGCGCGGCCCCGCGCCCGCCGAACTGCGGGGAGCTGCTCCGGCATGAGTCTCCAGGAGCGCAATGAGGCGGCCGTGCGCGCCGTGCTCGACGCCGGGCCGGCTCCCGTGGTGCCCGCGGAGCTGTGCGCGGACGCAATGCGCAGGGGCGGCCGCGCGCGCAGGCGGCGCAGGGCGGCGGCGCGCTTCCTGTGGTTCGTGCTGATCGTCGCCGTCGTGGCGTTCGTCGTGTGGGCGACGGTCGAGCGCCCGTGGGTGGAGCCGCCCTCGAAGACGACTCCACAGCTGACGGGTTGGTGACCTACTTCTTGTCGAGCGCCTGCTGGAGGTCGGCGAGCAGGTCGTCGACCGATTCGATGCCCACGGAGAGGCGTACGAGGTCGGCGGGGACCTCCAGGGCGGAGCCCGCGACGGAGGCGTGCGTCATCCGGCCGGGGTGTTCGACGAGGGACTCGACGCCGCCGAGTGACTCGCCCAGGGTGAAGAGCTTCGCCCGGTTGCAGACCTCGACGGCCGCCTCCTCGCCGCCCTCGACCTGGAACGAGACCATGCCGCCGAAGGCCTTCATCTGCTTCGCCGCGATCTCGTGCCCGGGGTGCTCGGGCAGGCCCGGGTAGAGCACCTTCGTGACGCGCGGGTGGCGGGAGAGCATGTCGGCGACGCGGGTCGCGTTCTCGCTGTGCCGGTCCATGCGGACGGGCAGCGTCTTGATTCCGCGCAGCACGAGCCAGGCGTCGAAGGGGCCCGCGATCGCGCCCATCGCGTTCTGGTGGAACGCGAGCTCGTCGCCGAGGGCGTCGTCGTTGACGACGAGCGCGCCGCCGACGACGTCGGAGTGGCCGCCCATGTACTTGGTCATCGAGTGCACGACGACGTCGGCGCCGAGCGCGAGCGGCTGCTGGAGGTAGGGGCTGGCGAAGGTGTTGTCGACGACGAGCTGGGCCCCGGCCTCGTGGGCGACCTGGGCGACGGCGGCGATGTCGGTGATGCCGAGGAGCGGGTTGGAGGGCGTCTCCACCCACACGGCCTTGGTCAGCGGGGTGATCGCGGCGCGCACCGACTCGACGTCGCTGGTGTCCGCCACCGAGAACTCGACGCCCCACCGCATCACGACCTTCGCGAACAGCCGGAACGTGCCGCCGTACGCGTCGTTCGGGATGACCACGTGGTCGCCGGGGCTGAGCAGGGTGCGCAGCAGGCAGTCCTCGGCGGCGAGCCCGGAGGCGAAGGCGAGCCCCCGTCGGCCGCCCTCCAGGGCGGCGAGGTTCTCCTCCAGGGCGGTACGGGTCGGATTGGCGCTGCGGCTGTACTCGTAGCCGCCGCGCAGGCCGCCCACGCCGTCCTGCTTGTACGTGGAGACCTGGTAGATCGGCGGGACGACGGCGCCGGTCACGGGGTCGGCCGTGTTGCCGGCGTGGATGGCGGTGGTCTCGAAGCCGCGCGGGGTGCTGCCGCTGTGGCTGTGCGTGTCGCTCATGGCGCCCGAGCGTAGGCGCTCGGGCGCGCGCGGGTGGGGCGCGGCGCCCATTTGTCGCCAGGGCGGTTGTCGACGGTTGTCGCCACGCGCTCGGGAACCCCGTGTCGGACCGGCACGTTAGCGTTGTTGATATGGGAATTCTCTGGGGGCTGATGGCCGCGGTCATGATCGGGCTCGTGGTGTCGCAGTTGCTGCGGCGCCGCGGCGGGATTCGGCAGGTCGCTCCGGGGTCCCCGGACGCCGCCGACCCGGCGGACTACGGATTCATGCTCCAGGAGGACCTGGACGTCCGGCTCCCGGGGCCCGATCAGGACCTGCTCGACGTGATGGCGGTCGTGCAGCGGAACCAGGACTACACCGCCGCCTCCCAGTTGCTCGCCGGGACCGGCAAGGAGACCGAGACCCGGTGGGAGCGGGTGCAGGCAGTCGCCGGGGCGGCCGCCCTCGAGGCCCAGCAGACGCCGCGGCTCGGTGCGGGGTGGCTGCACGCGTGGCGCTCGCAGCAGCCGAAGGACGCGGGCGGGGCGCAGGTCTTCGCCGAGTTCCTGGTGCAGCAGGCGTGGCGCGGCGGCGGTACGCCCGACGAGCAGCGGATCGTCCTCGAAGAGGCGCGCAACGCGTGTGACCAGGCGGCGCTGCTCGCTCCCGGCGACCCCGTCCCGCACATCACGCACCTCGCCGTCGCGCGCGGACTCGGCTACTCGCAGGCCGAGTTCGAGCAGCTGTGGCTGAAGATCCTCGACACCGCGCCGGGGCACATGGGCGCGCATCTGGCGGGCCTTCGGTACTGGACGGAGAAGTGGCACGGCTCGCGCGAGCAGGCCTTCTCGTTCGCCGAGGCCGCCGCAGCGCGTGCGCCGCGCGGTTCGCTGCTCGCGGCGCTCCCGCTGTTCGCGCTGTACGAGCACGTGCCCGAAGTGAACCTGGTGCGCGGCTTCTACGAGAGCGAGGTCGTCACGAAGGCCCTGCACGGGGCCCTGTTCGCGGTGCACGCGGCGCGCCCCGACGACCCGATGCTCGCGCACGTCCGGCATCTGCTGGTGTTCTTCCTGGTCCGCAGCGAGCGCTGGTCCGAGGCGATGCAGCAGCTGGTGCACATCGACGGCCACGTGGGCGCGATTCCGTGGACCGCCGAGCCGGACCCTGCGGCTTCGTACGCCGTGTACCGGGCGCTGGCCGTGGCCGGTTACGAGGCGAACGGCGGGAGCCCGGCGACGCTGCGGCATTGACCCGGTGCCGTGCCTACGTCTCGGGGCTCTGCCCCGGACCCCGCGCCTCAATCGCCGGCGGGGCTTGGTCTTGCCCGCGGGCTTGATCTTGCCCACCGGCTTGATCTTGCCCGCGGGCTTGATCCTGCCCGCGCGGGAACATCCGTCCAATACCGTCGGCGCCTTCCGCCGCGATGCTCGACCCACAGCCGGTACGGCAACGGGAGGCGGGCAGAGTCATGGCGGAGCTCTACGCAGAAGACGTCCACGTGGAGGTGAGCGGGCCCTCGCAGGCGCCCGCCGTGCTGCTGATTCACGGCAGCGCGGGCTCCCTCGAGCACTGGGACCCGGTGGTCCCGGCGCTCGCGGAGACCTTCCGGGTGATCCGGCTCGACCTGCCGGGCTGCGGGCGCTCCCCCGCGCCGAGCACCGGCGGTTTCGAGGTGCCGGAGCAGGCACGCCGGGTCGAGGCCGTCCTGGACCGGCTCGGGGTGGACCGGGTGACCGTCGTCGGGCACTCGTCGGGGTGCATGGTCGCGACGGCGCTGGCCGAGCGGCGGACCGGGGCGGTGGCGGGCGTGGTGCTCATCGGCATGGGCCCCGACCTGAACGCACAGACGGCCGAACTCCCGCTGGTGAGGCTGCTGTTGGTCCCGGTCGTCGGGCCGCTGCTGTGGCGGCTGCGGACACCGGACGCGCTCCGCAAGGCCGCGAGCGCGTCGGCCACGCGACCCGTCGAGATCCCCGACTCCTACGTCGAGGCCACCCTGTCCATGACGCACCGCGCCTTCGTCGGGACGATGCGCGGCAACCGGGAGTACCTGGCACAGCGCCCGCTCCCGGAACGCCACGCCCCGCTGGGGCTGCCGGTGCTCGTCCTCTTCGGCGCCGAGGACCGGCGCTGGCGCCCCTCATCGGCGCAGACGTACCGCGCCGTGCCGGGAGCCCGAGTCGAACTGTTGCCGGGGGTGGGGCACATGGTCATGCTGGAAGCGCCGGAGGAGACCGGAGCGCTGCTGCGGGAATTCATCGCGGCGGCCACGGCCCGCACCGAATGACAGTCGGCGTCGACTGACAGCCGACGCCGGACCGAGGCCACCCAACACCCCCCGGCCTTCGATGACTTGAGAAGGGCATCCCATGCCTCGACCCTCGTGGGACATCGCCGTACCGACCGGGCCCCGGCGGCTCGCGGGGCTGCGGATGGCCGGATTCAGCGACCGGGCGACGGAGCTGCGGAACCTGCAACTGATCCCGCACCCTTCGGTCACCGTGGCCCTCAATCTCGGTGACGCTCCCCTGTCCATGCACGACGGGGCGGGCAGCCGTACGTGCGAGCGGATGGTCGTCGGCCTCGCCTTCGAGTCCGTACGGGCCGGGGGCGACCGGGGCTTCGCCTGCCTGCAACTGCGGCTCTCGCCCGCACTCTCGCACGCGGTGCTCGGGGCGCCCGGCGGCCCGTACGGGGAGCCGGTCGAGCTCGACGCGCTGTGGGGGCGGCCCGCCGCCGAGCGCTTTCAGGAGCGGCTGCGCGCGGCCGGATCCTGGGCAGAGCGGTTCGCGACCGCCGAGCGCGAACTGACCCGGAGAGCGGAGGAGGGCCGCGCCCTCTCACCCGAAGTCGCCTACGCCTGGCGGCGATTGACGGCCGACCACGGCCGCGTACGGGTCGACCGGCTCGCCCACGAGACCGGCTGGAGCCGCAAACGCCTGTGGTCCCGGTTCCGCGCGCAGGTCGGGCCTACGCCGCAGCACGCCGCCCGCCTCATCCGCTTCGACCGTGCCGCCCACCGCCTCGCGGCGGGCGCACCGCCGTCCCGCGTCGCGGCGGAGAGCGGCTACGCCGACCAGTCCCATCTGCACCGGGACGTCCGCGCGTTCACCGGAGCGACGCCCTCGGCGGTCGCGGGGACACCGTTCCTGGCGGTGGACGACGTGGCGTGGGCGGGCGACGGCCACTGACGCGGGCACACCGACCGGCGGAGGCGCCGGAGCCGCCGGAGTCGCCCGAGCGGTCCAGTCTGTCCGATATATCGAATGGCCTTCGATTTCTCGTACCGATCTGCGTCGGAATTCTTGACCCCCCTGCCACAGAACTCTTCACTGACACACATGCCGCCCACCAGAAACCACCAATACCCGTTGCCCACAGCGGCCTTGACGCGACGTCGTCTGCTGGCCGCCGGTTCCCTCGCCCTCGCGGCGGTCGCGCTGCCCGTCCCCGCCGCGCACGCGCGGGCCCGGGAAGGGGCGTACGAGGGCTATCTCTTCGTCTACTTCACCGGCGAGGGCGCCGCGAACGGCGAGCAGATCCACATGGCGCTCAGCCGCGGTGACGACCCGGTGCGGTTCCGGGAGCTGAACGGCGGCGCCGCCGTGCTCACCTCCGATATCGGTGACAAGGGAGTGCGCGACCCGTTCGTCATCCGCTCCCCCGAAGGCGACCGCTTCTTCCTCATCGCCACCGACCTGAAGATCAACGGCGGTCCTGGCTGGGACTACGTGCAGCGGCACGGCAGCCGGTCGATCATCGTGTGGGAGTCGACCGACCTCGTGACCTGGGACGGCCCCCGGTCCGTGCGGGTGTCGCCGGAGACCGCGGGCAACACCTGGGCCCCGGAGGCGTACTGGAGCGAGGAGCTCGGCGAGTACGTCGTGTTCTGGGCGTCGAAGCTGTACGCGGAGAGCGACTCGGCGCACACCGCGGACACGTACAACCGGATGCTGTACGCCACGACGAAGGACTTCCGCACCTTCAGCGAGGCCAAGGTGTGGAACGACCCCGGCTACTCGGTCATCGACTCCACGGTCATCGCGCACGACGGGACGTACTACCGGTTCACGAAGGACGAGCGGTCGGCGTCCCAGTCGCCGTACGGCAAGTTCATCCTGGAGGAGAAGGCGGCCGACCTGCTCGACAGGGACTGGGACACGGTCGCCGAGGGCATCGGCATGGGCTCGATGGCGCAGGGCGAGGGGCCGCTGGTCTTCAAGTCCAACAGCGCGTCCCGGTGGTACCTGTTCATCGACGACTACACCGGCAGCGGCTACATCCCGTTCGTCTCCGACGACCTCGCGGCCGGGAAGTGGACCGAGGTCGAGCGCCGCCGGCTGCCCGCCGCGCCGCGACACGGGACCGTACTGCCGGTCACCGCCGCCGAGTTCGAGCGGATACAGAAGAAGTGGGGCGTCGCGCCGGTGCTCGCCGACGAGCACGGGCTCGTCGCGCACTGGCCGCTGACCGCCGACGCCAAGGACGCCTCGGGGCACGGCCACCACGGCACGGCCTCCGGTGACGCCGCCTGGTCCGACGGGGCGCTGGTGCTCGGCGGCGCCGGCGGGCACGTGAAGCTGCCCGACGACCTGCTCGCCGGGCTCGACGCGGGCACCGTCACCGCCGACGTATGGGTGGACGCGGACCAGGCGACGCCGTACTTCCTGTACGGGTTCGGGAACACGACCTCCTCGACCGGGTCCGGCAACGGCTACCTGTTCGCCACCGGCGGCGGCACCGACTCGGGGTTCCGGGCCGGGCTCTCCGACGGCGACTGGAAGCGGGAGGAGGAGGCGAACGCGGGCGTCGGCCTGCCACGCGGGCGCTGGGCGAACGTCACGTTCACCGTCGACGGCGCCACCTCGCGCCTCTACCTGGACGGCGCGGAAGTGGCGACGAACACCACCGCGGACCTTACGCCCGGTGACATCGGCGGCGGCCGCACCACCGCCAACCACCTGGGCAGATCCCAGTACACCGCCGACCGCACCCTCAAGGGCCGGCTGCGCGACGTACGGCTCTACAACCGCGCCCTGTCCGCCGACGACATCGCCGCGCTGCCGGCCAACGCGACCCGGATCCGCGCGGTCGAACTCACCGCGCTGAAGGTGCCCGCGGTCGTCGAGGGCGAGGGCGGGACGGTGGTCCTGCCCGTCGAACCGGGTACGCAACTGCGCGCCCTGAAGCCGGAGTTCACGCTCGCGCCGGGCGCCCGGATCAGCCCGGCGAGCGGCAGGCGCGTCGATCTGCGCTCCCCCGTCACGTACACGGTCGCCTCGGCCCGGGGCGAGAAGCGGGCCTGGAAGGTGTCGGCCGTCGAGATGCGCACGCCGGTACTGCCGAAGTTCCACGCCGACCCGAACATCGCGGCGTTCGGCGGCACGTACTACCTGTACTGCACGACCGACGGGTTCGCGGGCTGGGGTGGTACGACGTTCGGCGTCTGGTCGTCGAAGAACCTGGTCGACTGGACCGACCGCGGCGTGATCCTCGACCTCGGCAAGGACGTGAGCTGGGCCGAGTCCCGCGCCTGGGCGCCGACGATCGCCGAGAAGGACGGCCGGTACTTCTTCTACTACTGCGCCGAGGCGAAGATCGGCGTCGCGACGGCCGACTCCCCCACGGGCCCGTTCAAGGACAGCGGCAAGGCGCTGATCACCGCCAACCCGGACGGCGCGGGGCAGGCCATCGACCCCGCCGCGTTCACCGACGACGACGGGCAGACGTACCTGTACTGGGGCAACGGGTCGGCGTGGGTGGTGCCGCTCAACGCCGACATGGTGTCCTTCGACTCCGCGAAGGTGCGGCAGATCAAGGGGCTCGCGGACTTCCGGGAGGGCCTGTTCGTCGTCAAGCGCAAGGGCGTCCACCACCTCACGTACTCCATCGACGACACCCGCAGCGAGAACTACCGCGTCGGGTACGCCACCTCCGACTCCCCGTACGGACCGTTCACCGACCGCGGTGTCGTCCTGGAGAAGGACCCCGCGCAGGGCATCCTCGGCACCGGCCACAACTCGCTGCTCCAGGTGCCGGGAACCGACGACTGGTACATCGCCTATCACCGCTTCGCGCTCCCGGACGGCGACGGCACCCACCGCGAGACCACCCTCGACCGGGTCTCGTTCGGCGCGGACGGGCTGCTGCGGCCCGTCACTCCGACGCTGACGGGGGTGCGGCCGCGGCGGATTCCCTGAGCCGCGCCGCCGTGCGCCCCGCGTCGTACGACTGCGGGACGCCCTCCACCCACTCCCCCGGCTTGCCGTGCACAAGGAAGCGGCCGCCGTACGGGGCGAAGGTCGACTGGACGCGTTCGATGTACGTGAGGACGTCGGGGTGCGGCGCACCGGGCGTGGTGCCGAGTACGGCGATCGCGTAAGCGGTCATGAGAGAGCCCTCCCTCGGGTCGGCGGGATCTGGTCGATACGGGGGCGATCCTGCCGGGGCCCGGGGAGGGCGGCCATGACCTCTCAGGTCATGAAAGTGGTGCGGGCGCTCAGATGGTCGCCGCGTCGATCACGAAGCGGTAGCGCACGTCCGAGCCGAGGACCCGCTCGTACGCCTCGTTGACCTGGCTCGCCTCGATCAGTTCGATCTCGGCGCCGAGGCCGTGCTCGGCGCAGAAGTCGAGCATCTCCTGGGTCTCGGCGATGCCGCCGATCATGGAGCCGGCGAGCACCTTGTTGCCGCCGATGAGGGAGAACAGGTTGAGGGAGATCGGCTCCTCGGGGGCGCCGACGTTCACCAGCGCGCCGCCCGTCTTCAGCAGGCCCAGGTAGGCGCCGAAGTCCACCTGCGCGGAGACCGTGGAGAGGATGACGTCGAAGGAGCCCGCGAGCTCCTCGAAGGTCTTCGGGTCGCTCGTCGCGTAGTAGTGGTCGGCGCCCAGCTTCAGGCCGTCGTCCTTCTTGCGCAGCGACTGCGAGAGGACGGTGACCTCCGCGCCGAGCGCGTGCGCGATCTTGACGCCCATGTGGCCGAGGCCGCCGAGACCGACGACCGCGACCTTCTTGCCGGGACCCGCGCCCCAGTGCTTCAGCGGGGAGTACGTGGTGATGCCGGCGCAGAGCAGCGGCGCGGCCACGTCGAGGGCGAGGCCCTCGGGGATGTGGACGGTGAAGGCGTCCGAGACGACGACCTTCTGCGAGTAGCCGCCGTAGGTGGGTTCGCCGTCCTTGCCGACGCCGTTGTAGGTCTGGACGTTGCCCTGGACGCAGTGCTGCTCCTGGCCGGAGCGGCAGGGCTCGCACTCGCCGCAGGAGTCGACCATGCAGCCGACGCCGACGCGGTCGCCGACCTTGAACTTGGTGACGCCCGCGCCGACGGCCTCCACGACACCGGCGATCTCGTGGCCCGGCACCATCGGGAAGATGGCCTCGCCCCAGCCCTCGCGGGCCTGGTGGATGTCGGAGTGACAGATTCCGGCGAACTTGATGTCGATCAGTACGTCGTGCTCGCCGACGGTGCGGCGTTCGATGGTGGTGCGCTCCAGCGGGGCCTTGGCGCTGGGAACGGCGTATGCGGCAACAGTCGTGGTCATGGCCTCAAGCCTGCTACCGGCCCACCCGGATCGCCAAAGAATACGCAGGTCACCGCTTTGCGTACGTCCAGTGGTCCTACTACTGGCGGGGTCAGGCTCCCGGTCGTACGACCGGGAATACTGGACAGCATGGACGAGAACGATGCGGCCAGGGAACCGGCGGCGGACCGCCCGGACCAGCTGGACCGGCGCGCCGAGCTGAGCGAGTTCCTGCGTACCCGGCGGGCCCGGCTCAAGCCAGAGGACGTGGGGCTCGCCTCGGTGGGGCGGCACCGGCGGGTGCCGGGCCTGCGGCGCGAGGAGCTGGCGCAGCTCGCCGGGGTCTCGGTCGCGTACTACACACGCCTGGAGCAGGGCAACGGGCGCAATGTGTCGGCGGAGGTGCTCGACGCGATCGCGCGCGCCCTGCGGCTCAGCGACACCGAGCACGCGCACCTCGTGCACCTGGCCAGCCCCACGCGGCAGCGCCGCAGGTCGCCGGCGCCGAAGCGGCAGCAGCAGGTGCGGCCCGCGCTGCGCCATCTGCTCGACTCCCTGGAGGGCGTGCCCGCCTACATCGGCGGGGCGCGCTCGGACATCCTCGCCTGGAACCGGATGGCGGCGGCCCTGTTCGGCGACTGGGGGCGGATGCCGCGCGCGGAGCGGAACTGGGCGCGGCTCACGTTCCTGAACCCGGACTACCGGGAGCTGTTCGTCGACTGGGACTCCAAGGCGACCGACATGGTCAGCTTTCTGCGGCTGTACGCGGGCCGCAACCCCGAGGACCCGGAGCTGTCGGCCCTGGTCGGCGAACTCTCCGTCAAGAGCGAGGAGTTCAGGCGGCTGTGGGCCACGCACGACGTGAAGGAGAAGGGCCACGGGGTGAAGCGGATGCGGCATCCGCTGGTGGGTGAACTGACCCTCGCGTACGAGACGTTGCACTTGCCGGACGATGACGGGCAGTTCTTGTCCGTGTATCACGCGGAGGCGGGGTCGGCGTCGGCGGAAGCGCTTCGCCTGCTGGCGAGTTGGGGGGCGGATGCCGCGTTGCGGGAGAAGTTGTAGACGTCGCGGGGCGCTGCCCCGGACCCCGCTGCTCAATCGCCGCAGGGGCTTGATTTGGGGCTCCGCCCCGGACCCCGCGCCTCAAACGCCGGCGGGGCTTGATTTGGGGCTATGGGCGGTACGGAGGCGCCGAGCCCCATGTCCAGTGGGGTACCGGCTGTTCCGCCGGGCGCTCGGCTCCCGGGTCCGAGAAGTGGACCGCCAGGCGTGTGCCCCACTCGATGTACGCGAGGAACGCGGAGCGGAATTCCGCGTCCGTCGGGAGGCCCGCCTCGTCGGCGGCGTCCTGCATGAGGTTGACCCAGCGGCGGCGCTGCGGCTCGGTGACGCTCTTGCCGATGTGCATCGCGACCATGTGGCCGTGGCCGCCGACCTGTTCGGAGTAGACCGAGGGGCCGCCGAAGACCTCGCCGAGCCAGAGGGCGACATGGGCCGCGTGTTCCGCCGGGAGGTCGGCGAAGAGCGGGCCGAGAAGGTCGTCCTTCACCACCTTCGCGTAGAAGGCCGAGGTGAGGCGCTCGAACGCCTCGGCGCCGCCCGCCCATTCGTAGAGCGTGGGGTCCGAGGAGCCCGTGCCGCGCACCGTGGTCGGCGCGTAGTGGCGCATCTCGTCGATGTACCCGACGTAGGGGCGGATCTCCGTGAGGAACGCCGGGAAGAGGTCCGACGTGCGGAAGCCCTTCAGGTGGTCCTCGGTCGACGTCCACTCGATGCGCAGGACGTAGTGCTCGAAGTCCTCTTCGCAGCGGGTGAGTTCGTACGAGGCGCAGTACGGGGACGCCGCGAGCTGCGTCGCCGCGCGGGTGTATGACGCGAGGAATTCGGCGGAGCGGGGCTCGGGGATGCGGTAGCGGATGTACTCGATGGTGCGGGATCGAGTCGTCATGCCATCCAGCGAAGCACTGGCGCTCCGCTGTGGCCAGCGCCGGGGGTGCGGTTTCGGGGCTCCGCCCCGGACCCCGCTGCTCAATCGCCGCAGGGGCTTAAAAGATCTGCTCAAGCGCCGCAGGGGCTTGAGTGCGCTCAAGCGCCGCGCGGGCTTGATTGGGCTCTACCCAGTCACCGGGCGGTCCTCCCTGAGTTCCGTGAACAAGCGGGACGCCTTCTGCTTGTCCCAGAGGATGGCGCTGCCCTTGGACGTGGCGAGGCCCAACGTGCCGACGGGGACGCCGAGTTGTTTGCCCTGGCCCGACGACACCGCCCGCATCGACTTGAACAGGCTGGTCAGCTGCGGGATCTTGGTGGACTTGTCGACGATGAGCGTGTCCAGGCCCGCGCCCGCCGTGCCGTACATCGTGGACGGGTTCATCAGCACCCCGGGCGACGCCGCCTTCTCCGCGAGCGCGGAAAGGAACTTCTGCTGGTTGCGGGAGCGGCCGAGGTCGCCCTCCTTCTCCTGGTGACGCTGGCGGACGAAGCCGAGCGCCTCGCGGCCCGTCAGGTTGTGGCAGCCCTTGGCCAGGTCGAGCCCCGCCTTGTCGTCGACGATGTGCCGGTCCACGCACATCGGCACGCCGCCGACCGCGTCGACGATGCCGACGAACCCCGCGAAGCCGATCTCCGTGTAGTGGTTGATCCGCAGCCCGGTGTTCGACTCGATGGCGCGGACCAGGAGTTCGGGGCCGCCGAGCGAGAACGCCGCGTTGAGCTTGTTCTTCGCCGGCTTGTGGTGGATGCCGGTCTTCGGATCCACGTAGGAGGGGATCGTGACCCAGGAGTCGCGCGGCAGGCTCATCAGCGTGCTGCCGTGCGCGCCCGTGTGCAGCACCATCATCGAGTCGGTGCGGCGCCCCTCGGAGCCCAGCTCGGAGCCGGTGTGCAGGTTCTTGGTCTGCTTCTCGCTGAGGCCCTCGCGGCTGTCGGAGCCCACGATCAGGTAGTTCGTGCCCTTGCCGGGGGCGGCCCGGCTCGGCAGCGAGGCCAGGTTCACCTCGCCGTCGAGCCGGGAGCCCGCCCACACATACGTACCCGCGCCCGCGAGCAGCGTGAGCAGGACGAGCAGGCACAGTCCGCGCACCAGGAGCCCGAACTTGGTGCGCCGCCGCTTGCGCTTGGGCTCGCGCTCGCTGCGCTTGTAGCTGCCGTCGAACCGCCCGCCGGGCCGGTTGGCCGGCACCGGATCGATCGGGTGGTGCTCGACTTCGTACGAGTGGGGCTCGGGCTCGTACCCGTGGGGCTCGGGCGCGTACCCGTACTGCTCCCCCTCGTACCCGCCGTACGGGTACGGCGTCGGGGTGTGGGCGCTGGGGTTCAGGGTCGTCACCTCGCGACCGGCAGGTCCGGCTGATCGGCCGGCCTGACGATGTGCTGGGCCGCCGCGGCGGCCGTTCCGGAACGGTGCATGCGCTGCCACTTCAACCGGCTGCCGCCCACGAAGGCCACCACGGACTGGATGACCACGAGGTACATCAACTGCCGGTACACGAACAGCTGGAGGGGCAACGACCAGAGCGTGCGCCTGCGCTCTCCGTCGAGCTTCAGAGCGTACGCCGCGACGACCATCTGGAGGGCGAGAAAGCCCACCCAGGCGGCCACGGACGTGACCGTGTCACCGGCGAACAGGGCGCTGTAGAGCATGAAGACGTCGATCATCGGGGCGAGCATCGGCAGCACGACCTGGAAGAGGAACAGGTAGGACAGGCCGCGCCGCCCGAAGCGGCCCGCGGGCCCGACCTCCAGGACCGCGCCCCGGTGCTTCCACATCGCCTGGAGCGTGCCGTAGCACCAGCGGTAGCGCTGGCGCCACAACTGCCGCAGCGAGGTGGGGACTTCGGTCCAGGCGACGGCCGTCTCCTCGTACACGACCCGCCAGCCGGCCCGCCACAGCGCCATCGTGAGGTCGGTGTCCTCCGCGAGGGTGTCCTCGCTCAGGCCGCCGACGCCCATCAGCGCGTCGAGCCGGAAGGCACCGATCGCGCCGGGCACGGTCGTCATGCACTCCAGGACCTCGAACATCCGGCGGTCCAGGTTGAACCCGAAGACGTACTCCAGGTGCTGCCAACGACCAAGCAACCGCTTCCGGTTGCCGACCTTGGTGTTGCCGCTGACCGCGCCGACGGCCGGGTGGGCCAGCGGCTGGACCAGGCGCTGGATCGCGTCGGCCTCGAAGACGGTGTCCGAGTCGATCATCACGACGTACGGACAACGGGTGTACTTCAGACCGTGGTTGAGGGCCGCGGCCTTGCCGGAGTTGGGCTGGCACAGCACCTGCACGCGCGCGTCCCGGGCCGCGTACTCACTCGCGATCTGCACCGTGCGGTCGCTCGACCCGTCGTCGATGACGATGATCTGCATCGGCTGGTGGGTGGAGGCGAGCAGCGAGCGCAGCGTCGCGCCGATGCCCGCCTCCTCGTTGTACGCGGGGACGAGCACGGTCACCGGATCGCGGATCTCGCGCAGCCAGGGCGAGCCGGGGCGGAACCGCTCAAGCCGTCTGACGTGGGCGCGGGCGAACAGCACGAGCACGAACAGGCGCAGCACGCCGAGGCCCGCGGCCGCGAGGAGCACCCACGAGATGGCCGAGACGAAGCTGCGGCCGAGGGTCTGGAACCAGATCAGGCCCTGCCCGAGCCAGCGCACGGGCGCGGCCACCTCGGACGTCGCCTGCCGGCCGGTCTGCGCGCCCTCCGTGATGGTGGCGAAGTTCTGGGCCTGCGGATTCGCGAGGAGTTTCTGCGTCTCGCGGTAGCCGAGCGAGGTCTGGCTGAGCTGGCGCACCAGGCCGTCCCGGACCCGCTGCCCGGAGTGGTCGGCCGCGACCAGGGTGTAGCCGGCGGCGGACGCGGCCTGCGCGGCGGGCCACTCGCCACCGCACATCGTGGCGACGGTGGTGGTCATCGGCATCCGCAGGAGTGTGGTGTGGAAGCCGCCACTGCCCGCGAACGCGCTCTGGGCCAGGCCCAGTTCGAGCTTGGATCGCACCTTGGACGAGCTGCCCATGTCGGCGCCCGTGTAGGTGTTGGAGCCGATGTCGTGCCCCTCGGCCCTGATCCGCTCGACCAGCTTCGGGTGCTGCGCGGCCTTGGCGCCGTTGAGGAAGAACGTGGCGTGCGCGTGATGCTTCTTGAGCAGCGCGAGCAGCTTCGGCGTCGCCTTCGGGTAGGGGCCGCCGTCATAGGTGAGCGCGACGGTGCCGGGCCGCATCGAGGCGCTGTGCACCCGGCCGCCGTCGATGGACAGCACCGGGCCCGCGCCGGAGGCCGCCGCGGGCACGGGCTGCGTGCAGGCAGGCTTCTCCTTGGCGCCGTCCACCTCGTTCTGGGTCCAGCCCTGGAAGAGGAGGGCGCCGAGCAGCACCGGCAGGGTGAGGGCGAGCAGCAGCCAGTGCGCCCGCGGGTCCCTTGCTTGTTTGTGCCGTGCCCCCATCAGAGGGCGCGGCCGACGTCACGGCCTCGACCCGACGACCGTATTCGGCACCCGTTCTCCACGTTCCACTCACACATGGGAGGCGAGTGTATTGATGTGGCCGTCTGCGAATTGGGGCATTGGGAAACATCTGGGACTGGAGTGGTGCGTGACAAAGGGCACACCTTTGTCGTCGAGCACAACCATTCGCGGAGAACGTATTTCACCCGAGGGACACCTCGGGTGGCGGGACGTCGCCGTCCGGCCACCCCCGGCACGATCCGCCGGTCAGGCGTTCGCGTTCTCCGTGACCGTGATCCGCCCCTTGCTGATCGTCACGAGGCGGGGCGCCTTCCGCGCGATCGCCGAGTCGTGCGTCACCATCACGAACGTCGGCCCGTGCTCCTTCCAGAGCTCCTCCAGTACGTCCATGATCTCGTCGCGCATCGACTCGTCGAGGTTGCCCGTGGGCTCGTCGGCGAGCAGCACCTTCGGGTTCTTCACCAGGGCCCGCGCGATGGCGACGCGCTGCTGCTGGCCGCCGGACAGCTCCGCCGGCAGATGCCGGAGACGCTCCCCGAGCCCCACGGACCGCAGCGCCTCCGCGGCCCGCTCCCGCCGCTCGGCGCTCTTGAGGCCGAGCGGCACGAGGGCCGTCTCGACGTTCTCCAGCGCGTTGAGCGTCGGGACGAGGTTGAAGGCCTGGAAGACGAAGCCGATGGACTCGGCGCGGACCTTGGTGAGCCGCGCCTCCGGCAGCGTCGCCAGGTCGACCCCGTCGAGCACGACGCTGCCCTCGGTGGGCCGGTCGAGCCCGCCGAGCATCTGGAGCAGGGTCGACTTGCCGCCGCCGGTCGGGCCCTGGATGACGAGCCGGTCGCCGTCGCCGATGGTCAGATCGACGCCCGCGAGCGCGTCGACGGTGTCCTTGCCGCGCCGGTACCGCTTGGTGACGCCGGTGAGCTGATACATGGTGCAACTCCTGTGCTACGTAAGGTGATGGGCGTTACCGGGGGTGCTACTCGACGCGGCGCAGCGCGTCCGCCGGGCGCAGCCGGGAGGCCCGCCAGCCACCGAAGGCGCCGGCGATCAGTCCGCCCGCGACAGCGAGGCCGACCGCGAGGGCGATTGTCGTCGCGGAGACGGGCGCGCTGAGCGCGATGTCGAGGGTCTTCGCCCCTCCCCCTGCCGCCTGGCGCATCATTCCGCCGCCCCCGCCGCCGGGACCACCGCCTATGCCGCCACCACCGCTCGCCGAGCCGCCGAGCTGCGCGGACAGGGTCGGGCTGATCGCGGTCACGGCGTACGCGCCCGCGAGGCCGACCGCGATACCGAGGACGCCGCCGATCAGCCCGTTGACGACCGCCTCGCCGACGACCTGCCGCGTCACCCGGCCCGACGTCCAGCCGAGCGCCTTGAGCGTGCCGAACTCCCGTACCCGCCGGGACACGGCCGAGGACGTGAGCAGCCCCGCCACCAGGAAGGCGGCGACGAGCACCGCGATGGACAGCCACTTGCCGACGTTCGAGGCCAGGTTCGAGGCGGTCGACAGGGAGCCCGAGACGGTGTCGGCGAGATCGGCGGACGTGGTGACGGTGGTGCCGTCGATGTTCTTCTGGATGGCCGTCTTCACGGCGTCGATCCGCTGCGAATCGGTCGCCTTGACGTAGACCGTCGTCACCTTGGACTTGGCGTCCGCGAGCGTCTGGGCCTGCTTCAGCGGCACGTAGAGATTGGCGGCCGCGTCCCCGCTGTCGGCGGTCGCGACGCCGATGACCTGGTACTTGTCGCCCTTGACCGTGACCTTGTCGCCGACGGCGAGCTTCTTCTCCTTCGCGTACGAGGAGTCGACGACGGCGACCTTCGCGTCCGTCTCCGAGGTCGTGAAGCTCCGCCCCTTGGTGATCTTCGAGGAGGTCAGCGGGCCGAGCTTCCGCTGGGTGACGTCGGTGCCGTAGACGGAGAAGGAGTTGACGTCGAAGCTGGCGCCGCCGCCCTGGACGCGGCCCTGCGGCTGACCGCCCTCGCCGCCCTGGCCGCCGGGACCCCCTTGGGAACCGCTGCTCCCGTCCTGCTTGAACCGGCCGCGCGTGAACGAGCCGCTGACCTTCATCACCTGCAGGCTGAGCCCGCCCACCGTGTCGGCGACGCCCTTCTGGCCTGCGACCTTCGAGACGGTGGAGTCGGCGAGGGTCTGGAAGCCCTGCACCATCACGCGGTCGCTGGACTGCTCCTTGTCACCGGAGTCGCTGTCCTTGGCGTCGAAGTCGAACTTCGGACGGCCCGTGTCACCGGACTCCGGCGCGCTCGCGGCCTTGGTGACGGTCATGTCCGTGCCCAGGCCGTACAGCGACTGCAGGACCTTGTCCTGCGCCCGGGTCATCCCGGCGGACACCGAGCCGACCACGATGACGAGCGCGATCCCGAGCGCGAGCCCGGAGGCGACGACGAGCGCCGCTTTTCTGCGGCGGCGCAGCTCACGCCGGAGATAGGTGAAGAACATCGAAGCCTCGCCGATGACGGCCCACGCGAAGGGGGCGCTGACAGGAATCAGCGGAAGCCGGAGCGTTCGATGACGCTCCGGCTCCCGCTGCGGCGAAACGGTATGGCGGTGTTGTAAGGGGTGCGTGAGGACGTCATGAGAACGGCATGAGACCCCCGCCGGGTATCGCTCGGTCCGTTACTCGGCGGAACCGGTCTTCCACTGCGACCAGCTCATGTTCCAGCCGTTCAGCCCGTTGTCCGGCTGCACCGTCTTGTCGCCGGTGTTCTTCACGACGACGACGTCACCGACCATCGAGTTGTTGTAGAACCAGGCGCCGGGCGTGCTGCCGTCATTGGCGCCCTTGGCGTCCTGCAGGCCGACGCAGCCGTGGCTGGTGTTGGCGCCACCGAAGATCGACTTGGCGCCCCAGTAGTTGCCGTGGATGAACGTGCCGGAGTTCGACAGGCGCATCGCGTGCGGCACGTCCTTGATGTCGTACTCGCCCTTGCCGTCGTCGTTCGTGAAGCCGACCGTCGAGCCGTTCATCCGGGTCTCCTTGAACTTCTCGGAGATCACCATCTGACCCTGGTACGTCTTGTGCTCGGGGGAGCCCGCGGAGATCGGGATGGTCTTGACGGTCTTCCCGTCCCGCGTGACGGTCATCATCTTGGTCTTCGCGTCGACCGTCGAGACCTGGTTGCGCCCGATCTTGAACGAGACCGTCTTCTGCTGCACGCCGGTCACGCCGCTCGCGCCCTCGACCCCGTCCAGGTCGAGCTTCATCGTGACCGTGGAGCCGCCCTTCCAGTAGTCCTCGGGGCGGAAGTCGAGCCGGGTGTCGTTGAACCAGTGCCCGGCGACCTCCTGGCCACTGCTCGACGTGACGGTGATGTGGTCCTGCACATCGGCCTTGTTGCTGATGGCCTTGTCGAAGTTGATCGACACGGGCATGCCGACGCCGACGGTCGAGCCGTCCTCCGGCGTGAAGTTGCCGATGAAGCTGTTGGCCGGGGAAACCGTCGTGAACTGCGAGTTCTCGTGGGCCGCGCGGCCGTCGGAGTCCTTCGCCTCGGCGGCGATCTTGTACGACGTCGCGCGCTCGAGCTGGTTCGTGGGCTTCCAGCTCTTCTTGTCGGCAGCGATCTGGCCGTCGACCTTCGTGCCGTCGGCCGTAGTCATGGTGACGTCGGTGAGCGTGCCCTTGCTCACGGTGACCTTCGCGGCGCTGTTGATGCTCGCGTTGTCGGAGCCGTCCTTCGGCGCGATCTTGATGTCGGCCTCGGAGGTCTTCTTCGCCGCGGCCTCGTCGGCCTGCGCCTGCGATTCCTTCTTGCCCGAGCCGCCGCCCTCGTCACCACCGCCACAGGCCGTCAGCACGAGCACACCGCCGAGCAGAGCGGACGCGGCCATCAGACCCTTGCGCCGCTTACCGTCCGTTATCACACGCTTCTCCATAGTCGCCGAATTTCCCGACTTCGCCGAATTCCCCTGCTGTCGACCGCCCCGAGCCCGGTCGACAGCGGGCCCGAGAGGACACAACAGTCCCCTCGTACCCAGTGAACGCCTTGACCGGTTCGTCCCGTTCCCGCAGAACCGCCAGTGTGGGCAAGGCCACGTCGGGCCTCTCACCAGGGACGACAAAACCCCGGGCAGTGGTTGCCGCCCAGGGTTCCCGTTTCAAGGACCGCTACACGCCGTCTTCCGCGTCCCCCTCCTCATCATCATCCTCGCCGAGGTCCCAATCCGGCGAGTCGGGGTCGTAGTCGACCTGTTCGCTGGACCAGGAGGCCTGCACGAGCTCGGCCCCCGGAACATCGGCGACCAGATCGAACGGGTCCACGAGATACGCGACCGCCTCCGCCTCGTCCTCCTCCACGGCGCTCACCGCCTGCGCGCGCTCCTCGGGCCCGGTCTCCTCGTCCTCCGCGACACGCTGCAGCGCGGCCCCGGTCAGCGCCTCCGCGTCGGCGACCTCCAGGACCAATTCCACCTTGAGCCGAACAAAACGTGACGTGTCATCAGTACTCATGAGCGGAGCGTACGACCCAACCGCCCCGTGACTTTCCTGTGACCCACGTCTGTCACTAACATGAGCCCACACGGCCAATTCGCCAGCGCCACAAGGGGGATCGCTTCCGTGTCTGCCGCACGTCGATCACTGTTCACCGCCACCGCCGCCGGGGCGCTCCTCGGCGCGCTGTGGTTCGTTCCCACAGCGACGGCGAACCCCGAGCACATCACCCATGCCGACCAACAGCGCACCACCACGGCGGTCACCGAGCAGTCCGACCGTCAACTCCGCCTGGCCGACACGGGCCAGGTGGACACCACGCCGTACGTGATCGGCGGCTCGGCCTTCCTCGGCCTTGGCGTCGCCTTCGTGGCGTACTCGGTGCGCAGGACCAGGGCGTACGAGGCGTAGGGCCTGCCCTTCCGATCCGGCAACTCCGCCGGGCGGCCCGCCACTTACCGGTCGGCCCCGGGCTCCAGGCCCCTGATCCGGCGCCGCTCCCCCTCGCCCGAGGCCGGCGGCGGGGAGTCCGCGAGGCGGACCACCGGGTCGTCGAGGCCGCCGTCGCGCCCGGCCACCACGGGCTTCGCCGCGCGCAGCGCCTTCGCCTTGTACTGGGCGGCGTCCGCGAGGCGGAAGAGGCGCCGCGCGTTGCCGACCTCGCCGATGGGGTCCCCGGTCGACGCGATGCCGCACGCGACGCCGTCGCCGTGGTCGAGGTCGGCGGCGCGGGAGCAGATCTCGTCGCCCACGCGGACCACTTCGTCGGCCGAGGGGCCCACGGCGACCAGCGAGAACTCGTCGCCGCCGAGCCGCGCGGAGAGGGCTCCCGGCAGCATCGCCCCGCACAGCGAGAGCACCGAGCCGAACCGTTCGAGGAGCCGGTCGCCCGCCGCGTGCCCGTAGGTGTCGTTAACCCGCTTCAGGCCGTTGAGGTCGCAGACGACGAGGCTGACCACGGACCCGTCGGCCCGGTGCCGTTCGACGGCCTCGTCGAGGCGTATGTCGACCGCGCGCCGGTTGGCGAGTCCGGTCAGGGCGTCGGTGAAGGCGAGCCTGCGGGCCTCCTCCAGGCGTTCGGTCTGCGCGATGCCGGCCGCGACGACCGCCGCGAGGACCGTGGCGAAGTCGGCGTCGGAGCGGCCGAACACGTCGGCGCCGGTCGGCCGGGCCACATACAGCTCACCCCACGCCCGCCCGTGCAGCACGATCGGCGCGACGACACAGCAGCCGCGGCCCCTGCGTCGTAGCGCGGCGACCCTCTGGTGGCAGTAGCCGGCCCGGTCGACGGGGCCCTCGGCCGTCTCGACCCAGGCGTCCGGCTCGCCACCCTTGGCCCAGCGTTCGTGCAGGAACTCGGTGATCTCGGGGAACTGGTGCACCGGGTAGCCCTCACCGTCGGGGAACTCCTCCTCGCCCTCGGCCAGCTCCCCCACGTTGACGAGCACCCGCAGCCGCCCGCGCTCGCGCTCCCACATGGAGAGCGCGGCGAAGCTTCCGGACAGCGCGTGGCAGGCGCCGCGCGCGGCGGCGCGCCAGGAGTCGCGCGGGCTCCGTGCAGCGGCCATGCCCTGCGCGAGCTTCACCACGGCGCGTAGCCGAACGTCCTCACCCATCACTCCAGAGTAAGGAGTTTTCGGGCATTACGGTGAATTCAGTGCGCCAATTCAGTGCTTCCGGCCAGGAAGTCGTCACGTAACGTAATCGATCGGACTCGTATCGCGACCGGGTCCCGTCACTCGCCGGGCCACCGCGGGCTGCGCTTCTCGTTGAACGCCGCCACTCCCTCGGCCCGGTCCCCGGAGAACGCCACGGACCGCCATGCCGCGTCCTCGACCTCCAGGCCCGCCCGCAGGTCGAGGCCGTGCCCGAGGCGCAACGCCTTCTTGGACGCGCGCAGTCCGACCGGCGAGTTGGCGGCGATCCGCGCGCCGAGCGCGAGCGCCTCCTCGCGGTCCGAGCCTGCCACGACGACCTGGTCGACGAGCCCGAGCTCACCGGCCTCCGCCGCCCGCACCCGGCGCGCCGTGAAGATCAGCTCGGCGGCCCGCGCGGCCCCGACGCGGCGCGGCAGCAGCTGCGTACCGCCGCCGCCGGGGATCACCCCGACGGACACCTCGGGCAGCCCCACGACGGCCGTCCCGTCGGCCACGATCAGATCGCAGGCAAGCGCCAGCTCGAAGCCGCCGCCGAGCGCGAAGCCGTGCACGGCCGCGATCGTCGGCATCGGCAGCTCCAGGACGCCCGTGTACGCGGCGCGGGTCACGGGCCGCTGGCGCAGCAGATCCGCGTCGGAGAAGGAGTTCCGCTCCTTGAGGTCGGCGCCGACGCAGAAGGCGCGCTCGGCGGTGGAGGTGAGGACGGTGACCCGGACGTCCCGGTCGCCGGACAGGGCCTCGCAGGCGCCGGTGATCGCCCGCGCCATGTCGCTCGACACGGCGTTCATGGCCTTCGGCCGGTCGAGCACCAGCTCGGCGACCGTCCCGCTCTCGTGGCGGCGCACCGCCACGAACTCCCCGAACCGCTGCTCGTCACCCATGACACGCCCTCTCGGTTAACGCCAGTTAACCGCCAAGGTTGTCAGGTGCGCCGGTCAACGTCCACAGACTCAGGTGCGCCTGGTCAGCGTCCAGGGCTCCACGACGCCGAGGCCGCGCACGGGCCGCTGCCACATGGGCTGGAGAGCGAACCGGTAGGTGGGCGGCTCCTCGCCGTCCTCCTTCGCCTTCTGCGCCTCGGCGGCGGCCTCCGCCTCGGAGGTGGGCGTCTCGCCGATCCTGATCAGTTCCTGGGCGAAGGCGCCGTCCACCAGCACGTTGTCCCGAGGCGCTATCGACGTGAGGCGGCTCGCGAGGTTCACGGTCGAGCCGAAGACATCGCCCATCCGCGTGGTGACCGTGCCGAACGCGAGGCCGACGCGCAGCTCCGGCATCGTCTCGTCGTTGCTCATCGTCTCGATCAGGCGCAGCGCGATCTCGCTCGCGATACCCGCGTCGTCGGCCGCGTACAGGACCTCGTCGCCGAGGGTCTTGACGAGCCGGCCGCCGTGCGCCGCGACGAGGTCCGCCGCGGTGGTCTCGAAGGCCTCGACGAGCTCGCCGAGCTCCTCCTCCTCCATGCGCCGGGTGAGCCGCGTGAACCCGACGAGGTCCGCGAAGCCGACGGCGAGCCGCCGGTCGACCATCTCCTCGTCGTCACCGGCCTGTACGACGCGTCCTGTCGCCGCGGCGAGCTGGCGCCGCCACACGTAGACGAGGAACTCCTCCAGCTCCGGCAGGAGCAGCTCCATCAGCGGATACGTGACCTCGGTGCGGGTCATGCCGGGTTCCGGAGGCTCGGTGAGGCCCTCCAGGAACGAGTCGATCTGCCATTCGGCGAGCCGCGCGGTGGTCTGCCCGGTGGACCGGGCGACCTGCACGGCCATGGCCTCACTGAGCAGCCCCGCCTCCACGAGGCCCGCGAGGCGCCGCAGCGCCAGCACGTCCGCCTCGGTCAGCGCCTTGGCCTGGCCGATGTCGGCGAAGCCCATGGCCCGCCAGAACCGCGAGGCCAGTTCCATGGAGACGCCCGCGCTGCGCGCCGCCTGGAACGGGGTGTATCTGCGCTCGGCCCCGAGGATGAGCCCTTCGAGCCGCAGAGCGAGGGGATCCTCTGTCTCTGCCTCTTCTGGTTCCGCACCTTCCGGCTTCTCGGGGTCGGTGGGAGAGCCCGTGCCGGAGCCCGAGTCGTCGACGGTCACGCCTGCTGCCCTTCCGATCTGCCGCGGTCAGGTATCGACCGGGCTCAACTCTACGGCAGCCCCTGTGCCCCACGTCACTCCGTTCGCTTCCGGGTCGCGTCGGTCCTGAGCCGCCCGGTTGTCCGTACCCACGCAGGTCGCAGGTGGACACCTACGCGGGTCGCAGGTGGACGATGTCGCCCGCGCCGACCGCCTCCCGGCCCCCGGCCTCCGTGGCGATCACGAGCCGGCCGTCGCCGTCGACGGCGACGGCCTCGCCCACCAGCTCCCGGTCGCCCGGCAGGATCGCCCGTACGCGACGGCCGAGCGTGGCGCAGCCCGCCGCGTACGCCTCCTGCAGCTGCGAGAGGCCGGGGTCGCCCTCGGCCGCGCACCACTCGACATACCACCGCTCCAAGGAACGCAGCACGGCCCGCAGCACCGGCTCCCGGTCGGAGACCTTCGCCCCGGCGAGCGTGAGCGAACCCGCCGTCGGGACGGGCAACTCGTCGGCGCGCAGCGACACGTTCAGGCCGACGCCGATCACCACGCCGTCCGCCCCGGCCCGCTCCAGGAGGATGCCGCCGGCCTTGCGCTCCTCGCCGTCGACCGTGAGGAGGACGTCGTTCGGCCACTTCAGGGCGGTGTCGACGCCGGCCGCCGAGGAGAGCGCCGTGGCCACCGCGACCCCGGTGAGCAGCGGCAGCCAGCCCCAGCGCGCCACCGGCACCTCGTGCTCCCCCGGCTTGAGCAGCACGGAGAAGAACAGGCCCGAGCGCGGCGGCGCCGACCAGCTCCGGTCGAGCCGCCCGCGCGCCGCGCTCTGCTCCTCGGCGACGAGCACGGTGCCCTCGGCCACGGGCCCCGCCGAGGCCCGCGTCACCAGATCCGTGTTGGTGGACCCCGTGCGGGGCACCACCTCCACGGACGACCACAGTCCCCCTTCCCGTACCAGGGACCGGCGGAGGCCGGCCGCGGCCAGGGGTGGCCTCTCCAGGTCGGACCAGGGGCTGGCGGGTACGTCTGAACCATCTCGCGGCGTCATGCAACCCAGCCTAGGTGTGGCAAAGACCGCACTGCTGAACGGTATTCAGCCCACTACGCTACGAGTCAGTAGCCCCACTCCCCTTTACGTGCACAGCTACCAGAACCGTCCCCGTGAGCAGCGTCGAAGCAGGCAGGGAGCCGCATCCCGATGTCCGAGTTGGAACAGCCGACAGCGCAGACCGACATCCACACGACCGCAGGCAAGATCGAGGATCTGCGGCGCCGGATCGATGAGGCGACCCATGCGGGTTCCGCCCGCGCGGTCGAAAAGCAGCACGCCAAGGGCAAGTTGACCGCTCGCGAGCGGATCGAGCTGCTGCTCGACGAGGACTCCTTCGTGGAGCTGGACGAGTTCGCCCGGCACCGCTCCACGGACTTCGGCCTCGAGGCCAACAAGCCGTACGGCGACGGTGTGGTGACCGGATACGGCACCGTCGACGGCCGCCCCGTCGCCGTCTTCTCGCAGGACTTCACCGTCTTCGGCGGGGCCCTCGGCGAGGTCTTCGGGCAGAAGATCATGAAGGTGATGGACTTCGCGCTGAAGACCGGCTGCCCGGTCATCGGCATCAACGACTCCGGCGGCGCCCGCATCCAGGAGGGCGTCATGGCCCTGGGGATGTACGGCGAGATCTTCCGCCGCAACACCCATGCCTCGGGTGTCATCCCGCAGATCAGCCTGGTCGTCGGGCCGTGTGCCGGTGGCGCCGTGTACTCGCCCGCCATCACCGACTTCACGGTCATGGTCGACCAGACCTCGCACATGTTCATCACAGGACCCGACGTCATCAAGACGGTCACCGGTGAGGACGTCGGGATGGAGGAGCTGGGCGGCGCCCGCGCCCACAACGCACGCTCCGGTGTCGCACATCACATGGCGGGCGACGAGAAGGACGCCATCGAGTACGTCAAGTCGCTGCTGTCCTACCTGCCGTCGAACAACCTGAGCGAGCCGCCCGCCTTCCCCGAGGAGGCCGACCTCGCGCTCACCGACGAGGACCGCGAGCTCGACACCCTCATCCCGGACAGCGCGAACCAGCCGTACGACATGCGCACGGTGATCGAACACGTCGTGGACGACGCCGACTTCTTCGAGACCCAGTCGCTGTTCGCGCCGAACATCATCACCGGCTTCGGCCGCGTCGAGGGCAGCCCGGTCGGCATCGTCGCCAACCAGCCGATGCAGTTCGCCGGTTGCCTCGACATCCACGCCTCCGAGAAGGCCGCCCGGTTCGTGCGCACCTGCGACGCCTTCAACGTGCCGGTGCTGACCTTCGTCGACGTCCCCGGCTTCCTGCCGGGCGTCGAGCAGGAGCACGAGGGCATCATCCGGCGCGGCGCCAAGCTGATCTTCGCGTACGCCGAGGCCACCGTCCCGCTCATCACGATCATCACGCGCAAGGCCTTCGGCGGCGCCTACGACGTCATGGGCTCCAAGCACCTGGGCGCCGACCTCAACCTGGCCTGGCCCACCGCCCAGATCGCCGTCATGGGCGCGCAGGGCGCGGTCAACATCCTGCACCGCAAGACGATCGCCGCGGCCGAGGCCGAAGGGAACGTCGAGGACACCCGCGCCCGCCTCATCCAGGACTACGAGGACACCCTCCTCAACCCGTACACGGCGGCCGAGCGCGGCTACATCGACGCGGTCGTCATGCCCTCCGACACCCGCTCCCACGTCGTCCGCGGACTGCGTCAGCTGCGTACGAAGCGGGAATCACTGCCCCCGAAGAAGCACGGCAACATCCCGCTGTAAGGAGCGCCGCTGTGATGATCAAGGTCGTACGGGGCAATCCGACCCCCGAGGAGCTGGCCGCCGCACTGGCGGTGGTCCAGGCGCGCGCCGCGGCGGTCCCGGACGCCCCGGCCGCGACGGAGGGCCGGGACGCGTGGTCGGATCCCTCCCGCATCGCCCGGCACCGGCTGCCCGCACCGGGGGCGTCGAGCTGGTCGCGCACGTACTGGCCCGCGTAGTTCACCTACGGGCCAGCGTGAATTGGTCCCTTCGTAGCGGGGCGCCTGAGTACGCGTACTCAGGCGCCCCGCACGTGCGAGCAGCACCATGCTGTATGTGCTGTGGTCCGACCCCGATGACGAGCCCCCAGAGGAGCTCCGCGAAACGCAGGCGATGCTGCGGCGCGCGGGCTTCGTAGTGGCTCTGGCCATGGTTCTCGCGTTCCTGATGCTGGGGATCGCGTAGGGGCCGCACGGCTCCGCGTGGATAACCTGAGACCCATGACCGCTCCACGCCGGCTGATCCTGGCCTCCCAGTCCCCCGCCCGCCTCGGCCTGCTGCGGCAGGCCGGTTTCGCTCCCGAGGTGATCGTCAGCGGGGTCGACGAGGACGCCGTGACGGCCCCGACGCCCGCCGAACTCGCCCTCGCCCTCGCCGAGGCCAAGGCCTCCGTGGTCGCGGCGCGGCCCGAGGCCCACGGCGCCGTCGTCATCGGCTGCGACTCCGTGCTCGACCTCGACGGCGAGGCGCTCGGCAAGCCGGCCGACGCCGAGGAGGCCACGGCCCGCTGGAAGTCGATGCGCGGCCGCACGGGCACGCTGCAGACCGGCCACTGCGTGTACGACACGGCGAGCGGCCGGTACAGCTCGGGCACCGCCTCCACCGTCGTCCGGTTCGGCGAGCCGAGCGACGCCGAGGTCGCCGCGTACGTGGCGACGGGCGAACCCCTCTACGTGGCGGGCGCGTTCACCCTGGACGGCCGCTCGGCCCCGTTCATCGACGGCATCGACGGCGACCACGGCAACGTGATCGGACTCTCGCTGCCGCTGGTCCGCCGCCTCCTCGCCGAACTGGGCATCGGCATCACGGAGTTGTGGGCGCCGGCGGAGTAGCGGGCCCGTTCTGCGCGGGGGCGTCCCCCTCCGGGCTCCGCTCCCCCTGCTCGTGCCGGTCGTACGCCACCAGCGTCAGCACGAGCAGGGCGAGCACGACCATCATGAACACGAAGCTGAACCAGCCCACCAGGCTGATCGAGAACGCGCCGAGCAGTCCGTGCACGACAGCCGCGCTGATCAACAGGATCCGCCCGACCGTGGCCGGCGCCCGGTCGACGATCGCGACGCGCGCGAGGACGATCCCGCACAGCACCAGATAGAGCCCGAACAGGGCGCCCGCTATCCACGCGCCCACCGTCATCGCCCGCGGGTCGAGACCGGCCAGGGACATGTCCTGGTCGTCGACCACCAGGCCGAGGAACCAGTTCAGAAGGACAATTCCCACCGCCTCCGCGAACAACACGATCGCGGCCACCCACGCCACCGGCCTGCGTGCCACCGGTCCCACCCACTTCCGCTGACTGTTACCGCTAGTACGTCAAGACATCCCGAACGCTACTAACGGGTAAACCCCGGTACAAGGGTTCTGCCGAGGTTCCCGCGAAGGCAAAGAATCGTTGGGCCATTCGTAGGGACTCCACAAAGAATGCCGCCGGGCCGCAGCACGGTCTCACAGAGACCTTGGCCACAGAGGCGGGCTAGGGTGACGGTGAGGGATCGCGCGTATCCAGGCGCGACAAGGGATTTCACGTACCAGGTGGACCCCGGGTGACACTCCGTGTGGGCAAGCTCACGCCCGGGGGAGCCTCGTGGGTCCGTGTCGGCAGTCCCTAAACTCAGCTTGTTTCAGTGAGTCAAGCTTCACGGTGACCCGCCGACCGCCCCGGCTCGGGCGACCACGGCCGGGGGTCCGGGGGATGCCCCCGGGAAGACACAGCAAGGAGGGAGCCATCGTGCGCAAGGTGCTCATCGCCAACCGTGGCGAAATCGCTGTCCGCGTGGCCCGGGCGTGCCGGGACACGGGGATCGCGAGCGTTGCCGTCTACGCCGAGCCGGACCGGGACGCTCTGCACGTCCGTGCGGCCGACGAGGCCTTCGCCCTTGGCGGGGACACCCCGGCCACCAGCTACCTGGACATCGCCAAGGTGCTCCAGGCGGCCAAGGACTCCGGCGCGGACGCGATCCACCCCGGCTACGGATTCCTGTCGGAGAACGCCGAGTTCGCCCAGGCCGTCCTCGACGCCGGGCTGACCTGGATCGGCCCGCCCCCGCACGCCATCCGCGACCTCGGCGACAAGGTCGCCGCGCGGCACATCGCGCAGCGCGCGGGCGCCCCGCTGGTCGCCGGCACCCCGGACCCGGTCTCCGGTTCCGACGAGGTCGTCGCGTTCGCCGAGGAGCACGGCCTGCCGATCGCGATCAAGGCCGCGTTCGGTGGCGGCGGTCGCGGCCTGAAGGTCGCCCGCACCCTCGAAGAGGTGCCCGAGCTGTACGACTCCGCGGTGCGCGAGGCCGTCGCCGCCTTCGGCCGCGGCGAGTGCTTCGTGGAGCGCTACCTGGACAAGCCGCGGCACGTGGAGACGCAGTGCCTGGCCGACCAGCACGGCAACGTGGTCGTCGTGTCCACCCGTGACTGCTCGCTGCAGCGCCGCCACCAGAAGCTCGTCGAGGAGGCCCCGGCCCCCTTCCTGAGCGAGGCGCAGCTGGAGCAGCTGTACTCGTCGTCGAAGGCGATCCTCAAGGAGGCCGGCTACGTCGGCGCGGGCACCGTCGAGTTCCTCGTCGGCGCGGACGGCACGATCTCCTTCCTGGAGGTCAACACCCGTCTCCAGGTCGAGCACCCGGTCACCGAGGAGGTCGCCGGCATCGACCTCGTACGGGAGATGTTCCGCATCGCCGACGGCGAGGAGCTCGGCTACGGCGACCCCGAACTGCGCGGCCACTCCTTCGAGTTCCGCATCAACGGCGAGGACCCGGGCCGCGGCTTCCTGCCCGCCCCGGGCACCGTCACCAAGTTCGAGGGCCCGGCGGGCCCCGGTGTCCGCCTGGACGCGGGCGTCGAGTCCGGCTCGGTCATCGGCCCGGCCTGGGACTCCCTGCTCGCCAAGCTGATCGTCACCGGCCGTACCCGCAAGGAGGCGCTTGAGCGCTCGGCGCGGGCGCTGGCCGAGTTCGACGTCGAGGGCATGGCGACCGCGATCCCGTTCCACCGCAAGGTGGTCCAGGACCCGGCCTTCGCCCCCGAACTGACCGGCAGCCAGGACCCGTTCACGATCTTCACCCGGTGGATCGAGACCGAGTTCGTCAACGACATCCCGCCGTTCGCCGCCCCGGCGCCCGGCGAGGAAGAAGACGAGGCGGGCCGCGAGAACATCGTCGTCGAGGTCGGCGGCAAGCGCCTTGAGGTCTCCCTCCCCGCGGGCATGGGCATGTCCCTGGCCCGCACCGGCCTCAACGCAGGCGCCAAGCCCAAGCGGCGCGCCGCCAAGAAGTCCGGCTCCGCCGCCTCCGGCGACACCCTCGCCTCCCCGATGCAGGGCACGATCGTCAAGGTCGCGGTCGAGGAGGGCCAGGAGGTCAAGGAGGGCGACCTCGTCGTCGTCCTGGAGGCCATGAAGATGGAACAGCCCCTGAACGCCCACAAGTCGGGCACCGTCAAGGGCCTGTCCGCCGAGATCGGCGCCTCCCTCACCTCGGGCGCCGCGATCTGCGAGATCAAGGACTGACGCCAGGTAAGCGGCGACTTGCGTAAGCGACTTACGTAAGCGGCTTACGCGAAGGGCCCGTTGAACCTAAGCCGGTTCAACGGGCCCTTGCCTGTGGGCGGGTTCAGGATACGGCCCGCACCCAGCCGGTTCCGTTCCTGGCGACGTCCAGGGCCAGCACGCCGAAGGCGACGGCCAGCAGCGCGAAGCCCGCGTACGCCAGGACCGTGACGCCCAAGATCCAGCCCGCGACGTTCACCGGCATCGCGGCGATCAGCACCCAGGCCGCCCACGCCGGCACCGACCGGCTGCGCAGCAGACCGATGCCGAGCACGACCGAGCCGAGCACGATCCCGCCGATGAACCAGATCCCGACGGCCATCAGCATGGGCAGGCCGTCCGTGCCCTTGAGGATCTGCACGATCGTGTCCTGGTCGACGCCCTTGTCCAGGCCGGCCAGCGTGATGAGGTCGTACGACGGGGTGACACTGGCGGCCGTGACACCGCCCGCGAGCAGCAGCAGGCCCGTCAGGCCCAGCTTCGGCGAGCGTGCCATGACGTACACGCAGACCAGCAGGGTCGCGGCGATCATCACGAACCCGAAAGCCATCCAGACCCAGGACGCCGCCTTCTCCTGCCCCTCGTTGGCGGCGATGTCGCCGACCAGTTTCGACAGCTTGTCCTCGGTCATGTCGTACGGCGACATGAGCGAGGCGGTGATGAAGAGCAGCGGCCCGAGAACCATCACCGCGGCCATGACGGCGCGCAGTGGACGGATCCGTTCGACGGCGGCTCCGGAAGCGGAGGTGACCGGGACGTGCGCGGGTGACGGTGTGGCGGTCATGGCGTTCCCCCTGATGCCCGTGGATGCCACTGGATTCCACCAGTGAAGCGGGCGGCTCCCGGCCGGACCAGCCGTCAATTCTGAGGGGCGCCCGCCGGCCTCCTCACTCCCCCAGCAGCCCCGCCTCGCGCCCCGCGCGCAGCAGCGCCGCCGTGTGCCCGGCGTTCAACTTGCGGTGCAGGGCGGCCACATACCCGCGTACGGTCGTCAGCGAGATCCCCATCGCACGCGCCGCCTCGACCGGGGTGCGGCCGGCGTCGATGTGCTCCAGGGTGCGGTGCTCGCGCTCGGTCAGGCCGAGGGCGCGGGCGGCGGCGCGGCCCGGCGCGAGGTCCCGGAGCAGCAGGAGCCGCGGCACGTCGGGCACGGCGCACTCCACTCCTCGTACGTCGATGTCGCGCGCCCTGAAGGCACGGCAGGCGCCGGGCAGCGCACCGACGCCGATCCGCGGATCGCCGTCCAGACGCGGCAGCAGCTCCGCCGCGACGGCGTCGAGCGCCCGCACCGTCCCGTCCCCGGCCACGGCGGCGACGCCCTGCCCCGACCGCCCGGCGGACGCGAGCGCGGCGGCGAGGAGTGCGTACATCCGCTGCCGCTCGGTCAACAGGCGTTCGGCGGCGGCGAAGTGGGGTTGGGCGTAGCCGAGCAGATCCCGCTGCTCCTCGGTGAAGTCGGAGCCGCCGCGCAGCAGCGCGTAGCCGGAGACGCCCGTCTCGTCCCGGCCGCTGGCGACGAGGTGGCGGTGCATCCCGAAGGGGCGGAAGTCCAGGTTGTAGCAGTGGGTGAGGCGCCAGTCGCGGTCCCCGGCGACATCGCTCACCCGCCAGGCGCCGCCCGTCCCGGAGAGCAGCATGGGACCGGTCAGCGGATGGTCCACGGGGTGGTCGTAGATGACCGCCGGGTCGGTGTGGAAGGACTCCGCGGGGAACGCGAGCGCCCGTACGGCGCCGTCGTGGGCGGCGAAGTGGTACCACTGGGCGCCGTCGGCCGGGATGAGCCGGGCCAGCCCGCGGACCGCGTGGGAGCGCAACTCGTCCACGTCCACGGCCTCTTCGAGTTCCCGGACGAGCTGCCGCACTCCTCGCCGGCCCGCATCACTGATGCCCATGCCGCGCTCCAGGGCGTCCTGCGTATGCGCCCTCCGCGTCGACGCTACTGCGGTAGCGATCCCTCCGCACCGCCGCGGTCCCGCCATCGGGCATCCTTGAAGTACTGCGCACCAGGAGGCTCGCGCACGCCCAGGGAGGCCCGATGACGACAGCCGAGCACGACCGCTCGCGCCGGATGCGCGCGGACGCGCGCCGCAATTACGAGCGGCTCCTCGCGCAGGCCCGGATCGCGTTCGCCGAGCACGGCACGGGCGCGTCCCTGGAGGAGGTGGCCCGTGCGGCCGGGGTCGGCATCGGCACGCTGTACCGGCACTTCCCCAACCGGCACGCACTGATGAGCGCCGTCTTCGAGGAGGCGGTGAACGATCTGCTGGCGCGCTCCCGCGCGCTCCTCGACGCTCCGCAGCCCTGTACGGCGCTCGTGACCTGGCTGCGCGAGATCATCACGCACGCGAGTGAGTACCGGGGGCTTTCCCGGGCCCTCATGTCGGCGTCGCAGGACGCGAGTTCGGCGCTGGCGCGGTGCAGTGATCCGATGCGGGAGGCGGGGCAGGCGTTGCTGTCGCGGGCGCAGCGGGTGGGGGCGGTGCGGCCGGATGTTTCCATCACGGACCTTCTGCAGCTCACGAATGCGATCGCGCTCGCCGCGGAGGAGACCCCGTCCGATCCGGGGTTGGCGGATCGGCTGCTGCGCCTCACGCTCCGCGGCATCACCGATTGACCGGTCGGCACCGGCGTTACGGCCACGGGGCTCCGCCCCGGACCCCGCTCCTCAATCGCCGGAGGGGCTGAATCGCCTCAATCGCCGGCGGGGCTTGATAGATCAAGCCCCGCCGGCGATTGAGGCTCATCTTTCATGCGGCGATTGAGTCGATCTTTCAAGCCCCTGCGGCGATTGAGCAGCGGGGTGGTCTGGGGCGGAGCCCCAGGGGGTTCAGCGGCGGCGCATGTCGGCCACGCGGGCCGTGCGTTCCGGCGGAGACTCCAGGGACGCCCCGCGCAGCGGGTGGCCAGGGAGTTGGCCGCGGCGCTGCCCCGGCAGGGGCACATCCCGGCGCGGCGCCTGACGCGCCGGGGCGGATTCACCACCCCCGGTGGAGCCCTCCGCCCCGGCCCCCGCGACAGCGACCTGCACACCCTGATCGGCCAACGCCTGAAGCTCCGTCGCCGCCCGGTCGTCGTGCGCGGGCGGCTCGTCGGTCACCAGGCGCGTGATCACATCGGTCGGCACGGTCTGGAACATGGTGTCCGTACCGAGCTTGGAGTGATCCGCGAGCACGACGACCTCGGACGCGGCCTGCACGAGCGCCCGGTCCACGGACGCCGACAGCATGTTGGACGTGGAGAGCCCGCGCTCGGCGGTCAGACCACTGCCCGACAGGAAGGCCCGGGACACTCTCAGCCCCTGCAGGGACTGCTCCGCCCCACTGCCCACCAGCGCATAGTTGGAACCCCGCAGCGTGCCACCGGTCATGACGACCTCGACCCTGTTGGCATGGGCGAGCGCCTGTGCCACCAGGAGGGAGTTGGTGACGACGGTCAGGCCCGGCACACGCGCGAGCCGGCGGGCCAGCTCCTGCGTGGTCGTCCCCGCGCCCACCACGATGGCCTCGCCCTCTTCGACGAGACCCGCGGCGAGATCGGCGATGGCCGTCTTCTCTGCGGTCGCGAGATGTGACTTCTGCGGAAAGCCGGACTCCCGCGTGAATCCGCCCGGCAATACCGCACCGCCGTGCCGGCGGTCGAGGAGTCCTTCTGCCTCCAGTGCGCGCACGTCCCGCCGTACGGTCACTTCAGAGGTCTGGACGACGCGGGCGAGCTCACGGAGCGAAACCGCTCCGTTGGCTCGCACCATTTCGAGGATCAATTGACGACGTTCTGCAGCGAACACGAAACTGACAGTAACCCCAACGACCGTCTGCTTTCAGCAGTTTGCGCCGATTTACAGATTCTGTTCGCACCAGAACCGTGGAAGTGGTATACGCACGGCGGGGTGCCTATACATCGCGCCTATGCCCCTCGCATGGGCCGCAACTCACCGTGACCTGCGGCCCGTTGCCCGCCGTCAGCCCTCTTCGGCGACCTTCCGCGTGTGCAGCTGGCGCGCCACTTCGGCGATCGATCCCGACAGCGAGGGGTACACGGTGAACGTGTTCGCGATCTGCTCGACCGTCAGATTGTTGTCGACCGCGATCGAGATGGGGTGGATCAGTTCCGAAGCGCGCGGCGCGACGACCACTCCACCGACCACGATGCCCGTACCCGGCCGACAGAAGATCTTGACGAAGCCGTCCCGGATGCCCTGCATCTTCGCGCGGGGGTTGCGCAGCAGCGGCAGCTTGACGGCGCGGGCGTCGATCTTGCCCGAGTCGACGTCGGCCTGCGTGTAGCCGACGGTCGCGATCTCCGGGTCGGTGAAGACGTTGGACGAGACCGTCTTGAGGTTCAGCGGCGTGACCGCGTCACCCAGGAAGTGGTACATCGCGATGCGGCCCTGCATGGCGGCGACGGAGGCGAGGGCGAAGACCCCGGTCACGTCACCGGCCGCGTAGACGCCGGGAGCGGTGGTGCGGCTGACCTTGTCGGTCCAGATGTGGCCCGACTCCTTGACCCTGACGCCCGCTTCCTCCAGGCCGAGGCCCTCGCTGTTGGGGACGGCGCCGACCGCCATCAGGCAGTGCGTGCCGGAGATGACCCGGCCGTCGGAGAGCGTGACCTCGACGCGGTCGCCGACGCGCTTGGCGGAGGCGGCGCGGGAGCGGGCCATGACGTTCATGCCACGGCGCCGGAACACGTCCTCCAGGACGGCGGCGGCGTCCGGGTCCTCACCGGGCAGCACCCGGTCGCGGGAGGAGACGAGGGTGACCTTGGAGCCGAGCGCCTTGTAGGCACCCGCGAACTCGGCACCGGTGACACCGGAACCGACCACGATGAGCTCCTCGGGGAGCTCGTCCAGGTCGTACACCTGCGTCCAGTTGAGGATCCGCTCGCCGTCGGGCTGCGCGTCGGCCAGCTCGCGCGGGTGGCCGCCGGTGCACAGCAGCACGGCGTCGGCGACGAGGGTCTCCTCGGTGCCGTCGGCCGCGGTGACGATCACCTTGCGGGAGCCGTCGAGCGCCTGCTGGCCGTCGAGCCGGCCCTTGCCGCGCAGCACGCGCGCGCCCGCACGGGTGACGGAAGCGGTGATGTCGTGGGACTGGGCGAGCGCGAGGCGCTTCACGCGGCGGTTGACCTTGCCGAGGTCCACGCCGACGACACGGGCCGGGCTGTCCGGGTCGGGGGTGTCGTCCTCGACGATGATGCCGAGCTCTTCATAAGAGGAGTCGAAGGTGGTCATCACCTCAGCCGTGGCGATCAAGGTCTTCGACGGTACGCAGTCGGTCAGCACCGACGCCCCGCCGAGGCCGTCGCAGTCGACGACGGTCACCTCCGCGCCGAGGGACGCGGCCACCAAAGCCGCCTCGTATCCGCCAGGTCCGCCACCGATGATCACGATCCGAGTCACATGCCCCATTGTCCCGCACGCTTCAAGCCCGCACCGAGCCGGGGCCCCCGTCCGGCCCCAAGGGACACGTATCGCCTCTTAAGAGGGGTGCTCCGGTTACTCACGAGACACGTGGTCCGTCTGACGTACTCTCGGTCCCATGTCGCTCTACGCCGCGTACGCCGGCAATCTCGACGCGCGGCTCATGACGCGCCGCGCCCCGCACTCGCCGCTGCGCGCGACCGGCTGGCTCACCGGCTGGCGGCTCACGTTCGGGGGCGAGCACATGGGCTGGGAGGGCGCACTCGCCACCATCGTCGAGGCGCCGCGTTCACAGGTCTTCGTCGCGCTGTACGACATCGCCCCGATGGACGAGGAGTCGATGGACCGCTGGGAGGGTGTCGGCCTCGACATCTACCGGCGGATGCGGGTCCGCGTGGACACCCTGGAGGGCGAGGAGCCCGCGTGGCTCTACGTACTGAACGGTTACGAGGGCGGCCTCCCCTCGGCGCGGTACCTGGGCGAGATCGCCGACGCGGCCGAGTCGGCGGGCGCGCCGCACGACTACGCGATGGAGCTGCGCAAGCGGCCCTGCTGAGGTCACTCCGCGGCAGCTGTTGTCGGAAACGACAAAGCAACGATCACAAGGACGTGACCTCCGACATCTACGCGCGTAGGCAACGACAGGCTACTCTCGTCGGCGTGAACGCTTCTCTTACTCCGGACCACGTCCTGGCCGACCCGTACGCCGCCGCCGACGCCGCAGCCGCGCGACTGCGCGAGCTGACGGGCGCCGAGACCCACGATGTCGCCCTCGTGATGGGCTCCGGCTGGGCGCCCGCCTCCGAGGCGCTGGGCGAGCCCGCCGCCGAGTTCCCCTTCACCGAGCTGCCCGGCTTCACCGGTGCCGCTGTGGCGGGCCACGGCGGCACCGTCCGCTCGTACCAGGTCGGCGAGAAGCGCGCCCTGGTCTACCTGGGCCGTACGCACTTCTACGAGGGCCGCGGCGTCGCCGCCGTCGCGCACGGTGTGCGCACGGCCGCCGCCGCGGGCTGCAAGACCATCGTGCTCACCAACGGCTGCGGTGGTCTGCGCCAGGGCATGCGCCCGGGCCAGCCGGTGCTCATCTCCGACCACATCAACCTGACCGCGGCCTCGCCGATCGTCGGCGCCAACTTCGTCGACCTCACCGACCTGTACTCGCCGCGCCTGCGCGCGCTGTGCAAGGAGATCGACCCGAGCCTGGAAGAGGGCGTCTACGCCCAGTTCACGGGCCCGCACTACGAGACCCCCGCCGAGGTCCGGATGGCCGGCATCCTCGGCGCCGACCTGGTCGGCATGTCCACCACCCTGGAGGCCATCGCGGCCCGTGAGGCGGGCGCCGAGGTGCTCGGGATCTCCCTGGTGACGAACCTTGCGGCGGGCCTCTCCGGCGAGCCGCTCAACCACGAAGAGGTCCTCCAGGCGGGCCGCGACTCGGCCTCCGCCATGGGCGACCTCCTGACCAAGGTCCTCGCGAAGATCTGACCCTGCCCGCTGGGCCCCGCACCTCCGTCCGCGCCCCGGCCCTTCAAGCCCCTGCGCACGGGTGAGCCGAATAAGCCCCTGCGGCGTTTGAGCAGCGGGGTCCGGGGCAGAGCCCCGAGACGTCAACCCCGTTGCGGCCCGAGAACTCCCCGAAGGAATGCGAACCGTGACCGTATCTGGCAGCGAACTGCTCGACCGGGCGAAGACCTGGCTGGCGGAGGACCCGGACCCGGAGACCCGCGAGGAACTGGCCAAGCTCATCGAGGCCGGCGACCTGGAGGGGATCGGCGAGCGCTTCGCGGGAACGCTCCAGTTCGGCACGGCGGGCCTGCGCGGCGAACTGGGCGCGGGCCCGATGCGGATGAACCGCGCGGTGGTCATCCGCGCGGCCGCGGGCCTGGCGGCGTACCTGAAGGCCAAGGGGCAGACGGACGGGCCGGTTGTCATCGGCTACGACGCCCGGCACAAGTCGGCGGACTTCGCACGCGACACGGCCGCCGTGATGGAGGGGGCCGGGCTGCGCGCCGCGGTCCTCCCCCGCCCGCTGCCCACGCCCGTGCTCGCCTTCGCCATACGGCACCTGGGCGCGGTCGCGGGCGTCGAGGTCACGGCCTCGCACAACCCGCCGCGCGACAACGGCTACAAGGTGTACCTCGGCGACGGCTCGCAGATCGTGCCGCCGGCCGACGCGGAGATCGCCGCCGAGATCGACGCGGTGGCGTCGCTGAACGACGTGCCGCGCGCGGAGTCGGGCTGGGAAACGCTGGGCGATGACGTCCTGGAGGCGTACCTGGCGCGTACGGACGCGGTCCTCTCGCCGGGCTCGCCCCGCGGCGCCCGCACCGTCTACACGGCGATGCACGGCGTCGGCAAGGAGACTCTCCTCGCCGCCTTCGCGCGCGCGGGCTTCCCCGCGCCGGTGCTCGTGCCGGAACAGGCCGAGCCCGACCCGGACTTCCCCACGGTCGCGTTCCCGAACCCGGAGGAGCCGGGGGCGATGGACCTGTCCTTCGCCACGGCCCGCGCGCAGACCGGGACCCCTGACCTGATCATCGCCAACGACCCGGACGCGGACCGCTGCGCGGTGGCCGTGCCCGACGGGGGCGAGTGGCGGATGCTGCGCGGCGACGAGGTGGGCGCGCTGCTCGCGGCGCACCTGGTGAAGCGGGGCGTGAGCGGCGTACTCGCCGAGTCGATCGTGTCGTCCTCGCTGCTCGGCCGGATCGCCGAGGCCGCCGGACTCCCGCACGAGGAGACGCTGACCGGCTTCAAGTGGATCGCCCGCGTCGAGGGCCTGCGCTACGGCTACGAGGAGGCGCTCGGCTACTGCGTCGACCCCGAGGGCGTGCGCGACAAGGACGGCATCACGGCCGCGCTGCTCGTGACCGAGCTGGCGAGTGAGCTGAAGTCCCAGGGCCGTACGCTCCTGGACGCGCTCGACGACCTGGCGCTCGCGCACGGGCTGCATGCCACGGACCAGTTGAGCGTGCGGGTCGAGGACCTGTCGGTCATCGCGGACGCGATGCGCAGGCTCCGCGAGGTGCCGCCGGTGGAGCTGGCCGGGCTCGCGGTGACCCGTGCGGATGACCTCTCGGAGGGGGAGGGTGGGTTGCCGCCCACGGATGGGCTCCGCTACACCCTGGGCGGGGCGCGGGTCGTGGTGCGGCCGTCGGGGACGGAGCCCAAGTTGAAGTGTTACCTGGAGGTTGTGGTGCCGGTGGGCGACCGGGCGTCGCTGCCGGCGGCTCGGGACGTCGCCGCCGAGCGGCTCGCCGCGCTCAAGCGGGATCTTGCGGCTGCGGCGGGTATCTAGCTCGGCGTAGGCCGTGGTCGCGGGGCTCTGCCCCGGACCCCGCGCCTCAAACGCCGGCGGGGCTTGATGTGCCTAGCCCAGCGCGATGAGCACCACGAGGAGCACAGCCCCCACGAGGGCCGGGGCGATGATCTCGTACGCCCAGCGGATCTCGGGGGTGCCCCCGGACGTCTCGGCGGCGGCGCGGGTCCCGTGGAGTTCACGGAGCTCGTCCATGGCCTGGTCCCCCGTGGACCGCGGCTCGGTCACCGGCAGGCCGCCGGCGCCCGTGGGAGTGCGGCCACCCTTGGCCGCGCGCATCTGCTGGCGCTGCGCCTTGCGGCGGCCGCGCAGCGAGACCGGGATGGACCAGAGCTGGTACTTGGCGCCCGCCTCGTCGAAGACCTCGTTCGAGTACCCGGACTTGAAGCCCGAGATCGCGGACCACGGCAGCGTGATGTCCCGGAACGGGTTGCGCACACGCAGCCGCTCCTCGTTCCCGAAGACGGCCGGCCTGATGGTGAACGCGACGACGAGCGGCACCACGAACAGCAGGCCGGCGAGCGCCGTCCACGGCGTGTGCCCGGTCCCGTTGACCACGGCGTCGATGCCCAGCCAGGCCCCGACCAGGATCAGCACGACGCCACCGGCGATACCGGCGGGAGACCGATAGATCCGGTCACGTGCCTGCGGGGTCGTGGTCTGGCTGCTCGTCATGGCTCGATTGTGCCCGACCCGTCAACCCATTCAAGCCCCGCCGGCGATTGAGCAGCGCTGGTGCGGCAAATCAAGCCCCGCCGGCGCTTGAGGCGCGGGGTCCGGGGCGGAGCCCCGCGACCGCAACCACGGCACCGCCCAACCGCACCGCGACCTGTACAAGCCGCTACGCGCGTAGATATGCTCCCCTCGTGACCATGCCCAGTTCTGCACCCGCACCCGCCGCTTACCAGGACGTCACCACGTCCGAGCGCACGCTGCGCCGCTTCCTGCACGGGTTGCCCGGCGTCGACGCGGTCGGCCTGGAGGCGCGCGCCGCTTCGCTCGGGACCCGTTCGATCAAGACCACGGCGAAGGCGTACGCCATCGACCTGGCCATCTCGATGATCGACCTGACGACCCTGGAAGGCGCCGACACCCCGGGCAAGGTCCGGGCCCTCGGCGCGAAGGCGGTCCACCCGGACCCCACCGACCGCGGCACGCCGCGCACCGCGGCCGTCTGCGTCTACCCCGACATGGTGGCCACCGCGAAGGCCGCCGTCGCCGGCACGGACGTCAAGGTCGCCTCCGTCGCGACCGCCTTCCCGGCCGGCCGCGCCGCCCTCGAGGTCAAGCTCGGGGACGTACGGGAGGCCGTGGCCGCGGGGGCGGACGAGATCGACATGGTCATCGATCGCGGCGCCTTCCTCGCCGGCGACTACATGAAGGTCCACGACGAGATCCGCGCGGTGAAGGAGGCCTCGGGCACCGCCCGGCTCAAGGTCATCTTCGAGACCGGCGAGCTCTCGACGTACGACAACATCCGCCGCGCGAGCTGGATCGGCATGCTGGCCGGGGCCGACTTCATCAAGACCTCGACCGGAAAGGTCGGCGTCAACGCCACCCCCGCCAACACCCTCCTCATGCTCGAAGCCGTACGCGACTTCCGCGCCGCCACCGGGGTACAGGTCGGTGTGAAGCCCGCGGGCGGCATCCGCACCTCCAAGGACGCCGTCAAGTTCCTGGTCATCGTGAACGAGACCGCGGGCGAGGACTGGCTCGACAACCACTGGTTCCGCTTCGGCGCCTCCAGCCTTCTGAACGATCTGCTGATGCAGCGTCAGAAGCTGGCCACAGGACGCTACTCCGGTCCCGACTACGTGACGGTGGACTGAGAACCCCATGACTATGGAAAAGCAGACATCTGTGTTCGAGTACGCGCCCGCGCCCGAGTCGCGGTCCGTCGTCGACATCGCGCCCTCCTACGGGCTGTTCATCGACGGCGAGTTCACCGAGGCCGCCGACGGCAAGGTCTTCAAGACCGTCTCGCCGTCGACCGAAGAGGTCCTCTCCGAGGTCGCGCAGGCCGGTGAGGCCGACGTCGAGCGCGCGGTGAAGGCCGCCCGCAAGGCCTTCGAGAAGTGGTCCGCGCTGCCGGGCGCCGAGCGCGGGAAGTATCTGTTCCGCATCGCGCGCATCATCCAGGAGCGCTCGCGCGAGCTCGCCGTCCTGGAGACGCTCGACAACGGCAAGCCGATCAAGGAGACGCGCGACGCGGACCTCCCCCTGGTCGCCGCGCACTTCTTCTACTACGCGGGCTGGGCCGACAAACTCGGCCACGCCGGGTTCGGACCGAACCCGGCGCCGCTCGGCGTCGCCGGCCAGGTCATCCCCTGGAACTTCCCGCTCCTGATGCTCGCGTGGAAGATCGCCCCGGCGCTCGCGACGGGCAACACCGTCGTCCTCAAGCCCGCCGAGACGACCCCGCTCTCTGCTCTCTTCTTCGCGGACATCTGCCGCCAGGCGGGGCTGCCGAAGGGCGTCGTCAACATCCTTCCCGGGTACGGCGATGCGGGCGCGGCGCTCGTCGCCCACCCCGACGTGAACAAGGTCGCCTTCACCGGCTCCACGGCCGTCGGCAAGGAGATCGCCCGCACCGTCGCCGGTACGGACAAGAAGCTGACGCTCGAACTCGGCGGCAAGGGCGCGAACATCGTCTTCGACGACGCCCCCATCGACCAGGCGGTGGAAGGGATCGTCACCGGGATCTTCTTCAACCAGGGGCAGGTCTGCTGCGCCGGCTCCCGCCTGCTCGTACAGGAGTCGATCCAGGACGAGCTGCTCGACCGCCTGAAGTCGCGCCTGTCGACCCTGCGCCTCGGCGACCCGCTCGACAAGAACACCGACATCGGCGCCATCAACTCCGCCGAGCAACTGGCCAGGATCACCGCGCTCACCGAGCAGGGCGAGGCCGAGGGCGCCGAGCGCTGGTCGGCCCCCTGCGAACTCCCCTCCTCCGGCTACTGGTTCGCGCCAACGCTCTTCACGAACGTCACGCAGGCGCACACCGTCGCCCGCGACGAGATCTTCGGCCCGGTGCTGTCCGTGCTCACCTTCCGTACGCCGGACGAGGCCGTCGCCAAGGCCAACAACTCGCAGTACGGGCTCTCGGCCGGGATCTGGACGGAGAAGGGCTCGCGCATCCTCGCGGTCGCGAACAAGCTCCGCGCCGGGGTCGTCTGGGCCAACACGTTCAACAAGTTCGACCCGACCTCGCCCTTCGGCGGCTACAAGGAGTCGGGCTTCGGCCGCGAGGGCGGTCGCCACGGCCTGGAGGCGTACCTCGATGTCTGACCGTAATGACGCGCGACTGAGTGTCCTCAAGACCTACAAGCTGTACGTCGGCGGGAAGTTCCCGCGTTCCGAGAGCGGCCGGGTGTACGAAGTGACCTCCAGCAAGGGCGAGTGGCTGGCCAACGCGCCGCTGTCCTCCCGCAAGGACGGCCGTGACGCCGTCGTCGCCGCCCGCAAGGCCTTCGGCGGCTGGTCGGGCGCGACCGCGTACAACCGCGGGCAGGTCCTGTACCGCGTCGCCGAGATGCTGGAGGGCCGCCGCGAGCAGTTCGTGCGCGAGGTCGCCGAGGCGGAGGGCCTGAGCAGGTCGAAGGCGGGCGCCGTCGTCGACGCCGCCATCGACCGCTGGGTCTGGTACGCGGGCTGGACCGACAAGATCGGGCAGGTGGTCGGCGGGGCGAACCCCGTCGCCGGACCGTTCTTCAACCTCTCCACGCCCGAGCCGACCGGCGTCGTCGCGGTCCTCGCGCCGCAGGACTCGTCGTTCCTCGGCCTGATCTCGGTGATCGCCCCGGTCATCGCGAGCGGCAACACGGCCGTCGTGATCGCCAGTGAGAGGTGCCCGCTCCCGGCGCTCTCCCTCGGCGAGGTACTCGCGACCTCCGACGTGCCCGGCGGCGTCGTGAACGTGCTGTCCGGCCGGGCGGCGGAGATCGCGCCCGCGCTCGCCGCGCACCAGGACGTCAACGGCATCGACCTGACGGGCGCCGACCCCGAGTTGGCGAAGCAGCTCGAGATCGGCGCCGCCGACAACCTGAAGCGCGTGCGCCGTCCACAGCCTGTGGAGGACTTCACGTCGGACCCGGGGACGGACCGCCTGACGCACTTCCTGGAGACGAAGACGGTCTGGCACCCGACGGGTTCGCTGGGCGCGTCCGGCTCCGCGTACTAGAACGTCACCGCGCGAGCAAGGCAGTGGCCCCGGCTCCTCCGCCGTCCAGGAGGAGCCGGGGCCACCGCCTTGCCCGATCAGCCCGGCAGCACGCTCGTCGCCGGGCCCACCACGGGCAGCTCCTCCAGCGACGCCCCCGAGGTCACCGGATCGGTGATCGCGGCCGTGCTGACCGGAGCGAAGTCCGCGACCTGCGTACCGATCGCGTTGTCCAGCGGGTCGACGCCCGTCCCGGCCAGCGGGTCGATGGGCAGTTTCTTCAGCGTGCCCAGACCGTGCGACGTCGCCGAGTTGAGCGCCGTGGAGACGCCGTCGGCCGCCGCGTCGACGTTGGAGTCGCCGGTCGCCGACTGCGGCAGGGGGATCGGCGCCGCACTCGCGGCGGCTCCACCCCCGGCGACGACGGCACCGGCCGCGGTCACGGTGAGTCCGACGCGCATCAGGGTGCGCCGCACGGAGGTCGAGGGTTTGTGCTCTGCGTGTCGTGCCATGGTGTTCCGCCCGAAACCTTTCGCCAGTGTAATCATTCGGGTACACAGGGTAGTTGGCGTGGTGCGTGCCACAACCACACCACGCGGGGAGGCGGCGCGGTCGCCATGCCTCACACTGGTGTCTCGTGAGTTCGCATCCTCCGATACCGACGCGGGTCGTCCTGCTCTGTGGCCCCTCGGGCTCCGGCAAGTCGTCCTTCGCGGCCCGCTCCGGGCTGCCCGTCCTGTGCCTCGACGACTTCTACAAAGAGGCGGGGGACCCCACGCTGCCGCTGGTGCCGGGCACTTCGGACATCGACTGGGACTCTCCGCTGTCCTGGGACGCCGAGGTGGCGGTCGCCGCGATCATGGCGCTGTGTGCGAAGGGTCGGACGAGTGTTCCGGTCTACGACATCTCCTCCAGCTCGCGTGTGGGCGAGGAGACGCTGGACATCGAGCGCACGCCGCTGTTCATCGCCGAGGGCATCTTCGCGGCGGACATCGTGGAGCGCTGCCGGGAGGTGGGGGTGCTCGCCGACGCGCTGTGCCTGCGCGGCCGGCCGTCGACGACGTTCCGGCGTCGGCTGCTGCGTGATCTCAGGGAGGGGCGCAAGTCGGTGCCGTTCCTGTTGCGGCGGGGGTGGCGGCTGATGCGGATGGAGCGGGCCATCGTGGGCCGGCAGGTGGCGCTGGGGGCGCACGCGTGTGGCAAGGAGGAGGCGCTGGGGCGGGTCGCTGCGGCTGCGGCGGGGCGTTGCGTGAAGGCGCGCGCCTAAATCAAGCCCCTGCGGCGCTTGAGCAGCGGGGTCCGGGGCAGAGCCCCGAGACGTCGGCCACGATCGGCCGGGAAGACGGAACGGGACCGGAAAGACCCCCCGGCCTTCCGGTCCCGCTCGCTCCCCCTACTGCTCCCCCGTACGTCCCCCGTACTGAGGCCCGTTCCCCCGAACAGGGCCCCGTTCCCCCCCCCAGCCTTCAGGCAACGAGCTCGCCGAAGGACTCCTCCTGGTCACGGCCGAAGCTGAGCACCTCGTCCTCGCGCAGTCGCCGCAGCGAGCGCCAGATGCTGGACTTCACCGTGCCCACACTGATGTCGAGGATCTCCGCGATCTCCGGGTCCGTACGGCCCTCGTAGTAACGAAGGACCAGCATGGTGCGCTGGAGTTCGGGCAGCCGGGCCAGCGCCTGCCACAGAACCGCGCGCAGCTCCGTGCCGCGCATCGCGTCCGTGTCGTTGGCCGTCTCCGGCAGCTCCTCGGTCGGGTACTCGTTCAGCTTGCGGCGGCGCCACGCGCTGATGTGCAGGTTCGTCATGGTGCGGCGGAGGTAGCCCCCGACCGCCGCCTTGTCGCTGATCCGGTCCCAGGCCCGGTACGTCGAGAAGAGGGCGCTCTGGAGCAGGTCCTCGGCCTCGAAACGGTCACCGGTCAGGTGGTAGGCGGTTGCGTACAGGGAGGCGCGGCGCTCCTGGACGTAAGCCGTGAACTCGGCCTCCGACAAGGACGTCCGGCGCTGCTCCCCCGAGTTCTCCCCGTACGCGGCTCCCCCGTGACCCCCCTCGGTCACCGTTTCCCGCGGGTCAACCACCGTCATGATCCCGGTGTGCTGACGCCCGGCGCCGCGTGCGCACCCCCGCCCGCTCACGGCACCGGACTTCTCATGCCGGACCACGACGTCGTGCAGACGCGTGACCACTGCGCTTGAGGTCTTGCTGTGCAGCGTGTTCATCTCGCGCCCCCCATCGTGGAGTCCGGTTTTCTCGGCTCGCTTCCTGCGATGACCAAAAGCTTGCCGGGCCGAGTTCATGACGGTGTCCGTCGACTGTCACAGGCCTGTCACAGCGACTCCCGTAATGGGGAGCATGCGTGGAGAAAGCGGACCCGCAGGGCCTCTCCCGGGCCCCGGCCGGACGTCTTCCCCGCACCTGAAGGGCACACTCGGTCGAACTGAAGGCCCCTGATGGGCCAGAATGGCGCTCGTGCCTTCCCTGTTGCTGATCGAGGACGACGACGCCATCCGTACGGCCCTGGAGCTGTCACTTACGCGCCAGGGCCACCGGGTCGCCACCGCTGCCACCGGAGAGGACGGTCTGAAGCTGCTGCGCGAGCAGCGGCCCGATCTGATCGTCCTCGATGTCATGCTGCCCGGCATCGACGGTTTCGAGGTGTGCCGGCGCATCCGGCGCACCGACCAACTGCCGATCATCCTGCTGACCGCGCGCAGCGACGACATCGACGTCGTGGTGGGTCTTGAATCCGGTGCCGACGACTATGTCGTGAAGCCGGTGCAGGGGCGCGTGCTGGACGCGCGGATCCGCGCGGTGCTGCGGCGCGGCGAGCGGGAGGCCAACGATGCCGCGGCCTTCGGCTCGTTGGTGATCGACCGCGCCGCGATGACGGTGACGAAGAACGGCGAGGACCTGCAACTGACGCCGACCGAGCTGCGCTTGCTGCTCGAACTGAGCCGGCGGCCCGGACAGGCGCTGTCCCGGCAGCAGTTGCTGCGCCTGGTGTGGGAGCACGACTACCTCGGTGACTCGCGGCTCGTGGACGCGTGTGTGCAGCGGCTGCGCGCGAAGGTCGAGGACGTGCCGTCGTCGCCGACCCTGATCCGTACGGTGCGCGGGGTGGGCTACCGGCTGGACACGCCTCAGTGACGAAACCGCACGACAAGCTCCGGGGCGCGGCCACCGCCAAGAAGACCCTGCTCGCCGGCCTGCGCTTCACCAGTCTTCGGCTGCGCCTCGTCGTCGTGTTCGCGCTCGTGGCGCTGACGGCCGCGGTGTCCGCGTCGGGGATCGCGTACTGGCTCAACCGCGAGGCGGTGCTCACGCGCACGCAGGACTCCGCGCTCAGCGACTTCAAGCAGGAGATGCAGAACCGGGCGGCGGCGCTGCCCAAGCAGCCCACCCAGGGCGAGTTGCAGCACGCGGCGAACCTGATGGCGGGCAGCAGCCAGCACTTCAGCGTGCTGCTCATGGCGAAGGACGAGAACGACCGCCGGGTCGTGGGCAATTCCGACCTGGACGCCTTCACCGTCGCCGACGTGCCGAGGTCGCTGCGGGACGCGGTCACCGAGAAGCAGCCGATCAACGGCGGCAACAAGCACGCGTACCACCTGTACTGGCAGCGGATCACGCAGGACGACACCCCGTACCTGGTCGGCGGCGCCACCGTCGACGGCGGGCCGACCGGCTACATGCTCAAGTCCCTTGAGCCGGAGGCCAAGGACCTCGGCTCGCTCGCCTGGTCGCTCGGCATCGCCACCGCGCTCGCCCTCATCGGCTCCGCCCTGCTCGCGCAGGCGGCCGCGACGACGGTGCTCAAGCCCGTGCACCGGCTGGGCGTCGCCGCGCGCCGGCTCGGCGAGGGCAAGCTCGACACACGGCTGCGCGTCTCCGGCACGGACGAACTCGCCGAGCTGTCCCGTACGTTCAACAAAACGGCGGAGAACCTGGAGAAGAAGGTCGCGGACATGAGTTCCCGCGACGAGTCCTCGCGCCGCTTCGTCGCCGACATGTCGCACGAGCTGCGCACGCCGCTCACCGCGATCACCGCGGTGACGGAGATCCTGGAGGAGGAGCTCGACGCCGAGACCGGCTCGGTCGACCCCATGATCGAACCGGCCGTACGTCTCGTGGTCAGCGAGACCCGGCGCCTGAACGACCTCGTCGAGAACCTGATGGAGGTCACCCGCTTCGACGCGGGCAGCGCCAAGCTCGTCCTCGACCACGTCGACCTCGCCGACCAGATCACCGCCTGCATCGACGCCCGCGCCTGGCTGGACGCCGTCGAACTCGACGCCGAGCGCGGCATCACGGCCCGCCTCGATCCGCGCCGCCTGGACGTGATCCTCGCGAACCTGATCGGCAACGCGCTCAAGCACGGCGGGTCCCCGGTGCGCGTCTCGGTGCGGGTGGAGGGCGACGACATCGTCATCGCCGTACGCGACCACGGTCCGGGCATCCCCGAGGACGTCCTGCCGCACGTCTTCGACCGCTTCTTCAAGGCGAGCGCCTCGCGGCCCCGCTCGGAGGGCAGCGGCCTCGGCCTGTCCATCGCCGTGGAGAACGCCCGTATCCACGGGGGCCGGATCGGCGCGGCCAACTCCCCCGAAGGGGGAGCCGTGTTCACGCTTCACCTGCCACGGGACGCGGAGCGCCTCGCGTCCGCCACGGAGGAGGACACCGACGAAGCACGGGAAGGCGGTGTCTCGTCGTGAGGCGACGGGTACGCCCCTGGGCCCTCGTGGGCCTCGCCGCGGTCCTGCTCACCGGCTGCGGGATCCGTCCCACGGAGGTGCCGACGGACTTCGGCGCCGCGCCCACCCGCGTGGGTTGCTCCCTGGCGGGCTCGGACGAGGTGGGGGCGCAGGCGGGCGGCGAGTTCCCCGTGCAGGTCTATCTGGTCTGTACGTCGCAACTGGTCACGGTCGACCGGACCATCACGCTGCAGCGCGGCCAGTCGTCCGACCGGGTCGTGGTGGCCCGGGAGCTGCTGGCGCAGCTGGCGGCGGCCCCCTCCGGCGAGGAGAAGACGGCGGGGTACACGACGGACGTCCGTTCCGGCCTCAAGGTCTCGGGCCCGCGCGAGGGCGACCCCGCGGACGCGCTGCGCCTGAACGCTCCGCCGGACGACCTGTCGCCCTACGCCCTGGCCCAGGTCATCTGCACGTTCGCGACCAGCGAGGTCACGGCGGAGGACGAGGAGCACGTGATCCTCGGCGGCCCTGACGACGCCCCGGCCCGCGAGTACACCTGCTCGGAGGCGCTGAAGGCCCGCCCGGGCCTGATCCCGGCACCGACGAGAACCCTGAACTGACGGACGCCGCACGGCCCGGTGCGAGCCCGCCGCGACCTCGGTGAAAGCTCGTCGGACCCCGGGCGGAACCGATCCTGCCGCGTCCGGCGTCTAGGGGTGCGTGCAGCGCCATCGCTCGGGCGGCCAAAGGGCCGCCGTCCGTTTCCGTGCGGCAGGGATCGCCCTTCTCGCCGCGCATCTCCTCTTCGTTGCCTGGTTCACGTTGCGCCCCCTGGACGTGCCCTGGGTCAGCGCGGCGAACCTGCACCCGTTGGCGGGCATCCGCTCCGACCTCGCGCTCGGCCCGCGCGAGGCGGCGCTGCGTATCGGTGAGGGCCTTGCGCTGCTCGCCCCGCTCGGCGTACTGCTGCCCGTCGCGGGCGGCCGCCTGTACGTTTCGCTGTGGGGTTCGCTTGTGCGCACGGTCGCCCTGGCCGCACTGATCTCGCTCGGCATCGAACTGCTCCAGACCGGCGTGCCGGGCCAGGTCGTGGACATCGACTCGCTGCTCCTGAACACGGTGGGCGTCGCGCTCGCCCACCTCCTCGTGGTGCCTGCCCTGCGCTCCCGGCTCCGCCGCTGGGCCGAGCACGGCCCCCTCCCCCCGCAGGAGCCGGCTCAGGGTCCGACCCCGACGATTCCCAGGGTCGGCGTCGCCCCGTGAGCTGACGCTTTGCCCGCTCGACCGCCGTACCTTCGAAGACGTAAGCACCACACACCGGAGAGACACGGTTCGCGAAGGAGCCCACCATGACCGCCCTTGCCCGCCCCACCAACGGACGGATGATCGGCGGAGTGTGCGCAGCGCTGGCACGGCGCTTCGGCACCTCCGCGACCACGATGCGCGTGATCTTCCTGGTCTCGTGCCTGCTGCCGGGCCCGCAGTTCCTGCTCTACATCGCGCTGTGGATTCTGTTCCCGAGTGAGAACAAGGTCCGCCAGGCCTGGTGACGTCCGGCCTCCAGCACGCCGAAGGGGCGCGCCCGCGTGATCGCGGGTGCGCCCCTTCGGCTTGTGCGGTGGGTCGGGTCAGCTGAGGCCGCCGACCGGCAGGCCGCCGAGCAGCCCGGAGACCGGGTCGCCGTCGACCGGCAGGGCGCCCTTCGTGGCCTGGTCGACGACGGGGGCGGCCGTGCTCAGGCCGTTGGCCGCGGCACCCTGCACGGCGGTCAGGGACTCGGCGCCGGCGGGCACGGACGACGCCACGTCCTGGAGCGGGAGGGCGGAGGTCACGGATCCGACGGTGCCGGCCGCGTCGGGGACGGCCGGAGCAGCGTTCGCGGCACCGGCACCGGCGGCCGCGAAAGCGGCTCCGAGAGCGGCGACACCGAGGGTCTTGGCAGCAGAGTGCTTCATTGTGAAATGCGTCCTCTTGACGATGACGGGGGAATGAGCGGTCCACGACCGTAAACATTCCTTCGCTGCACCCGCAAACAGCGAACCGCCGGGAAAAGCGGTCGGGAACAACCGTTCCCGACCGCTTCAACGTCCCCGAAAAAGGCCCTACTCGACGGCAGAACCGCTGGTGGAAGCGGTTTGCCGGAACAGCCACTCGGATTTCAACTCGGCGTATCCGGGCTTGATGACGTCATTGATCATCGCCAGTCGTTCATCGAAAGGAATGAATGCTGACTTCATCGCATTGACGGAAAACCACTGCATGTCATCGAGCGAGTAACCGAACGCGTCGACCAGGTGCTCGAATTCGCGGCTCATCGACGTACCGGACATCAGGCGGTTGTCGGTGTTGACCGTCGCCCTGAAGTGCAGCTTTCGCAGCAGCCCGATGGGGTGCTCCCCGTAGGAACTCGCGGCACCGGTCTGAAGGTTCGACGAGGGGCACAGCTCCAGCGGGATCCGCTTGTCGCGCACGTACGAGGCGAGGCGGCCCAGCTGAACGCTGCCGTCGGCCTCCACCTTGATGTCGTCGATGATGCGCACACCGTGCCCGAGCCGGTCCGCGCCGCACCACTGGAGCGCCTGCCAGATCGAGGGGAGCCCGAAGGCCTCGCCCGCGTGGATCGTGAAGTGGTTGTTCTCCCGCTTGAGGTACTCGAAGGCGTCGAGGTGGCGGGTGGGCGGGAAGCCGGCCTCCGCGCCCGCGATGTCGAATCCAACGACGCCCAGGTCCCGGTAGCCGTTGGCGAGTTCGGCGATCTCCAGGGCGCGGGCCGCGTGCCGCATCGCGGTGAGCAGGGCGCCGACGCGGATGCGGTGACCGCTCTCCTTCGCGCGCCGCTCGCCTTCCCTGAAGCCCTCGTTGACCGCCTCGACGACCTCTTCGAGGGTGAGCCCCTGCTCCAGGTGCTGCTCCGGGGCGTAGCGGACCTCGGCGTAGACGACGCCGTCCTCCGCGAGGTCCTCGGCGCACTCGGCGGCGACCCGGAACAGCGCCTCGCGCGTCTGCATGACGGCGCAGGTGTGGCTGAACGTCTCCAAGTACCGCTCCAGGGAGCCGGAGTCGGCCGCTTCACGGAACCAGACGCCGAGCTTGTCGGGGTCGGCCTCCGGCAGGTTCTCGTACCCCTGCTCGCGTGCCAGGTCGACGATCGTGCCGGGCCTGAGGCCGCCGTCGAGGTGGTCGTGCAGGAGCACCTTGGGCGCGCGACGGATCTGCTCGGCGGTCGGCACCCGGGGGCTGTTGGGGTTCGCGGTGATCGGGCTCGTCATTTCCGCACTCTAACTCCTACGCGCGTAGATCGCTGCGGTTCGTTGCCAGTTCGTTGCGAGGAGTGAGGGGGCGGGCACGGGGCCGCCGGGCATGATCCGTCGATACGCAACAGTGACCCGTCCACCGGCGGCGTACGCCGGGCTTCTGACACTGTGCTGTCATGCAGCAGCGAGCGACGCAGGGCCGCGAGGCGCGGCTTGCCAGGGCGGCCGGGCCGGTGCCGGGAGCGGTGGGCGGTGTCGTGCTGCTGCTCCCCGCGGGCGAGGAGACATCGGCCCGCAGACCCTCCCCCGTGGGCCGGGCCGCGCTGCGCCCGCTCGCCCGCCGCCTCACGCGCGCGGGGCGGGACGCCGACCTGGTAGCGCATGTCGTGCAGTACCGGTGCCGCGGCTGGAACGAGACACAGGCCGACCTCGCGCGCGATGCCCGGTGGGCCGCCGACGAGGTGGTGCGCCGCTACGGGGACGTACCGATCTGCCTCGCCGGCATCGACATGGGCGGCCGTGCCGCGCTGCACGCGGGCGGCCACGAGGCGGTCAACTCCGTGCTGGCGCTCGCCCCTTGGCTGCCGGAGGACGATGTGGCGGCGCCGCTCGAACCGGTCAAGCAGCTCGCGGGCCGCCGGGTCCTCATCGTGCACGGCACCGACGACCGGCGCACGGACCCGGAGTTGTCCTTCCGGCTCGCGGGCCGCGCGAAGAAGGCGAACCGTGACGTGTGCCGGTTCGAGGTGCACTCGGATGGGCACGGGCTGGCGCAGCACCGGTACGAAGTCGCCTCTCTGGCGGTGGACTTCGTGCTGGGCACGTTGTTCGGGCGGCCGTTCTCGCGGCCGCTCCAGGATGCGTTTGCGGCGCCGCCGCCGTTGGGGTTGCGGATGCCGCTTGCCGCCGGCTTCGGGCGGACGTTGTAGTGCTGCGGCGCCGGGCCTACGTCGCGGGGCTCTGCCCCGGACCCCGCGCCTCAATCGCCGGCGGGGCTTGAAAGATCGGGGCTCTGCCCCGGACCCCGCTGGCTCTCGTCGAAAGTGCGGGGCTTGAATTGCGCGCCTCAATCGCCGCAGGGGCTTGATGTATCGCCGGCGGGGCTTGATGCGTGTTCCGGCAGCAGTCGTCCCCTGCGGGACAGGAGGAATTTTTTGAAGGCTGCTACGGGTGGGGTGTCCGGGTGGCCGTCGAGCCAGGCGACGCCGATCTCGCGTACCGCCCGCTGCCCGGTCACCGCCAGTTCCACGACTCCCGGACGCGGCACGGTCGGCGGTGGCAGGAGCGCGACCCCGAGGCCCGCCGCGACGAAGCCGCGCAGTGTCTCGGTCTCCTCGCCCTCGAACGCGACCCGCGGCTTGAACCCGGCCTCCGCGCACAGGTCGTCGAAGATGCGGCGCATCCCGTAGCCGGGTTCGAGGGTGACGAAGGTTTCCTCGGCCGCCTCCTCCAGGCGGATGCGCTTGCGGTCCGCGAGGCGGTGGTGGTCCGGCACGACGAGGCGCAGGCGCTGCTCGTCGAGGCGGCGCGCGACCAGGCCCGGCTCGTCCGGAACGGGCGAGGTGAGGCACAGGTCGAGCTCGCCCGCGCGCAGCCGCTCCAGCATCGCCTCCCCGTAGTTCTGCACGAGGCTGAAGCGGATACGGGGGTATTCGGCGCGGAAGGCACGGATCAGGCCGGGGACCGTCTCCGTACCCATCGTGTGCAGGAAGCCGAAGGCGACCTTGCCGGACTCGGGGTCGGCGTCGGCGCGCACCGACTCGGCCGCCTTCTCGACCTCGCCGAGCGCGCGCTCCACCGAGGAGAGGAAGGTGCGTCCCGCGGGGGTCAGCGACACCGTGCGGCCGTGCCGGGCGAACAGGTCGACGCCCAGGTCGCGTTCGAGGCGGGCCATGGCGCGGGAGAGCGTGGACTGCGGCACGTTCATCTCCTGCGCCGCGCGCGTGACGTGCTCGGTGCGGGCGACACCGGCGAAGTGGGCGAGGCGCGGGGCGAGCAGCGTGACGATGTCTTCCGTGTCACTAAACGGTGGCAGGTACCGCTGTGACCTCTGCTCATGCTGCATGGGAACGATTATGGCACCTTCATGCATTGGACGCATGAACGCAGGTGAGCCTACGTTCATGACATGTCACCTGCCAGTAGCCAGGCGGTCGCCTCCACCGACGCGGTCGCCGACACCCAGCCCACCGCCGACACCCGGTTGACGCCCGGCGGTCCCGGCTACCGCCGCATGAGCTTCGCCCTGTTCCTCGCCGGAGTCGCCACCTTCGCGCTCCTCTACTCGACGCAGGCCCTGCTCCCCCTCATCTCCGACGGCTACGGCGCGAGCGCGAGCGCGGCGGCCTGGACGGTGTCCGCGTCGACCTTCGCGCTCGCGGTGTGTGTGCTGCCGCTGAGCGCGCTGTCCGAGCGGTTCGGGCGGCGCACGGTGATGACCGCCTCGCTGACGGTGGCGGTCGCGGTGGGGCTCCTGGTCCCGTTCGCGCCCTCGCTCGGCGCGCTGATCACGCTGCGCGCGCTGCAGGGCGCCGCACTCGCCGGTCTGCCCGCGTCCGCGATGGCGTATCTCGCGGAGGAGGTACGGCCGAAGGCGCTGGCCGCGGCCATCGGGCTGTTCGTCGCCGGCAACTCCATCGGCGGCATGAGCGGCCGGATCATCGGTGGCTGGCTCGCGCAGGCCTGGGGCTGGCGAGTGGCCGTCGGGGTGATCGGTGTGATCGCGGTGGCGTGCGCCGTCGCGTTCCGGATGCTGCTGCCGGCGCCGCGCCACTTCACGCCGGGTTCGCTGCGCCCGCGCGCCCTTGCCGCCACGGTCGGCAGCCACCTCGCGAACCCGCTGCTGCGTCGCCTCTACCTGATCGGCGCGCTGTTCATGATGGTGTTCGGCGGGGTCTACACGGTGATCGGCTACCGGCTGTCCGCGGCGCCCTTCTCCCTCCCGCAGGGGGTCGTCGGCTCGATCTTCATCGTCTACCTGGTGGGGACCGTCTCCTCGGCGGCCGCGGGGCGGCTCGTCTCGCGGCTCGGCCGGCGCGGCACGCTGTACCTGTCGGCGGGCACGACGATGGCGGGGCTGCTCCTCGCCCTCGTGCCGAACATCGTCCTCGTCCTGCTGGGCCTCGTGCTCATCACGGCGGGCTTCTTCGCGGGCCACGCGACGGCCTCGTCGTCCGTCAGCCACACCGCCACGCACGGGCGGGCGCAGGCCTCCGCGCTCTACCAGACCATGTACTACGTCGGGTCCAGCGTCGGCTCGGCCGTCGGCGCGGTCGCCTTCCACGCGGGAGGCTGGTCGGGGACGGTGGGGCTCGGCTTCCTCGCGGTGCTCGGCGTCGTGGCGATCACGGTGTGGGGGACGTACGCGGCGCGGTCCGCACGGCACCGGACGAGCGGCCCGACTGTCGCAGCACACTGAACCACTGCCACTGGCGTTCCTGATCCGGCCTTCCGACCTGGGGTTTTTCCCGGTCGGGGGGCCGTTGTCAGTGGGCTGCGGTAACTTTCGGAGTGCTGGGCCGGACACCGTTCCGTGCCTGTAACTCACCGCGGCGATGGGGGCGTTGGAATGAGTGACACCGCGACGCAGGCCGGGCTCGACGACCTGGAGAAACACCGGGTCGAGCTGACCGGTTACTGCTATCGGATGCTGGGCTCGGCGTTCGAGGCCGAGGACGCCGTGCAGGACACGATGGTGCGGGCCTGGCGCAGCTTCGACAAATTCGAGGGCCGCTCCAGCCTGCGCTCCTGGCTGTACCGCATCGCGACGAACGTATGCCTGGACTCGCTGAACGCGGGGAACAGGCGGGCCCGCCCGATGGACCTGACGGCGGCGGCGCCGCTCGCCCAGGCCGCGCTCAACCCCCGTCCCGACAATGTGTGGCTCGAGCCCGTCCCGGACGCCCGCGTACTGCCTGCGGTGCACGATCCGGCGGAGGCGGCCGTGGCGCGGGAGTCGGTGCGGCTCGCGTTCGTCGCCGCGCTCCAGCAGCTGCCGCCGAAGCAGCGCGCGGTGCTGATCCTGCGCGAGGTCCTGGCGTGGAAGGCGCAGGAGGTCGCGGACCTGCTCGACACCTCGGTGGCGTCGGTGAACAGCGCGCTGCAGCGGGCGCGGGCGACGCTGGCGGAGGCCCCGCCCGCGGACTCCGCGACGTCCGATCCGCTCGACGAGGAGCAGCAGAAGCTCCTGGAGCGCTACGTCGCGGCGTTCGAGGGCTACGACATGAAGGCCCTCACCGAACTGCTCGCCGAGGACGCCATCATGACGATGCCGCCGTTCGACCTGTGGCTGCGCGGCCCCGTGGACATCACGGGCTTCATGACCACGATGGGTGCGTCCTGCGCGGGTTCGCGCCTGCTGCCGGTGGTGTCGAACGGGACGCCGGCGTTCGCCCACTACAAGCCGGATCCGGACAAGGGAGGCTTCGCGCCCTGGGCGATCCAGGTCATCGAGTTCTCAGCAGGGCGGATCGCGGGGTTCCACTGCTTCCTGGACACGCAGCGCTGGTTCCCATTGTTCGGCGTCCCGGACCATCTCGACGCCTGAGCCCCGGCGGTCCGCCGGAGCGCCCAGCACGTCGGCCATCCCGGCGAGTCCGAGGAGCACCGCGAGTCCCGCGGGCGGGTCGCGGAGCACCATCCGTGACCCGGCGCGGCGGGCGGCGAGTTGCATCCGGGCGAGCGCGTCGAGGGTCGTGAGGTCCGCGGTGGTCACGCCGGAGACGTCGCAGGTCACGGTCGGCGCGCCCGGCACGGCGGCGCTCAGGCGCTCGCACAGCCGGGGCGCGTCACCGGTGCGGATCGGCCCGGTGAGCACCACGACGGGCGGGGACTCGGGAGAGAGCGGGGAAGCGGCCACGTACGAATGACCGTGCGGCGGTGCGGAATTCATCGGTCCTGTCCGCATGGGGGCATGTGCGGCCCGTCCGCATGGGGCACGTGGGGCCCGTCCGCATGGGGCACGTGGGCTGGATCACGTTGATTCGGATAGTGGATCAACGTTGACCGGCGATCCGTTCACGACGGAGTCTTGACGCGTGCAGGGGGTACTCAACGGTTTCGCGGTCATCGCGATCGTCATCGCGGTCGGCTACGTCATCGGGCGGCGCGGATATCTGGGCGCGAACGGCCGGGAGGTCCTGAACAAGCTGGCGTTCCATGTGGCGTCGCCCGCGCTCCTGTTCACCATGCTGGCCAAGGCGGATCTGGCCGTGATCCTTTCGCCGAGCCTGCTGGTCACGGCGCTCTCCACGGCGGCGATGGCCGGGATCTTCATCACGGTGGGCGTCGTACGGGGCTGGGGGACGGGCCGCACCACGATCGGCGCGCTGTGCTCGTCGTTGGTGAACTCGGGGAACCTTGGGATCCCGATCGCGGTGTACGTCCTCGGTGACGCCTCGCTCGTCGCCCCGGTCCTCCTCTTCCAGCAGCTCGTGGTGACGCCGGTGGCGCTGACGGTGCTCGACCTGTCGGCGGCGGCGTCCGGTGCGGCGCGGCCGACGTGGGGCCAGCGGCTGCTCACACCGTTCCGGAACCCGGTCGCGATCGGCTCGCTCTCGGGGGTGCTGGTGTCGGCCACGGGGATCACGGTGCCGTCGCCGGTCTTCGACCCGCTGGAACTGATCGCGAACATGTCGGTGCCCGCGATCCTCATCGCGTTCGGGATCTCGCTGTGCGGGAGTTCGTGGCCGGGCGGCCGGGGCGCGGACCGGGTGCCGGTGCTGATGTCGACGGTGCTGAAGGCTGTGGGGCAGCCGGTGGCGGCGTGGGCGTTGGCGTCCTTCGTGTTCGGGCTGCACGGGGCGCGGTTGCTGGATGTCGTGGTGACGTCGGCGCTTCCGGCGGCCCAGAACATCTTCACGTACGCGAGTCATTACCGGGTGGGGGAGCGGTTGGCGCGGGAGTCGATCCTGTTGTCGACGATGGCGTCGGTGCCGGTGCTTGTGGTGGTGGCGGCGTTGTTGGGGTGACCGGCCCCCCGGCCCCACGCCACGGGGCTCCGCCCCGGACCCCGCTGCTCAAACGCCGCAGGGGCTTGAAAGATCGGGGCTCTGCCCCGGACCCCGCGCCTCAAGCGCCGGCGGGGCTTGAAATGCCCATCCGCCGCGGGGGCTTGATTTTGCGCGCCCGGCGCCAAAGCCAGAGCCTCCCCCACGGCAACCCGCGCCGGGTGAGCCAATCAAGCCCCTGCGGCGATTGAGCAGCGGGGTCCGGGGCGGAGCCCCGGTCTTTTGCGCCGGTTAGGCGATGCGTTCCAGGACCGTCGGGGGCGGGGTGAAGTCGGTGCCGGTGGGGGCGATGTCGTAGGAGCCGTCCAGGGCCTCCAGGGCGTACGGGAACCGGTCCGGCGTGTCCGTGTGGAGGGTCATCAGGATCTGGCCGGCGAAGACGGAGTCCCCCGGCTTGGCGTGGAGTTCGACGCCCGCCGCCGCCTGGACCGGGTCCTCCTTCCGGGAGCGGCCCGCGCCGAGGCGCCAGGCGGCGAGGCCCACGCCCATCGCGTCGAGGCGGGTGAGCACGCCGGACTCCCCCGCCGTCACCACCTGCGTCTCACGGGCCACGGGCAGCACCGCGTCCGGGTCACCGCCCTGCGCCGCGATCATCCGCCGCCACGCGTCCATCGCGCGGCCGTCGGCGAGCGCCTTCGCCGGGTCGGCGTCCTTGAGGCCCGCCGCGTCGAGCATCTCGCGGGCGAGGGCGAGAGTCAGCTCCACGACGTCGTCGGGGCCGCCACCCGCCAACACCTCGACGGATTCCCGGACTTCGAGGGCGTTGCCCGCGGTCAGGCCGAGCGGGGTGTTCATGTCCGTGAGCAGGGCGACCGTCGGCAGATCGTGGTCCGCGCCCAATCCCACCATCGTGCGGGCGAGTTCGCGGGCGGCGCCCAGGTCCTTCATGAACGCACCCGAGCCCACCTTTACGTCGAGAACCAGCGAGCCCGTGCCCTCCGCGATCTTCTTCGACATGATCGAGGACGCGATGAGCGGGATGCACTCGACGGTGGCCGTGACATCGCGGAGTGCGTAGAGCTTCTTGTCGGCGGGGGCGAGGCCGCTGCCCGGCGCGCAGACGACCGCGCCGACGTCCTCCAGGGTGCGCATCATCTCGTCGTTGGTGATGTTCGCGCGCCAGCCGGGGATCGCCTCCAGCTTGTCGAGCGTGCCGCCGGTGTGGCCGAGACCGCGCCCCGACAGCTGCGGCACGGCCGCGCCACAGGCCGCGACGAGGGGCGCGAGCGGCAGCGTGATCTTGTCGCCGACGCCGCCCGTGGAGTGCTTGTCGGCGGTGGGGCGGGAGAGCGGGGAAAAGTCCATCCGCTCCCCCGAGTTGATCATCGCGGCGGTCCACCGGGCGATCTCCGCGCGGTCCATCCCGTTCAGGAAGATCGCCATGGCGAGGGCCGACATCTGCTCGTCGGCGACGTCGCCCCGCGTGTACGCGTCGACGACCCAGTCGATCTGGGCGTCCGTGAGGCGCCCGCGGTCCCGCTTCGTACGGATGACGGAGATGACGTCCATGGCAAATCCTCCAACGGTTCAGCACAGCGTGGCGTACCCGGCACGCTCCACGGCACGGCGGCGACTCTACGCGCATAGACGCTCCGCGTGAAGTGTGCCGGCGGCCTCGCCGCGCCGGGTCCCTCCGCGGTCCCGCCCCCAGGCCACGGGGCTCTGCCCCGGGCCCCGCGCCTCAAGCGCCGGCGGGGCTCCAAAAGATCGGGGCTCCGCCCCGGACCCCGCTGCTCAAACGCCGCAGGGGCTTGATCGGCCCACCCGGCGCAGGGGCTAGAAATGGCCGTCTATCGCGACAGGTTCGCCTCCTCGTCGATGTGGGTCAGCTTGAGTGGGTTGCGGGTGACGTAGATGTGGGTGATGCGGTTGTTCTCGACCGTCACGCTCACCGCCGACGGGACGCCGTCGAATTCGATGCGGGCCGCGGGGGCGGCGTTGAACCACGCCGGGGTTGCGGACAGTTGGGTCACCTTGGCCTTTGCCGTGGCGAGCAGTTTCGCCACCACGTCGACGCCGTGCAGCGGCACCTTCGCCGCGGCCACGTGGCCGCCGCCGTCGGCGATCATCACCACGTCCGGCGACATGATCTCCATCAGGGCCTGGAGGTTTCCCGTGCGCATGGCTGCCAAGAACCGTTCCACCACGGCCTGTTGCTCGCCGCGCGTCACCCGCACGCGCGGCTGCCGCGCCGCCACGTGGTCGCGGGCCCGCCGCGCGATCTGGCGCACGGTGGCCGCCGACTTGCCGACGGCCTCGGCGATCTCCCCGTACGGGACGTCGAAGACCTCGCGGAGGACGAAGACCGCGCGTTCCGTCGGGCCGAGGGTTTCCAGGACCGTGAGGAGGGCGATCGAGACGCTCTCCGCCAGTTCGACGTCGTCCGCGATGTCCGGGCTGGTCAGGAGGGGTTCCGGGAGCCACTGGCCGACGTAGTCCTCGCGGCGGCGGGACAGTGTCCGCAGGCGGTTGAGGGACTGGCGGGTGACCGTGCGGACCAGGTACGCGCGCGGGTCGCGCACCTGGTCCCGGTCCGCGTCCGCCCACCGCAGCCAGGACTCCTGCAGCACGTCCTCCGCGTCGGCCGCCGAGCCGAGCATCTCGTAGGCGACCGTGAAGAGCAGGCTGCGGTGGGTGACGAAGGGGTCCGACGACGGTTCGGCCATTACGGGCGCGTCTCCAGGGGGATCTCGCAGGACTCCGAGAAGCCCTGCGAGCTGATGCCGTGGGCCGTGTTGCCGCGCGTCGAGAAGTTCACGAAGGCGATGTAGGTGGTGAGTTCGACCATCGCCGCCGGGCCGAGGTTGTTCAGCAGGCTCGCGTACAGGTCGTCCGTGACCGTCGGCGGGGTGTTCGTCATGGCCTCCGCGTACTCCATCACGTCCCGCTCCAGCGGGCTGAACACTTCGGACTCGCGCCAGCGCGGGACCTGGCTCGCCTTCTTCAGGTCCAGGTCCTCGTTCTGCGCCTGGAAGTAGCCCACGTCGAGGCACCAGCTGCAGCCGACCTGCGCCGCGACCGCCATGTGCGCGAACGACTTGAGGCTCTCGTCCGCCGCGTCCCACTGGGCGACCTGGCGGCCGAGTCCGAGACCGTCCTGGGCGACCTTCGGGTTGTGCCAGAGCACTTCGGCGGGTTCCATGACCGCGCCGAGCTGGTCGACCATGCCCTGCTTCAGTTCCTCGGGGAGTTCTGCCTTCTGGATGCGGAGTGCCATCGTGTCCACCTTCGACGCCTTGGCGGCCGGGCTCTTCCCGGCCGTTCGACATGAAGACACCGAAGGGTCCGCGGGTGTGACATCCACACCCGCGGACCCCGTGATTCAGCGAAGGTGCTCGGGGCCGAACGCCTCCGGCAGCATCTCCCCCAGCGTCCGCACCCCCGCCCCCGTCTCAAGGAGCAGCTCCCGTCCCCCGAACTCGTACAGCAGCTGTCGGCAGCGGCCGCAGGGCATCAGCAGTTCGCCCTTGCCGTCCACGCACGTGAAGTGGGTGAGGCGGCCGCCGCCCGTGGCGACCAGCCGCGAGACGAGTCCGCACTCCGCGCACAGGCCGAGGCCGTACGAGGCGTTCTCGACGTTGCAGCCGGTGACCGTGCGGCCGTCGTCGACGAGGGCCGCCGCGCCGACCGGGAAGCCCGAGTACGGGGCGTAGGCCTGCGACATCGCCTCGCGTGCCGCCTGTCGCAGGGACTCCCAGTCGACGGACTCCGGTGTCACGTGCCCTGCCCCTTCCGGTACGGCTTCCCGTTCGCCTTCGGCATGCGCAGGCGCTGTGCCGAGAGTGCCAGGACGAGCATCGTCAGGACGTACGGCATGGCCGTGGCGACCTGGCTCGGTACCGAATCGGTGGAGGCGTACCAGAAGAAGAGGAGGACCGAGACGGCCAGGGTGACGACCGCGCCCACGTACTTCTTCTTCCAGATCAGCCAGGCCACCGCGAGGAGCGCGAGGATCGCGATGAGGAGGAGCAGGGCGTGGGTGTTCTCCGTGCCGCCGCGGACCTTGAGCGTGTCGCTGTAGCCGAACAGGCCCGCGCCCAGGGCGAGTCCGCCCGGCATCCAGTTGCCGAAGATCATCGCGGCGAGGCCGATGTAGCCGCGGCCGCCGGTCTGGCCCTCCAGGTAGTAGTTGGAGGAGACCATCGAGAGGAACGCGCCGCCGAGGCCCGCGAGGGCGCCGGAGACGAGCACGGCCACGTACTTGTACTTGATGACGTTGACGCCGAGGGACTCCGCCGCGACCGGGTTCTCGCCGCAGGAGCGCAGCCGCAGGCCGAACGAGGTGCGCCACAGGATCCACCAGGAGGCGGGGACCAGGAGCACCGCGATCAGCGTCAGCCAGGACACGCCCGTCATGACGCCGCCGAGCAGGCCCGCGATGTCGGAGATCAGGAACCAGCCCTGTTTGTTGAGGTCGGCGAGGGCGTCCGCGAGGCCGGGGACCGTGAACTCGCCCAGCGAGGGCACCGCGGGCGACTGGCGGGAGGTGGCGCCCTCCATCCCGTCGTACATCAGGACGGACAGGTAGCGGGTGGCGCCGAGGGCGAGGATGTTGATGGCCACACCGGAGACGATGTGGTTGACGTTGAAGGTGACCGTGGCGATCGCGTGCACCAGGCCGCCGAGCGCCCCGCCGATCAGGGCGACGAGCACGCCGACCCACGGACCCCACTGGTACCCGGCCCAGGCGCCGAACCAGGTGCCGAGGATCAGCATGCCTTCGAGGCCGATGTTGACGACGCCCGCGCGCTCCGCCCACAGACCGCCGAGGCCCGCCATGCCGATGGGTACGGCGAGTTGGAGCGCGGTCGACATCTGGCTGACGGAGGTGAGGCCGTCGGCGTCGGTGATCAGGCGGACCGCGGAGACCAGGCAGAGCAGGCCCGCGATGATCAGGAGCAGGACCGGGAGGCTGAGCTTGCGGCGCGCCGTCGGTGCGGCGGGCTTGTCGAGAACGGGAGCCGTACTCATCGGGCGGCCACCTCCGGCTTCTTGTCGTTGTTGTCGGAGGCGGCGGTGAGCACATGACCCGCGGCGAGTTCGGCGCCGACGCGCTGTTGCTGGCGGCGGGTGCCCCAGACGCGGACGGCCTCGTAGGAGACGACGACGGCGATCACGATGAGGCCCTGCATGATCGTGGCGATCTCGGAGCTGTAGCCCTGGAGGTCCAGCGGGTCGGCCGCGTTGAACAGCCAGGAGAGGAGGAGGGACGCGAGGGCCATGCCGACCGGGCTGTTGCGGCCGAGCAGCGCCACCGTGATCGCGTTGAAGCCGAGCGCGGCCGGGAACGAGTCGGAGAAGGTGTGCGTCGAGCCGAGCAGGGTCGGCAGACCGGCGAGACCGGCGACGGCGCCCGACAGGAGCATCGCCGTGAGGACCATCCTCTTCGCCGAGACGCCGGAGGCGGCGGCCGCGGTGTCGGAGGCACCGGAGGCGCGCAGGTCGAAGCCGAAGCGGGTGCGGTTCAGCATCACCCAGTAGACGATGCCGAGGGCGATCGCGACGAAGACGAAGCCGTAGACGGTGCCGACCGCGTCGCCCATGTTGATGCCGGGGAACCAGCCGGCCTTGTCCATCTCGCCGGTGGTGCGGTTGTTGCCGACGGCGACGCCGAAGGCGTCCTCCAGGGTCAGATACGCGATGACCGAGGCCGCGATCGAGTTCAGCATGATCGTGGAGACGACCTCGCTGACACCGCGGGTCACCTTGAGGATGCCCGCGATGCCCGACCAGATCGCACCGGTCAGGGCCGCCGACAGGATGAGCAGCGGGATCTGGAGGAAGGCGGGGAACGCGATGTGCGCGCCGACGATGGCGGCGACGCAGGCGGCGAGCCGGTACTGGCCCTCTACGCCGATGTTGAAGAGGTTCATCCGGAAGCCGATGGCCACGGCGAGCGCGCCGACGTAGAGACCGGCGGCGTCATTGATGATGAGCACCTGGACGTCGGAGAACGTCGCCTGCTCGAACATGATCGAGAACGGCTCGACGGGGTTCTCGCCGGAGGCCACGAGCACGACCGCGGTCAGGGCGAACGCCACGACCAGCGCGATGACCGGTCCCGCCACCGCCAGAAGGACCCGCTCGGAATCCCAACGCTTGAGCGTGTTCATGGTCAGGCACCGTCTTCCGTGTGCTCCAGGTGGCCCGAGGCCGCACCGGTCATGGCGGATCCCAGCTCTTCCGGGGTGATGGCGGCCGGGTCGGCGTCGGCGACCAGGCGGCCGTCGTAGATGACCCGGAGGGTGTCGGAGAGGCCGATCAGCTCGTCGAGGTCGGCCGAGATGAGCAGCACGGCGAGCCCCTCGTGGCGGGCCGCGCGGATCTGGTCCCAGATCTGGGCCTGCGCGCCGACGTCCACGCCTCGGGTGGGGTGGGCGGCGATCAGGAACTTGGGCGTGTGGCTCATCTCCCGGCCCACGATCAGCTTCTGCTGGTTGCCGCCCGAGAGGGAGTCCGCGGTGACGTCGATACCGGGGGTGCGGACGTCGTACTCCTTGACGATCCGCTCGGTGTCGGCCTGCGCGGCCTTGGGGTCGAGCCAGAAGCCCTTGCTGTTGGGCCGCTCGGTGACATGGCCGAGCATCCGGTTCTCCCACAACGGGGCGCCCAGGATGAGGCCGTGGCGGTGCCGGTCCTCGGGGATGTAGCCGATGCCGGACTCGCGGCGCCTGCGGGTGGCCCAGGAGGTCATCTCCTCGCCGAGCAGCTTGATGGTGCCGCTGTCCGCGTGCTCCAGGCCGATCAGCGCCTCGATCAGCTCGGTCTGCCCGTTGCCCTCGACGCCCGCGAGGCCGAGCACCTCGCCGGCGTGGATGGTGAAGGTGACGCCGTCGAGGAGCGGCTTGCCGCCGTGCGGTGCCGCGAGGCGCAGCTCCTCGACCTCGACGACGGGGCGGTCGGTGACGGTGGACTCCGCCGTCTCCGGGGTGGGAAGTTCGCTGCCGACCATCAGCTCGGCGAGCTGCTTCGACGTGGTCTCGGCGGGGACGGCGGTACCGACCGTGGTGCCGCGCCGGATGACGGTGATCTCGTCGGCCACGGAGAGGACTTCGCCGAGCTTGTGCGAGATGAAGATGACGGCGAGGCCCTCGGCCTTGAGCCCGCGCAGGTTGTCGAAGAGCGCGTCGACCTCCTGCGGGACGAGCACGGCGGTCGGCTCGTCGAGGATCAGGGTGGTGGCGCCGCGGTAGAGGACCTTGAGGATCTCCACACGCTGCCGGTCGGCGACGCCGAGGTCCTCGACGAGGACGTCGGGGCGCACCCCGAGCCCGTAACGCTCGGATATCTCAAGGATCTTGCGGCGTGCCCTGCCGCCGATCCCGTACAGCTTCTCGCTGCCGAGGACGACGTTCTCCAGGACGGTGAGGTTGTCCGCGAGCATGAAGTGCTGGTGGACCATGCCGATGCCGCGGGCGATGGCGTCGGCGGGCGAGGAGTAGGTGACCTGCTCACCGGCGATGGTGATGGTGCCCTCGTCCGGCTTCTGCATGCCGTAGAGGATCTTCATCAGGGTGGACTTGCCCGCCCCGTTCTCCCCGACCAGGGCGTGCACGGTGCCCTTGTGGACGGTGAGGCGGATGTCGTGGTTGGCGACCACACCGGGGAACCGCTTGGTGATGCCCTTGAGTTCTACGGCGACGGGGGCCGTGGAGCCGGCCGGCGGGGAGCTTGACGTGGCGATGGCGCACTCTCCTGGGGAAGGGGGTCGCCTACGCGGAGCGCCCCAACAGCGGTGTGCGAGAGATGGGTTCGAGCAGGATCGCAGATACCGGGCGCGGGGCAGAAGGCTCCTCCCACAGGAGGAGCAATCACTCTCCCAGGAGAGGAACCGTCACTCTCCTGGGAGGGGCCGGCCACCCCGCGCCCGGCTTCCCGCGTGTTACTTCTGGGGCTTCTCCGGCACCTTCACGGAGCCGCCGACGATGCCCTGCTCGGCCTTCTTCAGGGCCGCCTGGAGCTTGGAGTCGCTCTTGAACTCCGGGTTGGAGCCGGCGAGCGAGACCTCGCCGGACTTCAGGTCGCCGGTGACGACACCGGTCTCCGGCTTGCCGTCCTCCACCGACTGCGCCAGGTTGAGGATCGCCTTGGCGACGTCCTTGGTGGCGGAGGTGATGATGTACTTCTTGTACTTCTTCAGCGGGGCCTGCGCGTACTGGTCGGAGTCGACGCCGATGGCGTACGCCTTCTCGGCGGCGGCCGCCTCGATGACGCCCTGCCCCGACAGGCCGGCCGCGTGGTAGACGACGTCGGCGCCGTCCTCCAGCTGCTTCTCGGCGGCGGCCTTGCCGAGGTCGGGCGAGGCGAAGCCCTTGGCGGGGTCCTCGTCGAGGTACTGGACCTCGACCTTGACGCCCTTCTTGGTGTCCTTGACGCCCTGCTCGAAGCCCGCCTGGAACTTGTTGATCAGCGCGTTGTCTACGCCGCCGACGAAGCCGACCGTGTCGGACTTGGTCTTCAGGGCGGCGGTGACACCGGCGAGGTAGGAGACCTCGTTCTCCTGGAAGACCAGGTCGGCGATGTTGTCGCCCTTGGCGGTGGCGTCGTCGACGATGCCGAAGGTGGTCTTCGGGTACTTCGCCGCGGCCTCCTTGACGGCGGGGGCGTACGCGTAGCCGATGCCGACGACCGGGTTGTACCCCATCTTCGCCAGCTGCACGAGGCGCTGGGTCTTGTCGTCGTCGGACTCGCCGTCCTTCGGCTCCTGGTCGGCGACCTGGTAGCCGAACTTCTTCTTGGCCTGGCGGAGGCCGTCGTAGGCGGCGTCGTTGAACGACTGGTCGCCCTTGCCGCCGACGTCGTAGGCGATGGCGAGGCCCTTCTCCTTGCCACCGTCGGAGGACGACTGGGCGTCCGACGAGGTGCCTCCGCAAGCGGAGAGGGCGAGGGCGAGCGAGGCGGTCGCGGTGCCTGCGACCGCTATACGGGAAACCCGGCGCATGAGAAGTGCTCCTTCGTACAAGCGCCGGAACGGCAGGGGGCCGACGCTGAGTTCGCCGCAGAGTAACGCGCGTAGACCCGACAGAGAACCCTGGTTGTCCAGACTGTTATCGACGGGGGTACGGGGCCGTATACAGCCGGGTTTGCGGTGCCGCCGGTGGAAGCCCGCCGGCGGCACGGCTCAGCTCGGGGTTCAGCTCGTTCGGGTCACTTCTTCTTCGGCTTGGTGTCGACCTTGATGGAGCCGTCGACGATGCCCTTCTTGGCCTTGGCGACCGCGTCGGCGAGACCCGCGATCTCCTTGAACTTCGGGTTGGACTCCGAGGCCCCCACGCCGTCGACCTTGAGGTCGAAGGTCTGCACGCCGGTCAGCGGCTTTCCGTCCTCGACGGACTTGGCCAGCGAGTAGACGGACTCCCCGACCTCCTTGAGCGCCGAAGTGAGGATGTAGTCCTTGTACTTGGCCAGGGTCTTCTGCTTGTACTGGTCGGAGTCGACGCCGATGACCCACTTCTTCTGCTCGGCGGCCGCCTTGATGACGCCCTGCCCGGACAGGCCCGCCGCGTGGTAGATCACGTCGGCGCCGTCCTCCAGCTGCTTCTCGGCGGCGGCCTTGCCGAGGTCGGGGCTGGCGAAGCCCTTGGCCGGGTCCTCGTCGAGGTACTGGACCTCGATGTCCACGCCCTTCTTGGTGTCGGCCACGCCCTGCTCGAAGCCGGCCTCGAACTTGTTGATCAGTTCGTTGTCGACGCCGCCGACGAAGCCGACGTGGTCGGACTTGGTGGCCTTGGCGGCGGCGACGCCGGCCAGGTAGGAGGACTCGTTCTCGGCGAAGACCAGGGAGGCGACGTTCTTGCCCTCGACGACCGAGTCGACGATGCCGAAGGTCGTCTTCGGGTACTTCTTCGAGGCTTCCTTCATCGCCGGGCCGTAGGCGTAGCCGATGCCGACGACCGGGTTGTAGCCGGCCTTCGCGAGGTTCGCGAGCCGCTGCGCCTTGTCGTCGTCGGACTCGCCGTCCTTCGGCTCCTGGTCCGCGGTCTTGTAGCCGAACTCCTTCTTCGCCTTGAGCATGCCCTCGTAGGCGGAGTCGTTGAACGACTGGTCGCCCTTGCCGCCGACGTCGTACGCGATGGCGAGGCCGAGCTTCTTGCCGCTCGCGTCCCCGCCTCCGCCCTTCTCGCTGCTGGTGCCGCCGCAGGCGGTGGCGGCGAGCGCCAGGCCGGTGATGCCTACGGCTATCGTTGTGAGCCGCGGTATTCGACGCATCAGGAGTCCCCATTCGTCCAACACGCCGTGTATGGCGCCCAGTTCGGCGCACCATAACGCGCGTAGAAAGTCCTGAGAACGGGGTTGCGGCGGACGTTACCTATTCGTGCCGAGCCCCCGTTACGTCACGGTTAACCGCCCCCCGGCCTTTAAGGCGTGTCCAGGAGGGCCGCCGCCGTGAACAGTTCCACGCCCACCGTGATCGCCGACTCGTCCACGTCGAAGTCGCCCTGGTGGAGGTCCCGGGACCCACGGTCACCCGGTGGCTTCACGCCCAGGCGGGCCATCGCGCCGGGGACGTGCTCCAGGTACCAGGAGAAGTCCTCCCCGCCGAGGCTCTGCTGGGTGTCCTCGACGGAGTCCGCACCCCGGCGGGACACCATCGCGTCGCGCAACAGGTCCGTGACCACCGGGTCGTTGACCACCGGAGGGACCCCGCGGATGTAGTTCACCACCGGCTTCGCGCGGTACAGGTCCGCGATCTCCTGGATGGCACCGTGGACGAGATCGGGCGCCTGCCGCCACGCGTCCAGGTCGAGGCACCGCACCGTGCCGGACAGCTCGGCATGCTGCGGGATCACGTTGCACGCGTGGCCCGTCTCCAGTCGGCCCCACGTCACGGCGAGCCCCGAGCGCGCGTCGACGCGGCGGGCGACGACCGCCGGGACCTCCGTGGCGACCTTGGCCGCGGCGGTCACCAGGTCCGTGGTCAGGTGCGGACGCGCGGTGTGCCCGCCGGGCCCGTCGAGCGTGACCTCCAGGCGGTCGCAGGCCGACGTGATGGGCCCCGGCCTGATCCCGATCCGCCCCGCGTCGACCTTCGGGTCGCAGTGCACGCCGATGATGCTCCGTACGCCGTCCAGGACCCCGCACTCGATCGCGTCGGGCGCACCGCCGGGCAGCACCTCCTCCGCCGGCTGGAACAGCAGCCGTACGGGGTGCGGCAGTTGACCCTTGCGGTGCAGGTCCGCGAGGACGAGCCCGGCGCCGAGCACGACCGTGGTGTGCACGTCGTGACCGCACGCGTGCGCCCGGTCCGGCACCGTCGACCGGTACGCGCAGTCCGTCTTGGTGTCCGGGATGGGCAGCGCGTCGATGTCGGCCCGCAGCGCGAGCATTTCGCGCCCGCCGCGCCACTCGCCGTCCTCGGTGCCGATGTCACAGATGAGGCCGGTCCCCATGCCGAGCAGACGCGGCGCGAGCCCCGCCTGCTCAAGGCGGGTCTTGAGCGCCGCGGTGGTGCGGAACTCCTGATTGCCCAGCTCGGGGTGCATGTGCAGGTCGCGCCGGAAGGCGACGAGTTCGGCGCGGAGCGCCTCGGGCAGAGCACCCGGAAGTGCGGTGCCCGGCACGGATTCCCCGGACTTGTCGGCCTCTGAATCACGGGACTTCAACTGGTTCACCCTCTGAAGGGTAGGGCGATGCAGGGGCCAACTAACCTCCGATCAACAAAAGTTCAGCCGGATTGGGGTAAGAAATATGGTCGCGATGCGCATGTGGATCGCACAGGAGGGGTATGAAGTCTCTTTTCAACCTGTGGCTCGATCTGCGCCTCGATCTGCGCCTCGACCTGCGCTTCGACCTGCGTATCAGCTTGCGACGACGGCCTCATCGGTGGCTCCGCCACCGGCCCTCCCGCGCACCACTCGTGCGACACACGTCACAACGAACGCAAGCGTCACGAGCAACGCGCTCACCCCGGGCACGCCCCGGTACCCGAGCCCGCCACCGATCGCGAGCCCGCCTGCCCACGGCCCGAGCGCCGCGCCGACGTTGAGCGCCGCCGTCGCGAGGCCGCCCGCGAGGGTGGGCGCGCCGGACGCCGCGTAGAGGGCCTGCGCGATCAGCGTGGAGCCGACCGCGAAGGACAGGCCGCCCTGGACGAGGGCGAGGACGAGGGTCGCCGTCGTGTTCCCCGCGAGGAGCGCGAAGAGGATCCAGCCGAGCAGGAGCGCCGAACCGCCGAGCACCAGGACCCGCATCGGATACGTGTCCGAGAGCCGGCCCGCCGCGCTGACCCCGGCGAACGAGCCGAGGCCGAAGAGGGCGAGCAGGACCGGCACCCAGCCCGCCCCGAGCCGGGTCACCTCCGTGGCCACGGGCGCGAGGTAGGTGAAGGTGCAGAACGTGGCCCCGTTCACGAGGGCGCCGAGGAGGAGGACGGTGAGCAGGCGGGGGCTGCGCAGGGCGGCGAGTTCGGCGCGGGCGCCGACGCGCGTCCCCGCGCCGGCGGGTACCGACCGGACCACCGCCACGAGCGCCGGTACGCAGATCAGCGCCACGGCCCAGAACGCGGCCCGCCAGCCGAGGAACTGGCCGAGCAGCGCCCCGCCGGGCACGCCCACGACGCAGGCCAGCGTGGTGCCGCCGAGCAGGATCGAGGTGGCCCGGCCCTTGGCCTCGGGGCCCACCATGGAGGCCGCCGTGGCGAGGGCCACCGCGAGGAATCCGGCGTTGGCGAGCGCCGCGACGACGCGGGTCGCGAGCAGCACCCCGTAGTCGCCGGTGACGGCGCCCACCACGTGCGCGAGCAGGAACACCGACAGTGAGCCGAAGAGGGCCGCGCGGCGGGACCAGCGGGCCGCGAGCACCGCCATCAGCGGCGCCCCGACGATCATGCCGATCGCGAAGGCGGACGTGAGCGCACCGGCGGCGGGGACGGAGACGCCCAGGTCGTGGGCGATGTCAGGGACGAGTCCTGACAGCATGAACTCGGATGTGCCTTGCGCGAAGACGGCAAGGGCGAGCAGGTGGAGGGCGAGGGGCACAACGGACTCCGTGACCGTACGGACGACAAGGGGGAAGGTCGCGGTACGGCAGTCCGTGCGGTGGCGTGCGTCAACGCTGCGCGAAAGAAGGCCACCGGACGGCTGCCGGTGGCCGGAGTCTGTCGGACTCGGGGCTGTTCACACGGACGAGCATACGGCCTCCGTCCCGTTCCAAGCCCCTGCGGCGATTGAGCAGGCGGCTCCCGGGCCGAACCCGGGGGGGGGGGCCCCCCCCCCCCCCGCCCCCCCCCCCCCCGCGGCCCCGCCCCCCCCCCACACACCCCGGCCGGCTGTCGTCACCCCCCCGCCCCCCCCGCCACCCCACC
>NZ_JBIWLG010000016.1:92138-158961 GCF_044766085.1 Streptomyces sp. NPDC102360 | reverse complement strand
CGCTTCCAGCACGTACTGACCGCAGCAGCCCTCAACTTCATCCGCACCGACGCCTGGCTCACTGACACCCCACTCGCCACCACGAGGACCTCACGATTCACCCGAATCCGACCCACGTAGCACCCGGGGAATTCACCAACGGTGTCCTCGACGGGACGTCATCGTCGGCTCGGCCTGATAGCGCGAAGCCTTGCCGGCGATAAGAGCGGCGATCCAGGCGTCGGCCGCACCGACCAGTGCGCCGAGCACGGCCAAGAGTCCTTCGATCACCCAAGTGATTGTGATGGACACCGAAGTGCCACGGAACCGTTTCCTGAACTTGGCTCCGATGGCTGAGTGGCCGGCCGACGGCGCAGGCCGCCTGAGCCGTCGGTATCTCCGCACTCGCCGCACAGCTCCGCGGCTGGCTTGCTACGGTCAAGGCGAGGCCGGATGCCCCTGTCTGGGAGTTACGTGGGGCGTGGGGCTGGCCTCACCTAAGCTCCGGCGGTCCTTGTCAACACCCCCGTCGAGGGTCGCCGGCTCGGGCTCACGCCTCGTCTGGGCTCGGCGCCTCCGGCTCGACCTGCCCCGACATGGCCTGGAAGCCAGCGATGCGTTCCTCCGACGCGATCCTGAGCCGCTCCGTCTCGGCGTCGAGGTCGTTCTTCCGGCGCTGTGTGGTCGCCTCTAGCTTCGCCTTGGCAACGCTGGCCGCAGCAGTAAACGAGGCGGCCACGGCCCCGCCGGCCAGGATTTCGTTGACGATCTCGGGCTCGGCCGCGCGCTTGAGCGCCGCATCGGCGCTCTCGATACTTCTCCACCCCTCGGTGCCTCCCCACCCGGAGAGGCCACGCTCCGCGCCCCAATCCTCCTCCAGGGGTGCGCCGGACGCGGCAATTGGCGCCCCGTAGAGCACCTCCAAGCTGCTCACAACGGCACTGAGCTTGCGAAGGGCCTCCGCAAGCCGGTCATCGAGAACCTGCCCTCGGAACTCCGATCCCACCTCCTGTATGGCTTGCCTTGTCAGGGCCAGTACGGTTCGCACCGATGGCGAGCCAGCGGCGGAGTCCCCCGCTTCGCGCAGTGAAGTTTGGAGGAGGCGCATCGCTTCGCGGAGGCGATCCGCGAGGAGCTGTTCAGCAGCGGTGAGGGGTGAGTGTTCGTCAGCCACAGGCCAAGTGTGCCCCAACACCCCGTGCAGATCGTTGAATTGAGGCACGCAACCCTCTGACGTCACCCGACCCTTTGCATCGATCCAAAGCGCTGAAGGCCTGGGTATTGCTCGCCTGGCCGATTCGTCGAGGTGCTCCCCTGCAGCCGCCGTCCTGGTGCTCCTGGCGTACGACGGACTGTGGCTGACCGCCCTGGCCCTGATCCTTTGTTGGGCCGTGACACTCGCCTGTGCGCGGGCGGCGTTGCGCAGGTCGAACCGGAAGCGTTCGGTGCGGGCGGTGCCGGCGGCCCGTGCTCGGCGGCCTGTTCTGATCATGAATCCGAAGTCGGGCGGCGGGAAGGTCGGCCGCTTCGGACTGGTCGAGCGGGCTCAAGAGCTGGGAGCGCAGGTGATCCTGCTCGACCCGGCCGTTCCGGCCGATGTCGCGGCACTTGCCCGGCAGGCCGTGGCGGAAGGCGCGGACCTGCTCGGCGTCGCGGGCGGCGACGGTACCCAAGCCCTGGTCGCGGCGGTCGCCGCCGAGCACGGCCTGCCGTTCCTCGTCGTCTCCGCCGGCACCCGTAACCACTTCGCCATGGACCTGGGGCTCGACCGCGCCGATCCCTCACGCTGCCTCGACGCGCTGACCGACGGCGAGGAGCTGCGGATCGACCTCGGCGACGTCTCGGGCCGGCCGTTCGTCAACACGGTGTCCTTCGGGGTCTACGCCGACGTCGTGCAGCGGCCCGAGTACCGCGACGACAAGACCGGCACCGCGTTCAACCTCTTGCCCAACCTGCTGCTCGGCGAAGGAGTGCGACGGCTCGACGCGCGCATCGACGGCACGCCGCTCTCGTCGCAGCAGGCCGTGCTCGTCAGCAACAATCCGTATGCGTCCCCCGACGAGGTCAGTGGCGCAGGCCGCAGGCCCCGGCTCGACGACGGCCGGTTGGGAGTGCTCGGGATCCGGGTGGAGGACGCGGGACAGGCCGCCGACCTCGCCGTGCGGGGCTCGCAGTCCTCCGCCCTGACCGTGATGAGCGCCGAGCGGGTCGAGGTGACCGTCGCAGGCGCGGACGACATCCCCGTCGCCGTGGACGGAGAGGCGCTGCGGATGCCCACTCCGGTGGTCTGCACCCTGCGCCGGGGCGCGCTGCGGGTCCTGGTGCCGCGAGACCGGCCGGGGGTCTCGGAGATCCCGCCGCCCGTCAGTTGGCAGCGCATCATGCACCTGGCCTTCGCTCGCGCGGAACGGACCGCGCCCCGGTGACGCCCGCCGCGGCCCGGCGACACCGGAAGGACCAGTGGCTCTCGGAACGCCGCCGCTCGGTGACGGGCGCCTTCATCGCCGCGGGCACCACGGCGGTTCTGCTCGTACTCGACGGAGGCCGGGTACAGACCTCCGGTACGGACGTATGCGTGCTGGTGATGCTCGCGTACCTGTTCCCGTACCTGTTGGTCACGTCGGTCGCCTTCTCGACCGCGTCCCCCGAGCGGCTGCGCACCTGGGCCGTCAGGGAGAGCCGGGGCACCACACTCCAGCGCTACGTGTACGGGACGGCGCCGGGACCCGGGGTCTCGATCTTCATCGCGGCCGCCGCGCTGCTGGTGGCGGTGGTGTGGCTTCCCGGGCACATCGGCTCAGGGTTCGGCCCCGCTCCCCGGGCAGCGGTGGCGCTCGTACTGGTGGCGGTCGCCTGGATCTGCGTCGCCGTGTCCTTCGCCGTGGCCTTTCAGGCCGACAACCTGATGGAGGAGGAACGGGCCCTGGAGTTCCCGGGCGAGGAGCCCGCGGTCTGGGCCGACCACGTCTACTTCGCGCTGTCCGTCATGACGACGTTCGGCACGACCGACGTCAACGTGACCTCTCGGGAGATGCGGCGGACGGTGATGGTCAACTCGGTCATCGCGTTCGTCTTCAACACCGTCACCGTGGCCAGCATGGTCTCGGCCCTCGACTGAGCCTGACGCCCCTCCCGGTGCCGCCAGGTCGTCAGGCACCGGGAAGGGCGCGTCTCAGGGGGTGAGCACCAGGCGGATCGGGTCTCCGGCCTTGCTCTCCAGGCGCGCGACCGCCTCCGCCGCCTCGGCCAGTGGCACGTGGGCGGTGATGGAGGGAGCCAGGTCGATCCGCCCGGCCGAGGCCAGGCCGACGAGCTGCTCCACGTGCTCGGGCTCGGAGCCGTAATGGCCCCTGACCTGGTTGACGTTGAAGCAGAAGCCGATGCTGTCGGCGATCGTGACCGGCTCCGGGGTGAGCCCCGCGAGCACGAGCGAACCGAACGGGCCGAGCACCGACGCGGCTTGGGCGCGGGCCGGCCCCACCCCGGCGAAGTCGAACGCGACGTCGAGGCCGCGCCCGGCGGTCGCCTCCTGAATCGCCTCCGCGAAGTGCGGCGTGAGCGGGTCGAGCGCGAAGTCCGCACCGAAGGCGAGGGCCCGCTCGCGGGCGGACCGCAAGGGGTCGATCGCGATGATCGGGGCCGCTCCGACCATCCGGGCGAGCCGCACGGCGTGCGCGCCCAGGCCGCCTGCTCCCCAGATACCGACGGCCTGTGCGGGGCGGACGGCACCCGTTCCCACGATCGCGGCGTACGGGGTGGAGACCGCGTCGGGGATGATCGCCGCCTGGTCGAAGGGCAGGTCGTGCGGTATCGGGAGCAGCGTGCCCTCGCGGGCGATCGCGTACTGGGCCCAGCCGCCGTCGTAGTCCAGGCCGCGCGTGAGGGGGCGCTGGCACATCATCCTGCGCAGGCAGCCCGTGCAGTCGCCGCATGCCTCGCCGGCCTGGAGGACCACGCGCTGCCCGGGCGTCCAGCTGCCCTTCATGTCCGGGCCGAGGGTGTGGACGACGCCTGCGACCTCGTGGCCGAGGGTCACGGCGCCCGCCCTGGTGACCGCTTCGACGGGGAAGAAGGGGCTCAGGCTGCCGTCGATCAGGTGGACGTCGGACAGGCAGACGCCGGCGGCGCGTACCTCGACCAGGACCTCACCCGGGCCGGGGACCGGGATCGGAACCTCCTCGACGGCGAAGGTACGGGTGTCCAGACGGAGTCGTCCGGCCAGCATGGTGCTCATGGTGGGGCCCTCGATTCTGGGGAAGTACGCAGGCGACGAGTCCGTGCAGCAACGTGGTCGCTTGCTCAAGTCGCTCAACCGTGTCGACTGACGAGAACGCCTGTCAAGCCGATCCTGGGCTACGTTCGTCGCGCCTCTTTAGTTCCCTCGATCGACTGTGTCGATCGATACTGTCACTCGACATGAGCAAGTGACAAGGTCGCCTGTATGTTGGTCGCCAAGCGACTGCTGGTGCGCAACGAAAGGCACGTTCATGACTCAGATGTCCGCCCGCGGGACTCACGCCATCCCGGAGCGCCCCTCGCTCCCTCTGGTCGGCCATGCGCTGAACCTCCCCGGAGGGGTCGAATTCCTGACCCATGTGATCAAGGAGGTGAAGGAGCTCGGGCCGGTGTACAAGCAACGTGTCTTCGGGACCGAGATGGTCATCGTGGGCGGCCTGGAGCTGGTCGAGGAACTGGCCGACGAGGGCAGGTTCCGCAAGAACGTGCACAGCGAGCTGGTCGAGATCCGGCAGATCGCCGGCGACGGACTGTTCACCGCCTTCAACCACGAGCCGAACTGGCGCAAGGCGCACGACGTCCTGATGCCGGCGTTCTCGCTGGGCGCGATGCGCGGCTACCACGGGACGATGCTCAAGGTCGCCCGTTCCCTCATCGGCAAGTGGGACCGGCTTGCCGGAGTGCAGCCGGTGGACGTGCCCGACGACATGACCCGGCTGACCTTCGACACGATCGGCCTGTGCGGCTTCGGCTACGACTTCGAGTCGTTCCGCCGGAGCGACCTGCACCCCTTCGTCGAGGCGATGGGCCGCGCCCTGCACTTCACGCAGGAGAAGGGCGAGTCCATTCCGGGTGCGGAGTTCTTCAAGCCCAAGCAGGCCCAACAGTTCCGCAAGGACGCGGAGTTGATGACCGACCTGGTCGACGACGTCATTCGCAGGCGCCGGGCGTCCGGCGACACGAGCACCGACGACCTCCTCGGCATGATGCTGCACACGAAGGACCCGGTGACGGGCGAGCCGCTGGACGACGTGAACATCCGCCACCAGGTGATCACGTTCCTCATCGCCGGTCACGAGACCACCAGTGGTGCCCTCTCCTTCGCGCTCCACTACCTCACGCAGCACCCCGAGGTGCTGAAGCGGGCTCAGGCCGAGGTGGACGCCCTGTGGGGCGACACGGAGAACCCCGAGCCCGACTATGGGGACATCGGAAAGCTCACCTATATCCGTCAGGTGCTCAACGAGAGCCTCCGGCTGTGGCCGACCGCGCCGGGCTTCGGGGTGGAGCCCATCGAGGACACGGTCATCGGAGGCAAGTACGCCGTCGGCAAGGGCGAGTCGCTGATGGTGGTGACCCCCGCGCTCCACCGCGACCCGGCCTGGGGCGAGAACGTCGAGCTCTTCGACCCCGACCGCTTCTCGCCCGAGCGTGAGGAAGCCCGCTCGGTCCACCTCTTCAAGCCGTTCGGCAACGGTGAACGCGCCTGCATCGGGCGGCAGTTCGCCCTGCACGAGGCCACCCTGCTCCTCGGCCTCCTGGTGCACCGCTACCGGCTGCTCGACGAGACCGGCTACCAGCTGAAGATCAAGTTGTCGCTCACCATCAAGCCCGACGGGTTCACCCTCGGCCTTGCCCGCCGCACGAGCGACGAGCGCAGGAAGCCCGCTGCCGCGAGTGAGGACACGGGAGGGCGGGACGCGACGGCCACGGTCCGGCGCGCCCCGGGTACCGCGCTCACCCTGCTGCACGGCTCCAACCTCGGCACCTGCGCAGGCGTCGCCCGCGACCTCGGCGTCGACGGCGAGGACCACGGCTTCACCGCGTCCGTGGCCTCCCTCGACGACCGCGCAGGCCAACTCCTGGACACCGAGGGGCCGGTGGTGATCGTGGCCGCCTCGTACAACGGCCGTCCCACCGACGACGCGGCCGAGTTCGTCGCCTGGCTGGAGGGCCTGGAGCCCGGTTCGCTCGACGGCCTCCAGTACGCCGTCCTCGGCGTCGGCGACCGCAACTGGGCGGCCACGTACCAGAGGGTGCCCACGCTCATCGACGAGAGTCTCGCGGCGGCCGGCGCCACCCGTCTCCTGGCTCGCGGAGCCGCCGACGCCTCCGGGGACTTCGCGGGCACAGTGGACCGGTGGACGACCGACCTGTGGACCGCGCTGCTCGACCAGTACGGCGAGGCGGTGGAGGGCGCCGCCACGGCCACCGGGACGGACGACGACGGGGAGGGCCTGTACGAACTGCAGGACACCACCGACTCGGTCATCGGCGGCCTCGCCGACCGCCACGGCGTCCTGCCGATGGAGGTCGTCGAGGCGTACGAACTCGTCGACACGGACCACGAACTCGGCCGCTCCAAGCGCTTCTTGAGGCTGCGGCTGCCCGAGGGTGTCACCTACCGCACCGCCGACCACCTCGCACTGCTTCCGAGTAACCCGGAGGAACTGGTGCAGCGGGTCGCCGACCGCTTCGGCCTGGACCTGGACCGCACGGTCCGGCTGCGCGCCCGCCGCCGCAGCCGGAACGCGCTGCCCGTCGACCGGCCGCTGACGCTGCGCCGCCTGCTGACCGACTTCGTCGAACTCCAGGACGCCGCGACGCAGGAGCAGATCGCCGTGCTCGTCGAGCACACCCCGTGCCCGCCGGAGAAGCAGCCGCTGGACCGGCTCGCCTCGGCGGACGAGGGGGCGTTCCGGGAGCAGGTGACCGTCGCCGGGACCAGCGTCCTGGATCTGCTCGAGCGCTACCGCGCCTGCGAGCTGCCCTTCGAGCACTTCCTCGAACTGCTGCCGGTCCGGCGCCCCCGCCACTACTCGGTCTCCTCGTCCCCGGCCGCCCGGCCGGGCGAGGTCGACCTCATGGTCTCGCTGCTCGCGGCGCCCCACCGTGGCGGCGAGGGCACCTTCCAGGGCATCGCCTCGCACTACGTGCAGACGATCCAGGCAGGTGACACGGTGCAGGCCCGAGTGCTGCCGTGCAGCGAGTCCTTCCGCCTCCCGGAGGACACCTCCGTCCCCGTGATCCTGGTGAGTGCGGGCACCGGCGTCGCACCGTTCCGCGGCGCCGTCCTCGACCGGCACCACACCGGCTCGACCGGCACCCTGCTGTGCTACTTCGGCTGCGACCACCCCGACGTGGACTACCTCCACAGGGAGGACTTCGAGGCGGCCGAGGCGGCGGGAGCCGTCAGCATGCGACCCACCTTCATGCACGCGCCCGTTGAGGGGGCCCGCTTCGTCCAGGACCGGATCGCCCGTGAGAGCGACGAGGTCTGGGCCGCCCTGGAGGCAGGCGGCCGGGTCTACATCTGCGGCGACGGCCGCCGCATGGCCCCTGCGGTGCGGGAGGCCTTCATGGCCGTCCACCGTGAGCACACCGGCGCGAGCGACGAGGACGCCACCGCCTGGTTGAGCGACATGATCGGCGCCGGTCGCTACGTCGAGGACGTCTGGGCCGGCTGACGGCGACGGAAACGACAGCCGACTGAAACAACAGTGGGGGCGCGCCTGATGGGCGCGCCCCCACTGTCGTGTTCGCGGGTTCCGTCACTCCATGGGTACGTCCATGAGCTCAAGGCGGCCACCGGTCAAGGCCACGGTGGCGGACACCAGGGCCTGCAGGCCGACGCGTTCGGCGGCCTTGTCGGGAACGCAGCGCCATTGCATCGCCAGCCCGTCGAAGCCGGACAGGAAGAACCGGGCGACGGTCTCGGCGGGCTGGACGAGCTTGTAGCCGGTCCGCTCCGCCGTCTCGGTCACCACTTTCGCGGTCGCCGCTATCACCTGGCTGTAGTGACCCTGGCGGGCCTCGCTCAGCTTGGGATTGCGGAGCGCGAACATGGTCAGCTCGGAGAGCAGCTGGTGACCGGTGGCCGGTTCCAGCATGGTGCGCCACAGGGTGCCCGCCAGAGCGGCGAACGTCTCCTCGAAACCGGCGTCCTCGGGGGCCGCCCGCTCGACCTCCGCGATGAGGTCCTCCGTGATCTGATCCATGACGGCCCGGTACAGATCCTCCTTCGTGCCGAAGGTGTAGTGCACCGTGGCCTGCGCGACACCCAGCTCGGCCGCGATGGCGCGGGTGCTTCCGGCGGCGACGCCCTCTCGGGTCATGAGGTCGATGGCCGCTTTGATGAGCTGCGGGCGGCGTTCGGCAGCGGTGACATGAGCCATGGACTCATTGTATCGACCAAGGCACTCGAACAAGTCGGTCGACTGTGTCGCCGGTGGTGAAGCCGGTGAACCAGCTGGTCGGCTCGGCGGCTCCCTGGCCTCGTCGTTTCGTCGAAGCCGGAGGAAAGGCCATGATACGTTCCAAGTAGAACAAATGACTGAGTCAACTCCGGGAGGGTTGGATGGCGTACGTGTCAGCGGACGCGCGGCGGGAACAGCTCATCGAGGCCGCTGTGCGAGTGATCGCCCGCGAGGGTGCCGACAGGGCCACCACCCGGAAGATCGCCGAGGAGGCGAAGGCGCCGCTCGCCTCCCTCCACTACTGCTTCCAGAACAAGGAAAACCTGCTGCTCGCCGTCTTCACGCAGCTCTCGGCGGAGATGCCTCTCGAGGTCGATCCGTCAGAGGGCGAGAGCGCGAGCCTGGGTCAGGTCCTGGAGCAGCGCTTGACCAGAGCCATGCAGTGGACCGTGGACAATCCTGTCCGCATGCGGGCCATGATCGAGGTAACGCTGTGGGCCGAGCGCTACGACCCCGAGCTTTCCGTCAGCTTCTACGACGGCTTCTTCAAGTCGTCGGAGGCGGTCCTGCGTCAGGCCGGCGCGACGCTCTCGGACGAGGAGCTGCACTCGGTGGTGAGGGTGGGGATGTCCATCGTCGACGGCCTGTCCCTGCAGATGCTCACGAACGGGGACACGGAGCGCGCGCTGCGCGACACGGCGACCGCCTGCGCGATGCTGAAGTCCTTCCTGAACGAGAGTGAGCGGAACAGCGTCTGACGGCGCTCCGCCCACGAGGTGGCCTGCATGCGGGTGGCAGTGCCTAATCCAGCTGTACGAAGGTGAGTTGGCCGGCGGCGTACCGGCGGCGCAGGACCTTCTTGTTGAATTTCCCGACGCTGGTCCTGGGGATCTCGGGGACGACGGCCCAGCGTTCCGGGAGCTGCCACTTGGCCCAGTTCGCTGCCAGGTGTTCCCGGAGCGCCGCCGCGTCGGCGGGCTCGCCGTTCCTCAACACGACGGCCACACAAGGGCGTTCGTCCCAGCGCTCGTCTGGGATGCCGAAGACGGCCGCCTCCGCGATGGCGGGATGCGCCATGATGTCGTTCTCCATGTCGATGGAGGAGATCCATTCGCCGCCGGACTTGATCACGTCCTTCGCGCGGTCGGCGAGGGCGAGGAAGCCGTCGGGACTGATCCGGCCGACGTCGCCGGTGCGCAGCCATCCGTCGTCGAAGGATTCGGCCTCGACCGGCTCGTCGTCCGGGCTGTAGTAGGAGCCCGTGATCCACGGTCCCTTCACCTCCAGTTCCCCGAGCGACTCCCCGTCGTGCGGCACGAGGGTGTCGTCGTCGGCTTTGAGCCTGAACTCCACCAGCGGGGCGAACCTGCCTTGGCTCATCCGGTAACGCCACAGGTCCTCACCGGTCGCACCGGTGGGCGGATGGGCGACCGTGCCCACGGACGAAGTCTCGGTCATGCCCCAGCCGTGCACGATCCTGAGCCGGTGGTCCTCCTCGAAGGTCTTCATCAGCGCGGGCGGCATGGCCGAGCCGCCCACGACGACCTCGCGGAGGTGGGTGATGTCCTGCGGGTGGGCCGCCAGCCTGGCGGCAAGCCCCGTCCAGATGGTCGGTACGGCCGCGGCGTGCGTCGGCCGCTCCGCCGCCATCATGGCGAGCAGCGGCTCGGGTTGCAGGAAACGGTCGGGCATCAGGAGCGAGGCGCCGGAGATCATGGCCGCGAACGGCAGGCTCCACGCGTTGACATGGAACATCGGCACGATCGCCAGACATCGGTCGCGGGTCGAAAGACCCATCGCGGCCGGTGTGGTCACGTACAGGGCGTGCAGGTAGAGCGAACGGTGGGAGTACACCACGCCCTTGGGGTCGCCGGTGGTGCCCGAGGTGTAACACATCGCCGCGGCTGAGCGTTCGTCGAGCTCGGGGAAGTCGTACACATCGGGCTGCCCCGCGAGGAGCGCCTCGTAGCTGTGTACGTCGACCCCCGGAGGAGCGCGGAATCCGGCCGCGTCACCGTTGACCACGATCACGTGGCGCACGGTGCGCAGGCGGGGGAGCACCTCCTCGAAAGCGGACGTGAGCGACCCGTCCACGAGAACCACGCGGTCCTCGGCATGGTTGGCGACGAACACCAGTTGCTCGGGCGAGAGGCGGATGTTCAGGGCGTGCAGGACCGCGCCCATGGCGGGGACCGCGACGTAGGCCTCCATGTGCTCGGCGTTGTTCCACATGAACGTGGCCACCCGGTCGGACGTCCCGACTCCCAGGCCGCGCAGGGCATGCGCCAACTGGGCTGCACGTGCGCCCAGTTCACCGAACGTACGACAACGCGCGCCCGAGCCCGTCCAGGTCGTGACGGTGGCGTCGGCGTGCACCGACGCCGCGTAGCGCAGCAGTTGGGCGAGTGACAGGGGTCCGTCCTGCATCGTGCTCAGCATTCCTTGCTCCTTGACTGGGAGATCGCCGTGTCGGCGTGAGGGTGCACAGCAGCTGGGCCCGCCCGGCCGCGGAGGAAGAGGAAGAAGAGATCGACGCGGCTGGGGTTGACGCTGGCCCGAATCTGAGCGAATGATTTAGACAACAGATCTAGTCATGTGACTCTACTCAACTTTGCGAGGCCGTCAACGCCCTGTCGCAGGGCGGTCGGGACCCCAGGACATGTGGCGCAGTACCCGCTCGACGTGCTGAAACGCATCGTGTGATCAAGGTGGGAAGTGACGTATGGACCGAACCATCGAACGTGTCGACGTGGTGATCGTCGGTGCCGGCCTCTCGGGCATCGCGGCGGCGGTCGAGCTGAAGACGAAGCATCCCGAGCGGTCCTTCGTGATGCTGGAGGCGCGCGCGGACATCGGAGGCACGTGGGACCTGTTCCGGTACCCCGGGATCCGGTCGGACAGTGACATGTTCACGCTGGGGTACGGCTTCAAGCCGTGGACCGCCGAGAAGTCGATCGCCTCCGGCGAGGCCATCCTCGACTATCTGAACGAGGCCGTCGACGACTATGAACTGAGGCCGCACATCCGCGTCGAGCACCGCGTCATCGGCGCCGACTGGTCGCAGGGCGACCGTTGTTGGAACCTGGAGGTCGAAGGCCTCGGCGGCCGTACGTCCCTCGCCTGTTCGTATCTCTACATGGCCTCGGGCTACTACGATCACGACCAGGGGCACTTGCCGGAGTTCCCCGGCCAGGAGGCGTTCGGCGGGCGGATCGTCCATCCGCAGGAGTGGCCGGACGACCTCGACTGCGCCGGAAAGCGCGTCAGTGTCATCGGATCCGGCGCCACCGCGGTCACCCTCGTCCCGGCCCTCGCGCAGGTGGCGTCGAAGGTCACGATGGTGCAGCGGTCGCCTTCCTATGTGGCCATGGACTCCGATGTGGACGAGGAGGCCAACCGGCTGCGCGCAGAGGTGGGGAGCCGGGAGGCGTTCGAACGGGTCCGGCTGCGCAACCTCCAGGACCAGCAGGCGAGGTACCAGTTCGCGCGCGCGGACCCCGAGACCTTCAAGAAGCCCCTCTTCGACGAGATCGAGAAGATCGTCGGCCGCGACTGCCGGGAGAAGCACTTCACCCCGGCGTACGAGCCCTGGGACCAGCGTCTGTGTCTGGTGCCCAACGGGGACCTCTTCCACGCGATCCGGGACGGCAAGGCCGACATGGTGACCGGACACATCGAGACCTTCACCGAGGACGGCCTGCGCATGACCTCTGGCGAGGAGGTGCCGGCGGACATCGTCGTGACCGCGACAGGCCTGCAACTCGTCACGCTGGGGAAGATCCGGTTCAGCATCGGCGGTGCGCCGATCGACTTCTCGAAGACCTTCACGTACAAGGGGGTCGCGTTCAGCGGGGTCCCGAACCTCCTGATGGCCTTCGGCTACCTCAACTCCTCCTGGACGCTCCGCCTTGAGCTGGTCAACCGGTTCTGGAGCGCGCTGCTCGCGACGATGGACGAGCTCGGCGCCGCGGTCGTGACACCTGTTCTGCGTGACGAGGATCAGGGCATGGAGCGGGGGCCCTGGCTGAGGGACGTCTCCTCGGGCTACCTCGTGCGCCACATGGACGAGATGCCGGCCCAGGGCGACCGCGAGCCGTGGGTGAATCCCCAGGTCCATGAGCAGTTGAAGAACCTTCTGAGCGCCCCTTTCGACGACGGTGTTCTGCGCTTCTCGTAGCCCCTCGAAGAGGCCCGCATTCTGTGCGGCCATGTGGTTGACACCCACTCTTAACCAGGACTACCTTCAGGTCAAATGACTCAGTCAGTTGAGCCACAGTCATTTGGGCGTAATTCCGTGAACGGCGCCGGCCCCTCGTGCCCGGCCGTGAATGATTGAGGTGAGTGCCCATGAGTGGCGCTGTGAGTATCGAGGTCGAGGCGGACCCGACTCCGCTCGTACTCTCGCTGGCGCGGGTTTTGCGCGAGAGCGCAGAGATTCCCGAGCTTCGTGAACTGCTTTCCGGTCTGAATGGTGCCGTGGCCCTGAAGTCGGGGCTCGACTCCCAGGCCGCGACCCTGGGCTTCGCGGACGGTGACGCGCACGTGCACCACGGGGCGGACGAGGGCCTCGAAGTGATCCCCTTCGTGCCCTTCTCCGAGTACGCGCTCGCCGCGAAACCCGACCCGCTGGCCGACGCCGTCGAGCGGCTCCTGAACCCGCCGCTCCCTGAGTGGCGTGACGCCGCGTCGTCCTTCTGGGCGGTGAACGAGGGCTCTGAGGGGTTCCCCGAGGGGCTCCGCGTCGTCTGCTCGACGGAGGAGCAGGAGGTCACCTTCGGAGCGGACTCGGGCGGGGTCTACGAGGTGCACGGGCCCGCGGAGGCGCTGGCCGCGGCGTTCAGCGGCCGCGGTGATTCCTTCCTTTTCGCCATCGCGACCGGCGTCACGGTCGTCGGCGGCGTGGGGCAACTGTCGGCGATGTGTGGCGCGCACTGGAAGGTGAAATTCGGTGGCTGAAATGACCAAGGACGAGCTGGGTCGCTGGCTGGACGAGCGCGGCATCACTTCGGTCGAGATTCAGGCGACCAACCTCGACGGAATTTTCGTCGGAAAGACGCTTTCGCGCGACAAGTTCCTGAGCGGTCTGGAGCAGGGATTCGCTTTCGCGGATGTCGTGTTCGGAAACGACATGGGCAGTTTTCCGATGCTCGGAATGGCCTTTCCTTCCTGGCGCGGCGAAATGGAGGACATTTTCCTTCGCCCCGATCTCGGCACGCTCTGCGTGTGGAAGCCCGGCAAGGCGGCCGTCATCGGCGACTTCTGGACCCAGGAGGGCACCCCGGTCTCCGTGTGTCCCCGCAACCTGCTGCGCCGCGTCGACGCCGACGCCCGACAGCTCGGTTTCACGGTCAACACCGCCGTCGAGATCGAAGCGACCGTTTTCGAGGAGTCGATCCGCGAGGCCCGTGCCAAGGGCTACGAGAACCTCACCCCGCTCGGTGGCACCAGCGGCAGCGCCTATGTGCTCGCCAAGGATGCCGACTGGCGCGCGTACTTGGAGCGCGTGGAGGAGCGGCTGCGGGACATCGGCATCGAATGGGAGGCCTGGAACGACGAGGCCGCCGCGGGCCAGGTAGAGGTCAACGTCGCGATGGGCGATGTCGTCACGGTCGCGGACCGATGGGCCCGATGTCGCCAGGTGATGCGCGAGGTCGGCCACGAGCTCGGGCGCACCGTGACGTTCATGGCGAAGTGGTCGGACGCCTGGGGCCAGGCCTCGCACCTGAACATCTCCCTTCAGACAGGGGACGGGAATGCCTTCTACAGTCCCGACGGCGCCTCCGCCGTCATGAGCCGGTTCATCGGCGGACTGATGCCGGCGATGGCGGCCACGACGTCGATCGCCCTCCCCTTCATCACCTCCTATCGCCGGCTCGTCCCGGCCGAGGGACCGCCCACGACCGTCACGTGGGGAGTCGGCAACAAGACGACCGCGGTACGGGCCGTGGTCGGCCACCCGAAGCAGTCCCGCATCGAGTACCGCGTGCCCGGCTCGGACGCCAACATCTACCTGGTCAGCGCGGCCGTCCTCGGCGCCGGCCTCTTCGGGGTCCGGGGCGAACTCGAGCCGCCCGCCCCCTTCACCGGCATGGCCTGGTTCCTCCCCGACGGGGAGCAGATTCCGGCGAGCATCAGCCAGGCCACCGCCGCATTGGAGGCCGACAAGGTCCTCCCCGAGGTGCTCGGCCGGGAGTTCGTCAACTACTGGACCGGCACCCGGCGTTGGGAGTGGATGTCGTTCCACACCATGGGCGGCGGCGACCCCGACTGCGGCATCACCCCGTGGGAGCGCGGCCGATACTTCGAGCTGGCATGAGTACCCGGATCACAGCTGCCGTGCTGAACGCGGCGCCGGGCCTCCTCGACATCGAGGAACTCGTGATCGACGACCCCGGACCGGACGAGGTCCTGGTGAAGGTGGCGTACGCCGGTCTGTGCCACTCGGACCTGCACGAGATCGACGGGACCTTCGCGTCGCAACCGCCCATCGTCCTCGGCCACGAAGCGGTCGGTCGCGTCGTGGCCGTCGGACCGGGCGTCTCCGAGGTCGCACCGGGGGACACGGTCGTGACGTGCCTGTCCGTGCACTGCGGCACCTGCGAGTACTGCGTGACCGGGCGACAGACCCTGTGCGTGCATCGCTCACGGCTGCAACAGGAGCGAGCCAGGCCGCGGTTGGCCAAGTCCGACGGCCGGCCGGTGCGGCCGACCGCCGGCATCGGGGCCTTCGCCGAGATGATCCTCGTCCACAAGAACGGCCTGGTCGCCGTCCCGGATGACATCCGTCCGGAGACGGCGAGCGTGCTCGGCTGCGCCGTCACGACAGGTATGGGCGCGGTCCTGCACAGCGCGTCGGTGAAGACCGGGCAGACCGTCGCCGTGATCGGCCTCGGCGGAGTCGGCTTCGCCGCCGTCCAAGCCGCACAACTGGCCGGAGCGGCGCAGATCATCGGCGTCGACGTCGTGCCGGGCAAGTTGGACCGGGCCGTCCGGTTCGGTGCGACCCATGTCGTCGACGCGCGGGAAGAGGATCCGGTCGAAGCGGTGCGGGCGCTCACCGGCACCGGTGTGCACCACGCGTTCGAGGCGGTCGGCTCGGGCGCGACGGCGGGGCAGGCGTTCGCCATGCTCCGGCCGGGCGGCACCGCGACCGTGATGGGCATGATCCCGGACTCGCAGCCGGTGCAGGTGCGAGGGGCGGAACTGTTCCTGGAGGAGAAGCGCATCCAGGGCTCGTTCATGGGCTCCAACCACTTCAAGGTCGACGTGCCGCTGTACGCGCACTTCAACCGCCTGGGCCTGCTCCAGCTCGACGATCTCGTCACGGCCCGGTGCGAGCTGGCCACCATCAACGACGGCTTCAAGGCTCTGGCGTCCGGAGAAGAGATCCGCATCGTCGCCCGAGTCGGGGAGTGGTGACGATGAAGCCGCTGATCGGAATCACGGGCCGGCGCCTGAGCCTCGGCATGGTGAAACGGACGTCGCGCCGCTTCCAGTCACAGTTCATCAACTCGTACTTCAGCGCGTTCGGCGACAGCGTGGCGGCCGCGGGCGGGATACCCGTCAACCTGCCGTTCCACGTCGACGAAGACGGTGTCATCGAGCGGCTCGACGGACTCATCGTCACCGGAGGACAGGACATCCACCCCTCCCGGTGGGGCGGGACCGTCGAGGTCGACCCCACGGTCGACCCGCGAGAGGACTTCGACGCGCCGGACTCCGAACGGGACGAGTTCGAGGCGGCGCTGATCGAGGCAGCACTGCGGGCGAACGTCCCGATCCTTGGCATCTGCCGCGGTCACCACCTGCTCAACATCGTGCTCGGCGGCACCCTCGTCGAGCACATCGAGGAGGGCGGCCCGGTCGTTCACGTGTCCCCGAACGCCGCGCCGGACGACGGCGACGACGCACACACCGTCAGCTTCACGCCGGGAACCCTCGCTCACACGCTCTACGGGCCCCAGCGCGTCGTCAACTCCTGGCATCACCAGGCGGTCGACCGCCTCGGCCGCGGACTCAGTGTCATGGGCACCGCCGCGGACGGCGTCGTCGAAGCCATCAGGCTCGACGACAGCCCGGTGGTCGGCGTCCAGTGGCATCCCGAGTGGATGGCCTCGCCTGACCCCCTCTTCGACTGGCTCGTCGCCGTGTCCGCGACGACCGCCCCCGCTCCCGCCATGACTGCCGTCCCCGCCCTGAAAGGAGGCTCGACGTGACGAACTCCGAACGCACCGGCACCGCACGCACACGTGACGACTGGCTGGACCTCAAGAGCCGGCTGAGCCTGCCGCGCGGCATGTGGATCGACGGCGCATGGACCGCGTCGCGGACCGGCCGGACGAGCACCCTCACGAGTCCGCGTGACCAGCTGCCCCTCGCGGAGCTCCCCAGTGCGGACCACGACGACGTGGACCGCGCCGTCCAAGGCGCCAGGGAAGCGTTCTCCTCCCGAGTCTGGGTGGGCCTCGAGCCACGCGAACGCGGGGCTGTGCTGATCCGCTGGGCCGACCTCCTCGACCAGCACCGCGATGAACTGGCCCTGCTGGTCGCACTGGAGATGGGCAAGCCGGTCACGGTGGCATGGTCCGTCGAACTGCGCACCGCCATCAACACGGTTCGCTGGTACGGCGAACTCGCGGACAAGCTGATGGACGAGTCACCACGGGGCCGTAACGGTTCCGTCGCCCTGGTGACCCGGGAGCCGCTGGGAGTCGTCGGCGCGATCACGCCGTGGAACTTCCCGATGACGCTGTCGATGTTCAAGATCCCCGCCGCCCTGGTGTCGGGTAACAGCGTCGTCGTCAAGCCCGCGACACAAACGCCTCTCTCCCTCCTGCGCGCGGCGGAACTCTCCGCCGAGGCGGGCCTGCCGCCCGGCGTGCTCCAGGTGCTCACCGGCAGCGGCGCCACGGTCGGCTCGGCGTTGACGCTGCACCACGACGTCGACACGGTTACCTTCACCGGCTCGACCGAGGTCGGCAAGCAACTCCTGACCTACGCAGGGCAGTCCAACGCGAAGCCGGTCTGGCTGGAGCTGGGCGGCAAGTCCCCCAACATCGTCTTCCCCGACGCACCGGACCTCGACGAGGCCGCGCGGATGGCGGCCTGGGCGATCTCCTTCAACAGCGGGCAGATGTGCACGGCGGGTTCGCGGCTTCTCGTCCACGAGGACATCCGCGACGAGCTGATCTCCAAGGTCGTCGATCACCTCGGCCGCCACAACATCGGCGATCCGCTGGACCCCGAGACGACGATGGGGCCGATGGCGTACGAGCAGCATCGCGACGACGTGCTGGACGAGGTGCGCAAGGCGATCGCGGACGGCGCCGAGCTCGTCCACGGATCGGACCGCAAGCGCACCGACGGCCTGTACGTGGATCCGGTGGTCTTCGCGGACGTCGACCCGGACAGCCGTCTCGCTCAACACGAGATCTTCGGCCCCGTCCTGTCGGTCACGACGTTCCGCGACGACGCCGAGGCCGTCGCGATCGCCAACAACTCCGACTACGGACTCGGGGCCGCGATCTGGACCGGCGACCTCACGCGGGCCCACCGCCTGTCGCGGGAGCTTCAGGCCGGCCTGGTCTGGGTCAACTGCTTCGAGGAGGGAGACAGCTCGGTGCCGTTCGGTGGCCGCAAGCTCTCCGGACACGGGGCGGACCGGAGCCTGCACGGCCTGGAGAAGTTCACGACCTTGAAGACGACCTGGATCGAACTCACCTGATCCGTCGCGCAGTTGATAGGAGAGGATTCACATGACAGCAAAGCAGAAGGCCCAGGCCCTGACGTCCGTGGCGGCCGGCACATCCGCCGAGGAGATCCTGAAGATCGTGGCCCGCGACGGCGGCGTCATCATCAAGGACTTCTTGACGCGGGACCAGATCGACCGCTTCAACGCCGAAATCGAGCAGCCCCTGGAGGCGCTGCGCCCGGGCTCGACCCACGAGAACGAAATCGTGGCCGAGTTCCACGGCCGCAACACCAAGCGGCTCACCAACCTGGTCTCGCACAGCCCCACGTTCCGCAACGAGATCATCGACCATCCCCTGGTCCATGAGGTCAGCGACCAGGTCTTCCTCGAGGAGTCGGGCACGTACTGGATGACCACCGCACAGGTCATCGAGATCGGCCCGAAGAGCGCGGGACAGATGCTGCACCGGGACCTGGAGAACTGGTTCCCGTTCATCGGCATGGGGCCCAAGGGCCCGGAGATCACCATCAACTTCCTGGTCGCCCTGACCGACTTCACGGAGGAGAACGGCGCCACCCGTGTCATCCCCGGGAGCAACCACTGGAGCGACTTCGAGGACCGGGGGACTCCCGAGCAGACGGTTCCCGCGGTCATGAACGCCGGTGACGCCCTGTTCATCAGCGGCAAGACCGCCCACGGCGGCGGGGCGAACCAGACCAGTGACTTCTACCGCCGGGGCGTGGCCTTCACGTTCAACGCCGGTTACCTCACCGGCGAGGAGGCCTACCCGTTCCTGGTCGACATGGACGTCGCCAGGACGCTCTCGCCGCGCGTCCAGCGCGTGCTCGGCTTCCGTTCCCAGTACCCGACGGGCTCTCCCGGTCTGTGGCAGGTCGACTACGCGGATGTGGCCGACTACCTGAAGCTCTGAGAGCCGGCCGATCGGTTCACGCGACCTAGCCCTTACCCCTGCTCGTTGATCGACGGGCACCGGAGACGGTGCCCGTCGTCCCATGTGTGCCGAAGGAGGCACTCGAACATGACCGAGGCAACCGGTGTTGTCGTCGTCGGACTCGGCGCCACAGGCATCGCCATCGCCGAGTCACTGGTGAGCCGACGCGACTGCGAACTGTCGGGCGCGCTGGACATCGGGGCGGACAAGGCCGGGGTGCCCCTCGCCGACTTCGTCGCCGGTGCGCCGCGCGTCCCCGTGGTCTCGCGCAGAGCATCGGCGCCCTCGCTCGAGGGCTGGAGTAGGAGCTCGATGCGATCGAGGTCGACCCCGTCGAGCGAGATCTGATCGCGGAAACGGAACGCAAGGGGCAGCACACCGTCATCGCCGCGGGAACCGTGGCGAGCGTCCTGCACCGCGCGCGGGGACTGCTGCGGGGCAAGCCCGTCATCGAACTGGCCACCCGCTTCGGCATCTTCGACCCGGACGACGACGTCGAACGCGGCGACGGACTCCTCGTCGTCGCCCGTGAGCAGACGATCGAGGTCTCAGTGCCCGGCGGCTTCGAGAGCTTCCTGTCCACCGTGGCCATGACCTCGAACGCCGTGACCGCGGTCGCCGACGCGATGCCGGGATTCCGCACCGTCGAGGACCTGCCGGTGGGCGCCCTGGCCAGCAAGGGCGCGCGCACCGCGACCTGAGATTTTGTCGACCGAGAAGGGAGAACGTCGGATGGGCCTGGAGTCATCGCGCATCGCCTTCGAGCGAGCCGGGCGCAGCGTAGGGGGAGGGGTGGGCTCCGGCCTTCGCGCCGCGATGCGGCCACACCCGCTCTTCGTGAGCAAGGCGCAGGGCGCCCACGTCTGGGACTTGGACGGCGACCGCTACATCGACTACGTGATGGCGTGGGGCCCCCTCGTCCTCGGACATGGCGACCCCCGCGTGGTGGACGCCGTACGCGACGTGGCCGCGCGCATGCAGATCGTCGGCACCAGCCATGTCCTCGAGTACGCGGCGGCCGAGGCCGTCCTTGAGGCGGTGCCGCACGGCGAACGCCTGCTGTGGAGCAACACCGGCACCGAGGCGGTTCAGATCGCGCTGCGCCTGGCGCGGGCGGCCACGGGGCGCCGACGGATCGTGAAGTTCGCCAAGAGTTACCACGGTTGGCACGACTCGGTGTACGCGGGCCTGAGCGACACCGACGTGAGCGGGCTGGCGGCGCCGGCCAGCAGGGGCCAGAGCCCGAGTGTGCTCGACGACCTGGTGGTGGCTCGGTTCAACGACGTGGAGATGGTCGACCGGATTCTCGCGGAGGCCGTCGAACGGGACATCGCCGCGGTGCTCGTCGACCCGATCATGAGCAACGCCGGTGTCGAATCGCCCGCGCGGGACTTCCTGCAGACGTTGCGCTCCCGCTGTGACCAGCAGGGCGTGGTGCTCATCTACGACGAGGTGATCGCCGGATTCCGGATCGCTCGTGGCGGCGCGGCCGAGTTCTTCGGGGTGCGGCCCGACCTCTCCGTCTTCGGCAAGGCCATGGCGGGCGGCTTCACCCAGAGCGCCGTCGTCGGGCGGGCGGACCTGATCGACCAGGTCACGGACGGTGTGGTGCACGCCGGCACGTTCAACGGCAATCCCATCGCGTTGGCCGCCGTCCAGGCGACCATGGGCGCGCTCGCGGATCCCGCCGTCTACCGCACGCTGGAGAGCGTCTCCGCCCGGTTCGAGCTCGTGATCGGTGACCTGCTGGCTTCCGCCCCGCAAGCCGCCCGCCTCAAGCGGGTCGGTTCCCTGCTTCAGTTCGACCAGGCCGGCGATGCCACCAGCCTGCACGGGGCCGGCGGCCTGTGGCCGCGGATTCTGGAGGGGATGCTCGCAGGCGGCGTGATGTTCATGCCCTCCGGCAAGATCTTCCTCAGCACGGTGCACGGGCAGGCGGACATCGACGCCACCGCCGAAGCCCTCGACAAGGTCCTGCGACAGCTGCCGGATCCGCAGGGCTCTTCGTAGACACTCCGCCCGCGCCACCAACCTGAACGACTCTTCGACATCAGCCCATTGGAGAACGTGTGCCTATCGACCTCACCCCCGAGACACGTGTCTCGGACCTCGCGCACCGCACGGCGCGATTCATATCCGACGTCGTGCTTCCCGTCGAAGAGGAGCACCGCGGCGTCGTCCACACGGACGACGTGCGGGCACAGCTGCAGACCGCGGCCAAGGAAGCAGGTGTCTTCGCCCCGCATGTGGCACCCGAATACGGCGGCCACGGGCTGGACATGTGCGGGCGCGCGGCAGTCTTCGAGGAGGCCGGCTATTCGCTGCTCGGGCCGTTGGCGTTGAACATCGCGGCGCCGGACGAGGGCAACATGCACATGCTGGAGGCCATCGCGACGCCCGAGCAGAAGGAGCGCTACCTGCGCCCGCTCGCCACCGGGGCGGTCCGCTCGTGCTTCGCCATGACCGAGCCGGCGCCCGGGGCCGGTTCCGACCCCAGCGCGCTGTCGACCCGGGCCGAGCGGGTCCCGGGCGGGTGGCGGATCGACGGTCACAAGTGGTTCATCACCGGGGCCGACGGAGCCGGGTTCGCCATCGTCATGGCACGCACCAGCGGCGAGGTGGGGGACCGGGGCGGCGCGACCATGTTCCTGGTCGACTCCGGCAACCCGGGCGTGAAGACCGTCCGGCACATCGAGACCCTCGACGAGAGCCTGTTCGGCGGCCACATCGAGCTGCTCTTCGACGCCTGCTTCGTGCCCGACGACGCGGTGCTCGGCGCCGTCGACGAGGGCTTCGACTACGCCCAGGTCCGACTCGGCCCGGCCCGTATGACGCACTGCATGCGCTGGCTCGGCATCGCTCGCCGCGCGCAGGACATCGCCGTGGAACGAGCCGCGGACCGGCGGCTCTTCGGGTCGCGGCTTGCCGATCTCGGCATGGTCCAGCAGATGATCGCCGACAACGAGATCGACATCGCCGCCTCGCGCGGGCTGATCACGCAGGCCTGCTGGGAGCTCGACCAGGGCCGCTCGGCCGCGCAGTCCACGGCGATCGCCAAGACCTTCTGCGCCGAGGCCATCCACCGCGTGGTGGACCGGTCCCTGCAGATCTGCGGCTCCCTCGGCGTCTCCGGGGACGTGCTGCTCGGCAGGTTCCTGCGAGAGGTCCGCCCGTTCCGGATCTACGACGGCTCGTCGGAGACACACCGCTGGGCCATCGCCCGCCGTACGGTACGGCGCCACGAGCGGGCGGCCGGCCGATGAAGACGCTCGAAGGCCTTGGCCTGGGGGCGCTCACACGGTTCTTCGCCGAGCACGTCCCCGGCTTCCGCGGCGAACTGCACGCGGAGCTCGTGCAGGGCGGCCGCTCCAATCTGACCTACCGGCTGACGGACGGTCAGGGCAGCTGGATACTGCGCCGCCCGCCGCTGGGCGGCCTTACCCCCTCGGCGCACGACATGGTCCGTGAGTACCGGGTGGTCTCCGCGCTCGCCGGCAGCGGCGTTCCGGTGGCGCGCACCGTCGCGCTCGGCGACGCCCAGGTGATGGGTGAGCCGTTCGCTCTGGTCGAGTACGTGGACGGCGTCGTCATCCGCACCGAAGACCAACTGGAGTCGTGGTCCGACGAGTTGGTCACCGGCTGCGCGCACGCGCTGGTGGACGTGCTCGCCCGGCTGCATGCCGTCGAGCCCGCCTCCGTCGGCCTCGACGGCTTCGGACGGCCCGAGGGCTACCTCGCCCGCCAGGTCGCCCGCTGGTACGACCAGTGGCAGCGCGTCCGCACCCGCGATCTGCCCGACGTCGAGGCCCTGCACACGCTCCTCGCACAGGACTGCCCGGCCGAGAGCGGTGTCTCGATCGTGCACGGCGACTTCCGGATCGACAACGCCATCCTCGCCCATGACGACCCGTCACAGGTGCGCGCCCTCGTGGACTGGGAGATGGCCACACTCGGCGATCCGCTCGCCGACCTCGGCCTGCACCTGGTCTACACCGACCCGGCCTTCGCACCGGTCCTCGCGGGCGGCGCCGCATCGACCAGCCCACGCCTGCCCGCCCCCGCCGACCTCGCCGAGCGCTACGCCACCACGAGCGGCCGCGGCCTGGACAACCTCGGCTACTACATCGCCCACGGCTACTTCAAGATCGCGGTGATCGCCGAAGGCATCCACGCCCGCCACCGCCAGGGCCTGACCCTCGGCTCCGGGTTCGAGACCGTGGGCGAAGCGCCCGCACCCCTCGCCGCGGCCGGACTGCACGCACTCAGGAGGAGTCCATGACCACCACCCCCGTCCTCGACCTGTTCCGCCTGGACGGCAAGGTGGCCGTCATCACCGGCGCCAGCTCGGGACTCGGCGCAGGATTCGCCGTCGCGCTGGCCCAGGCCGGCGCCGACCTGGTGCTCGCCGCACGCCGCACCGACAAGTTGGAGGCCGTTGCCGATCAGGTACGGGCCACAGGAAGGCGCGCCGTCACCGTCGCCACCGATGTCACCGACCCCGAGCAGTGCGAGGTGATGGTCGGGGCCGGCCTTGACGAGTTCGGCAGGATCGACGTACTGATCAACAACGCGGGCGTCGGCACGGCCGTCCCCGCCCTGCGTGAGCGTCCCGAGGAGTTCCGCCAGGTCATCGAGCTCAACCTCAACGGCGCCTACTGGTCGGCCCAGGCCTGCGCGAAGGTCATGGAGCCCGGCTCCAGCATCGTCAACGTCGCCAGCACCCTGGGCCTCATCACGTCCTACGCACCCCAGGCCGCCTACTCGGCCAGCAAGGCCGGGCTGATGGGGCTGACGCGCGATCTGTCCGGCCAGTGGGCGGGCCGCCGGGGCATCCGGGTCAACGCCGTGGCGCCCGGCTACTTTGCGAGCGAGATGACAGCGGCCGTGCCCGAGGACGTGCTGACGGAGTTCATCGAGACACGCAGCCCGCTCGGCAGGCTGGGTCACCAGCACGAACTCGACGCTGCCGTGCTCTTCCTGGCATCGCCGGCGTCGTCCTACGTCACCGGCAGCACACTCGCCGTGGACGGAGGCATGTCCGGGCACTGAGCCCCTGACGCGACCGCCCGGCTCGGTGCCTGTGCACATGAGCCGGGCGGCCGGCACGGCATCACGAAGTGACAGCTCCGAGGCCGAAGGCTTCGCGGAGGGCGCCACACACGTCCGTGACGGCTTCGGCCGCCTTGGTGAAGGTGCCGATCTCGGTGAAGAAGCCGTGGAACACGCCCGGACAGCGGCGGAACCGCACGGGGACGCCCTCTGCCTCCAGCCGTCGTGCGTACGCCTCGGCGTCGTCGCGCAGGCAGTCCACCTCCGCGGTGACGACGTGGGCCGAGGCAAGCCCTGCCAGGCGCGGCGCCTGGAGAGGCGTCAGGAGCGGGCTGGGCGCCACACCTTCGTCGCCCACGTACTGACGCAGGAACCACTGCGCGTCGGCGGTGCCCAACAAGGGCGCGTCCACGAACTCGGTCCAGGACGGCCGATCGAAGGTGTTGTCCACCGCCGGGTAGACGAGGACCTGGAGCACGGGCTGCGGCAGCCCGCGCTCGCGAAGGTCCAGGCAGAGCGCCGCCGCCAGACCTCCGCCGGCTGAATCACCGGCGACCGCGATGCGGTCGCTGTCGACGCCCAGGGCAGCCGCGTTCTCGACGAGCCAGCCGTGTGCCGCCCGGGTGTCGTCGACAGCGGCGGGGAACCGGTGCTCGGGCGCCAGCCGATAGTCGACCGAGACCACGACACACCCCGCGCAGACGCTGAAGAGGCGACACACCTCGTCGACGCCGTCGAGGCTGCCGACCGTGAAGCCCCCGCCATGGAAGTAGAGCAGGCAGGGGAGAGCGGCGGACTCCGTGCCGGGTTCGTGCGGCCGATAGACGCGAACGGGCACGGAGTGAGAGACGCCGCCCGGATCGGTCCAGGTGGCGTCCTCCTCCGCCACGGAGGCGACCTGGGTGATGCGGGGCGGGGGCTGAGGGGCCGTGAACTTCCGTACGCCATCGAGTCCGAGGGTGTGCAGAGGCTTCGGGAGCACCTCGGCCAGAAAGTCGGCTGCCTGGAGCGATTCGGGGTCGAGGAGCGTGCGCCAACCGGGCGCCGGTGCTGATCGTTCGACGGGTGCAGTAGTCACGTGCTGCTCCTTGTGCGGGGTCACGATCTGACCTGGGCGATAAGACATGGTCGCAAGACTGGATCAGGTGAGCAACACCCGGGCACGCAATTTCTGGGTCGAACGTCTTGAACGGATGACCAACATGGGTCTAGCGTGCGGGCGGATCGAAGGGTGACTCGACGCCGACCCGGCGTGACCGAGCCCCGCACCAGCGTGGACCGCCGCGACGAGCGCGGACTCGCTCCCCTCCAACGAGCGCAGGACTGGTCCTCGAACTCGTCGGGCCCGCACAGCCGTGACGACTGCACCGCCATCGAAGCCGGGCTTCCCGGCCACCTCTGATCAAGAACCGGAGAATGGCATGACAGAGATCCATCAACCTGCCGGACTCGGCGACCGGGCGGCTTCTCGTCGCGCGCCGCACAAAGGGGCCCTCATCGGCCTGGGCGCGATCCTGGTCGTCCTGACCAACGCGGTCGTCTTCGTCCTGCCGCCGCTCCTGCCGATCATCCAGGCGCAGTACCACCTGGCCACCGTCGCCGAGACGACGTGGCTCTACTCGGCGCTGACCCTCGGCGGGGGAGCGGGTTTCATCCTGCTGCCGCGCCTCGCCGACGTGCACGGCGACCGGAACGCCTCCGTGGCTGCGTCCGCGTTCCTCACGGTGGGCGCGCTCGTTCCGGCCGTCGGCGACTCGTACCCGACCGTGCTGGTCGGCTGCGCCGTGATGGGATTCGGCGGCGCGGCGCAACTGCTCCCGCTCGGCTTCCTGCGCCGCAATCTCGGCGAGAGCGGCATCTCGGTGGGCGTCGCGGTCCTGGTCATCGCCACCGGAGTCGGCATCGTCGTCGGGATGATCGGCGGCGGCTTCATCGTCGAGAACCTGTCGCTGCGCAGCTTCTTCGTCATTCTCACCGCCGCGTGCGCGGTCACGACCTTCGCCACCTACGTCACGATCCCGCACACACCGCCCGCCGAGCGCACCCGCCGCATCGGCGTGCTCGGCACGGTCTGGATGATCGGCTGGGTCGCCGCCATCCTGCTCACCCTCACGCAGGGACTCGTGTGGGGCGGCGCCGCACTCCTTCCGCTGGCCGTCGGTGTCATCGGTGGCATCGCCTGGGTGCGGGTCGAGCGCAGGTCGTCCTCGGCGGTGTTCGACGTCGCCATGATGAAGGCGCCCTTGGTGACCGCCTCGTGCGTGTGCATCGGGCTGTTCGCCGCGGCGAACTCGGCGTTCCTGCTCCTGCTCAGCACCTACGCGCAGATCACTCCCTCGTCTCTTCGCGCCGCGGACGCGTACGGCCTCGGGCTCAGCGAGCTGGACACCGCCCTGCTCATGGCGCCGTTCGCGGCGGCGTTCCTGGTCCGCGGCGCCGTGCTCGACCGGGCACTGCTCAAGGGTCGAGGTGTGTCCGTCTTCGTCACCGGAGCGCTGATCTGCGCGGCGGGTCTGGTCTGGCTCGCGGTGGCGCACGACCAGGTGTGGCACTACCTCGTGGGCGCCGCCGTCATGGGGCTCGGCTGCCGGATCGGCTACTCGGCCGGCTTCACCCTGGTGCAGATGGCGGTGCCCGAGGAGAAGGCCGGCATGGCGGCGGGCGCCGCCGGCACGTTCATGGCCGTCGGCTTCACCCTCGGCGCGGCACTGGTCAGCGGAGACCTCAGTGCTTCCCTCGTTCCGATGCCAGGAACCGGCCTCGAGGTCGCCGCGAAGGGCCTGTACGGCATCGGCTACTGGCTCTCGGCGGTGCTCGCCCTGCTCATCGTGGCGACCGCGCTGATCTCGCGCGCCCGGTCCGTCCGACAGGCCGAAACCACCGCGCCCTGAACCCACCACGCCCTGCCCACCACTCCAAAGGAATCGCGTTCCCATGAAAGAACTGCTCTTCGTGCTGGCCGACCTCTGGCTGATCTTCACCGGCTTCTTCTACGGCTGGAAGTTCATCCGGAGATACGGCAACTACCTACTCGGACTGGAATGGTTCATCCTCGCCACCTCCGCCTCGAACTTCCTCGCCTGGTCTCTCCTCGGCGGCGACGAGGACAGTTTCATGTACTCGGTCGCGTACTTCTTCGACGCCTTCTCGCGATCGGTGGGTGTCTCCCTGATTCTCGTCATGGGCCTGATGGGTGCGACACACCGTTACAAGCCCACACGGGCGGTCGACATCGCGGTGTTCGTGCTGGGCATCGCCGCCGGGCTGTACCTCCGGCAGTTCCACGGCGGCGAGCTGCACGTCGGCCCGGCGGTCTTCTACGTCGTCGTCAACGCGCTCGCCACCGTGTTCCTCGCCTACTTCTCGTGGCGGCTGTGGAAGATCCGGGCCAAGGGTGTGGCCATCGGCGCCGCGCTCGCCACCGCTGCGGGCACGTACATCGCCGTCACGTACGACTTCTTCCCGCTCCCCGGCGACGACGAGTACCACACCATCTTTTACATCCTCGCTCTCTCGACCTGGGGGTTCCAGGGCTTCGCGTACTACTTCGGGTACCGCGCCCTGCACGAACGCGACGTGACGACGGCCGGGGAGCCGGCACCGGGCGGAGAGCGCGTCGCCCGGGCCTGACGTGTCACCGAAAGCCCTACGAGGCCTGCCGCATCAGGGACTTGAACGCGCCGGGGTGGCGGGCGGACGACACGGCCGTCGCGGCGAGAATGCCGACCGGGAAGGCAGCCGCGATCAGGTATCCCATGGTGTAGAGGTGCGGCTGTGGCACACCGGAGACCTCGGGAAGGTACGCGAGGGACAGGACGGACGTGGTGACGGCGGCGCCGAAAGCGGAGCCGATCATCATCGCCGTGGCGGGGATTCCGGCGGCCATCCCTGCCTGGTCCTCGTCCACCACCAGTTGCGGAATCGCGAACGAGCCGCTGTAGCCGGCGCGGCTGCCGAGCCCCACGAGGGCCGAGCCGACGAGGTACTGCCACGTCTGGTCGTGGGCGAACGCCAGCCACACCAGACCGATCCCGCACACGGCCGCGCCCGCGGCCAGCACGGCGCCGGGCCGTCCGTGCTGCACCACGCGCTCCGCCGCCTTGCCGCTGATGAACATGGTCAGCGCGAACGGAAGCATCAGGAGGCTGGTGCCGAGTGCGTCGGTGCCAGAGCCGTACCCGACCTCGGACGGGGTTTGTGTGTAGTAGGTGACCAGCAGGACGAAGGCCGCGTCGACGGCGCCGAACAGGAAGGAGGCCACGCAGGCCGTCGTGGCGTACGGCCGCTTCAGCATCTCCAGGTCGAAGACCGGGGTGGCCGACCGGCGTTGCGCCAGCACCCAGGCGACACCGGCGACGACTCCGACGGCGAACAGCGGGTAGCACACGGCGCCCCAGGCGCTGATCTGCGCCATCGCGAGCAGCAGCAGCGTCACCCACGCGATCATCCACGCCGTGCCCCACACGCCGATCCGCGCGGACGAGGCGGGACGCGAGCGCGGAACGACCGCCAGAAGAGCCGCCGTGGTCGCGGCGAACGCCGCCGCCAGGAGGTAGAAGAACGTCGACAACGACAGGTACTTCACCGTCAGGCCGCCGCCCACCATGCCCACGACGACACCGGTTCCGGTGGCCATGATCAGGACGCTGACCGCGGTGCCCACCGAGCCGCCGGAGAGGTGACGGCGCAGGAATCCGACCGGGAGTATCTGCGCCGCGCTGCCGAAGCCGAGCATGGCCGACCCGGCGAGCAGCGCCGGGTACGTGTCGGCGACGGCGGGTATCAGCGCGCCCGCCGTGAGCAGGACTCCGGACCACAGCAGCATCGTGCGGTCGTCGACGATGTCCTGCAGGCGCGGAATGAGCACGAAGCCGGCCCCGCTGCCCAGGAGCATCGTCGTGAGAACCCAGGCCGCCGCCGAGACACCAATGGCGAAGTGACTCTGCATCAAGGGAAGGAGAGGTCCCAGCATGAAGTTGACCGCGATGGTCACCGTGCACAGCAGCGCGGAGACCGCGATGAGCGGGACTCGTCTGCTCGAAGGTCGGGCCCCGACGTCCGCACCTGCGCCGAACACGGCCTCGTTCGCTCTTGCCATCGTGATGCACTCCCGTACGAGATGGGGGGCCGCCGCCACCGGCAGGACCCGGTGGGGACGGCGTATGAGGGTGGGTCTCAAGGGGTGTGACGTGATGTCACTCAGCGACGCCCTTGGTGTCGGCGAGGACCTTGCACTGCGCGGAGAACGCGAGTTGGGAGAACCCGGCGCGCTCGGCGAGCTCGAGATTCTCGACGACCGCCCCGACCACCCGGGCGCTGTACCCTGCCGTACGCATGGCAGTGAGTGTGGCGCGTGCGCCCTCGGTGAAGGTCTTCACCGTCGCCTGGTCGGTCTCGTGGGAGTCCTGCGCGATCGCCGTCGCCGTCTCCGGCGCCACCGCCTCCAGCAGGGAGATCACCTGCGTCGCCGTCGAGGCCAACGCCCGTGGGGACAGGCCCTGATCGATCGCGTACGTCACCGCCTCGACGTAGGCGCTCAACGCCGCGATGAAGAACGTGCCGACCATGCTCCCCTCCAGCACACCGGCACCGCGCACGCCGTCGGAGAGGTGCTGGGAGGCGCCCCCGAGGCTCATGAAGACATCATGGTGCCGCTCCCAGAGTGCGGCGGGGCCGGACACACCGACCATCCCGTGGGGAGCGCCGATGTCCCTGGGATAGGAGCCGATGAACCCGTCGAGATAGGCGGCGCCCCGCTCGCCCGCCCACCGCGCCATCTCCTCGGCCTCGTCGGCGGACCCGCTGCCGAGGTTGACCAACGTGGTGGTGTCCCAGTCGGCGACCGGCTCGAGCGCCGAGCGCGCGCTGTCGTAATTGTTGGTGCAGGCGATGCACAAGCTTGTCGCCGGCACGGCTTCGGCGGGGGAGTCCACGGGCGTGACGCCCGACTCGGCGAGTGCGAGCGCCCGTTGCGGGGTGCGGTTCCACGCGGCTACGGAGTAGCCCCGCCCGGCGAGAGTGCGCGCCAGTGCGGAGCCCATCAGCCCACACCCGACGACCAGGACGTCGTACTTCTTCGTGCTGCCCATGAACGTTCCTCTCGATGGCTGCCACGTCGCTCGTCACGTCCCGTCGGTGAGGCGGGTGCCTCGGGCCTGGCCGACTACGGACCACAGGCAGACCGACTGGTCGGAATGGCTCCTGCTGTCTCGACCCTGGCCGCTGGGACGGTCCTCCGGCCAGGGCACGTCAGCGCGGGTTCGAGGGGGAGGAGGTGAATTCCGCACCTTGCGGCATCCGGACGCTGCCGGGCACTGTGGCCTGTTCTCCTCCACGTCTACGATCACGGGACATGAAGATGCTGTGGCCCAGCCCGTCCGAGCGGGTGTGCGAGCTGATCCGGCAGATCGCCGAGAGCCGTCTTCCGGTGCCGGACGAGGTCGTCGACCAGGTGTGGCAGGCATCCCAACGCGCGGCACGACAGCGGGAGTACGTCGACGATCCCGTGCTGGCGGAGGCGGATCGGCGCCTGTGCAAGGCCAACATGACGCACTGGCTGGTGTCCAACATGCAGGAACCGGGCCGCCGGGTGACCCCGGCCAAGGACCGCGAGATGCTGATCATCGCCAGGGACCTCGTACTGCGCGGGATGGACCTGGACGAACTCGAGTCCTGGCGTGCCGCGCAGCGGGTCGGTTGGGGGCTGTGGGTCGACCAGTGCTTCGCCGCGACCGACGACCGTGAGGAACTGCGCGAGCTGATGGAGGTGTCCGCCAACTCCCTGACGACCTACATCGACGACTCCATCGCCGCGGTCGGCACCTACGTCGACGAGATCCGCGCGGAGATGGGCTTCGGCGCCCAGGCGCAGCGGCACACGACGGTCCAACTGCTGCTCCAGGGCGCGCGCATCAACCGCGCCCGCGCCGAGGAACAGCTCGGCCATCCGCTGGCGGGACACCATGTCGCGGCGATCCTGTGGGTCGATTCCCCGGCCGACGCACAGGAGCTGGAGCGGGCCGCCGAGCACGTCATGTGGACGTGCGGTGCGACCCGTCGCCTGACGCTGCCGCCGAGCACATCCGCACTCTGGCTGTGGCTGCCCGTGGACGAGGTTCCCCCGACGGCGGACGTGCTGCATGTCCTGGAGAAGACGCCCGGTGTACGCGTGGCACTCGGTCGCACCGGAGCGGGCCTCACGGGATTCCGGCAGAGCCACCTTGACGCCGCGGCGGCACAGCGGCTGCTCGCCCGCGTCGGATCATCGCGCATGGTCGTCCGCTACGAGGATGTGCACCTGGTCGACCTGCTCACCGCGGATCCGAGCCAGGCCTCGGAGTTCGTGTCCCGCACTCTCGGCGACCTGGCCACCGCGGACCCGGTCCTCCAGTGCACGGTGCGCACGTACGTAGCCGAGGGCTACAGCGTCTCCAGAACCGCCGACCGTCTGTTCGCCCACCGCAACACCATCGACCGGCGCCTCGCAAAGGCCAGAACTCTGCTGCCCAGGCCCCTCGACCACGATCCGACGAGCGTTTCGGCCGCCCTCATGCTGGTGGAACTCCAACAGGACCGGAGGATCGGTTGTTGACCGGTCATCGGTGACTGCCGAGGGGCAGCCCGCAGGCTTCGGCTCGTGTCAGACCACCTGTAAACGGTATGCCTTGCGGGCCTTCGCGGCACCTGTAAGAGGCTGCGCCGGCCCGTCCAGGCCGTCGCAGAGACGGTGGGCGATGGCCTGGAGCAACGTCGACTCCACCAGAGGGCTGTGGCGGATGGTGTCCTCGACGGGACGTCATCCGGCAGGCGACGGAGGGCGTAGCGTGGAGGCGCGTCAAGGCTGGTTGAGTGCGGCGGATGCTGCGGTGAGACAGCAGCCGCCGCGTACTCGGGCGACGTGCTCCCCTTCACCGTCGCCTGAGCGGGTGTCCTCTGCCGGGCGGAGTGCGGGAGTTCCCCCTGCCATGCAGGAGGAGGACAGTGGCTGGAGCCGCGGTGACGGAGTTTCGGCTCCAGCGGGCTGTACCTGCAACTTCCGCTTGGTCGTGGACACCTGATCCGGCGGCAGCAGCTGGGCGATCCGAAACGCCTCAGGTCCGGGACGGCGGGACCGTAGCCGCCGTCTCCCGCCGCAGAAGGTGTTCCACCAGGGACCGGGCTCCCCGCGATGCCAGGGCGACCGAGGTCAGGGTCGGGTTGCAGGCGGTGGCTGTCGGGATGACGTTGTTGCCCGCCACCCACAGGCCGACCGTGTTCCATACCCGGCTGAAAGTGTCGCAGACGCTGGTGTCGCCGTCGGTGGGTCCCATGCGGGTGGTGCCCTGGTAGTGGAGTGAGCTGCCGGCCGGGAGGAGGAACGGCGCTGGGTCGAGGGGGGCGCCGAGGGCGGTGCCTGCCTCGGTGACTGCCCTCTTGGCGGCCTCGATGGTGGCGAGATCACGGTCGGTGTAGCGGTAGTGGATCGTGGCCGTCGGCATGCCGAACGCGTCGTTCGTGTCGTCGGCGAACGTGATCCGGTCCTCGGAGGTGACGTCCTTGGCGCAGAACCAGCCCAGGCCGACGATGCTGCCGGGCTGGACGGGTGTGGTGTCCGCGAGCGGGACCGGCGAGGCGTCGAGCTGCATCACCTGTCCGTGGAACGGCTGGTCGTCGGTGTAGGGCACCCAACTGACGCCGCTCTGCGGGACGATGCCGCCGTCTTCGTCGCGGGTGCGGTCGGTCACGGCGTCGTGCGTGGCCACGACGTCGTCGGGAAGACGGACGGCGAAGACGACCTGCGGCTGGTCGTTGAGGTAGCGGCCGAGCGCGGCGGGGCGGATGCCCGAGGCGTGCAGCAGTTGCGGGGTGCGCAGGGCGTCGGCGGCGACGACCACGGCGGACGCGGCGATCTCGGTCTCCTGACCGGCGCCGCCGTCGGAGAGGTCGCGTACGACGACGCCGGTGACCACCCCGCCCTCGTACCGCACCCGCAGGCACAGGCACCGGTCGGCGAGCTCGACACGCGAGTCCCGGGCGGCGGAGCCGAGGACGACATCCGTGCCGCTCCATGTGCGGCTCCCGTCGGGACGCGTGGTGACGGCCAGTGGCATCGGGGCGACGCGGCGGGAGGCGGGGCGGCCGTCGTCGAAGTGGCGGGCCAGGCGGTGGCGCACCTCGTCGGCGAAGGGGGCGTCGTCGAAGGCGTCGGCGCTGACGTGGAGGAGCTGCTCGGCGCGGGCGAGGTGCTGGTCCATCTCGGCGGCGGGGATGAAGGGGATGCGTTCGCCGTCACCGGGCCGGGGGCAGGCCGCGGTCCAGTGCGCACCCATGCCGCCGACGTTGGTGGAGACGGCGGCGGCGGGCATGTCCGGGGCGGCGAGCAGGCGGGTTCCGGGCCGTCCGGGCGAGGCGGGGCTCGGCCCTTCCGAGGCGCGCTGGGCCTGGGCGCGCCGTTCGTCGTCGGCGATGTTCTTCACGTGGCCGCCGGGCGGATCGCTGATCCTCGGACCGGCCTCGACGACCAGGATCCGGGCGCCGGGGTGCTGCTCGAAGACCTCGCGGACGTATGTGCTGCCGGTGGGGCCGCTGCCGACGACGACGAGATCGTAGGCGGGGGAGAGGGGAAGGGACACGGGTGGGACTCCTGGGGTCGGGTCAGCCGGTGACGAGCGGGCGCAAGGTCCGGTGCGCGATGGTCAGGCCCTGGCACACCTTCGCGGGGGTGCCGCCCCACAGGGGGGGCCTCGTGCTCGACGGAGACGGTGCCGGTGAACCCGGCTTCGTAGAGGCGGTCGACGACGCGAAGCCAGTCGACCTGTCGGCGGCCGGCGATGAGGTAGCGCGGTAGAAGAGGTGGACGCACGGCACCGTCGCCACCAGACCCGCCCGGTCGGCCGAAGAGCCGGCGACCAGGCGCACCTGACCCGAGGCGGCTGCGACGGCCCGTGCGTGCACGGTTCCCATGAACCCGGTGCCGACGATGGCTGCGCTGACCGGCTGTGGCATGTGGCGAAGTCCTTGTCTCGGCGAGTGAGTAGAGCGCCACTATTGCACGTGAAATGCAAAAGTAGTCAAGGGTGCGCTGTCCGGCGGCAGAAGTGCGCGATGATGCCTGGCATGACACGCCGACCGCCTACCGCCGTAGATCACTTCGATGCTCTGTCCGCCGTCGTGGACCTGGTCCGCTCGGGCCGTGCCCGCACCAGGCCCGAACTGGGTGCGGTCTCGATGCTGGGGCGCACCGTGATCTCCCAACGGGTCGACCAGGCCATCGACCTGGGGCTCCTGGAGGACGCCGAGACCGGCCCGTCCAGCGGTGGCCGCCCGTCGCGGCAGCTGCGGTTCAACGCCGGGTGCGGCCTCGTCCTCACCGCCGTCCTCGGGGCGGCCGCACTGGATGTGGCGGTGACGGACCTGGACGCCCGTGTCCAGGAGCACCGGCACGTGGAGTGGTCCATCGCCCGCGGGCCCGAGGAGACCCTCGCGGCGCTGGACGGGCACTTCGCCGAGCTGCTCGCCGGGCGGTCGGACGTCCCGCTGTGGGCGGTGACGGTCGGGGTGCCGGGGCCGGTGGAGTTCTCGACGGGGCGGCCCTCCCAGCCGCCGATCATGCCGGGTTGGGACGGCTTCGACATCCGCGGGCGGCTCCAGCAGCGCTACCGGGTGCCGGTGTGGGTCGACAACGACGCCAACTTGCTGGCGTTGGGCGAGGCCCGCGCCGCCGGAGCCGCGGACGAGGACATGATCTTCGTGAAGGTCGGCACCGGCATCGGCGCCGGAATCGTCAACGAGGGTCGCATCCGGCGCGGCAGCAAGGGCGCCGCCGGCGACATCGGCCACGCCCGCGTGCTGGAGGACAACCAGGTGATGTGCCGCTGCGGGCGCACCGGTTGCCTGGAGGCCCTCGCCGGCGGGTGGGCGTTGGCCCGCGACGCGGTGACCGCCGTCCACGAGGGGCGTAGCCGCTACCTCGCCGACGTCCACCGTGAGCACGGCGAGATCACCCCCGCTGACATCGGCCGCGGCGTCACGTTGGGCGACGCGTGGTGCATGACCGCGGTAGCGCGCTCCGCCGAGCGGATCGGCAGCGTGATGGCGACACTGGTCAACTTCTACAACCCCGCCTGCCTCGTCTTCGGTGGTGGCGCCCTGACGGTCGGCGAGCCCTTCCTGCGCGTGATCGAACATGCCGTTCGCAGCCGGTCGTTGCCCCTTGCCGCGTCCGGCCTGGTGATCCGCGGGTCCGGGCTCGGAGAGCTGGGTGGTGTCGTCGGCGGGGCGCACCTGGCCGTCGAGGCGCTGCTGTCCGCCGACGCGATGGCGGCATGGACGCCGCAGGGAAGCCCCGCGGGCGTCGAGCCGGGTCGCCTTCTGGTGGGTGTGTGAGGCGATGTGTGGGGGTGCGTCAGGCGATTCCGGTGCTCCGGTGCTCCGGTGCTCCGGCGCACCGGTATCGCTCGCGGTGCGCCCATCAACCGGTCGAACCCATTGACTTAAGCTCACCGCAAACTTAAGTTCCCTCGGTAAGAGCAGACGAGTGCCGGAAGAGCCTCGCCTGCCGTCAACGGCAGCCGCCACCCCTGCGCCTCATGTCTCAGGCGGCGTGCCCCTCTGCCACCGAAGGGACTCGACGATGAGTGCCGCATCCTCTCCAGTCGCAGGCACGTCCACCGGCATGCGTCCCTCCACGGCCCGGCCCGTCGGCCGCGCCGCTCAACTCGGCTACGGCCTGGGGGACTTGGCGTCCAACCTGACCTGGACCACCCTCACGGCCTTCCTGCTCTTCTTCTACACCGACGTCGCAGGCCTCGCCGCCGCCACCGCGGGCACCATCTTGCTGCTCGGCCGGGTCGCCGACGCCGTCGTGGACCCGGTGGTCGGCCTGGCCGTCGACCACACGCGCAGTAGGTTCGGCCGGGCCCGCCCCTATGTGATCTTCGCGGCGCCGCTCCTGGCCGTCGCCTTCGTCCTGGCCTTCACGCCCGTGGGCACCGGCACCACCGCGGCCCTCTGGGCCGGCTTCACCTTCGTACTCGTCGGCATCAGCCACTCCCTCGTCAACGTGCCCTACGGCGCGATGCTCCCGATGCTGACCTCCGACAACGACACCCGCCTCAAGATGAGCGGCTACCGCTTCGTGGGCGCCTCCCTCGGGCTCATCGCGGTCTCCCTCGCGGTCATGCCCCTGGTCACGACGCTGGGCGGCGGCAACCTCGCCCACGGCTTCCCCGGCATGGCGATCGTCTTCGGCGTCGTGGGCACCCTCCTGTACTGGGTGGTCGCCGCGCTGTGCAAGGAGCAGGTCGCGCCCCTGGAAGCACAGCCAAAGGCCGCCGTCGGCCAGGCCCTGAAGGCGCTGTTCCACAACCGGCATTGGCTCGGCGTCTGCCTCGCCTCGGTGCTGGCCTTCGTCCGCCTCGGCGTCATCACCGCCGGAGCCGTCTACTACGCCCGCGACGTCCTGGACAACTCCTGGGCCACCAGCTACATCCTGCTGTCCTTCTCGCTCTCGGCCCTGGTGGGCTCGCTGCTCACCCCGTGGATCCTGCGCCGCACCGGCAAGCGACGCGGCATCGTCATCGGCCTGATCGCCACCGCCGCCCTCTACCTCGCGCTATTTCCTCTGCACGACGACCCCGTGGCCTTTCTCGCGCTGTTCCTCGTTGCCAACCTCCTCGGCGGGTTCGGTCTGGTCGCCGCGCCCGCCCTGGTCTCCGACGCCATCGACCACCACGAGGGCGTCACCGGACGCCGCGACGAAGGCCTGCTGTACGCGGGCTACAGCTTCGCCACCAAGGTGGGTACCGCCCTGGGCAGCGCCCTGTTCGCCTGGGCGCTGGCCTGGGGCGGCTACCGGGCCCATCACGTCACCGCGCAGGCCTCGCACTCCATCGAGTGGGCCTTCGTCGGCATCCCGCTGGTCCTGTGTCTCGTCCAGGCTGCCGTCATGGGCCTCTACAAGCTCGATTCCTCCACCCCCGCACCGGCCGCCTGAGCGCCGTCGGCGCAGGGCAGTTCACGAGAAAGGACGAGCCGCATCGTGCTCGAACGCACCATCATCCAGCAGCGCGGCTTCCGCAACGTCGTCGGCAACGGCGCCGTCACCGGATTCCAGCTCCGTCTGCGCAACCCCAACTACCGCGGCATCGCCGCAAGCCTGGTCGACGGCGTCGAGATCGTCATCGACGGCGAGAAGCACGCGCCCGAACAGTCCCGCTGGACCCTCCAGGGCCGCACCTTCACCCTCGACGCCCTGCGCGCCTCCACCGACGTCCGCTGGCAACTCGACGAGGACGCCGTCGTCACGGTCGACCACCCCGGCGGCCTGGGCGCGGGCGTGCACCGCATCGAGGTGGCCATCCACCTGCGTCGCCCCTACATCCCCGAGATCGCGGGCCCCTCCGTCTTCCGCGCCACGGCGACCGGCACCATCGTCCCCGCCACCGGAGGTACTCAGGGCCTCAACTACGGTGTCTCGCTCTACAGTTACTCCGGCGACCTCTACACCTCGATGTCCCTCGAGGACTCCATGGCCGACATCGCCGACCTCGGAGCCACCGGCATCGAGATCCTCGGCGAAGGCAACATCCCCGGCTACCCGCGACCCGACGCCGGGTGGATCGACACCTGGCACCGCCTCCTGGACCGGTACGGCCTGACCGCGACCAACTACGGCGCCTGGGTCGACACCGCGATGTGGCGCGAGCGCGACCTCACCGCCGAGGAAGGGCGCGCACAACTGGAGACCGACCTGCGGCTGGCCAAGGCGCTCGGATTCACCTCGATCCGCCCGAAGTTCGGCGTCGTCTCACCGGACCTTGAACCCCACCCGATCTGGCAGCCCGCCGTGGAGAGGGTCCTGGACCTCGCCGCCGACCTCGACATCGTCATCTGCCCCGAGATCCACAGCCCCACCCCGATCAAGCACCCGGTGACGCAGGGATATCTCGACTTCATCGAGCGCACCGGCAGCGACCACTTCAAGCTCCTCATCGACACGGGCATCTTCCAGACCGCTCCTGTCGACGACGGCCACGAGGGATTCGAGGGCAAGAAGCGTCCCGCGTTCCTGGAACCGCTGGCCGTCCCGATGGCAGACCTGGTCGAAGTGCTGCCCCAGGTCCACTTCATCCAGGCGAAGTTCTTCGAGATCGACGACGAACTGCACGACCTGCACATCCCCTGGGCGGACCTCGTCACCACCCTGCACGACGCCGGCTGGAACGGCTGGCTGTCCAGCGAGTACGAAGGCCGCCGCGAACCGTACTGGGGACGCGACCAGGTACGGCGTCAGCACGCGCTGCTGCGCGGGCTGCGGGCCTGAGTGGAGGGACGAGGGCCCGGACGGGGAATCTGCTGGTGCGCGTCCCCGCCGGAACGCGCACCCATTCGTTGTCAGAGCGCGGCGAGCACCTTCTCCACCACCCGGTCGGCCGCGAGGCCGTACCGGTCGTGGAGGGTGGGCAGCGCGCCGGCGTCGATGAACTCGTCCGGCAGGGCGATCGGGAGGACCTGCTTGCCCAGTCCCGTCCGGACGGCGGCCGAGGCCACGGTCTCGAAGAGGCCACCGACGACAGTGTGGTTTTCCAGTGTGACGGCGAGGCGGTCACCGGCGAGCTCGCGGAGCACGGTCTCCTCGTCGAACGGCTTGAGCGTCGGGGTGTGCATGACGGCCACGTCGACGTTGTGCGCGGCGAGCTTCTCCGCGGCCTGCAGCGCCCGCATTGTCATCAGACCGCTGGACACGAACACGACGTCACGGCCGCCCCGTACGACCTTGGCCTTGCCCAGCTCGAAGGTGTAGTCGTACTCGTCGAGCACGAGCGGCACCTTGCCGCGCAGCAGCCGCAGGTACGTCGGTCCCTCGTGGGCGGCGAGTTGGGGGACGGCCTGCTCGATGTCGAGGGCGTCGCAGGGGTCGACGATGGTGAGGTTCGGCATGCCGCGGAAGATCGCGACGTCCTCGGTCGCCTGGTGGCTCGGGCCGTAACCGGTGGTCAGGCCGGGCAGCCCGCCGACGACGTTGACGTTCAGGTTCGGCTCGGCGATGTCCAGGCAGATGAAGTCGTACGCGCGCCGGGCGGCGAACACCGAGTACGTGGACGCGAACGGCACGAGGCCCGTCTCCGCCATGCCGGCCGCGGCGCCGAAGAGGAGCTGCTCGGCCATGCCCATCTGGAAGAACCGGTCCGGGTGCGCCTGGGCGAAGACGTGCATGTCGGTGTACTTGCCGAGGTCGGCGGTGAGGCCGACGATCCGCTGGTCCCCTTCGGCGGCTGCGGCCAGCGCCTTGCCGAAGGGGGCGGGGGAGGTGCGCTGGCCGGGATCGGCGAAGGACGCGATCATCGCGGACGTGGTGAGGCGCTTGGCCGGGGTGGGGGTGGTGGTGCTCATCGTGCCGCTTCCGTTTCCTTGTCGTCGCCCGCCGGGGAGCCGGCCTGGTGTCCCGCCGTCAACTGCTCGCGGCACACCGCCCATTCGTCCTCGTCGATCCGCATGAAGTGCGCCTTCTCGCGCGCCTCCAGGAGCGGGACGCCGCGCCCGATGCGGGTGTCGCAGAGGATCACCGACGGGCGGCCCTCGGTGGCAGAGGCCTCGCTCGCCGCGTCCAGGGCGCGCAGCAGCGCCTCGATGTCGTTGCCGTCGACGCGCTGCGTGAACCAGCCGCAGGCCTGCCACTTCTCCTCGGCCGGCTCGATGGACAGGACGGTGTCGGTGGCGCCGTCCGCCTGCAGCGCGTTCATGTCGACGAGCGCGGTGATGTGTCCCAGGCGGTGGTGGTGGGCGCCCATCGCGGCCTCCCACGTCGAGCCCTCGTCGAGCTCGCCGTCGGAGAGGAAGTTGAAGATCCGGGCGCCGTTGCCCTGGTGGCGAAGGCCGAGCGCCATGCCGACGGCGACGGTCAGGCCGTGGCCGAGCGAGCCGCCGGAGATCTCCATGCCGGGCGTGTAGGAGGCCATGCCGGACATCGGCAGGCGTGAGCCGTCGGTGCCGTACGTGGAGAGTTCCTCGACGGGGACGGTGCCGGCCTCGGCGAGCGCGGCGTACAGGCCGATCGCGTAGTGACCGGTGGAGAGCAGGAAGCGGTCGCGGTCCGCCCACTCGGGGTCTTCGGCGCGCAGCCGCAGCTGGTCGGCGTAGACGGCGGCGAGCATGTCGGCGACGCCGAGGGCCTGGCCGACGTACCCCTGGCCCTGCCCTTCGCCCATCGTCAGGACGTGATGGCGCATGCGGTACGCGGCTTCGCGGACGCGGCTGACACGCTCGGGGAATGCGGCCTGTGCGGGGGCCTCGGTCACGGATATCGCTGTCATGAGACTTTCTCGGTGGTGAGGTGTGTGGAAGAGGAGGCGTCGCGTTCCTGCGCGGCGACCTTGGCCGGGGCCGTCTCCGGAGTGACGAGCGCCGCGGCGACGGAGGCGATGCCCAGCAGGCAGAACAGGACGGCGGGGCCGGTCCAGCCGATCCAGCCGTACAGGGCGGTTGCCGCGAAGGGCAGCAGGCCTGCGACGAGGGACGCCAGGTTGTAGCCGAGCGAGATGCCGGAGGAGCGGACCTCGCGGGGGAACTGCTCGGAGAACCAGGAGGATTCGACGGCGAAGATCGGGTCGTGGCTGAGTACCAGGCCGAGCACGACGGCGATCACGATGAACAGGGTGGTTCCGGTGTTGACCAGCAGGAACATCGGGAAGCCGAAGACGATGGTGAAGACGGCGCCGATGAGGAACACCGGCTTGCGGCCGATCCGGTCGGACAGCGCACCGAAGAACAGGTGACTGCCGAGACCGATCACCGAGCCGACGATCGTGCCCAGGAGTACGTCGTTGCTGGTGCCCAGGTCGGCAAGGCCCACGTATGACAGCACGAAGCTGGTCGTGACGTAGTAGCCGCCGGTCTCGGCGAGCCGCAGCATCGTGATCTTGAGGATGATGCGCCAGTCGCTGCGCAGCACGTCGAGGGCGGGCGCCTTGCGGATCTGGCCCTGCTCCTTCATCTGCGTGAACTCGGGCGACTCCTTGATCCGCAGCCGGATGAACAGGCCGACGGCGACCATCACGATGGAGAACAGGAACGGCGCCCGCCACACCCAACTGCCGCTCAGCGCATGCTCACTTAGGAGGAAGGTGCCGTTGGCCAGGAGCAGTCCTGCGGGGATGCCGATCTGCGGGACGGCCCCGTAGCGGCCGCGCCGGTGCGGCGGGGCGTGCTCGACACTCATGAGGACGGCGCCGCCCCACTCGGCCCCGAACCCGATGCCCTGAAGGATGCGCAACAGGATCAGGAGCAGCGGCGCGATCACGCCGACCTGCTGGAACGTGGGCAGTACGCCGACGAGGACGGTCGCGATGCCCATCAGCATCAGGGAGGCGTTCAGGACGGTCTTGCGCCCGAGGCGGTCCCCGAAGTGCCCGGCGAGGTACCCGCCGAGCGGGCGGAAGAGAAAGCCGACGGCGAGGGTGGCGAAGGATGCGAGGACGCCGACGAGCTGGTTGTCGGTGTGGAAGAACTCAGTTCCGAAGTACGCGGCGGACGCGGTGCCGTAGATGAAGAAGTCGTAGCTCTCCACGGCCGATCCGACCATGGAGGCGAACGAGACCTTGGCGGGGTTGTCGCGGCGGGGCGCGTCGGCGGCTCTGCTGACGGCGCTCATGGGCGGCTCCTTGGTGGGCCGTGCGAAGGAGCGCGATCGGCGCCGTACTCCTCCGCACGAATTCAGGGGGTCTGGTACGTCTCGATGACGCGGGAGTCGTCGCGTGCCGCGAGACCGCTGTCCGCGGCGGCCAGGTAGCGGTCGCGGGCGAGATCGAGCAGGGGAGTGGGGGCGTCGGCGGCGCGCGCCGCGTCGGCGACCAGGCCGCTGTCCTTGACGAAGATGGAGACGGCGCTGGTGACTTCGACGTCGGTGCCGCCCAGCATGCGCGGCCCGCGGTCGGAGAGCATGAACGAACCGGCGGCGCCGCCCTCGACCAGGCCGAGGACCTGGGCGGGGTCGAGATCCAGGGACGCGGCGAGATTCAGCGCCTCGGCGGCGGCCACGATATGGACCGAGCACAGGTGCTGGTTGACCACCTTGATGGCCTGCCCGTCACCGGGCCGCTCACCGACGGGGCGGACCGTGCCGCAGGCGCTCAGGGCGGGGGTGACGGCGGCCACGTCGTCGGCGGCACCGGCCGCGAAAATCGTCAGCTCGCCGGTACGGGCGCGTGCCACGCCACCGGTCACCGGGGCGTCGACCACGCGGGCGCCGGCCGCGGCGAGCCGCCCGCCCTGGGCGCGCACCGCGTCCGGGCCGACCGTGCTCATGATGACCCAGTACCGGCCGCTCTGGTCGGGGCGGGCGTCGAGCGCGTCGGTGACCAGGGCCGCGAGCTGGTCGGGGGTGGCCACCATGACGAGGGTGGTGGGGGTGTCGGGCGCGTCGCGGACCGTGGTCACGGCGCCGGTGAGTCCGGCTTCCTTGGCGCGGATGGCGGCGGCGGGGGCCGGGTCGACACCGGTGACGTCGTGTCCCGCGGCGGCGATCCGGGCGGCCATGGGCAGACCGATGGCGCCGATGCCGACGAAGACGAGGGGTGAAGCGTTCATCTGGGGTTCCTTGGTGCGGAGTTCCTTGGTGCGGGGGCCCGTGGCGCGGAGTTCCTTCGTGCGAGGTTCCTCGGCGCGGGGTCAGCGGCCGGCGGCGCGATCGCCGTCGTCTGGAGCCGAGGTGGCGGGGTGCGCGGCGTGATGGGCCGTGGCGTCGGTGAACGAGGACCAGACCTCGAAGTGGCGGCGCATGGCCGCGCGGGCACCCTCGGCGTCGCGTCCGTCGATGGCCTCGACGATGCCGTAGTGCACGGTGTCGATGACCAGGCTGCGGCCGGGCGGCAGGGGAACCTCGGTGGCGCTCGCGCGCCGGTCGACCATCTCGCTGCGCAGCGTGTGGCTGAGCGCGTCGTGCATGAGGTCGAACACCGGGTTGCCGACGATCTCGCACAGCCGCCGGTGGAAGTCCAGGTCTGCTTCCAGGGCGGCGGCGGCCTCTCCCGCAGCGGTCGCGCGCACCATCTCGTCGACGAGGCCGCGCAATTCGTCGACGTCATCTGCGGTGGCCCGGCGGGCGGCGGCCTCGGCGAGCGCGGTCTCCAGGATCTCGCGGGCGGAGCGGAACTGCGGCTGCGTCAGATGCCCCAGATGCCCGGCCAGATCGAAGTACAGCTGGAGGAAGGTGGCATCGGGCGCGGTGAGGAACGAGCCGCGGCCCTGCGTGCGATCGAGGAACCCCAGGTGTTCAAGGATCGACAACTGTTCACGCAAAGAGCCCCGGCTGATCTCGAGGCGGGACACCAACTCCCGCTCGGTGGGCAGCCGTAGCCGCCCGCCCTCCGCGTCCGGCACGCTCTGCTCCGAGAGCGAGCGGACCAACTGCGCCAGGTCCAGCGCCACGGCAGCCTCCCATCCCAGGTATGAGGTCGTGTCCACCGGCCAAACCGATTTGGTTTGACCAATGTGGTGAGACTAGATCCTGCTGGAATCGGAGGTCAATGCTTTGATTGGACCAATGTCGAGTACCGATGCCGACCGGGCAGGCGTGGGCCACAGTGCCGGTAGGTGAAGCCCACGGCACCGGCCCGCCCGGCGTGCGCCGTGACAAACGGGATGAGCCTGACCGGGAAGCTCCCCTGTGAGGGGCCTCGCGGCTGGCGCGGAAGGGTCTCGCCCTTCCTGGACCGCCGACGCCGCAGACAGGCCGCGCTCGGCCGGCTGACTCCCGTCGAATACGAAACCGTCATGACCACGCTGGCCACTCAGGCCGCTTAACCGAACCTGTCACCCAACCCTGCAGCAGCCCCCTGGCGCTGCTGCTGCGCAACGACCGCCAGATGGTCACCCGGATCGAGGCTGCTCGGCGCATAGGAGTGCCCGTCCTCGTGTCGGCCCTGACGGTGGTCGAGGCCGTCCACGGCAAGACGGATACCGCCAGGCTGCACTGGATGCTCTCCCGCCTCCAGGTCCAGGACGTCACCCAGGCGGACAGCCTCACCGCCGTGCAACTGCTGAGCGATGCCGGTGGCCTGCACGGCCACAAATGCGCCATCGACGCCCTCGTCGCCGCGATGGCGCTCCGCTGCCCAGCGCCCGTCCTCGTACTGACCTCGGACCGCGACGACTGGTCGGGACTGTGCGACAACCGCGTCCAGCTCAAGGGCATCTGAGCTGCCCAGCCAGCGGTTGGCCAACCGGATGATCACGCAGACTCGCGCACGGCCGCATGCCGATGGCGGCCCGGTACTTCCCGATCACGCAGACCTGATGACACGTCAAGCCCCGCAGAGCGTGGCCGTCGTGGCGCCCGTTGCGTTGCGCCGGCAAGGCATCGCTGCCGGCGCAACGGCAGCAGACAACGCCCGCCCGTCGCGCACGGGGCGTGACGGGCGGGCATCCGTCACGGGCGCGACGGGCCGCCGTCGATCACGGCAGGACGGGTTCGGCCTCGGCCCCCTCGGGCCCGACCTGCGCCTGTGGCGGCATGGCGGGGATGAGCAGGGAAGCGAGCAGGCCCAGCACGACGAACCCTGCTGCGATGTAGCCGCCGATGGTGACACCGTCGGACATCGCCGAGCGGGCCGCATCGGCGACCGAGGCGGTCTGCGGGTTTCCGGCCAGCGGGCCGATCGCGGCGCCCGCACTGTCGGTGACGGCGTGGCTGAACTTGTCGGCGGCGGCCCCGGACAGGCCGGAAGAGACCAGGCTGTGGTGCAGCTTGGAACTGAGGGTGGTGAAGAACACGGTGGTGAGCACGGCAATGCCGAGGGCGGAGCCGAGCTGACGGAATGCGCTCTGAATACCGGAGCCCTGACCACTGCTGTCGTCGGGGATGTCGGCGAGGACGACGTTGGTGACCTGGGCGGTGGCGAAGCCGACGCCCATGCCGTACAGGATGAGCATCGCCGAGAGGGCCCACCAAGAGGTGTCGGGAGCGGCTACGAGGGCGACGCCTGCCAGGCCGACGACTTCGAGTGCGAGGCCGATGCGCAGCTGGATCAGAGGCGAGACCTTGGCGGCCATCCCGAAACTGGCACCGCTGGCGACGAAGCTGCCGATAGCCACCGGTACCAGGGCGAGCCCGGCCTGCAGCGCGCTGTAGCCGAGGGTGAACTGCAGCCACAGCGGGAGCACCGCGACGATGCCGAACTCCCCGACACCGATGATCAGGGTCGCGATGTTGCCGCCCCGGAACGAGGCGATGGAGAACAGCCGCACGTCCATCATCGCCCTGGAGGCGTCGCTGCCACGCGTCAACTTCGCCTGGCGGCGCACGAACAGACCCAGCGCGAGGGCGGCGAGGATCAGCGCGACCAGGACGGGCGAGGGCCCGCTGTCCCAGGTGAAGCCAAGAAAGTTGAGCGGGTGGATGGTGGCCACCCATCCGTAGATGCGACCCTCGACGAGCCCGAAGGCGAGCAGACCGAGCCCGATGACGGACAGCACGGCGCCGAGTACGTCGATGCTTCCCCTGGTCCGGGGCGAGCGGGCCATGTAGCGCACCACACCGAACGCGACCAGCACGGACAGCGGCACGTTGATGCCGAACGCCCATCGCCACGAGACGTGCTCGGACAGCCAGCCGCCGAGCAGCGGTCCGAGCGCGGCGGCCGCTCCGATGGTCGAGCCCCAGACCGCGAACGCCTGACCGCGGGCCTTGCCCGTGAAGTTGGCCTTCAGCAAGGCCAGCGAGGTCGGCAGGATCATCGCCGCACCCACGCCCTGCAGGAAGCGGGCCAGGATCAGCAGGCCGCCGTTGGGCGCCAGACCGGCGAGCACGCTGGTGGCGCCGAAGACCACGACACCCCAGGTGAAGACCTGGCGGGCCCCGAGCATGTCGGACAGTCGGCCGGTGAGCAGCAACAGCGCGGCGAAGACGATCGCGTACGACTCCTGGATCCACTGCGCCTGCGAGGAGTTGACGCCCAGGTCCTCGACGACCGATGGCGTGATCACGTTGACGATCGTCGTGTCCACGACGATCAGCGCCACGCCCAGGGCGATGGCGATCAGTCCGAGCCACCGCCTGGTGGCCGTAGAGTCCCGCATTTCAATACCTCCATGGTGAAGTGATTCCACCGCGAAGGTAGATTGGGGTGGGTAGATTGTCAAAGGCGATCTGCGGGTGCAGGTCCGGCGATGCTCATGCAGAGGAAGGACGGCCGCTGGTGATGGAGAAATCGGCGCTCAACGGCGCGACGGCGCGGCGCGAGCTGCTGGTGGAAGCTCTGAGGGTCTACGGCGGGCGCTACGCCGAGCTCAGCCGCAGCTTCGCCGCTCATCTCGGCCTGTACGCCACGGACGCGACCGCTCTGCTGGAGATCATCGCGGCCGAGGAGCGGGGCGCCCCGATCTCCCCGGCCCGCCTCAGCAAGCGCATCCTGCTCTCGTCGGGCGCCACGACCTCGCTGCTCAACCGGCTCGAAGACGCCGGGCACATCGTCCGCAGCCGCGAGCACAGCGACCGACGTGTGGTCACCCTGCGCAGCAGCCCTCACATCCAAGAGCGGGCCGATGAGTTCTTCCGCCCGCTGGCGGCGCCCATGGACACCATCGTCGGCCGTTACCCGCCCGAACTCCTCGACCAGTTCAGGGCCCTGCTGGGAGAGATGTGCGCCGCAATGGACACCCACCTCGCACAGGTGAACCAGGACGCCTAGCGGACACCTGCTCGCGGCCCGGCACGATGGCGGTAATCCGCAGCATCTCCGGATCGAAGTCGCGCACGCGCCGGATCGACGCAACAATCAACGCCTGCGGAAGACTTGAAGCAGCTGCTCTCCATTCGATGCCATTTGATCAGGTGGAGGGCCGCATGAGTGCGGGCCTTGGCCCGGGGCATTCCGCACCGCGTCCGGTCACTCCGGGGTACCGACGGCGAAGACGTGCATGAGCTGTGCGAGGGTCCGGTAGTAGCCGACGAGCGTGGTGAGTTCGAGGAGCTGTTCGGGGCCCAGAACGTCGGCGGCCCGTGCGTACTCCTCGTCGCTCCACGTAGGTCCGGCCGAGGCAAGAAGTCTCCTGCACACATCGTGGGCCGTCTGCTCACGCAGGACGGTGGACGTGAAGCTGCCGTCGCGCAGCGCGGCCAGCTCGGTGTCCGACAATCCAGCGGCGCGGTCGATGCGTTCGTGGGCGTACGTCTCGAATGCACTGGCTGTCTCGGCCGCCACGGTGAGGATCGCAATCTCGCGGGCGCGGGCGTCCAGGGTGGTGCGGTAGCGAAGCGCCGCACCGAGATCCTGGAGGGGAGCGCCGATGCCAGGGGTGTGCAGCATGAGACTGAACGGACCGTTGAGTGCGCCTTTGGCGTCCTGGAGTGGAAAGTGTTGAGGCCCGTTCGAGCGGGGGCCGGACGTGATGTCCTCGAACAGGGCGCGTTGTGCGGTGGTGAGCTCGGGTTCGGCGAGTCGGGGGAGCCGGGGACTCGCGGTGAGATGGGCTTTGAAGAAGTCGGCAATGTCCGCGATGACGCGGTGGCTGTCGAATGCGGGATCTTCGTGGTTGGCTCCGGCCACCAGCCGCACGTGGGCCTCGGCGCCTTCTGCCCGCAGCGCCTCGGCCATCCAGCGACTCTGCTGGGGTGAGGTGATCGCATCCGCAGTGCCGTGCAGGAACAGTGCCGGCGGTGCGGCCGGGTGAGCATGGGTGACGGGGCTCAGCACACGGAGGTGGTGTTCGGCGAGGTCGGCCTCGGTGACGCCTGCGAGGAGCGCCTGGCGCAGCCGCGTGCTGGGCGGTTGGGGCAGGTGCGCGGGCCAGGAGGTCGCCGCGACCTCCGCCGGTATGGGCAGGTCGGGGTCGGGGCGTACGGAGTCCGCGCGCGAGGTGAGGTCGTACGCGCCGAAGCAGCCCACCAACGCCTGCACGGAATCTGCGGGTTGGGCTTCCGAAAGGGCCAGCAGCGCCGCCAGATGTGCCCCCGCTGATGCCCCCCAGACCCCGATGCGGTCTGCGGCGAGTCCGTGCGCGGTCGCTTCGCGGCGTAGCCAGCGGATCGCCGCGCGGGCGTCGTCGAGCTGGGCCGGGTAGGGGGCTACGTGAGCCAGGCGGTAGTCGGCGCTCGCCACGGCGATGCCGTAGGACGCCAAGCGGGTGAGGCGCTCGGTGTGGTCCGTGCGACTGCCCGTCAGCCAGCCGCCGCCGTGCAGGTACAGGACGACGGGGATGCGGGCCGCGTCGGGAGTGACGGGTACATGGAGGTCGAGGCGCAGGCCGTCCGCATACTCGAGCCCCTCGCGGGCGCGGACTTCGTGGGTGGGGCGTGGCATGGGCGGGGGCTCCAAGGAGGTGTGAGCGGGGAGCGGCCGGCGTCGGCGACATCAGGGCGGCTGTCCCGACGGCGCCGACCGCTGTCTGCATCGGGACCATGCTCAGCGGGACCATGCTCAGCGGGACCGTGCGATCGCGGCCAGCACGCGGTCCTGTGAGCGCTGGGCCAGCGCCAGGGCGCGTTGCGGATCGGAGACGAGCAGCTTTCCGTCGCGCTTCACGATGCGGCCGGCGACGAGGACGGTGTCTACGTTGCCGGGGTGCGCGGCGAGCACGAGAGCACCTGCGGGGTCCGACACGGGTGCCAGGTTGAGGTCGTCGGACCGGACCAGGATCACGTCGGCCTGTTTGCCCGGGGTGAGTGAGCCCGTACGGTCGCCGAGCCCGGCGGCCCGCGCCCCGGCCAGCGTGGCGAACTCCAGGACGTCCCGGGTGGTGAGGTTCGCGGGAGCGTTCGGGACCCGGGAGTGTCCGCCACCCGTCCACGACCGGTGATAGGCGAGCAGCGTCCGCATCTGCGTGAACATGTCGCCGGAGCACTTGGTCTCCGTGTCGCCGCTCAGGCTCGGCCGGACCCCTACGGCGAGGAGCCGGTCCAGCGGAATGTCGCCCATGCCGGGCGAGTTGGCCTCGCACTGCACGCCCAGCGATACAGAGGCGCCCGCGTCGGCGATCATCGCGAACTCGTCGTCCGCGCTGCGGCAGCAGTGCACGAAGGTGATGTCCTCGCCCAGCACCCCCGCGTCCCGCAGCTGCGTGACGGCCCGGTGCGGTGCGTTGTGTGCGTACGCGCCCACGTGCACGGTCGTGCGGATCCCCAACTCCCTTGCCAGGCGCAGGTCGTGCAGCCAGACGTCGCGCCGCGCCATTTCCGGGCCGCGCGCCGCCATGGCCAGGGTGAGGAGCTGGTCGTCGGAGGCGAAGTACCGGTCGCGCAGGCGGCGGATGTCCTCCGGGTGGCCGAGCCCGCTGTCGCGGGTCCACTCGGGGGCGAGCGGCCAGCCGTGCGCGAAGACCGCGCGGATGCCCGATTCCTCCAGGGCCTGGATCGCGGCGTCGGAGTGGCTGGGGGTGTTCTGTACGTGCGACCAGTCGACCAGTGTCGTGATGCCCGAGTCGAGCGCGGACAGTGCGCCGAGGAGATTGCCCGCGTACACGTCGTCGGGGCGGTAGGCGGCGCCGACCGGGCCGAGCATCTCCGCGAAGTACTGCAGCGGGTCGGTGTCGGCGTAGTAGTGCCGCACCGCCGTCTGCCAGGTGTGCCGGTGGGTGTCGACGAATCCGGGGGCCACGATGCGGTCGGTGGCGTCGATCACCTCGGCGTCGGGGTGATCGATGCGCGACGCGACCGAACGGACCACGCCGTCCTCGATCAGCACGTCACCGGATGTGAATTCACCGACGGCGGGGTCCATGGTCAGGACGTGGCCGCCACGGATGAGGATCGTCTCGTTCATCGCCGTGCTCCGATCCAGTGCTTGACGTGCTCCGCGGCGGTCTGCGGGTCGGGGGTCTCCTCGCCGACCCAAGCGACATAGGCGTCCGGCCGAATCAACAGACTGCGCACACCTCGCAGTTCGGGACCCGTCACCACGGGCACGCCGGTCACCGTGCGCAACGGCATCGCTTCCGTATCGAGTCCCTCGTACGCACCGTCTCCGGTGCAGTCGATGAGCAAGAAGCGCTGCTCACGCAGGAGTTCACCGACGCGCCGGATTCCGTCGGGAGTGACGAGTTCGAGGTCGGGGGTGCGCTGCCCGGTCAGTGGATGACTGCCGGGGATGCGCGGGTAGGGGCTGGTCAGGCCGTTGAGTTCGAGCGCGATACGGCGATTGACGTCGGGCAGCGGCAGCAGATGTTTCTGGAACATTCGCTTGAACGCGACGCCTTCCGGGGTGAAGTTGAACTGGACGGCGCACTGCGCCTCCACGCTGCGCAGCAACTCCTCGGCCACCGGCCTGCGTTCGGTCTCGTAGGTGTCGAGGAGCGCGTCGTCGGCGTGCCCGTTGAGCACAGCCGCCAGCTTCCAGCCCAGGTTGAAGGCGTCCTGGATGCAGAAGTTCATGCCGACGCCGCTTGCCGGGTAGTGGATGCGGGCCGATTCGCCGACCAGGAAGACGCGGCGGTCCCGGAAGGCGGTGGCGATGCGCAGCGCGTCGGTGAAGCGCGAGGCCCAGCGCAGCCCGTCGAAGCGCACCTCCTGCTCCAGTACGTCGCTGAGGCAGCGTCGCACCTCGTCGGCGGTCACCGGCTCGGACTGCTCGGCGTGCCGCCGCTCGGCGTGCACGATGTTGAAGCGTGTGACCGGCGTGCCGTCCGTGTCCTCGCCGAACGGGAACGAGGTCACCCAGCCGTGCTCGTTGTCCGTCATGGCGCGGCCGTCGTCCGTCAGTGGCCGGGTGCGTACGTCGGCGACGATGCCGGTGAAGGTGGCGCCGTGTCCCTCGAATCCGATCCCGGCCTGCCGGCGCACCACGCTGCGGCCGCCGTCCGCCCCCACCACGTAACGGGACGTCAGCTCAAGGCGGTTGCCGGCGTGCGTCGCGGATACGGTCACCCCGTCGGCGTCCTGCCGCACCTTCTCGACCGTCGCCCCCTGGCGGACGTCGACGCCGACTTCGCGCGCGTGCTCGAGGAGGAGTTCCTCCGTCATGTTCTGCGGCATGATCAGCCGGAACCCGAACCGCGAGTTCAGGTGGTGCCAGTGCACCGGCTTCATCCCCGCCCAGATGTGTACCGGGATGAGGGGGTTGCTCTTGATGGAGCGGGCCCGCTCGAAGAAGCGGTCCGCGAGACCGCGTGCGTCGAAGAGTTCCAGTACGCGCGGCAGGACGGTTCCGGCGCGGGACTGTACGGGCTCCGTGCGCCGCTCCAGAACGGTCACCCGCACACCGGCCAGGGCGAGTTCACTCGCGACGGTGAGCCCGGAGGGTCCACCCCCGACGACGAGGACGTCGGTGTCGGCAGCGATGTCGGTCATGGTTCAGGCTCCTGTCTGGCCCAGCGGCCGCGGCACGATGCCGCGCCGCCCGGTGCGGGCGGTACGGGTGGTGGGATCGGAGGCGAGTTGTTCGCGGTCGCGGCGTGGGTTGATGAAGAACGCGGCGCACAGGCCGCCGGCGATCACGATCAGTCCGGTCACGGTGAACCCGTTCGCGTAGCCGGTCGTCTGGTCGGCGGACGCGTCGAGAATCAGGCCCATCGAGTACGGGCCCGCGATGCTGCCCAGGGAGTAGAGGCCATTGAGGGTGCCCATGACGGCGCCGCGCCGGTTGGCCGGGCAGATCCGGCCCACCGCGTTGTACGCCGACGTCATGGCGACGAGCGGCATCCCCGCGGCCAGCGTCACTCCGCATACCAGCAGGGCGCCGGTGCCGAGGTGCGGGACGAGGACCGCGAAGGCGCCGCCGACCGCGACCGTCGCTCCGGTGATGATGCCGAGCGGGACGCGGTCGCAGACACCCCGGTTCATCAGGCGTCCCGCGTAGGCGCCGATGGCGAGGATCGCGAGGATGCTCAGCACGTTCGGCGGGATGATCATGTTGCCCGCGGCGGAGGCACTGAAGCCGGCGACGTGCACGAAGAACGGCACGAGCCACGAAGTGACGACGGCCAGGCTCCAGGAAGCGGCGAATGCCATGGTGACGGCGCCGATGAACGTGCGGCTGAGCAGGATGCGGCGGTAGGGGGCAAACCCTTCCTCCGGCTCGTCGGCAACCGCCTCCGTGGCCGCGGGCGCCCTCTGCGGCGTGGGTGCCTCCGCGGGACGGTCCTTGCCGAACACCGCATACGCCGAAGCCCACAGCGCGCTGAGTACGGCGGTGGTGAAGAACCCCCAGCGCCAGCCGTACTCAATGATGATCCACGTGAGGATCGGCGCGGAAGTGAGGGCGCCGATGCCCGAGGCGATCTGGGTGAGCGAGGTCGGCAGGCTACGCCGGTCCGGCGGGAACCAGCTGTGCACCGTGTGCACGGTCAGGGGATTGGCGGGGCCTTCGGCGGCACCGATCAGGACGCGGCTCACGAACAACGCCGCGACCGTCGACGTTGCCAGCAACGAGCCCTGAGCCACGGCCCACAACAGCGCGAGGACGACGAACACCCATTTGCTGCGCACCTTGTCCACGAGGAGACCGACCAGAATCGCGGCTACCGTGAACAGGAGATAGAAGCTGCTGCTGGCGAGACCGTACATCGAGTTGCTGAGGTGCAGTTCCTTCATGATGGGCACTGCGGCCAGGCCGAGAACTGCCTTGTCCCAGAAGGTGAGTGCCATCGCGACCATCAACAGGACGGTCATCGTCCAGGCACGTCTCACGTCATGCGACGGCTTCTCCATCGTGTCCTCCGGGGAGCTGGGGCGTGGGTACGCGCAGCCGCGCGGCCGTGGCGGTGACGACCTCTTTGGTGCTGACGCCGGGGGCGGTCTCGACAAGGGCGAGACCTTCTTCGATGACGGCGAGGTCGGTGATGATGCGGTGGACGCAGGCGCGCCCGGTGAGGGGCAGCGTGCAGTCCTGCACGATCTTGGGAGTGCCGTCCTTGGCGGTGTGGTCCATGAGGACCACGACGCGGCGGGCGCCGTGGACGAGGTTCATGGCGCCGCCCATGCCCTTGACCATCTTGCCGGGGATCATCCAATTGGCGAGGTCTCCGCCGGCGGAGACCTGCATGGCGCCCAGGATCGCGGCGTCGATGTGGCCGCCGCGGATCATGCCGAAGGACAGCGCGGAGTCGAAGTAGGAGGCGCCCGGCCGGACGGTGACGGTCTCCTTACCGGCGTTGATCAGGTCCGGGTCGACGTCGGTCTCGTGCGGGAAGGGGCTGACGCCGAGGATGCCGTTCTCGGACTGCAGGACAACATGAATGCCGTCGGGTACATGGTTGGGCACCAGAGTCGGCAGGCCGATGCCGAGGTTGACGTAGTCGCCGTCGCGCAGTTCGGCGGTGGCGCGGGCGGCCATTTCGTCTCGGGTCCAGCTCATACGCACACCGTCCGCTTCTCGATCTGCTTGTCCGCTGCCTGGCCGGGCGTGAGGTGTACGACCCGCTGCACGAATACCCCCGGCAAATGCACCTCGGCGGGATCGAGTTCACCGGGATCGACGAGCGTCTCGACCTCGGCGACGGTCACGCGGCCCGCCATGGCGATCAGCGGGTTGAAGTTGCGGGCGGACTTGGCGAACACGAGGTTGCCGTGCCGGTCACCGCGCACCGCCCGTACGAGGGCGAAGTCGGTGGTGATGCCGCGTTCCAGGACGTAGGACGAGCCGTTGAACCCGCGGACCTCCTTGGCCGGTGAGGCCAGAGCGACGCTCCCGTCCGCTGCGTACCGCCAGGGCAGCCCGCCCTCCGCGATCTGTGTGCCGACGCCGGCCGGGGTGTAGAAGGCGGGGATCCCACAGCCGCCGGCGCGCAGGCGTTCCGCGAGGGTGCCCTGCGGGGTGAGTTCGACTTCCAGTTCGCCGCTGAGGTACTGGCGGGCGAATTCCTTGTTCTCACCGACGTAGGAGCCCGTGACACGGGCGATGCGTCCGGCTGCGAGCAGGATGCCGAGACCGCGGCCATCGACGCCGCAGTTGTTGGAGACGACCTTCAGCGAGCGGGCACCCTTCGCGTGCAGCGCCCGTATCAGTGTCGCGGGCACGCCACAGAGACCGAACCCCCCTACGGCCAGGGACGCTTCGTGGCCGATATCGGCCACGGCTTCCTCGGCGGAGGCCACTGTCTTGTTCATACACATCTTCCTTGTACGTGATCCAGAGCGAGGGCGCGTACCGGCCGGGGTAGCCGGGACGGGAGCCGGTCGGCGGGCACAGGGTCACCGCTCCGCGCTGTGCGTACCGGTCATCAGCGCGCCGAGGTCCTCGGGGCGCAGGAAGGACGGAGGCGGCGGCGGGCCCCAGTTGAACAACCCTTTGGCGCCGTCGAGGACTTCGGGCGTCCACAGGTGGTCGTCGACCACGCAGTCCATGTCGGAGTAGTACTCGGAGAAGTTCCCTGCGGGGTCCTTCAGGTACCAGAAGAAGTTGGAGCCCGCGTGATGGCGGCCGAGTCCCCACACGTGGCGCTCGGGGTTCCCCTCCAGCATGGCGGTGGCACCGCGGCCGACGTCGTCGATGTCGTCGACCTGCCACGAGGTGTGGTGCAGGAAGGCGACGGGTGCGTTGAGCACGAGGATGTTGTGGTGATCGGTGGAGCAGCGCAGGAACGCGCCCTCGCCCTTGATGTAGTCACTGGCCTTGAAGCCCAGGCCGTCGCGGAAGAATGCGGTGGTCGCCTCGAAGTCAGGGGTGCCGACGACGGCGTGCCCGAGCTTGCGGGGTTGCACGGGAGCGGCGCGCAGGATGCCGGGGGCGCGGGAGCCGGGGCGCTCGATGCGGCCGGGGCCGTTGTAGGGCGTGGCGGGAAGGATGGGCTGGGTGAGCCTGGGAACGACTTCGAGGACTGCGCGGACCGAGGTGGCCTTGTCGTACGCGGTCAGGGCAGTGCCCTGCCGTTCGCCGACGATACCGATACGTGCCAGGCGGAAGGCCGCGGCAGCCAGGTCGTCGGGGTCGTCGACGCCGATGCGTACCTCGATGAGGCGACGGGTGGGGGCGTGCACGATGCTCAGCTGACGGCCCCCGTCGCGGGTGGCGAACCAGCCGTCGCTCTCGGGCGTCAGGCCGAAGTCGGCGTAGTAGGCGGCGGTTTCGGCGACGTTGGGGACCCCCATGGTGATGGAGGTCAGGCGGTGCAGTGCCATGACGGGGCTCCTTTGTCCGGGTGCATGGTCCGCTTTCTCGACCGCGGGCGGGTCAGCCGGTGAAGGTCTGGCGGAGCGTGCCGATGCTCTCGATGGAAGAGACCAATACGTCACCGGGGGCCAGCCAGCGTTGCGGGTCGCGGCCCAGGCCGACGCCGGCCGGGGTGCCGGTGAAGATCACGTCGCCGGGTAGGAGCGGCAGCACGGCGGACAGCTTCGCGATCAGCGTGGGAATACTGAAGATCAGGTCGCGGGTGCGGCCCTTCTGGACCTCTTCGCCGTTGATGGAACAGGTGAGTTCGAGGTCGTCCGGGTTACTGAACTCGTCGGGGGTGACCAGCCACGGCCCGATCGGCGTGAATCCGGGGAAGGACTTGCCGAGGCTGAACTGCGGGACGGGGCCCGCCAGCTGGGAGACGCGCTCGGAGATGTCCTGGCCGACCGTGAGCCCTGCGACGTGCGACCAGGCATTCGCCTCTGCGACGCGCTCGGCGCGGGCGCCGATCACCGCGACCAGCTCGACCTCCCAGTCGGAGTGCCCCCGGGCCGGCAGTGAGACCTCGGTGACCGGGCCGGAGATGCTGGCGGCGAACTTCGTGAACACCGGCGGCAGGCCCTCGGGTGCCTCGAAACCGGACTCGGACGCATGATCCCGGTAGTTGAGTCCGATGGCGAACAGCTGGCGGGGGGCAGGGACGGGCGAGCCGAGGTCGGCGGCCTCGAAGGGCTGCCCGGCCGGGAGTTCGGCCGTGTCGGCCCACGCGCGAAACTCCGCCCAGCGTTCGTAGACGGCCTGCGGGTCGGCCCCGAAACGTCCACCGCTGGCCTCTTCGACGTCGACGGCCCGCTCCTGGTCGTCGGTGATCAGGGCCAGTCGGCCGGTCAGATTGGCGATCCGCATGGGGCACTCCTCGTCGATGTCATGGCGATCACCTTGCTGGCGCGTAATTAACCATGATGATTATCGAGATGTTGCATCCAGCGTTCACCTGACGTCAAGAGTGGACCGAGGTAACCTTCATAATGAATCAACTGAAACCTCGAAGGAGAGCCTTGAGCACCGCACGCGATACCGCACGCACAGGCGCGTCCAGCCGGGCCGAGCAGGCGGCGCAGCGCATGGCCGTGCTCGCCGAGGCCGCACAGCCCGGGGCCAGGCTCGGCACCAAGGAGTCGTTGCGTACCCAGTGCGCGGTCTCGGTCGGGACCTTCAATGAGTCGCTGCGGCTGCTGCAGTCGCGGGGACTGGTCACCGTACGCCCGGGTCCCGGAGGCGGGATCTTCGTCGCCGAGCAGTCCCCGATGGTGCGACTCGGCAACTCCGTCCTCGCTCTGGACGCCCAGGAGACGGATGTCGCGGATGCCGTGCGTATTCGCGACGCTCTCGACCCGCTGCTGATCGAGGACGCGCTGTGGCACGCCTCGCCTGCCGACATCGCGGATCTGCGGGAGCAGATCGAGGCCATGGCGGAGGCGGTCACGGCGGCCGACCCCGTCGCCTTCGTCCACGCCAACTGGAAGCTGCACGCCCGTATCGCCGCGATCAGCCCGAACCCTCTGCTGCGGTCCCTCTACAAAAACCTGCTCGACCTGATCGAGGCGCACACCCTCGCCGTGCTACCCGCGAGCGACCAGCCACTCACCGAGTACATCGCCGAGCGGCACGAACTCCACCGCGACCTCGTCGACGCCCTTGACGCGCGTGACCGCGAGGCGGCGCTGCGGCTCATCCACCAGCACAACACGAGCCTCGCAGACGAAGGCTGACCGAGCGCCCGGCCTCGCACCGGTGCGCGCGGGACCGAGGGTGTGACGACCGTTCCCCTCGGCATGACGATCAGCGGGTCGCGATACCGGACGGCTACGGCGAATCGGCCGAATCCTGGACCGGCCTACTGAGCGAAGCCGCCCGTCACGGGGTGCGCTCCTGGTCATCGGCGACCGCGCGCTCGGCTCCTGGAAGGCCCTCGCGGAGCTCTTCCCCAGCCCGGCACCTGGCAGCGCATCCGAAATCCAGCGCGGGCGCTCTCATCCCGTCCCAGCACGGGAGCCGCGACAAAGTACAAGAAGATCCGGGGGCGCCAAGACTATGAGCCTGCGACGCGGGCTGCATAGCACCCAGGTGACGTGATAGTTCACGGCATCAACTCACCATGGACGGTCTGGCCGAGATCGTGGCCGCCTACGAAGCCGAGCACGAGCCGCTGAACTCGGCCGAAAACCAGGCCGCACAGACGGAATTGTTCGGTGACGCACCGGCGCACACGTCCAACGACAGCACCACATGAGGAAACCCGCGGCCAGGTCCCTGGTGCTCGGCTCCCAGGCGTCTTCGCTACTGAGCGATTCTGTCGGGGATCTCGGTGGGCGGGTCATTTTCCTTGCCGCCACCACAGTGCGCGATGGAGGCCGTGGGATTCGAGGTACTCCTGGAATGCTGTCGGTCGCCGAGGGCGGTAGGTGGTGCCCCAGGGGACTTGCTCGGTGAGACGTTCGATGTTCACGGCGATGGCGGTCAGGACATGCTGGACGTGGGTCTTGGGCAGTCCGTGGTAGCGGCAGCGGCGTGCCTGGTGCCCCAGGGCCAGTTCGGCGACGGTCCCTTCGGCCCCGGAGCGAAGGGCGTAGAGCTTGCGCCAGGCCGGATCCTGCTGGTCCGCACGGTTGCGTGCCTGGAGTTCGTGCAGGTGCTGGGGGAGGAAGTAGACCGATCGGGCCGCGCGTCCGCGGGTGCACGAGGCACGTACCGGGCACGGGTCGCACTGTCGCGGACGGAAGTGGGAGGCAATGTAGGGGGCCATGGCGGGGGTCTGGACCCAGCTGGTGGTCGACTGGCCGCGGGGCAGGTGACCTGACGGTTCGCGAAGTCGATGGTGAAGTCGTCGCGGGCGAAGCCGGTCCGTTCCCTGTGTTGCCACTGTCCGCTGGCCTTGACCGGTCCGACCAGGGCGATCTTGTACTCGCGCTCGGACTGGTCCAGCAGAGCCACCGAAAGGTAACCGCCGTCCATCAGATGGTCGGTGGGCAGCAGGTGCCGCCGCTTGAGGCGGGCGTGGACGTCGCCGTGCGGGTCGCCCGGCCATAGGTCGGCCGTGGCCGTGCCCGCGCGCCGGTCCACTGCGACGGTGCGCTCACGGAAGTCGACCATTGGAATGTGGCTCTGTACGGGAGAGCAGGCAGCGTTTGTTCACCGGTTTGGACAGCACCTGAGGTGAGCGGACAATCGAACAGTTCATGACGGTCGACAGCAGTTGGGACGCCTGGGGTTGTGCTCGGTCGCTGCCGTTCGCGGAGGCTCGGCGTGTCGAGCGAAATCACACTTCTCGGGTGATAGGCATTTATTCGTCCTATCTATCCCCAAGAAAGAGCGGCCATGACTTATCTGCGTGACGCCATGCTGACGGGTGACGAGACGATCGAGACACCCTTCGGCGTCCTCCGCCTGGAGCACTCTTTCCCGACCGAGGAGTCGTCCGCTCTGCTCTTCGATCAGCTGGACGCGCAGCGTGCCGCGCAGGCGTACCTGTGGTCGCTGCCGCTGGTGGGGTTCGTGACCTGGCGTGAGCGTGCGGCCGAGACCTTCGGTGCGACCGGGTTCGGGGACTTCGTGGTGTACGACTCGCTGCGCGAGAAGCGCGGCATCGTCACCGCGAACCTGACGACGCCTTACATCATCAACTTCACCAGCCTCGCCGACGGCCCGGTCCTGATCGACTACCCGGCCGGGCCGACGGCCGGCGGCGTCCTGGACTTCTGGCAGCGTCCGATCGTGGACCTCGGGCAGACGGGCCCCGACCAGGGCAACGGCGGCGGCTACGTCGTCCTGGGCCCGGACCACGACGACGCGCCGTTCAAGGACTCCGGCCGGTACGTGGTGCGCTCGGAGACCGTGAACGTTTTCATCGCCTTCCGGGTGCTGACCCAGAACCCGCAGCTCATGGCGGCGGCGAAGGCCGGCCTCAAGCTCGGCCGGGCCGGCTCCGATCCGGCTCCGGTGCGGTTCATCGAGGGCGTGGACCGCGAGTGGAGCGCAACGCCCGCCCGCGGTCTGCAGTACTGGCAGGACCTGGCCACCGTGCTGCAGGAGGAGCCCGTCCGTGAGGTCGACAAGGCCCTGATGGCGATGCTCGAACCCCTGGGCATCGCCAGTGGCAGCACATTCGCCCCCGACGAGCGGCAGCGCCGCATCCTGCAGGAAGGTGCCGCGCTCGGCGAACTGCTCGTGCGCAACCTCCAGGTCAACCCCCGCTACACCGCCCCCTATTGGGCCGGCACGAACTGGTACAAGAGCTTCGACTTCCAGGTTGACCAGGAGACCGACACCGCCTTGCAGCTGGACCAGCGCGCCACCTGGTTCTACGAGGCCGTCACCAGCACCCAGGGCATGGTCAACCCCACCCCCGGGACCGGCCAGGTCTACATGACCTCCAAGCGCGACAGCCAGGGCCGTCTGGTGCGGGCCGACCGCACCTACAGGCTCCACATCCCGCGGGACGTCCCCGTCGCACAGTTCTGGTCGCTCACCCTCTACAGCGAGGACACCCGCCGCCCCTACGACAACGGCGGCACCGAAACCCGCAGCGTCAGCCTCGACAGCCGCGACCAGCAACTGACGTTCAACGACGACGGCAGCATCGACCTCTACATCGGCCCCACCACCCCCACCGGGACCGAGGGCAACTGGATGAAGACCGTCGCCCCGGACGGCTGGTTCGTCTACTTCCGCCTCTACGCCCCCACCGAGCCGTTCTTCGACAAGACGTGGACCCTCCCCGACTTCGAAGCCCTGTGAGAGCCCACCCGGCCTGACAAGGCGTCCCTGCTTCCACAGCAGCGACACCCCCCATCGAGCGCTGTCGCCTGTCGTGAACATCGAACAAGGCATCAACAGGGCGCTGCCGGACGTCATGAACAAGTGCTGTCGGGGCTCGTGAACAAAACCACTGGTCGGCTACCGCAGTCTGCTCAAGAACCACCTCATCCCCGCCTGGGGAGCCGTCCACCTCAACGACCTTGCCCCCTCTGCCATCACCGTCTGGCTCAAGAACCTCCAGCCCGCCTACAGTCCCCGCACCGTCTCCGCCATCGGCAAGCTCCTCAGCCTCATCCTCGCCGCAGCCGTCTTCGAACGCCGCCTCACCACCAACCCCGTCAAGATCCCCCGCCAGCGCGACCACACCCACCGCGACCACGGCACCTGGGCCGAGGAACACGAACTCCTCACCATCGCCCGCCGTGCCGCCCACCTCTCCACCCTCAACCATTCCCTCCTCGTCATCACCGCCGCATACACCGGCATGCGCTGGGGAGAACTCTCCGGACTCCGCCGCCCCACCTCGACCTGACCACCGGCGTTATCCACATCCACGAAGAACACGGCAGCCTCCCCGAAGTCGACGGCCACCACACCTACGGGCCCCCGAAAACCGCTGCCTCCGTCCGGGACGTCACCCTCCCCCCGTTCCTCGTCGGCCTCATGCGCCAACACCTGGCAAACCGCAGCCAGTTCAACCACGTCTTCACCAGCACCCAGGGCAAACTCCTGTGCCGCTCCATCTTCCAGCGCTGCGTCTGGTCACCGGCCGTCCACGGCCACACCTTCTCCGACGGCACCACCTGGAAGCCCGTCAAACCCGGACTCACCTTCCACGGCCTGCGCCACTCCCACAAAACCTGGCTCATCGAGGACGACATCCCCGACGTGGTCCAGGACCGCCGCCTCGACCACACCCTCGACGACCACATCAACGACATCTACTCCCACGTCGCCGACACCCTCAACACCCGCATCCTCACCGCCCTCGAACAACGCTGGCAGCACTCCATCGCGGCGGCCGACGCCGCGTGGACACCGGCGAACGCTTCCATGGTCGCGCTCCTCGTCCTCCCGTTCGAGGCACTGGCCATCTCGCTGCTGCTGATGGAGCTGGGCTGGCTGGACACCTGTCAGTGGATACGTCAACCGCCTTGCACGCTGAGACAGCATCGACGCACCCAAGCCAAACTATTCGGTTTGACGAGATGAAGCGACCCGCGTTCGGTCAATACCGAACGGTTTGGTTTAGGTCTTTGAGGTGAGTCGGGCACCACGAAGAATCCCGAAGGGGTGCCGCGACTGCCGTCGGTCCGCCTCGAGCGGATTGCGAAGTTTTCTCAGGCTCCGCAGGCAGCAATCGCTGCGCCGACCGAACGATGCACACAGCAAGGCGAAGACCGTGAGCGATGCTGTGTGCGCCATTAGGGCCATACAGAGGTGACCGAGTTCATCGAGCTCATGATGGCCGGAAACCTGACCCAGAAGTTTCGCGACACGTTCCTCGGTGGCGGGGGGAGCCGGCTTCAAGCCCTTCCGCAACGTCAGCCGTTGGCAACCGGGGACGCCGTCCCGCACCACGAACCCGCCGCATTTCCCGGTCCTGGCAGGGTCGTCTGTGGCGGGTCGGCGCTGTTTCCCGCAGCCCCGCTGCCCCAGAGTGACTATCTGTCAAACCGAACGGTTCGGACGCGTATGGTTGTTTCCATGCCTCGTTCCACCGCCTCCAGTAAGTCCCCGGACGCCACTGCCGTCGGCACGCCCGCCGACACCCGGCAGCGGATCATCGCCGCGGCCAAGGAGGAGTTCGCCCGGTACGGGATCGCCGGCGCCCGCGTGGACCGCCTCGCCAAGCAGGCCCGGACCAGTAAGGAACGGGTCTACGCCTACTTCAGCAGCAAAGAGGCCCTCTATCGGCACGTCGCCGAGCGGGAACTGACCGCGCTCGTCGAGGCCACCCGGCTCGACACCGCCGACCTGCCCGGTTACGCCGGTATCCTCTTCGACCATTTCACGGCCCATCCGGAGCACTACCGCCTGATCACCTGGGGCCGCCTGGAGCTGGCCGACTCCGATGCCGACGCCAACCCCCTGCAGGCCACCATCGTCCGCAAGATCGACCAGCTCCGCGACGCACAGCGCACCGGGCTGCTCGATCCGAGCTGGGATCCGGTCGACGTCCTCGCGCTGATCAATCAGATCGCCGCTACCTGGTCGGGCCAGCCGGAGATCGCCGCCGCAGCGGCCGAGTGCGCCACGAACACCTCCGCCGGCGCACGCCGCGCAGCCCTGGTGACCGCCGTCGAGCGCCTGTTCCCCCGTACGGGCTGAACCCGTCAGCCCAGCGGAACCGGGCCGATCGCTTCTTTCGGGGCATCTCGTCGCCATGCGGATCGCGGCCACCTGTGCGGCGTGACTGTCGGGGATGCCCCGACGTGCTCCGCCCGGGCCGCGGTCCGCGATGATCCGGAGAGGCAAGCGCGCAGACGGGATCCGGCTACTCATCCGGGGCGGGAGGCCCGCAAAAGCTGCGGACTGCGAGGAAGAGGCGCACTGAAGTGTCACCTGCTGACCATGGGGTGACCGCTGTCCGCCGGGAGATGTGTCGGACTCCAGGGAACGATGGGAGAGCGTCACCGCAGCAATCAGCTGTCGATACACCGCGCGAAGCATCTGAACCGCGCCGGAAGGACATGTCATGACCGCCACCGCTCCCAAGGCCCCGACAGCACCAGGGGTGCGGTCCTGGTGGGGAATTCCGTACGCCACCGCCGAGCGGTACCGCCGCCCCGTGGTCGCGGACTTCGACCCGGACCTCCCGTACGACCGCAAGGGTGTCGTCTCCGTCCAGCCCGACAGCGGTGACTGGCTCGAGGCGGACAGCGGGATGGGCGAGGACTGCCTGAACCTGAACGTGTGGGCCCCCGAGCGGTCGGCCGGCAAGGCGCTCCCGGTGGCCGTGTACATCCACGGCGGCGGATTCGAGTTCGGCGCGAACACCCAGATCACCTCGAACGCCTCCGGTCTCGCCGCGACGGGGCGCGTGGTGGGCGTGTCGGTCAACTACCGGCTCGGCGCCCTTGGCGCGGTCTCGCTCTCGCAGTACGGCGGGAAGCTCGCCGAGGCCAGCAACCTCTTCCTCCAGGACATCATCGCCGCGCTCACCTGGGTCCAGCGCAACATCGCCCACTTCGGCGGCGACGCGGACAACGTCACCGTCTACGGCCACAGCGGCGGCGCCTACTCCTCCCTCGGACTGCTCGGCGCCTCTTCCGCCGACGGCCTGTACCGGCGCCTGGCCGGGTTCTCCGGCGGGCCCGCCCGCTCCATCCCGGCCTGGTGGGCGGAGGAACTCGCCCACTTGTTCGTCACCGAACTCGGCGTCGCGGACAACCCGGAGACGCTGCTGGACCTCGACCCGCTCTCCCTGCGGGACGCCCTGCGCAAGGTCGCCCCGACGGACCTCGGGGAACGGGGCGGGGTGGACAACAAGGCCACCGGCGTCGTCCTGGACATCGGGCAGCCCGGCGCGGTGGTGCACGGGCACCCCATGGACGTCCTGGCCTCGGGCGCGCACCGTGACGTCGACATCCTGCTGAGCATGGCCAGCGACGACATGGGCTGGTGGGTGGCGAACGACCTCGACCGGTTCGACCCGGGCACCGTCGACCGCATCGTCGACGAGGTCGCGGGGTGGCGCATCTCCCGCTCCCGCGCGCAGAAGATCGTCGAAACCTACGACCAGGGCGGCCTTACCCCGGCCGAGGTCCGCGCCGCGGTCATGGCGGACTACCTCTTCGCGATCCCCGCCGCCCGCGGCGCCCTGGCCCACGCCGCCGCCGGCGGCAACGCCCACCTCCTCCTGATCGGTCCCGCCGAGGGCGCGCCCGCCGTGCACGGCACCGAGATGTACGCCCTGGTCGGCCAGGAACAGCCGGGCCGCAGCGCGGAGCAGGCCGAGCGTGACACCCGTCTCCGCGACATCGTGCTCGACTTCGCGACCGGCGAGCACTCCCGTCTGTGGCCCGCGGTCACGGACAAGCCCACCTCGGAAACCGTCGGCAACTCTCCCTTCGAGGCCACCGCCCACTACCAGCAGGTCCTCGACCTGTGGGAAGGCATCGACCGCCCCTGACGGAAACAACACACAAAGAGGGGGCGAACAGAGTGAGGAACTCGGCATGAGCCAACCGACAGCAGCCGCCGGCACCGCACCGGCGACGATGAGGGCCGTCGTCGTCACCCGCCCCGGCGGCCTGGAGGCACTGGAGATCAAGGACGTGCCGGTGCCCGTCCGTAAGCCCGGCTGGGTGCGGATCAAGGTCAAGGCGTTCGGCGTCAACGAATCCGAGGTCACCACCCGCAAGGGAGAGTCGGACCCGGAGGTCACCTACCCGCGCGTGCCCGGTATCGAGGGCGTCGGCGTGGTCGACGAGGCCAGCGGGCTGCGGCCGGGGCAGCAGGTGGCGACCATGATGGGCAACATGGGCTGCAGTTACGACGGCGCATACGCCCAGTACGTCACCGTCCCCGCGACGCAGGTCATCCCGTTCGAGACCAGCCTGCCGTGGGACCTGGTCGGCGCGCTGCCGGAGATGTTCCAGACCGCCTACGGATCCCTCACCCGTGGCCTGGACCTCAAGGCCGGACAGACGCTGCTGATCCGCGGCGGCACCTCCACGGTCGGGCTGAGCGCGGCGGGGATCGCGAAGGACCTCGGAGCGACCGTGCTGTCCACCACCCGCAGCGAGGCGAGGGCCCGGGAACTGCGGGCCGCGGGCGTCGACCACCCCCTCGTCGACAACGGCACCGTCGCCGACCAGGTGCGCGAGCTGATGCCGGACGGCGTCGACGCCGCACTGGAACTGGTGGGCTGCTCGGTCCTCCCCGACACCCTTCACACTGTCCGCCGCCACGGCACGGTCTGCTTCACCGGGGCCCTGGCGGGCCAGTGGACCATCCCCGACTTCAGCCCGTTCATGATTCCGGGCGGGGTGCGGCTGACGTCCTACGGCGGTGAGGCCGCCGACCTCCCGGCCGACGTCTTCGCCCACCAGCTGCAGGCCATCGCCGCCGGGCGTCTCAACGTGCCGGTCGCGAAGGTCTACCACGGCCTGGAACAGGTCCGCGACGCCCAGGCCGACCTCGAATCCGGCGCCACGCCGGGCAAGCACGTCGTCGTCCTGGACGACTGAGACCTGATCGCGGGACGCGACAAGGTCATCGCACACATTCGTGCGCAGTGGGTGCCTCAGGCCGGCGGTGAGCGTCGGTGGTGCCCGTTGTTTCCGAAGGTGAGCACAGATGGCGGACCAGACAGCAGCAGGCATTTTCGGTGCCACGACTATCCGGCCTCCGTTGGACCCGGAGCTCGCGCCCGTCGAGGAGGCGCGGGGCGCTGTCTTTCCGGCCCTGACGGACGAGGCCCTGCGGGAGATCTCCGACGGCAGATCGCCGCGGATGCCCCCGCGTTGGACGCGCAGGCTCTGACGGCGGGCGGCAGGGGGCGGGTGAAGGAGCGCCAGGTACCCGGGCCGGAAGGCGCGCCGGTCTTCCGCTTCCAGGAGGGGAAGACGCGGTCTGGCCGGAGTCGCGGGACTGGGGCATGGTCCCAGGATTGAACGCCAAACCGTTTGGTTTGGCGTTTGGGTGGTCGGCACGTAGGATCAAACAGAACAGTTCGGTTTGACCCCTGCGGGTGAAGCCGGCGAACTACTCAGGGAGTGAACTCATGCAGCACCGCAATCTGGGCTCTCAGGGTCTGCGCGTCTCGGCGCTCGGCCTGGGGACCATGGGCATGTCCATGGCCTACGGGGCCTCGAACGACGACGAGGGCATCGCGACCATCCGCCGCGCCCACGAACTCGGGATCGACTTCTTCGACACCGCAGAGCTGTACGGCGCCGGTACCGGCAGCAACGAGATACTCCTGGGCGAGGCGGTCAAGGACTTCCGCGACGAGGTGGTCCTTGCCACCAAGTTCGGCTTCGACATGACCGCCCCGGCGCTCAGCCCCGGCTTCAACAGCCGCCCGGAAAACATCCGCAAGGTCGCCGAGAACAGCCTGCGCTACCTGCAGAGCGACCACATCGACCTCTTCTACCAGCACATCTCCGACCCGGATGTTCCGGTCGAGGAGGTCGCCGGAGTGGTCGGCGAACTGATCGCCGAAGGCAAGGTGAAGTACTTCGGTCTGAGCAACGTCGGCCCCCAGTACATCCGACGCGCCCACGCCGTCACCCCGGTCTCCGTGCTCCAGTACGAGTACTCGCTCTTCGAGCGGGAGGTCGAGGAGAAGATCCTGCCCGTCCTGCGGGAACTCGGCATCGGCCTGGTGCCCTACTCCCCGCTCGGCCGCGGCTTTCTCACCGGCCAGGTCAAGCCCGCCAGCGAATACCCCGCGGACGACATGCGCAGCTGGGACGAGCGCTGGCAGGGCGACAACTACACGTACAACCTGCACGCCACCGAACAGCTCAAGAATCTGGCCGACACCAAGGGCATCACCACCGCCCAGCTCGCGCTGGCCTGGCTGCTCGCCCAGGGCGAGGACATCGCACCCATTCCCGGCACCCGCAGCACCAAGCGCATCGAGGAGAACGCCGGCGCCGCCGACGTCCAGCTCTCCGCCGCCGATCTGGCCCGCATCGCCGAGATCCTTCCCCACGGTTCGGCAGGCAGCCGCTACCCGGCTGCGCTGCTGTCCAGCTTCACCACAGACTGACCGCACCGACACACGCGCGACGAGGCTGGGCCCGTCGGCCAAAGGCGGCACGCGGGGGGGGGGGGGGGGGGGGGGGCCGGCGCCCCCCGGCGGGGGGGGGGGGGGGGGGGGGGGGGGGGGCCGAGGGGGGGCGGGGGGGGGGGGGGGGGGGGGGTGTGG
>NZ_JBIWLG010000016.1:0-92128 GCF_044766085.1 Streptomyces sp. NPDC102360 | reverse complement strand
GGGGGGGCCCCCCCCCCCCCCCCCCCCCGCCCCCCCCCCCCCCCGCCGGGGGGGGGGGGGCCCCCCCCCCCCCGGGGGCCCGGGGGGGGGGGGGGGGGGGGGCCGGGCAACCTCAACCAGCGGGAGGCGGGGGGAGCGTCGTGGTGTCGTCGGCCGCGAAGGCGGCCGGGGTGAGGCCGGTGCAGTTCGCGGAAGTGCAGCTCCAGGGCGTCCGTGAACCGTCCGTAGGTGTCACTGCGGCTTCTGCTGGCGCTCGTGTCGGCGGGGTTGATACCAGGGGCGTTGGCCAGGCGTAGCAGCAGCGATTCGAGCAGGCTGCGCCGCAGGGCGTGGTGGATGTCGAGGGGGCGGCGCCCGAGTGCGCGGTGTTCGTCCAGAAGCTGGAGCGCCGTCTGCCGGAGCCAGGCGGCGTCGTCGGGGTGCGGGTTCAGTACGGCAGGAGCCGTGTGTGCGGTGAGCGGGGCCAGCAGGCGGGCGATGTCGGGCCGCAGCACGTCGGGTTCGAACAGGATGAGCGGGCCGCGGGCGGCGCCGGGCGGGTGCCAGCACTGCGCGTGCCCCGGGCGCACCCACAGCCACTGGCCGGGGGCGACGGTCCGTGTGAGGTGGTCGACGTCGTGCCGCAGCTCGCCCTCGGTGACGGCGATGAGGTAGTGGAAGGTGGCGCGGCCCGGACGGGGCGGGTTCCACGGCCAGTCGTCGTGCTGGGCGAAGAAGTCCTCGACGGTGCTCACCTCGAGGCCGTACGGGGTGCCGACCGGGGGCTGGAAACCGTACAGCGGGACCGCGGCCGGTCCGGCCTGTAATGCTCTCGCCGTCTGGACCTGGCACCGAACACCGTCAAGCGCTACACCCGGCACACCGATCCCGATCATCTGCGCGAGGACGCGCTCAGGACCCCATACCGAGATGCGCTCCACCGGCGACGTCCAGAGAGACGCCGGTGATGTACCGGTTGGCCCGGTCCGTGAGGAAGCCGATCGCGTTGGCGACCTCGGTCGGTTCGGCGAAGCGGCGCATGGGGAGCTGCGCGGCGCGGGCGTCGCGTGCTGCCTGCGCGGAGCCGGACTGGTCGGCGAGCTGTGTCCACATCGGTGTGTTCACCGGTCCGGGGTTGACGGCGTTGACCGAGATCCCGTCCGGTCCGAGGACCTTCGCCATCGACCACATGATGTGCAGCACGGCGATCTTGCTGGCGTTGTACGGCAGGTAGTCGATCCGCGCTTCCTTGGCCGCGACCGACGACAGCAGCAGAATGGTGCCCTTCGTGCCGCTGCCCCGCATGAGGTTCGCGACCTCGCGCGTGATGGTGAACGTGCCCGTGGCGTTGATGCGCATGGTGCGCTCGAACTCCTCGGTCGTGGTCGCCAGCGGATCGGGGGTGCCGCCGAGCACTCCCGCGGCGTGGACGAGGACGTCGATGCGGCCGTGCTCGGCGACGGTCCGGCGCAGCACTTCGGCGGTCTGCTGCTCGTCGGTGACGTCCAACTCGGAGAAGCCGGCGAGGTCCTGACCTTCGAGCGGTGCGAGGTCCGCCCCGACGACGATGTCCCCGCGCGCCCGCAGTGAGTCGACGGCGGCCGCGCCGATGCCGCCGCTGGAGCCGGTGACCAGGGCGACCTGGGGCTGCGGGGCTACTGCACTGCTTTGCTGGACCATGTGCGTCCTTCCTGCTCCTCGGTGGGCAGGCCTGCCGCCGCGAGGATCTTGTCGAGTAGCTGCTGGGTCTTGGCCGCTTCCCATCCGGAGGTCAGCGGCTGCTGCCGGTCCTGGACGCGGTCGAGGAAGTGGCGAACCGCGTCGGCGAAGCCGAAGGTCTCGGTCGCGGTCGCCCAGCCGAATGCCTCCGGGCTCATCGACCGGACGGTGCGGGCGCCGTCCGCCGTCACCGCGACGGTGTCGGGGGCGATCACCTCCGCCGAGCGCATCTGCCCGTACGCGTCGAGCTTCTCGCCCCACGCGCCGGCGGCTCGGGCCGCGACCAGCACCCCCGTGTTCCCGGTCGAGAACCGGATGAGGGCGGCGGTGCCGTCCTCCTCCCAGGGGTCGGTTCCGGCGGCCGCGCTGCTGACCTCGACGACGTCTCCGCCGCAGAACCAGCGCAGGAGGTCCACCATGTGGATCGCGTTTTCGAACGTGGCCCGGTACTCGGAGCCGGCGCGGTTCTTCTGCGCGACACAGAACGACGCTCCGGCCGCACCGAACGCTTCCCGCGCGGCGACGTACACGGGCGCGAACCGCCGGTTCAGGCCGACCATCAGGATGCGGCCGTGCTCATCGGCGAGTTCCGCGAGGCGGACCGCGTCGGAGGTCGAGGTGGCGAGGGGCTTCTCGCAGAACACGTCGATGCCTGCGCGCAGAGCGCTCTCGACGGCCGCGACATGCTCGGAGCGGGGAGTCAGCACGAAGACGGCGTCGAGCTCTTCGGCGTCGAGCATCGCGTCGACCGTGCGGTACACGTTCGCGAACCCCCACCGACGCTGCAGCGGGCTCGGGTCCTCGCGCCGCGACACCAGGGCGCGCAGCTCGACGTCGTCACGCTGAACAAGGGTGGGCAGCTGCGCGATGCTGGCGATGTTGCCGGCGCCCACCACACCGACGCGGAGCGCGGTCACGAACGGACCTCCGCCTTCTGGCCGGTCGCATCGACATCGAGCTCCCGCAGCAGCGCCCGGAGGTGCTCGGCGCCGCGCCGGAATCCGGTCTCGGGGGCTTCGAGATCCTGCGGATGCCACCGGTACTCGTATTCGAGCGAGAGCACGTCGTCGTAGCCGACTTCGCGCAGGCGTCGGAGGATGGACGACCAGTCAAGGGTGCCGTCGCCGACGACGCGCGACATGACGGCGCGCTCCTCGGCGTGCACGCGCGCCGTCTCGGACGCGACGAACGGGGCGTTCGGGTCCTTGAAGACAAGGTCCTTGACGTGTACGTGGCCGATGAGATCGCCCTGGACGGCGAAGGCGTCCTCGAAGCCCTCGTCGTGGGTGAAGGTGAGGTTCGCCTGGTCATAGAGGACGCGGACGGCGGGCGAGTCGACCTCGCGGATGAGCTTGGCCGTGTCGCGTGCGGTCTGCGTCATGGTGCCGAAGTGGTTCTCGGCGCAGAGCACGACGCCCGCGTCCGCCGCCGGGCCGGACAGCTCCTGGAACGAGCGGACGAGCTGCGCCCAGTGCGTGGCGTGGTCCTGCCGGTCCGGCTGCCACGCGCCGGAATAGACGCGGATGCGGTTCGCGCCGATCGCGTGGGCGGTGTCGATGGCCGATCGCAGTTCGTCGACGGCTGCCGCGCGTATGCGCTCGTCGGTCGCGTTGATGGCGGTCGTGTACGGAGTGAGCCCGATGACGGGGATGCCTTCGCCGTCGGCGACGCGTGCCACTTCCGCCGCTGCCGCGGTATCGCCGACGGGCAGGCCGCTCTTGTAGTCGTCCTGGTAGATCACCTCGGCGGCGTCCAGGCCGGCACGGGCGAAGAGTTGGAGCGCTTCGGGAACGGTGTGGTCGGGGGTGCCGAGGGTGTGTCCGGCGATCTTCACGAGAGTGTCTCCGAAGTCTTCGAGGTGATCGAGGTCATCGAGGTCGAGTGGGCGTGCCAGTCGTGGGGGCCGACGAGACGCGGAGGGTCGGCGACCCGCGAGCGGTCGACGAACTCGAGAATGAGCCCCCAAGAGCTGCGGGCGTACACCCACCGGTTCCCGGCGACGGCGGGGCTGTCGCCTGCGACCTCCTTGCGCGCACCGAGGATCTCGACGCCCCGGAGGTCCGCGATCGCGTTGACGACGTCGTCCACGTCGTCGACGACGAAGCAGAGGTGGTGCCCGCCGGCATCGCTGGCGCGCGGGAACACGGGGGAGCGGTCCTCGCTCCACCACTGGAACAGCTCCACGTTCAGATTCGGCGGCAGCCGGAGCATGCGCAGCTCAAGGTGTGCGTCCGCGGGCACGCCGAAGTGCTCCGGCATGACCGCTGCATCGGGTCCGCGGGTGGAGCGATAGAGCTCCTCGGCGCCGAGGAGGACGGTGAACAGGCGGGTGGCGTCGTCGAGGTCGGGCACGGTGAAGGCCACGTGGTCCACGTATTGCAGACCGGGAAGGCGGCCGGGGTTCGGATTCATGAGCGGTGTTCCTGGGTGGAGGAGCGGATGAGAAGCGACGGCTCGAGCACGACGTGTTCGGGCGAGCTGCCGGCGATGAGGCCCTCGCCGAGTTCGATGGCGATCCGTCCGAGGTCGGTGATGGGTTGGCGGACGCTGGTCAACCGGGGGTTGAACTGGGCGCCGAGGTCGAGGCCGTCGAAGCCGATCACCGACAGGTCGGCGGGCACGGACAGTCCGCGCGAGCCGAGCTCGGAGATCACGGCGAAGGCGATGAGGTCGTTGGAGGCGATCACCGCTGTCGGGCGGTTCGGTTCCCGCATCCAGTGGTCCACGATCCCCGGCCCCGGTTCGGTGCCGGGCGCCGCCTCCAGGACGACGGGCTTGATGGCGTGACGCTCGGCGGCGTGGTGGTACGCGTCCCAGCGGTCCTGGGCGGTGTACGTGCCGACGATCCCCGGGGCGTAGGCGATGTTCGAGTGGCCGAGACCCAGGAGGTGGTCGAAGGCGAGGTCGATGCCCCGGGCGCTGTCGACGGTGACGGTGGGTACGGCCGGGTCGTCCTCGACGCGGTCGATGACGACGACCCGGTTCTGGAACGCGTACCGGCGCAGCGCCTCGAGGTTGACCCGGGTCGAGGGGGCGACGATGCCGAAGGGCGAGTACATGGAGTGCATCGCGCTCACGTAGCCGGCGGTCTGCCCGGCGTCGCCGTTGGTGATGCAGAGCATCAGCTGGTAGCCGCGTGCTTCGGCGGCGGCGGCGGTCGTGCGCGCCAGCTCGGCGAAGAACGGGTTGGTCAGGTCCGGAACGATCAGCGGGACGAGGTTGCTCGAACCGCGGCGCAGAGCCTGCGCGAGGGGGTTCATCGAGTACCCCAACTCGGCTGCGACGCGCAGCACATGTTCCCGGGTCGCCGCGCGCACGGCATCCGGCTTCGAGAACGCGCGCGACACGGTCGAGCGGTGCACACCGGCCGCTTCGGCGACGTCGTCGATACTCACCTCAGCCACGACGCACCGTCCCTTCCGGGTCCGGCGACCAGATGAGTTCCATCGTGGTCAGAAGGTCGGCGAGCGTCGACATGCCCACGAACCCGGTCGTCAGCGTGTCGGCGACGCCGGTGACGAAGACGTCGTACAGCGGGTCGCTGTCGACTTCGAGCACGGCGCTCTTGGTGACGCCGGACTGGTCGGTGAACGTCGCGTCGCCGTTGGTGTCTACGGTGGCGAACCCGTTGGCTCCAGCCGCGGTGAAGCTGCAGTACCGCTTCAGCGGTGAGTCGGGGAACGCGTAGCCGACCTCGACGATCGCCTCGCGGCCCGTGCCGGTGGTCAGGATCATCGTGGAGTGGTCGTCGACCGCCCCGCCGTGCAGCGTGGTGGAGAGCTTCCGGACGACGTCGACGGGGTGTCCGAGGTGACGGATCGCCATGTCGACGAAGTGCGGGCCGAGGTTCATCAGGCTGCCGCCGCCCGAGAGTTCGGGTTCGAGCATCCACGGGTTGCCGTTGTGCCGGTACCGCGAGGGTGGACCGGCGACGAACGCCATCCGTTCGTAGACGATGTCGCCGGCCTGCCGCAGCCACGTGTCGATCGGGGCGCCGCGCTGGACGAGCGCAACGGTCGCCGGCACGGTGGCCGAGCGCGCCTCCTCCTCGATCGTCCGAAGGTCGTCGAGGTTGGCTCCGGCGGGCTTCTCGATCACGAACGGGATGCCGCGGTCGATGAGCTTCCGGCCGACCGTGAGCATCTCGTGGTGCGGGCAGAACACGAACGCCACCTCGATGCCGTCCTGGTCCAGAGCCTCGTCGACGCTCGCCGCGACAGGTGCGCCCAACGGCTCGGCGAATGCCCGGGAGACCGCGGGGTCGTGGTCCTGCACCGCCGTCACGCGGAAGTGCCGGGCGAGCCCGGCACGGTAGAGCGGCGCGTGCCAGTGGGAGGCACCCAGCACCACGGCCGAGGGCCGGGGGGCCGAAGAGGAATGATCCACCGCCGCGGACTCCTTCGTCTCGATGAGGATCCCGGCGCGTCTCGCCCTCACGAATGAGAACGATTGCTGAGATCGATTGCAGACCAGATTGCAACAGGTCACCGCGATTCGTCAACGTCTCCTGGACGCGGCTCGCGAAGCGCGAAAAAGTGGTGTACCCATCGGGGTCATGTTCCAGAAACTCGACGTCATAGAGACCATCCGCGATTCCGGCAACGTCCTCATCGTCCGCCTCGACACCGCCGAGGAGGCGTTCGAAGTCGCCTCGGCAGCCGTCGCCGGCGGCATCCGCGCCCTCGAGATCACCCTGTCGATACCCGGCGCCCTCAGCGTGATCGAGCGCCTGACCGAGCGCTTCGCCGGGGAAGACGTGGTCTTCGGCGCGGGCACCGTTCTCGACGGGCACGCCGCCTGGTCGAGCATTCAGGCCGGCGCGCAGTTCCTCGTCAGCCCGAACCTCAACCCCGAGATGATCCGGGTCGCCAACCGCTACCAAATTGCCACCATCAGTGGTGCCTACACGCCGACCGAGATCCTCGATACGGCCGAGGCCGGCTCGGACATCGTCAAGCTCTTCCCCACCGAAGCCGGCGGCATCCCGTACGCCAAGGCGGTCCTGGCGCCGCTCGCGCACATCCCGATCCTTCCGGCGGGCGGCGTCACCACCGCCAACGTCGGCGACTGGTTCGCCGCAGGCGTCGCCGCGGTCGGAGTGGGCAGCGCCATCACCAAGGCCGGCCGCCCCGACGGCGACATGGACAAGGTCACCGCAGCGGCGAAGGAGTTCGTGGCCGCAATCGCGCAGGTGAAGCGGTGACATCCGACGTCCAAGCCCTGCCCGTCGCCTACATCACGCTCGGCGGGGCGGGGTCGGGCAAGTCGACCCTGTCGAGACACCTCAGCTCCCTCACGGGTGCGGCCTATCTCGACAAGGACACGCTCGCCGGGCCCCTCGTGCGCGTGGCTCTCGAGGCGTTCGGCCAGGATCCCTCCGACCGGGAATCGAACGAGCTGTACCTGCGGACGGTCATGCCGGCCGAGTACGAGACGCTCTTCGCGACCGCCGGCCGGAATCTGGAACTCGGCCACTCCATCGTCCTCGACGCGCCGTTCGTGGCGTACCTCAAAGACCCCGACTTCCTGCGTCGCTCGACCGAGAGCGCGGGCTGGCCCGCCGCTCGAATCCGGGTGATCCACGTGCGCACCTCGCCCGAGGTCGTGCGGCAACGGTTGATCGAGCGCGGCAGCGAGCGGGACCGGGTCAAGCTCGCCGGATGGGACGTCTACTGGGAGCGCTTCGGCGCACTTGAGTGCCGCTGGAACACCGGCGAGCACGACGTCGTCGTGAACGACGACGAGTCGGCGTTCACGCGTCTGCGTGAGCTGGTCCAGCAGACCTGACCGCCGAGTTCCCGCGGTCTGACGACCAGGGTGACCGATCACTCTTGACAGCGAGGGCGGACGCGTGTGACGTTTCGTAACAGCGTTCGTAACGGCGTTACAACCACGCGGACGTGAATCCACGATGGCGAGGAGACGAGAACATGGCACTGGCCGATGGCGTCGTGAATGCGATGCGTGTGCTCGAACTGCTGGCGCCGCACCCGGAAGGCCGCCGCGTCACGGACATCGCCGAGGGCCTGGGCATCAACAAGGCCATCGTTCATCGCCTCCTCGCCGCCCTGGTCGATGCGGGCTATGTGAATCAGGATCCCCGCACCTCCAGCTACTTCGCCACTCACAGCCTCGGCGCCCTGGGACTCCGCCAGCTGTCCTCGTCAGGAGTGGGAACGTGGGCTCAGCGAAGCCTGGACTCGCTCGCGGCGGAGTGTGAAGAGCTCGTTCGCCTGGCGGTAGCCACCAACGACTCCTTGAAGTGGATCGCCAAAGCCCAGGGGGCGAACTCGTCCCTCCGTATCGACCCCGTCATGGGCCAGGACGCGGTGCCCCACGCCACTGCATCCGGGAAGGCGTGGCTTGCCACTCTTTCTCCGGACCGGGTCGCGACCGTGCTGGCGCACGAGAGTCATCTCGACGTCACCGCCAGGTCCGCCCTCGACCGGTCCGCTCTCCAGGTCGAGCTCGAAGAGGTTCGGCACCGCGGGTACGCCACGACGATTGAGGAGATGGACCTCGGTATCAGTGCCGTGGCGGCCCCCATCCACGGAGCCGGACCGGGCCGGGAGGCCACCGGGACGATCAGCATCGCGGGCCCCTCCGTGCGGATGACCCGAGCGCGGATGGCCGGGCTGTCGCCGCGCCTGATCGCGGTCGCGGCCGACATCTCCCGGAGCTGGCCGAGCTACACCTACCTCGTCGCGGACGCGGAACTCTCCGCCTAGACAGGCAGACACCCCTCAACACCTCTTCAACAGGTTCAGCGACCCTCGGCCCGGGCGTTGGGATGCTCACTCGCGCTCAAATTCAAAGGAGAATTCGATGACGGCCTCACGTCGCGCGCCCAGTACATCCACCCTCGACAGCGCAGCTCCTGTCCCGCGTAGGAGACGCTTCCGTAACCTGCTCGCCGGGACCGTCGGGCACTTTGTCGAGTGGTACGACTGGTATGTATACGGTCTTCTCGCCTCTGTCTTCTCCGCGCAGATCTTCCCCTCGGGCTCCCAGTTCGCGTCCCTCATCGCCGCGTTCCTCACGTACGCCATCGGGTTCGTCGTGCGGCCTCTGAGCGGCATCATGATCTCCCCGCTTGCCGACCGGTACGGGCGCCGACGCGTCCTGTCCCTCGCGGTCTCGGGGATGACTCTCGGCGCGCTGATCATCGCGTTTACACCTTCGTACGCGACCATCGGCTACTTCGCGCCGGCGCTGTTCGTCGTCGCCCGCATCCTCCAGGGCATCTCCGCCGGCGCCGAGGGGCAGAGCGCCATCGCGTTCATGGTGGAACACTCCCCGGCCAACCGGCGCGGGTTCTACGGCTCCTTCACCAACATGGCCAGCGGGCTGGCAACCCTCGCCGCAACGGGAGCCGCAGCCGCCGTCACCTCCATTTTCGCCGCCGACGCCCTGGCGTCTTACGGATGGAGGATCCCATTCCTCATCGGTGGTGTGATCGGGATCGCTGGACTCATCCTTCGCACCCACTCGGATGAGTCTCCGGAGTTCGAAGCCAGCACGCTCGTCGAGCAGAAGTCCGCACCCGCGAAGCTCCGACAGCTGCTTCGCGAGCATCCCAAGGCGATCCTGCAGACCGCTGCCCTGTCCGCTCCCGCCGTGGCCTACTACACCTGGGCGACGTTCCTGCCCACCTACGCCAACCTCACCTCGGGCCGCGACCTGTCCTCCACCCTCGCCGGCAGCGTGATCGGCCTGGTCCTGCTGGTTGTCGTCGTCCCCACCAGCGGCTACCTCTCCGACCGTCTCGGCCGCCGGAAGATCTTCCCCATCGTCGGTGCCATCGGGATGATCGTCCTGTTCTATCCGCTTCTTCTCCTCCTGCAGGCGCCCGGCTTCGGTGTCTACGTCATCGTCGCCGCCTCCGGATGGGTCGTCCTCGGAATCTGGCAGGGCGTCTACCCCACCATCCAGGCCGAGCTGTTCCCCGCCTCGGTCCGCGTCTCCGGAATCGGATTCGCCCATCAGATCGTCATCGCCCTCTTCGGCGGCACCGCACCCCTCATCGCGTCCGCGTTCGTCGGCGCCGGACGGCCCATGTACGTGGCGATCTACATGATCGTCGTCGTCGCCCTGTGCCTCATCGTCTACTTCACGCTCCCGGAGACCGGCAGCCGTGCCCCGCGGAAGATCGTTTCCGAGACCGACACCATCGCGGCCGTCATGAGCGAGGACTCGTCCGCTGCTGCTGGTTCAGCCCCTGAACAGTGCAAGGAGCTCCGGTCGTAGCCGCCCCTGCTCCCGGGCGCGCGATGGGGACACCTCAAAGATCGAACGGAAATTCAATGATCATCAACACTTTTTCGTACCTCTGGTCGACAACGGCGATCGATGCGATATCCGAGCTGGCCCAGAATGGGTACAACACCTTCGAGGTGCCCATCAGCTCTCCACATTGCTGGCCGGAAGAGATCCCCAGCGCCGAGCGTTCGGCAATCCTGGCGACGCTCAACGAGAACGACGCCAAGATCCGATCCCTGAATGCCGGCGGATACGACATCAATCTGGCCAGCCCTGCTGCCAGCATGCGCCGGAAGAGCATCGAGCACATTACGTCGGTGATCGATCTTGCGGTGGCCTGGGATGTCCCGGAAGTCGTCATCTCACCGGGAACGCGGCGCCCCATGATCTCCCCCTCGCTCGAGAGCGTCTACGGGTGGATGTACGAAAGCCTGGAAGAGCTGATCCCGCTGGCCAAGCGGGCGGGAAAGCGACTCCTCTTCGAGAACACCCCCTACTGCTTTGCTCCCACGATTGCGGAGCTGGCGGATATCGTCGGCACGGTCAACGATGATGCACTCAAAATCGTGCACGATGTCGCGAACGCTGCTTACATCGGGGACGATCCTGTGTCGAGTCTGCGCTCACACCACGAATCGGTTGCGCTTATGCATATCTCCGACACGGGTACGGAAACGTGGGGGCACGACCCCATCGGCACTGGGGTGATCGATTGGAACGGCCTGGGTAAGGCAGTCCACGAAACAATCGGTGTGGACAACGTCGTGCTCGAAGTCATTCGCGAAGAGAACACGCTTGAAGTGTTCGCGAAGTCGATGCATGACCTCAGTGAAGCGGGCTGGAAACTCGAATAGCGATTCAGGCCGACACGAAATGTGTGGCCTGTTGAGTATGCCAGCTGGAAATATGTGAGGAGAGTGTGCAATGAGGGTTCTGGTCAGTGGTGGAAGCAGTGGCATCGGCGCGGCTGCAAGCCTGAGGCTCGCAGAGGCAGCGCTTGCCCGTGGTGAGAAGCCGATGATCGCGGTATCCGGCCTTACCGCGAACGCGCGGCAGGACGAGGTCGTCCGGTCCATCGAGTCGATGGGCGGCAAGGCCATTGCGTTGACAGGCGACCTGGGTGACCCCGAGGTGCCCGGTCGGATGGTGACCGCTGTGGTCGAAGAATTCGGCGGCTTGGATGCGCTGGTGGCGAATGCCGGGATCGCCAGCCCTGGCGCACTCAAGGATGTCTCCCTCGAGGACTGGGACGGCATGTTCTCCGTCAACCTCCGCGGGGCGTGGCTCCTTGCCAAAGCGAGTTACTCGCACCTGAAGGACAGCCGCGGGTCCGCCTGCTTCACCTCGTCAATGTCCGGCCAGCTCCCGCATGCCGGGTCGGGCGCCTACAGCCCGGCCAAGGCCGCACTGACGATGTTGGCTCAGACACTCGCATTGGAATGGGCGCCTGACGGAATCCGTGTGAACGTGGTATCCCCGGGCATGACTCGCACGCAGATGACCGAAAAGATGTACCTCGACCCCGAGGTCAAGAAGGCAAGGGAAGAAATCATCCCGTTGGCGAAAATTGGCGACCCGATGGATATCGCGAACGTGATCGAGTTCCTTGTCAGCCCGCTGGCAGGATATGTCACCGGCCAAGATGTCTGCGTCGATGGGGGTTTCTCCAAGTCCATTCTCAGCCACATTCCCGGTCGGCCCAGCTCCAAGTCCTGACGGGAACTGTTCGACCGGATTGGCGCTGAGCTTTTTCAGCGTTGCCTCTCCAGGGTGAGGACGGCCTTGGCTTGGATGGCCGGGCGGCGTGCGTATCTGGCGGATTTGTCCGATGCCGAGTGGGCGGTCCTCGCGCCGCTGGTGCCGCCACCGCAGCTGGGTGGCCGTCCGCCCCGCGTCCGCGCCGTGAGCTCATCGACGCCCTCGCGTACTGGCTGCGCCTGGCGGTCGCTCCTCACGACTTTGTGCCTGCCGAAAACCCCATCCGTGCAGCTCAGGCTACGTGTCGGTATGCGTGCAGGATTCCGCCGGGGTGGTCTCTCCGGCGTACGTCGAGGTGTGAGATCTGTGCGCGGGGGAGCCAGGAGGCGATCGTCGCGCCGGTGGCAGCCACCTCCTGCGACGTCGACTCCGCGATCCTGGCAGGGCACGCTTTCATCGACCCGCTCTTCGCCCTCGGGCACGAGTGTGTGGCGAAGGTCGTCGAGATCGGCGACACCGTGACCACGGTCGCACCCGGCGACCTGGTCGTCGTCCCGTGGTCGATCAATTGCGGCAGCTGCGACAACTGCCGCACGGGACTCACCGCGCACTGTGCCGCGGTACCGCACATGGCGATGTACGGCCCCCGATCGGCGGGAGTTGGGGCGGTCTCTTCTCCGACTTGGCCCGTGTCCCGTACGCGGATGCCATGTTCGTCCCGCTGTCCACCGGCCTCGACCCCGTCGCCATGGCCTCGGCGAGCGACAACTGGCCCCTGTCCGGGCGCCTCGTCGCCCCGCGCGTGAAGAGTCGGTCGGAAGCTCGCGTTCTGGTCGTCGCCCGCTGCAGTATCGGCCTGTACGTGTGCGACATCGCCCGCGCCCTCGGTGCCTCCGACGTCCTTTACGTCGACCCGGCCCCCGAACACCGCAAGCTCGCGGAGAGTTTCAGCGCCCACATCCCCGTCGCCCTTGCTCTCGTCGCCTCCGGCAGCGTCGACCCGGCTCGGGTCGTCTTCCGTGTCCTGGACTGGGAACAACTTCCCGAAGCGCTGTCCGAGAAGCACCTCAAGCCCGTCTTCGTCCGCACCGGCACCTGAAGATCGGGCGGCACGGAGCAGGAACGCGTGGGGATCGCGTTGGGTGTAGCTCGTGGCTGCACCCCTTCGCGTACATCACCACCGCCCTGTGCGTCGGCGCGGCTTCGTCCCACGACATGAAGGCCCTGCGCACACGGCCCGCCCGCTACATGGTCTTCCACGTGCCGAAGTTGTCCGGGGTGAGCAGCTTGAACGGGTTGACCAGCGGCCACCGCGCCTGCCGGCGCCAAACGCATGACTCGCTGTCCGACTATGAGCCCGCGCTCTCGCCCCGCTTATCGACTCCGTTCAACCAGGATGCCCGCCGAAATGCGAACGGCTGCCTACCGGTCCAAGGGAGACGACGTCCTATTCGGATGCGCTCTGCCCTGAGCTGAGCCCGTCCAGCAGGAGATCGCCGAGCTCGGAGAAGGCGTCGCCGGCGGTCAGGCCGGTCCTCTCCAGGAGGACCCCCGACTGGACCGCGTCGATGGTGACCGCTACGACGTGTGCGGCGAAGTGGCCGTTGAGGGCACGGAAGACGCCGGTCTGCACGCCCTCTTCGATCAGTTCGTGGACCCGGTGTGCCGCGGCGGCAGAGTTCTTGCGGTAGATCTGCGCTGTCGGCTCGTAGCCGACCATGTCGTCGTAGAAGGCGTGGGAGTGCCGGTGCATGGCTGTGCCGACGCCGTTGAGGTAGACACGGATGCGCTGCCGGGGGTCGGGCTCGGCCTGGACGGCCTGTTCGATCTCGACGGTCGCCTCCCGGAAGAAGGCGCGGGTGACCGCCAATACCAGCTGCTCCTTCGTGGAGGCCAGGCTGTACAGCGTCGCCTTGGAGCACTCCAGCCGCTGGGCGAGCTCGTCCATGGTCACTGCGGTGAAGCCTTCTGCCAGGATGATCGTCTCGGCCTGGCGCAGCAGTTCCTCCCGCCGACGTGTGTCGACGACTCGCCTGCGTGCCGTTCGGCGCGGGCGTCGGTCACGCGAGTCAGTTTGGGCCGTCACCGCAGCAGTCTCCCATGAGGATCTCCGTCTGAAGCGGCGAGTGGCCGTCCGGGCCGGAGGTCGCCTCTTGCGGAATGGGTACCAGCGTCCCTCCTAACGTACCCACAGCGAGTGCCACTCGTGTGGGATGTTCAGGCGAGAGTGTCCGAACTCGAAGACGTCCGTAGCAGCATCGGGACACCCTCATTGAGAGGCGGCCGCGTTTCTTTGCTCGTCGTCGTCAGGCACCGATCTGCAGCAGTGTGCGGCCGAGGGTCCTTCGCTGGTCCAGGTGCTTCAGCGCGGCCGATGCCTGTTCCAGGGGAAAGACGGACGAGAGGGGCGGGTTCAGCCGGCCGGACTTCAGCAAGGGCCAGAGTTCGCGCCAAGAGGCGCGGGCGGCGTCCGGATCCTGTCGCCAGTACTCGTCCATACCCACTCCGAGCACGGAGGTGTTGGTCAGCAGCAGACGATTCACTTTGATCGTGGGGATGCCCCGGCCCGCGAACCCCAGGACGAGGAGGCGCCCCCCACCGTGCCGCAGCGCGCGAAGCGAGTCCGGGAAGCGATCCCCGCCGACCGGGTCGACCACGAGGTCGACGCCCTGGCCGTCGCTGAGGGACCTGACCTCGTCGAGAAATCCGTCGACACGTACGACCTCATGTGCTCCTACCGACCTGGCCAGTTCGGCCTTCTCCTCAGTGGATACGACCGCGATGACGCGCGCGCCGTGTGCTGCGGCCAGTTGGCAGGCCGCGCTCCCCACTCCGCCCGCGGCTCCGTGGACGAGGACGACCTCACCGGGGCGCAGAGCACCCCGGTGAACAAGCGCGAAATGCGCGGTCAGGTAGTTCAGGGGCAGGGCCGCCCCATGGCGGGTGTCGACGTTGTCCGGGAGAGGAAAGACCATCGTTGCGTCGACAGCGACGGTCTGGGCGAAGCCGCCGGTGACCGGCAGGGCTGCCACGCGGTCGCCGGCACGGAATCCGGCACCGTCCGTGCGGACCGTTCCGGACACCTCCCAGCCGGGGACGAACGGCAGCTCGGGACGTGTCTGGTACTCCCCGCGAGTCTGCAGGATGTCCGGGAAGACCACGCCCGCCCATTCGACGTCGATGAGGACCTGGCCCTCTTGGGTCTCCGGCTCCGGAAGCTGTTGTACAACCAGGGCGTCAGGACCCTCGAATGCGGTGACGAGTGCTCCTTGCATCAGTACCTCCCGGTCCCAAGGACCGTTTCTTTACCACTGTGTGCTTGCGCATCTGCGAACCGGGTCAGCTGGGTGACTGTCCTCGACGATCTCCTCGTACGGGGCCACTCGCTCGCGGGGCTCGCTGTTACCGGATCGAGGATCCGATGGAGATGCCACCATCGACGTCGAGGACGATGCCGGTGATGTAGCCGGCGGCTTCGCTGGCGAGGAAGGACGCGGCTTCGGCGATGTCCTCGGGCCGTCCGGTGTGACGCATGGGGACCTTGTGGGTGAGTTTGTCGCGTGCGGGGCCGTTCATGGAGGCGAGCATGGGGGTTTCGATGAGTCCGGGGGCGATGGCGTTGGCGGTGATGCCGTGGCGGGCACCTTCGAGGGCGAGGGTGCGGGTCATGCCGACGATGCCGGCCTTGGCGGCCACGTAGTTGGTCTGGCCGAAGTTCCCGCGCCAGGACATGGAGGAGAAGCTGACGATGCGTCCGTAGCCCTGGCGTTTCATGGGGCCGAACGCTGCGCGGGCGCAGTGGAAGCCGCCGGTGAGGCTGACGTCGATGACCGCGTGCCAGTCGTCGTCGGTGATGTCCTCGACGCGGTTGTCGCGGATGATGCCGGCGTTGTTGATCAGCACGTCGAGGTGGCCGAGGTCGGCGGTGACGCCGTCGATCCAGGCATTGACCTGGGCGGAGTCGGTCACGTCCACCACGTCGGTGCGGAGTTTCGCGTCGTGGGCGTCGGAGATCGTCAAGGAGGCTTCGGCGAGGGCCTGTTCGTTGACGTCGGCCAGTGTGACGGTGGCGCCCTCGGCGGCGAACCGGGTTGCCATGGCGAGGCCGAGACCTTGTGCGGCCCCGGTGATGGCGACGACGCGTCCCTGGTAGCGATTCATTTGCTGTCCGCTTTCGTGGTGGGGGGAGTGAGGAAGGCCCGCAGGGCGTCGGGCACCGAACTCGCCGACCAGTTGTCGGCGAAGGTGGCCAGTTCCTCGCGCAGGGCCTGCTCGGGGGCCATGCCGTCGATCCGGTGCAGCAGCGTTTTGAGGTGTCGCTGGGCGGGGCTGTCGCGGTCGGCCAGTTGCCGGCAGACGCGGGTCGCGGTGGCGTCGAGGTCGGCCTCGGGCACGATCGCCTGGATCCAGCCGGTGTTCGCGAACTCGGTGGCGGGCAGCAGTTCGCCGGTGAGCAGGAGCCAGCGGGACAGGCCGCGTCCGACCGCGCCGGGCAGTCGGACGCTGGACCCGCCTGCCGGTACCAGCCGCCGCTGTAGGTGGCCGTCGCCGATGAGCGTGGTGTCGGCGGCGACGACGACATCGCAGGCCAGCGCCAGTTCGAGGCCGCCGGCGACGGCGTGACCGTGCAGGACGGCGACCCACGGCTTGGGACTGGCCGCGATGCGGGTGAAGCAGGCGGACACGTCGGTCAGGAAGTCGACCGGGTTGTCGCCCTGGTCGTGCAGCTGAAGGAACTGGTGGAAGTCACCGCCGGCACAGAAGCTCGGCCCCTTGCCCGCCACGGCGACGACCGCCGTCCCGGGGTCGGCCTCGGCGCTGGTGATCTGCTTGTCCAAGGCCTCGATGAGGGTGACATCAAGGGCGTTGCGCCGCTCGGGGCGGTTGAGCAGCAGCCACCTGACGGGGCCGCGTTGCTCGACGAGCAGAGGTTCGGTGTCGGTCAACGTGGCTCCGGGGTGGTGAGTTCGGTGCGGCGGCGTTTGCGCAGCAGGTAGCGCTGGGTCTTGCCGCTGGGCGTCTTGGGCAGGGCGTCGATGAAGTGGATCGTGCGCGGGTAGGCGTGGGCGGCGTAGCGGGTCTTGACCAACTGCTGGATTTCGGTGGCCAGTTGCGGGGAGGCGTCGGTGCCGTCGCGCAGGACGACGTACGCCTCGATGACCTCGCCGCGGACGTCGTCGGGGGCGCCGATGACACTGCACTCGGCGACGGCGGGGTGCTGGGCGAGGACGCTCTCGATTTCGAACGGCCCGATCCGGTAGCCGGCCATGATGATGACGTCGTCGTCGCGGGAGGAGAAGAAGAAGTCGCCGTCGGTGTCGATGCGTCCGGCGTCGCCGGTCAGGTACCAGCGGCCGTCTGCGGTGAACTTGGAAGCGCTTTGCCCGGGGATCTGGTAGTCGCGGAACGTCATGAGCGGGCTCGCCGCGACGTCGATCGCGACCCGGCCGAGCACGCCCGGCCCGGCGGGTTCGTCCTGCTCGTCGGCCAGGACGGTGAGGCTCCAGCCGGGCACCGGCCGGCCCATCGATCCGGTCTTGAGCGGGCGGGCGAGTTCGCTGTGGTGCTGGTTGGCCAGGGGCATGCCGACCTCGGTCTGGCCGAAGTGGTCGTGCACGGCCAGGCCGAGCGTGCTGCCGGTCCACTCGTTGACCTCGGGGGTCAGGGGTTCGCCCGCGCTGGACGCCCGCTCCAGGCACAGGCCCTGCGGCACCGGCACCAACGCGGAGCGCAGGCCCCGGTAGACGGTGGGGGCGGCGGTGAAGTCGGTGACCTGGTGGTCGACGAGGGTGCGCCAGGTCGTCTCGGCGGAGAACCCGCCGGACAGCAGCAGGCTGGGGACGCCAGCGGCCATCGGAGCGACGATGGCCGAGTACAGCCCGTACGCCCAGCCGGGATCGGCGGCACACCAGTAACTGCCGCCCGGAGTGACACCGAGGGCGTACTCCAGATAGGTCTGCCAACCCGCGACGTAGGAGACGGGGTGGATGACGCCCTTGGGCTTGCCGGTGGTGCCGGAGGTGAACATGTGCACCAGGGGGCCGTCCCCGCTTGTGGTGACAGCGGGCACCGGCTCCGATGACGCGGCGGCGACGAATTCGGACAGCGACGCCTCCCCGCTGGACGCAGCGGTTCCGGTGACGACGACACGGCGCTGGGGATCGTCGGGCATGTCGGGGCCCGGGTCGAGTTTGTGGCGCTGGTCCGGGTCGACGATCACCACGTGCGCACCCGCGCCCTGAAGGCGCAAGGCGATGGCCTGAGGCGCGAAGGCGGTGAACATCGGAACGTAGACCGCGCCGAGCCGCCAGATCGCCAGGATGACGGTGACCAGGTCGGCGCTCTTGCCCATCAGGGTCGCCACCCTGTCACCCGGACCGACGCCGAGCCCCCCAAGTGCCCGCGCATACCGGTGCGAATTCGCGCCGAGCTCGCCGAAGGTCAGCGTCGAAGCCTTCCCGTCGCTGTCGACCACGGTGAACGCGGTGCGGTCGGCGGGGTGCCGGTCACACAGCAGGTGGGCCACGTCGAGGGAGGGCGCTGCGAAGGTCGCGGTGAGTTCGGCGACCCGGTCGGCGGCACTCACGACTGGTCCTTGCGGTCGATGACCGGCAGCACCAGACGGCTGGGGTGCTCCGGCCCATGGTGGATGTGGTTGATCGCGGGCACCATCTGCTCCTCGCTCTCGTGAGCGATGACGCCGCCGGTGTTGGTGTTGCGGTCGTAGCGCGGGAAGTTGCTGCTGGAGACATCCAGGCGGATGCGGTGACCGGGCAGGAACACATTCGACGTGCCCGTCATGTCGACGGTGATCTCGTAGACCGCGCCGGGAGCCATCAGCTCCTCCGTGGCGAGGCCGCCCCGGTAGCGGGCGCGCAGGATCCCGTCACACAGGTTGATCGCCTTGCCGTCGGGGAAGACGTCGACGAGCTTGGCGGTGAAGTCGGTGTCCACCGCGGACGAGGAGACGTACAGGGTCAGGCTGACCGGGCCGGTGACCTCGACCGGCTCCTCGAGCACCGGGCCGGCGAAGGACAGGACGTCCTCGCGGGCGGCGACGGTCCGCTGATCGACCGGACCACCGAACCCCGGCGTCATCGGCAGGCACGCCCCACCGGCCGTGGGCACAGGGCGGCGCGGGTCGTACAGGTAGGTATCGCGCCCGGCGTCTGTCGGCGCCTCGGTGGTCAACACACCGTCGCCGTCCATGGTGTTGGCGTGGCCGGCGCTGGTGAGGTGGAAGTCGGTCCACCTCGTGTCGGGCAGTGGCCACTCCTGCTCGTCGCGCCACTGGTCGATGCCCATCACGAAAATCTTCACCGGGGCCACGCCGTCCAGAGCGGTGGTGTCACCGCGCAGCCAGCGGTCGAAGAACTTCACATGCAGGTCCGTCAGGCCCATCACCTGGGCGGCGGCCAGCGGGCCGAAAGAACGGTCGGCATAGACGCCATCCACGGAGATGTGATCCCACGGACCGACGATCAGGCGCTGCCCGTCGCGCGCCTCCGCGCTGCCTGCCTTCTGGCGGGCGGTGGTGTAGGTGCGCAGGGTCTGCCCGATGTACAGGTCGTACCAGCCGCCGATGTTCAGCGCCGGAGCGGTAACGTTCTTGAGCTCAGGCGTGAGCTCCATGGCATCCCAGTACCCGTCGTGGGACGGGTGCGCCATCCAGTCGTCCCACCACTTCCCGTATCCCGTCAGGACCGGGACCTCCGCCGTCGGAAGCACATCGTTGAGACGCTCCGGGAACAGGGCCGCCTGGCCGAGCTCCTCCAGCTGGGACAAGGTGTCCTGGCCCAGGGCCAGGGACCGCTGCGCGTCGGCCGCGTACATCATGGCGTTCCACCACGTGACCACGCTCAGCGAGAGCGCACCGCCCGCGGAGAACCAGGGCGCCTCGTAGTTGTCGATCGAGGTGAAGGTCGGCGCGATCGCCTTGAGGCCCCGGGCGCCGGTCGCGGCGGTCTCCCACTGGACCATCCCGAGGTAGGACGCCCCGAACATGCCCACCGTGCCGTCCGACCACGGCTGGTCGGCGATCCAGGCGACGGTGTCCTCGCCGTCCGCCCGGTCGGCCATGTGCGGAACGAACTCGCCTTCAGAGCGGTACGTACCCCGGCAGTCCTGCACCACCAGCGCGTAACCGGCCTCCAGCAACGTCAGCAAGTTGGGCATCATGTCGTGGCCCAGACCCATCGCGTCCTTGCCGTACGGCAGGCGCACGAGCAGCGTCGGAGCCCTTCCCTCGGCCGGACGCCACACGTTGGCGGCGAGGGCCACGCCGTCACGCATCGGAACCCGGACGTCTATGTCGTACAGGTGCTGCATCGACGCTCCTCATTGAGTCAACGGTGGTGCTCCCGGATGTGGGTACGTTAAGAGGAACGTTCGTACCCTGTCAATTACCGCGCGGAGGGGCTTCCGCTTGTTTCCCCTGCACGGGTTCGGTGGCGTGGGGTCGGCGGGCAGAGCGCCCGGCGATGGCATCACCCGAAGGGCCCCCGAGGCCTATTGGTTGTTGTTCTGTGGGCTTTCGCCGGGTCTCAGTCCGGGGGCGGGGTTGGTTGCGGTAGCCGGAAGAGGCCGGGTGACCGCGGAGAGCTCGGCGCCGGGGTCGGGATACGGCGGATGACGCCCTGCCGAGTCGGCGGGGCGTCATCCGCAAATGGCTGCACGGCGAGGAGTTTCGACAACGCGGTGGCTAGCCATCCGGGCCGCCGCGTTCGCAACGTGCGTCCGGCTTGGCAGCGGGCCGTCGCAGGGACGCATCGCTACGCGCGCTGTCGCCGACGACGTGCACGGTGCCGTCGGCGTACGAGGTTCTCAGCCGCGTGAGGCACGGCCGTGTGAGTCGGCGCCGGCTGCAGACGCCGAGAGCGCCATGGGTTCGTGGCCGTTGCAGTCGAGGACGGCCGCCGGGAACGTCTCTACGGATGGCACTTCGATCGGCGGGCTCGTGATGTTGACCGCTTGGACGCTGCGCCAGTCTCTGCCTATTGCGTGAGGTTCCCGCCAGAGCTCCGCACGATCAGTCGCGTCGGGACCGTGATCGTGCCGGCGCGTGAGCGGTCGCCGTCGAGGCGGGCCAGGGCCCTGGTGGCGGCCGCCGCGCCGATCGCGTCGGCGTCCTGGGCGACGACGGTCAGGGCCGGCTCCAGGGCCTCGGCGAGCGGCACGTCGTCGAAGGACACGACGGCGATGTCTTTCCGTTTGTTGCGGGCGAGTTCGGCGACGATCCCGACGGCGATGATGTTGTTGCCGGCGAACAGGGCGGTGGGGGGATCGGCCAGGTCGAGGAGTTGTGCGGTCGCGGCCGCGGCTCCCTGCTGGTCGTGCGCGTTGGCAACCAGGGCGCGGTCGTGCGGAAGTCCGGCTTCCTGGAGGGCTTCGCGGTATCCGGCGAGACGTTCCCGGCGCGTGTAGAGCTTGGTCGGCAGGTCGCCGATGAAGCTGATGCGCCGGTGGCCGTGGGCGATCAGGTGGGCGACGCCTTCGTGGGTGCCGGCACGGTTGGAGCTGACGACGCTGTCCGCGGACAGGCCCGCCCCGGGGCGGTCGATGAAGACGATGGGCAGGCCCGCGGAGCGGTGTGTCTTGAGAGGGGAGTGGTCGGCGCCGACGGACGGTACGACCATCAAGATGCTGACCCGGCGGGCGAGGAACTTGTCCGTCAGCGCGCGTTCGCGGTCGGGGTCGTCCGCGGACGACCCCATGAGGAGGGTCAGTCCGCGGTCGTGGACGGTTTCCTCGATGCTGCGGGCCACGGCGCCGAAGAAGGGGTTGCTGAGGTCGGGGACGATCAGTCCGATGGTGGTGTCGGGGCCGCCGACGCGGATGTTGCGTGCCATGAGGTTCGGTTGGAAGCCGAGTTTCGCGACGGCGGCGAGCACCTGTTCCCGGGTCTGGGCGGATGCGGGTCCGTCCTCGTTGAGGACGCGGGAGACGGTCTTGGCGCTGACCCCTACTTCGCGGGCGACGTCGGCCAGCGTGGGGCGGCGGTTCGCTGCCATGAAGGAAACCGTCTCCTGTGCTCTTACGGTTCCGGCCTCGGCCCCGGCCGGAACCCGTGAGCGGTGTGTGCGTGTGGTCAGGTGGCCCGGACCCCCGCGGCCTTCGCCGCCTCGGAATCCGCGATGACAGTATCTCCTGCCTCGTCGACAGCGAGTGCGCCGGTCATGATGGCGACGACCTCCGCCATGGAGTAGTCGGTGGGCTTGATCAGGGCGGCGCGCCGGCCGAGCCGGTGGACGTGGATCCGGTCGGCGATCTCGAAGACATGGGGCATGTTGTGGCTGATCAGCACGACCGGCATGCCCTGGTCGCGGACGCGGCGGATGAGGTCGAGGACCTGTGCGGACTCCTTGACGCCGAGGGCGGCGGTGGGTTCGTCCATGACGACGACGCTGCGGGCCCAGGCGACGGAACGGGCCACGGCGACGGCCTGCCGCTGTCCGCCGGAGAGGGTCTCGACCGACTGCGTGAGCGAGCGCAGGCCGATCTTCAGGCCGGCCATGTGCTCGGCGGCCTCCTGACGCATCCGCTTCTTGTCCAGCATGCGAAAAACGCTGCCGAGGACGCCAGGGCGACGCAGTTCGCGGCCGAGGAACATGTTGGAGGCGATGTCCATGGAGGCGGCCACGGCGAGGTCCTGATAGACCGTTTCGATGCCGTGGGCGCGTGCGCTCTGCGGTCCGGAGAACTGGATGGGCTTGCCGTCGAGGCGTATTTCGCCCGCGTCGGGGGTCACGGCGCCGGTGAGGGCCTTGATGAGGCTGGTCTTGCCGGCTCCGTTGTCTCCGATGACGGCGAGGACCTCACCCGGCAGGAGGTCGAAGTCGGCGCCGTCGATGGCGGTGACGTGGCCGTAGCGCTTGACCAGACCGCGCGCCTGCAGAACGGGAGTTGAGGAGGTGGTGGCGGTCATCGGGACTTCTTTCGGGAGATCTGGTCGACGGTCACGGCGAGGATCACCAGGACCCCGGTGATCAGGGTCTGGTAGGTGGAGGCGACGCCCATGAGCTGCAGGCCGTTGCGGAACACACCGACGATGAGGACGCCGATGAACGTGCCGAGCACCGAACCGCGGCCGCCGAACAGGCTGGTGCCGCCCAGCACCACCGCCGTGATGCTGTCGAGGTTGTCGGTCTGGCCCGCCTGCGGGTCACCGACTCCGGTGCGGGAGACGAGCAGCAGGGCGGCGATCCCGTACAGGACGCCGGCGACGGTGTAGATGCCGACGGCGAGCCGGGAGGTGCGGATGCCGTTGAGGCGTGCCGCCTCCTGGCTGTTGCCGAGGGCGTAGACGTGCCGCCCCCAGCCGGTGCTGCTCAGCGCGTAGGCGAGGAGGAGGAACAGGGCGATGGTGACCAGCGAGCCGTAGGTGATGTCGGTGTGGCCGAGCGGGAAGGTCTGCCCGAGGGCGGTCAGCGGGCCCGGCAGGCTGCTGACCGTCTTCTCCTCGGAGTAGATATGGGTCAGCGCGAACGCCACGTTGAGCATGCCGAGGGTCACGATGAACGGCGGCAGCGGGATCTTCTGCACGAGCAGCCCGTTGAGCAGCCCGAACCCGCCGCAGACCACCAGACCCAGGCCGATGGCGAGGAGCGGGGGCAGGGAACCGTCGGCGGCCGTCTTGGCGATGACGATGGTGCCGAACGCCATCACGGCCCCGCACGACAGGTCGATGCCCGCGGTGAGGATGATCAGGGTCTGCCCGATGGCGAGGGTGCCGACGACCATGACCTGCTGCACGATCAGGGAGAAGTTCCCGCCCGTGAGGAACTGGTCCGAGGAGATGGAGAAGAAGACACAGGCGAGAACGAAGGCGATCAGCGGCCCTGTGGTCGGTGCCGTGAGCAGTCTGCGGGCCGCGGTCGGCGCTTTGAGCTCGGTGTACGGCGAGGACGTGCTCGGGGGTGTGGACGTGGCGGTCATGCGAGGTCCTTGTCGGAAGACTCAAGTCCTGGTCACAGGACGAGAGGGGCGGCCGTCCCGGGGCGTGGAGGTGGTGGGGCGGCCGCCCCGCTGTGGGATGCGTGGGGCGGCGGCTGGGCGGGCAGGGCGGCTCAGCCCCAGCAGTTCTTCAGGCCGAATCCGGTGTCCTTGGAGGTGACGCCCGTCGCGGCCTTGTCGGCGATCAGGGTGGCACCGGTGTCCGTGTAACCGGACGCCTTCTTGCCGTCCTTGGCGTACGTCACGACGGCCTTGACGCCTTCGGCGGCCATCTTCAGCGGGTACTGCTGCGAAGTGGCGGCGATCTTGCCGTCCTTGACGGCCTTGGTGCCGGTGCAGCCGCCGTCGACGGAGACGATCAGGACGTCCTTCTCCCGGCCCTTGGCCTTCAGCGCGGTGTACGCGCCCAGGGCGGCCGGCTCGTTGATCGTGTAGACGACGTTGATGCCGGGTTCCTTCTGCAGGCAGTTCTCCATGGCGGTCTGGCCCTTGGCCTGGTCACCGCCGGTGTCCTGGGCGCACGCGACGTCCTTGTCGGTGATGCCGAAGCCCTTGAGGAACCCGTTGTGCCGCTGGACGCCGACGGAGACACCGGGTGCGAGGTCGAGTGCGGCGATCTTCGCCTTCTTGCCCTTCATAGCGGCCTTGGTGTACTCGCCGATCAACTCGCCGGCCTTGAGGTTGTCCGTGGCGAAGAGGGCGTCGACGGCGCTCTGCGGCTCGGTCGGGGTGTCGAGCGCGATGACCAGGATGCCCTTGGCCTTGGCCTTCTCGATGGCGGGCACGATCGCCTTGGAGTCGCTCGGTGTGATCAGAATGCCCTTCACCCCTGCGGCGATCATGTTCTCGACCGCGGTGACCTGACCGGCGTTGTCCCCGTCGAACTTGCCCGCCGAGGTCATGAGTTGGGCGCCATCCTCTTTGGCGGCCTTCTCCGCGCCCTCCTTCATCTTCACGAAGAACGGGTTGGTGTCGGTCTTGGTGATCAGCCCGACCTTCACCTTGCCGGAGTCGGAGCCGGAGCCGGCGGCCTTCGAGTCCGACCCGGATCCGGATCCGCAGGCCGTCAGGGCGAGGGCCGCGACCGAGGTACACGCGGCGACTCTGAGCAGGGAAGAGGACAAACGCGAGGTGCGAGACATGAACAACTCCTGCGGAGTTACGGGCGGTTGACGGCATCGGAGTACGCCGTTCCGGAGTGTCATCGATGACTTATGTCATCGTTGACAGCGCATGGCGAGGATGATGGACTCCGCTGCCAGGAAACGTCAATGCCTTGCACCCGTCACAAATCGGTAAACCTCGGCGGGAGTTCACCGCCGCGGCACTCTCGCAGCAGCACCCCGACGTGACCGGTACCCCCGTCGATCTTGATCCCGCAGAGATGAGCAGCCCATGAACCCGCGTCAGATCACCGTCCTGGGGGAGTGCGTCGCGGACGCGTTCGCCCAACCTTCAGGCACCTCGAACGAGCTGGCCCTGCGGGTACAGCCGGGCGGCGGACCCGCGAACACGGCGGTGGCCCTGGCCCGGCTCGGCACCCCGGCCCGCTTCCTCGCGCGGCTGTCCGACGACGTGTTCGGCCGGCTGTTCCGCGCCCACCTGGAGGCGTCGGGGGTGGACCTGTCGGACGCCGTACCGGCCGCGGAGCCCAGCACCTTGGCGGTGGCGGAGCTGGACGCCCTGGGGCAGGCCGCGTTCTCCTTCCACGCGCAGAACACGGCCGACTGGCAGTGGACGGCCGAGGAGTTGGCACGGGTCGACCTGTCCGACACCGCCTGCCTGCACACCGGTTCGCTGGCGCTCGTCCGCGAACCAGGCGGCGCCGTGGTGGAGGACTTCCTGGCGGCGGCCGCACCCGGCGCGACCATCAGTATCGATCCCAATGTCCGCCCGCTGCTCGTGCGTCCCGACGTCTACCGGGCGCGCCTTGCGCACTGGTGCGGCCTCGCCGATGTGCTCCGGCTGAGCGAGGACGACCTCGAACTCCTGTTGCCTGACACGTCTCCCGAGCGGGCGTGCGACCTCTGGCATGCCACAGGGGTGCGGCTCGTCGTGATCACGCGCGGCGCCGCCGGCGCCCTGGCCTCGCTCGACGGCGTACGCATCGAGGTGCCCGCGACACAGACGCGGGTGGTCGACACGGTCGGCGCCGGGGACTCCTTCACCGCCGGTCTGCTGCACCATCTCGGCGCCCGCGGACTGCTCGGCGGCCGGCTGACAGGACTGCGTCTCGACGATGTCGCCGAAGCCTGCGCGTTCGGTGCCCGGGTGGCGGCCCTGACCTGCTCGGTGGCCGGCCCCAACCCGCCGTGGCAGGAGCAGTTGAAGCGGTCGGAGGCTGTCGGCGCCGTATGACGTAAAGGCAGGCCGTCTCACCGAAACCGTTGACGAGTCGGGCGTAATGCGGTCAGTATCAGGCCGCTCGATGTCATCGATGACACAAGTCATCGATGGCAGCCCGTCCTGCGCCGTGGACGACGGTGCCGGTACCAGGGCAGCACTCTTTGGTTCCACCGCGCCGGACACCAGGCTCCGCCGCGCGGATCGCCGCAGCACAGGAGACTTCCATGAGCTCTGTACGTGTATCCCGGCATGCCCGCAGACGGGCGATCGCGGCGGTGGCGACCGTCTGCGCCCTGTCCGCGGCCCCGCTCGCGCCGCACGCCGCGGCCGCCGACAACCCGCCGTACACCGAGACCTACCGACCCCAGTTCCACTACACACCGCAGAAGAACTGGATGAACGACCCCAACGGCCTCGTGTACTACAAGGGCGAGTACCACCTCTTCTACCAGTACAACCCCAATGGCAACTCGTGGGGAGACATGTCCTGGGGCCACGCGGTGAGCAAGGATCTCGTGCACTGGAAGGAGCTGCCGCTCGCCCTGTCGCACGACGACAAGGAGATGGTGTTCTCCGGCAGCGCGGTCGTCGACCGGAACAACACCACCGGCTTCGGCACGAAGACGAACCCGCCCATGGTGGCGATCTACACGAGTCTCGACAACAGCACGGGCACGCAGGCGCAGTCGATCGCCTACAGCACCGACCGCGGCCGCACCTTCACCAAGTACAAGGGCAATCCCGTCATCGACATCGGCTCGAAGGACTTCCGCGACCCGAAGGTGCAGTGGTACGAGCCCACCAAGAGTTGGCTGATGACGGTGTCGCTGTCCGCCGAGCACAAGGTGCGGTTCTACTCGTCCAAGAACCTCAAGGACTGGGAGCAGCTCAGCGAGTTCGGCCCGGCGGGTGCGACGGGCGGCGTCTGGGAGTGCCCCGACCTGTTCCCGATGGCCGTCGACGGGGACAAGAAGAAGATCAAGTGGGTCCTGGTCGTCAACATCAACCCCGGTGGTGTCGCGGGCGGTTCGGGTGCCCAGTACTTCGTTGGTGACTTCGACGGCAAGAAGTTCACCGCCGACAACAAGGGCAGCTACACCCCGCCCGAGGGCAAGGTCGTCCAGGACTTCGAAGGCGCAGGATTCGGTACGTGGACGCCCACCGGGAAGGCCTTCGGCGAGACCCCGGCGAGCGGGGCGCTCGACGGGCAGGGAGAGGTCACCGGATTCGACGGCAAGGCCTTCGCCAACAGCTTCCACAGCGGCGACTCGACGACCGGCACTCTCACCTCGCCGCCCTTCGCGGTCGACGACCGGTACCTGAACTTCAAGGTCGGCGGCGGCAAGCACCCGCACCAGGACGGCACCGTCCTTGAGCGGGGGCCCGTGCCCGAGGGGACGGTCCTCGCCGACTTCGAGGGCGGCACGTACGGCGACTGGAAGGTGACCGGCGATGCCTTCGGCACCGCACCGGCCCCCGGCACCCTGCCCAACCAGCTGCCGGTCACCGGCTATATGGGCGAAGGCCTTGCCAACAGCTTCCGAGACGGCGACGCCACGACCGGCACCCTCACCTCGCCCGAGTTCACCATCGACAAGAACTACATCGACTTCCTGATCGGCGGCGGCAACCACGCCTCCGGCTCCGCCGAGTCCACCGCCGTCGAACTCCTCGTCGACGGCAAGGTGGTCCACAGCGCGACCGGCAACGACGACGAGGCACTCAGCTGGGCCTCCTGGGACGTCAAGGGCCTCGCCGGCAAACAAGCACAGCTAAGGATCGTCGACAACAACACCGGCGGCTGGGGCCACCTCAACGTCGACCACATCGTGCTCTCGGACACCAGGGCCGAGCCCGTCTCGCGGGAGACATCCGTCAACCTGCTCGTCGACGGCAAGGTGGTCACCAGCGCCACCGGCGCCGACAGCGAGAGCCTGGACTGGGCCTCCTTCGACATGCGGCCCTACGCCGGCAAGCAGGCGCGGATCCAGATCGTCGACAACAACACCGCGGGCTGGGGCCACCTCATGGCAGACCAGTTCACCACCGCGTCCGCACCCGCCAAGTCCGTTGTGCAGCGCGCCGACTGGGCCGACTACGGCAAGGACTACTACGCGGCGGTGTCCTGGGAGAACACCCCGGGCGACAAGCGGCACATGATCGGCTGGATGAACGACTGGGAGTACGCCGGCGCCATCCCCACCACTCCCTGGCGCAGCGCACAGAGCATCCCGCGCGAGATGGCGCTGCGCACCGTCGACGGCCGTGCCAAGCTGACCAGCCAACCGGTGAAGAGCCTGGCGTCACTGCGCGAGGGGAAGGCGGCGACGGCCTCCGACGTCACTGTCACCAACACCTCGAAGCCGCTGGTCGGCCCGAAGGGGAACGGCAAGGCACTCGACATCGAGACGACCTTCTCCCTCAAGGACGCCGAACGCTTCGGCCTCAAGGTGCGCACCGGCGCCGGGGGAGAGGAGACCGTCATCGGCTACGACGCCTCGGCCCAGGAGCTGTACGTCGACCGCACCAAGTCCGGTGACGTCGGCTTCAGCAGCGCCTTCCCCGGCGTTCAGCGCGCACCGCTCAAGGCCAAGAACGGCAAGGTCAAGCTGCGGATCCTGGTCGACGATTCGTCCGTCGAGGTCTTCGGCGGCAGCGGCGAGTCCGTGATCACCGACCAGATCTTCCCGGACCCCGCCAGCCGGGGCGTGGAGGTCTTCGCCGAGAACGGCTCGGTGCGTCTTGACCAGGCCAGCGTCTGGCATCTCGGCTCCTACCGCGACTGACAAGACAAGGACACGCAACGTGCATGTGCAACAGAGGACCCTGCTGGCCGAGTTCACCGCCCGCGAGGGAGCGAGGGACGACGTCGCCCGCCTGATCGTGGAGTACGCCGGGAAGGTGCGTGAGGAGGCGGGGAACCTCGCCTTCGACGTGCACACCAAGGCGGCGAACCCGCGCGCCTTTTGGATCTTTGAGGTCTACCGGGACGAGGACGCGTTCCAGGCGCACCTGAACGCCCCGTACGGCGCCCCGTTCAACACCGCACTCGGTCCGTTGATCGAAGAGGACGCCTCCGTCCTGACCTTTCTCGACCCGGTGGCCTGACCGTGGCCGGCCCGCGTCGCGGGCCGGCCGTGACAGATCCCAGAAGTCGCCGAGGGACAGGTTCCGCGGCGCGGGCAGACGCCGTGCCGTGAGGCCCCTCGTCGTCACCAGCGGGGCAGGCCCGGCCGGTGGTCGGGGTGGACGCGGCGCATGTAGCCGCTGTCGTCGCGGTCGCGGATGCCGGAGTCCAGGTAGCGGCGGTGCATGCGCTCCAGTGCGTCGGTGTCGAGGGTGACGCCGAGGCCGGGGCCTGTGGGGACGCGGACCTCGCCGTTCTCCAGCTTGAGGACTCCGGGCTCGATGATGTCGCTGCCCGAGTTCCATGGGTAGTGGGTGTCGCAGGAGTGGTCGAGGCGGGGCAGCGCGGCGGCGACGTGGGTCATGGCGGCGAGGCTGATGCCCAGGTGTGAGTTGGAGTGCATGGACAGGCCGATGTCGAACGCCTCGCAGACGGCGGCGAGTTCACGGGTGCGGCGCAGGCCGCCCCAGTAGTGGTGGTCGGTGAGCAGGACCTGGATCGCGTTGTCGCGTACGGCGGGCTTGAGGTGCTCCCAGGCGATCACACACATGTTGGTGGCCAGCGGCAGCGGGGAGATGCGGGCCAGGTCGGCCATGCCGGCGATGGTGGCGGTCGGGTCCTCCAGGTACTCCAGGACGCCGTCCAGGCGCTTGGCCACGTAGGCCGAAGTCTCCACCGTCCAGGCCGTGTTGGGGTCCAGGCGTAGCGGGGCGCCGGGGAAGGCCTCGCGTAGCGCCTCGATGGCGGCGATCTCCTCGTCGGGCGGGAAGACGCCGCCCTTGAGCTTGAAGGACGTGAACCCGTACAGCTCCTGCATGCGCCGGGCCTGCGCGACGATGCCGTCCGGGGTGAGGGCCTCGCCCCACGGGTCGTCGATGGCGGGGCGGCCGTCGAGGGCGGGGTGCTCGGCCCACTTGTAGAAGAGGTAGCCGGCGAAGGGGACGCTGTCGCGTACCGCGCCGCCCAGCAGGTCACTGACCGGGCGGCCGGTGAGCTTGCCCTGCGCGTCGAGGCAGGCCACCTCGATCGCCGAGGTCGTCCAGCCGCGCTCGTGAGCACTGGGTACGTCGGGGAGCAGTGTCTCGTCGACGGCGGCGCACAACGCGGTGGTGTCGAAGACGTTGTGGCCGGGGAGTATCTTCGCGGCCCTCTGGAGGCGGGCGAGGCGCGCGCTGCCGCCGGGTGTCTCGCCGAGTCCGACGGTGCCGTCTTCCAGGACGAGTTGGAGGATGCAGCGCAGCGCGAGGGGCTCGTGCACGCCGTCGGCGTTCAGGAGCGGCGGGTCGGCGAACGCGATGGGCGTGACGATCAGTTCGCGGATGCGGCCGCCGGCGTCCGGTGGGGCGGTCGTCGAGTTCATGTGCGTCGTCCTTCTGATCGGTGGGACGTGGGCCTGGCACCGGATGGGCGGCTCAGATCACGACTCGGGATTCTCGTACGTGAACGACCTTCGGACAAGCCTCAACGCGTCCCTGATCCGCGTCCGGCTCCCCAACCGTGCAGGTGGGGTGTAGTTCCGTGCGATCCATTGACGCGGCAGAACCCCCTTCGTAAAGTGCCCACGACTCAGACTCAAGTTCATGAATGTGAACAACGCGAACGCTGTCTTCTCGTGGCACTAGACCTGGGAGTCCCCGATGGCCCCGCAATTCCTCAAGTGGAAGACCCGAGCCGAGCGAGCCGCCGAGGCGGCCGGTCGCACCGCTGAGCAGCGCGCGATCAGGAAGTTCCTGCTGCGGATGCTGCCCGTGCTCGTCCTCATGCTGGTGATCAACCAGATGGACCGTACGAACGTCGGGTTCGTCCAGGACGACCTGCGTGCGGACATCGGGGTGAGCGCCACCGCGTACGGGCTCGGCGCCGGACTCTTCTTCATCGGCTACGCCCTGTTCGAAGTGCCCAGCAACATGCTGCTCGAGCGGCTCGGCGCCCGGGTCTGGCTCACCCGGATCATGCTCACCTGGGGCGCCGTGATCCTCGCGATGAGCTTCATCCACAGCGTCTGGCTCTTCTACGGACTGCGCTTCCTGCTCGGTGTCGCCGAGGCCGGGTTCTTCCCCGGGGTGATGCTGTTCTTCACGCAGTGGCTGCCGAACTCCAGCCGCGGCAAGGCCAGCGCGATCTTCCTCGGCGGTTCGGCCACCGCGTACATCGTGACCGGGCCGATCACCGGCGCCCTCCTGGAGATGCACGGCATCGCCGGGATCGCCGGCTGGCGCTGGATGTTCGCGCTCGAGGGCGGCTTCTCCATCGTGTTCGGCATCTTCGCCGGCTTCTTCCTGGTCTCCCGTATCCGCGACGCCCGCTGGCTGTCCACGGAGGAGAAGGAGGCGCTGAGCGCGGCGGTCGAGCGTGACCGGCAGGAACGCAGCCGCGCCCCGAAGACCAGCGGCATCAAGCTGATCTTCCAGGGCCAAGTCGCCGCACTGACCTGTGTGTTCTTCGCGATGGCGCTCACCGGCTACGCCATCACCTTCTGGCTGCCGAGCCTGGTCGAGGAAATCGGCGGGCTCTCGCCCTTCCAGGTCGGTCTGCTGTCCGCCGTCCCGTGGATCTGCGCCGTCGTCGCGATGTACACCACCAACCACTTCACCGACCGGCTCCCCGACCGGCGCCCCTACCTGGCCGCGGCCCTGGTCCTGTCTGCGATCGGCACCTTCCTGGCCACGCTCGGCTCGCCGTGGTTCGGGCTGCTCGCCATCACGCTGGCCGCGGTCGGCGGCAAAGTGGCGGCCGGCCTGTTCTGGCCGATGGCGCAGCACGGCCTGGACGTGAAGATCGCCGCTGCGGGCCTTGCCCTGGTCAACTCGCTCGGCAACCTGGGCGGCTTCGTCTCGCCCACCCTCTTCGGCTACCTCAAGGACACCACCGGCAGCACCAATGGAGGCCTCTACACCCTCTCCGCCGCCTCCCTCCTCGCGCTTATCGGCGTGGCCCTCATCCGCAACCACGGCCAGGGCACTCCAGGCCCGGGCCCCACACGGGCCCCCAAGGATCGAGCCGTCACGAGCGAGGCGTGAGTCCGCAGACGGCGGCCACTCTTGCCTGACCAGACACCGGCTCAGTGGTGGGTCACTGGCCGCTGCCCGGGCGCGCGACGTACCGGCGCAGGCCCAGGGCCGCAGAGCATCAAGGCTGCAAGGTCGCCGACGTGAGGTCGGCGAGGCATCGGGCGCCTATAGCGGGCGAGACCATCGGGCGGCTTGTCGCGGTACCTCCGTAGGGCGTTCCACACGGTGTTCTCCGCGCCGGAAGGCCGGACCGGCCTTCCGGTGCGGAGTGATGCCTCGGTCTCAGCAGGCAATGGCCCGCACTCAGGCGGTCATGCCGCCCATCTTCCACACCGTGAGCGACGTCACGGTGGCACCCTCACCGAAGAGTTGGAGACCGAGGGAGTCGTCGCGGGAGGGGTACGCCCGTGTCGTGATCGAGCGGTGTGTGTTCGCGTACGCCTCGATGATCGAGCGGTCGACGAAGACGTCCATCGTGAGCTTGCCGTCGGCGAGGGCGAGAGAGCCCTTCTGCGTGCCGAGGTCGCCGACAGCGCTGGAGACGTTCCCGGAGCGGGTGCGGTCCACGCCCAGCTCCGAGGCAGCCTTGTCGTAGAACAGGCGGGTGCGTTCCTCGTCGCCGGGGCTGCGTAGTACGTCGAGGCCGAAGGTGGCCGCGCTGCCCGCCTCCATCGTCAGCTTGATGTGCAGTTGGTATCCCTTGACCGCGGCGAGCAGTGCGTTCGCTTCGGAGATCGACGTGGACGCGGACACGGACACCACTGCCTCACCGTCGTGGAGTTTCGCTACTTCGGCGACCGGCTCGAAGCTGATGTCACCGTCTTCGCGCATGGACAGCACGATCGGGAGTCCCGCGTTGTGCGCCCACCCGGCGTCGTAGTGTCCTTGTTCGGAGCGGCGGTCCTGGGCGATGGTGAAGACCAGGGAGCGGCCCTGGTCGTCGACCATGCCGCTGGGGCCGGTGAAGTGCTCGCCGTAGTCCAGCAGTTGGGGCTCCGTGGTGTCGGGCTTCCACGCGCGGGAGGAGCCGTCCCAGGTGCCGGCCCAGTAGTAGGTGTACTTGCTGGAGTACTCGCCGGGACCTGCGGGGAAGGCCGGGTTGACCAGCAGCGCACGGCGCTCGCGGCCCTGTGTGTCCTTGCCGATGGGCAGGAAGGTGGGCAGCTCCCACACCTGACCCGTCTTCGGGTGGGCGGCGACGTCCCCGACCATCAGCGGTCCTCGGTACGTCCAGTCGGTGAGGTTCGTGGAGGTGTAAAGGAGCGCCGTGCCGCCGATGTCGGTGCCGGAGGAGGTCTGGACGCCCGAGCCCACCAGCTGGAACCAGGTGTTCCCGTCCTTCCAGACGAACGGGTCGCGGAAGTCCCCGAAACGGACCTTGCGGTCGGCGCCGACGTCGAGGTCTGCCTGCTGGCTGATGACGAGGGTGTCGTGCATCTTCCACTGCGCGAAGTCGGGATCGCTCGGGTCGACGGGGCGGGCGAGGCCGACGGCCTGGTTGGGCTTGAGGGAGTCGTCGCCTGCGGTGAACAGCAGGGCCGGGACGCCGTCCGCGTCGAGAGTGGAGGCGCCGGACCAGACGCCGTCGGGGGCCACGCTGTCGGCGGTGGGGGCGAGGGCGACGGGGAGGTCGCGCCAGTGCACCAGGTCCTTGCTGACCGCGTGGCCCCAGCAGATGTTGTGCCAGTACGGGCCGTGGGAGTTGTGCTGGTAGAAGAGGTGGAACTGGCCGCCGACCTGGAGGGGTGCGTGCGGTTCGTTCATCCAGTGGTTGGGTGCGGTGAAGTGGAAGGCCGGGCGGTAGCGGTCGCCGTCGTAGCGGGAGCGGTCCATTGCCAGGGCGGCCTCGGGGATCGTGCCGCCGGAGAAGGTCTTGAGGTCCGTCTCGTGGCTGGTGGCCACCTCGGCGGCGGTCAACGCGCCGCCGTGCAGCTTCAATTCGTCGATCAGGCCGTTGAACATGTTGACCGCGAACGTGCCGTTGATGACGGCGGGCTGGTTGTGCCGGCCGACGAGCAGCGGGACGTCGGCCTTGCTGAACCGAGCCGCCGACGGGACCGAGGACTGGGTGACGGATGTGCCGTCGAGGTACAGCGTGATCGCGCTGTCGCCGGGAGCGAACACGGCCGCGACGTGGGCCCACTTGCCGGCGGCCAGGGCGGCGGACTTCGGTGCGGTCACCTCGTACCAGGCGTCTCCCGTGCCGATGGCGAACTGCCACACGCCGTGCCTGCCGACGCCCAGGCTGAAGCCGCGCTGTGCTCCCTTGTCCTGTTGATTGACGATGACGGAGGGCTTGCCCTCGTCGCCCCACTCGAAGGCGCGGGGCGCCACCCATGCCTCGACGGTCAGCCCGTCGGTGGGCAGGGTGGTCTCGGCGGCTCCGCGGGCGACCCACGTGGAGTAGCCGTCGAAGAGCAGCGCCCCGGAGAGGATGCCGTCCGCGTCCCGCTTCGCCGACCACAGAGGGTCGCTGTCGGGCTTGTAAACGGCGTCGTTGAAGACGTAGTTGATGGGGTTCGAGGTGTGGGTGACCTGTTCCTCGGTCGTCGCGCCGCTTCCCTCAGTGAAGTCCCAGTGGGCGGAGAGGGCGGCGGCAAGCGGGGTGCTCGTGTCCCTCGCGAACGCGGCGGTGCGGGCGACCGGGATGAGCGCGGCACCGGCGCCGACGGACAGGACGCGCAGAACTGTTCTTCTGTTCATGGTGGCCATGAGGGCTCCTGAACGGTCGTTGGGGGGCAGGGATGCCAAATCGGTTTATCCCTGTGGACCGCAGGCATCGTTCGACCGCAAAAGTTGCTAACGCAAGAGCTAACGCAGCACGGGTTACATCTCCGCAGTCCCAAATCGGGTACAAATGCCCATAGTCTCAAAGGGTGTTGATTCGCTGCGTCCGGGATGTTGACACGAGATTGGGTGCGCTGCATCCTCATCCTCGACTTGCTAATCCGATTTAACGGAGGTCGAGGCGCAGATGGCCGCGAATCGAGTGACCATGGCCGATGTGGCCCGACGCGCGGGGGTGTCACCGACCACGGCGTCCTTCGCCCTGTCCGGCCGCACCGACATGCGGATCTCGGACGCGTCCCGCGACAAGGTCCTGGCGGCGGCGGCCGACCTGGGCTACCGGCCCAATGTCACCGCCCGCAGCCTGCGTACGAAGTCGAGCCAGACCATCGGGTTCGTCTCCGACACCATCACCACCACACCCTTCGCCGGCGAGGTGATCCGCGGCGCGCTCGACGCGGCGCGCGAGAAGGACCACCTGCTGTTCATCACGGAGACCGGCGGCGACAGGGCCGTCGAATCCGGTCTGGTCAACGGCCTGTTGGACCGACAGGTCGACGCCGTGATCTACGCGGCCATGTACACCCACTACGTCACCCCGCCGCCCGAACTGCACGGGCGGCGGGTGGTCCTGCTCAACTGCCTGGCCCCTGGCTTCGACGCGCCGTCGGTGATCCCCGACGAGATCGAGGCGGGCCGGACAGCGGGGCGGGCCCTGCTCTCCGCGGGACACACCGGCGGAATCTGGGCGATCGGCGGCCACCAGGCGATCCCCGCCACCCCGGACGGTGTCTTCGCCGGCCAGGAACGCATGCGTGGACTGCAAGAGGTTCTGCGGGAGGCGGGAGCGGGCCTCGAGGGCGTGGTGGAATGCGACTGGGGGGCCGAGGACGGCTACGTTCAAGTGCGCCGGCTGCTCACCCAGGGGCGTCGGCCCCGCGCGCTGGTGTGCTCCACCGACCGGGTGTCCTTCGGCGCCTACCTGGCACTCACCGAGGCGAGACTCTCCGTCCCGGACGACATCTCCGTCGTGTCCTTCGACGACCAGGACATCGCCGGCTGGCTCAAGCCGGCCCTCACCACGGTCGCGCTTCCGCACCATGAACTCGGGCGCCGGGCCGTCGAGTTGATCCTCGCGGACGGCCCCCTGGGCGCGTCGACGCATCGTGTCCCGATGCCCTTGCGGGGGCGCGGGTCCGTCGGCTCTCCGCGCCCGGCGGACTGATCTCCCAAGAGCGGCTCTCAGCACATCCGGTGGGGCCGGGCTGCCACCCGGCCCCACCGCAGCCCATCCGTGCTCTCCAATTCAAGAACGGACGAACCCTTATGCGCAGAACCATCCTAGTCGCGGCCTGCTCCGCCCTCGCTCTGGGTCTTACGGTCAGCGGCTGCTCGGGATCGGGCGACACCGCCTCCTCCGGGGGCTCCTCGTGCGACGGGAAGATCGACGGAAAGCGGACGATCAGCGCCTTCTACCACGCCGGCGGAGTGGAGAAGAAGACGTTCCTCAAGGTGGTCAAGGACTTCAACAAGAGCCAGGACCAGGTCACCGTGAAGGTGCAGAGCGTCCCCGAGGGTACGTACAACGACTCCGTCCAGGCAGCCTCCGCCTCCGACAAGCTGCCCGACGTGCTCGACTTCGACGGGCCCAACCTCTACAACTACGCCTGGAACGGCGACCTGATACCGCTCGACGAGTGTCTCAAGTCGTCCACGCGCAAGGACCTGCTGCCCTCGATCGTCCAACAGGGCACCTACGACAAGAAGTTGTACGGAGTGGGCGCCTTCGACTCCGGCATCGTGCTGTACGCGTACAAGTCCGTCCTCAAGAAGGCCGGTATCCGCATTCCCAAGGGTGTCGACGACGCCTGGACCGCCGAGGAGTTCACCGGCATCCTCGGCAAGCTGAAGAAGGCGGGCTACGACCGGCCGCTTGACCCGCACATGTGGTTCGGCCGCCAGGGCGAGTGGTTCAGCTACGCCTTCAGCCCCATCGTCCAGTCCGCCGGCGGCGACCTCATCGACCGCGACGGCTACAAGACCGCCTCCGGAACGCTGGACAAGCCCGAGGTCGTCAAGGCCATGAAGACCTTCCAGTCCTGGTTCAAGAAGGGGTACGTGAACACCGAGGCCCAGGACGACAGTCCGTTCCTGAAGAAGAAGAGCCCGATCTCCTGGCACGGCATGTGGGCGTACAAGAACGGCAACAAGAAGGCCGCCGGGGACGACCTCGCCGTACTCCCCCTCCCCGACTTCGGCACCGGCTCGAAGACCGGCATGGGCTCCTGGCAGTTCGGTATCACCCGCAAGGCCGAGGACCCCGACGCGGCCGCCGCGTTCCTGGAGTACCTGCTCACCAAGAAGAGCCTGCTCAGCATGTACGGCGCCGTCGGCGCACCCCCGGCGACCAAGCAGGCTTTGAAGGCCACCGACATCTACGGTCCGGGCGATCCGATGAGCCTGGTCACCGACAGCCTCAACAAGTCGCCCAAGGTCGCGGTGCCCCGCCCGCAGACCCCGGCCTACCCCGCGATCACGCAGGCGTTCTCGCAGGCCATCGACGACATCAGCCTCGGCAAGGACGTCTCGCGGACGCTGAAGAAGGCGGTCGACACGATCAACAAGGACATCGAGGACAACGACGGCTACCCCACCCAGTGAGGACGGCTCGGTGCGGCGGCGTGGTTCATCGGACCGCCGCCGCACCGAGCGCTCGACGCTCCGACACCGCACCACGTCCTGCGCCTTGAGGTGACCCACCATGTCCCACACCACCCTCGACAAACCCGCCCAAGGGGCGCTGCCGGCCCCCGTGATCCGGCGCCGTCGTCCCCCGGCGAAGGGGAGCGGCCGCGGCCGGCTCGCCGCGCTCCTGTTCTCCGCACCGGCCGTGGCCCTGCTGGCCGTCTTCCTGATCTTCCCGTTCGTCTCCGCCGTCGTCCTGTCGTTCACCAACCAACGGCTGTCCTCGCCGCTGCCCGTGCTGTTCACCGGGTTCGAGAACTACCAGCGCATCTTCACCGACCCGCAGTTCTGGCGCTCGTTCGGCAACAACACCCTGTTCGCCGCCATCGTCGTGCCCGTCCAGACGGCCGCAGCCCTTGCACTCGCCGTCCTGGTCAACCGGCAGCTGCGGATGCGGCTCTTCTTCCGCACGGTCTACTTCCTGCCCACCGTCACGGTGATGGCCGTCGCCTCCGTCGTGTGGAAGGTGCTCCTGCTCCCCGACTCGGGCCTCGTCAACGGGGTGTTGGGGACGCTGACCTTCGGCCACCTGCAGCCCGGCTGGCTGTCCAGTACGAGCTGGGCGATGCCCGCCATCGTGCTGACCTCGGTGTGGCAGGGCGTCGGATTCCAGATGGTGATCTTCCTGGCCGGCCTCCAGGCCATCCCCGCCTCCCTGTACGAGGCGGCGCGGGTCGACGGCGCGAGCGCCTGGCAGCAGTTCCGCCATGTCACGGTCCCGGGCCTGCGCAACACCCTGGTGTTCGTCATCAACGTGACGGCGATCTTCGCCTTCCGGCTTTTCGATCAGGTCTACATGATGCCGCAGTTCCCCGGCGGCCCCACGGACTCCACCCGCACGATGATGCTGCAACTCGTGCAGACCGGATACACCCGGCGCATGATCGGCCAGGCCTCCGCCATTGCCGTCGTCTTCTTCCTGTTCGTTCTCGCCGTCTCGCTGGTCCAGCGCAGGCTCGGCCGTGAGGAGCGCGCCGTCCGATGACCCTCTTCAGCACCTCCAGAACCGGCTCGGGACAGTCCGCGCCCGGCCGCTCCCGCCACAACCTGCCGCTCCACTACCTCATCTGCGGGATCCTCGCGCTGTTCATGCTGTTCCCGCTGGTCTTCATGTTCGTCGGCGCGCTCAAGCCCAACGCGGACGTGCTCGGCGACGGCGGCAGCTGGCGCGCCCTGATCCCGCTTCACCCGACCTTCGACAACTTCGTCAGCGCCTGGGAGCGGTCGAACTTCGGCCGGCTGCTGCTCAACTCCCTTGTCGTGTGCGGCACCACGGTCGGCCTCGGCCTCGTCGTCAACAGCATGTTCGGCTACGCGCTCGCCAGGCTGCGCTGGACCGGCCGCAACGTCGTGGTCGCGATCGTGGTCGCGCTCCTCATCATCCCGTTCGAGGCACTGGCCATCCCGCTGCTGCTGATGATGACGGAGCTGGGCTGGCTCGACACCTATCAGGCGCAGATCGTGCCGTTCATCGCCAACCCGTTCTTCATCTACCTCTTCTACTCGTTCTTCCTCGCGCTGCCCCGCGAACTGGAGGAGGCCGCACGCGTGGACGGGGCCGGTCCCTGGCGGACCTTCCGCAGCATCATCGTGCCGCTGTCGAAGCCCGCGTACGCGTCCGTGGCGATCCTGAGCTTTCTGATGACCTGGGGCCAACTGCTGTGGCCGGTCATGGCGACACGGAGCGAGGACGTACGGCCGCTGCCGGTGGGGATGTCCGTCTTCCAGACACTGCCGCCATTGCAGTGGGGAGACATCATGGCGTTCGCCGCGATGATGACCGTCCCCACGCTGGTCGTCTTCCTGATCTTCCAGCGCGCCTTCGTCCAGGGCGTGGCCGCGCAGGCGGTCAAGGAGTGAGCCAAGACCCGCACTTCCCCGAGGTGCACCTCAGGCCGCCGGCCAACTGGATCAACGACCCCAACGGGCTTGTCCACCACAACGGTTGGTACCACGTCTTCTTCCAGCACAACCCGCAGGCACCCACGCACGAGCAGGTCCACTGGGGCCACTACCGCAGCCGCGACCTGCTGCGCTGGGAACCCCAACCTCTCGCCCTCGCCCCCGACTTCGGGCACCCGGACGAGGACGGCTGCTTCTCCGGCAACGCGGTCTCGCACGACGGCAGGATCACCGCCTTCTACTCGGCGCATCGAGTCGGCCACCCCTGGCAGCCGGTCGCCGCGGCGGACTCCGATCCGGATGGGCGTACGTTCGTCAAGCGGCCCGAACTCCTGGTCCCGGAAGCGCCGTTGGGTGTCACCACCTTCCGTGACCCGTACGTATGGCGGGACGGCGAGCGCTGGCGCATGCTCGTCGGCGCCGGCTGCTCCGACGGGGACGGCGCCGCCCTGGCGTACACCTCACCGGACCTCGACACATGGACGTATGAGGGAGCCCTCCACCGGCGTGCGGACACGGCACCCGCCGACTCCGGGGTCCGCACGGGCGAGGCATGGGAGTGCCCGCAGCTTGCCGCGTACGACGACGGGCGCGTCCTGCTGCTCACGAGCGCCTGGTACCAGCGCACGGGCCCGTCCCATGTGGTGGCCTGGTCGGGTGCGCGGGACGGAGACGGTTTCCGGTTCGACGGTGTGACCCGCTTCGACCACGGCCCCGACTTCTACGCCCCCGCCCTCATGCGCGCACCGGATGGGCGGTGGCTGCTGTGGGGCTGGTCCTGGGAGGCACGGGACGCGATGTGCGCCAAGGAGGCGGGGTGGGCCGGCGTCCTCACCGTCCCGAGGGAGATCACCCTGGGGCCCGACGGGAAGCCCCACCAGGCCCCGGCGCGCGAACTGGCCGGTCTGCGTACGCGTACGTGGCGGGAGACCTGCCGGACGGAGCCGGACACCACCACCGTGCTCGGGGATATCGGCGCCGCGGCCGACGTCCGCGTCCGCCTCGGCTTCGGTGCGGACCCGGCGTGGGGGCTGCGTCTGGTGTGCGGGAGCGGCGGCACCGAGTACCTGGACCTGGAGGCCCGTGACGGTGCGCTGACGGTCGACCGGGGGCACGCGTCGGGTGATGCCCGCGCCCATGTGGGCGCGTACCGGATGCCACTGCCCGAGCTCGCCCCGGGAGGCGAGGTGGAGCTGCGGATCATCCTCGACCACTCCATCGCGGAGATCTTCAGCGGTTCGGGGGAGGCGCTGACCGTCCGCTTCTATCCGTCGGTGTGCGAGGCGTGGACCTTGGTGTCACGTGGCATTGCTCGCGACGCGGTCGAGGTGTCCGTGGACGCTCATGACCTGCGGATACCGGACACCGGCCGGGCCTGACACCTGCCGCCGAGGAGTGCTCAACAACTCCTCGGCGGCAACTCTGCGCCTGCCGAAAACTCCATCCGTGCAGTTCAGGCGGCATGTTGGTATGCGTGCAGGACTCCGCCGAGGCGGTCTCTCCGGCGTACCTTCAACTTGGTGATCTGTGCGTGGGGGAGCGGTTCGGGGGCGGCGCGCAGAGGCGCTGCCTGATCGATCGCTTGGTGGTGGCGGTGGAGGTTGTAGTGAAGCTCGAACTGGCTCAGTGCGTGGCGCAGATGACGCTCGTTCCAGATGGGCGTGCGGTCCAGCAGTGCGCGGCGGCAGGTCTGGACCCAACGCTCCATGATGGCGTTCATGCGCGGGGTGCGGACGAGGGGTGAGGACGACTTGGATGCCAGCGTCGGCCAGGTTTTCCTCGAAGAGGGCGGGGTGCTTCGCATCCCGGTCCCGGATCAAGTACGCGACGGTGGCTTTGACGTCCGTCAAATCCATGGCCAGATTGCGGGCGGCTTGCGCGACCCAAGTCGCGGTGGGGTGTGCGGTGGTGGCGAGGATCCGGACGCGGCGGGTGGCATGTTCGATGACGATGAGGATGTACTGGCGCTGTCCGGTCAGAGTGGCGGTTTCGATGAAGTCGCAGGCCAGGAGGGTGTTGGCTTGGGAACGCAGGAAAGCAGCCCAGGTGGTGGCGGCCCGGTCTCTTCGGCCGGCATGTGCGGGCATGGCGCCGCTTCATCAGATCGCGGTGCCGGCGCAGCATGGTGTCGGGCCGGATCAGTAACCGGAGTCGGCGCATGGTCTGGCGGGGCAGGGGCGCCAGTAGCGCGGCGAGGAACGCCCGGTCGGCGGGAGTGAACTTGATCCGGTCCGTACCGAGTTGTCGTACCAGGACGGTGATCTGGTGGCGCAGGGCAAGGATTTCCGCGTCTTTGTCGCGATCGCTCAGAGGCAGCAGTCGCAACGCGGCGAACGTGTTGGTGATGGTCAGGTAGGCGAGGCGAAGCAGCACGAGTGCTTACCCTGCCGCACCGTCGAAGGCGCTCATGAGCTGCGCGGATGAGATTATCGGCAGGCGCAACGTTCGCGAGCGCCGGGCCCTGCTTCCAGGCGCGGCCCGGGGCGCGGTCGGCGGGAACGAGGATCTCGAGTTCCTCGCGGAGCGCGGGGGCGAGGGCGAAGCGCGGGGTGTGGTACTTCGCGGCGGTCTTCCACGCCGATCAGGAACCGTTACCGCCCAACGCCAGAGTGCTGGCGAAGGGCAGGAAGTCGGGCTCGAACTGGGCCGTTACGGGCGGCGTCAGCGGGTCACGGATCGCATGAGCTGCTCCAGGTCGGCCTCGCCCTCCGGGGTCTGCGCGCCGTGCTCCAGCGCCCTGCCCATGAGCGCGAGGGCGATCGGGTCCGCGATCAAGCCGGCCCAGGCGGTCTGCTCACGCTCGTAGCCCTCGAGCGGACGAGCGGGCGCCAAAATCTCCTTCGCGCGCAGGGCGACGTTGTCTGCGAGGCCGGCGATGTTGCGCGCGACGCGAGCAACGAACTTGTCGAGTTCCGCTGCGGGCACCGCACGGTTGACCCACCCGTATGCGGCAGCCGTGGTCGCGTCGTAGAGATCTCCGGTCAGCACGATCTCCAAAGCTCGATTACGGCCGACACGCTCAAGGAGATACTGCGTCCCGCCCCCAGCGGGCACGATACCCATGAGGCTCTCAATCTGCCCGAGCCCGGCAGTCTCGGTCGCGGCGAACACCATGTCGGCGGCCGCGACGAACTCCGCCCCGCCGCCTCGCGCCTTGCCGGCGAGCTTGACGATGATCGGCTGCGGTTGATTGCGGAGCAGTTCCCCGACAGCCTGGAACACGTTCACCCCTCGCGGGGTGGCGGCAACGAGCTCGTTGAAAAGATCTTCGTCGTCGAGGATGTGCATGTCGACGTGGGCAAGGAAGAACTCCGGGTTCGCCGAGGAGAACACGATCACCTTCACCGACGAGTCGTCGCGAAGCTCTCCCAGAACGCTGGTGAGGTCCTTCATCAGCATTGCGCTGATGACGTTCACCGGAGGATTGTCGAGCACGATCTCGGCGACACCATCCGCGACGGTCACATGCAGGGTCGAGTAGGACTGTGGCATGAGGGCCCTTCGTGAGTATGCGTTAAGCATGTAGGTTTGCGATGCATACCCATACTGAGTTAGCGCGCAGACGTCGCCTAGAACGCACTTTGGAGGACCTAGAGCACATGACTGATACCACCCCCTACACGGCGCACGGTGATCAGAGTGTGCTGTTCGCCGTGGATTGCCCCAGCCGGCCGATCCTCGATCAGATCGCCGACAAATGGTCCATGATGGCCCTCGCAGTGCTCCAGCAGCCGACCCGGTTCAACGAAATCAAGCGCCGACTTGCCGGGGTGACCCAGCGCGTCCTCACCCAGACGCTCCGACGTCTGGAGCGCAACGGCATGATCACCCGCCGCGTCATCCCTACATCCCCGATCGGCGTCGAATACGCCCTCACCCCCCTCGGCGAATCACTGCTCGAACCATTCGGAAGGCTCTACGACTGGACCGTCGAACACGCCTCGACCATCCGAGCAGCACAAGCCGACTACGACGCAGGACCCGGACCATCTCGCGACCACGGGACGGCCCAAGCTGAACGTGCCCTCTGACAGCCCGATCCGTGCACATCACCTCCCGCAGCGCTGAGTCGGAAGCAGCCCGCAAGGAGCACTACAAGCAGATCTACGCTCCCGCGCACGAGCGGCGGAAGCAGGCGAAGACGGACTCGGCCACCGAGGCACAGGTGAAGCACTTGACCACGCTCGCGGAGAGGGTCGGCAAGGAGCGGTTCGACGCCGAGTTCACCAAGGTGATCAAGGGCAGCGGCAGCGCCCCGCGCGCTCCCCGCCAACGTGCGCGACGGCCGCGAAACGGCTGACCAAGGGCAGAGCCCACAAGCTCATCACCGCCCTGGTCGGCCACGACTAGTCCGGCTCGCCCCCGTCGTCGTCCTCGTCCCTCGTGGAATCGAACGGTGAAGGCGTGACCAACGTCGAGCGCGGCGACTTCGTGATCCTCAACCGGCGGGCGGTGTGCGGCCAGTGCCGGGCATGCCTGCGAGGTCGCCCCTGGTACTGCTTCGACACCCACAACGCCCGGCAGAGGATGACCCTGACCGATGGCACGGAGCTGCCCCCGGCTCCGGGCATCGGTGCCTTCGCGGGGAAGAACCTGGTCGCGGCCGGGCAGTACACGAAGGTGGACCCGGCGGTGTCTGCGGCCGCGGCGGGCCTGATGGGCTGTGGTGTGATGGCGGGCATCGGCGCGGCGATCAACACGGGGTCGGTTGGCTGCGGTGACTCCGTAGCCGTCATCGGCTCCCGGCTGGCCGGTGCCGCCGGCATCATCGTCGTGGGCATCGACGCCGCAAGCTCGACACCGCCAAGGAAGTTGGGCGCCACGCACACCGTCAACTCGCGGGAGACGGACCCGGTGGCGGCGGTGCGTGAGCTGACCAGGGGCGTCGGCGCGGACATGGTCATCGATGCGGTCGGGCTCCCGGAGACGTACCAGCAGGCCTTTTACGCCCGGGACCTCGTCGGAACGGTCGTCCTCGTCGGAGTGCCGACCCCGGACATGAAGCTGGAACTGCCGCTGCGGCGACTGCCTGCCGAGCCAGGACTTCCCGACGCTCATCGACCTGTACCTCCGGGGCCGCCTCGACTTGGACGCGTTCGTCAGAGAGACGATCGCGTTGGACGGGGTCGAGGACGCCTTCGCCCGGATGCACAAGGGCGACGTGCTGCGCTCGGTAGGTGCTGCTTGTCCTCGGTGCTGCGGCCGTGCTGGGTGAAGATCTGGATCATGACGGCACCGGGGGTGCGCTCGAAGCCGAGTCCGGCATCCTGGGCGATGATCTCGTCGGCGTCGTGCTGGGTGACGAGCTGGAAGCGGTCGCGCTCGGGAATCTTGAAGACCTCGACCAGGGACTGGTGGACGGCGTCGGTGACTGCCTTGATCTCTTCGCGGCTGCGTCCGCGGTTCATGTCGATGCGTACGAGGGGCATGGGGTTGTTCCAATCGTGCGGGGCCGCCGACTCGGTGGGGGCAGATCAGGCGGGGCGGCTCAGTTCTGGAGCGAGTTGTGCCTGGAAGACGGCGGGGTCGAAGTACGCCTTGGCGTCCTGGATGCGGCCGTCGTCGTTCAGTTCGTAGATGTTGATGCCGGACCAGTTGGCCGGTCGGCCGTCCCGGGCGACGGCGACACGGCGGCCCACAGTGTGGGCCTGAGTGGGTGTCAGACCGAGGAACGGCTCGAACGTGGCCAGCGTCGTGGCGAGGAAGTCTCGGATCGCGGCGCGTCCTACGAGGGGCTCGGTGCCGACCGGGTCGTGAAAGGCGCCGTCCTCGGCGAAGGCGTCCACCCAGGCGTCGGCGTCGGCCTGTTGGGAGGCCCGGAAGAACTGCAGCACGGCCAGAGGCATGGCGGGGAAGGTCATGAGGTCTTCTTCTTCGTTCGGACGTGGAGATCGGGTGGTGGAAGGAGGGACGGAGGAAGGGAGCGAGGGCGGACGGCTACCGTGCCGCGGCGGCCTGCTCGTTCACCGGCTCGATGCCGTCGGCCTCGGCCGGGCGGTTGCGGCGGCCCGTCAGGTACGCGGTGAGCGCGAGGAGTGCGCCCAGGGCGATGAGCGCGCAGACGGCGCCCCAGCCGAGCTGGGTGTAGGCGCGGGTGCCGAGCCAGGAGCCGGCGCCGGCTCCGAGGAAGCCGAACGTCATGTAGCCGGTGTTGAGGCGGGCGCGGGCCTCGGGGCGCAGCGCGAAGATGCGGGCCTGGTTGGCGACCTGGCCGCACTGCACGGCCACGTCGATCAGGAGCAGCCCGGCGGCCAGGCCGACGATGCCGACAGCCCCGCCCACCAAGCCGGTCAGCAGCAGGGCGCCGGAGGCGAGGGCGAGCAGGATGCACCACAGGTTGATGTGGTCCGGGCCGTACCGGTCGACCCGGCGTCCGGCCGCGGGGGCGAGGAACATGCTGGCCGCGCCGATCAGCGCGAGCAGGCCCACGGCCTGGGTGCCCATGCCGTAGTCCGGTCCTGTGATCAGCAGGGCGACCGCGGTCCAGGCAGCGCTGAAGCCGCCGAAGATGCTGACCTGGAAGTAGATCGAGCGCCGCAGCAGCGGCTCATCGTGCAGCATCCGCACGGTGTCGGCGAGGAGGGTCGTGTACCGGTCGCGCACGGATGGGGTGGTGCGGGGCAGAGCGACGCCGAGGGCGACGGCAAGGAGTGCGGTGAGGACGGCGGCGACCAGGTAGGGGGCGCGCCAGCCCAGGTGCTCGCCGAGTACGCCGCCGAAGGTGCGGGCCAGCAGGATGCCGCCGATCAGCCCTGCCTGCAGGGTGCCGGTGACGGCGCCGCGCTGCTCGGGACCGACCATGCCCGCGGCCATCGGCAGCAGGATCTGCGGGACCACGGTGGCTGTGCCGATCACTGTGCCTGCGGTGAGCAGCATGCCGGTGGACGGGGCGAGACCGGCGGAGAGCAGGGCGAGCGCGGTCACCGTGAGCAGCACCGTGATCAGCGGGCGGCGGGGCAGCCGGTCACCGAGCGGTACCAGGAGGAAGATGCCGGCGGCGTAACCGAGCTGGGTGAGGGTGGCCAGCGTCGCCGCCGCGTCCTGTCCGATGCCGAAGTTGTGGGCGATCAGCGGTGTGATGGCCTGTGGAAAGTACACGTTGGCCACCGCGACACCGCAGGCAAGGGCCATGATCAGCGGCAGCCTGCGGCCAAGGCCGGCCGGGGCCTCGGGGACGGACGAGTCAGTGCGGGACACGCCGCGACTCCAATCGAACGAACTGGATGGTTCGAATTAAGGATCACGCTGCACCTCGCCTCTGTCAAACGAACCAGTTCGTTTAGAATCACCGCATGGGATACGACTCGGCCGCGACCAAGGAACGCCTGCTCACCGCGGCGACCGCGGAGTTCGCCGCGCATGGCGTCTCGGGAGCCCGGGTGGACCGCATCGCCAAGAACGCCGGCGCCAACAAGCGCGCCATCTACGACTACTACGGCGACAAGAACGCACTGTTCACCGCCGTTCTCGAACGCGCCCTGGCCGACCTCGCCCGCGACGTGCCGCCCAGCGAGGACCTGCCCGCGTACGCCGAGCACCTCTTCGACTACCACCGCAAGCACCCGGAAGCCCTGCGCCTGGTGATGTGGGAGGCCCTGGAAATGGGTGAAGGCCCCGTCCCCGGCGAGGAGGAACGCACGCGGCACTACGGCGACAAGATCCACGCCGCCCAGCTCGGCGGCGCGCCGGACGCCGAAGCGGGCACCCAGGTGTTCTTCACCCTCGCCCTGGCCGGTTGGACCATCGCCATGCCGCAGCTGCGCCGCATGCTCCTGGGTCCGGACTGCGACCTCGACCAGCTGCGCGAGAACGTCGGCCGTGCGGTCCAAGCCATGCTGACGCCAGCCGACAACGCCAGGTAGAACGGATCCCGGGCCGTCGCGCCTCACCTCCCGACCCTGGTGCACGCTCCATATGCCGTCGGCGACTTCGTCCAGCGGCCCGCAACGCAGAGAGCGGGCGCGCTCAGCGCGACGTATCGGCCTGGAACGGACTCAGTGTCCGGGTATCCGGCCAGGCTTGCGAACTCCCCGAGCCACATGCGGCGGGGCCCGCTGTCGGGCTTTGGGGTGTGGACGCGGCGGGGCTGCCCCCAGTCGGGTCGCCGATCGAACTCAACGGGGTGGCCGGAGAGGCCCTCGCCGCGTGAAGTCGACATTCTTTGCTCAGGTCTCTAGTTCGGGTACCTGAAGCGTCCCGGCCCTGTAGTGAGCTCCTTCCCGTCGGGCAGGACCACGGTGGCGGTGCAGGTGGGAGGGACGTCGACCGTGAGGTGCAGGGCGTCGTTCTCGGTGTGCCAGTCGACCGCGATGGTGCCGCGTGGGCTCTCGTATGTGCCGCGCGCCCACGTCACCGATGCGTTCGGCACGGGGGCGACGATGAACCGCTCCCAGGCGATCGAGTCCTCGGCCTGCCGCAGCCCCAGGGTGTGCGTGTGGAGGAAGCCGATGACGGCGCCCTTGCTGTAATGGTTGAGGGACTCGTGGGCGGTGCCGTGCTCGTCGACGCCGTCCCACTCCTCCCAGATGGTGGTGGCGCCGCGGTCGAGCATGCCGAGCCAGGAGGGCGAGGTGCGCTGGAGCAGCAGCCGGTAAGCGAGGTCGGCGTGGCCGTTGTCGGCCAGGGCGGGCAGCAGATGGGCGGACGACAGGAAGCCCGTTCCCAGGTGGGTGTCCGCAGCGGCGATGAGCTCGGTCAGGCGGGTGACGGCGGCGTCCCGCAGTGCTTCGGGTGCCAGGCCGTAGGCGAGGGCCCGCACGTAGCTCGACTGGGTGTCGACGGTGGTGCGGCCGCGGGCGTCGAGGAACTCCGTTCGCCACGCCGCCTTGATCCGCTCGGCGAGCTCGTCGTAGCGGGCGGCCTCGACCTCACGGCCCAGGACGTGGGCGACGCGGGCGAGCGTGGCGGTGGAGCGGTAGAGGAAGGCGGTGCCGACCTCGCCCTTGTCGGTCCGCATCCAGGCGTCGGGGTCGCCCGGCGGCGGCGCGGGCAGCGAGCCCTTGGGCTCGCACCATTCGCCCCAGTGGAACGAGCCGTCCCAGATGAACTCCTCGTGGGGCAGAGGGGCGGCCGAGCGGGCGACGCGGGAGGGATGGCGTGCCGTGCGCGCGGTGGCCAGGGCCCAGTCGATCCAGCGGACCATCGCGTGCCAGTTCTCGGCGAGCACCTGGCGGTCCCCGTACGTGACATACAGCTCCCACGGTACGAGGACGACGGCATCGCCCCAGCCCGCCGAGCCCGTCATCATGTCGAGCCGCCTGTCGCCGCGCAGTTTGATGCGGCGCCCGTCCGGGGAGAAGTTGGCGATCCGCCCGTCGTCGAGCTGGTCGTCACGGACCGAGCGCAGCCATTTTCGGCTGAATCCGGACACATCGTAGAGGCGCACGGAGCTGGGGAGGAAGACCTGGTAGTCGCCGGTCCAGCCAATGCGCTCCCGGGTGGGGCAGTCGGTGGGAACGTCGACGGCGTTGCCGCGGAAGCTCCAACGGGCCACCTCGTGCAGGCGGTTGAGGTCGGGGTGCGAGCAGGCGAAGTCCCCGGCGGGGCGCAGGTCGGTGTGGACGACCCGCATCGTGAGGCTCGACGCGGCCAGGCGGGCATCGCCGCGGGCCAGGCGGGCGTAGCGGAAGCCGTGCACGGTGTGGCGCGGTTCGAAGACTTCACCGGGTGCACCCGAGGAGACGGCCTCGTCGTGCTGGACGAAGACGGTCACCGGGTCACCTGTGCGCTGGCAGTCCAGGTGCGACGTGGTCAGGTCGCCGCTGTCGGGGTCGAGGTGCTCTCCGTAGTCGATCACCGTGCGGGTGCCGGCCGGACCGAGGTCGGTGAGGGATATCCAGCCGGACGCGTTCTGCCCGAAGTCGGCGATCCAGGCGCCGCTCGGCAACCGGGTGAGCGAGTCGACCGGACGGTCCTCGATTCGACGGACAGGGGGAGCCGGGGACCAGTCGATGGGCGGCGCGGAGACGGCGTCGACGAGTACCGGGCGCTCGGGGCCGCCTGACGCGCGGAAGTCGGTGATCTGGCCGTCCATCAGATCTGCCCGCAGGAGTGGGCTGACGGTCGAGGTCCAGTGCCCGTCGGTGCGTATGACTCGACGCGTTCCGTCGGCGAGCTCCAAGTGCAACTCCAGGCGGGCTGCGCGTAGTTCACCCCACTCGGCGGGCTTGCGGAAGGCGCCGACCTGGCCGCGGTACCAGCCGTCGGACAGCAGGATCTCGATGGTGTTCGCGCCTTGCCGCACGGACGAGGTGACGTCGGCGGCCTGCGCGTACAGCGTGCGGTCGTACGACGTCGAGCCCGGCGCCAGTTCGACGGTGCCCGCGCGCTCACCGTTGAGATACGCCTCGTAGACACCGAGGGCCGTCGCGTACAGGCGGGCGCGGGTCACCTCAGTCGTCGTGAAGGTGGTCCGCAGGAAGCGGGCGGGACGAGTACCGGGCGCCAGGCCCGCAAGGTCCGGGTCGTCGGCGGGTGTGATCCAGCGGGCCGTCCAGTCCTCGTCGAGGAGCCCCGCTTCGAAGTCGTGCCACGTGCTCCAGGAAGTGTCTGCTGTCTCGCCGTGGACACGGACGCGCCACCGGACGCATTCACCGCTGGACAGGGGTGCGGCGGGCCAGGCGACGTACAGATGACTGCTGACGACAGCGGTCAGCGATGGCCTGTCGCCTGCGCGGATCTCCACCTCGTAGGCGGCATCCGCCTGTGTGCCGACGGGCGGGTTCCACGACAGTCGTGGGCTGCTTCCGGAGACAGGGACGTGATCGCCGCCGAAGTCGATCGCGAGGGCGTACGGTGCGGGCGCGGACATCGTTGCTGTCGTCTCCCTTTCGGGGCCGATGGTGGAGCGGATCAGGTTGTTTCGGTGTCGGAGGTGGGGGAGGAGGGCAGCGCGCGCGTCGAGTCGCGGACCACCAGGCGTGTCGCCAGCTCGACGTGATGGGAGTCGATCTCCTCCGCGGCGGCCAGGCGCAGCGCCGTACGCAGGGCCACGGCCCCCATCTCGTGGACGGGGCCGTGGATGGTGGTCAGCGGCGGTGAAGTGACCGCGGCCAGCGGGGTGTTGTCGAAGCCGACGACACTCAGGTCGTCCGGCACGCGCAGGCCCCGCAGCCGGGCCGCTTCGATGAGCCCGGCGGCCAGTTCGTCGGACGCGGCGAACACGGCTGTGGGCGGCGGTTCGAGAGCCAGCAGTACCCCGCCGTGCTCGACGCCCTCCGCGGCGTGGAACGTGCCGGCGTGGCGGACCAGTTCCGCCGGCACCGGCGCGCCCGCTGCCTCCATGGCGCTGCGGAACCCGTGCAGCCGGGCCTGGTTGGTGCCGGCGTGCGCCGCGCCGCCGAGGTAGGCGATCCTGCGGTGGCCGAGGGAGAGCAGGTGTGTGGCGGCGGCGCGGCCGCCGGCGAAGTTCGTCGCGCCGACGCTGACGACCGAGGCGTCGGGCAGCGGTTCCGTCGGGTCGAGCAGTACCAGCGGCATCCGGTACCGGGTCAGGGCTTCGTGGATCGGCGCCGACAGGGTGTTCGCCGTGACCGCGATGACCGCGCGCCGGCCCGCGGCCGCCAGACCGCGGGCCCAGGCGACGGGATCAGCCGTCGGATCCTGCTCGCCGCGCCGGCCCACCACCACGGCGACACCCTCGCGGGCTCCGGCGTCCACCACGCTCTGGATGATCTCGATGTGGTAGATGCTCAGCTGCTCGAAGCCGAAGAGGAGCTCCACGGTGGGGTGCGAGCGCAGGTCGTCCCGGTAGCCGCCGTAGTTGTGGCGCCGCAACAGGTCCAGGACCTTGTCGCGGGTCTGCTGGGCCACGTCGGGGCGGCCGTTGATGACCTTGGAGACGGTGGCCGTCGACACACCGGCGGACTCGGCGACCTTCGCAAGGGTGACGCGCTGGGGATCGGATGCCATGGCTCTCCAGGGACGTGGGTGCGGGTCGGCGGACCGCGCTGCGCCGACCGTAGCACCGAAACAATTTTCGGAACGCTGAGAAGTCAAGTCCCCCGCTGGACAAGGGAACTGGGCCGGAAAACTGACCACGCGGAAGGGGTTGACGGGGCTTTGTCGCCCTCTTACGGTTCAGCGGCAACGTGAGTTACAGAAAGAATTTTCGAGCGCCAGGGCCCATCTTTCGGTCCTCATGACCGGCGGCTCCTCGCACGGCATCTTCGTTACCGACTCAAAGGGGCTGTCCCGAGATGACGCGTTTCCACATGGCGGGTTCGACCGACTCATCCGTCACCGGCCCGGGATCCTCCCGCCGCGGTTTCCTCCTGGGTGCGGTCGGCGTGGGCCTCGCCACCACCTCGCTGGCGGCCTGCGGTTCCGGCGAGTCGGACAGCTCAGGCGGTTCGGGCGGTTCCGAGGTCTCCTTCATGAACCAGTCCCGCGGCCAGGCCGCGACGCTGAAGAAGCTCGCCAAGCAGTACACGAAGCAGACGGGCGTGAAGATCAGGATCGACGACGTCGGTCCGACCGACTTCGTGACCAAGCTCCAGTCGAGTTCGCAGGCCCGCAACATGCCGGACATGTACTCGGTGGTGGACGGCCACACCATGGCGCCCTACTACAAGGCCGGTTGGGCCATGGAGCTGAGCGGCCGGATGAAGGGCAGCTGGGGCGACAGCTTCCGGCCCGCCACGCTCAAGACGACGACGTTCGGCGCGGACAATCCGCAGCATGTGAAGCCGGGCGTCTACAGCGCCCACTGGGAGACCCCGGCCCTGGGCGTCTTCGTCAACGCCGCGATGTACAAGGCCGTCGACCTCGACCCGGACAAGGCACCCGCGTCCATGGGCGAGTTCATCGACCAGATGCGCAAGATCAAGAAGTCCGGGAAGGGCCCCTTCTGGTTCGCCACCAGCCTCTCCAACCAGGTGATCCAGTCGTACGCGTCCAACTACATGAGCGACGAGGAGCTGAACGCCACCTTCGTCGGCAAGCAGAGTTGGAGGAGCGCGAGTTGGCGCAAGACCCTGCAGCTCGTGGTCGACCTGCGGGACGCCGGAGTGATCGCCACCGGCTCGCTGCCGAGCGGCGCCACCGACAACCCGAATGTGGAGAAGGCCTTCTTCAACACCCAGGGCGTCGCGGCCATCTTCGACGGCACCTCGGCCGTCGGCGTGGCCCGCGCGACCGCCCCGGACTTCACCGACTTCCGCTCCTTCCCGCTGCCCAAGGCCGACGACGGCACCCAGACCCCGCGCCTGGTCGGCGGCGCCGCCAAGGGTGCCGCGGTCAACCCGCGCGGCAAGAACGCCGCCGAGGCGCTGAAGTTCCTCAAGTGGCTGACCGCCGCCAAGCAGCAGCAGGTCTGGGCCGAAGGGGTCCCGCTGATCCCCTCCGCGCGCGCCGTGTCCGACAAGAACATCCCCGAGCAGCTGGCGGGGATCGCCGCGAAGATATCCGACTTCCAGCTCGTCGAGAACCAGATTCTGGAGCAGGTCAACACCGCGCTGCAGAAGGGCACTCAGGCCCTCGTACTCAAGGAACGCTCTGTCGATCAGGTCCTCGGTGACCTCGACGCGGCGCAGAAGAGCGCGTAATGAGGGGTACGAGGAGCCGCAGTCGTGCGCTGGCGGCCTGGCTGTTTCTGGCGCCGGCGCTGGCCGTGATCGCCGTGTTCACGGTGGTCCCGTTCGTGCAGGGCATCCTGCTGAGTTTCCAATCGTGGGACGGGGTGAGCCTGGACTCTCCGTACATCGGTCTTGAGAACTACAGCTACGTGCTGCACGACACCCAGTTCTGGGGCTCGATGAAGAACGCCGTCCTCTACGGCGCGGTCGGCCTGGTCGTCGCCAACGCGGTATCGATGGGGATGGCGCTCGCCGTGCACCGCGCCCGCCGTGGGTCCGGGTTCTTCCGCACGGTGTACTACCTGCCCGGCGTGTTCTCCACCGTGGTCGTCGGCGTGATGTTCTCGTGGTTCCTCGACCCGAACATCGGGATCGTCAACCAGGCGCTCAAGGCCGTCGGCCTGGACGGTCTTCAGCACAACTGGCTGGGGGACCCCACGACGGCCGTGATCGCGGTCGCCGCCGTGTTCGTCTGGTACCACTGGGGCTTCGGCTTCATCCTCTTCCTCGCGGGCCGGCAGGACGTGCCCCAGGAGCTGTACGAGGCCGCCTCCCTGGACGGGGCCCGTGGCCCGGCCCAGTTCCGCTACGTCACCTGGCCCGGCATGTCGCACGTCACCGGCATCGTCAGCGTACTGACCCTGCTCGCCGGTCTGCAGATCTTCGGCACCGTCCAGGTACTCACCAACGGCGGCCCCGCAGGACACACCGAGGTGCCCACCCTGCACATCTATCAACAGGCTTTCCAGTACAGCGAGTACGGCCGCGCCGCCGCGATGTCCGTCATCTTCGGCCTGTGCCTGATCGCCCTGGCCTGCGTCCAGCTGTGGGTCTCCCGCAGGCTCGGTGGCAGCACCAATTCACGGACGGAGAAGGGACGTTGACGGTGAACACTCTTCTCGACCCGGCAAAGGACTCGAAGAAGGCGAAGAAGGCCACGGGGCCGATGCCGTCGCCGGGCGCACGCCGCCGCGGCAGCCGGCTGCGTGGGCCACATGCGGCTCTGTACGCCCTCCTGATCGCAGGCGCGCTCTCCGCTCTGGTGCCGATCCTGTGGGTGCTGAGCGGTTCCCTGCAGAGCGCGAAACAGTTGTACAAGGGGACCGACCCGATCCCGCGCCCCTTCGAATGGGGCAACTTCACCACCGCGTGGAACGAGGGCGGCTTCAGCCAGTACCTGCCCAACAGCCTCCTTTACACCACGGCCGCCGTCCTTGGCATCCTGATCATCGCGAGCCTCGCCGGATACGCCCTCGCCCGCATCGAGTTCCCCGGCCGGGGCGCCGTCGTGGGGGCCATCCTCGTCATCATGATCATCCCGCTGCCGGCCTCGTTCATCGCCCAGTACAAGCTCATGATCGAACTCGGCCTCGCCAACACCCGCGTCGGCTACATCCTCGTGCTCATCGCCGGCGGGCTGCCGATCTCCATCCTGATCATGCGCGGATTCTTCGCCAGCCAGCCCAAGGAACTGGAGGAGGCCGCCGCCATCGACGGCGCCTCGCTGCTCGGCACCTTCTGGCGGATCATCCTGCCGCTCGCGAGGCCGGGCCTGATCGCGGTGGCCGTCATCCAGGCGATGCAGGTCTGGAACGAGTACCTGATGGGCCTGGTCCTGTTCAACGACAGCTCGCTGATGCCGGTGCAGCGCGGACTCACCAACTTCGTCTCCGCGGACTCCCCGCAACAGCAGATCCTGCTGGCCGCCTCGCTCATCGCCGTGCTGCCGATCGTCATCTTCTACGCGATCGCACAGCGCCACATCATCAGCGGCCTCTCCGCAGGAGCGCTCAAGTGACCGTGCCACCACCAATCGGGAAGGTGCAGTGATCATGCGCGTACGGAGAATACGTTCCGCCCTGGCGAGAGCCGCGGCGGCGGCAGCGGCGTTAGTGCTGGCCGCCACGCTGTCCGGCACCCAGGCGTCCACGGCCGCGGACACATCGGCGGCCACGTCTCAACCACGGGTCAACGTCAAGGAGTTGCCGGTGCCGCCGGCCGTCCCCGAGGACGGCGCCTGCACCCACCCCACCGGCTGCGTCTCGGCCGAATGGAGCGGCATCGGCACCCCGGGGCCCGCCCGCGACCCGAGGTACGTGTTCCTCGGCATCACCTACGCCGGCGCGCCGGACTCCGGCCCCGCGAGCAAGTACAGCGGCAATCAGGTCCTGGTCGTCCGCACCGACGGCACGACCTTCCCGAACGGCGAGGCGTACAAGTGCCTCACCTGCGGGGTGTCCTACGGCTCCGACATCGACACCAGCCAGCTCGTCTACCCGCCCGCCAACGAACTGCCCGACCGCAAACGCGTCCTGGTCGGCAACGGCATCCTGGAATGCGGCCCCGAAGGAGCCGAGTACGCGGTCACCGACCCGCGCTGCACCCCGGCCAACACCCGTATCAAGCCCATCTACTGGAACGACAAGCCGCTCTTCCAGCGGGACGAGAACGGCGTCAACAACGGCCGCGAGTGGAGGCTGAGCCCCGACGGACAGCACCTGCTGTTCAACGTCGTCGACTTCAGGGTCCTGTCCATCGTCCCGTACGTCGGCCGCATCGCCTACGACCACGAGAAGGGTCGCTATCACCTCACCAAGGTCTCGGCACTGACCAACCCGTCGACGGCCTTCGCACCCATGGTCGTCGAGGGCGGCAACCGGCTGCGCTTCAACCATGCCGGCATGGTCGGTGAGCCGCGCGGCTGGAGCGCCGACGGCCGGGCGACCCTCGGCATCCAGAGCCTGAACTCCGACAGCATGGACGCCTGGGCCACCGACCTGGCCACCGGCGCCTCCAAGCCGATCACCCGCAACGCCCACTACACCGACCCGATGCAGATGTCCCCCAACGGCAAGTGGCTCCTCGCCGAGGAAGTCAACGGCTCCGGGCGCCTCGACTTCATCTCCGGCATGCCGGGCATCCCGCCACTCACCGCCCAGGCGGGCACAACCCCGTACGTCTCAGGGATCCGCAACAACGGCAACCGCCGCTTCTTCTCACCCTGGCTCGTCGACCCGAAGACCGGCCGCGGCTTCCAGATCAACGCCGGATCCGACCCGAACTGGAACGCCGCCGCCGACCCCGCGTGGCTCGCCGACAGCACCGCGGTGGTTTACACCGAGAACCTCGCGTGCGGCGCCAACCCGACCCCGCACCGCTGTGCCGACTCCACGGAACCCGGCGGCCGCAACAGCCGGGTGATGATCGCCCGCTTCCCGGACCTCAAGCCCAGCGCGCCCGTCGCTCCCGCGCCGGTCTCCGACAAGACCTGGGGCCTGCCCTACGACCCGAGCACCCCTCCGCCACAGCCGAAGCCCGTACCGACCGGCACCTACACCCTGCGCGGCAAGGACCGCGGCTCGGCGACCGTACACATCACCAACAACAGCGCGGGCACCCAGACGCTCAGCCTCGCCGTCGACTACGGCAACTTCAGCGACGACGGCACGCACATCATCAACGGCACCGAGAAGGTGGAGCGCGCCTCCAACACCACACTCGGCTGCACTGCGGGTACCGCTTCGGCCCTCGCCTGCCTCACCTGGACCGAAGACCTGAGACTGTCCGGCCGGCACACCGGCACCAAGCGCACCGGCTCGGAAGGCTTCACACTCGGCCCGGCCGCCATGCTGAGGAATCAATTCCAGGCCGTCGGCACCCTCATCACGACCATCGACGGCACCACCTACACGCAGCCGGCCAACGGCAGCTGACCTCGGCGGGGTGGCGGCGGACCGACTCTCCGCCGCCACCTCATCTCCCCCAACTCTGCCTCCAGGAGGCTCCCTTCATGGCGGACCTGCCCGCCCGCGTCCTCTTCGGCGCCGCGTACTACCACGAGTACCGACCCCCATACGGCGACGAACAGGCCGAGGAACAGCTCAAGACCGACCTCGACCTCATGACCGAGGCACGCTTCACCGTCATCCGCGTCGGTGAATCGGTGTGGTCGACGTGGGAACCGGACAACGGCGTTTTCGACCTCGACTGGCTCCAACCTGTCCTCGACGGCGCCCACGAGCGTGGCATCTCCGTCATCCTCGGCACCCCGACCTACGCGGTGCCGCCCTGGCTCGCACGCCAGTACCCGGAGATCGCGGGGGAGCGGCGCACCGGCGAACGCATCGCGTGGGGTGCCCGCCAGGAGGTCGACTACACCCACCCCGCCTTCCTCTTCCACGCCGAGCGGGTGATCCGCCGCATCCTCGCCCGCTACGCACAGCACCCGGCGGTCATCGGGTTCCAGGTCGACAACGAGCCCGGCCTGGAGCTCTTCCACAACCACGGCGTCTTTCAGCGCTTCACCGACCACCTCCGCCACACGTACGGCGACGTGGAGACCTTCAACCGCGAGTGGGGCCTTGTCTACTGGTCGCACCGCCTGACCACCTGGGCCGACCTGTGGCGCCCTGACGGCAACACCCAGCCGCAGTACGACGTCGCCTGGCGGGCGTTCCAAGCCCGCCTGACCACCGAGTTCATCGCGTGGCAGGCCGGCATCGTCCGCGAGTTCGCCCGCCCCGAGCAGTTCGTCACCACCTGCGTCTCCTATCCCCGCCCGGGAATCGAGGACCACGAACTGAACGAGTCCCTGGACATCGCCGCGGGCAACCCCTACTACGGCATGCAGGACGTCCTGGCGCACGACCAACGCGCCTGGTGCCTCTCCCGGATCGGGGACTGGATGTACGCCTCGCGCCAGGCGCCGTTCCTGGTGACCGAGACCAACGCCGGCACCGTCGGCCCGTCCTGGATCAACCTGCCCGCCTACGACGGCCAGTGGCGCCAGGCGGCGTGGGCCCTGGTCGCACGCGGGGCGCGGATGATCGAGTACTGGCACTGGCACAGCCTGCACTTCGGCGCCGAGACCTACGTCGGCGGCATCCTCCCGCACAGCGGTCGCCTCGGCCGCATATACGCCGAACTGGCCTGTCTGGGAGCGGAGTTCGAGGCCGCGGGCCCCCTGGTGGCGGGGCTCGAACCGGACGCGGATCTCACCTTCGTCCACTCGACGCCCAGCAAGTGGCTGATGCAGAAGTACCCGCCGCTGGCCGACTCCGGCTTCGGGCCGGACGCGAACGCCTACGACGGGATCTTCGACCCCTTCTACCGCGGCGCCTTCGAGGCGGGACGTCAGGTACGGATCGTGCACGCCCGCCAACTGCACGACCCGAACGGCGAACGCCCGGGACCGAGCCCTGAAGAGGCGGCACGCCGTCACCCCGTCCTCGTCGTCCCGGCGCTGTACCTCGCCGCCGACACCACCCTCGACTGGTTCGCGGCCTACGCACACGCGGGCGGCCACCTGGTACTCGGACCGCGCACCGGCTACGCCGACCACGAGGGCCGGGCCCGGCAGGAACCCGCCCCGGGACGGCTGGTAGAGGCCGCCGGGGCGAGCTACGAGGAGTTCAGCAACCTCACCGCCGACATTCCGCTGCGTGCGACCCCGGCCGGCCCGCTGACCCTCACCGAACAGGCCACGGCCACCCGCTGGGCCAACGGGCTCACCGCCATTGACGCGGACGTCCTCGCCACGTACGACCATCCGCACTTCGGGCGCTGGGCCGCTGTCACCACCCGCAACCACGGCGCGGGCCGGATCACCTGCGTCGGAACGGTCCCGGGCCGTGACCTCGCCCGCGCGCTGGCCACCTGGCTCGCCCCCGTCCCGTGCAGTGGCTGGACCGATCTGCCGCCCTCGGTCTACGTCGCCACCGGCACCTCCCCGGACGGCCGCCGCGTCCATGTCGTGCACAACTGGAGCTGGGACTCCGTGCACGTCACGGCACCGACGGCGCTGACGGACGCACTGGACGGCACGGCCGTACCCGCCGGCGCGCCGCTACTCCTGACCGCCTGGGACGTACGCGTCTTCGTGGGCGCCAACGACGAACGCGTGGAGGCCTGAGAGTCCCGATTCCGTACCACTTCCGTACCGCGAATACTGTCTCTCGGCCGCTTCCTGACCGCCTTCTTCGATGAGGCTGAGGCGGCGCCGCTCGCAGCGAGTGGCATCAACTACGCCCGTATCCCCGTCAATTGCCGTCACTGTCGGCGTACGACCTCATCTGGCCCTGGCAAGACTTTCGTGACGTCGGGCTGTGCCCCTGTGCGCCGACCACCACACCAATGGTGTCCGTCAAGCGGAACAAACTCAGACGGCCTGTGAGGCTAGTCAATTCATCAGTCCCGACGTACGGGCCCGCTCGTCCCGCGCACCACCAGCTTCGGTTCGAGGGCCACCTCGCGCGGATCCAACTCCCCGTTGTCCAGCCGCTCCATGGCGAACCGCACCGCGTGCTCCGCCATGAGGACGGCGTCCTGACGCACCGTGGTCAGGCCGACCGGCATCAGATGGGAGAGGTGGCTGTCGTCGTAGCCCACGACGGAGACCTCGCCCGGGACATCGACGCCGGCCCGTGCGAACGTCATCAACAGGCCCATGGCGCAGCGGTCGTTGCCCGCGAGGATCGCCGTCGGCAGTGACCGGCCCGCATTGCGCTCTGCCAGGAGTCGGCGGCCGGTCTCGATACCGGAGTCCTCGGTGTGTTCACCGGGGATGACGCACAGTTCCGAGGTGAGTCCGTGGCGGCGCATCGCCGCCCGGTAGGCGCGCCTGCGCTCGGCCGAGCCTGGCCCGCGTCCGCCGTCGACGTGCACGATCCTGCGGTGCCCCAGTTCGACGAGGTGCTCCATGACCTGGCGCACACCCTTGCCCTCAGAGGTGTGCACGCTGTCGACGCGGGCACCGGGCACGCGTCGCCCCACGGCGACGGTGGCGGTGCGGTGGCCGAGCGCGTCGAGGTCCGCGACCGGGGCGTCCGGCCCCAAGAGGATCACTGCCTCGCAGCGGTGCCCAAGGAGGGCCTCCACCGCTCGCGCCTCGTCCCGCCCGGGGGCGTTGGCGGACAGCAGCACCTCGTAGCCGAGCCGGTCGGCCTCCGGGTAGATGGCCTCGACCAGGTCGGCCTGGAAGGACTGGTGGACGGTGACCATCACGCCGAGGGTGCGGCTGCGGCCGCGGGCCAGCAGCTGGGCAGCGTTGTCGGGGCGGTAGCCGATCTCGTCGGCGACGCGCAGCACCCGCTCCCGTGTCTCCTCGCCGGCCCCTGGCTGCCCGCGGAAGACGATCGAAACCAGCGCCCGCGACACCCCCGCCTTGGCGGCGACGTCCGCCATGGTGGGGCGTCGGCTGCGTGATGCTGTCACCGTGGACCGTCCTCCCGCCGTCGGGGATACCGGAAATCCCGCGGCAACAAACTCTTGACATGACATTTGGACAGAGGTCATCGTACTCGCACTAGAGCGCGCTAGTAGAGCGCGACAGTAGATCTGGTGAAACGCCGTCCGTGCCCCGCTCACGACAGCCGGACACCTGCAATACCCCGGATCTCCGGAGCGAAGGGACCCTGCGTGATGTCGTTCGAAGTGCTGACCATGGGACGGGTGGGTGTGGACGTGTATCCGCACCAGACCGGTGTGGGACTGGCCGAGGTCTCCTCGTTCGGGAAGTACCTGGGCGGCAGCCCCACCAACGTGGCGGTGGCGGCGGCCCGTTACGGACACAGCGCCTCGGTCGTCACCAAGACGGGACGCGACCCGTTCGGCGATTTCGTGCGTACCGCGCTTGACGGGTACGGCGTCGATACGGGGTTCGTCGGGACGTCGGAGATCGCGCCGACCCCGGTGACGTTCTGCGAGATCTTCCCTCCGGACGACTTCCCGCTGTACTTCTACCGACAGCCCAAGGCTCCTGACCTGGACATCCGGCCGGACGAGCTGGATCTGGGCGCCATCCGCGACGCCCGGATCTTCTGGGTGACCGGCACCGGGCTGAGCGAGGAGCCGTCGCGGTCGGCGACGCTGGCCGCGCTCGCGCACCGGGCCACCACCGGGACGACGGTCTTCGACCTGGACTGGCGGCCGATGTTCTGGTCTGACCCGGCCGAGGCCCGGACGTACTACCGCGAGGCACTCGCACACACCACCGTGGCCGTCGGCAACCGCGACGAGTGCGAGGTGGCCACCGGTGAGCGCGAGCCGCATGCCGCGGCAAAGGCCTTGCTGGCAGCGGGAGTTGACCTCGCCGTGGTGAAGCAGGGCCCCAAGGGCGTGCTGGCGATGGACCGTTACGGGGAGGTAGCCGAGATCCCGCCCGTGCCGGTGGACGTGGTCAATGGGCTCGGCGCCGGCGACGCGTTCGGCGGCGCCCTTTGCCACGGACTGCTGTCCGGCTGGGACGTGCGCCGCACGGTGTCGTTCGCCAATGCCGCCGGCGCGCTGGTCGCCGGGCAGCTGGCCTGCTCGGACGCCATGCCCACCGAATCCGAGGTCGAAGAGAAGCTGCGTGAGGTGCACAGTGCCGTCTGAGCTGTTCAAGCCGTCCAAGCCGTCCGGCAAGGTGAGCCGGATTGTGGATGCCAGGGTCAAGGACCCGGGCGCGATCGCGGCGGCCGCCGCTCGCCGGGTGAAAGCGACGTCCCCGTTCGGTGAGCATGGCAAGGCGATGATCATTGCCGCGGACCATCCGGCGCGGGGCGCCAACGCGGTGGGCGGCGATCCTTCCGCGATGGCGGACCGCTTCGAGCTGCTCGAGCGGATGTGCATCGCGCTGGAACGGCCGGGTGTCACCGGGGTGTTGGCGACGGCCGACATCCTGGAGGACCTGCTCCTGCTGGGCGTTCTGGACGGGAAGAGTGTCTTCGGGTCGATGAACCGGGGCGGGCTCGCGGGTTCGGTCTTCGAGATCGACGACCGGTTCACCGGGTACGACGCGGAGACGATCGACGCGATGGACTTCGACGGCGGCAAGATGCTCACCCGCATCGCCCTCGACGACCCGGCGACGCCGTCCGCCCTGGAGAACACGGCCCGCGCCGTCGACGAACTGAACGACCGTCACCTCATCGCGATGGTCGAGCCGTTCCTGTCTTCCTGGCAGGACGGGAAGATCCGCAACGACCTCTCCACCGAAGCCGTCATCAAGTCCGTCACCATCGCCGCCGGGCTCGGCCGGCGCAGCGCCTACACCTGGCTGAAGCTGCCGGTCGTGCCGGACATGGAGCGAGTCCTGGCGGCCTCGACGCTGCCGGCGGTGCTGCTGGGCGGGGAGGTCAAGGATCCGGAGACGGCGTTCGCCTCATGGGGGAAGGCGTTGAAGGAGCCCACGGCACAGGGGCTGACCGTCGGCCGGTCCCTGCTCTACCCCGCGGACGGCGACGTCGCCGGCGCCGTGGACCGGGCGGTGAGCCTGCTGTGAACCACACCGACACCGCCAAGTACCGCCTGCCCAAGGGCACTTCGGGCACCGGCGCGTACGAACTCGACGTCACGCCCGAGTCCGCAGGATGGGGCCACTCCGGCCTCGGGATCGTGAACCTGGGCCCCGGCGAGACGCACACCCTGAACACCGGGGAAGCCGAGTTCCTGGTGCTTCCGCTTGAGGGCGGCTGCACCGTCACGGTAGGCGATCACGTCTTCGAGCTCGCGGGCCGAAGTGGTGTGTTCGCCGCAGCCACCGACTTCGCGTACGTGCCGCGCGGCGCGCAGGCGCTGATCAGCAGTGCGGCCGGGGGCCGGTTCGCGCTGCCCTCGGCGCTCACCGAGCGTGCCCTGCCGGCCCGGTACGGCCCCAGGGAGAACGTGCCGGTGGAGCTGCGCGGCGCGGGCGCCTGTTCGCGGCAGGTCAACAACTACTGCCTGCCGGGCACGTTCGAGGCCGATCAGCTGCTGGTGTGCGAGGTGCTGACGCCGGGCGGCAACTGGTCGTCGTACCCGCCGCACAAGCACGACGCAGTCCGCACCGACGCCGACGGCACTCCGGTGGAGTCGGAGCTGGAGGAGATCTACTACTTCGAGGTCTCCGGCGGCCCGGACGGCTTCGCCTACCAGCGCGTGTACGGCACCGAGGACCGGCCCCTGGACGTGCTGGCCGAGGTGCGCTCGGGCGACACCGTGCTGATCCCACACGGCTGGCACGGCCCGTCGATCGCGGCCCCGGGCTACGACCTGTACTACCTCAACGTCATGGCGGGCCCTGGCCAGGACCGCGCCTGGCTGATCTGCGACGACCCCGCGCACGGCTGGGTCCGCGACACATGGGCGTCCCAGGACGTCGACGACCGGCTTCCCTTCGGAGAGCAGCGATGAACACCGTACGACTCACGACTGCTCAGGCCCTGGTGCGCTTCCTGGCCAACCAGTACAGCGAGCGCGATGGCCAGGAGCAGCGCCTGATCCCCGGCGCCTGGGGCATCTTCGGACACGGCAACGTGGCGGGCACCGGGCAGGCCCTGTTGCAGGCCGCGCTGACCCAAGAGGCCGATCTGCCGTACTACTTGGCCCGCAATGAGCAGGGCATGGTGCATGCGGCCGTCGCCTACGCGAAGATGCGCGACCGGTTGTCCGCGTTCGCGTGCGCCGCGTCGACGGGGCCCGGATCCACGAACATGATCACGGGTGCGGCGCTCGCGACGACGAACCGGCTTCCGGTGCTGCTGCTGCCCTCCGACATGTTCGCCACCCGCGCCGCCGACCCGGTGCTGCAGCAGTTGGAGGACACGAGGGCCGGGGATGTCACCGTCAACGACGCCTTCCGTTCCGTGTCGAAGTACTTCGACCGGATCACCCGGCCCGAGCAGCTGATCCCGGCGGCGCTGGCGGCGATGCGGGTGCTGAGCGATCCGGTCGAGACGGGTGCGGTCACCCTTGCCCTTCCGCAGGATGTGCAGGCGGAGGCGTACGACTGGCCGGTGGCCTTCTTCCGGCGCCGGGTGTGGCACGTTGGCCGGCCGGTGCCGGAGCCGGCCGCCGTCGAGCGGGCCGCCGCCCTGTTGCGGGGCGCGAAGAAGCCGCTGATCGTGGCGGGCGGCGGCGCCGTGTACTCCGGAGCGGAGACAGCCCTGCGGGCGTTCGCGGAGGCCACCGGGATCCCGGTCGCCGACACCCACGCCGGCAAGGGCGCGGTGGCGTGGGATCACCCGTGCGCGGCCGGCGGCCTCGGCTCGACCGGCGCGTACGCGGCGAACGAGCTGGCGCGCGAAGCCGACGTGGTGCTTGGTATCGGCACCCGCTACTCCGACTTCACCACCGCGAGCCACACCGTCTTCGGCAACCCGGACGTCACGTTCCTCAACCTCAACGTCGCCCGCCTCGACGCGGTGAAGCACTCCGCCGAGCCGCTCGTCGCCGACGCCCGCCTCGGCATCGAGGCGCTGTCCGAGGCGCTGGACGACTGGTCGGTGGAGCCGGAGTACCGCGAGCACACCCGTCAACTCATCGCCCGCACCCGGGAGATCGAGGAGGAGTGCTTCGCACCCGACCGCAACACCGGTGTCCTGCCCGCCCAGACGCAGATCCTCGGCGCGCTCAACGCGACGCTCGACGACCGCGCCGTGGTCATCAACGCCGCCGGGTCGATGCCTGGTGACCTCCAGCAGCTGTGGCGGGCCCGCGACCCGAAGGCGTACCACGTCGAGTACGCGTACTCCTGCATGGGATACGAGGTCGCGGCCGGCGTCGGCGCCAAGATGGCGGCTCCGGACCGCGAGGTCGTCGTCCTGGTCGGCGACGGCTCGTACCTGATGATGGCTCAGGAGATCGTGACGATGGTCTCCGAGGGCCTGAAGGTCATCATCGTCCTCGTCCAGAACCACGGCTTCGCCTCCATCGGCGCGCTCTCGGAGTCACTCGGCTCGCAGCGATTCGGCACCAAATACCGCTACCGCGACGGCCGTTCGGGTCAGCTCGACGGTGACACCCTCCCCGTCGACCTCGCCGCGAACGCCGCCTCACTCGGAGCGGACGTCCTGCACGCAGCCTCCGTGGACGACTTCCGCGCGGCGATGGACAAGGCCAAGGCCGCCGAGCGGACCACGGTCGTGCACGTCGAGACCGACCTGTACGGGCCCAACCCGCCCGGCCACGGCTGGTGGGACGTCCCCGTCAGCGAGGTCTCCGCCCTCGACTCCACACGCACCGCATACGCGACGTACGCCGACCACAAGCGCGCCCAGCGCCACTACCTCTGATCTCCCGGCTCCCCCGACCCCCTGATCTCCGACAAGGACCCTGATCGTGAACACCATCCCGCACTGGATCAACGGCGCCCCCGCCACACCTGCCGCCGACACCCGTACCGCCCCCGTCTACAACCCGGCCACCGGCGCCGAGCAGGCCCGCGTCGCCCTCGCCGGCCACGCCGACATCAACGCCGCCGTCACCGCAGCGACCGCCGCCTTCGACTCCTGGTCGCAGTCCTCGATCTCCCAGCGCACCACGGTCCTTTTCGCCTTCCGCCAGCTGCTGATCGAGCACGAGGAGGAGCTGGGCCGGATCATCTCCGCGGAGCACGGCAAGACCGTCGACGACGCCCGCGGTGAGATCGCCCGCGGCCGTGAGGTCGTCGAGTACGCCTGCGGCCTCGGCGACGTCCTCAAGGGCGGCTTCTCCGGGCAGGTCTCGCGCGGCATCGACGTGCACGACTTCCGCGAACCGCTCGGCGTCGTCGCGGGCATCACCCCGTTCAACTTCCCGGCCATGGTGCCGTTGTGGATGCACCCCATCGCGATCGCGACCGGCAACACGTTCATCCTCAAGCCCAGCGAGCGCGACCCCTCGGCCGCCAACTTCGTCGCCGGCCTGTACCAGAGGGCCGGCCTGCCCGACGGTGTCTTCAACGTCGTGCACGGCGACAAGACCGCCGTCGACGCCCTCCTCACCCACTCCGGGATCAGCTCGGTCTCCTTTGTCGGCTCCACCCCCATCGCCAAGTACGTGCATGAGACGGCGACGGCGAACGGCAAGCGCGTCCAGGCCCTCGGCGGTGCGAAGAACCACGCCGTCGTCCTGCCCGACGCCGACCTGGAGTTCGCCGGTAGCCACATCACAGCCGGCGCGTACGGCTCGGCCGGCGAGCGCTGCATGGCCCTGTCCGTCGCGGTCGCCGTCGGCGACGCCGCCGACCGCCTCCTGCCCGTCCTCCAGCGCAAGGCCGAAGAGGTGCGGGTCGGACCCGGTGACACTCCCGGCACCGACATGGGACCGCTGATCACGGCCGCCGCTCGCGAGCGTGTCGAGAGCGCCGTCGCCGCGGCCCCCGGCCAGGGCGCCACCGTCGTCGTCGACGGCCGCGGCCTCAAGGTCGACGGCTACGAGAACGGCTTCTTCACCGGCCCGTCCCTCCTGGACCATGTCACCACCGCCATGGACGCCTACCAGGACGAACTGTTCGGCCCGGTCCTGGCCGTCGTCCGCGTGGAGACCCTCGACGAGGCCATCGCGCTGATCAACGCCAACCCGTACGGCAACGGCACCGCCGTCTTCACCTCCTCCGGTGAGGCCGCCCGGCGTTTCCAGCGCGGCGTCAAGGTCGGCATGATCGGTGTGAACGTCCCCGTCCCCGTCCCGATGTCCTACTACTCCTTCGGCGGCTGGAAGGACTCCCTCATCGGCGACTCCCCCATCCACGGACCTGAGGGCGTCCGCTTCTACACCCGCCCCAAGGTCGTCACCACCCGCTGGCCGCAGCCCGCACAACACGAGGCCGCAGGCTTCACCTTCCCCACCTCCAACTGACCGCCCACACAACTCCCCTTCTGGAGGTCGACATGGCAACGGCGCCGTCCCCTCTCCGCACCACAGCGGGCAATCTCTGTCTCGGTTCCGCCCCCGACTCGTGGGGCATCTGGTTCCCCGAGGACGAGCAGCAGGTCCCGTACACCCGCTTCCTCGACGAACTCGCCCGGGCCGGATACGAGTGGCTGGAGCTCGGCCCGTACGGCTACCTGCCCACCGAACCCGCCCTCCTGGCCCAGGAGTTGACGACTCGCGGCCTCAAGGTGTCCGGTGGCACCGCGTTCGGCGCGCTGCACCGGCCCGAGGCGTGGGACGACATGCTCGCCCACGTACGCCAGGTCGCCACGCTGACCGCCGCGGCCGGGGCACACCACCTGGTGCTCATCCCGCCCATGTACCGGGACGAGAAGACCGGTGACTACACCGAGTCGCCCGAGCTGACCGCCGCGCAGTGGGCCGGTTTCGGCAAGGCGGCCGACCGGCTCGGCAAGCTGCTGCTCGACGAGTACGACATCCGGCTCGTCCTGCACCCGCACGCCGACAGCCACATCCAGACCCAGCCGGAGATCGAGCGGCTCCTCAACGAGTCCGACAGCCGGTACACGAACCTGTGCCTGGACACCGGACACGTCGCGTACGGCGGCGGCGACAACCTCGACCTGATCCGCCGCTTCGGCGAGCGCGTCGGCTACGTCCACATCAAGCAGATGGACCCGGCAGTCCTCGCCCAGGTCGCCGCCGAGAAGCTGTCGTTCGGTGAGGCCGTCAAGCGCGGAGTGTGCGTCTCGCCCCCGGCCGGCGTACCGAACCCGGCCGATGTCGTGGCCGAACTCTCCCGCCTGGACGCGGAGTTGTACGTCATCGTCGAGCAGGACCTGTACCCGTGTGCTCCCGATGTGCCGCTGCCCATCGCGGTACAGACCCGCGAGCACCTGGCCGGCTGCGGCCTCACCGGAACCCGCCGACCGACCCTCACCCGGTAGGAGGCGGCCATGGACGTCACGGACGACGCGCCCACGGCACCCCCGGCACCCGGCCACGAGCCGCCGCCCCGCGCCGTCTCCCGGCGGCTGCGCGTGATCACCCTCGTCGCCACTTTCGGCGGCCTGCTGTTCGGCTACGACACCGGCGTCATCAACGGCGCGCTGCCGTACATGACCGACGACCTCGGCCTCACCCCCGTCACCGAGGGCATGGTCACCAGCTCGCTGCTGCTCGGCGCCGCGTTCGGCGCGGTCATCGGCGGCCGGCTCTCCGATGCCCGCGGCCGGCGGCGCACCATCCTCTGCCTCGCCGTGCTGTTCTTCGGCGGCGCGCTGGGCGCCACTCTCGCGCCGACGACCGAGACACTGATCGCGGCCCGGTTCCTGCTCGGCCTCGCGGTCGGCGGGGCCTCGGTCACGGTGCCCGTGTATCTCGCGGAGGTGTCCCCCGCCGAGCGCCGCGGCGCCCTCGTCACCCGCAATGAACTCATGATCGTGAGCGGCCAGTTGCTGGCCTTCACCTTCAACGCGATCATCGCGCGCATCGGCGGCGAGTCCGGTGGTGTCTGGCGCTACATGCTGGTCATCGCGACGCTGCCCGCGGTGGTGCTGTGGTTCGGGATGCTCGTGATGCCGGAGAGCCCGCGCTGGCTGGCCTCGCAGACCCGCTTCGCCGAGGCGCTCGCCGTGCTGCGGCAGGTGCGTTCCGAGGCGCGGGCTCAGGCCGAGCTGAGCGAGGTGACGGCGCTCGCAGCCCAGGACGACCAGGAGAAGCTCGGCGGCTGGCGGGACATGCGGGCCACCCCGTGGGTGCGCAAGCTGATGTTCGTCGGCTTCGGCATCGCGATGGTGCAGCAGCTCACCGGCGTGAACACGATCATGTATTACGGCACCCAGATCCTCACCGACTCCGGGCTCGCCTCCGACAGCGCACTGACGGCGAACATCGCCAACGGTGTCATCTCCGTGCTCGCCACGTTCGTCGGCATCTGGCTGCTCGGCCGGGTGCCGCGCCGCCCGATGCTGCTGACCGGCGTGGCCGGCACCACCACGGCGCTGCTCCTGATCGGCGTCTTCTCGCTGATCCTGCCCGAAGGCCCGGGGCGCGCCCTCGCCGTGCTCGCCATGACCGTCACCTTCCTCGCGTTCCAGCAGGGCGCGGTGTCCCCGGTGACCTGGCTGATGCTCTCGGAGATCTTCCCGGGCCGGATGCGCGCGTTCGGGATGGGTATCGCGGCGGTGGTGCTGTGGCTGACCAACTTCTGCGTCGGCCTGCTCTTCCCCTCGCTGGTCTCCGCGCTCGGCATCTCGGCCACGTTCTTCCTGTTCGTGGTCGCCGGCCTGGCCTCGCTCGCCTTCGTCAAGCGGTACGTGCCCGAGACCAGGGGCCGCACCCTCGAAACCCTGGAGGCGGAACTCCGCGCCCGCTTCTCCTGAACACCCCCTCTGCACAAGCCTGTTGAAAGGCAGCTCGACATCATGACTGTACGTATAGGCGTCATCGGCGCCGGCTGGATCGGCCAGGAGCACATCCGCCGCCTCACCGAGACCATCGCCGGGGCCCAGGTCACCGCCGTCACCGACATCGACGCGGAGCGCGCGGCCCAGGCCGCCAAGACCGCCGGCGCACAGGTGCACCCCGACGGCGCCGCGCTGATCGCCGCCGACGACGTCGATGCCGTCCTCGTCACCTCCTGGGGTCCCACCCACGCCGAACACGTCCTTGGCGCCATCGCCGCCGGCAAGCCCGTCTTTTGCGAGAAGCCCCTCGCCACCACATCCGAGGACTGCCTGAAGATCGTCGAAGCGGAACAGGCGCACGGCCGCCGCCTCGTCCAGGTGGGCTTCATGCGCCGCTTCGACCAGGGCTACCGGCAGATGAAGGACGTCATCGCCTCCGGACGCATCGGCACCCCGCTCATCGTCCACTGCGCACACCGCAACGCGACGGTCCCCGCCTCGTACACCTCGGACATGGCCGCGCTCGACACGGCCGTGCACGAGATCGACGTGCTGCGCTGGCTCCTGGACGACGAGATCGTCTCCACCCAGGTCATCGCCCCGCGCGCGACCGCGAACAAGCACGAGCACCTCACCGACCCGCAGATCATGCTCTTCGAGACCGCGAAGGGCGTCCGCATCGACCTGGAGGTCTTCGTCAACTGCCGCTACGGCTACGACATCCAGTGCGAGACGGTCGGCGAGGAAGGCCTCGTCCGCCTGCCCGACCCGGCCGCCGTTGGTGTCCGCACGGCCGGCGCGCACAGCACCGCCGTCCTTCCCGACTGGACGGGCCGCTTCGCCGACGCCTTCGACACCGAGTTCCGCGAGTGGGTCGCGAACCTGGCCGCGGGCAATGAGCCCACCGGCCCGTCCGCCTGGGACGGCTACGCCGCCACCGTCATCACCGGCGCCACCGCCGAGGCCCTCACCTCCGGCCGCATCGTCCCCACCGACATCCCGAACCGCCCCGCCTTCTACGCCACCGGTGGTCACCAGTGAAGATCGCACTCGACCCCTACATGCTGCGCGACCTGCCCATCGACGAGATGGTGCGCACTGTCGCCGAACTCGGCTACGACTACATCGAGTTGTCGCCCCGCGACGACTTCATGCCGTTCTTCCTCCACCCCCGGGCGGACGACGAACGTGTAGCCGAACTCAAGACCGCCCTGCGCACGCACGGGGTGCAGTTGTCGTCCGTCCTGCCCCTGTACAAGTGGTCCTCACCCGACGAGACCGAGCGGCAGGCCGCCGTGCGCTACTGGAAGCGCATGATCGAGATCGCCGTCGAGCTCGAAGTCCCGCTGATGAACTCGGAGTTCAACGGCCGCCCGGAGAAGGCGACCGAGAGCGAAGCTTCCTTCTGGCGCTCCATGGACGAACTGCTCCCCGTCTTCGAGCGCGAGGGCGTCGCCCTCAACCTCGAAGCGCACCCGGACGACTTCTGCGAGGAGAACGTCCCCGCCGTCGAACTGGTCCGCGCCATCAACAAGCCCTGGGTCAACTACCTCTACTGCGCCCCGCACACCTTCCACCTGTCCGGTCCGGCCGACCCGAAGGCCGACATCGCGGCGATGATGCGCCACGCCGGTGACAAACTCCAGCACGTCCACATCGCCGACACGTTCAACCACAAGGGCTCGTCGGGCCTGCGCTACATCATGAACCCGCCCGGCACCCCGGCCCGCATCCACCAGCACCTCGACATCGGCCAGGGCGAGGTCGACTGGGACACCTTCTTCACCACCCTGCGCGAGATGGACTTCGACGGCGTCGCGACGGCCTGCGTCTTCGCTTGGGAGGAACGGGCCCGCGACTCCTCGTCCTTCATGCTCGACCGCATCCGCAAGGAACTCGTCGCCTGACGAACACGGCCGGACCCGACAGGTGCGGCCGTGCACCACCAGTCGCCTCCCTCGGTGAGACTTCTATGCGGCCGGTACGGCAGGCCCGCAAGACAGAAAGTACGGTCCCACGCCGGGTGACGTTCCCTCTCAGCCACTACGGGGGAGATGGCCCGGTTCGGCCTTCTGCAGGTCAGAATCGAGGTCCTGCTCGTTGCCCTGCTGGTAGCGCAGGATCACACATCCGGCGAGCGCCACCAGGCAGATGCCCGCGACGATCAGCAGCGCGCTGCTGACGCTGCCGGTGCGTTCCTGGACCTGGCCGAGGAGGGTGGGCGCGACGAACCCCCCGAGGTTACCGACCGAGTTGATCAGGGCGATGCCAGGGGCGACCATCGCTCCGGCCAGGTACTGCTGGGGGATGATGAAGGAGGAGGCCGCCACCTTGAAGCCGACCGTCGCGATGATCAGCATGACGACGGCCAGCACCGGTGAGGTGACGGCGGCGGCGCTGAGGCCGATCGCGGCCAGCAGGAACCCGGAGCCGAGGACCGTGCGGCGCAGTCCGGTGCGGTCGGATATCTGGCCGGCGGCCAGAATCGCGAAGAACGCCACGGCGAACGGCACCACCGAGATGACGCCGATTGTGAACTCGCTCAGTCCGCCGATGTCGCGCACGAAGTCGGGGAGCCAGAAGGTGACGGCGTACTGGGCGAGTTGGGCGGCGAAGTAGACGAAGCAGAACAGAAGCATCTGCGGGTCGCGGAGCATCGACCAGCGGGAGGGTGCCTTGTCACCCTTGGTCGCGACCCGCTCGGCCTCCTCGGCGGCGAGCCGGTCGATCAGTGCCGCTTTCTCCTCGTCCGAGAGCCAGGGGGCGTCCGACGGCTTGGAGACCAGCCAGGTCCACACCACAGCGCCGATGACGATGGCGGCGAGACCCTCGATCAGGAACATCCACTGCCAGCTGTGCAGCCCGAGCGTGTCGTCCATGCTCAGCAGGGCGCCGGAGAGCGGTCCCGCGATGACGGCGGCGATGGCCGACGCGGAGTAGAGCGCGGCGTTGGCGCGGCCGCGGATCGCGTTGGGGAACCACTGGGTGAAGTAGAAGATGACACCGGCGAAGAACCCGGCCTCGGCTGCGCCCAGGGCCATGCACAGCACGTAGAAGATGAGCTCGTTGTGCGCGAACATCATCAGCGCGGAGACCAGTCCCCAGCTGATCATGATGCGGGTGAGCCAGAACTTTGCGCCGTAGCGTTCGAGCAGGATGTTGCTCGGTATTTCGAAGATGGCGTACGTGACGAAGAAGAGGCCGGCGCCGAGACCGTAGGCGGCGGCGCCGATACCCGAGTCCGATTCCAGCGCGTCCTTGGCGAACCCGATGTTGACCCGGTCGATGTAGTTCACGACGAACATGACCATGGCCAGCGGGACGAGGTGCCAGTAGGCCTTTTTCATGGCAGAGGCCAGGGCCGGCGGATCGGTGACTGCTGAGGGAGAGTGCTTCATTGCACCTGCCTTGGGGCGAGTTGGGTCGGGCCCGACTCCCTCGTCTCCTCCCGTACCGACAACAGCCCCGGCGGAGCACCCTTCGGCGGGTACGGCATGTTCTGGACGCAGGACTCCATCGCCAAATTCGCGAAATTCCTCAACAACGACCACGGCACCGTCAACGGCAAGCAGCTGCTCGACCCGGCACTGCTCGCGGCCACCATGCAACGCACACCGGGGGACCGGGGCATGACCACCACCGGCACCAAGCCCATGAAGTACCAGAACAGCTTCTGGGGCCGGGAGTTCACCTCCGCCGCCCCCCCCTGCACCAGCCCCTTGCGGCGGTTACGGCGAGGTAGACGCACTTCAGAGCGGCCTGTTCCGTGGGGAAGTGTCCACGGAACAGGACGGCCTTGCGGATGCGGGCGTTGACCGACTCGATCGCGTTGGTCGTGCACACCCGGTACTTCGCGCCCCCGCCTACCCGCAGACCCAGGGTTCGGGCTGCCTGGCTGTAACGCTGGTGAAACGGGTGCAGCCGAACCTCAGGCATCGACCACGCCTGAGGAGGTACTGATGGAGGACGGCGACGCCGGGCTGTTGTATGTGACCGCTCCCGACGGGGCGAAGATCGCAGCTGAGGTCATCGTTCCCGCGCGGCCGGTGGTGGCGACGCTGCTGCTCGTCCCGGGGCTGGGGTACGGGCCGTGGAGTTGGGCGCCACAGCGAGCGGAGTTCGCCGCCGATTACCGGGTGGTGCTGCTCCACAACCGCGGGACCGGAGCGTCCGACGCCCCGGCGGGTCCGTATTCCATCGACACCTTGGCCGATGACGCGGCGGCCGTGCTGCGCTCGCTGGGCTCCCCGCCCACCCACGTGGTGGGTACGTCGATGGGGGGATACGTCTCGCTGCGGTTGGCGGCTGCGCATCCTGACCTGGTGGCGTCGGTGGTCGTGATCGCCAGTTCGCCAGGCGGCCCCGGCGCGCTGCCCGTCCCAGAGCGGACGGCCATGCTGTGGCGCGACCACGCGCACCTGACCGGCGAAGAGTTCGCGCGGCGGACCATGCCGAACTCCTTCGCTCCCGGCTGGACCGAAGCCCATTCCCGGGAGTACGCGGAGCTGCTGGCCGCCCGCATGGCGTCACCCGTGTCGCCGGAGGCCTGGGCGTCGCAGTCGGCGGCGTGCGCGGAGTTCCTCACCCACGGCCTGCGGGGTGTGGGACCTCATCAGCCGGTGACCGGCATTCACGGCACCGCCGATCGCGTCGTGCCGTTCGAGAATCTCGCCGAGCTCGGCCTGCAGCTCCCGCGGACGCAGCGGATCGCCCTCCCCGGCGCTGGTCATCTGTGCTGGCTGGAGCGTCCCGGGGACGTCAACGAGGCCATTCGTGACCACCTCGCGCGTGCTGGTGCCGTCCCCATCCCTGCCGAACCGACGTCCCTGGCGGCGTTGTAACTGCGGCGTAACGCCGTAGCCGCACCCTCACCCAGCACTTCGCAGGAATCTCCACCGCGCATCACCAGCAGGAATCACCACGAGGAGAAGCTCATGCCGTACGTCGATGTGGCGCCCGGTGTCCGTATGGCCTACGAGGACCGGGGCACGGGCCACCCGATCGTGTTCGTGCACGGATGGGGAGGCAGCGCAGACGTGTGGGACTGCCAGGTGCTCGACCTGGCCGATCGGTTTCGCGTCATCACCGTTGACCTGCGGGGCCACGGAGCGTCGGACAAGCCGTGGGGCGACTACGGCTACGCGACGTTCTGCGCCGACCTGGCCACGCTGATGCGCGAACTGTCCCTCGAGGACGTCACCTTGGTGGGCTGGTCGATGGGCGGCCACATCGGCCTGAAGTTCGTGCAGACCATCGGGGCGCCGGTCGCACGGCTCGCGCTCACCGGGTCGGGTCCCCGCTTTCTGCAGGCGGCCGACGCGCCGTACGGCGGTCCCGAGGACAGCGCGCAGGCGCTGTGCGACGCCGTGCGCTTCAGCAGGGTGGAGACGATCCAGGGCCTGTACGGGCAGAACTTCCACCGGACCGATCTCGCCCCGACGCGTGACTGGCTGATCCGCATCGGCCTGCAAGTGCCCGCGTTCGTGGGCCTCAAGTCCTTCGAGGCGCTGCTCGCCGAGGACTTGCGGCCCGGTCTCGCGGACATCACGATCCCGGTCGCCGTGTTCTGCGGACGCCACGACGAGATCTGGGACCCGCGGTGGTCGGAGGCGGCCGCCAAGGACATCCCGCGCGCGGCCCTCACCTACTTCGAGAACAGCGGCCATGTCCCGTTCCTCGAGGAACGTACCGCCTGGAGTGCCGCTCTGACCGAATTCATCACCGGCAGCTGACTTTCACACCCAAGGAGCCGCACATGAAGACCCACCCTGACCAGCTACCGGCGCGCGCGCACCGCAAACTGCTCGCCGCCGGTCTGCTCGGCAGCTCGATCGAGTGGTACGACTTCTTTCTGTACGGCACCGCCGCCGCCCTCGTGTTTCCGCATGTGTTCTTCCCGCACTCCTCCGCGCTGATGGGGACGCTGCTCTCGTTCAGCACGTTCTGGGCGGGATTCCTGGCCAGGCCGATCGGCGGGGCCATCGCCGGCCACCTCGGGGACCGGCACGGGCGCAAGCCCGTCGTCGTGGTCGCCCTGCTGGGCATGGGTCTTGCCACCTTCCTGATCGGCTGTCTGCCCGGTGCCGGCACCATTGGTGTGGCCGCGCCGCTGCTGCTGGTGGTGCTGCGGTTCGCGCAGGGCCTGGCCTGCGGCGGTCAGTGGGGCGGCATCGTGCTGCTGCTGACCGAGTCGGCGAGCCCCAAGCGGCGTGGGTTCGCCGGGACCTTCGGGCAGATGGGCGTGCCGCTCGGCATCATCCTGGGCAACGCCGCCTTTCTGCTCACCACCAAGCTGACCTCCGACGACACCTTCCTGAGCTGGGGCTGGCGCGTCCCGTTCTTCTGCAGCGCCCTGCTGTTCCCCGTCGTGCTCTTCATCCAGACCAAGGTCGAGGACACTCCGGAGTTCGAGCAGCTGCGGCGCAGTGCGGAGCGCGGGGCCCGCCCGAAGGTGGCGCAGGCGCCGCTCAAGGAAGCGATACGCGACCACTGGCGCGCCATCCTGCTGGGCTGCGGGCTGCTCGCGGCCACCAACTCCCTCTTCTACATCAGCAACACCGGCGTCCTCGCTTACGCCACCGCCGAGCTCGGGATGGACCGTGAGGCACTGCTCACCGGGTCGTTGCTGAGCTCCCTCGTGGCCGTGGTGGCGACGCTCGCCGCGGGGGCCGCCTCCGACCGCTTCGGGCGGCGCCCCGTCATCCTGGTGGGAGCCGTCGCGCTCGTCGCCTGGGCTTTCCCGTACTTCTGGCTGGTGGACACGGCGAAACTGGGGATGCTCTTCGTCGCTGTCACCGTCGGTGCGGTCTTCCAGTCCCTGACCTTCGGCCCGCTGGCGGCCTACCTCGGTGAACTCTTCGCTCCCCGGGTGCGGCTGTCGGGCGCCTCGCTCGCCTATCAGCTCGCCGCGATCACCGTCAGCGGCGGCACGCCGGTCATCATGACGGCGCTCATCGCCCGGACCGGAGCGACCTGGCCGGTGGCTGTCTTCGTGGCCCTGATGGCGCTGGTGACGACCTGGTGTACCTGGCGGCTGCGGGAGACCAACCCGGCGTCCGTGCGACGTGATCCACAGGCCGTTCCCGGTGCTGAGGGGGCAGAGGCGCCGGGTATTGCCGTAGCCGGTGCGGAGTCAGTGGCCAAGGCGTAGGCCAAGGCAAGGGGCAGGGCGTAGGCCAAGGCAACAGGGCCGGGCGCAGGCCGACATCGGCCGGAACAGGGAGCAACCTCGTGGCCGCAGAGCGGGCTTACGATGCGGTGGTGACCGAGATCGTCCGTACCCGGCTGCGGCCGCCGAGGCCGGTCGCGGCGCGGATCGCACGACCCCGCGCCGCGGCCGCCTTCGCCGACGCGGCCGACGTGCCGTTGGTCTGCGTCGAGGCGGACGCGGGGTACGGCAAGACCACCTTTGTCGACGCCGTGACGACCGGTGCGCACCGGGCCTGGTACGCCCTCACCCCAGCGGACCGGGACCCGCACACCTTCCTCGCGCACCTCACCGCCGCCGTGACGGTTACGCAGGAAGCCGCCGGAGACTCACCATCGCCGAGCGGCAGCTGGTCCGCCCTGCTCGACAGGGCACTCGACCGGATCGACGAGTGGGCCGCGGCAGGCGGTACGTACATCGTGTTCGACGACTATCACGTGGTCCACGGTTCTCCGGTGGACGCGGTCGTCGGGCGGCTCGTGGACGTTCTGCCGGCGCGGGTGCAGATCGTCGCGACGTCACGGACCCACCTCGATCCCGAGTCCTGGGGAGGCCGCAACGCCAGGTACGACGCGGTGCGCGTCATCGACCGTGCTCTGCTCGCGTTCGACGACGGCGAGACCGTCGCCTACCTGCACTCCCGTTTCGGGGTGAGCCTGCCACCGCCGGTGGTCGAGGTGCTGGTCGAGGAGACCGAGGGCTGGCCGATCGCCCTGTCGCTGATCGGCCGTCGCCTGCATCGCGGTCACCACGATGCCGAGGAGCTGCTCGCGGCGCTGCCCGCGGGGCGGGACGCGGCCTTCGGCTTCCTCGGGAACCAGGTCTTCGCCGAGCAGCCCCTGGACGTGCAGCGCTTCCTCCTCGACGTGTCGGTTCTGTCCCTGCTCGCGCCCGAAGCCTGCGCCGCCGTCGCCGGCACGACGACACATGAGGCGGCGCGCACGCTGAGGGGGATCGCGGCAGCGGGGTTGTTCTGCGCCGAGACGGATGCGGGTTCCTACCGGATGCACCACCTGTTCCGGCATTTCCTCATCAGCCAGATCGACCCTGCGCGGCGGCGCGAACTGCATGGCGCCGCTGCTCGCCACTACCGCGCGGGTGGCGAGTACGAGCGGGCGGCCACCCATGCCCTGGCATCGCAGCAGCCCGAGGCCGCCGCGCGCGATGTGGCCGTGATCGCCGGGCAGTTGCTGGCCTCTGGCCGTCACCTCACCCTCCTCAGCCTGACGGACGACCTCGGCCCCGCCCTCGACGAGCATCCGACGCTCCTCGTCGCCCGTAGTCACGCGGTCCGCCTGAGCAGCCGGTTCGCCGAGGCCATCGACCTCGCGAGCCGGGCCGCACAGCTCATCGGTCACGAAGCCGGCCCCGAAGCCGGTCCAGAACCCGGCTCCGAAGCCGGCGACGACCTCCGTGAAGCGCTGCGGGCAGAGCTCGCCGTTCATCTCGACACGGTGCACCCCGCGCGCGCCGAGCAGGTCCTTGAACGCCTCACGGCCGTCGGCCCGCCAGAGCAGGACCTTCTCGCTCCGCGCATCGAGAACGAGATCAACCGCGGCCGCCTGGACCACGCCGCGCGACTGCTCGACCGCGCGGGTGACGCGCACACCGCCGCGCTGCGCCCCCGCCTGCTGGTGCGTCAGGGCAGGCTGTTGGAGGCCCGCAGCCTCCTGGAGCGGTTCACCGACGACCACAGCCGCATCCCGATGGCCCACCGCGAGAGCTCGGCTCTGCTCGCCTGGATGCACGCACTCCTGGGGCATGCCGACCGGGCGGCCGAGCACGCCCGGGTCGGAATCGGCCTGGGGCGAGACCTGCGCTCCCCTCTGCTCACCTGTGTCTCGACCGGTCGACTGGGGCTGGCCCTCAGCACCGGCTCCGGCCCCACCGACGTCCGCCAGGCCCAGCAGCACCTGCTGGAATCCCTCGAACTCGCCGAGCGGCTCGGCGTCGACCGTTTCCGGGCCGAGCCCCTCATGGGCCTGACGGTCCTGGCCGATCGGATGGGGCGGCCCGAGGACACGTTGCGCTTCGGAATCGACGCGGTCGAGATTCTGGCCGCTGCCGGAGACCGTTACCTCGAAGCCATGGCCCGACTGGCGATCGGCGCCGCCCTGGCACGTCGGCACGACCCGACGGCCCGCACCTGGCTCGAGGAGGCCCGGAAGCTGGCGCACGAGTGCGGCGATGCGCTGGTGCCGCTGCTCTGCGACCAATGGCTGGCGTCGCTGGACCTCGCCGAGGGGGATCGGGCCGCGTTCGCCGCGCGGGCACAGGACGTGCTGACCCGCACGGTGGACCTCAACCTCACCGATGTCTGGCTGACCCCCGGCTGGCTCGGGATCACGGACGAAGCCGTCCGACGGGCGTGGCTAGACGCGGCGCGGGCGGAGCGGTGCGCCGCCGCCCACGCGGCGTACCTGCAAGACAAGATCAGCTCGCCGGCCGACGGCGCCACCATCCTCCCGTCTCCAACAGCCCAGACCGTACTGCGTATTACGACGCTCAGCGGTTTCTCGGTCGACCGTGGAGGTGTCACCCTGACCGCGGAGTCGTTCGGGCGACGCAAAGCGATCGAGATCCTGCTGCTTCTGTGTGCGAGCGACCGCCATTCCCAGAGCCGTTCGGAGCTTCACGACAAGCTGTGGCCGGAGCTGTCACGCGAGAAGGCGAGCGTCAGGTTCCGGGTGGCCCTGCACGCGCTGCACCATGTGCTCGAGCCCGACCGGGCGCCGCGCGAGCCCACCCGATTCGTGCGCACCTCCGCGGACCGGATCTGGCTCGACCCGCACAGCGTGACCATCGACGCCGACGAATTCCGCGCACACGCAGGTCAGTTGCCGGCGTCCGCGGAGTGCGACCCGGCAGCGGGCCAGAAGGTCCTTGCCGCCTACCAACAGCCCTTCCTCCACGACTATCCGGCCTTCGAGTGGGCGATTCCCGTACGCGACGAGCTGGCGGTCCGATTCACCGAACTCACCCTGGCGACCGCGGAATCGTTGCTGGAAGCCGGCGACCACACAGCGGCCATTGCAGCCTGCCGCCGTCTCCTCGCCCATGACCCGTTCGTCGAACCGGCCTATGAAGTCATGGCGGCGGCCCGCCTCGCCGCAGGCGACTCGGCGGGCGCTCACCGGGCGTTTCGTGAGTGCGAGCGACTCTTCGAGGAAGAGCTGGACATCAGGCCCACGTGGACTCTGACCTCGTCCGGCGTGCACTCGGCTCGGCACACCGTCAGGTCGTCAGAAACTGACGTACGGCCTTGAGGATCGCCGCATCGGAGAGGTACCCCATGTGCGTCTCGCAGGCCACGTAGTTGTTGGTGGCCCCGCTGAGTTTGGTGCTGGTGTAGGGGCTGATCATGTTGTCGCAGGGCGAGTACCAGGTGGCGTACTTGGTGTTGCCGGGGGTCTCGTCACCGGAGTTGACGGTGGTCAGGAAGGACGAGCCGGGGTACATCTCCTGACACGAGGTGTAGATCTGGCAGGAAGAGGCCTTGGTGCTGCCGTGGTTGGCGCCGGCCAGTGAGGCCATGTGCTTCACGTACGGTTGCCCGCCGAGCTTGTTGATGTACCAGTCGGTGACCATGCCGCCCATGGAGTGGTTGACGATGTCGACCTGGTCGGCTCCTGTGGTGGCCCGCACCTGCTTCACGTAGTCGGCCAGGCCCTGAGCGCTGGTCTTGTTCGACTGCGTCCAGGTGTACTGGTAGGTGAACAGCTCGTCGGCCGAGTAGCCGGCGTCCTCGAACGAGGCTTTCGCGGCACTCCAGTTGGACGGGCTCTCGGCGTAGCCGTGCACGAAGACGACCGGAGTGTGGGTGGCGGCCTCGGCCTGGGGAGCCGTGACCGCGCCGCCGAGGGCGAGCGTGCCCGCGACGGCGAGCGCGGTGAGTGCGGAGCGGGTACGGCGTGTGGCGGAGGCATCAGAAATGCGGCTCAATGTCTGCTCCCGGTAGAGGGGAAACCCGGACGGGGTGCCCGAGCGGAGGGAACGTTAGGCAGCCGCGTTACAGCAGGGTTACAGGCCCCTCAGAGGTGCGCCTCAGAGGTGCGAGAGCTGCCAGAGGCGCAGCGCGAGGTGGACGTCGAGTACGCGCGTGCCGTCCCGCCAGTCGGCGCCCAGAAGACGGTCGAGCTTGTCCAGGCGCTGGCGCACGGTGTTCTGGTGCAGGTGGAGACGCGACGCGGTGGTGGTGACGCTGCGGTTGGCATCCAGGTACGCCAGGGCCGTGGGCGCCAGGGAAGTGCCGTGCTCGGTGTCGTGGGCGAGGGCCGGACCGATGGCGTCCTCGACGATGGTGCGGTGCAGCGCCGTGTCCTGTGCCCCGAGTACGAGCCCGACACTGCCCAGCATCGACTCCGTCGCCGCCTCGCCCTCCCGCCCGAGCAGCCGAAGCGCCCGCGCGATCCGGTGCGCCCTCTCGTGCGTGTCGCGGACCGAGGCGATGCCGTGCCCGGGGCCCGCGCAACCGACCGTGGCCGCTACTCTCCTGCGCCGCAGCTCGGTGGAGATCTCGGTGCCGATGCGCGCCGGAGCCTCGCAGGACAGCAGTGCGCATACGTGCCCACGGTGCGACGCGACGAGCCCGACGCTGCCCGCCGTCTCCTGAACGACGCGGGAGACGACCGCGTGAGCCGTCTCCGGTTCCTGCGAATCGACCACCAGGACTGCCAGTGACGCCTCGACGTGGATGCCGTACTCAGCGAGCTTTCGCTGCAGCACGGGCAAGGAAGGACCGGTCGCGCCCTCGGCCAGAACGAGATCGAGGAGCTCGGACTGCTCGCGCGTGCCCGCCTCCGCGATCGCCTGATCGAACAGCAGCTGGGCGACGAGGGTGGTGGCGGCCCGTTGCAGGATGAGGTCGTCGAGCGCGTTGAGGGGACCGGAGGCGCAGATCGCGCCCAGCACCTTGTCGCCCACGACCGCGGCCATCACGGTCGTCATCCGTGCCTGCGCCGGGGAGTTCGCTTCCTGGTCGGCCGAGCAGGGGCTGTCCGGGCGCAGGTCGCTCGTCGCCGGCTCACCGGTGCGGCGGGACTCCTGTGCCAGCTCGCTCAGCCGTCGGGCGTCATGCCCGGCCGTGGTCCGTGCGGCACTCAGCATGTCGGCCGTCACCATCTGCACGTCGGTGCCGAGAATCGTCGCGAGCTCCGCCTCGATGCGGCTCAGTCCCTCCATCGAGGACAGTGCGGAGACCAGTGCGGCGTCGGCCCGCTCAAGACGCTGAAGGTCCGTGACGTGACGCCGGCTCTCGGCTTCGGCATGCCGTGCCTGGTCGAGCGAGTGATGGAGGCTCTCCACCAGTTGTGCGGTCTCCAGGGCCACGGCGGCCAGCGAGGCAAGGGAGTTGAGCGTCGATGCCTCGGCGTGGTCGTAACCACGGGGGTAGCGGTCCGCGACCAGGAGCGCTCCGATCACCCGGCCCTCGACGTGCAGGGGCGCTCCGAGGATCGCCCTTACTCCCTCGGCGCGGACCGCGTCGTCGACGGACGCGATGTGGTGCATAGTCTCGTCGGTCAGATAGTCGCGGGTGGCAGCGGGTACGTCCGAGTCGGCGACGGCGCCGAGGATGCCCGTGCCGAACGGCATGCGCAGGGAGCGGTAGGCAGAGGTGACGACACCGTCTGTGGTGTGGATGTACGTCTCTTCCGTGGCGTAGTCGTTGAGGCTCAGGTACGCCATGTCCGAGCCGACGATCGTGCGCGCGCTGCGCACGATCGTGCGGATCGCCGCTTCGCGGTCGCGCTTGGCGGTGATCTCGAGGGCCGTCTCGTAGATGGCATTGAGCAGAGCCTGTCGTGTGCGGGCCTCGGCGAGCGTGTGACCGATCGTCCGGATCGCCTGCCGGGCCGCGGGTGACAGGTGTCGGAGATCCTCGCCCGCGAGCAGCGCGTCGAGGGCTGCCGCGTCGGCCTCGGAGGCCAGCGCGGTCAGGACGGATTCGACAGCGTGGGTGGGCACCGTGGGCGCCGTGGGGCCGGTCGGGGAGGCGGCCGCGCAGGACCGCGCGGCCGAGGCGGAGCCATCGTCGGACACATCGGACATGGGCACAGCCTCCTTGATCGTCCGAGGACTCCCCGCCGGTAATGGAGAAGTCCACAGTAATCCGCCGAGATCATGGAGTTCTCTCCATAGCTCCACGGAAGCCGCCCGGCGAAGCTGTGCGCAGGCGTTGTCGCTGGTGACAGCGCCGTGCAGTCACAGAAGGGGCGCCGAATGGCCACCATGGACGCCGGTACGCGGGGTGTTCCCCCGGCGGGTTTCAGAAAGATCATCGCTGGTTCGATGGCCGGCACTGTCGCCGAGTGGTACGAGTTCTTCATCTACGGAACGGCCGCGAGCCTCGTCTTCGGCGAGCTGTTCTTCCCCGGGTCCGACAACCCGCTCGACGGGGTGATCGCCGCCTTCGCGACGTACGCCATCGGCTTTGTCGCCCGCCCACTGGGCGGCCTCGTCTTCGGACACTTCGGCGACCGGTACGGGCGCAAGCAGCTCCTGCAGATCTCGCTCCTGCTCGTCGGGGCGTCGACCTTTCTGATGGGCTGTCTGCCGGGCTTCGACACCTGGGGCTACCTGGCGCCGGTCGCTCTGGTGACCCTGCGGTTCGTCCAGGGATTCGCCGTCGGCGGCGAGTGGGGCGGTGCCGTGCTGCTCGTCAGCGAACACAGCCCCGACGACCGCCGCGGCACCTGGGCCGCGTTCCCCCAGGCGGCCGTGCCACTCGGGAACCTGATCGCCACGATCGTCCTGCTGAGCCTCAACGCCGTCATGTCGCAGGACATGTTCCTCACCTGGGGCTGGCGCATCGCGTTCTGGCTGTCGGCCGTGATCATCATCGTCGGCTACTACGTACGCAAGAACATCGAGGACGCCCCGCTCTTCGTCGAAGCCCTCGAGCGGCAGAAAGAGCGAGAGGAGGAACAGGCCGGACTCAGGGAACTGCTGAGCCGCCATCCCCGACAGGTCCTCGCGGGAATGGCCGCGCGCTTCGGTGACAACACGCTCTACTACCTCATCGCCACGTTCACGATCACGTACCTCACCGTGTCGAAGGGCATGTCCAGCCAGACCGTGCTCCTGCTCATGCTCATCGGAAACACCTTCCAGACCGGCTTCATGATCCTCGCCGGGTACGTGTCCGATCGCATCGGCCGGCGCCCCACCTACCTCCTGGGCGGGGTGACGGGGCTCGTCTGGGCCGTCGGCTACTTCTTCGCTCTGGAGACAGCGAACTTCTGGGTGATCCTCGCGGCGATCGTCGTCGGCCTCGGGGTGCACGCGATGCTCTACGCCCCCCTGGGGGCGATGCTCAGCGAGATGTTCCCGACCCGGGTCCGGTACACGGGAGTGTCGTTCTGCTACCAGGTGACGTCGATCTTCGCGGGCTCCCTCGCCCCGATCATCGCTGCCCTGCTGCTGTCCCACTTCGGCTCGACCGTGCCCATCACGATCTACATCCTCGTCGTCCTCGCGGTGTCGACCACCACGGTCTTCGCGGCGTACAAGGAAACTTCCGGGGCCTCGCTTCGAGCCATCGACGAACAGGATCACTCAGCCAGGCAGGACACGGCACCGGTAGGAGCGGCCCGATGAACACGACGACGAACACGGCGACGAGCGCGACGATGAACCCCACCCCGACCCACCAGGCCCACCAGGCCCGCCAGACCCGCCAAATCCGAGGGGCCGTGTTGGAGTCGTGCGACAACGAACGCCCCTTCGCCACCAGCCGGCCGATCACCGTGTGCGACCTCCAGCTGTCCGGTCCCGGCCCCGATGAGGTGCTGATCCGCATCGAGGCCGCCGGTGTGTGCCATTCGGATCTGTCCGTGGTGGACGGCAACAGGCGCCGGCCGACTCCGATGCTGCTCGGCCACGAAGCCGCCGGGCGCATCGTCGAGATCGGCGAGAACGTCGCCGACCTCCGCGTCGGACAGCGGGTCGTCATGGCGTTCCTGCCCCGCTGCGGAGCATGTGCGGGGTGCCGAACCAACGGCAAGATGCCGTGCGTCGCGGGTACCGCGACGAACAACGCGGGGACGCTGCTCGGCGGCGGCACCCGACTGTCGCGGGGCGGCGAACCGGTCTACCACCACCTGGGCGTCTCCGGCTTCGCCACGCACGCCACCGTGGACCGCAGGTCCGTCACCCCGGTCGACGACGACGTGCCGCCGGACGTCGCCGCCCTGCTCGGCTGCGCGGTCCTGACCGGCGGTGGAGCCGTACTCAACGCGGTGCGCCCCGCACCGGGCCAGACCGTGGCGGTCGTCGGCCTCGGCGGGGTCGGCATGGCAGCGGTGCTCACCGCCCTGTCGCTCGGTGCCGAAGTCGTGGGGGTCGACGCCGTCGAGTCCAAACTGGACCTGGTCAGGCCACTCGGCGTCGCGCAGGCACTCACCCCGGAACAGGCCCACGAGCAGGGACTCCGGGCGGACGTCGTCGTGGAGGCCGCCGGACATCCGCGCGCATTCGAGACCGCCCTGGCCATCACCGCGCCCGGAGGCGCCACGGTGACGGTCGGCCTGCCCGGGCCCGAGGCGCGCGCCACCGTCTCGCCCCTCACGCTCACCGCGGAAGCCCGGACTGTCGTGGGCAGTTACCTCGGCTCCGCCGTGCCCCAACGGGACATCCCGATCTACGCACAGCTGTGGCGCGAGGGCCGGCTTCCCGTGGACCGGCTCATCTCCTCCCGCATCCGGCTGGATGACATCAACGAGGCGATGGACCTCCTCGCCGGCGGATCCCAACTCCGACAGGTGATCGTGTTCGACGACGATGGCACGCCCGCGGTGGGGTGAGTGCGGTGGCCGGCCCTCCTCGCGGGCCCCGCGTCGGCGGCCGTCTTCGTCGCCGGTGACCGGAGGCGCTCAGCGCGGGCTCGACTCCGTCTCGTACGCGGTCGCGTCCGCGGCGTGCCGGGCCGCGACGTAGCCGAAGGTCATGGCGGGGCCGATGTTGATGCCGCCGGACGGGTAGTGACCGCCCATCACGTTGGCCTGGTCGCAGCCCGCCGCGTACAGGCCGGGGATCGCCTCGCCGTTCGCGTCCAGCACCCGCGCGCTCTCGTCGGTGTTCAGGCCGGCGAAGGTTCCGAAGCTGCCGGGCAGCACCTTGATCGCGTAGAAGGGGCCCTTGTCCAGGGGAGCCAGGGACGGGTTGGGGCCGTGCGCGTAGTCACCGGAGCCGCGGTTGAAGGGGGTGGTGCCCCGCTGGAACTCGGGGTCCTCTCCCTGGCGGGCGTGCTGGTTGAACTCGTCGACGGTGGACCGGAGTTGGACCGGGTCGATGCCGCAAGTCTGCGCGAGCTCCTCCAGGGTGTGTCCGCGCGTCATGTATCCGTTGCGCAGGTAGGGCCACTGTGGGACCGGGAACGACTTGGCCATGCCGAAGGGGTAGCGGCGCTGGAACCGGTGGTCGCAGATGAGCCAGGAGACCACTTCTTCGCCCTGCGGGGTGGCGTCGATCATGGCGGTGACGTAGTCGTAGTAGCCGTTCGCCTCGTTGACGAAGCGTCGGCCGTCGCGCATCACCGCGAGAAGGCCGGGCTTTCCGCGGTCGACGATGTGGGGGAACCTGCCGGTACGGCTGTTGGGGAGACGGATGGGGGACACCGGGCACCAGGCGGCGGGGGAGGCGCCGGTGGTGTCGAGGACGCCGCCGACCTCCTCGGCGAGGCGGATGCCGTCGCCGGTGGTGGAGGCGGGGGCGAGGGTCTGGTGGTGCACGCCGGTGCCCTTGGGGAAGAGGGCGCGGCGCCGCTTGTCGTCGTGCGGGAAGCCGCCGGTGGCCAGGACCGTGCCACGGCGGGCGCGGATGGTGACGTCGCCCTGCGGGGTGGAGACCATGGCTCCGTTGACCTCGCCGCGTTCGGTGAGCAGGCGTGTGGCGGGGGCGTTCACGTAGAGCTTCACGCCCAGGTCCTCGGCGGACTTGGCCAGCCTGGCGACGAGGGCCGGCCCGTTGACCAGGTGCATGCCGCGCCGGTGCGTGACCAGGTCCAGCGTGTGGAGGGCCACGCGCCGGGCGGCGTGGAGGAAACCCTTGACCGAGGTGGTGGCGTGCAGGAAGTGCTGCAGATCGGTGCCGGCCATGATGCCCATGCCGAGGAAAGAGGTCTCGTACATCTGCGGGCGCAGTTTGCGGCGCAGGGACCTGCTCAGGCGGCGGGCGTTGATCGGCTCGGGCCCCACCTGGCGGCCGCCGGTGCTCGCTCCGGGCTGCCACGCCTGGATGTCGGCGATCTTCGCGCCGTTGACGAAGCGCAGGCTGGTGCGGTCGTGGAAGAAGCCGACCATGTGGGGAGCGGCCTCGAGGAAGGCGGTCACCCGTGACTCGTCGAATTCCTTGCCCAGGACGTTCCTGAGGTAGGTGCGCGGCTGGTCGATGTCCTCGACGAAGCCCTCGGCCCGGGCGAGAGGGTGGCGCGGTGTCCACATCCAGCCGCCGGACCAGGCGGTGGCGCCGCCACACACCGGGTCCTTCTCGACCACGACCACCTTCAGGCCGTGCCAGGCGGCGGTGACCGCGGCGGACAGGCCGCCGGCGCCCGACCCGATGACCAGCAGGTCGCAGGCCAACTCCCGTGCTGGGGAGGGTTCCTGACGGGTCGCGGTGGAGGCTTGGGTACTCATGGGGTCTCTCTCTTCTCGCCGGTGTGTTGTGCCGGCGTATTGCTTGCTCGCGTGCTGAAGTGCCGCTGGTCGAGCCGACGTCACCTTCTCGGGTGGGTCATACGGGCTCGTGCCGTCGGCCCGCGGCGCCGGCGGACGTCCACCGGTAGGCGAACAGGCCGGTGACCAGGGCGGCGAGGGCGAGTCCTGCCAGGAGCAGGGCCACGCCGAGCCAGTCGCCGTCATGGCCGGCGAGGGCGGTGGCGACCAGCGGGATGAAGCCGCCGACCGCGCCCGCCAGCGCGTAGCCGAACCCGGCGCCGCTGTAGCGCACGGAGATGTCGAACATGCCGGTGAACCAGGTCTGTTGCACCGCGGTGGAGATGTTGTGCCCGAGGTTGATCAGGGCGAAGAAGCCCAGCGTCATCAGCACCAGGGAGCCCGAGCGCAGGGACAGGAAGAACGGGACCGCGGCCGCGGCGGCGCACAGGGGGCCGGCGACATAGAACCAGCGGACGCCCACCCGGTCGGCGAGCTTGCCGTAGACGGGGGTGAGGAGTGAGGCGAGAACCAGCGCGATCATGGACGCGGTCAGCACCGTACTCGTCGGGTGGTCGGTGTAGTTCTCCACGTAGACGAGCGAGAAGGTGAAGGCGATGTAGAAGCAGCCCTGGTCGACGAGGCGCATGCCGATCACCGCGAGAATCCGCAGGGGCGAGGTCTTCAGTGCCACCCAGAGCGGCGCCTTGGCCCGCTCCCGCTTCTCCTTGGCCTCGGCGAACTCGGTCGACTCCGCGACGCCCGTGCGGATGAGGAGGCCGACGACGGCGAAGACGAGGCTGATCAGGAAGGGGATGCGCCAGCCCCAGGACTCGAACTGGGCCTGCGTGGTGAGCGCCTGCATCAGGGAGAAGACGGCGGTGCCGAGCAGCAGGCCGATGAAGGAGCCGACCTGGACGCCGCTGGCGAGGAAGTTCTTCTTCCCCGGTGGGGCGCTTTCCACGGCCATCAGCGCGGCGCCGCCCCACTCGCCGCCGACCGCCACACCCTGGATCGCACGCAGCAGCACCAGGCAGATGGGGGCCGCGATGCCCATCGCCGCGTAGGTGGGCAGTGCGCCGATCGCGGCGCTGGCCAGACCCATGATGAGCACGGTGAGGAACAGCATCTGCCTGCGCCCGATGCGGTCACCGAAGTGACCGAAGATGGCGCCGCCCAGCGGTCTGAAGACGAATCCGACGGCGAACGAGCCCATCGAGGCGAGGAGCCCGACGAACGCGTCGTGCGAGGGGAAGTACTGCGGCCCGAAGATCGTCGCCGCGGCGATGCCGTAGAGGAAGAAGTCGTACCAGTCGATCACGGCACCGGCCATGCTGGCCGCCGCCCGGCGTCGCGGCGAGGCGCCGCCAGGGGCGGGCGGATTGTCCATGGAGACAACTGTGGTCTCCATGGGCCCTGAGTGAGAGTTGTTGTGGGGCATCGTTGCTCCAAACCTGGGCGGCCATCGATCACTGCACGGGCCGTGGGAGTCGCGTCCTGCTGGGCAGGAAGCCATTGACACCTTGATGACTACGTAGTCATTCTGGTGTGGGCAGCGTAGGAACGTCTTCTGCGCCGCGTCAATACCCGCACTCGATTGGTGGTTCAAATACGTGGACATCACGTTCGGGCTCGCTCACTTGTCGGCCCTGCAGCTGGATCCGCCCGCCCTGGTCAGCGCGGCGAGCGAGGCCGGCTTCGCCTCGGTGGGTGTGCGGGTCTTCCCCGCCACCCCGACGGAGGCCCGCTATCCGGTCGCGGCCGGAACGCCGATGGCGGCCGAGACGGTCCGCCGCTGTCGCGGCACCGGTGTCTCGGTCCTGGACGTCGAGGCCTTCACCCTCGACGGTGTGCGCGGGCCCGCGGACTGGATACCCGCGCTGGAGGCCGGGGCGGAACTCGGCGCCCGCGTCCTGAACGTCATCGGGGCAGACCCCGACCCGTCCCAACTGCGGTACTCGCTGGCCGAGTTGGTGGCCGACGCGGCCGGCTTCGGGATCCGCCCCTGCCTCGAACCGATCTCCTACCAGTGCGTCGACACCGTCGCGAAGGCTGCGCGGCTGGCCGAGGAGACCGGGGCTGGGATCATGCTCGATGTCCTGCACTTCGTGCGCGCGGGCGGCACGGTCGCCGACCTCGCGGCACTGCCCGCCGGGGCCGTCGAGGTGATCCAGCTCTGCGACGGTCCGGCCACGGTCCCCGACCTGCCCACCCCGACGCGGCTCCCGCTCGGGCAGAGCGTCGACGGTTCCTCGCGGCAGATCGAATCCCGGGCGCACCGCCTGGCACCCGGATCGGGCGCCTTTCCGCTGGCCGGGATCCTGGGCGCCCTGCCGGGCGTGCCGGTCAGCGTCGAGGTGCCCCACGTCGACCGGACCGCGCGCGAGGGCACCGCCGCGTATCTGACAGCCCTCCACCGGGCCACCACCACACTGCTCACCTCCACCGACACTGCAGGAGTCCGCTGATGACCGAGCTCGTCGACACCATGGCCCCCACTACCGACTACTGGCCCGGCCGCTACCGTGACCAGGTCGTCCTGGTCACCGGCGCGGCGGGCGGACTCGCCGCACCCACCTGTCGGCGGCTCGCCCGCGAAGGCGCCACCGTGATCTGCACGGACGTGGCGGGCGACGGGGACGGCTCCTCTCCCGAGGCCTGCCTGTCCCTTGATGTCACCGACCCGGAGGCCTGGTCCCGGGTCGTCGCCGACATCATGCGCACCCACGGGCGGCTCGACGGCGCGCTCCTGGCCCACGGTGTGCAGGGCCCCGAGACACCGATCGACGAGACACCACGGGACGGCTGGCAGCGAACCCTCGCCATCAACCTCGACGGCTGCCTGCACGGCCTCGGCGCCGCCCTGCCGGCGATGCGCGCACGCGGCTACGGACGTGTCACCATCCTGTCCTCCATAGCCGGTCGCGAGGGCAACCCCCACCAGGCCGCCTACTCCGCGTCGAAGGCCGCTGTCATCTCCCTGGTGAAGACCGCGGCCAAGGAGTACGCCCGCGACGGCATCACCGTCAATGCCGTCGCCCCCTCGATGATGCGGACCCGCATGCTCGATGACCTCAGCGAGGAACGCAATGCCGCGCTGCTCGCCAGGGTGCCGATGGGCCGCGTCGGCACCCCGGAGGAGTTCGCCGCGCTCGCGGCCTGGCTGCTCTCGCCCGAGGCCAGCTACACCACAGGACAGACCCTCGACCTGAGTGGAGGGCGCAACACCGCCTGATCCGCTGTACGTTCACGCCGGAGCGGCGGTCGTGCCCCGCTCGACCAGCCGCACCGGGAAGAGCGTCTGGGAGAACTCGCCGTCCGCCCGGCCCTCGAGCCGGTCGATGAGCACGTCCACCGCCTTCGCCGCCATCTCCGCGAACGGCTGGTGCACCGTGGTGAGGTTGATCATCGACCACCGGGCGGGTTCCGAGTCGTCGAACCCGACGACGGACAACTCCTCGGGCACCCGGACCCCCAACTGCGACGCCGCATCCAGCGCCGCGAACGCGAAGGAGTCCGTCGAGCAGAAGATCGCGGTCGGCCGGGGCTCCGCCGCCAACAATGAGCGGGTCATCTCCAGCCCGCTCTCGTGATCGATGGCCCCTCGCCGCACGTACTCCTCGGGCAGATCCAGGCCACGCTCCCGCAGCGCGTCCCGCATGCCGTCCTCGCGTTCGCGGCCATTGCTCACCGTGCGCGGCACCGACAGCATCGCGATCCTTTGGTGTCCCAGCTCGGCCAGATGATGTGCGACCAGCGCACCGCCCGCCCGGTCCTCGCTCATGACGGTGTCCGCGCGCAGGTCCGAGAAGTCGCGGCTGAGCAGCACCATCGGCATGTGACGTGCCGCCACCCGAGCCACCCCCGGGGAGTCGTCCGTCGCGGACATGAAGATCAGCCCGTCGACGATCGCCTCGTTCAGGACCTCCACGGCTTCCGCGTCATGCGCTTCCTCGGGGTCGCGGATGAGGGCCATCCGATAGCCGCGCGCCGCCGACCGCTCCTGGATCGTCGCGATCGCCGGTGGGTACAGGGGACTCCTGAGGTCGGCCACGACCACGCCGAGCGCCTTCGCCCGACGCGTCACCAGCATCCGGGCCGCGGCATCGGGCCTGTACCCCAGCGCCTGGGCCGCGTCGATCACGCGTCGACGGGTCTTCTCCGTCACGGAGGGATGACCACGCAGCGCCCGCGACACCGTCGTCTGCGAAAGACCCAGCTGCCGGGCCAGATCGACACTCGTCACCATGGGACGAGGATACGGGGCCACCTCCGCGTTCCCGAAGCCCGTTCCCCTGACCGACCTGGGGCGACAGCCTCCAGCCGGGTCATTCGCGCACCACGAACACCTTCACGTCCCATGGGCCGAGCTCCACCGATGCGCCGGCCTCGTACGGGATGTGCGCGAGGGCGTCCTGCGCGGCGGTGTGAAGGGAAACGGAGGACGGCTCCCTGGACCAGTTGTGCAGGAAGCGGACGCGGCGGCCGTCCCGGGCGGTGACCGAGGCCGCCGTGACGCTCGGGTGCGGGCGGCCCGGATTTCCCGGCATCCCGGCCCAGCGGAAAAGTGCCTCGCCGAAGGCCGGGTCGGGCACCGTGCCGACGCAGGTGATGCGCCCGGCGCCGTACGGGCGGGTCGTGACGGCGGGCCGGCGCCCGAGGTGCGGATCGTCGTACGTGGCCGGCACGTCCGCCCCGTCCGGGGACGGATGCACAAACTGCTGGTGTGGAGCGGCAACGACAACCTCGACGTCGCCGCCCAGTACGCGGTCTCGGCCGACTTCGTCAAGGGCCTGGCTGGTCAGGAAGGCGCGGGCGCCTTCATCAACACCCACGCCTACCAGGGCGCGGTCTTCAGCCACCTGCGCAAGCGCAAGGCCGACCCGTCGCCCCTCAACCCCCTGCTGATGGGCCGCGCCGGGGTGCAACGGCACATCGAGATCTTCGGCAACACACATCGCGCACGCACTCGCGCAGCGCGTCACGATGGCGTCCCTAGTCGGACACCGTTGGTGAATTCCCCGGGTGCTACGTGGGTCGGATTCGGGTGAACCGTGAGGTCCTCGTGGTGGCGAGTGGGGTGTCAGTGAGCCAGGCGTCGGTGCGGATGAAGTTGAGGGCTGCTGCGGTCAGTACGTGCTGGAAGCG
>NZ_JBIWLG010000015.1:157504-175992 GCF_044766085.1 Streptomyces sp. NPDC102360 | reverse complement strand
GCGCTCCGCGGGTTCACGGGTGGGTGGGGTGCGCCCCGGGGCTCAAAAGATCGGGGCTCCGCCCCGGACCCCGCGCCTCAAACGCCGGCGGGGCTGCATCTGCTCAATCGCCGCAGGGGCTTGATATTTCAAGCCCCTGCGGCGATTGAGCAGGCCCGTCCGGCAGGACTTTCGGGAAGGGGCGGGGTGGGGGAGACAGTCACGGTGCGGCAGATCTGTCGGCGATATATCGGCGGACGGCCGGCCGGTGTCGGTCGGCTGTCGGCGGATTGTCGGTGGCGGCTGACACCTTGAGGGCATGACGCGAATCGACAAGAACTCCGTGGGCGACCGACCGGTCGCCGTATCCGTGAGGGGACTGGTCAAGCACTACGGCGAGACCAAGGCCCTGGACGGCGTGGACCTGGACGTGCACGAGGGCACCGTGATGGGTGTCCTCGGGCCGAACGGCGCCGGCAAGACCACCCTCGTCCGCTGCCTCTCCACCCTCATCACCCCTGACTCCGGGACGGCGATCGTCGCGGGCTACGACGCCGTGCGCCAGCCCCGCCAGCTGCGCCGCGTGATCGGCCTCACCGGCCAGTACGCCTCGGTCGACGAGAAGATCTCAGGCCGCGAGAACCTGTACATGATCGGGCGTCTGCTCGACCTGTCCAGGAAGGACGCGAAGGCCCGTGCCGACGCCCTCCTGGAGCGGTTCTCGCTGACCGACGCGGCCGGCCGCCCCGCGAAGACGTACTCCGGCGGTATGCGCCGCCGCCTCGACCTCGCGGCGTCGATGATCGGCCGCCCGCACGTCCTGTACCTGGACGAGCCGACGACCGGGCTCGACCCCCGTACCCGTAACGAGGTGTGGGACGAGGTGCAGAGCATGGTGAAGGACGGCGTGACCGTACTGCTCACCACCCAGTACATGGAGGAGGCCGAGCAGCTGGCCTCCGAGCTCACGGTCGTCGACCACGGCAAGGTCATCGCGCGTGGCGGCATCGAGGAGCTCAAGGCGACGGTCGGCGGCCGCACCCTGCGGATCCGCCCGGCCGACGAGCTGGAGCTGCGCCCGCTGGCGCACGCGATAGACGACATGGGGCTCACGGGCCTCGCCACCACCACCGTGGACACCCGGTCCGGGTCCGTCCTGGTCCCCGTACTCAGTGACGAGCAACTCACCGCCGTGGTGGGCGCGGTCACCGCGCGGGGCATCACGATCGGCTCCATCACCACCGAACTGCCCAGCCTGGACGAGGTGTTCCTGTCCATCACCGGCCACAAGGCCTCCGCCCCGCAGAACGCCAGGCCCGAACTCGAGGAGGCCGCCGTATGAGTGCCACCACCCTTGCTCCCCCGGCCGCCCCCACGATCACCGTCGAGGCCGACCCCAAGATCGGCCTGAGTGGCCATCTGCGGCACACGGGCGCGCTGATCCGCCGCAACCTGCTGTGGATCCGCAACGACCCGGAGTCGATGTTCGACGCGATCCTGATGCCGATCATCTTCACGCTCCTGTTCGTGTTCGTCTTCGGCGGCTCCATCGGCTCCGCGATGGGCGGCGGCCAGGACGCGTACGTGCAGTACGTGATCCCCGGCATGGTCGCGATGATGAGCATGAACATCGCGCAGGGCGTCGGCACCGGCTTCAACGAGGACTTCCAGAAGGGCATCATGGACCGCTTCCGGTCCCTGCCCATCGGCCGCGGTTCAGTGCTCATGGCCAAGGTGGTCGTCGAGATGCTGCGGCTCCTCGTCGCCACCACGGTCCTGATGATCGTCGCGCTGCTCGTCGGCTTCGACATCACCAGCTGGGCCGGCCTGCTCGGCGCCATCGGTCTGACCGCGCTGTTCGGCTCCGCCCTCATGTGGATCTTCCTGACGCTCGGCGTGACCATGAAGAGCGCGCAGGCCGTGCAGGCCATGGGCTTCCTGGTGATGATGCCGCTTCAGTTCGGCTCGTCGATCTTCGCGCCGACCGATTCGATGCCGGGCTGGCTGCAGGCCTTCACCGACTGGAACCCGATCTCGTCCCTCGCGGACGCCTGCCGCGCCATGATGGTCGGCGGCCCGGTCACCCACGACCTGTGGGTGACCCTGGGGTGGACGGCAGTGATCACGGCCGTCATGGCCCCGATCGCGATCCGTAAGTTCACCACGAAGAGCTGACCCGACGCGGAACGGGTCCGGGCGACCGGGTCGATTCGCGTCGGTCGTCAGTCGTCCAGCAGGGCGGTGGCCTCCTCCAAGGAGAGGTCACCGCCTTCTGCGTGTGCCCGGTCGTACGTCGCCTCGTCGAGCAGCGCGCGGATCGCCGCCGCGGCCTCCACGCGCCAATTGCGTTCGAGGAGGGCCGGCTTGTGGCCCTCGGGCATCGCCGCGTCGGACGCCCCCATGAGCCGCGCGGCGGTTACCGCGTCGCCTTCGCCGCCCCGCAGGGCGAGGGCCCGGGCCGCAGTGCACAGATGCAGCCCCACCAGTTGCGGCATCACGAGCACGGACAGCGGGTCCCGCGCGATGTCGAGGCAGCGCCGCACGTTCATGACGGCATCCTCGGCGCGCCCGTCGACGGCGTCGATCATCGCCTCCATGCCGATGGTCATGCCGTGGAAGAACCCGATCTGCGCGACCCTGAACTCACTGCGCAGCAGAGCGAGTTGCTTACGGGCCTCGACGGTGCGGCCGGTGAACGCGAGATGAGAGACGAGGAAGAGGCGGGCGGCGGGCCGGGATTCGTTGGTGTGCCGGCGCCCGTCCTCGAGCGACTCCCACAGCAGTGCCTCACCCTCCTCGGTGTGCCCCTGCTCGATCCGCGTCTGGCCGAGCCTGACCTGGAGGATCGCGGCCTGGGAGTGGGCGCCCATGCTCTGCGCGACCTCACGGGCGCGCGTGTAGTCGTCGGCGGCGCCCTCGAAGTCGCCGAGCTTCTCGCGCGCCTCGCCGCGCGCGGACAGCGCCTCGGCCGTCCCCCACTCGTCGCCGAGCCGGGTGAACAGGTCCAGCGACTCGTCGGCGTACACGAGCCCCTCCTCGGCCCACTCGCTGCGGTTGGCGAACACGTTGGCCCGCATCTGGAGGACGAGCGCCAGCTCCCAGTCGTAGCCGAGCTCGCGGCAGGTCCGCGCGGACACGGCGGCGAGCTCCTGCAGCCGGTCCATCTCGCCGGTCATCAGGACGGCGAAGTACCAGATGTTGCCGGGCGGGCGGCAGGCCTGCGGGAGGTCGGCGCGGTAGGTCTCGATGACGGCGCGCAGCCGGGCCTGGCCCTCCTCCGTCTGCCAGTGGTCCATCTCCATGTCCATGTAGCCGAGCCGGCACATGTGGACCTGGCGGCGCGCCTCTTCGAAGAGCTCGCCGGTCAGCGGGGGCGGGATGTCGGTGCAGCGCTCGAAGAGCGGCGGGGCGGGGCTGCCGGGCCCGGCGAACGGGTCGGGGCCGAGCGCCGCGGCCTCCCCCGTCCACGTACGGGCGTCGACGCGCAGGTCCCGCATCTGCCAGAACCAGGCCAGGGACAGCACGAGGCAGAACGCCTCCTGCTCGTCGCGGGCGGTGACCGCGTGCCGCAGAGCGGTCCGGAGATTCTCGTAGTCCCGCTCGATCCGGGCGATGGCCGCGCGCTGGCCGCTGCCGCGGAGCAACGGGTCGGTGGTGCGGGCGAGTTCGCGGTAGTACGTGAGGTGGGCGCGCTCGGCGGCGGCGCGCTCCCCGGACTCGTCGAGGCGATCGCCGGCGTACTCGGAGACGGTTTCGAGGAGCCGGTAGCGCATGCCGCCGCCGTGCTCGTCGTCCTCCGGGGCGGCGACCACGAGCGACTTGTCGACGAGGGAGGCCAGGGCGTCCAGCGCGTCCGGGCCGCAGACCGCCTCGGCGGCGGACAGGTCGCAGCCGCCGCTGAACACGGAGAGGCGGGCGAGGGTGGCGCGCTCCGGCGCGTCGAGCAGGTCCCACGACCAGTCGACGACCGCGCGGAGCGTCTGCTGGCGGGGCAGGGCGGTGCGGGCGCCGGAGGTGAGGAGACGAAAGCGGTCGTCGAGGCGGTCGGCGATCTGGCGGGGCGTGAGCATCCGCAGCCGCGCGGCGGCGAGTTCGATGGCGAGCGGGAGCCCGTCGAGGCGGCGGCAGATCTCGCCCACGGCCTCCGGGTCCTGCTCCGGGGCGAACCCGGGACGAACGGCTCCGCCGCGCTCCCCGAACAGCCGCAGCGCGTACGGCTCCGGGAGCGGTTCCACCGGGTACAGCGACTCGCCCGGTACGCCGAGGGGTTCACGGCTCGTCGCCAGGATCGTGACGCCGGGGCAGTGGGCGAGAAGGTCCTCGGCGAGGGCGGCGGCGGCGTCGATGACGTGCTCGCAGTTGTCGAGGATCAGCAGAAGCCGGCGGTCCTCGCAGTGCTCCACGAGCCGTACGAGGGGGTCGTCGCCCTGCCGCTCGCCGGCGACGCGAAGCTCTTCGGCGCCGGCGCCGCGCAGCACGGTCTCGCGGGCCCCGAGCGCACTGACGACGGCCTCCGGCACGGCGGCCGGATCACTGACCGGCGCCAACTCCGCGAGCCACACCCCGTCCGGGACGGCCCCGAGCCCCTCGGCGGCCTCCTGCGAAAGCCGCGTCTTGCCCGCGCCGCCCGGCCCGAGAAGCGTGACCAGCCGCACGCGGCCCAGGTCGGCGCGGATGGCGTCGAGGTCGTCGGCCCGGCCCACGAACGAGGTGAGCCTGGCCCGGAGGTTGCCCGGGGCGGGAGCCGCCGCATCCCCACGCGGCACCGGGGGCCGCCTTGCCCACCCTGCCGCCCCAGGCGGCAGACTGCCCAAGGCGGCGGCACTATCAAGCCCCCGCGGCGATTGAGCAGGCTTTTCAAGCCCCGCCGGCGATTGAGGCGCGGGGTCCGGGGCGGAGCCCCGTGGCGTAGGGGCGGTCGGGGTCAGCAACTCCCCGTGCAGCGCGCGGAGTTCCGGCCCGGGATCCGCCCCCAACGTATCCGCCAACCCCCGCCGCACCACCTCGTACGCCACCAACGCCTCCGCCGCCCGCCCCGCGGAGCGCAACGCCCGCAGCCGCAACACCTGCAACGGCTCGTCCAACGGATACGCGTCACAGAGCGAGGCCAACTCCGGCAGCACCTCGTCCACCCGGCCAAGGGCCAGGTACGCGGCGAGCCGGGTGCGCCGGGCGTCGAGGTGCCGGGCGTCCCAACGCGTGACCTCGGTCGACCGGTCCGGAAGATCGGCGAGCGCAGGCCCCCGCCACAGCGCGAGCGCGTCGTCGAGAAGGTCGAGCGCCTTGGCCGGGTCACCGTCCGCGAAGGCCCGCACCCCGTCCCCGGTCAGCCGCTCGAAGCGGAACAGATCGACGTCGTCCGCGGCGGCGGCGAGCCGATAGCCACCCTCGGACGAGGTGATCGCCCCGGCCCCCAGCGCCCTGCGCAGCCGCCCGACCAGCGCCTGCAACGCTCCCGCCGCATCCGCGGGCGGCTCCTCGCCCCACACCTCATCGACCAGGAACGCGACGGGTACCGCTCGCCCTGCCCGCAGGGCGAGCACCGTGAGCAGCGCACGCAGCCGCGCCCCGCCGACCGGGACGGCCGTGCCGTCGTCGCGGAGTGCTTGCGTGGTGCCGAGGATGCGGTAGCGCACGGGCCTATTCTCCCCGCTGCCGTCCGGCCACCGCGCCGGGTACCTGCCTGGACCTCGTCATGCCCCTACCTTGTCCGGAACTCCCGCAGTACCGCGACACGTTTCCCGCATAGAGCGAGTACGTTCGGTGAGCCAGCCGACCAGTCAGCCCCGGGAGTCCCACCCCATGACCACCGCCACCGCACGTCGCGGCGACAACAGGATCAGCCCCGTCTTCCTCGGTATCGCCGCGATCACGGCGGTGGCCGGCTGGGCGGTGTGGACGGACTTCGCGTCCAAGCCGGGCTTCGCGGTGTTCCTGTTCGTGACGGGCGCCTGGGTCGTCTCGCTCTGTCTGCACGAGTACGCGCACGCGCGCACGGCCCTGCACAGTGGTGACATCTCGATCGGCGCGAAGGGCTATCTGACCCTGAACCCGCTGAAGTACACGCACGCCCTGCTCAGCATCGTGCTCCCCGTCATCTTCGTGATCATGGGCGGGATCGGCCTGCCCGGCGGCGCCGTCTTCATCGAGCGGGGCCGGATCCGTGGACGCTGGCGGCACAGCCTGATCTCGGCGGCGGGGCCGCTGACGAACGTGCTGTTCGCGATCGTGTGCACGGCGCCGTTCTGGCTGGACGCGCTGGACGGGGTGCCGGACACCTTCCGTTACGCGCTCGGGTTTCTCGCGCTGCTCCAGGTGACCGCGGCGATCCTGAACTTCCTTCCCGTACCGGGCCTTGACGGGTACGGGGTGATCGAGCCGTGGCTGTCGCACAAGATCCGGCGGCAGGTGGAGCCGTTCGCGCCGTTCGGTCTGCTCGCCGTGTTCGCCGTGCTGTGGATCCCGGAGATCAACCAGTGGTTCTTCGACGCGGTCGACTGGGTGCTCGGCGCGCTCGGCGTGCACGAGTGGGACACGTACTGGGGTCGCGCGTTCTACCAGTTCTGGCAGGGCACCCCGGAGATTCCGACGTCCACTCAGTAGACGGGGTTCACGCAGCGGGCGACGTTCACGCAGCGGGCGGCGTTCAGGCCGTGGGCGCGGCCTCGGCCTGCGCGGCCTGCTTCTCGGCCTTCGCCCTGCGCAGGTAGAACCACGACATGTTCGACGTGACGCCCGCGATCAGCACCCACACGATCCCGAGGAAGCTGCCCTCAACGAAGGAGACCACGGCCGCCACGACGGCCAGGGCGCAGACGACCAGGGAGAACAGTGCGATGCGGGGCATGGGGGTCGGCTCCAGACGGCGGCGCGGCGGGTAGTACGCCGACCAGTGTCCCCCATGCCCCGTGAGCGCCGGAAGGCACCCCGTACGGGCCTATACGTCGGTTACGCGCAGTCCCGCGTGCGCCTTGTAGCGGCGGTTCACCGAGATGAGGTTCGCGACCAGGGACTCGACCTGGTGGGCGTTGCGGAGCCGGCCCGAGAAGATGCCGCGCATGCCCGCGACGCGCCCGGCGAGCGCCTGGACGAGCTCCACGTCGGCGCGCTCCTCGCCGAGGACCATGACGTCGGTGTCGATCTCGTCGACCTCCGGGTCGATGAGCAGGACGGCCGACAGGTGGTGGAAGGCGGCCGTGACCCGCGAGTCCGGAAGCAGCGCCGCGGCCTGCTCCGCCGCACTCCCCTCCTCCGGCTTCAGGGCGTACGCGCCCTTCTTGTCGAAGCCGAGCGGGTTGACGCAGTCGACGACGAGCTTGCCCGCGAGGTCCTCGCGCAGGGCTTCGAGGGTGGCCCCGTGGCCGTCCCACGGCACGGCGACGATCACGATGTCGCTGCGGCGGGCGCACTCGGCGTTGTCGGCGCCCTCGATGCCCAGGCCGAGTTCATCGGCCGCCGCCCGCGCGCGCTCGGCGGCGCGGGAGCCGAGGATCACCTTCTGGCCCGCACGGGCGAAGCGGTAGGCGAGGCCCTTGCCCTGCGGTCCCGTCCCGCCGAGGACACCGACGACGAGTCCGGAGACATCGGGCAGGTCCCAGGGGTCCTTGGCCGGGGCCTTCTGGCCGCTCGGGCTGCTTTCGGTAGAGGTCATGCGGCGACCCTACTCAAGGGGTACGGGTCCCGTACGGGCGGACTTCCCTCGAACGCGGCGAACGCGCGGGCCACTTGAGGCACCATGCGACCCCATGGATGCCGTACGAGTAGCACTGCTGCGCGAGGTACTCGCCGGAACCGAGTGGCCGTCCGCCACGCGTCGCTTCGCCGGGGCGCTGCGCTCCTCGGTCGCCGCGCACGGCGGCGGGCTCCTTCTTGTGGGCACGCCGACGTACGAGCCCTGGCATCTGGCGGCCCATCTGGTCGACGAGGCGGCCTGGTCCGGTGTGCCCGAGCTGGCCCCCACCCTCGTACGGCACGCGGCGTGTCCGGACGATCCCGCGCACCTGGCCGTCGGCCTCGGCCGGCTGGAAGCGGCGCGGCGCGGCGAGACGCTCCTCGTGGTCACGCCGACCTCGCCGGGGGCGCCGCTGCTGGAGCGGGTGCACGATGCGCGCCGCGCGGGGGCGACGATTCTGGCGCTCGATTCGGAGGCCTCCGGCGGGGGTGAGCTCGGGGCCATGGCGCATGACGGGCTGAGCGTTCCCGTCGACACGGACCTCGATATCGACACGGTGCAGCATTTGGTCAGTGCGGCGGCGGGGGAGAACGCGGTGGGGGCTCCGCGGGGGCGGCGGGGGTTCCGGGACCGGCTGTCCCGGCTGGCCGATCATTTGACGGCGCCGCCGCCCGCGCGGTGGTGACGTGCGGGTCACCCGCGCGGGGCTCTGCCCCGGACCCCGCGGGCTCTCGTCACAAGTGCGGGGCTTGAACTGCTCAATCGCCGGCGGGGCTGTCCTTGTTCCACTTGGGATCGTTGTCCCACTCCAGGTTGCGTTCCTTCGCGGTGTCCATCGCGTGCTGGGCCTCCTCGCGGGAGGCGTAGGGGCCGAAGCGGTCCTTGTTGGGGCACTCGGGCCCTTCTTCGACCTTCTTGTGCTCCAGGCAGTAGTACCACTCGCCCGGCTTTCCGACGGTTCGCTTCTTGAACAGCGCCACGGCGGCTCCTCTCGTCCCCGCCATGCTCCCCCACCCGCGCTCGTTACACTCGCTGGCATGTCTGGCCAGTCGCAAGCTTCGCCCACCCTGCTCGTTCCGGGGGAGATCTCCCCCGTCCGCTCCGTGCCCGGGAACATCCGGCGCCCCGAGTACGTCGGCAAGCCCGCGCCGACCCCGTACACGGGCTCCGAGGTGCAGACCCCGGAGACCATCGAGGCGATGCGGATCGCCGGCCGGATCGCGGCGCGGGCCATGGCGGAGGCGGCGAAGGCGATCGCCCCCGGCGTCACCACGGACGAGCTGGACCGGATCGCGCACGAGTACATGTGCGACCACGGCGCGTACCCTTCCACGCTCGGCTACCGCGGCTTCCAGAAGTCGCTGTGCACGAGTGTCAACGAGGTCATCTGCCACGGCATCCCGGACTCGACCGTCCTCAAGGACGGCGACATCGTCAATCTCGACGTGACCGCGTACATCGGCGGCGTGCACGGCGACAACAACGCCACGTACCTGGTGGGCGATGTCGACGAGGAGTCGAGGCTGCTCGTCGAGCGGACCCGCGAGTCGCTCGACCGCGCCATCAAGGCCGTGAAGCCGGGGCGCCAGATCAACATCATCGGCCGGGTCATCGAGTCGTACGCGAAGAGGTTCGGGTACGGCGTCGTGCGCGACTTCACCGGGCACGGCATCAACTCGTCGTTCCACAGCGGCCTGATCATCCCGCATTACGACTCCCCGCAGGCCACGACCGTGATCAAGACCGGCATGACGTTCACGATCGAGCCGATGCTGACGCTCGGCACGTACGAGTACGACATGTGGGAGGACGGCTGGACGGTCGTCACGAAGGACCGCAAGCGGACCGCCCAGTTCGAGCACACACTCGTCGTCACGGAGATCCTCACGCTGCCGTAGGCGACGCCGCTCCCGCGCATCGAGCCCGCCCCATTGTGGGGCGGGCTCTGCTGTTTACGTTCCCTTGATCGGAGAACCGGGTAGGTTTTTACCGACAGCGTGTCGGGAAGGCTGTAATTTTAGGTAAGCCTAACCTAATTAATACTCTACGCACTCTACGGCGGAGGCCCCATGGACACCCCGTTCTCCACCCTGATCCGCACCGCTTCGCATGAGCAGCACACGGAGGCGGAGACGTCGACGTTCATGGGTGATCTGCTCGGCGGGCGGCTCGGCGTGGACGCGTACGCGCGGCACACGGAGCAACTGTGGTTCGTTTACCGGGCACTTGAGGACGGCGCGCGGCACCTTGCCGGTGACCCGGTGGCCGGGCCGTTCCTCCGGCCGGAGCTGGAGCGCGTACCCGAACTGGAGCGTGACCTCGCGCATCTGCGGGGTCCGGGCTGGCGGGAGACGGTGTCCGCGCTGCCGCAGACGCGGGCGTACGCGGAGCGGGTCGCGGAGTGCGCCGCCTCGTGGCCCGGTGGGTATGTGGCGCACCACTACACCCGCTACCTCGGCGACCTCTCGGGTGGGCAGATCATCCGCGACAAGGCGGAGAAGGCGTGGGGGTTCGCGCGCAAGGGGGACGGTGTGCGGTTCTACGTGTTCGAGGGGGTCTCCAACCCTGCGGCGTTCAAGCGGCGCTACCGCGAGTTGCTCGATGGGATCGCGGTGGATGAGCTGGAGAAGCAGCGGGTGGTGGCCGAGTGCAAGGCGGCGTTCGCCTTGAATACCGGGGTGTTTCGTGGGCTGGGCGAGGAGTTTCGGTCGGCCGCGTGATCGTTGCGCGGCACCGGCGTTACGGTCACGGGGCTCCGCCCCGGACCCCGCGCCTCAATCGCCGGCGGGGCTGGAAAGATCGCCTCAATCGCCGGCGGGGTCCGGGGCGGAGCCCCGGGGTCAGCGTTCCAAGCGGACCCGGCCGCCCACCTCCACCGAACCTCCCGGCAAGGGGGCCGTGAGGATTTGGGAGCCGCGGCCCTGGCGGATGTTGAGGGCGCGGTCGAGGTGGGCGGTGAGGGCCAGCGCCGCCGCCCCCGTCGCCTCGTCCTCCACGATGCCGTCACCCCGCCCGGGGAAACCGCGGGTCCGGACCCGCCCCGCCGCCTCGTCCTCCCAGGCCCACGCGTAGATCCACTCCCCCTCCGGAGGAACCGGCAGCGCGCCCACCTCCGCGACGGATCCGTACTGCCGCAACGTACGACCGGACACCCACTCCGCCCGCGCCTCGACCCAGCTGAACTCGCCGTCCTGGCGCGCCGCGACGACGCCCGCGGGTACGACGAGTTCCGGCACGTCGAGCAGCCAGGCCGTGCCGACGCAGGGGTGCCCGGCGAACGGCAGGCGCGCGGTCGGCGTGTAGATGTCGATGACGCCGCGCTCGGGGTCGTCGACGAAGACGGTCTCGCTGAAGCCGAGTTCGGTGGCGAAGACCTGCCGTTGGTCCCGGTCGGGGAGGCGGTGGCCGTCACGGACGACGCCCAGCGCGTTGCCCTCCCGGCCGCCGGGGGCGCAGAAGACGCGCACCACGTCGTACTCGATGCCGTACTCGTTCATGGGCCGCAGTCAACCACGCGACACTCGATGCTTGACCAGCGCTTGACCCTTCCCTGACTTGGCCATGGGCTGTACTGAGGTAAGCCTCATATAAGTTAGGTCCGCCTTAGTTACCCCTGCTTGGAGCCCGCATGCGAGCCGCCCGACTCACCGTTTCCACTGCCGTCGCCGCGGTGGCCGCCCTGACCGTCGTCACGGGCTGCACGCAGAAGAGCGACGCCAAGAGCGCCGGTTCCGGTGCGGTCAAGGTGACCGCCGACGACGACAGCTGCACGGTGTCGAAGAAGGAGTTCCCCGCGGGGCACGTGGAGTTGGCGGTCGAGAACAAGGGGTCCCGGGTCACCGAGGTCGAGATCCTCTTCCCGGACGACCGGATCGTCTCCGAGCGCGAGAACATCGGCCCCGGCACCAGGCACAGCCTCACCGCCGAGGTGAAGAGCGGCGACTACCGCATCGCCTGCATCCCCGGCATGAAGGGCAAGGGCCACCGCCAGGACGTACAGGTGACCGGCGGGAAGGCCACGGCGAAGCGCGACCCGAAGCTCGACGACGCCGTCGCCGCCTACCGCCAGTACACGCAGACGCAGGCCGACGAGACGCTGCCGAAGGTGAAGACGTTCACCGACGCCGTCCGCGACGGCGACCTGGCGGCCGCCAAGAAGGCGTACGCCCCCTCCCGTATCGGCTGGGAGCGCACCGAGCCGGTCGCCGAGTCCTTCGGTGACATCGACCCGAAGGTCGACGTGCGGTTCGACGGCCTCGAAGAGGGCCAGAAGTGGACCGGCTGGCACCGCCTGGAGAAGGCGCTGTGGAAGGACAAGAAGATCGGGACGGGCGAGAAGGCGCTCGCCGATCGGCTCGACAAGGATCTCGACGACTGGCAGCAGCGCGTCGGCAAGGCGGAGATCACCCCCACCTCCATGGCCAACGGCGCCAAGGAGCTGCTCGACGAGGTCGCCACCGGCAAGGTCACCGGCGAGGAGGAGCGCTACTCGCACACCGACCTCGTCGACTTCAAGGCCAACGTCGAGGGCGCCGAGAAGGCGTACGAGCTGCTCAAGCCGGTCGCGTCGAAGAACGACGCCGCGCTGACCAAGGAGCTGGACAAGCAGTTCGCCGCCCTTGACAAGCTGCTCGACCAGTACCGCGAGGGCAAGCGGGGCTACGAGTTCACCTCCTACGACAAGGTCTCCAAGGCGGACCAGAAGGAGCTGTCCGACGCGGTCAACGCGCTGGCGGAGCCGCTGTCGCAGCTGGCCGCCGCGGTCGTCAAGTAGCCGTCGACCAGTGGCCGTTGGCCGTATGACCGTTCAGCCGTACACGTGCACACGCACCATGAGGAGAGGGTCGCCATGACGGACGACGAGACCTCCAACTCCCCTTCCCCTTCCCGGCGTTCCCTGCTCACCGTCGGCGGCGCCGGACTCGCGCTCGGCGCCGCGGCCGCAGGCGGCGCCGTCGCCCTGACCCGGTCCGAGGAGGACTCGGACATGCAGCCCGCCGGTGACGCGGGCGGCGCGGTGCCGTTCCACGGCGCGCACCAGGCCGGGATCGCCACGGCCGTGCAGGACCGGCTGCACTTCGCTGCGTTCGACGTGAAGACGGCCGACCGCGAGGAGTTCGTGCAGCTCCTGAAGGACTGGACAAAGGCCGCCGCGCGGATGACCGAGGGGCGCGCCGTCGGCGAGGGCGCGTACGGCGGGCTCGCCGAGGCGCCGCCGGACGACACGGGCGAAGCCCTTGGACTGCAGCCGTCCCGGCTCACGCTGACGATCGGCTTCGGGCCCTCCCTCTTCGAGAAGCACGGCAAGGCCCTCGGCATCGCGGACAAGCGCCCGGACGCGCTCGTCGACCTGCCCAGGTTCCCCGGCGAGAACCTGGAGAAGACCCGCAGCGGCGGCGATCTGTGCGTACAGGCCTGCGCCGACGACCCGCAGGTCGCCGTGCACGCCATCCGCAATCTCGCCCGGATCGGCATGGGCAAGGTCGCCATCCGCTGGTCGCAGCTCGGCTTCGGCAAGACCTCGTCGACGACGCCGGACGCACAGACGCCGCGTAACCTGCTGGGCTTCAAGGACGGCACCCGCAACATCGCGGGCACCGAGAAGGACCGCCTCGCCAAGCACGTGTGGGTGGACTCCCCGGGCGACGGTGCCGACTGGATGAAGGGCGGCTCGTACCTGGTCGCCCGCCGGATCCGGATGAACGTCGAGACCTGGGACCGTACGTCGCTGCAGGAGCAGGAGGACGTGTTCGGCCGGGACAAGGGCGAGGGCGCGCCCGTCGGCAAGGCGAAGGAGCGCGACGAGCCGTTCCTGAAGGCGATGAAGCCGGACGCGCACGTGCGGCTCGCGCACCCCGACTCCAACCACGGGGCGACGCTGCTGCGCCGCGGCTACTCGTTCACCGACGGCACGGACGGACTCGGCCGGCTCGACGCGGGGCTGTTCTTCCTCGCGTACCAGAAGGACGTCCGCAAGGGGTTCATCCCGGTGCAGCGCAGCCTCGCGACCGACGCGCTCAACGAGTACATCCAGCACGTCGGTTCGGCGGTGTTCGCGGTGCCGCCGGGGGTGCGGGACGGCAGTGACTGGTGGGGCCGCGGCCTCTTCGAGCAGAAGGAAGGCTGAGAAGCGATGTTCGCGAACTACCTGATCGGGCTGCGCGAGGGCCTGGAAGCCAGCCTGATCGTCTGCATCCTCGTCGCGTACCTGGTGAAGACGGAGCGCAGGGACGCCCTGAAGCCGGTGTGGGCGGGGATCGGGGCCGCCGTCCTCGTGTCGCTCGCGTTCGGCGCGGGCCTGGAGTTCGGCTCGCAGGAGCTGACGTTCCAGGCGCAGGAGGCGCTCGGCGGTTCGCTGTCGATCATCGCCGTGGGCCTGGTGACGTGGATGGTGTTCTGGATGCGGCGCACGGCACGGCACTTGAAGACGGAGCTGGGCGCCAAGCTGGACAGCGCCCTGCGGATGGGCACGGTCGCCCTCGTCGTGACCGCGTTCCTCGCGGTGGGCCGTGAGGGCCTGGAGACCTCCCTGTTCGTGTGGACGGCGGTGCACGCCACCAGCAACGGCACGACGGACCCGGTGATCGGCGCGCTGCTCGGGCTCGCCACCGCGGTGGTCCTCGGCTGGCTGTTCTACCGGGGCGCGCTCCGCATCAACCTGGCGAAGTTCTTCACGTGGACCGGCGGCATGCTCGTCGTCGTGGCGGCGGGTGTCCTCGCGTACGGCGTCCACGACCTCCAGGAGGCCGACTTCATCGGCGGCCTCAACAACCTGGCCTTCGACGTCAGTTCCACGATCTCCCCGGACGGCTGGCTCGGCACGCTCCTGAAGGGCGTCTTCAACTTCCAGCCCGACCCGACGGTCCTTCAGGTCACCGTCTGGTTCGTCTACCTTGTCCCCACTCTCGCCCTGTTCTTCGCGCCTCCCGGGCTGTTTTCCCGCAGGGTCGCGGCAGTGCGGGCCTCCTCTTCCCGGTAGGGTTCGGGCCCGTGCATGGGGCCGGGGAGCGGAAGGTGAATCGAACGTCATGAGCGAGGCCAGGAACAGGATCGGCCGACCGGTCGCAGCGGTCGCGGCCGCGGTCGTGCTGTCCCTCACCGCGAGCGGGTGTGTGACCGTGCACGGCGAGCTGGAGATCGTCCCGACGACCACGAAGGCGAAGGCGGCGAGCGCCGTCGACACGTTCGTGGACGCGTACAACGAGGCGGACAAGACGTACGACGCCGACGCCGACGCGAAGTACGTCACCGGGGCGCTCGGCGCGATCGACGCGGCGAAGCTGAAGGCGGGCCGCGCGCTCAACCCGAACGGCAACCCGAAGCACGCGCCGCTTGAGCTCAGCGACACGAAGATCACGGTGCCGAAGAAGGCCGGCTGGCCGCGCTGGTTCGTGACGAACTCGGACAACAACCGGGTCGACGGCTACCGCTGGGTGATGGTGTTCACCCGGAGCGCCGAGAACGCGCCGTGGGCGGTCTCGTACCTGTCGCTGTTCCGCGACGGCACGGTCCCCAAGTTCAAGACGGACAAGGACGGTCTGGGCGAGTCCGTCTCCCCGGACGCGTCGGGTCTCGCGCAGCGTCCGAAGGACATGGGCAAGCAGTACATCCACTACCTCAAGAAGGGCGGGGACGACTTCGCCCCCGGCCCGCACACGACGCGCTGGCGCCAGACCCGCGACAAGATCGGCACGCGTCCCGGCCTCACCACGCAGTTCATCGACGAGTCCCTCACCTCGGGGAACTACGCGCCCGTGGCCCTGCGCACCGCGAACGGCGGAGCCCTCGTCTTCTTCACGACCCGCCGCTACGAGAAGCTGACCGCGTTCCCCGGCAGCAACCTGCCCGCGATCGGCCCGGACGTGAAGGCGCTGATGAAGGGCGAGCCCAAGCAGTCGGCGATGTACGGGTACGTGTCGGGGCAGGCGGCGATCGACCCGCCGGGGGCGTCGGGGGCGGTGCACGTGGTGTCGCGGGTGGAGGGGATCACGACCGCCGAGGGCAGCTGACGGTCACCCGGCGTTGCGGTCTCGGGGCTCTGCCCCGGACCCCGCTGCTCAATCGCCGCAGGGGCTTATCAGGGCCACGCCGGAGTGAAGTCCGGTTCCGGTTCCGCGCCCGCGTACCGCGCACACGCGTCCGTCAGCGACTCCAGCATCGTCAGCGGATCGGGCAACGGATACTCAGGACCCCGCACCCAGAACACCTCACGCTCACCGGGCAACCGCGCCGGCGGCACCAGAACGTACGACCCACGGCAGTGCCACCGCAGCCCGGGGTGCTCGTCCATGGTCTCGGGATGGCAGTCCAGCTCGCAGGGCCACCACTCGTCCTCCTCGTCCGGCGTCCCACGGGTCGCCGTGAAGAAGAGCATGCGGTCGCCGCCCGATTCGGCGACGGGCCCGACCTCGATCCCCGCGGCGAGGAGCCGCTCCAGCGCCTCGTGCCCCGCCTCCAGCGGAACGTCGAGGACGTCGTGGACCATGCCCGTCGCGGTGATGAAGTTGGCCAGCGGCTGATGTCTCGCCCAGCGCTCGATCTGCGCGCGGTCCGTCGTGGACTGGGTCTGCCAGGCGAAGGAGACGGGGTGCCTGCCGGGGGTCGGACAGCCGACGCGGTTGCACGAACATCGGTAGTCGGAGGGGTACGCGGCCGGGGCCAGCGGCAGTCCGGCGGCGGCAGCGGCGAAGAGCAGGTCCTCGCGGGCCGCGTCGGCGGCCGCGGTGTCCTTCGGGCCGCGCCCGGCCCTCAGCCACCGCGAGATCAGGCCGCCCGTCGCACGCCCCGCCGTACCGCTCCGCCCGCCGAATCGGCGACCCTGCTCCGCGCCCATCAATCCCCTCACCATCGCCGTCGAGCCACTGCTGTCGTGCCGAGTCCGGATGAACCTTGGACCAAAAGTGTCGCACCATCCTGCGCCTCGGGTGGCCACAGTCCACATCCGGGGTATTCGAGGGCGCGCGGGGGGTCGGTTTTCTATGGGCGGCGGCCGCCGATCCCGTAGAGGGCGTACTCGACGATCCTGTCCGCGTACGCGTGGTCGAGTGGTCCGGTGTTCTGGAGCCAGCGCTGGGCGAGCGGTCCGGAGAACAGGTCGCGGGCGATCAGCGGGTCGACCTCGGCGCGGACCTGGCCGGCCTCCTGCGCGGCCCGCAGCCGGTCGGCGTACAGGTCGAGGCCCGGCATGAGCAGCCGGGCGACGAACTCCTCGGAGAACGCCCGGTCGGCCAGCCCCTCTGCGGCGAGCGCACGGGCCGGGGCCTCGAACACGGGGTCCTTGAGCACGTCGACGGTGGCGTGCAGCAGCAGCTTGAAGTCGGCCTCGATGTCGCCGGAGTCGGGCAGGACGGCCGGGTCGCCCGGGTAGCCGGGGTGCCGCTCGGCGGCGACCTCCGTGTTGCGTTCGTTGAGGTCGATGAAGGCCTCCATCAGGACCTCGGCCTTCGAACCCCACCACCGGTAGATCGTCTGCTTGCCGACACCGGCGCGGGCGGCGATGCCCTCGATGGTGGTGCGCGGGTAGCCGATCTCTCCTACGAGGCCGAGGGCGGCGTCGTAGATCGCGCGGCGGGAGCGTTCGCTGCGGCGGGTGGCGTCGGGGACGGCCTTCTTCGCCGACTGGCTCTTCGTGGCTGACATGATTCGAATGTAGCAGCGCGCAAGCCGAGACGGTCCGTCTCGTAACGTTCGCGGGGTCGGTCAAGGGGCCAGTCGTGAACCACCCGTTCGGTTCACAGCCCCGAGGGGGCCTCCGGCCGCACCATGGGCTTCCACCCGGTCCTGCGGTCGTGAGGAGCCCTCATTGCGTAATCCGCGCCTTGTCGAACGTCGCGCCACACCCCGGCGCTATCTCATGTGCCCACCGGCACACTTCAAGGTCACGTACTCGATCAACCCGTGGATGGACCCGACGAAACCCGTCGACGTCCCGCTCGCGGTCGCCCAGTGGGAGGACCTGCAAGGCCGCTACCGCGGGCTCGGCCACACCGTCGAGGTCCTCGACCCGCGCCCGGGCCTTCCGGACATGGTGTTCGCGGCGAACGGCGCGACCGTGGTGAACGGCCGGGTGCTCGGCGCCCGGTTCGCGCACCGGGAGCGGGAGCCGGAGGCCGCCGCGCACCTGGAGTGGTTCCGGTCGCACGGCTACGCCGACGTCCACGAGCCCGTGCACGTCAACGAGGGCGAGGGCGACTTCGCCGTCACCGCCTCCTACGTGCTCGCGGGGCGCGGCTTCCGGGCCTCGCCGCTGTCGCACGGGGAGGCGCAGGAGTGCTTCGGCCGGCCGGTGATCGGCCTCGACCTGGTCGACCCCCGCTTCTACCACCTGGATACGGCGCTGGCCGTCCTCGACGACGCGACGGATGAGGTCATGTACTACCCGGCGGCGTTCTCGCCCGGGAGCCGGGCGGTGCTGCGGCGGATGTTCCCCGACGCGCTGATCGCCTCCGAGGCGGATGCGGTGGCCTTCGGCCTGAACGCGGTGTCGGACGGCCGGAACGTTTTGCTGCCGCAGGGGGCGGTGGGGTTGTTCGGGGTGCTTCGGGAGCGGGGGTTTGTGCCGGTGGGGATGGATCTGGGTGAGTTGCTGAAGGGGGGCGGATCGGTCAAGTGCTGCACCCTTGAACTCCGCGCCTAGCTTCGGCGGCGAGTGAGCCCATCAAGCCCCTGCGGCGATTGAGCCTTTCAAGCCCCTGCGGCGATTGAGCAGGCCTTTCAAGCCCCTGCGGCGATTGAGCAGCGGGGTCCGGGGCGGAGCCCCGGGGTTCGGCCCGGGAGCCGCGGGGGGCCGCGCCCCCCCCGCGGCCCACAAAGCACGGCGGGCCCCCCCCCCCCCCCC
>NZ_JBIWLG010000015.1:0-157494 GCF_044766085.1 Streptomyces sp. NPDC102360 | reverse complement strand
GGGGCCCGCCCCCGGGGTTCGGCCCGGGAGCCGCCTGCTCAATCGCCGCAGGGGCTCAAAAGATCGGGGCTCTGCCCCGGACCCCGCGCCTCAATCGCCGGCGGGGCTTGATGGGCCAGCGGGGCTTGATGGGCCGACCGGGCTCGATGGGCCGGCGGGGCTTGAATATGCGTCGCCCCACTCGACCTTCCGGGCCTCGCGGTAAGCGGACCCGTGGCGCTTGGTCACCGTGATCCTGGTCAGGGCCCCCCGGGACTCGCAGAGGTCGAGGAGGACCTGGCCCTTGCGGAGTTGGGGTTTGCGGACGACGCGGGACGCGGCCGGGTCCGGCGCGAAGCGGGTCGCCGCGACGTACGCGAACTTCTCGTCCTCGTACGCGAGGGAACCGCCCTTGATCTGCCGGTGCAGCGAGGACCGGGCGACCCGCGCCGAGAAGTGGCACCAGTCCGTGCCGGGCACGATGGGGCAGGCGGCGCTGTGCGGGCAGGGCGCGGCCACGTGGAACCCGGCGGCGATGAGCCGGTCCCGGGCCTCGATGACACGGGCGTAGCCGTCCGGGGTGCCGGGCTCGATGATGACCACGGCGCCGGTGGCGGCCCGCGCGGCGGCGTCGACGACGACCGCGCGGTCCCCCTCGGTCAGCTCCTTGAGCACGTACGAGACGGTGACGAGGTCGGCCTCCGGCGCGTCGTGCGCCCCGACCCGACCGCGTTCCCAGCGCACCGAGTTCGCCAAGTCGCCCTGCGATGCCGCCAGTTCACGGCCGAGGTCGAGCGCGGGCTGCGACCAGTCGACGACCGTCGTGGTCCGCTCCCCCGGCCACACGTCCCGCGCAGCCCACACGGCCGCGCCCGTGCCGCCGCCGATGTCCAGGTGCCCGGCGGGCCGCCAGTCGGCCGCGGCGTCCAGCGCGTGGAGCGCGGAGCGCACCGCCTCGAACGTGGCCGGCATCCGGTACGCCGCGTACGCCACGACGTCCGCCCGCTCGCGCAGGATCGGGGCGTCGGTCGGGGTGGTCCCCCGGTAGTTCGCGATGAGCCGCTCGACGGCCTTCGCGGCCTGCGTGGGCGGGAGGCCTTCGAGGAGCGCGGCGAGGGTGGACCGGAGGGTGTCGGAGGTCGACTGGAGGGGGGCGTTCACCCCGTGATTCTACGAAGTGGTGGGGGTGGTCACGGGCACCCGTCAGACCACCGCCCGCGCCACCCGGTTCGCCGCTGCCACCCGTGGGCCGTTCGCCGGGCCGCGGCGGCGGGGGTGCACGGTGTTGGCGAGGAGGACCAGGAAGGTGTCGGTGGCCGGGTCGATCACCAGGGACGTTCCCGTGAAACCGGTGTGGCCCGCCGCGCCGCGCCCCGCCAGTTCGCCCATGAACCAGGACTGGTCGAGGTGGAAACCGAGGCCGGGCGGGGTCAGCATCAGGTCGACGAAGTCGGGGCCGAGGATGCGGGCCGTGCCGTAGGAGCCGCCGGTGAGGAGGGTGCGGCAGAGGATGGCCAGGTCGTACGCCGTGGCGAAGAGGCCCGCGTGACCGGCCACACCGCCGACCGCCCAGGCGTTCTCGTCGTGCACCTCGCCGCGCACCATGCCCCGGTCGGCCTTGGCCCAGGGGCGGCGCTGGTCCTCGGTGGCGGCGGCGTCCGGGCACGGACCGTACGACGTGGCGGTCATGCCGAGGGGGCGGGTGATGCCCTCGCGGATCAGGACGTCGAGGGGGCGGTCCGTGATCCGCTCGAGGACGTGCTGGAGGAGCAGCATGTTCAGGTCGGAGTAGAGGTGGTCGCCCGGTGGGGAGGACGGCGCCTCCGCGCGAAGCAACGCCATCCTCGCGGCGGCGTCCGGCGCGTCGTACAGCGGGAGTTCGGGGCGCAGGCCCGAGGTGTGGGTGAGCAGTTCGCGGACCGTGATGCCGTGCCGGGCGGCGGCCGTGAACTCAGGGACGTAGGCGGCGACCTTCGCGTCGATGCCGAGTCTGCCGCGCTCGATCTGCTGCACGGCGGCGATCGAGGTGAAGAGCTTGGTGAGCGAGGCCAGGTCCAAGGGGGTGTCCACCGTCATCGGGACGCGGGCCTCCGGCGGCAGCTCGATTCCCGCGTCCGTCACCTCGTCGTACGACGCGTAGCGCGCCGCCCAGCCGGCCGCCGCCTCCACCGCGACCACCGGGCCGCGCCCCGCGAGCACGACGACCCCGGCGCACCAGGGCCGCGCCCCCTCGGGCAGCCGGCGCACGTCGGCGACGAGCCCGGCGAGCTGCTCCGCGTCCAGCCCGGCACGCTCGGGGGTGCCGGGGCGAAGTCTCGGCGCGTTCAGCGCGCAGCCACCTCCCCCGCCGTGCGCTGCCTCCAGGGGCGGCAGAGCGTCACGAAGGCGAGCGCCGCGACCAGGCCGCAGACGAGCTGGACCAGCGCCATCGGGACCGCCGTGTGCTCGCCCGCGATGCCGACGAGCGGGGAGGCGATCGCGCCGATCAGGAACGAGGACGTCCCGAGCAGCGCCGACGCGGAGCCCGCCGCGTGCGGGGTGCGCATGAGGGCGAGGGCGTTGGTGTTGGGCGTGGTCAGGGCCATCGACGCCATGAGTACGAAGAGGCCCGCCGCCACGGGGGCGAGGCCCAGCTCCTCCGGGCTTCCGAAGACACCCGTGGCGGCCAGCAGGAGGAAGGCGGCGGACAGGACCACCAGCGTGAGGCCGATGCCGAGCACCTTGTCGAGGTTGACCCGGCCGACCAGCACCTTGCCGTTGAGCTGGCCGACAGCGATCAGGCCGATCGAGTTGAGCCCGAAGAGGAGGCTGAACGTCTGCGGGGACGCCCCGTAAATCTCTTGGATGACGAAGGGGCTGGCGCTCACGTACGCGAAGAGCGCCGCGAACGCGAAGCCGCCGACGACCGTGTAGCCGAGGAAGACGCGGTCGGCGAGCAGGCCGCGCATCGTGCGCAGCGCCTCGCCGGTGCCGCCGCTGTGCCGCCGCTCCGGCGCGAGGGTCTCCGGCAGGAACTTCCACACGACGGCGGTGAGCGCGATGCCGATGAAGGTGAGCACGACGAAGACGCCGCGCCAATCGGTGAACCGCAGCACCTGGCCGCCGATCAGCGGCGCGACGATCGGGGCGATGCCGGAGATCAGCATGAGGGACGAGAAGAAGCGGGCCATCGCGACGCCGTCGTAGAGGTCGCGGACCACGGCGCGGGCGATCACGATGCCCGCCGAGCCCGCGAGGCCCTGCATCAGCCGGAAGGCGATGAGCAGCGTGGCGTTCGGCGCGAAGGCGCAGATCGCGGTGGCCACGATGTAGATCAGCAGGCTGACGATCAACGGCCGGCGCCGGCCCCACTTGTCGCTCATCGGGCCGACCACGAGCTGCCCGAGCGCCATGCCGGTCAGACACGCGGTGAGGGTGAGCTGGGCGGTGGCGGCCGAGGTGTGCAGGACCTCGGTGACCTCCGGCAGGGCCGGCAGGTACATGTCCATGGAGAGCGGCGGTACGGCGGTGAGGCCGCCGAGGATGAAGGTGACGAGGAGGCTCGCACCGGCCCCGACCACCGCCTTGGGAACGGGCGTTGGGGTCGTGGCACGAACCTCACCGGTCGCGCTCTCCCCCGTGGTGCTCCCGGTGGAACATCCGCTGTCCTTCATCCCGCTGCCCCTCGTTTCCCTTCGCCTCTCCCGGCCACCTGTGCGATTCCCTATGCTCTCAGCTCGGTGGTGCGGTCGAGACCAATTTCTGGAGTGGGTGGGACGCGGTGACAGAGCGGGTGCGTTGGGGAATCCTCGCGACGGGAGGGATCGCCGCGTCGTTCACGGCCGATCTGCTGGATCTGCCGGACGCCGAGGTGGTGGCGGTGGCCTCGCGCAAGGAGGCCTCCGCGAAGGCCTTCGCGGAGCGGTTCGGGATCGAGCGGGCGTACGGCGACTGGGCCTCGCTCGCGGCGGACGAGGACGTGGACGTCGTCTACGTCGCGACACCGCACGCCGCGCACCGGGAGGCCGCCGGGCTCTGCCTGGAGGCGGGGCGCGCGGTGCTGTGCGAGAAGGCGTTCGCACTGAACGTGCGGGAGGCGGCCGAGCTGGTGACGCTCGCGCGCTCGCGGGGCGTGTTCCTGATGGAGGCCATGTGGATGTACTGCCATCCGCTGGTGCGGCGGATGAAGGCGCTCGTCGACGAGGGTGCGATCGGCGAAGTGCGGACCGTGCAGGCCGACTTCGGGCTCGCCGGGCCCTTCCCGCCCGCGCACCGGCTGCGTGATCCCGCGCAGGGCGGCGGCGCGCTCCTGGACCTCGGGGTGTACCCCGTGTCGTTCGCGCAGCTGCTGCTCGGGGAGCCCACCGGTGTGACGGCGTCCGCGCAGCTCTCCGAGGAGGGCGTCGACCTCCAGACCGGGATGCTGCTCTCGTGGGACAGCGGCGCGCACGCGCTGCTGCACTGCGCGCTGAACGCCGGTACGGGCGTCACCGCGTCGGTCACCGGGTCGGCCGGGCGGATCGACGTCCCCGCCGGGTTCTTCTCCCCGGAGCGGTTCGTGCTGCACAGGGACGGGCGGGATCCGGAGGAGTTCACGGCGGCGCCGGAGGACGGGCCGCACGACTCCATGCGGCACGAGGCGATCGAGGTGATGCGGCGGGTCCGGGCGGGCGACACGGAGTCGCCGCTGGTGCCGCTGGAGGGTTCGCTCGCCGTGATGCGGACGCTCGACGCCGTCAGGGAACGGGTGGGCGTCCGCTATCCCGGCGAGCACTGACCAGGGCTACGCGGGCTTGAGGCCCGGCTCTCCCACGGCCGTCACGAACGAGGCCGCCGTGGTGAGGGCCGCCCCCGGCGTGGTCACCGCGGACACCGTCTTGAAGTCGGCCCGCGCCGCTTCCTGCCCCAACTCCACGGTCGCGTAGCCGCGTTGGCCGTTGTAGTGCTTCATGTGCGGGTTGCGGGCGAGGTATCCGGCCCAGTTGGCGGGCTTGGCGGAGCCGTCCTTGCCGCTGGTGATGGACGTCGTGACGATCTCGGTGCCGACCGTGCGCGAGCCCTGGTCGTCGGCGTCCCGCTTGATGTCCATGGCGTACGAGACGTGGACGTCGCCGGTGAGGACCATCAGGTTCTCGACGCGGGCCGCCTCCGCGCCCTTGAGGATCCGCTCGCGGGAGGCCGGGTAGCCGTCCCAGGAGTCCATGGAGAGCGTGGTGTTGCCCTCGACCGCGTTGTTCCTGCGGGAGAACGTGACCTGCTGCGGCACCACGTTCCACAGCGCCCGCGAGTCGCGCCAGCCGTCGGTCAGCCAGCGCTCCTGGGTGAAGCCGGGCAGCGTCTGCGAGGCGGCCTCGGACTCGGGCGTCGGGGCCTTCCAGCCGTCGCCGTTGGCCTGGTCGGTGCGGTACTGGCGGGTGTCGAGGATGTCGAACTGGGCGAGCCTGCCCCAGTGCAGGCGCCGGTAGAGCCGCATGTCGGGGCCGCTCGGCGTCTGGGGGCGGCGCAGCGGCTGGTTCTCCCAGTACGCGCGGTACGCGGAGGCGCGGCGCAGCAGGAACTCCTCGGGCGGATTGCCGTTCTCGTCGGTGTCGCCCGCGTAGTTGTTCTCGGTCTCGTGGTCGTCCCAGGTGACGACGAAGGGGTGCGCGGCGTGCGCGGCGCGCAGGTTCTCGTCGGACTTGTAGAGGGCGTACCGCAGCCGGTAGTCCTCCAGCGTCATGGTCTCCCGGTTGAAGACGTCGGGCAGCACGCGGTCGGTGTAGTTCCGGGCGCCGCCGGCGGAGGTGACGGCGTACTCGTACAGATAGTCACCGAGGTGGAAGACGACGTCCACGTCCTCCTGCGCCAGGTGCTTGTACGCGGTGAAGTACCCGTCGTGGTACGCCTGGCAGGACACGGCGGCGAGGGTGAGCGCTTCCGTACGCGCGTTGGTGGCGGGCGCGGTGCGGGTGCGGCCCGTCTCGCTCACCCAACTCCCCACGCGGAAGCGGTAGTAGTACACGCGCCCGGATGCGAGCTTGTCGACCTCGACGTGCACGGTGTGGTTGTACTCGGGGTGCGCCGTGGCGGTGCCGCGCCGCGCCACACGCCGGAACTTCTCGTCGAACGCCAGCTCCCACGCCACCTCTACGCGGGCGGCGGGCAGCCCGCTGCCGCTTTCGTACGGGGACGGGGCGAGCCGCGTCCACAGCAGCACGGAGTCGGGGAGCGGATCGCCGGAGGCGAGGCCGAGCGTGAAGGGGTCGCTCTTGATCTTCCGGGCGTCGAGCTCGGCGGCGGCCGCGGTGCCGGCGGTCGGCAGGTTGGTCGCGAAGGCGAGCGCGGCGGCGGCGCCGGTGACGGTGAGGAATCGTCTGCGGCCCAAGTGCTGGGCGGCGACGCGGAGTTCGGGAGCGTGCTGCGGTATGTGAGGCATGAAGCGTTATTGCAGTGGCCGGGGACGACCGTGGACTGTCACGTACACAACAGCCACATGGCGGATCGATGATCTCCGCGTGGCCCGGCGACCCGTACGCTGCGGCCTCATGAACGCTTCGCAAACGGACACCGCTTCGCGCACCGCCGTCGTCACCGGCGCGGGTTCCGGCATCGGCCGGGCCGTCGCCCTCGAACTGCTGCGGGCGGGCTGGCGGGTGGCGCTCGCAGGCCGCCGCACGGAGACGCTGGAGGCGACCGCGGCGCTCGCCCCGGACGCCGGCTCCCTCGTGGTCCGCGCGGACGTGTCGGACACCGAGGACGTGGCGGCGCTCTTCGCCACCGTCCAGGACCGCTTCGGCCGCCTCGACCTGCTGTTCAACAACGCGGGCACGTTCGGCCCCGGCGGCGTGGGCATCGAGGACCTCGACTACGACGCGTGGCGCCGCGTCGTCGACGTCAACCTCAACGGGGCGTTCCTGTGCGCTCAGGCGGCGTTCCGGCAGATGAAGGAACAGGACCCGCAGGGCGGCCGGATCATCAACAACGGCTCCATCTCCGCGCACGCGCCGCGCCCGCGCTCGATCGCGTACACGACGACGAAGCACGCCCTGACCGGACTGACGAAGTCGCTCTCCCTGGACGGCCGCCCCTACCGGATCGCCTGCGGCCAGATCGACATCGGCAACGCGGCGACCGACATGACCGAGGCCATGCAGCGGGGCATCCCGCAGGCGAACGGGGAGCTGGCGGCCGAGCCGGTGATGGACGTCGCGGACGTGGGCCGCACGGTGCGGCACATGGCGGAGCTGCCGCTGGAGGCGAACGTCCAGTTCGCGACGGTCCTTGCGACGAACATGCCGTACATCGGCCGCGGCTGACCTCCCGCGATCAGGTGTGCGGCTTGATCCACTGAACTAGGGTCACTCGAACGGGCCTGCGCACCGCGTGCGGGCCGGACGAGTGCCGGACGGTGAAGTCATGACCTGCTCACGTTTTCGTACGTCTCGTAAATCCTGCTCCGGGCGCCTGGACCTGGGGCTGCTCGCGCTGCGCGTCGGCACCGGCGGGGTGCTCGCCGTGCACGGAGCGCAGAAACTCCTCGGCTGGTTCGGTGGCGGCGGGGTGTCCGGCACGGCCGCCGGCATGGAGGCCATGGGGTACCACCCGCCCAAGGCGAGCGCCATCGCCGCCGGGCTCGGCGAGGCGGGCGGCGGGGCGCTGCTCGCGCTCGGGCTCGCGACGCCGGTGGGCGGGGCGGCGGCCGCCGGGACCATGGCGGGCGCGGCCGCGGTGCACGCGCCGAACGGGTTCTTCGCGCAGGGCGGCGGGTACGAGTACCCGGCGTTCCTCGGCTTCGTCGCGGCGGGCCTCTCGGTGACCGGCGCGGGCCGCTACTCCCTCGACCACGCGCTCGGGCACCGCCTCGACCGGCACTGGATGGTGCCGGCGGCGCTCGTCGGGGCGGGCGCGGCGGCGGTGGCCGTGGTGGCGTCCCGCAACAAGCAGGTGGCGGCGGCGCAGGACGACAAGGAAGAGGAATGACCCTCTACCCTCGTCGCCCGTGACGACGAACGACGACAACACCAACGACAGCGCCCTGTGGGCGACGATCGACCAGTTGCGCGCCTGGCTCGACGCCAACAACTCCCGCCCGCCCCATGAGGCCCTCCTCCTGCGGATACTGAAGCTCGCGGAGGAGGTCGGCGAGGTCTCCGAGGCGGTGATCGGCGCGGTCGGCCAGAACCCCCGCAAGGGCGTGAGCCACTCGTGGGCCGACGTCGAGTCCGAACTCTGCGACGTCGTCGTCACGGCCCTGGTCGCCCTCGGCACACTGACCCCGAACCCCCGGGACACACTGCACGCACACGTGGCGCAGGTGGCGGACCGCTCCCTGGGCCACTCAAGCCCCTCCGGCGATTGAGCAGGCATTTCAAGCCCCTGCGGCGATTGAGCAGGCGGCTCCCGGGCCGACCCCCGGGGATCCGGTTACGCTGACGTGGATCATTGGCCATGGATCACAGGGGGCACCACGTGGACAGCGGCAGCGTCACGGCGGTCAGCAGTAACGGCACGTACTCCTTCACCAAGCCGAACCGGGAAAGCATCACCCTGCTCGCGGGACTCGGTGTCGAGGGGGACGTGCACGCAGGGGTCACCGTCAAACACCGGTCCCGCGTCGCCCAGGACCCGACGCAGCCGAACCTCCGCCAAGTGCATTTGATGCACGAGGAGTTGTTCGGCGAGGTCGCCGGCGCGGGGCACGCGGTACGGCCCGGCGACCTCGGCGAGAACGTCACGACACGCGGCATCGACCTGCTCGCCCTGCCCACCGGCACCCTGTTGCACTTCGGCGAGGGCGGCGCCGTCGTGGAGGTCACGGGGCTGCGCAACCCGTGCGCGCAGATCGATGCGTTCCAGGGCGGGCTCCTCAAGCAGGTCGTGGGGCGGGACCCGGAGACCGGCGAGCTCGTGCGGAAGGCCGGGGTCATGAGCGTCGTACGGGAGGGTGGCGAAGTCAGGCCCGGCGACACGATCCGCGTGGAACTGCCGGCCGAGCCGTACCGGCCCCTGGAGAGGGTCTGACCCCGCACGGGCAGGACGTACAAGGTGAACGGCTACCATCGCCGCCATGACTGACAGGCACCGAAGCACCGAACCACCGCGCCTGGGTGTGGCCATCGTCACCATGGGCAATCGGCCCAAGGACGTGGCCGCCCTCCTGGAATCGGTGGCCAAGCAGGATGCGGTGCCGGCCCGCGTCGTCATGATCGGCAACGGGACACCGCTGCCCGCGTATCCCGGCTACCCGTTCGAGGTCACGACGGTCGAGCTGGACGAGAACCTCGGCTGCCCCGGCGGCCGCAACGTCGCCCTCGCCCGGCTGCGCGAGTTCGGCGACGTGGACGTGGCCGTGGAGCTGGACGACGACGGGCTGCTCGTCGACGCCGACGTTTTCTCGACCATTCAGAAGCTGTACGCGGCCGACCCCGAGCTCGGCGTCGTCGGCTTCCGCATCGCCGACGAGCTCGGCGAGACCCAGCGCCGCCATGTGCCGAGGCTGCGCGCCAAGGACCCGATGAAGCGCGGCCTCGTCACCGCGTTCCTCGGTGGCGCCCACGGTTTCTCGATGAAGATGCTCGACGAGACCGGCGACTGGCCCGCCGACTTCTTCTTCACGCACGAGGAGACCGACCTGGCGTGGCGGGCGCTGGACGCGGGATGGAAGGTTCTGTACGAGCCGTCGCTGCTGCTCCAGCATCCGAAGACGTCCCCGGCCCGGCACGCCGTCTACCACCGGATGACCGCCCGGAACCGGGTGTGGCTGGCCCGCCGCCGCCTCCCCCTCCCGCTGATCCCGCTGTACCTCGCGGTGTGGACGGGCATCACCCTGCTGCGTACGAGGTCGCTCGGCGGCCTGCGCGCCTGGGCGGGCGGCTTCGCCGAGGGCCTGCGCGCGTCCGCCGGTGAGCGTCGCCCGATGCGCTGGAGAACGGTGTGGCGGATGACGCGGCTCGGCCGCCCGCCGCTGATCTGACCGTACGGGGCCCCGCCCACCCTCGCAGGTGCTTCGCTGGCCCCATGATTGTCGTCGCCACCAGTGTCATCGCGGTCCTCGGCACCCTGTTGGGCGCGGGCCTCAGTCACGTACTGCAGAGCCGCACGGCCGCCCGCGGCCAGGACTTCGCGCGTGCGGAACGGCTTCGCCAGGAGCGCATCGACGCGTACTGCGCGTTCGGCGGGGCGCTGGCCAACTACCGGCGGGGGCAGCTCGACCGCTGGTTTCCCGAGCACGTCGACCGGCCCGGCGAGACCGCCGACGTCCATGAACTGCGGCGCGAGGCCTTCCGGTTGAGGGCTTCGGCCATGGAGGCGATGTTCCGCGTCGAGCTGCTCACCGCGAGCCCTTCGCTGACCGCACTCGCCCAGGAGGCGATGGCATCGGTCGACCGCATCCCCGCGGCCGGGGACCGCGAGGAGCTCCGGGTCGTACGGGACCAGTCGCGCGGCCTCATGCACGACTTCATCGCGGCATCACGCCCGCACGTGAACCCTGCCTAGATCGACTCCAGGCTCCGCCCGGTCGTTCGCGGCCCCAACAACCGTACGTTCAGGCACAGTACGAGCATCAGCACGCCCGAACCGATGAACACCGCGTTCGCGCCCAGGTCCTCGAGCACGTCGATCGCGATGAACGGCAGTACCACCGAGGTGAGCCGGGACAGCGAGTACGCGATGCCGATGGCGCTGGAACGCATGCCCGTCGGGAAGATCTCCGTCTGGTAGACGTGGAAGGCGTTCGAGAAGACGTTGGAGCACACGGTGAGCAGGAAGCCCGCCCCGACGATCAGCCAGGACGCCTCCGCGAAGCCGAAGACCAGGCCGAACGCGGCGATCCCGAGCGCCGACAGGATGATGAGCGTGCGCCGCTCGATCCGGTCGATCAGCGGCACGGACAGCGCGGAGCCCACCGGGTAGCCGAGGTAGCTGAGGGCCGCGTACGTCAGGGACTCCGTGACGGTGTGGCCCTTGGCCTGGAGCACGACGGGGGCGAGTGAACCGAAGCCGTAGTAGCCGACGGTCTGGAGGATCTGGAAGATCCACCACATCACCGTGCGGCGGGCGTAGGGGGGCTTGAACATCTGGCTCAGCGGGACCTTTTGGGCGTCCGCCGTTTCGGGTCGCTGCACCGGAGTCGCGGTCGCGGGGCTCTGCCCCGGACCCCGCTGCTCAATCGCCGCAGGGGCTTGAGATTCGATGCCCCGCACGACCGCATCCGCCTCGGCCGCCCGACCCCGCGAGACCAGCCAGCGTGGTGATTCCGGCAGGCGGGTCCGCAGGAGTTGGATGAAGGCGGCGCCGAGTGCGCCTCCGACGAGCAGCCAGCGCCAGCCGTCCACCCCGAACAGCTCGTGCTTGGCGACGAGTCGCGCGCCGAGCAGCGCCGCGACGGGCACGCCGACGAAGCCGAGGGTGTACGCCCAGGCGATGTAGCGCCCGCGCACCTTGCGCGGCAGGAACTCGGCCAAGTACGTGTCGACAAGCACCAGTTCGGCGCCGAGGCCGAGGCCGGCGAGGAAGCGGAGCACGGAGAGCTGGGTCGCGTCCTGGGCGAAGGCGGAGGCCAGCGAGAACAGCGAGTAGAGCCCCAGGTTGACCAGGAACATCTTCCGCCGCCCGAACCGGTCGGCGAGCACGGACAGCACGTTGGCGCCGACGAACATGCCCAGGAATCCGGAGGCGATCAGCCATGACTTCTCGGTGCCCGACAACTGCCAGGACTCGGCGAGCGCCGCGGCGAGCACGCCGCCGAGGAACACCTCGTAGAGATCGAAGAAGGCTCCGATGCCGACGATCGCGGTCAGCCGGCGGTGCCACGGACCGACGGGCAGCCGGTCGAGCCTGCCGACCGGGTCCGTGGTGTCGTTCAAGTCCGGGGTGGCGGCAGCCCCCGTGACGCCCTGCTCACTCATGCTCACAGACGTTAGCTGTAAGCGGCAGGTAAATGAAGACCTTGATTCCGCTTCCGGGACGGCGTAATGGGGCAGACGAGTCGGGCTGTACGCCGGGTTCTGTGCCCCGGGACCTCGCGGTCGTCGGGGCGACGGCCATCCATCTACGACCGGCGTTGCCACCGGCCTCCTGCGGTCTACCCGCGAACATCGGGCGGGCAGCCCTCGATCGTCCGCGCAGGACCGGCTCCGAAGAATCGGCCCCTCTTGACCTTGCTCCAGGTGGGGTTTACCTAGCCACCTGAGTCGCCTCAGGCGCTGGTGGTCTCTTACACCACCGTTTCACCCTTACCCAGCAAGCTGGGCGGTCTGTTTTCTGTGGCACTGTCCCGCGGGTCACCCCGGGTGGCCGTTAGCCACCACCTTGCCCTGTGGAGCCCGGACGTTCCTCGGGAGACCCCCGAAGGAATCCCACGCGGCCGCCCGCCCGGCTCGTCTGCCGTGTGGCCATCCTACCTGGCGGTGCACCGGATCCCGTCCGCTTGACCTTGCCGCAGCGTCAACGTTTCTACTGAGGTCATGCGGATCGGAGAGCTCGCCGGGCTTGTCGGCGTCACCACGCGTGCCATCCGGCACTACCACCATCTCGGCCTGCTGCCGGAGCCCGAGCGGCTCGGCAACGGGTACCGCGAGTACGGCCTGCGGCACGCCGTGGAGCTGGCCCGGATCCGGCGCCTTACCGAGCTGGGGCTCGGGCTCGCCGAGGTGCGGGACGTGCTGGCCGACGACGCCGGGCGCGACCTCGTGGAGGTGCTCGCCGAACTCGACGCGGACCTGGCGAGGCAGGAGGCGGCGATCCACGAACGCCGCACCCGGCTGCGGACCCTCCTGACGGAGGCCGAACGGGGGCGGCTGCCCGCAGAGGGCCCGGTGTCGCCAGAACTCGCCTCTTTCTTCAGCGAGTTGGGCGACACCGGCGCCGATTCGCCGATGGCCGCCAAGGACCGCGAGGTGCTCGCGCTCATCGACACGACCGCCCCGCCCGAGGCCCGCGAGCAGCTGATGGCGACGCTGCTGCCCGCCTTCTCCGCACCGGGTGCCGTGGCGGCGGCCCACGAGGTCTACGCCCGGCTCGACGCACTCGCCGACGCCGCCCCCGACGACCCGCGGGTGGCGGAGGCGGCGCGGGCGCTGGCCGCGTGCGTACCGAGCGAGCTGCCGATCGGCGAGGCGCTCGCGGAGGGGAACACCCTGCTCGACACCTTCCTCGCCGACTTCTCCCCCGCCCAGGCCGAGGCCGTCCGGCTCGCGATGCGGACGGCCGCCGAGGGCGGTGCGCCATGACGACCCTGCGCACGACGTTGCGCGTCCTCGCCTACGCGGCCCTGGCCGCCGAACTGGTCCTCACCGGCTGCCTGTTGGCGGGCGCGCGGCCACCTCGCAGCGTCGAGGCCGCGGTCGTCGCCGTCATCGTCGTCGAGGTCTGCGGGCTCGCCGTGCTGTACCGGCGCGGCGGCCGGGACGCCGTGCGGGAGGTCGTCCCCGCCAAGGTTCGCCGGCTCATCGGGCACGAACTGCGGGTGCTCGGGAGCTACTGGCTGTGGGTGACGCGGCGCCGCAACGGCGTTCCGGCGGGGGCGAGCGCCTTCGCGTATGCGCGCGGGCAGGCCGTGATGATGTACGCCTTCGCGTTCGTGTGCCTCGTCGAGACCGCCGCGATGTGGGCCCTGCTGCACAACTGGCCGCTACTGCACCGCGTCGTGCTCGTCCTCGACGTCTACACGGTGGTGTGGGTGCTCGGCCTGCACGCCGCGGCCGTGACCCGGCCGCACGTCGTGACCGCCGACACGCTGCGGGTGCGCCGCGGCGCCCTCGTCGACCTGCTGATACCGCTGGAGCGGATCGGGGCCGTGCGCCGCGAGAACAAGTACACGCACCAGCCCACGGAGGGCGAGCTGAATCTGGACGTCGGCGCCCAGACCAGCATCACCCTCGAACTGACCTCTCCCGTACGGCACTTCACGTTCCTCGGCCACCCGAGGGACATCCGCCTGGTGCGGTTGCACGCGGAGGATCCCGACGGGCTCGCGCGCACCCTGGAGCAGCGGCTCACGCCGGCGTGAACAGCACCTTCGCCGAGCCCGGGTCCGCCTGCGCGAGCCGGACCCGCAGTCGCTCCCCCAGCGGCAGCGCGGACGTACCGCCCTCGACCCTGGCGACGACGGCGGGCTCGGTCAACTGCACGGTTCCGGCGGCAGGTTCGCGGTCCTTCACGTCCACCACCACCGCGTCGAAGACCTCACCGACCCGGTGCCTGAGCAGCGCCGCCTCGACGATGTCGACGCACTCGCGCTCCACGGAATTGGCACGCCGGGTGCCCTCCGCCATCTCCTTCGGCAGGCCGTCCAGAGCCGTCAACACCCATTCGGGGACGCCACGTTCGGCGGACGCGGCCAGGCAGAGTTCGGACGCGTAGCGGTCGACGAGGCGGCGCAGCGGGGCCGTGCAGTGGGTGTAGGGCGCGGCGACGGCCGCGTGGGTGGCGAGGGCCGGGGTGTCGCCGCCGCGGAACGCCGTGTAGCCCGCGCCGCGCAGCAGCGTCGTGCACTCCTGGAGGAACGCGGCGTGGTGCGGGATCCGCGGGTCGAGGGTGCGGATCAGGTCGGAGTACGGGACGTGGTGCGGCCACTCGATGTGCAGGGCCTTCGCGGTGCGGCGCAGCCGGCCGACCGCGCCGTCGGGGGCGGCGGGCAGGGTGCGCAGGATGCCGGTGCCCGCGGCGAGCATCAGGTCGGCGGCCGCCATGCCGGTGAGCAGCGAGATCTGGGCGTTCCACGAGTCGGCGGGGAGCGGGGCCCGGTAGGCGAGTTCGTACGCGGTGTCGCTCGCGACGATCTCCTGCTCGGGCACGTCGAGCGAGATGCCGCCGCGCTCGACCTCCAGCCGTTCGCGCAGCGACCCGATGTCCTTGAGCAGGGCGAGCGGCTCCTCGGCGGTCCCGTCGTCGATGGCCTTCTGCACGCCCGCGTAGTCGAGCTTGGCGCGGCTGCGGACGAGGGCGCGGACGACATCCGTGGATTCGGCGCGCCCGTCCGCGTCCAGGTCGATCGTCCACAGGATGGCCGGGCAGGTCTGGTCCGGCAGCAGGCTCGCGGCGCCCTCGCTGAGCACGGTGGGGTGCAGCGGGACCTTCTCGTCGGGGAAGTAGAGGGTGGTGACGCGGCGGTGCGCCTCGGCGTCGAGGGCGCCGCCGGGCGCGACGTACGCGGCGACGTCGGCGATCGCGTACCGCACGCGGTAGCCGCCGCCGGAGCGCCGGGACAGATGCATGGCCTGGTCGAGGTCGGTCGACGTGGGCGGGTCGATGGTGAAGAAGGGGATCGCCGTCTCGTCGCGGTCGGGCAGCCACGGCGGATCGGCGGCGGCCTTCTCCGCTTCCGCGAGCACATCGGCCGGGAACTCCTCCGGCACGTCCAGCTTCGTACGCAGTTCGCGCAGCACGGCGCCGAGCGGCTCCCGCGCCACGCCGGTCACTCGGAGGTGGCGACGGGGCATGCGTCGAGCGTAGAAGCCGGTGGCGGGGTTGGCACGCCGTAGGGCCGTAGGCTGGTGCGTCGATCGACAGTTGTTCCGTACGTGTATGAGGAGTGCCCCGTGCTTGTGCTGTTGCCGCCGTCGGAGGGTAAGGCCGCTTCCGGACGCGGGGCGCCGCTGAAGCCGGAGGGCCTCTCGTTGCAGGGGCTCGCCGAGGCGCGGGCTGCCGTCCTGGACGAGCTGGTGGAGCTGTGCGCGGCCGACGAGGAGAAGGCGCGCGAGGTGCTCGGCCTGAGCGAGGGGCTGCGCGGCGAGATCGCCAAGAACACGGAGCTGCGCACGGCGGGCGCGCGCCCGGCCGGCGAGATCTACACGGGCGTCCTGTACGACGCCCTGGACCTGGCCTCGCTCGACGCGGCGGCGAAGAAGCGGGCGGCCAGGTCGCTGCTCGTGTTCTCGGGGCTGTGGGGCGCGGTCGGCGTCACCGACAGGATCCCCTCCTACCGGTGCTCGATGGGCGTGAAGCTGCCGGGACTCGGCGCGCTCGGGGCGTACTGGCGCGACCCGATGGCGAAGGTGCTGCCGGAGGCGGCCGGTACCGGCCTGGTCCTCGACCTCCGGTCGTCGGCGTACGCGAGCGCCTGGAAGCCCAAGGGAGACGTGGCCGAGCGGACGGCGACGGTGCGCGTGCTGCACGCGCCGACCCGCAAGGTCGTCTCCCACTTCAACAAGGCGACCAAGGGGCGGATCGTCCGGTCGCTGCTGACGGCGGGGTCCGCGCCGGCCGGGCCCGCCGAGCTCGTCGACGTACTGCGGGACCTCGGGTACGTCGTGGAGGTCGAGGGGCCCGCGAAGGCCGGCCGGCCGTGGAATCTGGACGTACTGGTGGACGAGATCCACTAGAGACCCTGTAAGGACCAGAAAGACCAGACGGATTGCAGCATGTGCAACGACCTTTGCGCATGTTGCTGCGGGCGGGGCAGGATGGGGCCATGACCTCGACTGCCGCCGCCTCTGCCGGCTCCGCCTCCGTGCTGGATCTCGCCCCTGTCGTCCCCGTCGTCGTGGTGGAGGACGTCGCCGACGCGGTGCCGCTCGCGCGGGCGCTCGTCGCGGGCGGCCTCCCCGCCATCGAGGTGACCCTGCGTACGCCCGCCGCGCTCGACGCGATCCGGGCGATCGCCGCCGAGGTCCCGGACGCCGTCGTCGGCGCGGGCACCGTGATCTCGCCCGCGAACGTCGCCGACTCGGTCGACGCGGGCGCCCGCTTCCTGGTCAGCCCCGGCTGGACGGACACGCTGCTCGGTGCGATGAAGGAGTCGGGCGTGCCGTTCCTGCCCGGCGTCTCCACGACGTCGGAGGTCGTGGCGCTGATCGAGCGCGGCGTGCACGAGATGAAGTTCTTCCCGGCGGAGGCCGCCGGCGGCGCCCCCTACCTGAAGGCGCTCTCCGGTCCGCTGCCGCAGGCCCGGTTCTGCCCGACGGGCGGCGTCTCGCCCGCGAACGCGCCCACGTACCTGGCGCTGAAGAACGTCGGCTGCGTAGGCGGCAGTTGGATGCTCCCCGCCGACGCGATCGCGGCGAAGGACTGGGACCGGGTGGAGGCCCTGGCCCGCGAGGCGTCCTCGCTGCGCTGAACCATCTGAACCAGCTGGTTCGGCTGAACTATGTGAGGTGCGCTGTCTCGTTGAGGCAGCGCACGCTCGCGTTCCCGTCCGCGTAGTACGCGACCGTGGTCAGGGACGCCGCCGCGAGCTCCATGCGGAACATCGCCTCGGCGGGGGCGCCGAGCGCGAGCCGCACCAGCGTCTTGATCGGCGTCACATGGCTGACCAGCAGGGCGGTACGCCCCCGGTACACGGCCGTCAGCCGGTCCCGCGCCTCGGCGACCCGCTCGGCGACCTCGGCGAAACTCTCGCCGCCACCGGTCGGGGCGGCATCGGGCGAGGCGAGCCAGGCGTTCAGGTCGTCCGGGTAGCGGGCGCCGGCCTCCTTGAACGTGAGCCCCTCCCACGCCCCGAAGTGCGTCTCGCGCAGCCCGTCGTCGACCTCGACGCCGAGCCCGAGCCGCGCGGCGACGACCTCGGCGGTCTCCCGGCACCGCTTGAGCGGCGAGGCCACGACGACCTCGACACCATCGCGCGCGACCAGGGCAGCGGCGGCCTGCTCGGCCTGCCGCCGCCCGGCCTCGGACAACTCGGGGTCGCCGCCCCCGCTCCCGGAGAACCGCTTCTCGGGCGTGAGGGCGGTCGCGCCGTGCCGCAGCAGCAGAAAGGTGGCAGGCGGGCTCAAGTCGGGTACCGGCATATCAAGCCCCTGCGGCGATTGAGCAGCGGGGTCCGGGGCAGCGCCCCGAGACCGCAACACCGTGGGGCCGCAACATTCCTACAGCCCCGACTCGGACGTCCGCACCAGAATCCGCCGACAGTTCTCACAACGGACCACCGAATCCGCGGCAGCGGCACGCACCTCGTTCAGCTCCGTGATGTTGAGCTCAAGCCGGCACCCCTCACAGCGCCGCTGGAACAGCTTCGCCGCACCGACCCCGCCCTCCTTCTCGCGAAGCTTGTCGTACAGCTTCAGCAGGTCCGCCGGGATCGACCCGGCGACGACCTCACGCTCCTTGGCGGCGGAGGAGACGTCGGCGTCGATGGCGGCGGCCGCCGCGTCGCGCCGCGAGGTCGCGTCGTCGGCCTTGGCCTGCACCGAGGAGAGCCGCTCGGCCAGCTCACCCGCGCGCTCCTGCGCGGACTCGCGGCGCTCCATGACCTCGAGGACGACGTCCTCCAGGTCACCCTGCCGCTTGGCGAGCGAGGTGATCTCGCGCTGCAGGTTCTCCAGGTCCTTGGGGGACGTGACCGCGCCGGAGTCGAGGCGCTTCTGGTCGCGGGCGGCGCGCTGGCGGACCTGGTCGACGTCCTGCTCGGCCTTGGTCTGCTCGCGGGCGCAGTCGCTCTCCTCGGTCGTCGCGGCGACGTGCAGATCGCGCAGCTGCGTGAGGTCCTTGGTCAGCGACTCGATCTCGGCGTGCTCGGGCAGCGACCGCTTCTTGTACCTGAGCTGCTGCAGTCGTACGTCGAGGTCCTGGACGTCGAGAAGTCGGATCTGGTCGGCGGGCTCGGCGTTCAGTTGGGGGCTCCAAATGTAGATACAGGCTGGGGGTGGGACGCCGCGTGGGCGGTCCAGGGATCGGTGACCGTCTTCGAGACATGGACCCGCAGGCCCCATCCCTCGCGGTCGGAGATCTCGTCGAGCTGAGCTGCGGCCAGCTCGCACCAGGGCCACTCGGTGGCCCAGTGCGCCGCGTCGAGCAGCGCGAGAGGCGTGGTCTCACGGGCCTCGCTCACCGGGTGGTGGCGCAGGTCCGCGGTGAGGAAAGCATCGACGCCCGCCGCACGCACCTCGTCGAAGAGGCTGTCGCCTGAGCCACCGCTCACGGCGATCGTACGCACCGTCGCGTCGAGGTCCCCCGCGACGCGGATGCCCTGCGCGGTGGCGGGCAGCCGGTCGGCGGCGCGGCCCGCGAGCTCGCGCAGCGTCAGCGGGTGCTCGAGCTCGCAGACCCGGCCGAGGCCGCGGCGGCCCGCGGGGTCGGTGGGGTCCGGGACCAGGGGACGTACGACGCGGATGTCGAGCGCGCCCGCGAGCGCGTCGGAGACGCCGGGGTCGGCCTTGTCGGCGTTGGTGTGCGCGACGTGCAGCGCGATGTCGTTCTTGATCAGCGTGTGGACGGCGCGGCCCTTGAACGTGGAGGCCGCCACCGTCGTCGTACCGCGCAGGTAGAGCGGGTGGTGGGTGACCAGCAGGTCCGCGCCGAGCTTCACCGCCTCGTCGACGATCTCCTGGACGGGGTCGACCGCGAAGAGCACCCGGCCCACCTCGGCGTCCGGGTCGCCGGCGACCGTGCCCACCGCGTCCCATCCCTCGGCGAGGGCCGGGGGCCAGAGGGCTTCGAGGGCGGTGGTCACTTCAGACAGACGGGGCACGCAGACAGGTTACCCGCGCCGCCCGCCCCACCCCCAAGCCCGGCCCGTTCCGGAAGGGCACACAGGAGAGCACAGGGGACCCACCGTTCTCAGCCAATTCGGGGCATGGCCCACCTTTCGTGTGAAACGGCGGGCGCGAGGTGCCACGGAGGTTCGTACGAAAACTACGTTCGTGGCGAACACAAGCGGAGGTGACTGAATCCATGACGGCCCTGGCCACGGAACCCACGCCGGATACGCCAGACACGCCAGAAACACGGCCACGACCGCCGCACACCGGATGTGTGCTCACGATGGACGCGACGTACGCGGCGCGGCTCGCGCGGCACGGCGGGAGCGAGGACTCCTGGTTTCCCGAGCGCTGGACCCTGGACGGACCCGAGCCGTACGCGGTCCCGCTGCCGGGGCCGCAGCCGGAGGAGCCCGGTACCGCCGTGCTGCCCCTGACGGACGGCCGGGTGCTGATCCAGCGCGCCGCGGCGGGGCGCCGGATGTTCTCGCTGCTCTACCCGACGGGCCCGGGCACGGGCGAGGTGCCGCTCGGGGCCGTGGAGTGCGCGGAGCTCACGCTGCTGCCCCCCGCGCCGGACGGGCGGTGTGCCTACGCCCTGTCGGCCGGCGCCGACGGGGAGTCGACCGCCGTATGGCAGGTGGCGGGCGCCGGCTCCGGGCCCGAGCTGCTCGCCGAGGTGCCGGGGCGCTGCTCGGGCGGGGTCTGGCTGTCCCGCGAGGCCCGGCTGCTCGCGCTCGACCGCACACCGCCGGACGCGGACGGCGGCGGCCCGGTGAAGACGGTGGTGGTGGATCTGGACCGGGGCGGCGAGGTCTCCCCGCTCCTCCAGATCGCCGAGGAAAGCGAGGACCGGCTGCTCCTCGCCGATCTCGACAGCGGGCTCATCCTGCTCCGCTCGGACGCTCCGAGCCCCGGGGAACTCCGGCTCGGCTGGGGCGTGTTGGGCAGTACGCTGCCGATCCGGTTCCCGGAGTCGCTGCGCCTCGCCGACTGCGAGCTGACGCCCTTCGCGATCCAGCCGGGACAGTCGCTGATGCCGGAGGGCTGCGCGGTGGCGCTGCACGTGGCGAGCACGGAGGGCGGCTCCCCGTGGCTCGGCCTGTGGCGACCCGTGGAGGGCCGGATGCACCAGGTCGCGGCGCCCGGCGGCTGGCTGCCGGGCAGCGGCTTCCTCTCGCGCGACGGGGTGCTCTCGCTGCCGTACGTCAGCGAGGACGTGCCGTGCGGCCTGGCGAGGCTCCCGGTGCCCGAACCCGGCACGGGACAGCGCGAACCGAAGGAGGAATCCGCCCCGCCGGAGCCCACCGCGACACGCCCCGTCCCGTTGGCGCAGGCACCCCTAGGTGGCCGCACCACGGACCGTTAGACTCGCCCGGCTGCAACTGAAGGATCTTGTACGTGTTTACGGGGTGAATGTTCCGATGGCGGAAGGCAACGGCACGCATGTCGAGTTCGACACGGAGACGACGCGCCATGCGCGGGTCGGCTCGGGTCGGCACCGCGGCGAGGTGTCCTCGCCGCCCATGACGGGCGGCGACCAGGAATCGAGGCCGCGCGGGCGGCACCGTGGGGCGCGCGCCGACGAGGCGTAACGCTCGACACTCGATGTGAGGAAACGTATCTCTGAGGGGCCCGGCGGAAGCCGGGCCCCTCAGTCGTGTCGTGTCGTGTCGATGGCGGTCGGCCGGGCTCAGCCGTGCTTGAGGCCGAGCACCTCCGCTGCCGCGAACGTCTCGTTCGGGGGCCGGTCCTTGTAGTGCGGGGTGAGCAGCGCGTCGAGCTCGTCGTACGTGAACGCGTCCTTGGCCGTGTCGAACTTCGCCTGCACCCTGGGCCGGTCGACGACGGCGACCATGCCGCCGTGCACCACGAGCAGTTGGCCGTTGACGTTCCCGGCGGCGGGCGCGGCGAGGTAGCCGACGAGCGGGGCGACGTGTTCGGGCGCGAGCGGGTCGAGCCCGTCCTCCGGCTCGGCGAATCCGGCGAAGACGTCCTCCGTCATCCGCGTACGGGCCCTGGGGCAGATGACGTTGGCGGTGACGCCGTACTTGGCGAGGGCGAGCGCGGTGGAGGTGGTGAGCCCCACGATGCCGCCCTTCGCGGCGGCGTAGTTGGGCTGACCGGCCGAGCCCGCGAGGAAGGCCTCGGACGAGGTGTTGATGATGCGCCCGTAGACCGGGGCGCCGGCCGCCTTCGAGGCCTCGCGCCAGTGGCGGGCCGCGAAGTGGCTGGTGTTGTAGTGGCCCTTGAGGTGGACGTGGATGACCGAGTCCCACTCCTCCTCGGTCATCGAGAAGATCATGCGGTCGCGGAGGATGCCGGCGTTGTTGACGAGGATGTCCAGTTGACCGTACGTGTCGATCGCCAACTGGACGAGTTCCCGGGCCTGTTGGTGGTCGGCGACGTCGCCGGTGTGGGCGGTGGCGGTTCCGCCCGCAGCCTCGATCTCCGCGACGACCTGCTCCGCGGGGCCGGTCGTGGCCTCGCCGGAGCCGTCGCGGCCGGGTTGGCCGAAGTCGTTGACGACGACGTTGGCGCCGAGGCGGGCGAGTTCGAGGGCCTCGGCGCGGCCGAGGCCGCGGCCGGCGCCGGTCACTATGGCCGTGAGGCCGTTGAGCGGGGTTGACATGCAGTCGGCTCCCTTGGTTCGTGTGCGCCACGACGGTGTTGCGGGCACGGGGCTCTGCCCCGGACCCCGCGGGCTCTCGTCACAAGTGCGGGGCTTGAAATGCCCGGCCTACAGCTCGATACAGGTGCGCAGTGCGACGCCCGTGCGCATCTGGTCGAGGGCCTCGTTGATCTCCGCCAGGGGCACCCGGTGCGTGATCAGGGACTCCAGGTCGATGCGGCCCGCCCGCCACAGCGAGATGGCCCGTTCGTAGGACTGCAGGACGTCTCCCCCGCCGTACATCGACGGCAGGATCTTCTTCTCGTCGAAGAACAGCTCGAACATGTTGAGCTGGAGGAAGTCGTCCATGGCCCCGGCGCCGACCACGCAGAGCGTGCCGCCGCGGCGCGTCGTCTCGTACGCCGTGCGGGCGGTGGCGGACTTGCCGACGACCTCGAAGACGTAGTCGAAGCCCTCGCCACCCGTGATGTTCTGCTTGGCGTCGGCCAGTTCGTCCGGTGAGATCGCCTTCGTCGCACCGAACTTGAGGGCGGACGCGCGCCGCGACTCCACCGGGTCCACGGCGACGATCTCCGCCGCCCCCTTGAGCCGCGCGCCCTGGATCGCGGAGATGCCGACGCCGCCGCAGCCGATGACGGCGACGGACGAACCCGCCTGCACGTCGGCCGTGTTGATGGCCGCGCCGAGCCCGGTGGTGACGCCGCAGCCGATGAGCGCCGCGATGTCGAACGGCACGTCGTCGGGGATCGGCACGGCGCAGGCCGCGTTGACCACGACCTCCTCGGTGAAGGTGCCGGTCCCGGCGAAGCCGAAGACGTCACCGCCGGGGCGCTTGAAGTTGGGGGTGCCCGCGTTCATGAATCCGGCGAGACAGAGCTCGGTCTGGCCGCGCTTGCAGGCGGGGCAGCTGCCGCAGGCGGGCAGCCAGCACATCAGGACCCGCTGACCCGACGTCAGGTTCGTTACTCCGTCACCGACTTCGACGATCTCGCCCGCGCCCTCGTGGCCGGGGATGAACGGGGCCGGCTGCGGCAGCACCCCGTTCATCGCGGAGACGTCGGAGTGGCACAGGCCCGTGGCGCGCAGCCGGACCCGCACCTTGCCGGGGCCGAAGCCGACCGCCTCGACGTCGTCCAGTACCTCGAGTTTGTCCTGGCCTATCTCGTGCAGTACGGCTGCTCGCATGGCGTGCGGCTCCTTCGCGATCGATCTGCCTGCTGGTTGCGTCAGTTGTGGTCGACGAGGGTGTCCGCGAGCACCGGAGCGTCCTCGCGGTCCGCCGCGGTGACCGTCACCTGCACGCGGCCCGGCTGCTCCCACATGCGGACGCGCAGCGTCTCGCCGGGGAAGACGATCCCGGCGAAGCGCGTGCTGTAGCGGGTGATGCGGGAGACGTCGCCGCCGAGGGCCGTGTCCGCGACCGCCTTGAGCGTCATCCCGTACGAACACAGGCCGTGCAGGATCGGCTTGTCGAAGCCGGCCAGCTTGGCGAACTCCGGGTCGGCGTGCAGCGGGTTCCAGTCGCCGGAGAGCCGGTAGAGGAGGGCCTGGTCCTCGCGGATGGTCCGTTCGACGGTGCGGTCGGGTTCGCGGGAAGGGACTTCCAGGCGCTCGGAGGGGCCGCGGTCACCGCCGAATCCGCCCTCTCCGCGGACGAAGATCTGGGAGTCGGCCGTCCACAACGGGCCGTCCGCGTCGGCGACTTCGCTGCGCAGCACGAGCACGGCCGCCTTGGTCTTGTCGTACACGGCGGCGACCCGCGAGGTGGTCGTGGCCCTGCCCTTGACCGGGATGGGGCGGTGCAGCTCGATGGTCTGGCCGCCGTGCAGCACGTGCGCGAGGTTCACGTCGATGCCGGGTGCGGACAGGCCGCCGACGACGCCCATGCCGGCGCCCGCGACGGTCGCGAAGCTCGGCAGGACGTGCAGTTTCGACTCGAGCGTGTAGCGCAGCTCGTCGGGGTCGGTGGCGGGGCGGCCGGCGCCGAGGCCCAGGTGGTAGAGCTGGATGTCCTTGTGGTCCCAGGTGATCTCGGCGGACCTGGGCTCTGCGGCTACGGCCTTCGCGGCGTCGATGGGCATAGAGGCAAGCGCTCCTAAGGCGGGTCGAAGACCTCGGTGCGACCGTCCGCACCGTCGGCCGCACCGAGGTCGTCACGGGCCGGGTAGAACCTGTTCCAATTCCCCCGGCGCCCCATGTATAGCCAAGAGCGCATGGCTTGGGAAGGGCCGGGGCGCATTTTCCTGACGATGCGTCAGACGGGAGCTCGGGAGGGCGGCGGTGACATTTGTACCGGCGAACCAGGGACAAGCGGTCCTGCCCGCGAGCGGGCACCCCTTCGTACGCTTTCGGCATGACATCGAGGACGAAGGCTGCCGGCCGGAAATGCGACGACAGGCCGGACAAGCAGGTCTGGCCGGTCGCCGGCATCGGCGGCGCACGGGTGAACGGATACACGCTGCTGCCCTGGCTGCTCCTCGGCCTCGGGGCGCTCTCGAACCTCCTCCAGGGCGAGACACCGAACCCCTGGGTCGGCGGCATCGGCCTGCTGATCTTCAACTCCCTCTACATCTACGTGGCGTTCCGGTCCTTCGTCCCGATCACCCGCGATGCCCTCTCCACCCGCCTCGCGCTGCTCGCGATGACCGTCGTGACGTGCACGCTCGCGGGTCTGTACGGCGGCAGCTGGGTGGCGTTCTTCCCGCTGCTCGGGCTCGCGGTCGGGGCCGCGATGCGGGGGCGGCACCTCGCCAAGGTCGCCATCGTCCTCTCCTCGCTCGGCGGCGCCGTCGCCGGTGCGCAGAGCCCGAGCGCGGGGGTGACCATCGGCTACGGCACCTTCCTGTCCACCATGGTGACCGCGGCGATCCTCTCGCTCGGCGAGACCGTACGTGAGCTGCGCGCGACCCGGGAGGAGCTGGCGCGCAGCGCGGTGGCCGAGGAACGCCTGCGCTTCTCCCGCGATCTGCACGATCTGCTGGGCCACACCTTGTCCGTGATCGTGGTGAAGTCGGAGGCCGCGCGGCGGCTCGCGCCGCGCAGCATGGACGCGGCGCTCGAACAGGTCACCGACATCGAAGCGGTGGGGCGGCAGGCGCTCACCGAGATCCGCGAGGCGGTCACCGGCTACCGCGAGGGCAGCCTCGCCCTGGAGCTCGACCGGGCCCGCTCCGCCCTCTCCGCGGCCTGCATCGAACCCGTCGTACGGCAGTCGGGCCCGCCCCTGTCGGCGCGCACGGAGGCGCTGCTCGGGTGGGTGGTACGGGAGGCGGTCACGAACGCCGTCCGGCACAGCGCGGCCACCACCTGCACGATCACCGTCGAGGGCACGGCCAAGGGGGCACCCCCTGCTCGAGCGGATTCGAGTGCTTGGGGGAGGGTCCGGCTGCGGGTCACGGACGACGGGGCGGGCCCCGCCCCGACCACCACGCCCGGCACCGGCCTCAAGGGCCTGACCGAGCGGCTCGCCGCGGCGGGCGGCTCACTGGAAGCGGGCGAGGGGCCGGACGGCGGCTTCGAGGTCCGGGCGGAGCTGCCGGCCGACGAACGGGAACCGGCGACCGGCGGCGCGCTCGCCGCGCCCGCGTGACGCCGCCCAGCGCCCCCGGTCCCCGTAATCTCTCTTCCGTGACGGAGATGCCGCAGGACCACCGCCCGGCCAAGAGCATCCGCGTACTCCTCGCGGAGGACCAGGGCATGATGCGGGGCGCGCTCGCGCTGCTGCTCGGTCTTGAGCCGGACCTGGAGGTCGTCGCCCAGATCTCGGCCGGCGACACCATCGTCGACACGGCGCTCACGTGCCGGCCCGATGTGGCGCTGCTCGACATCGAGCTGCCCGGCCGCAGCGGGCTCGACGCCGCGGCGGAGCTGCGCGAGCAGGTGCCGGACTGCCGGGTGCTGATCCTGACCACGTTCGGGCGGCCCGGGTATCTGCGGCGGGCGATGGAGGCCGGGGCGGCGGGGTTCCTCGTCAAGGACGGCCCTGTCGAGGAGCTCGCCGAGTCGATCCGCAAGGTGCTGCGGGGGGAGACGGTGGTCGATCCGGCGCTCGCCGCGGCGGCGCTCGGCACCGGGCCGAATCCGTTGACCGCGCGGGAGGCGGATGCGTTGCGGGCGGCGGCGGGCGGGGCGACCGTCTCCGACATTGCCGGGGAGTTGCATTTGTCGGAGTCGACCGTGCGGAATTACCTGTCGGCGGCGATTGGGAAGACGGGGGCGCGGAATCGGGCGGAGGCGCGGATGGCGGCCGCCGAGAACGGGTGGCTGTAACGGGGTTGCGGTCACGGGGCTCCGCCCCGGACCCCGCGCCTCAGTCGCCGGCGGGGCTTGATATTGGCCGGGTCGCGCGCCTCAATCGGCGGCGGGGCTTGGTTTGCGTATGCCTGTCAGGAGGACCGCCGCGGCCACCACCAGGATGGCCGAGCCCACCGCGAACGCGGCCGCGTAGCCGTGGGTCAGTGACGTCGGGTCCGTCGAACCTGCGGAGCGGCTCGTCGCCACCGTTGAGAGGATGGCCAGGCCGAGTGAACCGCCCAGGGTGCGGGACGTGTTGACGAGGCCGGAGACCAGGCCCGCGTCGCCGGGCGCGGCGCCCGATGTCGCCAGCGAGGCCAGCGGGGTCATCGCGCAGCCGGCCCCCGCCATCATCACGATTCCGGGCAGCATGATCGTGGTGACGTAACCGCCGTCCGCGGTCATCGTCGACTGCCACAGGAATCCGGCCGCGGTCACGAGCACGCCCACCACCGCCACGTTCCGCGCGCCGTAACGGGGCATCAGGCGCGGTGCGAACTTCGAGCCGAGCACCACCGCCAGCGAGCTCGGCACCAGCGCGAAGCCCGCCTCGATCGGCGTGTAGCCGAGCGCGTTCTGCGCGTACAGCGTCATGAAGAACCACATGGCGAACGAGCCCATGCCGCACACGAACATCGCCGCGTTCGCGACCGCCACCGAGCGCACCTTGAACAGGCCGAGAGGCATCAGCGGGAGGCGGGTGCGCGCCTCCACCAGCAGGAACGCGACGATCAGGAGGAGCGCGATGCCCAGTGGCACCAGCGTCACCGCGGCACCCCAGCCCTGCTCCTCCGTCTGCACGATGCCGTACGCGAGGACCGCCGTGCCCGCCGTCACGAGGACCGCGCCGGGCAGGTCGAGCCGGCGTTCGCCGCCCGCGCGGGACTCCTTGATCCAGCGGGCGGCGGCCGCGAGGACGACCGCGCCCAGCGGAACGTTGATGAGCAGCACCCAGCGCCAGTTCAGCCCCTCGGTGAGGACGCCGCCGACGAGCCCGCCGGCCGCGCCGCCGCCCGCGCCGACCGCCGTCCACGTCGCGATGGCCCGCGCCCGCGCGGCGCCCTCCGGGACGGCGGAGGTGAGGATCGTGAGGGTGGAGGGCGCGAGGACCGCCGCCCCCAGGCCCTGCACCGCGCGCGCCGCCAGCAGCTGCCAGCCCTCCTGCGCGAGCCCGCCCGCGAGCGACGCGAGCGTGAACAGGCCGAGCCCGACCAGGAACATCCGCTTGCGGCCGAAGAGGTCGCCGGCCCGGCCGCCGAGCAGCATGAAGCCCGCGAAGGCGATCGAGTACGCGTTCACCACCCACTGCAGCCCGCTCGCGCTGAGCCCGAGGTCGGTGCGCATCGACGGCAGCGCCACGTTCACCACGGACACGTCGAGGACGACGAGGAACTGCCCGGCGCAGGCCACGGCCACCACCAGCCAGGCGGGCGGGGCGGCGGCAGCGCGGCCACGGGAACGTATCGCGTCGTCGGAGGCCGCTTCGGAAGCGGCATCGGGGGGAGTCTGGGCCATGCGTGTCATGGTCCCAGCCGCCCGGCACCCCGTACATCGGGATTTCGCCGGACCCGTTTCCGCCGTGGGTCATAGGTCCAGGGGCCTAGGGCCTGTCGCTGGACGAGATCGGGAAGAAGCGGGATCCCGCCCCGGTGTACCACCACGACGACAAGGGGAACGTGACGCGGCTCGGGGGCGACGGCAAGAAGCAGACCCTGAGCGACAGCGACAAGAAGCGCCTGGGCATCCTGCAGCTCAACGCCGACAACACAACCCAGCCCCGCCCGCGGGGAAAGTTCGGACTGCCGAACAGGAAAAAGGGCGAGGCGCGGCCGCAGAAGGATTCCACACAGGTCGCCCTCGGCGGCACCGACCTGTCCAGGGCCACACAACTGGCGCGCCACTCGGACAAGAGCTACGGAAACTACACGAAGGACAAAACGTCCGGAGATTCCAAGTTCAGCAGCAACAACTACGCCGCGGTCAGGTACGGAAAGCAGGGCGGCGAAGACGAGTTCATCCTCGCAGGGCGCAGCAGATCCCCCGTGCATTCCGAACGGGTACTTGGGATACCTTCGATTCAGTCCGGCGCCACCCATAAAATTTCCGAACTGTACACGGAACGTGAACGTAGAATACGGCACGTCGAAGGAGTCCCAGATTCGCGGGAACCAGGGAATGGAGAATTACCTGGGCGACCTGCGCAAAAAGGGTAAATGACCACGCCTGACACCGCCGGATTGGAAAGACAGCACACATGCCTCCGCTCATTGACCGCGAAACCATGGAGCGGCACTTCGAGCCGTCCGACATGGTCACACTCGACGAAGCACAACTCGCCGGGGTGACACACGCCGAAACCCTCCGACGGCGGCCGACTGGATCTCGCTGGGTGAAATCCCCTACGACGGGATTGCGGTGGACGGCGGGACCGGAACCGTCTACTGCCTGCCGGACGGCGGCACTGAAATCTACCCCCTCAATGCGAGTATCCACTCGTTCGCATATTTCCTCTGCCTGCTCGAGGAAGAGCGCGAGAATTACGATTTTGGCGCAGCCGGCGAGTTCACGGACACAACAGGTGCTGCCGCCCGGATTCTCGGCCGGATGCAGGAAACCGATCCCACCTCGGTCGGTGACGAGGACTCCACGTGGCGGCGCATGCTGGAATACGTTGAAGAAGGAATCCCCGCGTAGTGACTCGAAAATTTGGAGTCTCCCCCTTGAATGATGCCCAGGTTCACAGGTCCTTCGGCGCCACGGCCGCCGGGAATCCGCTCGACGTGCCCGTCGGTGTGCGCCGCGTCGCGCGGCTTGTGCTGCCGCTGCGCGTGGGACCGTATTTCGCGACTCAGGCCGACGAGCCGGTGGTACTGGGCGAGTACGCGGCCACCGTGGACCGGCAGGTCGTCCGCGAGGACTGCGAGGCGTGGGCGCGCCTGGGGAGCGACGGGGGCTTCGAACTGTGCGCCGACCGGGACGGGGCGGTGCGGGCCGTACTGCTGGACTGGGAGGAGGACGTGCGCTTCGTCAGTTCGTCTCCCGAGGCCTTCGCCGATTCCCTCACCGAGCTGGATCGGGCGCTGCGCACCATTCTGACCACCGATGACCCGCCGCGTGCCGAGCAGGCGTACACGCGCCTGGAGGAGCGCCTGCGCTCCATCGACCCGGAGGCCTTCGCGCAGCGCGAGAACTGGTGGCCGCTGGTCCTCGACGACATCCGCGACACCGCGAGCGCCGAGTGGTTCACCGCCTTCGAAATCCTCAACGGCCAGGGCGAGAAGCAGATCGTCACCGCGTCGGGTGCCATCGGCGTCCACCCCGAGGAGAGGCTGTGGGAGCAGCTCGGCGCCGCGGGTCTCAAAGCCGAGCAGGTGCTGCGCATCCACACCGAGCTGGAGGCGTGCTTCATGCCCGGCCACTACTGCGCACTGTGGCTCGGCCAGGTCTTTCCCAAGGCGCAGATGACGCACAACTTCCCCTATGGGGAGAGCGTCGCCTCGCGGGCCGAGGGGATCCGGCGGCTGCGCGAGGCCGCCGAGCAGCAACAGCAGTAGGGGGAGCCGTCAGTGGGTACGAGCAGCGAGATCGTTGATACGACACCGGCACAGGAGCTGCTGGACTGGGTCGCGGACGGTTCGTCCCGACTTTGCCGGGTCACCGGAGCGCGGGGCAGCGGCAAGAGCCACATGCTTGCCCGCTTCCTCGCCGACTGGGGCGACGGTCCGGGCACCACCGTGCATGCCACGGTGCCCGCGCGGGGACTCGACGTCGACGGCACGGCCTGGGAGCTGGGACGTCAACTGGGCTACGGCCCACAGCCTGCGCACCGCCTGCTGAAGCGGGTGGCGGATGATCCGCGTCCGCTGCTGCTGGTCGTACCCGACCTGCATCTCGCCCGCGGTCCGGAGACGGTCGTAGGGAGCCTGCTGGCTCCGCTGCTGCGTCTTGAGCACGTCCGGATGGCCATCGAAACCGCTGACGAGGCGCTGTTCCCGGGCGAGGCGAAGAACATCGGGGCGAAGAACATCGACCTGAGGTGCGCTGTCTTCGAACCGCCGCAGCCGCAGGCCGGCTTCGCCGCCCTCCTGGCCTCCGTGCCCCGCACCGCGGACGGTCGCGCCGACTGGGTCCGGGCCCCGCGCCAGGTGTGCGAACAGATCCTGGACCAGGCACCGGACCACGACGCGGTACAGGAGCTGCTGAGCGAGCCGGGCTTCCTCCTGCACGGCTCGGCCGCGGCGATCAGTGCGTCCCTCACCGACCCGGACTCCCCTGCCCCGCCCTCGCTGCGTGCGGTGTGGCCCCTGGCCGCCCCACAGCTGTCCGCCCGTGAGCACGGGGCGGCTCAGCGTGCCGCGTTCCTGCACACCGCCGCCCTCACCCGCGATGCCGACCTGGCCACCGCCCTGCGGCCACTGGCCATGGAGTACCCGCTGCCCACCGTGTGGGCACGGTCGGACCTCCCCGTCACGGCCCTTGCCGCGCTCGCCGACGGCACCGTGGCCGCCGCCGCGCCGCCCGGCACCCCGCACGTCCTGGACCCGGCCACCGGCCGGAGCACCGGGACGCTGCCGGCGCCACGCACCGCCCGCCCGTCCCATATGGCCGCGGACCGCCTGCTGTTGGACGACCGGGGCACCTTGCTGCCCGCGACACCCGACGCTCCCGTCGCGGCCGAGATCGCCGCGTACCACGGACAGGCCGCCCTGGGCCCCCGCCCCGTGCTCCCCACCGCCCTGGGCTCCGACCCGCGGGCGACGACCGCGGTGATCGGCGACACGCAAGGGACCGTGCACGTCTGGCCGTTGACCACGTTCCGGTCGCTGCCGCGAGCGATGCGGCTCCACGAGGCGCCCGTCTCCGCCGCCACCTGTCTGCGCCTGGTGGAGGACGACATCGACCTGGTCTTCTCCGCCGCGACGGACGGGACCGTTCGACTGTGGGCCGTCGGCAGCGACCCGATGCCGGGGCCCATCGAACAGCGGCCCGCGCTGGTCACCGCCCTTGCCGCCGCCGGCACTCCCGCGGGCCCGGTCCTGGCAACCGCCTGGGACGACGCCCAGTTGCACCTGACCCACGTCTCCAGCGGCCGCACCCGCGCCCTTCCCCTCCTCCAACAGGCCGACGCCCTCGCCCTCACCCCCGACGGACTCCTCACGGTCGGCGGAGCGGACATCACCTACGCGCTGCGGCTGCCTCCGGAAGGACTGTGGAGCTGATGGGCCGCGTTCACCCCCGACGCAACATCGTCACGACCGCCGCGCCGCCGAGGCCGATGTTGTGGGCGAGGCCGGTCCGGGCGTCAGGGACCTGGCGTGGGCCCGCCTCACCCCTCAACTGCCAGGTCAGCTCGGCGGCTTGGGCGATGCCGGTGGCGCCCAGCGGGTGGCCCTTGGAGATGAGGCCGCCGGAGGGGTTCACCACCCACTTCCCGCCGTACGTCGTCGCGCCCGACTCCACGAGCTTGCCGGACTCGCCCTCGGCGCACATGCCGAGCGCCTCGTACGTGAGGAGTTCGTTGATGGAGAAGCAGTCGTGCAGCTCGACGACGTCCACATCCTCGATGCCGACCCCGGAGGCCTCGAAGACCTGCCGTCCCGCCTCCCGCGACATCGGCTGACCGACCACGTCGATGCATGATCCGGACGCGAAGGACTCCTCCGTGTCCGTGGTCATCGACTGGGCCGCGATCTCCACCGCCTTGTCGCCCAGGCCCCGTTCCTCCACGAAGCGTTCCGATACGACGACCGCCGCTGCCGCGCCGTCCGAGGTGGGCGAGCACTGGAGCTTCGTCAGCGGCGTGTGGATGGCCTTGGCGGCGAGGATCTCGTCGACCGTGTACGCGTCCTGGAACTGGGCGTACGGGTTGTTCACCGAGTGCCGGTGGTTCTTGGCGCCCACCGCCGCCAACTGGGCCTCGGTCGTGCCGTACCGCTCCATGTGCTCGCGGGCCGCGTCGCCGAAGATCTGGGCGGTGGGCGGCGTCATCTCGAAGCCGTGGCGGGCCGCCATGATCCCGTAGTGCCGGGCGACGGGGGACGTCTTGAAGTCCCCTCCGTCGGCCCCTCCCCCGAGCGCGCCGCGCTGCATCTTCTCGAAGCCGAGCGCGAGCACGCAGTCGCTGATCCCGCCCTCGACGAACTGGCGGGCCATCATCAGCGCCGTCGAACCCGTCGCGCAGTTGTTGTTGACGTTGTAGACCGGGATGCCGGTCAACCCCAGTTCATAGGCGGCGCGTTGGCCCGCCGTCGACGCCTGGAAGCAGTAGCCGACGGGGGCCTGCTGGACGTCCGCGTAGGAGATCCCGGCGTCGGCGAGGGCCGTGGTGCCCGCCTCCTTCACCATGTCCCAGTACTGCCAGTCCCTGGTCTCGGGCTTCTCGAACCTGGTCATGCCGACACCGACGATGTACGACTTCATGGCTGTGCACCCCTCCTGCCGCTGCCCACTCCGCCTTCGCTGGTTAACTGACGGATCGTCAGATAGTGACAGGGTGGGCCTTCCGACGGAAGGGCTCAGGGCGGCTCAGAGACCCAGCAAGCGGTCGATCTCCGCCTCCCCGTACCCGATTTCGGCCAGTACCTCCCGGCTGTGCCGGCCCAGCGTCGGCGGCGCCGAGCGCACCGCCGGGCGGGCGCCGCGGAAGGTGACGGGGAACGCGACCTGCTCCAGCGGCCCCACGTCCGGGTGGTCGACCTTCTGCACCATGTCGAGGGCCGCCGTCTGCGGGCAGTCGTAGACCTCGTCGAGGGTGCGGATGGGAGTGACGGGTACACCGAGAGGCTTCAGCAGATCCACCCAGTGGGCCACCGGCTCGTCGACGAGGACCGCCTCCAGCTTGGCGTTCAGGGCCGTGCGGTGCGTCACCCGGTCCCGGTTGCTCACGAAGCGGTCGTCGTCCGCCCACTCCGGGTGGCCGAGGGCGGTCACGAGGCGGCGGAAGAGCGCGTCGTTGCCGACCGCGATCACGAAGTGTCCGTCGGCGGCCCGGTACGCCTGGTACGGGACGAGGCTGGGGTGGCCCGAACCGAGGCGCGTGGGCCGCTCGCCCGTCGCGAAGTAGCCCGTCGCCCAGTTGATGTGCAGGGCGAGCTGGGACTCATAGAGGGAGGTCGTGACGTACTGGCCGCGGCCCGTGCGCTCGCGTTCGACCAGGGCCGCGTTCACGCCGATCAGGCCGAAGAGGGCGGCTCCGAGGTCGCCCATCGCGTAGCCCGCCTTGACCGGGGGTCCGTCGGGCTCGCCGGTGAGCGACATCAGTCCCGCCGACGCCTGCGCCACCATGTCGTAGCCCGGCTCGTCGCGCAGGGGGCCCGTGTCGCCGAAGGCCGAGATGTGCAGGATGACCAGGCGCGGGTAGCGGGCGCTCAGCTCACGGAAGTCGAAGAGGCCGGCGAGGGACGATCCCGGGCGGAAGTTCTCCACCATGACGTCCGCGTCGGCGAGCATCCGGTGCACGGCCTCCTGCCCTGCCTCCGACTTGAGGTCGAGGGTCACCGAGCGCTTGTTGCGGTTGGCCGCCAAGTAGTAGGTGGCGTCGGGGCCGTTGAAGGGTGGGCCCCAGGAGCGGGTGGGGTCGCCGCCCTCGGGGTGCTCGACCTTGATGACGTCGGCGCCGAGGTCGGCGAGGGACATGGTGACGTACGGACCTGCGAGGATCTTCGACAGGTCGACGACCTTCATGCCGGTCAGCGGCATCTCAGGCACGGTGGGCCTCCTGGATCTCGGCGAGCGGGACCTGTCCACCGTCGGCCAGCGCGGCGAAGTGGTCCAGGGCGGTGCGGGGCAGCGCGTCCGGGTCGTCGGCGAGCGCCGTGTACGCGCGGGCGACGAGCAGCGCGCGGCCGTCTCCGCTCGTACGGGCGGCGTGCTCGGCCTGCTCGTACAGGAGCGTCTCCATGACGGCGCGGGTGAGTTCGTCGGCGTAGCGGCCGATGCGCGCCTCCTGTTCGTCCGCCGGGAGTGCGAGGAGCGCGTCGCCCTTCTTGCGGAGGAGCTCCCAGCGGTCACGGGTCCCCGCCCGGTCGCCGTACGTGCCGGCGAGGGTGTGGTGGGCGTTCTGGCGGCGCATGCAGCGCAGCACGTCGAGGGCGATGACGTTCGAGGAGCCCTCCCAGATGGAGCCGAGGTGGGCGTCGCGGACGAGGCGCGGGTTGACCCGGTCCTCGATGTAGCCGTTGCCGCCGCGGATCTCCATGGCCTCACCGGTGACGGTGCGGGCGCGCTTGCACAGGGTGTGCTTGGCGAGGGGGGTGAGGACGCGGACGAGCGCGCGGGCCTCCGCGTCACCTTCGTCGGCGGCGGTGAGCCGGACCGCCGCTTCAAGCACCAGGTGCAGCGCGGCCTCCGTGTCGAGGATCATCGGGAGCAGCGTGGCCCGCATCAGCGGCTGGTCGAAGAGGGGCTTGCCGAAGACGTGGCGCTCGCGGGTGTGGTCGACGGACTCGCGGACGGCGCGGCGCATCAGGGCTGTGGCGCGCATGGCGTTGGAGAGGCGGGAGACGTTGAGCATCTCGGCCATCTGCCGGAACCCATGGGCGAGTTGACCGACGGGAGTCGCATACGCCTCGTCCAAGGTGACCTCTCCGCTCGCGATGGAGCGCGAGCCCAGCTTGTCCTTGAGACGGTCGATACGGAGGGCGTTGCGCGTGCCGTCGGGGCGCAGCCGCGGCACGAGGAACATGCCGAGGCCGCGCGTGCCTTCGCCCTGGCCGGGGACGCGGGCGAGGGTGAGGACGACATCGGCGGACGGGTTCGAGGCGAACCACTTCCTGCCGGTGAGGGTCCAGTGGCCGCCCTGGTCGGTGGCGACGGTCTCCGTCAGGCCGACGTCCGTTCCGCCCTGCTTCTCCGTCATGAACATCGCGCCGGTGGAGCGGAGTTCGGGGTCGGTGGAGGAGAGGGCCGCGATCTCGTCGGCGTACCGCTCGGGGTCGAAGAGGCGCAGGATGCGGGCGGCGGAGTCGGTCATGGACAGCGGACAGGCCATGCCGAACTCGGACTGTACGTAGAGGTAGGACAGGGCGTACTTGACGGTGTGCGGGACCTTGGTGGGCCAGCCGAGGACGCCGGGCCTGTGGGACATCGCGGCGAGGCCGAAGCGTTCGTAGGCGATGGCCGCCAGCTTGTCGTGGGCGGGGTGGAAGGCGACCTCGTCGATCCGTTCGCCGTCCGGGTCGTACGGGACGAGCCGCGGCGGGTTGGCGTCGGCGAGCGCGGCCTGGCGGTCGAGGTCCCCGGCGGCGAGCTCTCCGAGTTCGGCGAGGAGCGGTTCGACCCGGTCGCGGTCCGCGGCGGACAGCACGCGGTCGAGGAGGGGGCGGAGGACGGGGTCACGGTGGGCGTAGTTCATGGGGCCTCCAGGTCGGTTCAGGTGGAAGTGGTCACGGCCACGGGGCTCCGCCCCGGACCCCGCGCCTCAATCGCCGGCGGGGCTGAAAGATCGGGGCTCCGCCCCGTACCCCGCTGCTCAATCGCCGCAGGGGCTTGATGTGCCCCGCGCCGCCGATTCATCCGGCCCCGCCCATGGGCGAGACGCGGCAAGGCAGGGGCAGAGCGCCCCACATTTCCAGCCCCTCCGGCGTTTGAGGAGCGGGGTACGGGGCGGAGCCCCGGTCTTTAGGGCTCCGCCGATTGAAGCGCGGGGGGGGTGCGGGGCGGAGCCCCGGTCTTTTACAGCCCCGCCGGCGATTGAGGCGCGGGGGCCGGGGCGGAGCCCCGTGGCGTAGGGGACGTCGGGGTGCGCTCACCCGTGCGGGCCAGGAGCGGGAGCACGCCCGCCAACGTGATCGCCGTATAGGCCAGGCCGAGCCCCACCACCGGCCAGATCGACCCGACGGACGTCAACAGGTACTGGGACACGATCGGCGCCGTACCGGCGAACAGCGTCGTGCACAGCTGGTACGACAACGACATACCGGTGTACCGGACCTCGACGGGAAAGACACGCGCGAGGATCCCGGCGAGCGCCGCGTAGTACATGGCGTGCGGGAAGGTGGCGAGCCCCATGCCGAGGACGGCGAGCCAGAAGTTGCCGGTGCCGACCAGCATGAACATCACCGGCAGCACGAAGAATTCGGGGAGCAGCATCCACAACACCGCCTTGCGCACCGGCCACTTGGTCGCCAGCACTGCCCCGAAGGGCTGCACGATCACCTGCACCACGAGCGCGAGCGCGATGACGGTGAGGAACGTCGACCGGTCGAAGTCCAGGTCGGACGTGGCCCACGACAACGCGAACGTCGTCTTCACATAGGTGATGGCGACCCCGGCGGTCCCCGCGAGCACCCCCAGGAACACCAGCAGCGGATAGCGACTCAGCACGGTCTTGATGGGCAGCTTGACCGGCTTGTTGCGGGCGAGCGCGGCCCGCATCTCGGGCGTCTCTGCGAGCTTCAGCCGAATGAACAGCCCGACCGCGACGAGCACGGCGGAGAACAGGAACGGCAGCCGCCACCCCCACGACTCGAAGGCGGCGTCCGGGAGTTGGGCGATCCCGAGGAAGGAGAGCGTGGCGAGCAGATTGCCGACCGGCGAGCCCTGCTGGGCGAACGCCCCGTACAGCAGCTTCCGCTTGGGCGGCGCGTACTCGGTGGCGATGAGCACGGCGCCGCCCCATTCGCCGCCCATCGCGACGCCCTGGATCATGCGCAGGAGTACGAGCAGGATCGGCGCGGCGGCCCCGATCCGGTCGTAGCCGGGGAGCAGCCCGACGCAGAACGTGGCGCCGCCCATCATGGTGAGCGTGGTGATCAGGGCCTTCTTGCGGCCGTATCTGTCACCGAAGTGCCCGAAGATCAGGCCGCCGAGGGGGCGGGCGAGGAAGCCGACCCAGAACGTGGCGAAGGCGGCGAGCGTGCCGACGGCGGGCGAGGCGTCGGCGAAGAAGATCTTGCCGAGGACCAGCGCGGACGCCGATCCGTAGATGTAGAAGTCGAACCACTCGATGGTGGTGCCGACGAACGCGGTGACTCCGGCGCGGCGGGCGTCCTTGGCGAGAGCGGGGTCCGGGGCGGGGTCGGTGGCGGGCTGCGCGGGGGCGTCGTGCGGCATGCGAGCGTCCTCTCGGTGCGGCGGGTCCCGCCCGTGTGGTGCGGACACCGCGGCCCGTGCACGCTCCGTCGCGAGACGCGGATCACTCTGCCCCCACGCATTAGGCGCTGTCCAAGACCAATTCCGGGGCCGATTGAGCTGCGATCGCGCGCAATCAGCTGCCGGGCTCCGCAGCCGCCGGGGCGTCCTCGGGCGTCGGCAGCACGTCCCGCGCCACCCGCAGCACCGCCTGCAGCGCCGCCGACGGGTTGCCGCCGCGCCAGCCGAGCGCGATCGGCAGGACCGGCACCTCGCCCCCGGCCAGCGGCCGGAACACCACATGTTCCAGGTGGATGTTGCGCGCCGACTCGACGACGACCGCGACACCGACACCCGCACCGACGAGCGCCAGCATGTTGTACGAGTCCGGGGCCTCCTGCGCGATCCGGGGCGCGAACCCGGCGTCGTGGCACGCCTGCACCATGGCGTCCCGCACCGCGGACTCACGGGAGAGCGGGAAGGTGACGATGGGCTCGTCGGCGAGCGCGCGCACGGGGACCTCGGTGCGGTCCGCGAGCGGGTGGCTGTCGGGCAGGGCGAGGACGAGGCGCTCCATGCGGACGACGCGGGCGGTGATACCGCGCCGCACCGGAAGCGCCACGAAGCCGATGTCGAGGGTGCCGTCGGTGATCCGGCGCAGCGCCTCGCCGCTGTAGGTCTGCCCCTCCAACACCAGCTCGATACCTGGCAGTTGGGAAGTGACGGCGCGGGTGAGCAGCGGCAGCGCCGCGTAACTGCTGGCCCCGGCGAAGCCGACCGAGACCCGGCCGACCTCGCCCAGGTGCGCGGCCCGCACCGTCCGGTGCACGGCGGAGGCGTCCGCGAGCAGCTTCCGGGCCGGCTCGACGAGCGCCTGCCCCGCCGAGGTGAGGCGGACGGTGCGGGTGGTGCGGTCGAAGAGCTTCACGCCCAGATCGCGTTCGAGCAGCTTGATCTGCTGACTGAGCGGCGACTGGGCGATGTGCAGGCGCTCGGCGGCGCGGCCGAAGTGCAGTTCCTCGGCGACGGCCACGAATCCGGTGAGGTGTTTCAGCTCCACGGGGCGACCATACGGGCCGGGCGCCCACAGGCCCCTTTACCTCGCGTTTGCCCCTTCTCACGAAGCTTGCTATACAGAAATCAAGCCCTCATCAAGGGCTCGCGGACGAGGGAGCAGTACCCGCTGAGCGACAAGACTGCCTTGGAAGGTGAGTCCGTCGTGCCGTGGGTTGTCCTGATCCTCTCCGGGGTTCTCGAGGCGGTGTGGGCCTCCGCGCTGGGCGCGTCCCACGGCCTGAGACGCCCCGTCCCCACCGTGATCTTCATCGTCGCCCTGACCGGCTCCATGGCCGGCCTGGCCCATGCCATGCACGAGCTGCCGACCGGCACCTCGTACGCCGTGTGGGTCGGCATCGGCGCCGTACTGACCGCCCTGTACGCGATCGTGCGCGGCCAGGAGAAGGCGACCCCCGCGAAGAGCCTGCTGCTGGTCGGCCTGATCGGCTGCGTTGTGGGCCTGAAGGCGGTGAGCTGACCATGGCATGGGGAATCCTCGTCATCAGCGGCGTCTTCGAGGCCGTCTGGGCCACCGCGCTCGGGCACTCCAAGAACTTCTCCGAAACCGGCCCGACGATCGTCTTCGTCGTCGGACTGATCATCTCGATGGCCGGCCTCGCCTTCTCGATGAAGAAGATCCCGATCAGCGTCGCCTACGCGGTGTGGATCGGCATCGGGGCCGCGCTGACCGTGACCTACGCGATGGTGACGGGCGACGAGCAGGCGAACCCGATGAAGATCGTCTTCCTCGCGGGGATCATCCTCTGCGTGGTCGGCCTGAAGTTCGTGAAGACCGTTCCGGGCAGGAACGCCCGCCCGGAGGAGTCACCCGCCGACGAGATCAGTCACGAGGCAGACCAAGAATCCGCTCGGCCACGACGTTGAGCTGCACCTGAGTCGTCCCGCCCGCGATCGTCAGACAGCGGGACAGCAGAAACCCGTGGAGGGCCCGCTCTCCTGGGCCCTCGCGCAACGCGCCTGCCGGGCCCAGGAGTTCGAGGGCGAGTTCCGCGACCTTCTGCTGGTGCGGGGTCTGCACCAGTTTCCTGACCGAGGCGCCCGCTCCCGGTTCCGCGCCCGCGACCTGGAGCATGGTCGTACGCAGGCCGATACAGCCGAGGGCGTGCGCCTCCGCGGCGAGCGCGCCGATCCTCGCCCGGTACGCGCCGTCCAGGTCGCCGGCGCGCGCGAGCAGCGCCTCCAGACCCGTGTCGAAGGTCAACTGGTCGGCCATGTGCACCCGTTCATTGCCGAGCGTGTGCCGGGCGACCCGCCAGCCGTCGTCGACCTCGCCGACCACGGCGTCGGCGGGCAGCACCACGTCGTCGAAGTAGACCTCGTTGAAGAGCGAGTCGCCGGTGATCTCGCGCAGCGGCCGGATGTCGATGCCCTCGGTGTTCTTCATGTCGAGGACGAAGTAGGTGAGGCCCTTGTGCTTGGGCGCGTCCGGGTTGGTCCTGGCGAGCAGGATGCCGTGGTCCGCCCACTGCGCGGCGCTCGTCCACACCTTCTGCCCGTTGATCCGCCACCGCCCGTCGGGCATCCGCTCCGCCCGCGTACGCAGCGAGGCGAGGTCGGATCCGGCCCCCGGCTCCGAGAACAGCTGGCACCACAGCGTCTCGCCGCGCAGGGTCGCCGGGAGATACCGGTCGCGCTGCTCCTGGGTGCCGTACGAGATGAGGGAGGGCACGACCCACGTGGCGATGCCGAGGTCGCTGAGCCTCACCCCGGCCGCCTTCAACTCCTGCTGCACGGCGAGCTGTTGGACGGGCCCGGCGCCGAGCCCGTACGGGGGCGGCAGATGCGGCGCCGCGTATCCGGTCGGTGCGAGGGCCTGCCGCGCGGCTTTCGGGTCGAGCCCCCGCGCCCCCTCGATGACGCTCCGGGCCGCCTCCCGGTGCCCTTCCGCCTCGGCGGGCAGCTCGAATCGCAGCTCGCGGCGCACGCCGGATTCGGCGAGCCGCACGGCGCGCAGCCGGTGCGCGTCCCCCGCGCCGAGCAACTGGCGGGCGACGACGGCTCTGCGCAGATAGAGGTGGGCGTCGTGCTCCCAGGTGAAGCCGATGCCGCCGAGGACCTGGATGCAGTCCTTGGCGCAGGTGTACGCGGCGTCGAGCGCGGTTCCCGCGGCGAGCGCGGCGGCGAGCCCGCGCACCTCACCGGGGCTCTCGTCCTCCAGCGCCCGCGCGGCGTCCCACGTGAGCGCGGCGGCCTGTTCCACCCGCACCAGCATGTCGGCGCACAGGTGCTTGACGCCCTGGAACTGCCCGATGGGCCGCCCGAACTGCTCGCGCACCTTGGCGTGTTCGGCCGCGGCGTGCAGCGCCCAGGCCGCGCTGCCGCAGGCGTCGGCGGCGAGCAGTACGCAGGCGAGGTCGCGTACGACGGTGACGCCGAGGCTCGTCAGGATCCGGTCGGTCGGGACGGCCACCCCGCTCGCCGTGACCTCCGCGGTGGGCCGGGTGGGGTCCCCGCTCTCGTGCGCCCGCACGGTGAGCCCGGGACTCCCGGCGTCGACGGCGAACCACACCACACCCTCGGCGCTCTCCGCCGCGAGCACCAGCAGATCGGCGTCGGCGCCGGTGAGGACGGGCGGCGCCGTACCGTCGAGGACGAGCCCGTCGGGGCCCGCGACGGCGCTGAGCCCGCCGGGCCCGAACGCGACCGCCCCGATCCGCTCCCCCTCGGCGAGTGCGCGGGTGAGCTCGCGCCGCCCGGCCCTGCGCAGCACCTCGGCGGCGAGCACGCTGCCGGCGAACGGGCCGGGCAGCGCCGCGCGCCCCGCCTCCTCCACGACCACCGCGAGATCGAGCAGGGTCCCGCCCCCGCCGCCGTACGACTCGGGGAGGTGCACCCCGAGGAGTCCCTGCCCGGCGAGACCGTCCCAGTAGGAGGGGCGGTGGCCGGGGGCGGCCGGGGCGTCGAGCAGCTTGCGCACCTCGTCGGGCGGTACGGCGCGCGCGATCCAACCGCGCACGGCGTCCGCGAGTTCCCGCTGTTCCTGCGTGATGGCGATGCCCATGCGGCGCACGGTAGAACACGTTCCAGTAGACCGGAAGACCAAATCTGACACTGGGTCAGGAACTTCGACGAACGCCGTTCACCGAGCGGTGACGTAATGAAGAGGTAAAGGATCCCGTTCGTACGACGACCGTCGGAATAGTCGCCCCAGCCAACCGGTTCGACATACACACAACCTGCCCGCACGCTGACCGCACAACGCGCGCCCCGACCCGGTGGCGCGCGTTCGCGTCCCGAATACGTGGACCCAGACCGCCTTCCGGAGGCCTTCCTTCATGTCCCAGCCGACGACTCAAGCCCGCCCCACCGGCGGCGTCGTCCCCGTCCTCGCCTTCGCCGGCATCACCGTGGCCGTCATGCAGACGCTGCTCGTGCCGGTGATCAAGGACCTGCCCGAGCTGCTGAACACCGCCCCCTCCAACGCCACCTGGGTCATGACGTCGACGCTGCTCGCAGGCGCCGTCTCCACCCCGATCATGGGGCGCCTCGGTGACCTGGCGGGCAAGCGCCGCATGCTCCTCACGAGCCTCGCGATCATGGTCGTCGGCTCGCTGATCTGTGGTTTCACCGACAACCTGCTCGTCATGATCGCCGGCCGCGCGCTGCAGGGCTTCGCCATGGGCGCCATCCCGCTCGGCATCGGCCTCATGCGCGACATGCTGCCGCGCGAGAAGCTCGGCTCGGCGATGGCCCTGATGTCCTCCTCCATCGGCGTCGGCGGTGGCCTCGCGCTCCCGCTGGCCGCACTCGTCGCCCAGCACGCCGACTGGCACGCGCTGTTCTTCGGTGCGGCGGGCCTCGGCGTCGTTGCCATGGCGCTCACCCTCTTCTTCGTCCCGGAGAGCCCCCTGCGCGCGCAGGGCAGCTTCGACGTCGTGGGCGCGATCGGCCTCACCCTCGGCCTGATCCTCTTCCTCCTGCCCATCACCAAGGGCAGCGACTGGGGCTGGAGCTCCGGCACGACGCTCGGCCTGTTCGCCGCGGCGCTCGTGGTCCTCGTCCTGTGGGGCGTGATGGAGCTGCGCCTGAAGGCGCCGCTCGTCGACCTGCGCACGACGGCCCGCCGTGAGGTCCTGCTCACGAACCTCGCCTCGATCATGGTCGGCGTCGCCTTCTACGCGATCTCGCTCGTCCTCCCCCAGCTCCTCCAGCTCCCGTCCGCCACGGGCTACGGCCTCGGCCAGTCGATGGTCGTCGCGGGCCTGTGCGTGGCGCCGCTCGGCCTGACGATGATGCTGACGGCCCCGGTCTACGCCCGGCTCTCCGCCAAGTTCGGCCCGAAGGTCACCCTCATCCTCGGCATGCTGATCATCGCGATCGGCTACGGCGCGGGCCTCGGCCTGATGAGCGAGGCCTGGCAGACGATCATCATCGCGGTCGTCGTCGGCGCGGGCATCGGCCTCGCCTACTCCTCGCTCCCCGCCCTCATCATCGGCGCGGTGGACGCCTCGGAGACGGGCGCGGCCAACGGCCTCAACACCCTGATGCGCTCCATCGGTACGTCGGTGTCCTCGGCGGTCATCGGCATGGTCCTCGCCAACACCGCGAACAACGTGAACGGCGTCGCCGTCCCGACGATGCACGGCTTCCGCGTCTCGTTCCTCATCGCCACGGCCGCGGTCGCGGTCGGCGTGCTGCTCGCCCTCGGCCTCCCGAAGCGCAAGGTGGCCGTGGTCCAGCTCCGCGCCACGAGCGAGGAGGAGCAGAACCTCGCCCACGCCGACGACGCGCTCGCCCACTTCCGCGGCCAGGTCGTGGACCCGGCGGGCATGCCCGTCGCCCGCGCCAAGGTGACCCTGATCGACCGTCGCGGCCGCCAGGCCGGTTCGGCGCTCTCCGACCCCGAGGGCCACTACGCCCTCGACGTCCCGGCCGGCGGCTCCTACGTCCTCGCGGTCACCGCGGCGGGCCACGCGCCCCGCGCCTCGGCCGCCACGCACCACGGCGAAGCCCGTCCGGTACGGGTGGACCTGGCACTGGAGGCACTGGCCGAGTCGGTGCGGTAGGCGGTCGCCGGGCTGCGGGCAGCTCCGGCGGAGGGCGCGTCACGCGAGTGCGTGGCGCGCCCTCTTCGCGTGGCACTCGAACCAGACGGTCTTCCCGGTACGGGGCGACCGGTGCGGCACCACACCCCACCGGTCGACCACGGCCGCGACGATGGTCAGCCCCCGGCCCGACTCGGCGCATTCACGGCGGTCCCGCGGCTCGGGCAGCGCGGGGTGCGCGTCGGCCACCTCGACCCGCACCCCTGCGCCGGCCCGCATCATCCGCACCGTGCAGCGCCGCCCCGGCACATGGCGGACGACGTTGGCGACCAGCTCCGTCAGCGCGAGTTCGGCGTCGTCGGCGAGCTCTTGCAGCTCCCACACCCCGAGGTGGATCCGCAGGATGCGACGCAGGTGCCGGGCGCTGTGCTCACCCACGGTGAGACCGAAACCGTAGGACTCGGCAAGTCCCGCTTCCGGGGCATCAGTTACGTGATTCATGTCACCAGCGTGAAGTGGTTCGATTACTCTCGGCTACGTCGTGATCGAAACGCCGCGAGGCGTTGCACGTCTGGGGTGACCGCCCATGCCGAACATCCGCCGTGACCTCGACCCTGGCGCCTCGAGGCTCGACTACTACGGGTTCGAGCTGCGTCGCCGCCGGGAGGAGGCGGGCCTGAAACTGGGGCAGTTGGGCGATTGCGTCTTCTGCACGGGTTCGCTGATCGGCCAGATCGAGTGCGCCAAGAAGGTGCCGACGCGTGACTTCAGCGAGCGGGTGGACGCGGCGCTGGGCACGGACGGCTTCTTCTCGGGCCTGGTGGGCTTGGTGCTGCGAAGCCAACTTCCGACCTGGTTTCAGGCGTACGCGGAACTTGAGGCGCGGGCCACGTACATCTCGACGTTCCAGTGCCAGCTGGTGTACGGGCTGTTGCAGACGGAGGAGTACGCGCGGGCCGTGCTCTCCGCCGAGGACCACGGCAGCCTGGAAGTTGCCGTCGCCGCCCGAATGGAGCGCCAGCTCATCTTGCAGCGCCCCGAACCACCGGCCCTGTGGGTGGTGCTGGACGAGTCGGTGCTGCACCGGGAGATCGGCGGCCCCGACGTCATGCGAAGGCAACTGGCGCGGCTGTTGGACTGCCGGGAGCTCCAAGTCCTGCCGTTCGCCTCGGGCCAGCACGCGGGCATGATGGGTACGTTCACCCTGCTGCGCTTCGACGGCGACCCGGACCTCTACTACAGCGCGAGCTACACGGCGGGGCACATGACCGCCAACCCACAAGTGATCAGGGAACGTTCGGTCGGTTACGCTCGCCTACAGGCGGACGCCCTCTCCCCTCGGGAATCGGCAGCACTGATCATTCGCGTAATGGAGACCCGGTATGGACACCGCAACGTGGCGTAAGTCGTCGTACAGCGGCAGCAATGGCGGCGAATGCATCGAGTGCGCCGCACTGGACGGCGCCACCTGGCAGAAGTCCAGCTACAGCGGCAGCAGTGGCGGCGACTGCCTCGAAGTCGCCGCGCCCACCCCCACCGGCGCCGTCGCCATCCGTGACTCCAAGGACCCGGGGCTCGGTCACCTCCGTGTCACGCCACGCGCGTTCAGCGCGTTCGTGGCCGGCGTCGTCCGCGGGCAGGCGTAACGGAAAACTCGGGCGACACCCGCGGAGCGCCCCGCTAACCTCACCGCATATGAGCTGGCTGCCGCGCGACTTCGTTCACCCCACCCACGTACCCGTGCCCGGAACCGGCCTCCACCTGAGGCCGATCCGGGAAGCGGACACCGCGATCGACTACCCCGCCGTGATGGGCTCGCGCGAACGCCTCTGGGAGATCTTCGGACCGGCGTGGGGCTGGCCCGCGGAGACCATGACGTACGAGGCGGACCGCGTGGATCTCCTGCGCCACGAGAAGGAGATCGCCGCGCACCAGTCGTTCAACTACGCCCTCCTGGACGAGGACGAGACGAAGCTGCTGGGCTGCGTCTACATCGACCCGCCGGAGCGCACCGGCGCGGACGGTGAGATCGCCTGGTGGGTCGTGGACGAACTCGTCGGCAGCGCGGAGGAGTCCGCACTCGACGCGCTCGTTCCCAAGTGGATCGCCACCGACTGGCCGTTCCAGCAGCCCCGCCACCTGGGCCGGGACATCACGTGGCAGGAGTGGCTGACGCTGCCCCCGGCCCCGTAACGTCCGCGAGCGCCAGCACACACCGGGCCGCCTCTTCCGGCATCCTCGGAGGAGCGCCGTGGGCCACTTCAGCGATCAACTCCCGCACCTCCGGGTCCGCCCAGTGTCCGGCAACCGCCTTCAACGCCGTCGCACGTACGCCGTCGTCCGGATCCTCGCGCACCGCGCCCATCACCAGGGTCCGAACCTCGGCATCCTCCCACCGGCTGTCGGCCAGCACTTCAAGTGCCCCTTCACGAGCCTGTGGCAGGCCGTTCCGAACGAGCTCAAAGAAGAGAGGCAGCGAGTCCTCGTCATCCCGCTGCCACAGCCGCAGAGCAGTGAGGTAGTCCTCCTCGGCATAAGGGTCACTTCCGTCACGCAGATCACCTGCCCGCTCCTGCACAAGAGCACGGACTTCCGCGTCCCCCGGCCAATGCACAATCGACAGCAGCAACGCGCGACTGCGCATCCCGACGTCGGCGTCGCAGCGGGCCAGGTCCATGAGCAGGGACCGCACCTCCGGATCGCTGCGGAGGCTCACGAGCAGGATCAGAGCTTCCTCACGCAGCGACAGGTCCCCGTCGGCACCGGCCCTGGCGAACAGCAACCGGTGCACCTCGTCGTCCATCGGCCACCGCTGCGCCAGCACCCCCAGCACCACCGCGCCGGCTCCCGTACGCTCCAGATCGAACAGCAGACCGCGCACCTCGGCATCCGTCGGCCAACGATCGGCCATCACCCTCAACGCATCGAGCCGCATGGCCCAGTCGGACCCCTCGCGCGCAATGTCGAAGAGCCGTGCACGCTCGGTGGTGTTCAGGCGCCACCGGTTCACAAGCACCGCGCGTGCCCGGGAGCGCGCCGTCATGTCCTCATCCTGGACTGCCAGGTCCAGGAGCATCATGTGTATCGGCTCGTCCTCCAACCACTGTGTTCTCAGTATGTCCAACGCCGGTCGGCGCATCGTCGGGGAAGCATCGCCTTGTGCCCACGCCATGAACAGGTCGCGGATCTCCGGGTCCCACTGCCATTGCTCCGCGAGTTCTCGCATCGCCGCGTACTGCACGGCGTAGTCCTCGTCGGACGCGGACCACGCGATCAGCAGCGCACGGACGTCGACGTCCCCCGGCCGCTCCTCGGCCAGCAGCTGCAGGAGGACGACTGGCAGCTCCTCAAAGTCCTCGACACCCATCAAGGGCAGCTGCGGCCCGATGTCCACGGCCCAGCGTTCGACGACGGCGTCAGACGACGCGCCGCTCCCAAGCCGTACGTTCTGGCGGAGGAGGAGTTCCCGCAGCAAAGGTCGAGCATCGATGCCGGCGGGCCGCACGTCGGCGAGCGCCCACAGGGCCGTCCACTGCGCGCTCTCCGCCGTGTCATCCTGAGCCACAGCGGAGAACACGGCACGCACCTCGGCGTCGTCCCGCCAGTGACGTGCCAACTCCAGTAGCGCGACCCGACGCATGCCACTGTCCCTGTCGGCCCGCGCCCGGCCGACGAGCAACGCACGGAGCTCCCGCGCTTCCAACGGGTGCTCGCACAGTGCAGTCAGGGCCGTGCGCCGCACTTCTCCGCTTTCGTCACTGTCAGCCAGCTCGAAGAGGAAAGCGCGCACCTCAGTGTCGTGTTCCCAGCTCTCGGCCAAGGTACGGACGAACACCATCCGGTCGTAGCCACTGTGCGCGTGGCGTGCAAAACGGATCAGCTCCGCCGGGGACGGCTGGAAGAGGCACACGATGCGCGGCGTATCCACATCCGGGGAGAACTGCCCACGCGTGCGAAACCAGCGGAGGAACGCCTCCCTGCCGACCCAGTACTCACCGAACGACGCGAGCGCGGAATGGGCGGCCGGACCGAAAGAACCACCCCACCCGTAGTTGAGCACCTCCGTCATGGCCGCCACGACCCGCTTGCTCTGCTCGTTCAGCATCCCGATCCTGCGCACCTCCGCGAGCGCACGGATGGCCACCTCCAGCAGCTCGCTGTCGTCGAGGTCGTCCCTGCTGTCATGCAGATCGAGCAGCCGGTCGATGGCCGCCGCCGCGTCGACCGGCTCCAACTGGCCGATGAACAGCAGCAGTACCTCGTGCCACGCCGGGTCGTGCGCGTGCGGTGCGATCACCTCGTCGAGAAGCTCCTGCGGCGTCCACTCCCGCCCCCGCGTATAGCGCTGGTAGATGTCGGCCGCCGCCAGGTGCTCCAAGAAGGCCCGATGGACGAAGCCGTACACCTCGCCGCCGTACCGGGCGAGGATGAAGTTGCGCTCACGAAGCTGGGAGACGAGCGCCTGCGCACCCGTCCCTGCGGGGGCGGGAGGCAGTCCGTGCTGCTCAAGCTGCGTGCGCAGCAGCTCCGCCAGGTCGTCTCCGTGGATACGGTTCCCGGCGATGCCGTGCGTGCCCGCCTGCATTGCGTGCGCCAGCGTCATCAGCATCTCTTGGCGGTCGAGCCCGTCGAGGACGTCCTTGATGGCAGGCGGAAGGGCGGCCTCCAGGTGCTTGGCCTGCTGGTCCCACTGCGCGGTGAGTACGGTCACGGCCTGCCGGTACACGCCGATGCGGTCCTTGGGCAGCGCCTGGCGTCGGCCGACTATCGCCAGGATCGTCAACAGCAGCGGATTGCCCGACAGTTCACGGATCGGCCGGGAGTCGCGCACCGCGTCCTGGAGTCGCTGGGCGAGGAGCGCCGCCTTCTCCGTGTCATCGGGTGCCGACAGGGTGTACCAGCGCTCGGTGAACGTGGCGATCTGCTCCCGGTCGAGGTCCTGGAGCATGTAGTGCGTGAAGTCCGCGCCGTCGAAGACATGCCGCTTGTACCCGATGGCACGGGACGTCACCACGATGCGGGCCTCCGGCCAGCGCGCGGCGAAGGCCGCGATCTGCTCCGAGGCCGCCTGCCGCACCTTGGGGTCGAAGACCTCGTCGAGGCCGTCGAAGATGACGACGGCCCGGCCGGTACGGAGCAGATGACGCAGGACCGGCGGCGGCACGCACATGCCGAACTGGTCCTGCCGGTGCGCGAGGAAGTCCTCGTAGTTCCGGTGACACCACTGGGGTTCGGCGTACTGCCGGAGCTCGACGATGACGCCCACCCGGTCGGCCAACGTCTGCGTGAGCGCGAGGTATTTCGCCAGCGTCGACTTGCCGGCGCCGGGATCGCCCAGCAGCACGCACTTACGTGTGTCCTCCTGCCCCAGCACCTGGAGCACGGGGAGCGTCGGCCGCTTCTCGTACGCGCCCCGGAGGTCCTTGAGCGCGTCCAGGGTGCCGCTCGGCAGATGCTCGGACTCCGGGAGTTCTCCCGACTCGACCAGCCTGCGCACCAGCTCGCGCGGCAGCTCCACGGGCGGCGGGTCCGCCCGGACGCTGGGCTCGACGAACACCTCCCGCAACCGGATCTCGGGATGGCGGCCCTGGTCGTCGAGCGGCAGCAGTACCTCCAGGTCCAGGTGACCCCAGGTCTCCCGGGCGCGCTCGGCGTATGCCGCGACGGCGGTCTCGACGTCTCGCGGATCGGGCTCCTCGTCCGTCGGCGCCGACGCCGGCGAACCGGCTGCCGCCTCCAAAGCCCTGACCAACGCCGTATGTTCGGCCTTCCAATCACCCAGGTCGAAACGCGCCGGTGGGACAGGCGCCTTCGTAACACCGGCATGCACCCGGCACGCCTCCACGAACGCCGCGACCACGTCCCAGTCCGGCGCCTTCACGCCTGCCGCGGACAGCAGCCGGCTCACCGTGTTCGGCGTCAGCGTCCGGCCGCCCGGCACCCTGCCCGCCATCCGCCCGGAGGCCGTCACGACGTCGGCGTTCTTCGCGCCCGCCGCGTCCCTCAGATCACGCAAGCGGCGCGCGAACTCCTTGCGCGCGACCGCGGCCGGACCATCAGCGTCGTTCGTCGTCGTCATCCCCACCCCGAGCCACCTGCGCATGTCACGGCGTACCGAGCCGTACCGAGACCCGTCCTCAAGTTAGGCGATGACCTGCGACGACGTCAGCCCACTACCAACTCGTCCCGGTTTGACGGCCGATGAGGACCCGGCGACGCAATCTGGCTCCCGTCACATCCACTGCCCCTACCGGGAGACCACCGTGAACACACTCGTCACCGACACCCTGACCGCCCTCGGCCCCTTCGGTACCCTCGCCCTGTTCGTCTTCCTGCTGCTCTTCGCGGGCATCGTGCTCCCGGCCGTATGGTCCCGCCACGCCTACCGCCGCAACGCGGCCCGGCAGACCCTGACCGCCCTCGCCGACCTCGCCAACCGCCTGCTGCGCCGCGTACGACCCCCGCAGTGAAGAAGCGACCTTCAGCCGACGTCGAACTTCGCCTCCACACGAAGGAGTTCGGACACATCCGCCCCCACCGCCAGCTCCTCCGGCGCGGACCCCCGCCGGAACAGCCGCGCCGCATGCGCGCCCTCCACCGACGCCCGGTCCCCGGCCACCCGCAGCCACGAGCCCTCCCGCAGGCCGAGGACCGGGACGTCGTTCTCCTCCAGGAACTCGGTGAGGCGCTGCTCGCGGGTCTCGCCCTTGTGGGTGGAGGACGGGTCCGGGTCCAGGTAGTGCGGGTTGATCTGGAACGGGACCAGGCCCAGCGTCTCGAAGGACGGCGGCTGCACGATCGGCATGTCGTTGGTCGTCCGCAGGGTGGGCGCTGCCATGTTGGTGCCCGCGCTGGCGCCCATGTACGGGAGGCCCGCGTGGACCGCCTTCGTCACGGCCTCCCGCAGGCCCGTGCGGTACAGCGCGCTCAGCAGCCGGAACGAGTTGCCACCGCCGATGAACACCGCGTCGGCCGACGCCAGTTGGGCCAGCGGGTCGCCACCCTCGTGGACACCGTGGACCTCGATCCCCGCACCCTCCAGCGCGCCGCGCACCTTCGCCGTGTACGCGTCGTGGTCGGCGAGCGCATACGGCACGAACGCGAGCCGGGCCCGCGCCGGCAGGAAGCCGGTGACCGTGTCGAGCGCGTGCTCCAGGTAACCCTGGCCGTGCTGGGTGGAGTTGGAGAGCAGCAGAAGGTTCACGACGGGGTCGCTCCGATCAACGTAATCAACAGGCTGTGCACAAAGGTCAGTTGGTGGCGGCGCGGGTGCGGCGCGGCGGCTGCGGCGGATGCGTCAGGCGCCGCTCCAGGAGGCGGGCGGCCTTGCGCAGGGCGTCGAGGCGGTCGCCCGGACCGTCGGGGAAGCGGTCCTTCGCGGCGCCGAGGCTGAGGCTGCCGTAGGGCTCGCGGCCGAGGAAGACGGGGACGGCGACGGTGCCGATCCCGGCGTCGTACTCGCCGACCGTCCACGCGTACCCCTGGGCGCGGACCCCGAGGAACTCGCGCTCCAGCTCGTCCGCGTCGGTCACCGTGCGCTCGGTGAAGCGGGCCATGGGGCGGCCGCGGAACAGCCGGTGGCGCTGGTCGTCGGGCAGGAACGCGTAGTACGACTTGCTGGTGGCGCCCGCGTGCGCCGGGTACAGCTCGCCCACCAACGGGTAGTAGCGCAGCGGCCCTTCCTCGCCCTCGACCGCCGCGACGCAGCGCATGTGGAAGTTGTCGGGCAGGCAGAACAGGACCGTGTCGCCGGTCGCCGCCCGCAGTTCCTCCAGTACCGGTCCCGCCAGCAGCTCCAGTGAGCCCGAGCGCTCCCACAGCCTGCCGAGCCTGAGCACCGCGGGCCCGATCCGGTAGCGCCGGGTCACGGGGTCCGAGACCAGGAAGCCGCGCCCGGCCAGTGTCGAGAGCAGCCGCTGCGCGACCGACGTGTCCCAGCCGAACTCGGCGGCGACCTCCGTCACGCCCCAGTCCGGCCGCGTCCGCTCGAACGCGAGCAGCACGAGGAGGGCCCGGTCGACGGTCTGCAGGGCGCCGGCCGGGGTCTTGCGGTCGAGCGGGATCTCCGGCACGCCATCTCACCATCCAGACCTGTATTGCAAATAACGGGAAAGACTTGCCGACAACGCTATCCGATCCCGAATCTGCTGTCAGTACCGGTGTAAATCGCGGCCGGGCACGGAGCAGCGAGAGGGACCCCGCATGTTGAAGTACGTCCTCGATGTCGTCGATCTGCTGGACGACCCCGACGCCGACGGCAAGCGCACCGTCGCGTATCTCGACTCGGTCGCGGGCCCCGAGGGCTCCGGAGCCGAGGTGACCACGGTGGAGGGCGAGCGCGGGTCCACCGACTTCGTGCTCGTCCGGATCCCCGGCGCCAAGGGCCGCAGCCGCGGCGGCAGCGCCCGCACGCTCGGCGTCGTCGGGCGGCTCGGCGGGGTCGGCGCCCGGCCCGAGATGACCGGGCTCGTCTCCGACGCGGACGGCGCCGCCGCCGCGCTCGCCACCGCCGCGAAGCTCCTCGACATGCGCCGCCGCGGCGACGTGCTCGACGGGGACGTGGTCGTCGCCACGCACGTCTGCCCGGACGCCCCGACCGCGCCGCACGACCCGGTCCCGTTCATGGACTCCCCGGTCGACATCGCGACGATGAACCGCCACGAGGTCACGGACGACATGGAGGCCGTGCTCTCCATCGACACCACCAAGGGCAACCGCGTCATCAACCACAAGGGCCTCGCCCTGTCCCCCACCGTCAAGGAGGGCTGGGTGCTGCGGGTGAGCGAGGAACTGGGCGAACTCCTCGCCGTCGTCACCGGTGAGCCGTTGGTCACGTATCCCGTGACAACCCAGGACATAACGCCTTACGGTAACGGCGCCCACCACATCAACTCGATCCTCCAGCCGGCCACCGCGACCGCCGCCCCGGTCGTCGGCCTCGCCGTCACCTCGGCCTCCGCGGTCCCCGGCTGCCAGACCGGCGCCAGCCACGAGACCGACATCGCGGCAGCCGCCCGGTTCGCCGTCGAGACCGCGAAGGCGTACGGCGGCGGTCGCCTCGACTTCCACGACGCCGAGGAGTTCGACGCCCTCGTGAGCCGCTACGGCCCGCTCACCCACCTTCAGACCCTCGGCAACACACCTACGGAGTCGTGACGCCATGGCCACCACCAAGAAGAGCGTGGGCAGCGACGACTACGCGCTGTCCAGAGTCCCGAAGGACAAGCGGCTCGGCTTCTGGACGATGCTGCTGCAGTGGCTCGCCCAGTCCGGCTCCATCTCGCAGTTCACGCTGGGCGCCACCATCGGCGTCGGCATGACCTTCGGCGACGCCTTCCTCGCCTTCACGCTCGGCGCGGTGATCCTGGAAGTCGTCATCTTCCTCATCGGCATGGCGGGCATGCGCGAGGGCCTCGCGACGCCACTGCTGACCCGCTGGGTGGGCTTCGGGCGCAACGGTTCGGCGCTCGTCAGCTTCATCATCGCCGTCAGCCTCGTCGGCTGGTTCGGCGTGCAGAACACGATCTTCGGCGACAGCGTCTCGTCGCTGGTCGGCGGCCCGTCGTGGCTGTGGTGCATCGTCGCAGGGCTCGCCATCACCGTCCTGGTGATCTTCGGCTTCCGCTACATGGCGGTCATGGCGAAGATCGTCACGCCCCTCTTCTTCGCGATGGTCGCCTGGTCCGTGATCGACGCGCTCTCCGACCACTCCATCGGCGACCTCATCAGCTCCCCGCCGCCCGGCCAGGCCATCCCGCTCTCGGTCGCCGCGACCGCCATCGCGGGCGGCTACATGACCGGCGCGATCGTCTCCCCGGAGATGACCCGCTACAACAAGAAGGGCACGCACGTCTTTCTCCAGTCGGCGTCCTCGATGATCCTCTCCGAGTACATCGTCGGCCTGACCGGCGTGCTCCTCGGCCACATGGTCAAGAGCGACCAGGTCTCGCAGATCGTGCTCTCCACGTCCGGCGTCTTCGGCGTCCTCGTCGTCCTGATGTCGACCGCGAAGATCAACGACTGGAACCTGTACGGCTCCTCGCTCGGCGTCGTCAACTTCTTCCAGGTCGTCTTCAAGAAGCGCCTGCACCGCGGCGCCGTCACCATCGCCCTCGGCGTCGCCGGCACGGCCCTCTCCGCGGTGGGCATCATGACCCACTTCACGGAGTTCCTCTCCGTGCTCGGCGTGGCCATCCCGCCCATCGGCGGCATCGTCGTCGCCGAGTACTGGGTGGTCCGCACGATGCGCAAGCCACTCGACGAGACGCGCGAGGCGGGCACCCTCCCCGCCACCTCCCCCACCTGGGTCCCCGCGTCCCTGGTCATCTGGGCCGCGGCCTTCTGCGTCGGCAAGTTCTACGACGGCGGCATCCCGGCCCTGAACTCCCTGGCCACCGCGTTCGTCCTCTACGCCGTGCTCGGACTGCTCGGCTGGATCAGGACGTACGGCACCACCACCCTGGCCGACGACGAGGACACCCACGCCGCCGCGACCGAACAGACCCCCGTAGGAGCGGCATGACCACCCTTGCTTCCGAAGAGGCCCAGCGCGAAGTGGTCGAGCTCTGCGCCGAGTTGATCCGCTTCGACACGTCCAACCCGACCAGCGACGAGCGGGCCTGCGCGGACTGGGTCGTGTCCCGCCTCGCCGAGGCCGGCATCGACTCCGAGCTCGTGGAGAGCGCACCCGGCCGCGCGAGCGTCATCGCCCGCATCGAGGGCACGGACCGCACCCGCGGCGCGCTCCTGGTCCACGGCCACCTCGACGTCGTCCCCGCCGACGCGGCCGAGTGGCAGGTCCCGCCCTTCTCCGGCGAGATCCGCGACGGCTACCTCTGGGGCCGCGGCGCGATCGACATGAAGGACACGGTGGCCGTCATGCTGGCCACAGCCCGCCACTTCGCGCGTACGGGTACGAAGCCGTCCCGCGACCTGGTCCTCGCGTTCCTCGCCGACGAGGAGGCGGGCGGCAAGTTCGGCGCGCACTGGCTCGTCGAGCACCGCCCCGACCTCTTCGAGGGCGTCACGGAGGCCATCGGCGAAGGCGGCGGATTCTCGTACGCCCTCGACGACACCCGCCGCCTCTACCCGATCGAGAACGCCCAGCGCGGCATGGCCTGGATGGAGCTGACGTCGACGGGCCGGGCGGGCCACGGCTCGTCCCCGAACGCCGACAACGCGGTCACGGACCTCGCCGAATCCCTCACCCGCATCGGCCGCCTCACGTTCCCCATCCGCCTCATCGAGCCGGTCCGCGCCCTGCTCCAGGAGGCCGCCGACCTCAAGGGCGTGGAGCTCGACTTCGAGGTGGAGGACCTGGACGCGGAACTCGCGAAGCTCGGTCACGTGGCCGACTTCATGCAGGTGGTGCTCCGCAACTCCGCCAACCCCACCATGTTCACGGCCGGTTACCAGACCAACGTCATCCCCGGAAAGGCGACGGCCCGCGTCGACGCCCGCTTCCTCCCCGGCCACGAACAGCAACTCCTCGACGCGATCGACGAACTGCTCCTCCCCTCCGTCTCCCGCGAGTGGGTCAACCACGACATCGCGATGGAGACGACGTTCGACGGACCGCTCGTCGACGCCATGTGCGAGGCCGTGCGCGCCGAGGACCCGGACGGCCATCCGGTCCCGTACTGCAACCCGGGCGGCACCGACGCGAAGGCCTTCACCAAGCTGGGCATCCGCTGCTTCGGCTTCAAGGGCCTGAAGCTGCCCGCCGACCTGGACTACGGGCGGCTGTTCCACGGCGTGGACGAGCGGGTCCCGCTGGACGGGCTGCGCTTCGGGGTGCGCGTGATGACCCGCCTCTGGCAGGGCTGCTGAACGTCTCCGCCGTGCGGGACTGTGACGTGTAATGACGGTGGGACGGTCATCACACGTCACAGTCCGTCCCACCCCCGGGCCGGACCGCCGTCCGCGTAGGGCAGAGTGAGCGGCATGAGCATCACAAGCCGCAGCCACACCCCCGCCCCGGAGGTCCTCGCCGCCTTCGAGGCGGCCAAGGGATTCATGCCGCACGGTGAGGGACTCGCGCTGTACGGGGCCGCCGTCGAGGCGGCGGCGCTCGGCCTCCCCCTGCTGGAGGTCGGCACGTACTGCGGGCGCTCCACGATCCTGCTCGCCGACGCGGCGCGCGCGGCCGGGGTCACGGCGCTCACCGTCGACCACCACCGGGGCAGCGAGGAGCAGCAGCCGGGCTGGGACTTCCACGACCCCGAGACGGTCGACCCCGAGCTGGGGCTCATGGACACCCTCCCCACGTTCCGGCGCACGCTGCACGCGGCGGGCCTGGAGGACCACGTGGTCGCGCTCGTCGGGAAGTCGCCGCGGGTCGCCAAGGCCTGGGGCGGCCCGCTCGGGCTCGTCTTCATCGACGGCGGGCACACCGACGAGCACGCCACCGCCGACTACGAGGGCTGGGCCCCGCACGTCGCCGAGGGCGGCCTCCTCCTCATCCACGACGTCTTCCCCGTCAAGCACGACGAGTGGACGGGGCAGGCGCCGTACCGCGTGTACCAGCGGGCACTCGCGTCCGGGGCGTTCACCGAGGTCTCCGAGTGCGACTCGCTGCGCGTCCTGCGTCGAATCGGCGCAGGGATCTGAGCGCGCGGTTAAGGTCAGGAACGTGTCGTACGCAGGTCCGGAACCCGATGGCTTCGATGAGGACTACTACCGGGACGGCGCCCCCCGGCGCCGCTTCGGCGGGCGTCCCGTGCTCGTCACCTTCGCCGCGCTGGTGCCCACCGCGCTCGCGGCGTGGCTGGTGTGGCAGGTCGTGAGCGGGCCGGGTGACAGCGAGCCGCCGAAGGTGCTGCCCGCGCCCGGCCAGTCCTCGACCGTCTCGCCCTCGCAGGACGAGAAGGCTTCGAGCCCGGCGCCTTCGACGTCCAAGGAGTCGAAGTCCGCCGCTTCCTCCTCCGCCCCGTCGAAGGCGTCCAAGGCCCCCGCGAAGCCCGCCGGTGGCTCGGGCCCTCTCAAGGGCAAGCTGGTCGTCATCGACCCCGGCCACAACCCGGGCAACTTCCGGCACACCACCGAGATCAACCGGTCCGTGAACGTGGGCAACGGCTCCAAGGAGTGCGACACCACGGGGACGTCGACGAACGCGGGCTACACCGAGGCCCGGTTCACGCTGGACGTGGCGAAGCGCATGCGGGCGTATCTCGAACAGCGGGGCGCGACCGTGCAATTGACCCAGGACGGCCATCGCGCCTGGGGCCCCTGCGTCGACGAGCGCGCCGAGATCGGCAACAAGGCGAAGGCCGACGCCGTCGTCTCCGTCCACGCGGACGGCTCGGGCGAGGGCAACCGCGGCTTCCATGTGATCCTTCCCGCATCCGTGCGCGCGGGAGCCGCCGACACCACCCCGATCGTGAAGCCCTCCCGCGACCTCGGCGAGCGGATCGCGGGCCTCTACGTGAAGGCCACGGGCCAGGCCCCGTCGAACTACGTCGGTGGTGGCACGGGCCTCGACACCCGCAGTGACCTGGGAGGACTCAACCTTTCCAAGGTTCCGAAGGTCTTCATCGAGTGTGGCAACATGCGGGACTCGCAGGACGTCGAGCGACTGACCTCGGACGCCTGGCGGCAGAAGGCGGCGCAGGGCATCTCTGAGGGAATCATGAGTTTCCTCGGCGGGTAACTGTCACCCTATGGATCTCGGCAGACACTCCCCGGACCCGGGCGATAGTGTCCTCCGTACGATGTGGGGCCACCCCTGCGCTATGCGCCGCCTCCACCGATGACCGGACGACTGACGAAGGATTTGAAGTGAATATCCGCTCCCTCACTCGAGGCGACGGCGTGGTGATCGGAGCAGCGGTATTGCTGTTGATCGCCTCGTTCCTCGATATCTACAACGTCGACGGGGCTCCCGACAGCTACGAGTTCCCGAACTCCTGGGAGAGCGGCCCGCTTCTCATGAGCGTGGTGCTCGCGGGTGTCATCGGCGCCGTGCTCATCGTGATCAGCCGCGGTACCGCGCAGCCTCGTAAGGTCGCCGGGATCGACCTCGGCCAGTTCGGCATCGCGGCCACGGTGCTGGCCGCGTGGGCGGCGCTCGGCAACATCTTCGACCCGTCGGGCGGCAGCAACAACGTCACCACGGGCCTCACCAACGGGAGCTCCGACGGCCCGGACGCCGGCATCGGCCTCATCCTCGCCCTCGTCGCCACGCTGATCATGGCCGCCGCCGCGATCGCGACGCCGCTGGTCCCGGCCCTGAAGGGCGCCCTCCTCGGCGCCCCGCGCCCGCAGCAGCCGCAGCCGTACGGCGGCCAGCCGCAGCAGGGTTACGGCTACCCCGGCGCCCAGCAGCACCCCGGCGGCCCCGGCGGCCCCGGCCAGCAGCAGCCCTACGGCGCGCAGCAGCCGGGCCCGGGTCAGCAGCAGCCGTACGGCGGTCAGCCGCAGCAGCAGGGTGCTCCGGCGCCGCAGGCGGCCGCGCAGCCGCCGGCCGCGGACTTCTCGCCGTTCTGGTTCGCCGTGCCGGTGCCGCGCCCGCTCTTCGCGGAGGACGGCTCGCAGGCGCAGATCGCGGAACTGGCGCCCGGTACCTGGTACTTGGCGGTCGAGCAGCGGGGCCCCGGCCTCGTCGCCCAGACCCAGGACGGCCGCCGCGGTGTGCTCCAGGACACCTCGGGGATCCAGCGCGGCTGACCCGATCGCCCGATCGCCCTACGGGGATCGAAGCAGTTCAAGGCCCCTCACCCGTCTTCCGGGTGAGGGGCCTTTCGCGTAGTGTCGCTCGCGCAATCTGACATGCCGTCAGTTCAGTTCAGTTTACGGGCAGGGGGCACGCATGCGGCTCGGCATCGCACTCGGCTACTGGGGTCGCGGACCGAACCCCGATCACCTTCAACTCGTGCGCGACGCCGAGGAGTTGGGCTACGACTCGGTGTGGACGGCCGAATCCTGGGGCAGCGACGCGTTCACCCCGCTCACCTGGTTCGCCGCGCACACCTCGCGGATCCGGCTCGGCACGGCGATCGCGCAGATGGCCGCCCGCTCCCCCACCACGACCGCGATGCACGCCCTCACCCTGGACCACCTGTCGGACGGCCGGATGATGCTGGGCATGGGGCTCTCCGGGCCGCAGGTCGTGGAGGGCTGGTACGGGCGCCCGTTCCCCCGCTCCCCGCTGACGGCCACCCGCGAGTACGTGGACGTCGTGCGGCAGGTGCTGCGGCGCGAGGGGCCCGTCGAGGTCGACGGGCGGTTCCACTCGCATCCGTACCGGGGCGAGGACGGCACGGGGCTCGGCAAGGCCCTCAAGCCCATCACGCACCCCCTGCGCCCCGATCTGCCGATCCTGCTCGGCGCGGAGGGGCCGAAGAACATCGCGCAGACCACGCGGATCGCGGACGGCTGGCTGCCGCTGTACTGGTCGCCGACGCGGACGGACGTGTACGAGGCGTCGCTGACCGACCTGCCGGAGGGCTTCACCGTCGCGCCGATGGCCCGTGCGAAGGTCTGTGACGACGTCTCCGAGGGGCTGCTGCCGGTGAAGGCGATGCTCGGCTTCTACATCGGCGGCATGGGGCACGCGACCCGCAACTTCCACGCCGATCTCATGGCGCGCATGGGGTACGAGGCCGAGGCCCGGCACATCCAGGACCTGTTCGCCGAGGGGCGCAAGGAGGAGGCGGTGCTGGCCGTGCCGGACGCGTTCGCCGACGAGATCTCGCTCGTGGGGCCGCGCGAACGGATCGCGGAGCGCCTGGAGTTGTGGCGCAAGGGCCCGGTGACGGACCTCCTGGCCCTGTCCCCTGACCCGCACACGATGCGCGTACTGGCCGAGTTGAACTCGTAGGCCCTGTCCTCGAACTCCCGGGCCCCTACGAGCCCTTGGTGAGTTGTGAGGCCGAGGGGACCTTGTTCGTCACTTCGGCGCCCGCGCCCTTGCCCGCGTCCTTGACGCCGCTGATGACCTCGTTGAAGGAGGAGGTGACGTCGCCGAGGCCCTCGCCCTTGCGCAGCTTGGACGACAGGCCCTTCAGCGACGCGATGCCCGCCGACAGCGGTGCGACCGCCTTCGAGAGCGTCGGGTCACCCTCGGCGTTCTTCTGCGCGGCCTTCAGCCGGTTGTACGTGAAGGCGCCCGCGAGCCCCGCCTTGACCATGGCGAACCTGCGGCCGTCCGCGCCCGCCTTGAACTTGCCCGCGCGGTACGGCTTCACGATCCACTGATACGTGGCCCCCGCCGCGAGCCCCGCGTTCGCCGCGAACCGCGTCTTGGCGAACTTCTGCTTCTCGGCCTTCGTGGTGGCGCTCGACGACGCCTTCGTGGCGGACGCCGAACCGCTGTCGGAACCGCACGCCGTCGCGCCCGCGAGCAGGGCGCCGCACAGCATCAGGGCCGTGAGCAGGCGTCGTACGGGAAGAGGGGAACGGGTGACCACCGACTACCTCCGTGGCTGAAGTGACACTCGTGGCAGCGTCACCCGGCCGCTGCGCGTGCGCCACTTGAGGAAGCCCGTACGGGTTTCACCGGGGCCGGTGGGGTAACCCGGATCGACATGTCTGCGAATCGGCACTACCGAGGCACCAACGAGGCAGCCCGCGTCGTGATGATCGTGGCCGATGTATTCGCCGTGATCCTCGGGCTGTGGATCCTGATGTACCTCCTGGACGCGAACCGCGGCAACGACCTGGTCCAGTTCGTCCACAACGTGTCCGCATGGCTGGCCGCCTGGTCCCATGACCTGTTCACCTTCGATGCGACCTGGGCCCGTGTGGTCGCGGGCTACGGTCTCGCGGCCGTCGTCTACCTGTTCGTCGGCCACGCGGTGGCGAACCGGCTGCGCAGGTACTGAGCCGACGGCAGGGCTACGCGCAGCAGTCCGGTTCGACGCCCGTCGGGAGCAGCTGGCCACCGAACACGGAGCACGTGGCATCGTCCCCGCCGAGGGCCGCCACCGCGAGCAGCACGGAGCCCGCGGTCCACGTGGTCAGCTCCTCCGGCCAGATCGCCTTGTCGTCGAAGACGTAGCCCGTCCAGTACAGGCCGGTCTTCGGGTCGCGCAGGTGCTGGATGTCCTGGAGGATCTCGAGCGCCCAGTCCGACTCGCCCACCGCCCAGAGCGCGAGGGCGAGTTCGGCGCTCTCACCGCCGGTCACCCACGGGTTGGGGACCACGCAGCGCACGCCGAGGCCGGGCACGACGAACGTGTCCCAGTCGGCCTGGATGCGGGCCTTCGCCTCGGCGCCGCGCAGGGCGCCGCCGAGGACCGGGTAGTACCAGTCCATCGAGTAGCGGCCCTTGTCGAGGAACCGCTCGGGGTGGCTGCAGATGGCGTGGCCGAGCGCGCCGAGCGCCAACTCCCAGTCGGGCTGCGGCTCTTCGCGCTGGTCGGCGATGGCGAGCGCGCAGCGCAGGGCGTGGTGGACGGACGAACTGCCCGTGAGGAGCGCGTCGTTCACCGGCGCCCCGTCGGGCTCGCGCTTCCAGCCGATCTGGCCGCCGGGCTGCTGGAGGCGGAGCACGAACTCCGTCGCCGCGCACACGGCGGGCCACATCCGGTCGAGGAAGGCGTCGTCGCCGGTGGAGAGGTAGTGGTGCCAGACGCCGACAGCGATGTACGCGACGAAGTTGGACTCGCGGCCGTGGTCCGTCACGTCGTCCGGGTCGCCGTCGCGGTAGGCGGCGTACCAGGAGCCGTCCTCGCTCTGGTGCCGGGCCAGCCACTCGTAGGCGCGCTCGGCGGCCTCGTGCTCGCCGGCCACGTCGAGCGCCATGGCGGCCTCGGTGTGGTCCCACGGGTCGAGGTGGTGCCCGCGGAACCACGGGATGGCCCCGTCTGCGCGCTGGGCGCCGAGTATCCCGGCGACGGTCTGCGCGGCCTGATCCGCCGTCAGCACACCGGGGAGTACGAGGAGTTCGGTCCGCTCCGGGCTGCTCACTCAGCGGCCCCGTCGACCTTCGGCAGGTGCGGCTTCGTGGCGTACGCGACGAAGCTCTTGCCGACGACGGGGTTGAGGAGGCCCTCCGCGACCCGGGTGAGGGCGGGCTTCTTCATGATGTCCCAGACCAGGAGCTTGTGGTACGCCTTCACCGGCAGCGCCTTGTCGTTGTCGACGCCGAAGGCGCACTTGAGCCACCAGTACGGCGCGTGCAGCGCGTGCGCGTGGTGCGTGCCGTACGGCTTGAGGCCCGCCTCGCGCATCTTGCCGAGCAGCTCGTCGGCCTTGTAGATGCGGATGTGGCCGCCCTCGACCTCGTGGTACGCGTCGGAGAGCGCCCAGCACACCTTCTCGGGGCCGTAGCGCGGCACGGTGACCGCTATCCGGCCGCCCGGCTTCAGGACCCTGACCATCTCGGCGAGCACGCCCTTGTCGTCGGGGATGTGCTCCATCACCTCACTGATGATGACGACGTCGAACGACTCGTCGGGGAAGGGGAGTTGGAGCGCGTCACCCTCCATGGCGGTCGCGGTGGCGCCCGCGGGGGCCTCGCCCGCCTCCTCCATCGCGGCGAACCACTTGGCGACCTCGGCGATCTCCTCGGTGTTCTGGTCGAGGGCGACGACCCGCGCCCCGCGCCGGTAGCACTCGAACGCGTGCCGTCCGGCCCCGCACCCGAGATCGAGGACGCGGTCGCCCGCGGCGAGCGGGAAACGGGTGAAGTCGACGGTCAGCACGTGGCCCTGCTTTCCTGGGGGGTTTCGGTGACAACGGTGTTGCTCGCGGGGCGGTTCTGCCGGGGCGCGGCCTGCATCGCCTCGCGGTAGAGCTCGGCGGTGCCCTGCGCGGCGCGCGCCCACGTGAAGCGTTCCAGGACGCGGGCGCGGCCGTCCGCGCCGAGCCGGGCGCACAGTTCACGGTCGCCGAGCAGCCGGCCGAGGGCCGCGGCGAGCGCGCCCGGGTCGCCGGTCGGCACGGCCAGGCAGGTCTCGCCGTCGCGCCCCGCGACCTCGGGGATGGCGCCGCCCGTGGTGGCGACGAGCGGGGTGCCGGTGGCCATGGCCTCGGCGGCGGGCAGCGAGAAACCCTCGTAGAGGGAGGGCACGCAGGCGACCTGCGCCGAGCGCACGAGGTCGACGAGCTCCTGGTCGCTGATGCCCTTGACGAACTCGACGGCGCCCTCGAGCCCGTACCCCGCGATGGCCTGCGCGACCGGCCCCTCCTCGGGCCGCTTGCCGACCACCACGAGGTGCGCGTCGGGCTGCTCGGCCCGCACCTTGGCGAGTGCCTCGACGAGGTAGACGAGTCCCTTGAGCGGGACGTCGGCGCTGGAGGTCGTCACGATCCGGCCCGGTACCTCCGGCACGGCCGGATCCGGCGAGAACAGATCGGTGTCGGCGCCGATGTGCACGACGTTAATCCGCCCGGGACGCACGCCCAGGTGCTGGACGATCTCGTCGCGGGACGTGCCGGAGACGGTGACCACGGACGGCAGCCGGCGCGCGACCCGCTTCTGCATGCGCGTGAACGCGTACCAGCGGCGCTTGGACATCCGCTGCCGCCAGCTCTCGGCGGCGTCCAGCTCCAGCTGCCGGTCCACGGTGATGGGGTGGTGGATGGTGGTCACCAACGGGGCGCCGACATCGCCCAACAGCCCGTACCCGAGCGTCTGGTTGTCGTGCACGACGTCGAACTCGCCGCGTCTGGCCCGCAGATGACGGCGGGCGCGCAGCGAGAACGTCAGCGGCTCGGGAAAGCCGCCGGTCCACATGGTGCCGACTTCGAGAGCGTCGACCCAGTCGCGGTACTCGTCGCGCTTGGGTGTACGAAAGGGGTCGGGGCTGCGGTACAGGTCGAGGCTCGGCAGCTCGGTGAGCGAGAGCCCCGCCAGGGCGGCGCCGTCGGCCGCCTCGTCGAGCACGGGGTACGGCTGGGAGCCGATGACCTCGACGCGGTGCCCGAGCCGGACCAGCTCCCGCGAGAGGTGCCGGACATATACGCCCTGACCACCGCAGAACGGGTTGCCTTTGTACGTGAGGAGAGCGATACGCAAGGACTCCGCGGTCACTCCAGGCCACCCTTCTTCCTGCTTGCCCGTGGACACTACGTGGGGACGCTAATCTAGAACAAGTTTCAGACTTGATCGTTCAAGAGCATCGAATCTACCGGCTGGTAGCCGGGCCGCGAGAGGTGGATCAGGTGATTCACGCCACGGCGGGCTCCACGGGACACGGAAAGCTTTCTGATGACAGCTCCGGACGCGAGAACCACCACCCGCACGACCCCCGCGCTCACCGAGCGTCAGGAGGCCAGGCGCCGCCGGATCCTGCACGCGAGCGCGCAGCTCGCCGCGCGCGGCGGCTTCGACGCGGTGCAGATGCGGGAGGTCGCCGAGTCGTCCCAGGTCGCGCTCGGCACGCTGTACCGCTACTTCCCGAGCAAGGTGCACCTCCTGGTCGCCACCATGCAGGATCAGCTCCAGCACATGCACACCACCGTCCGTAAGCGGCCGCCGTCCGGCGACACCTCCGCGGAGCGGGTGGCCGAGACGCTGATGGGCGCCTTCCGTGCGCTGCAGCGGGAGCCGCATCTCGCGGATGCGATGGTGCGGGCGCTGACGTTCGCGGACCGCAGTGTGAGCCCGGAGGTCGACCAGGTGTCGCGGCAGACCACGGCGATCATTCTTGACGCGATGGAGCTCGACGACCCGACGCCGGAGCAGCTCTCCGCGGTGCGGGTCATCGAGCACACGTGGCACTCCGCGCTCATCACGTGGCTCTCCGGCCGCGCTTCCATCGCCCAGGTCAAAATCGACATCGAGATGGTGTGCCGGTTGATCGATCTGGCCGCTCCTCGCCCCTCGTGACCCGAGCAAATCAAGCCCCGCCGGCGGGGCTTGGTATTTCAAGCCCCTGCGGCGATTGAGCAGCGGGGTCCGGGGCGGAGCCCCGCGGCCGCAACCACGGTATGGCGCAACAATCAGTCCTCCGGAGGGAAGACGACCTCGCCCGTGTCCGCCAGCGTGAGCGTGATCGCCTCCACCGGACACCCCTCCGCCGCCGCGAGCACCCGCTCGTTCGCGTCGCCGTCCGCCTCCACGGGATGGGACTGCCGCGCGCTGTCGAGGCGGAACCCGTCCGGCGCCGCGTTCACGCACATCGCGGAGCCGATGCACACACTCCGGTCGACCTCCACATGCCACCGGTCACCCATGCTCAGTTCGCCTCCGGCTCGTACCCCGCGGGCAGGTGGATCATCTTGTGCTCGAAGTACTCCCCGTACCCCTCGGGCCCGAACTCCCGCCCAAGGCCGGAGTTCTTGTAGCCGCCGAACGGCCCGAGCATGTCGAGGCTGAACGTGTTCACGCTGTACGTGCCCGTGCGCACCTGCCGCGCGATGTCGACGCCGTGCGCGGTGTCGGCGGTCCATACGCTGCCGCTGAGGCCGTAGTCGGAGTCGTTGGCGATCTTGACGGCCTCGGCCTCGTCGCCGTACGGGAGCAGGCAGATGACCGGGCCGAAGATCTCCTCGCGGGCGATGCGCATGGAGTTGTCGACGTCGCCGAAGAGGGTCGGCTCGACGTACCAGCCCTGCTCGAAGCCCTTCGGAACGCCGCCGCCCGTGAGGATCTTGGCGCCCTCGTCCTGGCCGATGCGGATGTAGTCGAGGGAGCGCTGCTGCTGGCGCTTGGCGACGAGCGGGCCGAGCTCGGTGGCCGGGTCGAGCGGATCGCCGACCTTGAGCGCGGAGGCCGCGCCGGCGAAGGCGTCGGCGAACTCGTCGTAGCGCGAGCGCGGGACGAGGATGCGCGTCTGCGCCACACAGGCCTGCCCGTTGATCATCCAGGCGAACGGGACGATGCCGGAGACCGCGGCGCTCGCGTCGGCGTCCTCCAGAATCACGGCCGCGGACTTACCGCCGAGTTCGAGGGTGACGCGGGTGAGGTTGCGCGAGGCGACCTCCATGACGCGCTTGCCCGCGGCGACGGACCCGGTGAAGGAGACCTTGTCGACGCCGGGGTGACCGACCAGGTACTCGCTGACCTCGCGGTCGGCGGGAAGGATGGACAGCACACCCTCCGGAAGCCCGGCCTCCGTGGCTATCTCGGCCAGCAGATACGCGTCGAGCGGCGTCTCCGGCGAGGTCTTCAGGATCACCGGGTTGCCGGCGAGCAGCGCGGGCGCGAGCTTCGCGGCGGCGGTGAACTGCGGGACGTTCCACGGAACGATGGCCGCGACGACGCCGACCGGCTCGCGCCGCACGAGGAGCTTGCCGAGGGCGCCGTCGCGCGTCTCCTCGTACGTGAAGTTCCGGGCGACGTTGATCGCGGAGTCCCAGACCATCATCGCGGCGAGCGCCTGCACCATGACGCCCGAGGTGTACGGGGTGCCGTTCTCGCTGCTGATGACGCGGGCGATCTCCTCGTGCCGGACCGCGAACGCGTCCTTGATCTTCGTGATGACCTCGATGCGCTCGTCGAGGCTCATTCGCGGCCAGGGGCCGTCCTCGAAGGCGCGGCGGGCGACGGCCACGGCGCGGTCGACATCGGCGGGTGCGGCGTGCGGCACCCGGCCGAACACCTCTCCGGTGTGCGGCGAGACGACCTCGATGACCTCCTTGCCGAGGGGGTCGGTCAACTCTCCGCCGATGAACAGCTGTCCGTGTTCCACGAGCTCGGTCATGGCCAACATCCTCACGCACGACATTTCTGACGGTGTTTCAGAACTGATACCAGTTCTAGTTGCGATCCGGAAGGGTGGTGCGCACCCTGAAGGTGGTGTGCTCGGGCGACCATTGAAACGAGTTCTACAAGTTCCCGTACAGTGGCGGCAGTTCGGCTGGAGCGGCGGAGGGTGTCCGATGGCAGAGGCGACGCAGGTGACCGACCACAGCGGGGGCGTGCACAGCATTCGTGTGCCGATCCCCGACAACCCACTCGGCTACACCCTCGTCTACCTGGTCGACACCGACGCGGGGCCCGTCCTCATCGACACGGGCTGGGACGATCCGACGTCCTGGGACGCACTCACCACCGGCCTGACCGCCTGCGGAACGAGCGTCGAAGACCTGACCGGCGTCCTGATCACCCATCACCACCCGGACCACCACGGCCTGTCGGCCAAGGTGCGGGAGGCGTCAGGTGCCTGGATCGCGATGCACGAGGCGGACGTGGCGGTGGTCAGGCGCACCCGGGAGAACAAGCCGGCGCGCTGGTACGCGTTCATGGTGGCGAAGCTGGTCGCGGCCGGTGCGCCCGAGGAGCACATCGCCCCGCTGATCGCGGCCCGCGACTCCGGGAAGCAGCGCCAACTGCCGGGCTTCGCGCCCGCGTTGCCGGACCGCACCATCACCCCCGGCGACCTCCTCGACCTGCCGGGCCGCAGGCTGCGCGCGATCTGGACGCCGGGCCACACCCCCGGCCACGTCTGCCTGCACATGGAAGAGGACCACCCGGCGAACCTGCCCGGCAACGGCCGCCTCTTCTCCGGCGACCACATGCTTCCCGGCATCACCCCGCACATCGGCCTGTACGAGGATCCGGACGACGCCACCGTCACGGACCCGCTCGGCGACTACCTCGACTCGCTCGAACGGGTGGGACGGCTCGACCCGGCGGAGGTCCTCCCGGCACACCAGCACACGTTCACCGACGCCCCGGCGCGCGTAGGCGAGTTGCTGGACCACCACGAGGAACGCCTCACCGGCCTCCTCACCCTCCTGGCCACCCCCCTCACCCCTTGGCAGCTCGCCGAGCGCATGGAGTGGAACCGTCCCTGGTCCCAAATCCCTTACGGATCGCGGACCATCGCGGTCTCCGAGGCGGAGGCCCACCTGCGCCGCCTGCAGAAAACGGGCCGCGTGGAACAGGTCCCGGACAGCGACCCGGTGACATACCAAGCCACCAGCTAAAGCCCCTGCGGCGTTTGAGCAGCGGGGCCCGGGGCAGAGCCCCGCGACCGCAACCCCGGTGCAGCGGATCTTTGCCGCGCCTTCATGGAAGGGCCGCCCGCAGAGGCGTATCTTCAGCCCCCAAGGGCTCGTACGAGCTGGAACGACAAGGGGGCGCCCGCCGATGACGCCGGACGAGGCAGTGGTCGGCCAAACGGGGAAGCTGGTCCTCGGCACACGTGGGGCCGATGGTCCGGGTGAGGTGTTGGTGCAAATCAGGGGCGGTACCGAGACCTTTCTCGCGTACTCGGACGACCCCCTGGAGCGGGGCGCCACCGTGCTCGTGATCGAGTCCCGCGGCTGCCGGCAGGTCGTGGTCATGGCCTGGCCCGACCCTCTTCTCTCCGGTGGCGAGGGCGACGCCCGCTAAGGAGACGTACAGGCATGTTCGGATATCGCGTTCCCGCGCCCGACGAGGCGATGCTGATCTCGGGCGGCAGGCGGGGACTTGGGGGAGCGCCGTTCCGCGTCGTCACCGGGCACGGGAAGTTCGTGCTCCCGGTGTTCCGCAAGACCCGCTTCCTGTCGCTCGCGATGAGCGAGGCGGAGGTCGTCGAGAAGTGTGTGACCAAGCAGGGCATCGCCCTGACCGTGCGCGCGGTGATCGCCTTCAAGGTCGGCAACGACCATGAGTCGATCGTCAACGCCGGGCAGCGGTTCCTCTCCGACCAGGACCAGATGTCGGTCCTCACCGGGCGCATCTTCGCCGGTCACCTGCGCTCGATCATCGGCTCGATGACGGTCGAGGAGATCGTGACCGAGCGGCAGAAGCTCGCCACGGAGGTCCTCGACACGTCGAAGGCCGAGATGGCGAAGATCGGCCTGCACGTCGACTCGCTGCAGATCCAGTCCATCGACGACGGCCAGACCGGATACATCGAGGCGATGTCGCGCCCGCACAAGGCCGCCATCCAGCGGCAGGCGCAGATCGCGCAGGCGCAGGCCACGCAGGCCTCGGCGGAGGCCGAGCAGGCGGCGGCCCGTAAGCAGGCCGAGTACGCGCGGGAGACCGCGGTCGTACAGGCCGAGTACAACGCCGAGGTCGACCGGGCCAAGGCGCAGGCCGAACAGGCGGGCCCGCTCGCGCTCGCCCGCGCCCAGCAGGAGGTCCTCGCGGCGCAGACGGAACTGGCCATGCGGCAGGCCGAGTTGCGGGAGAAGCAGCTGGTGTCGGAGGTCGTCAAGCCGGCCCAGGCCGACGCGGAGCGCATCCGCGTCCTTGCCCTCGCCGAGGCCGAGCGGATGAAGATCCAGGCGGAGGCGGCGGCGTCGTACGACCGGGTCGCGCTCGACCGCATGCTCATCGACCAGCTCCCGCAGATCGTGAAGGAGGCGTCGGCGGGGCTCGCCGGGGCGAACGTCAACGTTCTGAACGGGGCGGACGGCCTGGGCGAGATCGCGGCGGGTCTGGTGGGCCAGGGCCTGACCATCCTGGACTCGGTCCGCAAGAACCTCTCCGGTGAGGGTCCCGGCTCCCAGGTCGAGCCCTACGTAGGCGCTCCGCGCGGCAGCGACGACGGCCCGGTCGACGTGCGCTAGGCCACGGGGCTCCGCCCCGGACCCCGCGCCTCAAACGCCGGCGGGGCTGGAAAGATCGCCTCAATCGCCGGCGGGGCTTAAAGACCAATCGCCGACGGGGCTTGAACTATCAAGCCCCGCCGGCGATTGAGGCGATCAAGCCCCTGCGGCGATCGAGCAGGCCTCTCAAGCCCCCGCGGCGATCGAGCAGACCCTTTAAGCCCCTGCGGCGATTGAGCAGGCCCTTCAAGCCTCTGCGGCGATTGAGCAGGCCCTTCAAGCCCCGCTCTTGTGACGAGAGCCAGCGGGGTCCGGGGCGGAGCCCCGAGGGCGGGGCCACGGCGCCGGGTACAGTGAAGACGTCGTCAGAACGTACGCGGAGCCGGAGCCGCCCGGTACCTCCGTGTACCGCGCCACCCCGCTCCCCGCAGGGAGAGGCATCCGCCCCACCATGAACATTCGCCGCAGCGCCGCGCTCATCGCCGCGACCGTCGCGATCGGCGCCGTGGGCGCGCAGGCCGCGGCCGCAGACGGTGCGGACAGTGCCTCCCCGTCGCCGAAGGTCGTCGTGCCCTCGGGCCTGTACGGCAAGGGCGACCCCACGTACGACGGAGTCTGGCGGCAGTCCCTCGCGCTCGTCGCGCAGGACACGGTGGGCGTCAAGCCCGCGCAGAAGGCCGTCGACTGGCTGGCCGGTCAGCAGTGCGAGAACGGCGGCTTCGCCGCCTACCGCGCCGAACCGGGCAAGCCCTGCGACGCCAAGACCAAGATCGACAGCAACGCCACCGCGGCCGCCGTCCAGGCACTCGCCGCGGTCGGCGGCCGGGACGGCGAGGTCCGCGCGGGCGTCGACCGGCTGAAGAAGGGCCAGAACGCCGACGGCGGCTGGGGCTACAGCCTCGGCATGGACAGCGACGCGAACTCCACGTCCGTCGTCATCGGCGCCCTCGCCGCGGCCGGCGAGAAGCCGTCCGAGGTGAAGTCGGGCAAGGGGAAGACCGGCACCGACGCCCTCGCCTCGCTCGCCCTCCCCTGCTCCAAGGGCAAGGACGGCGGCGCCCTCGCCTACCAGCCGGACAAGAAGGGCGAACTCGCCGCCAACGCGGATGCCACCGCCGCCGGCGTGCTCGGCGCCCTCGGCACCGGATTCGCGCCCGGCAAGGGCAAGGCCCCGGACGCGTACACCTGTGAGGACGGCAAGAGCCCGGAGGCAATCGCGCACAACGGCGCCGTCTACCTCCAGAACCAGCTCGACACCCACCTCTACCTGAAGTCCCAGCTGGCCGGCTCCACCGACCAGCCCGACTACGGCAACACCGCCGACGCGGTCACCTCGGTCGCCGCGGCCGAGGGCGTCAAGGCCACGAAGGACTCGTACACCTGGCTGGAGAAGAACGCGAAGGGCTGGGCCGCGCAGACCGGGCCCGCCGCCTACGCCGAGCTGATCTTCGCCGCGCACGCCACCGGCAACGACCCGCGCGACTTCGGCGGCAAGGACCTGGTGGCCGCCCTCAACAAGACGGGCCCGGAGCCCGCGTCCGCGAAGTCTTCCGCGTCCGACTCCGACGAGAAGAAGGACGACGGCGGTGGTGGCACCAACTGGTGGATCATCGGCGTGATGTTCATCGCGGCCGTGGGCGCCGGTTTCCTGCTCAGCGGTCGCAAGAAGCAGCAGCCGTGACCGCGCGCCGGTCGGCCGGGCTCGGCGGGCTCGTCATCGGACTGCTCGTCGCGCTGCTCGCCATGACCGTCGCCCCCGCGCAGGCGGCCGGGTACCGGTACTGGTCGTTCTGGGAGCGGGACGGCGGTCAGAAGGCATGGACGTACGCGACAGCGGGCCCCTCGCAGGCCAAGCCGTCGGACGGCGACGTGCAGGGCTTCCGGTTCGCGGTGAGCGCCGACTCGAAGGACGCGAAGCAGCCGCGCGGCGCCGCCGACTTCGACACGATCTGCGCCGATACGTCCGCCAAGGACGGCAAGAAGCGGATCGCGCTCGTCATCGACTCCGGCACGGCGGCCGACGCCCCGGGCAGCGAGACCCCGCCGAAGCCGCGCACCGCATGCGCGCGGGTGGCCGAGAACGCGACGAGCGCCGACGCCCTCGCCGCGGTCGCGAAGCCGCTGCGCTACGACAGCAGCGCGATGCTGTGCGCGATCTCCGGCTACCCGAAGTCGGGCTGCGGCGAGCAGGTGTCCAAGGAGACGTCCGACAAGACGCCCTCGACGCCCTTCGCGAAGGACTCCGCCTCGCAGACCGACGACGACGGCGGCCCCTCGGTCGGCCTCATCGCCGGTGTCGCCGTGGTCGTCGTGCTCGGCATCGCGGCCGGCGTGCAGGCCCGACGCCGCCGCCGCTGACGCATGGCCGCCTCCCAGCTCCGCGCCCCCCGGGCGCACCGCTCCAACTCCCTGCACCCGGGCGCCTGGTGGATCTGGGCGCTCGGCCTCGGCACGGCCGCGTCCCGCACCACGAACCCGCTGCTGCTCGCGCTGCTGATCGGCGTCGCCGGGTACGTGGTGGCGGCGCGCCGCACCGAGGCGCCGTGGGCGCGTTCGTACGGGGCGTTCGTGAAGCTGGCGCTTGCCGTGCTCGGCATCCGCCTGGTCTTCGCGACGCTGCTCGGCTCGGCGATCCCGGGCACGCACCTCCTGTTCACCCTGCCCGAACTACCGCTGCCGGACTGGGCGCAGGGGGTACGGATCGGCGGCCCGGTCACCCTTGAGGGCCTCGTCTTCGCGCTCTACGACGGCCTGAAGCTCGCCACCCTCCTCATCTGCGTGGGCGCCGCGAACGCGCTCGCCTCCCCGTCCCGGCTGCTCAAGTCGCTGCCGGGCGCGCTGTACGAGGCCGGGGTCGCGGTCGTCGTGGCGATGACGTTCGCCCCGAACCTGGTCGCGGACGTCCGCAGGCTGCGGGCGGCGCGACGCCTGCGCGGCCGCCCGGACAGCGGCCTGCGCGGACTGCTCCAGGTCGGCCTCCCGGTCCTCGAAGGCGCGCTGGAGCGCTCGGTGTCGCTCGCCGCCGCCATGGACGCACGCGGCTACGGCCGCACCGCCGAGGTGCCGCCCGCCGTCCGCCGTGCCACGGCCGCGCTGACGCTGGGCGGCCTCATCGGGGTGTGCGCGGGAACGTACGGCCTGCTCGCGGCCTCCGGATCCGGGTACGGACTCCCGGTGCTCCTGGCCGGGGTCGCCGCCGCGCTCGGCGGGCTCTGGCTCGGCGGGCGCCGCACGGTGCGCACCCGCTACCGGCCCGACGTGTGGGGCGTACGGGCCTGGCTGGTCGCGGCGTCCGGAGCGGTGGCCGCGGCGGCGCTGATCTGGACCGGAACGCAGGACCCTGCGGCCCTCCAACCACCGGTGGTCCCGCTCGCGGCACCCGAGCTGCCGCTGTGGCCCGCGGCGGGCATCCTGCTCGGCCTGCTCCCGGCCTTCATCGCACCCGCTCCCGACAAGCCGACGGAGGCGTCGTCATGATCCGCTTCGAGAACGTCTCCGTGACCTACGACGGCGCACCGCGCCCCACCGTCCACGGCATCCACCTCCACGTTCCCGAGGGCGAGTTGATGCTCCTCGCCGGCCCGTCCGGGGTCGGCAAGTCCACGCTCCTCGGAGCGGTGAGCGGGCTCGTGCCGCACTTCACCGGCGGCACGCTGTCCGGCCGGGTCACGGTCGCCGACCGCGACACCCGCACCCACAAACCCCGCGAACTCGCCGACGTCGTCGGCACGGTGGGCCAGGACCCGCTCGCGCACTTCGTGACGGACACGGTGGAGGACGAACTCGCGTACGGCATGGAGTCGTTGGGCCTGACGCCGCCGGTCATGCGCCGCCGCGTGGAGGAGACCCTCGACCTCCTCGGCCTCGCGGACCTGCGCGACCGCCCGATCTCCACCCTCTCCGGCGGCCAGCAGCAACGCGTCGCGATCGGCTCCGTCCTCACCCCGCACCCCCAGGTCCTCGTCCTCGACGAACCGACGTCCGCCCTCGACCCGGCAGCGGCGGAGGAAGTCCTCTCGGTCCTGCAACGCCTGGTCCACGACCTGGGCACGACCGTCCTCATGGCCGAACACCGCTTGGAGCGGGTCATCCAGTACGCGGACCAGGTGGCACTGCTCCCGGCGGCCGGGGAGCCATTGATGGTGGGCGCCCCAGCGGAGATCATGACCGTCTCCCCGGTCTACCCACCGGTGGTGGGCCTGGGCCGCCTGGCGGGCTGGGACCCGTTGCCCCTGACAGTGAGAAACGCGCGGCGAGCAGCAGGCGACTTGCGGGACCGGCTAATTCAAGCCCCGCTCTTGGACGAGAGCCAGCGGGGTCCGGGGCAGAGCCCCGATCTTTCAGCCCCGCCGGCGATTGAGGCGCGGGGCCCGGGGCAGCGCCCCGCGACCGCAACCACTCTGGCCGCAACGAAAAACCTGGGCGTACGCAGAGGACGTATCGAGGCCCTCCGCCACATCGACCTGAGCGTCACCCCCGGTGAAATCCTCGCCTTGATGGGCCGCAACGGCGCCGGCAAATCCACCCTGCTCTCGACCTTGGTCGGCCTGATCAAACCAACCTCCGGCACCGCCACGGTCAGCGGCGCCACCCCGCACAAGACCACCCCCCGCGACCTCATCCGCAAGGTCGGCCTCGTCCCCCAGGAACCCCGCGACCTCCTCTGCGCCGACACCGTGGCAGCGGAGTGCACCGCGGCGGACAAGGACGCGTCCGCCACCCCCGGCACCTGCCGCGCCCTGCTCACCGACCTGCTCCCCGGGATCTCCGACGACACCCACCCCCGCGACCTCTCCGAGGGCCAGCGCCTCACCCTGGCCCTGGCGATCGTGCTGACGGCGGCCCCGCCGCTCCTCCTCCTCGACGAGCCGACCCGCGGCCTGGACTACGCCGCCAAGTCCCGCCTCGTCGCGATCCTGCGGAACCTCGCAGCCGAGGGTCACGCCATCGTCATGGCGACGCACGACGTGGAACTGGCGGCGGAACTGACCCACCGCGTGGCGATCCTCGCGGACGGCGAGATCGTGGCGGACGGCCCCACCCCCGACATCGTCACGTCGTCCCCGTCCTTCGCCCCGCAGGTCGCCAAGATCCTGGCGCCGCAGCGCTGGCTCACGGTGTCCGAGGTAGAGAAGGCCCTGGCATGACGGGGACCACCACGCCGCCACCCCTCACCGGACGAGCGAACCCGGTCCGCCTCGGCCCCCGCTCCATCGCCGCCCTCCTCCTGGTCAGCGCCGTGGGCATCGTCGGCATCGGCTGGCCGCTCATCACCGGACCCGGGTCCGAGGTGAACGCGCACGCGCAGGACGCGCCCTGGCTGTTCGCGGCGCTGCTCGTGCTGCTGGTCGCCGTGGTCGCGGCCACGATCTCGGAGTCCGGCATGGGCCCCAAGGCGGTGGCGATGCTCGGCGTGCTGGCCGCCGCGGGGGCGGCCCTGCGGCCCATCGGCGCGGGCACGGCCGGACTGGAGCCGATGTTCTTCCTGATGGTCCTGAGCGGCCGGGTCCTGGGCCCCGGCTTCGGCTTCGTCCTGGGTTCCCTCAGCATGTTCACCTCGGCGCTGCTGACCGGGGGCGTGGGTCCCTGGATGCCGTTCCAGATGCTGTCGATGGGCTGGTTCACGATGGGCGCGGGGCTGCTGCCGGGGCCGCACATCCTGCGCGGCCGTGCGGAGCGCGTGATGCTCGCCGCCTACGGATTCCTCGCCGCCTTCGCGTACGGCACGATCATGAATCTGGCGGGCTGGCCGTTCATGAACGCGCTGGCCTCCTCCGTGGCGTACCAGCCGGACGCCGCGCTGCACGAGAACCTGGCCCGCTTCCTCGCCTACTGCGCGGCCACCTCGCTCGGCTGGGACCTGGGGCGCGCCGCGCTCACCGTCGTCCTGACGCTGGTCGTCGGCGGCGCGGTCCTCAAGGCGCTGCGCCGGGCCACGAGGCGGGCCGCGTTCGAGGCCCAGGTCACATTCGACGACCCGCGAACGTGAAGCCACCCACATGACCCACGTCACGTACTAAGCAGGACCGTAGTCCCGCCAGGCACCTCTCCCATGTCACACAACGGACATTTAACCCATTTCCCACCACTTCCGACTTTCCTTAGTAAAAGCCAACATTGCCACCACCCCCCGGTCTTTGTTTCTGTGGAGCAACCGCACGGCACCACGCCCTGCACCCCCCTGCCTCCCACGGAAGGTTCCGTTTTGACCGCCACGCTCCTGCGCCGCATCGCCACTCCGAAGAAGGCCATCGCCGGTGTCACCCTCGCCGCCGCGACGACCGGTTTTCTCTTCGCATCGGCCCCGGCCCAGGCCGCGTCGACGTCGGGCTCGGCGAAGGCCATCGCCCAGCAGAAGATCTCGAACTCGGCCCAGTTCAGCTGCTTCGACAAGATCGTGTCCCACGAGAGCGGCTGGAACCCGAACGCGACGAACGCCTCCACCGGCGCCTACGGCCTGGTCCAGGCGCTTCCGGCCAACAAGATGGCGTCGTCCGGTTCCGACTGGAAGACGAACCCGGAGACCCAGATCGACTGGGGCGTGAAGTACATGAACGACCGCTACGGCAGCGCCTGCGGCGCGTGGAGCCACTGGCAGTCCAACGGCTGGTACTGACCGGCACCCTCAAGCCCGGTTCGGCAAAATCAAGCCCCTGCGGCGATTGAGCAGCGGGGTCCGGGGCAGAGCCCCGAGGCCTCAGCCCCATTGTGGGTTGCGGGCTCGGGGGCTTCACCCCGGACCCCACCGCTCAATCGCCGCGGGGGCTTGATGTGGGCACCCGAAGAGTTACAGCCGCTGGATGATCGTGCCGGTCGACAGCGCCCCACCCGCACACATCGTGATGAGCGCGAACTCCTTGTCCCTGCGCTCCAGTTCATGCAACGCCGATGCAATCAACCGCGCCCCCGTCGCCCCCACCGGATGCCCGAGAGCAATCGCCCCACCGTTCACGTTGACCTTCTCCAGGTCCTGCTCGAAGACCTGCGCCCAGCTCAACACCACCGACGCGAACGCCTCGTTGATCTCGACGATGTCGATGTCCTTCAAGGACATCCCCGCCTTGCCGAGCACCGCCCGCGTCGCATCCACCGGCCCGTCCAGGTGATAGTGCGGATCGGCCCCGACCAGCGCCTGCGCAACGATCCGCGCGCGAGGCCGCAGCTTGAGCGCCCGCGCCATCCGCTTCGACGCCCACATGATGGCGGAGGCCCCGTCGGAGATCTGCGAGGAGTTGCCCGCCGTGTGCACGGCCGTCGGCATCACCGGCTTGAGCTTCGCGAGGCCCTCCATGCTCGTGTCGCGCAGCCCCTCGTCACGGTCGACCAGCCGCCACATGCCCTGCCCCGCGGCCTGCTCCGCCTCCGTGGTGGGCACCTGCACCGCGAACGTCTCGCGTTTGAAGCGCTCCTCGGCCCAGGCGGTGGCGGCCCGCTCCTGGGATATGAGGCCGAGCGAGTCCACGTTCTCCCGGGTCAACTCCCGCTTGCGCGCGATGCGTTCGGCGGCCTCGAACTGGTTGGGCAGGTCCACGTTCCACTCTTCGGGGAACGGCTTTCCAGGACCGTGCTTGGACCCCGAGCCCAGCGGCACCCGCGACATCGCCTCGACACCGCACGAGATGCCCACGTCGATGACGCCCGCCGCGATCATGTTCGCGGTCATGTGCGAGGCCTGCTGCGAGGAGCCGCACTGACAGTCGACCGTCGTCGCGGCCGTCTCGTACGGCAGGCCCATGGTGAGCCAGGCCGTGCGCGCCGGGTTCATGGACTGCTCGCCCGCGTGCGTGACCGTGCCGCCGACTATCTGCTCGACGCAGTCCGGCTGGATGCCGGTGCGGCCGAGGAGTTCGCGATAGGTCTCGCCCAGTAGGTAGGCGGGATGCAGATTGGCCAGCGCGCCGCCGCGCTTGCCGATCGGGGTGCGTACGGCTTCGACGATGACGGGCTCGGCTGCCATGACCTACGTCCTCTCCAGGATTCCCGGACCAACGCGACCAGAACTGGACAGACTTCGCGGACCTCGTGCACACGAAACTAGAACGCGTACCAGTTCTGCTTGCAGTCTCGGGTCCCTTACCCCCGGTACGCAAGGGGCGTGCACGCACAACGCACCGAACCAACACGACCGTGGGCCTTGCCACTTCTAGAACCCGTTATTACCTTCGCAGCCAGACCTGACGGTTCGTCAGACCACTACGGGAGTGACCCCATGCCGTGCCCCGCGCTGCCCGACGGGTTCGACTTCACCGATCCCGACCTCCTCCAACACCGCATACCCCACCCGGAGTTCGCCCAGCTCCGGCAGGCCGAACCGGTCCGCTGGATCCCGCAGGAACACGGCATCTCCGGCTTCGACGACGCCGGCTACTGGGCCGTGACCCGGCATGCGGACGTCAAATACGTCTCCACCCATCCGGAGATCTACTCGTCCAACATCAACACCGCCGTGATCCGCTTCAACGAGTCGATCGAGCGCGACCAGATCGACGTACAGAAGATGATCATGCTCAACATGGATCCGCCCGAGCACACCCGGGTGCGCCAGATAGTGCAGCGCGGGTTCACCCCGCGCGCCATCCGGTCCCTGGAGGAGAAGCTCCGCAATCGCGCCGGCGACATCGTCGCCGAGGCGGTCCGGCAGGCGGGCCCGGACGGCTCGTTCGACTTCGTCACGAATGTCGCCGTCGAGCTGCCGCTGCAGGCCATCGCCGAGCTCATCGGCATCGAGCAGAAGGACCGCTCCAAGGTCTTCGACTGGTCCAACAAGATGGTCGCGTACGACGACCCGGAGTACGCGATCACCGAGGAGATCGGCGCCGAGGCCGCCATGGAGATCGTCGGCTACGCGATGAACCTCGCGGCCGACCGCAAGAAGTGCCCGGCCAAGGACATCGTGAGCCAGCTGGTCGCGGCCGAGGACGAGGGCAACCTGTCCTCCGACGAGTTCGGCTTCTTCGTGATCCTGCTCGCCGTCGCCGGCAACGAGACGACCCGCAACGCCATCACCCACGGCATGCACGCCTTCCTCACCCACCCCGACCAGTGGGAGCTCTACAAGCGGGAGCGCCCGGGCACCACGGCCGAGGAGATCGTGCGCTGGGCGACCCCGGTCGTCTCCTTCCAGCGGACCGCCACGCAGGACACCGAACTCGGCGGACAGAAGATCAAGGCGGGCGACCGGGTCGGCCTCTTCTACTCCTCCGCCAATCACGACCCGGAGGTCTTCGAGAACCCGGACACCTTCGACATCACCCGCGACCCCAATCCGCACCTCGGCTTCGGCGGCGGCGGTCCGCACTTCTGCCTCGGCAAGTCCCTGGCCATCCTGGAGATCGACCTGATCTTCAACGCGCTGGCCGACGCGGTCCCGGACCTGCGTCTCGCGGGCGACCCACGGCGCCTGCGCGCGGCGTGGCTGAACGGGGTGAAGGAGCTTCAGGTGGGTGTTTAGAGCCCCTGCGGCGATTGAGCAGGCCTTTAAAGCCCCGCACTTGGACGAGAGCCAGCGGGGTCCGGGGCAGCGCCCCGCGACCTCACCCCCGTCGCAGCAGCCACAGCCCCCCTCGGCCCCGACAACACGTACGTAAGCCCAAACCCGGCCCCAACGACCACCGCACCCCCCACCGCGTCAAGAACCCAATGGTTCCCCGTCGCCACGATCGCGGACACCGTGAAGAAGGGGTGGACGAGGCCGAGCGCCTTCATCCACCACTTCGGGGCGAGGGCCACGATGACGACGCCGCACCACAGGGACCACCCGAAGTGCAGCGAGGGCATCGCCGCGTACTGGTTCGTGACCGCGGTGAGCGTCCCGTAGTCCGGCTTGGAGAAGTCCTGCACGCCGTGGACCGTGTCGATGAAGCCCAGCGCGGGCATCAGGCGCGGCGGCGCGAGCGGGTACAGCCAGAAGCCGACGAGGGCCAGGACCGTCGCGAAGCCGAGGGAGGCGCGCGCCCAGCGGTAGTCCGCGGGGCGGCGCACGTAGAGGACCGCGAGGACGGTCAGCGGCACCACAAAGTGAAAGGACGTGTAGTAAAAGTCGAAGAAATTGCGCAGCCATCCGACCTGAACCACCGCATGGTTCACCCAGTGCTCGATGTCGATGTGCAGGAACCGCTCCAGCGCGTGCACCTGCGCCCCGTGCTCCTCGGCGCGCGGCCTGCCGCCCGCCGCGACGATCCTGACCTGCTGATACGCGGAGTATCCAACGCGGATCAGGAGCAGTTCGAGCAGCAGGTTGGGGCGGGCGAGCGCGCGCCGCCACACCGGCAGCAGCGGCACCCACGCCCAGCGGGCGGGGGCCGGCTCCGTATGGACGGTGGGCCGCATGGCCCCGAAGGCCGGGTCGGTGCGCCGCAGGAACGGGACGGCGCAGGCCGCGGCGAGCACGGCGACCAGCACGAGGTTGTCCCGCAGCGGCGCGAGCACCGGCAGCTGCGGCAGTACCGCCGAGGCCGGGAGCGTCATCACCAGGACGACGGCGACCGGCCACACCGCCCGGTCGGCGGTCTTGGCCCCCACGCGGCCGACGACCGCGAGCAGCACCCACAGCAGCTGGTGCTGCCAGGTCGTCGGGGACACGGCGACCGCGACACAGCCGGTGACCGCGACGGCGAGCAGCAGCTGCCCGTCGCGCGCGTACGCGATGGAGCGGCGCATGCCGAGCACGACCACGGCGGCGCCGAGAGCCAGGAAAAGGGCGATCTCCAGGGGTCCTGAGAGGCCGAAGCGCAGCAGCATGCCGTGCAGCGACTGGTTGGCGATCGCGGCCGGATCGGCGGCGAGTCCGGTGCCCGCCACATGGTGCACCCAGTACGTCCACGAATCCTGCGGCATCGCGAGCCAGGCGATACCGGTGCCCGCGGCGAAGGTGGCCCCCGTCGCGACGGCTGCCCGCCTGCGCCCGGTGAACCAGAGAAGCGGAGCGAACAGCAGCACGGTCGGCTGGAGCGCGGCGGCGACGCCGATCAGGACGCCGGACGCCGTCTGCCCGCGCACCGCGAAGCAGCCGAGCAGCACGAGCAGGACCGGGAGGATGCTGGTCTGGCCGAGCGTGAACGCGTTGCGCACCGGCAGCGACAGCATGAGCAGGCTGATCGCGACGGGCGCCGCGAACTGCGCCGTACGCCGGGACACGGGCGGCGGCAGGGCCCGCGCGACGACCAGGCCGAGCGCCACGACCAGGGCCAGCGAGCCGAACGTCCAGCCCCAGCCGAGCGCTTGCTCGGCCGCGCGCGCGAGCGGCTTGAGGACGAGCCCGGCGAACGGCGGCCCGGTGAACCGGTCGGGCGCGTCGTACAGCGAGCCGCTGACGTGAAGCACCCCTTCGGGTCCGATCCAGGTCTCCAGATCGGTGAGGCGCTCACCCGGAGGAGCGCTTAGCACCGCAACAAGTTGACGCGCGCCGAGCACGGCCGCGATCAGCCACAGGCCGGCGCGCAGCACGCCGAGCCGCCCCGTCACCGGATCCGTGGATCCCGGCGCCGCTCCTCCATGCTCCGCGTTCGCCACGCCTTTCGGACCTCCAGCTCAACTCGTCCGGTTCACCGGCATTCACCGCGCATCCGGTAAGACGCAGGCAACTGCGCCTTTACCTGTCTGTCCACCGGAATTTGACGGGTAGGCAGTGTCTTCGGCCACTTTGTCCAGGCCTTCACACGTGCGGTTCCGCGACATAGATCACAAGAATTTGCATCAGCACCGTGCGAAGGCTTTGACGTTTCCCCAGGCCGGAGGGGCTTTCCTCACGGTGTGGAGTTAACTGAACACTACCCGTTGTGGGTGCGGGCGCCCCTATGGTCGATGCGTCGGCCGTTCCGCGTGAACGGCCGTTGCTCATGTCCCCCACGAAAGGAAGGCGAAGGACCCGTGTCCAGCGCCACTTCCATCGCCCCCAGTACCGGCCGGTCCGACGCCCTCGCGAAGGACCGCACCTCATCCGAGCCCACCGCCACCGACCCCGCGCTGGTCAAGCGCGCGGTCAAGGCGGCAGCCCTCGGCAACGCGATGGAGTGGTTCGACTTCGGCGTCTACGGCTATCTGACCGCGACGCTCGGGCACGTCTTCTTCCCCTCGGCATCGAGCACGGCACAGGTCCTGTCCACGCTCGGCACCTTCGCCGCCGCCTTCCTCGTGCGCCCCCTCGGCGGCGCCTTCTTCGGCCCGCTCGGCGACCGCATCGGCCGTCAGCGCGTCCTCGCCATCACCATGATCATGATGTCGGCGGGCACCTTCGCGATCGGCTTGATCCCGTCGCACGGCGCCATCGGCATCTGGGCCCCGGTGCTGCTGATCGTGGCCCGCATGGTGCAGGGCTTCTCGGCCGGTGGTGAGTACGGCGGTGCCTGCACGTTCATCGCCGAGTACGCGCCCGACAAGCGCCGCGGCTTCTTCGGCTCGTTCCTGGAGCTCGGCACGAACGCCGGTTACGTCGCCGGCGCCGCCCTCGCGACGGTGCTCACGACGACGATGGCCTCCGACGACCTCTACAGCTGGGGCTGGCGCATCCCGTTCCTGATCGCGGGCCCGATCGGTCTGGTCGGTCTCTACGTCCGGATGAAGCTGGAGGAGACGCCGGCGTTCCAGAAGCTGGCGGACGAGGCCGAGGCGAAGGAGAAGTCCTTCCCGAAGCCGAAGCTCAAGGAGATGTTCGTCGGCAACGCGAAGCCGATGTTCCTGTGCATCGCGCTGGTCCTGGTCTTCAACGTGACCGACTACATGCTGCTCTCCTACATGCCGACGTTCCTGAGCGAGGAGCTGAACTACGACGCCACGCACGGCACGCTGATCCTGATCGGCGTGATGCTGCTGATGATGGTCGTGCAGCTCCCGATGGGTCTCGCCAACGACCGCTTCGGCCACCGCTGGGTGATCGGCATCGGCTGCGCCGGCTTCCTCGCGCTGTCCGTCCCCGCCATCCTGCTGATCCAGCAGGGCTCCACGTGGGCGATCGCGCTCGGCCTGGCCGCGCTCGGCCTGCTGCTCGTCTCCTTCACCTCGTCGATGCCCTCGACGCTGCCCGCGCTGTTCGACACGAAGGTCCGCTACGGCTCCCTGGCCGTCAGCTTCAACCTGTCCGTCTCCATCTTCGGTGGTACGACGCCGCTGGTCGTGGCCTCCCTCATCGCGGCCACGGGCAACCTGATGATCCCGGCGTACTACATGATGGCCGCGGCCGTCATCGGCGCCGTCGCGGTGTGGCGCATGAAGGAGTCCGCGGGCAAGCCGCTGCCGGGCTCGCCGCCGGCGGTGTGACAGTTCTTCGAGCGGGCGGGGTCCCGGCGGTGTTCATCGCCGCGGCCCCGCCCGCTTTCGCGTTCCCCTGCCTACGCTGACGGCCATGACGACTCAACCGGCACACCCTGAGCCCGAGTCCGCGGCCGCCGTCGACGCCTACCTCGCGAGGCTTCTCGCCCCAGCCGACGAGGCCCTGGCGGCCGCACTCGTCGACAGCGAGGCGGCGGGCCTGCCCGCCATCAACGTCTCGCCCACCAACGGGAAACTGCTGCACCTGATCGCCCGCGTCCAGGGCGCCCGCCGGATCCTGGAGATCGGCACGCTCGGCGGTTACAGCACGATCTGGCTGGCCCGCGCGCTGCCCGCCGACGGGGCCCTGATCACGCTGGAGTACAGCGACCGGCACGCCGAGGTGGCCCGCGCCAACATCGCCCGAGCGGGCCTGGACAAGGTGGTCGAGGTCCGGGTGGGCGCGGCGCTCGACTCGCTGCCGCGCCTCGCCGAGGAGGGCAGCGACTTCGACCTCGTCTTCATCGACGCGGACAAGGTCAACAACCCGCACTACCTGGAGTGGGCGCTGCGCATGACGCACCCGGGCAGCGTGATCGTCGTCGACAACGTGGTGCGCGGCGGCCGCGTGACGAACCCCGACTCCACGGAGGGCGACGTCGTCGGCACCCGCGCCGCGCTCCAACTCCTGGCTGATCACCCGAGGCTGGACGCGACGGCGATCCAGACGGTGGGCGCGAAGGGGCACGACGGCTTCGCGCTCGCCTACGTCAGTTCGTGACAGAAGCCGACGTGCACGCTGCGCGGCCCGCTCCGGTCGACCACGAGCACGTCACCCCAGGAGCCGCGCGGCAGCGTCACCACCCCGCCGTACGTGACGAGTTGCCCCATCCCCTGCCCCTGCGGCCCGAACCGCAACCGGACCTCCGAGGCGGGGTCGTCCTGCGAGCCGCGCAGCCAGAACAGGACCCACTCGCCTTCAGGGCCGCACCGGAACTCCAGGTGCACCCGCGACACGAACAGCCAGTCATCCGGAGTCACGAGCCGGCACACGCTCGCGTCGCGGCCGACCCGCAGCACAGATCCCGGCTCGCTCCGGGCGTCGGCCATGGCCATCGCGGCCGTCGCCCCCTCGTCGCCACCGGCCGTGGTGGCCATGGTCAGTTCGAGCACCGCGCTCCCCCTACCCACCGTCGAGCCTTCGTCGCCCGTGGTGACGCGCAGCCTATGGCGCCTCGAACCGCTCTGGGACACTTGCTTCATGACCGAACGAAAACCGCCTGGAGTCAGCTTCGAGTCATTCGTCGACAAGCAGATCCGCGACGCGGAACGACGCGGCGACTTCTCCTCGCTGCCCGGCTCGGGCAAACCCCTCGATTCCTCGGCCGACACCACGTACGACGAGAACTGGTGGATCAAGGGAAAGCTGGCCCGTGAGGGCTTCTCCGTCCTGCCGCCCTCGCTCGCGCTGCGCAAGGAGGCCGAGGACACCCTGGCGGCGCTGCCCAAGGCCCCGTCGGAACGGGTCGTGCGCGGCATGCTCACCGAACTCAACGACAAGATCCGCGACATGATGTTCAAGCCGCCGCCAGGACCACCGCTCGGCCTGAAGCCCTACACGCCCGAAGAGATCGAGGAACTCGTACGGGAGTGGCGGGAGGCGCGGCCGGGCCGCGAGTCGGCCTGAGAGGTCGCTGAGGCACGATGGACGCATGAGCATCGTGAAGATCAACGCACTCACCGTTCCCGAAGAGCAGCGGGAAGTCCTCGAGAAGCGCTTCGGCGCGCGGGCCGGCTCCGTCGAGAACTCCGACGGGTTCGAGTGGTTCGAGCTGCTGCGCCCGATCGAGGGCACCGACCAGTACCTCGTCTACACCCGCTGGCGCGACGAGGCCGCCTTCCAGGCCTGGATGGAGGGGCCCATGAAGGCGGCCCACCAGGGCCCGCAGGGCGGTGACCGGCCGAAGCCGGCCGCGAGCGGGTCCACGGTGTGGTCGTTCGAGGTCGTGCAGCAGGCGGCGCCGAAGACGGCGTAACGCCTCCGGGGTGACCGGGATCGGTCGGCCCCGGCCCCTTGACCTGCTGTTCGAGGGCTCGCCCGGTGGCCCGGGGCCGGACCGGTCACCTCCGGGGGTGAAGCTCCGGGCTCTCCCGTCGGTCTGACGCCGCCCCGGGCATCGGCTCAATGCCGACTCGGGCGCGCCCTACCGCCTCCGCGTCCTTCGCCCCCTTCCCACCCACCCGCCCCCTCCGGGGGCTCCCGCTCCGACGGGGCCGGCCCGGAGGGGGCCGACGGGGAACGGCCCCCGACCGGGCACGAGGCGCGGCCCGACGGCGGCGCGGCCCGACGGCGGGCCGGAGCCCGTCAAGTCCAGGCTCCGGCCCGCCCAGGGGCCCACGACTCACAGCCTCAGCAGGCGCTCCGCCGTTTCCCGGTAGTCCTGGAGGGCCAGGCGGAGCCGCTCCGTGTCCTCCGTCGAGCCCTGCCAGGACGTGCGCAGGGTGCGGCGGTGGCCCGCGAGGGTTTCCGTGAGGCGGGCCGTCAGGTCCTCCAGGACGTGGTCGGCCTCCTCCACGGCCGCGCGCGGCTCGTCGACGAAGCCGGTGAGCGCGTGCCGCAGCCGCCCTTCGAGCTCATCGCGCTCACCCGTGGGGACGAGGCCGGAGCGCCCTCCGGAACGTATCCCGCCCTCGGGACCGACCTGGCCACCTGCCGCCGGGCCCATGTCACGGCCCGCCGCGAAGTCCGCGCGACGGCCGGCCCCGCGGTCCACCATGGGGTCCGTGTCACGCCCCGCCCGCCGGTCCGCCACGGGGTCCGTTTCGCGGCCGGTTCCGCGGTCCGCGTCAGGGGCCGCCAGGGGATCCGCCTCGCGGCCCGCCCGCCGGCCCGCCGTGGGATCCACGGCGATCCCCTTGTCGACCCCGTCGGCCTCGGCCCGTCGGATGTCCGTCATGGCCCTCAACTCCCCTTCGCCAGACGTCCCTTGAAAACGCCGGGCCGCTTGTCGCGGTGCTGGTGCGCGGGCCCGTCCGTGGTGCGGGCGCGGGCCGTCGCGCGGTCCGGGCCGACGAGTTCGTCGAAGAGCGGCCGGGCCTCGACCAGCGCCTCGCGGAGCTCCTCCGTACCGGCCCTGCTCTCGTCCGCGCGGCCCGTGCGGGCGTGCGCCGCGCGGTGCACGCGCCGGTAGCCGTGCACGTGCGGGCCGTGGTGGACGGAGAGCGCGTCGAGCTGCTCGTCGTAGCGGCCGCCGTCCGGGAAGCCGCGCTCGTGCGCCAGGTCGGCGAGGAGCAGATCCGCCTCGGCGACGGCGACGTCCGGGGACTCGACGAACCGTTCCTGGGCGTCGGCCCAGCGCGCCAGATAACGCTCGCGGGCGACGGGGTCCAGCGGCCTCTCGCGCAGCGCTCCGTGCCGGCGCACGCGTTCGGCCAGCTCGCGCTCGGCGGCCCTGGTGTCACCGTCGTGCCGCGCCACGGCCCGCTCGTACTCGGGCCCGAACCTGCGCCGCAGCCCGCGTCCGCCACGGGGTGCGGTCCGCGCGGCGAAGACCCCGGCCGCGACGACGATCACGACCCCCACCACGATCAGAGCGATGATCAAGCCTGTGGACATGACTGCCTTCCCTCAACTGTGGCTGTTCCACGCCGAGTTGCCCTGACGGTCCACCTGAAACAGATCCCGGCCCACCGGGACTGCCGGTCACACCACGGGGCTCCGCTGTACAAACGCCGCAGGGGCCGGATACGGGTAATCCCGCTTGCGCCCGGCCGCCCCACCGGCCTCACCATGTCCCATGAACATCACGTCCTGGACCGTCACCCCGGAGCCGTACGACTCCCCCGCCGCGGCCGTGCTCTGGCGCGCGTACTACACAGAGGTGAGCGACCGCTGGTATCTGCTGCACGAGGGACACGCGTCGGACCCGGTCGAGTTGGAGCGGGCGATCGCCGCCGAGTCGGGCTCCGAACTGGCGCCGCCGCGCGGCCGGTTGCTGCTCGCGCGGTACGCGGGCGAGCCCGCGGGGACGGCGGGCGTACGGCTTGTGGACGCGGTCACGGCCGAGCTCACGCGGGTCTACGTCACCGAGGAGCTGCGCGGCAAGGGCGGCGCAGCTCTCCTGGTGGCCGCCGCGGAGGACGCGGCCCGCGCGCTCGGCGCCACCGCGATCCGCCTCGACACCCGCAGCGACCTGGTGGAGGCGCGGTCCCTGTACGCGCGGCTCGGCTACGAGGAGACGGCGCCGCACAACGACGACGTCTACGCCGAGCACTGGTTCAGGAAGCCGCTGGCGCCGCCCCCGCCGCCGCGTGCGGCCGCTCCTCGTCCGAGCCGCACATCTCCCTGTTGAGGTCGGAGACCAGCTGGACGAGGTCGCGGGGGCGGTCCGGGCCCCACCAGTCGCCGAGCAGTTCGGCGAGGGACTCCTCGCGGGCCCGCGAGAGGCGTTCGGCGACCGCGCGGCCCTCGTCGGTGAGGATCAGGTCGGGGCCCTCGCGCACGGCGAGGCGGCGCTCCTCGACCTGCCGGGCCGCGTCGAGGATCACGGGCAGCGGGATCGCCGTGTACTCGGCGAGCACGCCCGGCTCGGCCCACCCGTTGCGATGCGTGCGCAGGACCAGCCAGCTCGCCGCGGGCAGCAGGTCGTAGCCGGCCTTGGCGGTGATCTTCTCGTACACCTCGCGGCGCCCCTCGCGGCTGCCGAGCGTGGACAGGGCGCGCGCCGCCTCGTCGTACGAGGAGCGCTGGACGGGGTTGCTGGCGAGCGTCTCGGTGACGTCGGGCGCGGTGACCGAGCCGCGCAGCGGGTCCTCGTGCAGCAGCAGCGCGAGCGCGAAGGCGAGCAGCGTGACGGGGACCGCGTACAGGAAGACGTCGGTGATGGACGTGGAGTAGGCGTGGATGACCGGCGCCCGGATATCCGGCGGGAGGGAGGCGATGCCGCGCGGGTCGGCGCCGAGCGAGTCCGGGGTGACGCCCGGTGGCAGCTGCCGTCCGGCGAGGGCGTCGCCGAGCCTGCTGCCGAGCTGGTTCGCGAAGATCGTGCCGAAGATCGCCACACCGAACGAGGCGCCGATGGAGCGGAAGAACGTGGCACCCGATGTGGCCACGCCCAGATCCTCGTACGGGACGGCGTTCTGCACGATCAGGACCAGGACCTGCATGACGAGGCCGAGGCCCGCGCCGAAGACGAAGAAGTACAGGCTCATGACGCCCGTGGCCGTGTGCTCGTCCATGTTGTGCAGGAGCAGCAGCCCGATCAGGGTGAGGGCCGTGCCGGCGACCGGGAACATCTTCCAGCGCCCGGTGCGGCTGACGACCTGCCCGGACAGGGTGGTCGACAGCAGGATGCCGAAGACCATGGGGAGCATGTGCACGCCCGACATGGTCGGCGTGACACCCTGCACGACCTGCAGGAACGTCGGCAGGTACGTCATCGCGCCGAACATCGCGAAGCCGATGACGAAGCTGATGATCGCGGAGAGGGTGAAGGTGCGGACCCGGAACAGGCGCATCGGCAGGACCGGTTCCTGCGCCCTGAACTCGACGAACACGAAGGCGATCCCGAGGACGACGCCCAGGATCGCGAGACCGATGATCTGCGGCGAGCCCCACGCCCATGTGGTGCCGCCGAGCGAGGCGACCAGGACGAGGCAGGTGGCGACGGAGGCGACGAGGAACGTGCCGAGGTAGTCGATACGGTGCTTGGTGGAGCGGACCGGGATGTGCAGGGCGGCGGCGATCACGAGGAGCGCGACGACGCCGATCGGCAGATTGACGTAGAAGACCCAGCGCCAGCTCAGGTGCTCGGTGAAGAGTCCGCCGAGCAGCGGCCCGAGGACGCTCGTCGCACCGAACACGGCGCCGAAGAGGCCCTGGTACTTGCCTCGCTCACGCGGCGAGACGATATCGCCGACGATCGCCATGGACAGCACCATCAACCCGCCGCCGCCCAGGCCCTGCAGAGCACGGAAGCCGATCAACTGGCCCATGTTCTGCGAGAGTCCGCAGAGCGCCGAGCCCACCAGGAAGATCAGGATGGCGAGTTGGAAGAGCTTCTTGCGCCCGTACTGGTCGCCGAGTTTCCCCCAGAGCGGGGTCGCCGCCGTCGCGGCGAGCATGTACGCGGTGACGACCCAGGACAGATGCTCCAGGCCGCCCAGATCGCTGACGATGGTCGGCAGGGCCGTCGACACGATCGTCTGGTCGAGCGAGGCAAGCAGCATGCCGAGCAGCAGCGCGCCGATCGACACGAGGACGCCGCCGGACTTGGCGTTCTCCCTGGGCGCGGCGGGCGCTCCGCGACCGCTGTCCCCGGGCCCCACGCTCTCGATGTCCTGGCTGCTCATGACCGCCTCCGAAGCCGGCCCGGCACGAACGCGGCCGGGTGCTTGGTACTTCCCATCCTGGTAGGTGTGACCAGGTTTGGCCTGTTGAGTCATGCGGCGCGGGAAGTTTTACGCGGCGGTGTCCGGTCACGGTGTGCACATGGGCGCTGACGAGGGTTTATGGGACCGGCGCTGCGGGCGGGTCCCATGGGTCTGCATAATGCGCTGCAGCGACCTGGCGGGGGGCCGGAGCGCTCGGAGGGGGTTCGGCAGCGGTGAGTGAAGAACGTCGTACGTGTCCGGAGTGCGGGACCGCGGAGGGTCCCGACGGCGCACCGTCCTGCGCCTGCGAGCCGGAAGCCTTCGCTCCGCTCCGCGTCCGCCCCTACGTCTCGCTGTCGGAGCCCTCACAGCCGACGCCGCCGCGGGCCGCCGACCCGTACGCGTATCCGCCACCGCCCGCGCACACCCCGGACGACGAAGAAGAGCCGGCGCCGGACGAGCCGGCCAGGCACGGCCGGATGCTGCTGCTCTCCGCGGTCACGGGCGTGCTGAGTGTGGCGACCCTGGTGACGGTGCTGATCACGTCACCGGGCGACGACGGGGCCTCGGCCTCCGACACCACGGCCGCGAAAGCGACGGCGATGACGCTCGCCCCGTCCCGCTCGGCGACCCCCACCACGCGCTCCGCGTCCCCGTCGGCGAAGAGTTCCCCGGCCGCCCCGCCCTCACCCACGCACTCCCGGACGCTCACGGCGTCGCCCACCCCGACCCGCGAGAAGCCCGACACGGAGCGCAAGGAACGCAGGACCCCGTCCCCCTCGGCTTCCCGCACGACGTCGTCGACACCGACGGAGGAGACGACCCTGCGCAGGGGCGACAGCGGCCACGAGGTCGCCGAACTCCAGTGGCGCCTCAAGCAGTTGAACCTCTACGTGGGTGAAATCACCGGCGACTTCGACAGCCCCACGGAAACCGCGGTCGGCACCTACCAATACTCCCGCGGCATCACCACCGACAAGCACGGCGAATACGGCCCGTCGACGCGCACAGCTCTTGAGCGGGAGACGGGTGGGCGTAAGGGGCGCGGGGAACTGCGCGCGCAACCGTGAGTAGGCGAATCCCGCGCCGGGGCTCAGCCTCTGTGGCCCAGGGCAAAACGTCACCCCAGGTGCAGCGCGACTCCCCCGTCGGCCAGAACCTCAACCCGTACCGCCGAAAGATCCGGCACACACACGGTCGCCCCCTGCGACACGGCCCGGGGCCCGACCCCCACAACCCGCATCCCCGCGGAGCGCCCCGCCGCGATTCCCGCCCCCGAGTCCTCGAAGACCACGCAGTCCGCCGGATCGACACCCAGCTCGGCGGCGCCCTTCAGGAACCCCTCGGGATCGGGCTTGCTGGCCCCCACGTTCTCCGCGGTCACCCGCACCGCCGGGTACGCGAGCCCCGCCGCCCCCATCCGCGCCGTCGAGAGCGCGAGGTCGGCCGAGGTGACGAGGGCGTGCGAAACGCCGCCCGCGACCAGCGACTCCAGGAAGCGCGGAGCGCCCGGCACGGCGACGACGCCCTCGACGTCGGAGGTCTCCTCGGCGAGCATGCGCGCGTTGTCCGCGTAGTTCTCCTCCATCGGCCGCTCGGGGAGCAGCTCGGCCAGCGTGGCGTGGGCCTGGCGGCCGTGCGCGACGGCGAGGACCTGCTCGGCGTCGAATCCATGGGCGGCCGCCCAGCGCCGCCAGATCCGCTCCACGACAGCGTCGGAGTTGACGAGGGTGCCGTCCATGTCGAGGAGGAGTGCGCGCGCCTTGAGAACAGTGGGCACCGTGGGCGTGGCCGTCATCGGCGGGCTCCAGACCTGCGGAGGCGTAAGAGGGACAAGGCGGCCCCGCCCGCTGGTCAGGGTTGAACGGGCGGGTGCCACTTTGTTTCTTCACGATACAAAAACTCCCCCGAAGATCGCCACCCGCCCCCCTCACGCCCCGCCGACACCCCCGTCGTCGCAGCTCAGCCCGTCGTCGGCGGCGACGACGGGAACGTCTTCGTGTACGGATTCGGCAGCCCAGGCGGTGCGATCAGCGCGACCTGCGGAGCTCCGGGCTGCGGCACCGGCGGGGTCATCTGCGCCTTCGGGACCCGTGGCGGTCCGGTCTGCTCGGCGAGGGCCTGGTCCATGTTGACGAGCCCGGTCTTCTCCAGGACCTCCATGTGGTCGCGCACGACGTCGTTGGCCTCGTTCGCGAGCCGCCGTATCTCGGCGTTCTGCGTGGTGGCCCGGATATTGCTGATGGCCGGGAAGATCTGCCCGTGCGTGACGCGCATGATGTTCGACGCCGTGGAGTCGAACTCCTTGCCGCGCTTGGACTCCACCGTCGCCACGAACTGCTGCTGCTGCGGCGTGGGTTGATTGGGCAGGGTGATGCCCAGATCCTGGGAGATCTTGCGGCAACTGGCGTCCAGCAGGGAGTGCCCGACGACGAGGTGCTGCCCGGCCGTCTTCATCTCCGGCGTCGTACCCCGCTTCAACACCTCCCGGCCCAAAGGGAATTCCCACAGCCCGGCCGACCTGACCTTGACCACGAAGTCCCGGTCGGCCTCGGTGAGCGGGCCCCAGCGGGTGCTGCCGACGACGCGCGCCTGCGTCGTGGTCGTGTTCTGCACGCCGAGCATGGCGGGGTAGGCCAGGGCCGAGACGGTCACGATCAACGCGCCGATCACGAAGAGGTTTCCGGCCGTGGAGCGCGAGAGTCGCATGGTGCCTCCAGTCGCGAACAAGGGATACCGGAAGGTACGGACGAGAGCCCCGGTGCGATCAGCGCTCGACGAAAATCCCCACGTTGTTTTTCACGCCCGGCCCCGGCCAACTCCTGTTTTGCCGGGCCTACTTGTGATCGACCCCCTGGCCCGCCACCATATTGACGCGACCCTGCCACACGGAGCGCCCCACAGCACACGGTGCGGCAGGCCTGCCCCTGGACCTCGTAACTCCACCCCCACATCAAGGGAGTTCACATGCGCCCCACCTCGACCTCGCGCCGCATACGCCCGGTCTACGCGCGTCGATCCTCGTTCGCCGCGGCCGCCACCGGCGTCACCGCCCTCGCCCTGCTGCTCGCCACGCCGTCCGCCCAGGCCGCGCCGCCCACCCCCGTCAGCGCCGCCACCGCCCGTACGTACCTCGGCGAGCTGACGGAGAAGGCGGAAGGTTCCTCCGACGGCTACAGCCGCGAGAAGTTCCCGCACTGGATCACCCAGTCCGGCGCCTGCAACACCCGCGAGGAGGTCCTCAAGCGAGACGGCAAGGACGTCCAGACGGGCTCCGACTGCGCGGCGACGTCGGGGAGTTGGTACTCGGAGTACGACGGCGAGACCTGGACGGCCTCCGGCGATGTCGACATCGACCACGTCGTCCCGCTGTCCGAGGCGTGGAAGTCGGGCGCGAACTCCTGGACCAACGACGAGCGCCAGGGCTTCGCCAACGACCTCACACGCCCGCAGCTCATCGCGGTCACCGACAACGTCAACCAGTCCAAGGGCGACCAGGACCCCGCCGAGTGGATGCCCTCGCGCACCGAGTACACCTGCACGTATCTGCGGATGTGGGTCCAGGTGAAGCACCACTACGCGCTCAGTGTCGACCCGGCGGAGAAGTCGGCGATCCAGTCGGGGCTCAGCGGCTGCTGAGACCTGGGGTCCGGCCGATTCGGGCGTGCCCGGCCCGGTCGTTATAAGTCTGCCGGAACCGCCCCGCCCCCTCCGACGTTCCGTACCGTACGGGGCCGGAACGTCGGAGGAACGAGCGGGAGGCGATCACGTGGCGAGGCTGCGCCTTGGACCACTGCTGCGGTACGTGGACGAGGAGACGGCGACGGTATGGGTCGAGGCGAACCGGCCCTGCGTCGCCGAGGTGCGCTGCGCGGACGGCGCGTCGGGCAGCGCGCCCACGTTCCAGGTCGAGGGGCACCACTACGCGCTGATCCCGGTCACCGGACTCACTTCCGGCACGGAGACCACGTACGAGGTGATCCTCGACGGCGGCGGGGTCTGGCCGCTGCCGGACTCCCCTTACCCGGCCAGCACCATCCGCACCCCGGCGTACGACTCCGGGGACCCGGTCCGTGTCACCTTCGGCTCGTGCCGCTGGGCGGCTCCGCCCGCCGCCGAGCACGACCCGGTGGGCCCCGACGCCCTCGACACCCTGGCCGCCCGCATCGCCGCGGACCCGGACGCCGAGCGCCCCGACGTCCTCGTACTCCTCGGTGACCAGGTCTACGCGGACGAGACCTCACCGGCGACGCAGGCGTGGCTCGCGCGCCGCCGCGACCTGTCGGAGCCTCCCGGCACCGAGGTCGCGGACTACCAGGAGTACACGCACCTCTACTACGAGTCGTGGCTCGACCCGGAGGTCCGCTGGCTGCTCTCCACGGTCCCCAGCTGCATGATCTTCGACGATCACGACCTGATCGACGACTGGAACACCAGCTCCGCCTGGCTCGCCGACATGCGCGCGGTCCCGTGGTGGCGCGAGCGCCTGCTCAGCGGCCTGATGTCGTACTGGGTGCACCAGCACATGGGCAATCTCTCACCGGCCGAACTGGCGAAGGACCCCGTCTACGAGGCGGTCCGCGCGACCCCCGACGGCACGGACGCCCTACGGGAGTTCGCCGCCCGCGCCGACGCGACTCCGGAGTCGGTCCGCTGGAGCTACCGCCGCGACTTCGGCCGCGTACGGCTGCTGATGGTGGACACGCGGGCGGCCCGCGTCCTCGACGAGCAGAACCGGGCGATGCTCTCCCCCGGCGAGGCAGAGTGGCTGCGCGAGCAGGCCCTCGCGGACCGCGGCACGTACGACCACCTCCTCATCGGCACGTCGCTGCCCTGGCTGCTCCCGCACCTCATCCACGACGCCGAGGAGTGGAACGCGGCGCTGTGCCGGGGTGAACGGGGGCCGCGCTGGGCGCGGTTCGGGGAGGATCTGCGGCGCAGGGCGGACCTGGAGCACTGGGCGGCGTTCCCGAAGTCGTTCGAGGCGCTCGCGGACCTGATCGCGGAGGCGGGCTCGGGGGATGCCGCACCGGCGACCATCTCCGTCCTCTCCGGCGACGTCCACCACGCGTACGTCGCCGAGCCGAGCTGGCCCGCGGGCACGGAGGCCCCGAGCGCCCGCGTCCTCCAACTCACCTGCTCCCCGGTCCACAACTCCGTACCGGCGTCCATACGCGTCGGCTTCCGCTTCGGCTGGAGCCGGTTCGGGCGCCTCCTCGGCCGCCGCTTTGCCCGCCATGCCCGCGCGGGCTCCCCGCACATCACCTGGCGCCGCACAGGCGGCCCCTGGTTCGGCAACCAACTCATGACCCTCACGCTCCGCTCCCGCACCGCAACCCTGACCCTCGACCAGGCGACCGCGGGGCGCGGCCTGATCCGGGCAGACGACCGCCACCTGACGTAACCGTCCCCCACGCCACGGGGCTCCGCTGCTCAATCGCCGCAGGGGCTAGATCGCCTCAATCGCCGGCGGGGCTTGATAGATCAAGCCCCGCCGGCGATTGAGGCGATCTTTTCAGCCCCGCCGGCGTTTGAGGCGCGGGGTCCGGGGCGGAGCCCCGTGGCGTAGGGACGGCCCACCCGCACCGGCCGACGGCCAACCGCACCGGGTGACACCGACCACACCCCCACTGGTCTGCACCACTCCCGGCAGGGAACCGGCATGATGAGCCCACCCGTCCACTTCCCAGCAGCCCCACATGCCTCGGGAGTCCCACCGTGCCCGTCCCCCACCCCGAGCCCGCCCTCGCCATCGTCGGCGCGGGCCCCCGCGGCACCAGCGTCCTGGAACGGCTCACCGCCTCGGCGGACGAGCTCCTCCCGCCCGGGACCCGGCTCACGGTCCACGTGATCGACCCGCACCCACCGGGCGCGGGCGCCGTCTGGCGCACGGACCAGGCACCGGAACTCCTCATGAACACGGTCGCCTCACAGGTCACCCTGTTCACCGACGCCAGCGTCGACTGCTCGGGCCCGATCCACCCGGGCCCGAGCCTGCACGAGTGGGCCGCGCGGCACGACGTACCGGTGGGCCCCGACGCGTACCCCACCCGCGCCCAGTACGGGCGCTACCTGCGCTGGGTGTACGCGGAGACGGTCGCGGCCGCCCCCGCCTCCGTCGAGGTCGTCGCGCACGCCACCCGCGCCGTCCGCCTCGACGACGCCGAGGACGGTCTCCAGGCCCTCACCCTCGCCGACGGCCACCGCCTCACCGGCCTGCACGCGGTCGTCCTCGCCCAGGGCCACCTGCCCGCCGTCGCCACCCCGGCCGAGCACGACCTCGCCGAGTACGCCCGGCGGCACGGCCTGCGCCACCTCCCGCCCGCCAACCCGGCCGAGCTCGACCTGAGCCCCCTGGCCCCCGGCGAACCCGTCCTCCTGCGCGGCCTCGGCCTCAACTTCTTCGACCACATGGCCCTGTTGACGCAAGGCCGCGGCGGGCGCCACGTACGCACGGCGGACGGCGGCCTGCGCTACGTCCCCTCGGGCAACGAGCCCCGCCTGTACGCGGGTTCACGCCGCGGCATCCCGCACCAGGCGCGCGGCGACAACGCCAAGGGAGCGTACGGCCGCCACCGACCCGCCGTACTCACCCCCGACTTGATATCCGGATTCCGCAAGCGGGCCGACTCCGGCGACGCCCCCGACTTCCTCGCCGACATATGGCCACTGGTCGCGAAGGAGGTCGAGACGGTCTACTACGAGACGCTCCTGCGGACACTCCCGCGGACCGCGGACACCCCGCCCCGCACCGCCGGCTCCTTCCGCGAGCGCTTCCTCGCCACACCCCACCGCTCCCGCCAAGAGGCCGCCGTCCTCGGCGAGTTCGGGATACCCGAGGACCTTCTGTGGTCCTGGGACCGCGTCTCCCGCCCCGCCTCGGGCCGCACGTACACCTCTCCCGCCACATGGCGCGCCTGGCTTCTCGGCCATCTTCGCGAGGACGCCGCGCACGCCTCGCTCGGCAACGTGGACGGGCCACTGAAGGCCGCCCTCGACGTGCTGCGCGACCTGCGCAACGAGCTCCGGCTCGTGGTCGACCACGGCGGCCTCGCCGGCGACTCGCGCCGCGACCACCTCGACCGCTGGTACACCCCGCTCAACGCGTTCCTGTCGATCGGCCCGCCCCGGCGACGTATCGAGGAGCTGACCGCGCTGATCGAGGCCGGCGTCCTGACGGTCGTGGGGCCGCGCATGGAGGTGACGGCGCGGGACGGCCGTTTCGTCGCGCACTCGCCCGACGTGCCGGGTTCGACCGTGAGGGTCGCCACACTCGTCGAGGCCCGGCTGCCCGAGCCCGACCTCCGCAGGGCCGCCGACGACCTGCTGGTACGCCTCCTCAAAACCGGCGGCGCCCGGCCGCACACGGTCGACGGGCACGAGACCGGGGGCCTGGACGTCACACCTCGGCCGTACCGCCTGATCAACCGTCAGGGACGAGCGCACGCACGACGGTTCGCCTTCGGAGTACCCACCGAGGGGGTGCACTGGGTGACCGCCGCGGGGGCCCGCCCGGGCGTCGACTCGGTCACCCTCTCCGACGCCGACGCGGTGGCACGCGCGGCCCTGCGCACGGCCGGGGCGGACCCCGCGACGGCCGGGGCGGAGGCCGGTCCGGAGGGTGATCATGGCCGGATGTTGAACTTGCAAGCACTAATTAGGTTCCCCTAATCTTTGGCGCCCCACACCGGTGGCGGCAGCGGCGATGACGGCGCTCCCCGCGCCGGTGCTCTCGGTTTCGTCCCCACCGACCGAAGGAGCCCCACCATGACTGGACGTCTCAACCGCGCCCAGCCCTACGCTCTCGGCCTGTTCCGCATCGTCATAGGCCTGCTCTTCGCCTGCCACGGCGCCGCATCGCTCTTCGGCGTCCTCGGCGGCGCGATGGGCGGCGGCACCGTCGGGACCGGCACCTGGCCGGCCTGGTACGCGGCCGTGATCCAGCTCGTCGGCGGCGGCCTCGTACTGCTCGGCCTCGGCACCCGCTTCGCCGCCTTCGTCGCGTCGGGCTCGATGGCCTACGCGTACTTCAAGATGCACCAGCCCGAGGCCCTGTGGCCGATCCAGAACGGCGGCGAGGCCGCGGCCCTGTTCTGCTGGACGATGCTGCTGCTCGTCTTCACCGGCTCCGGCGCGCTGGGCCTCGACCGCCTCTTCGCCACGCGCGGCGAGCGGGTCGAGGACACGGCGCCGGCGGGCGAGGCCGTCCCGGCCTGAGCCCCTGCGCGTACGACGGCGGGCCCCCCCCCCCCCCCGCCCCCGGGGGGGGGGGCGGGGGGGGGGGGGCCCCCCCCCCCCCCCCCCCCGCCCCCCCCGGCCCCCCCCCGGGGGGCCCGCCCCCCCCGCGCCCCGGGGGGGCGCGGGCCGCCGTCGTACGCGCAGACCCCCTCAGGGAAAGACCCCTCAGGAAACCGAGGTGAACGGCACCGAGACGCACGCCACCCGGTCGCCCGACGCGCCCGGCTTGTCGTGGATCACGATGGAGCCCGCGCCGCCTGGCCGTAGCCCCCACTTCTTGTGCACCTTCGCCCGGCCGTCACCGTTCTCGTCGGCCGTGAAGTCGAGCCAGAGCTCGTTCTCCGCGGTCACCCGCTTCGGATCCACCACGTTCTGGTAGTGCCCGCCCGCCGCCTCGGGGTCGGCGCCGCACGACTTCTGGTGCACGTGCGCCCCGTACTTGTGACCTGGAACGAGCCCTCTCACCCGCATGCTCACGGTCATGCCGGAGTCCGTCCCGTGCTGCGCCACCTGGACCGACGACGCCGGCGGCACGAGGGCCTTGTCGTACGTGAGCGCCGTCGACGCGACGAAGGCGTCGGGCGGCGAGAAGTGCCCCGCCACCCGCACCCAGTAGCTCGTCGTCGCACTGGCGGTGCCGCTGCTCACCGCGAGCACGGCCGCCGCCAGGACACCCGTCACGATTCTTGCCTTCATTTCCGTTCCTTCCGATCACTTGGGGTCACCGGATCCGACCCTCTTCCTCCTTGCGATGACTTTTTGGTACGGGACGTGACCGACCCATCACGGCAGGAACACGCGGGAACGTGAGATCAGGAACAACTGTGCCCCTTTCGCCACTTCAGCCACTTCCGAGGCGTACGCTGTAGAGCTGTCATGTCAGCCGCTCCTTTCGGGAGGGAACGGCCGGAAAGCGCACCGGAACGGTCCTCACGGGAGTAGGCGAACAGTGCTGGAGAGTGTCCTGGGGCCGCTGACCGACAGCTCGTGGATCTACGCGATCGTGGCGCTCTCCGTCGTCTTCGACGTGTTCGTGCCCGTGCTGCCCAGCGGCTTCCTCGTGATCGCCGCGGCCACCGCGACCGCGGGCGGCGCGGCCGCCACCGGCGGTGTGCCGCACCCCAACCTCCCGGACCTGCTCGCCCTCACACTCTGTGCCGCGACGGCCTCGGTCCTCGGCGACCTGGTCGCGTACCGGCTCGCCGCACGCGGCAGCGAGCGCCTGGACCGCGCCCTCGCCCGCTCCCGGCGCCTGCGCACCGCGCAGGAACGTCTCGGCGGGGCGCTCGCGCGCTCCAGTGGCGGGCTGCTCGTGATCATCGCCCGGTTCGCACCCGCGGGCCGCTCGGTCGTCTCCTTCGCGGCGGGCACGGCACACCGCCGCGTCCGCGAGTTCCTGCCGTGGTCCGCGCTCGCGGGCGTGGCCTGGGCCGCGTACAGCGTGGCGCTCGGCTACTTCGGCGCCCAGTGGCTCGGCGCGAGCTGGCTCTCCACCGTCGTCTCGGTCCTCGCCCTGGTGGGCGCGGGCGCGGTGGCGGCGTACGTGATGCGCAGGCCGGTACCGGCGGCCCAGGAGGCCTGAGCGGGACCGGCGAGGCCTGTCCCCGCGCGGCTCAGGGGATCCGAGCCGGGCTCGACGGAATGTCGGGGCGGCTCAGGAGGCCCGAGCGGGCTCCGAGGGCTTGCTCGGTGGCCCGCCGGACCCGCGCACCTCAAGGCCGTCGAGCAGCTCGGCGGTCGCGCGGGCGATGTCGTCCACCGCCCGCTCGAACACCTCGCGGTTGTGCGCGGCCGGCGCCCGGAAGCCGGACACCTTCCGTACGTACTGCAGGGCTGCGGCCCTGATCTCGTCCCCGGTGGCCTCTTCGGGGAGCGCGGGCGGGCGAAGGGTCTTGATGCTGCGGCACATGCCTCCAGTCTGCCGCCGGACGGCGCCCTGCACCCGGCGATCGAACACCGTCGACCACACGTTCGCGTGAACCACCCGATGAAGTACCCGAAGTTGCTCGCACCCTGAATTCGAACAGACGTACCATTGCCGGGTGGCAGCGACCGATGATTCCGACTTCGACTTCCCCGACGACCTCCTCGCGGGCCAGGCCGAGCTGCATCAGATCAGGGCCGAGCTCCTGGCCCTGCTCAAGCGGCTCCCCTGGTCGGTCGAGCCCCACGACGCCGTCATGGACACCCAGGGCTGGCGCAAAATGGAGCGCGCGGCCTCGCCCGGCTGGAGCGAGGACGATCAGGCGGAGGTCGAGAAACTCCGCAGGCGCGAGCTGGAACTGGCCGTCTTCGTGACGTGCCATCGGTACTGGTCCGAACTGACGGGCGGCGACGCGGTGCGGGCCCGCGCCCGCCTCAAGCACGTGCACGACGAGCCCGCACGCGACGACCCCGGGAACGACGAAGGCCCCCGGGCTTGATCACCTGAGGGCCTTCGTTCAACACGCTTCACGGTGGGCGCGGACGGTTTCGAACCGCCGACATTCTGCTTGTAAGGCAGACGCTCTACCCCTGAGCTACGCGCCCGTGATCCCGGCGCACCGCCAGGACGAGTCGACAGCCTACCTTGCCGACGCCCATGCTCGGCAAACAGGGACCGCCCCGGCCGACGTGCGGGAAAGTCACCCGGCGAACCGCGAACTAATGGACCCGTGTGTTCGTCATTAACCGATGGGAGAATGTACCGGGCAGGGCTGATGAAGGCACGGACAGCGCGGAGAGGTCAGAGGTTAGTGACGGCGACGACGACCAAAAGGAACCGCCGCGCCCTCACCGACGTCCTGACACTCGCCCTTCTCCCGCTCCCCCTCCTCACGGCGACGCTCACGGGCGCGTTCAACGCCGGAGGCACCCGGCGGTGGTTCGGGGGCCGCGCCGAGTCGCAGCGCGCGCAGGCGCAGGCCGCCAAGGACGACGCGGCCGCCGCTTTCTACGACCTTGACACCGCCCAGCGGGACCTGCGCATCTCGATAGAGACGATCACCGCGGTCGACGACTCGCCGGCGGCCCGCCGCGCCGTCGACGACTTCGCGGGGCTCGGCCGCCGGATCGACGAGGTCAGCGGGCAGTACATCACCGCGGTCGACGCGCACGATCTGGACCGGGACGACCTGGAGGCGTCCGCCGCCTCCCGCGCCCATGCTCAACTGACCGAGGCCAAGCAGCAGTTGACGCAGGTCAAGCAGGACCTGGACCGCTTCGCGCAAGGCATCGGACCGCTGCTCGGCAAGGCGGAGACACAGCTGGCGCGGGTCGCCCCGTCGGTGGAGCGCGCGCGGCAGGCCCTGCTGGCGGCGACGACCGCGCTCGACGCCGTACGGCAGGCGGGCCTCCAGGCCGACGATCTGGCGGCCCGGCTCGCCACCCTCGGCCCCGAGCTGACCAAGCTCAACCAGGGAGCGGGGCAGCACGGCGTACCGGAGACGCTGGAGCGCGCGGAGCGGGTCGCGCGCGACGCCGAGTCCGTACGGGCCGAGGCCGAGCGGCTGCCCGAGCGGGCGGCCGAGATCGACCGCAGGCTCGTCTCCCTGCGGACCCGCGCCCAGGCGCTCCAGACGCGGGCCGGGCAGGTCGAGCCGGTGCTCAGCGAGCTGCGGCGGCGGTTCACCGTCGCGTGCTGGCAGGACCTGCAGTCCGTGCCGGAAACAGCCGCGGAGAACGTGCGGCAGGCCGAGTCCAAGCTCGCCGAGGCGCGGTCGGCCCGCGAGAGCCAGGACTGGCCGAACGCGACGGCGCGGCTCTCCACGGTCCGCGCCCTGCTGAACGCGACGGACGAGTCGGTGTCGGCGGCCTCCGACCGCCTTCAGCGGCTGAACGCGGTGGCGAAGGACCCGCGGGCGGAGATCGACCGCACGCGGTTCGCGATCCGGGACGCGCAACGCCTCGCGATGGCGGGCCGGTCCACGCCCGACCCGCGGCACGCCCGCCCCCTCGACGAGTCGGTGGCGCGCCTGGACCGCGCCGTCGCGGGCCTTGAGGGGCGCCACCCCGACTACTGGCACTTCCTGACCGAGACCGAGGGCGTGCGGCGGACGGTGGCCCGCGTGGTCACGCAGATCCGGGAGGACCGGGGCGGCGGCGTCTGACGTTGGCACAACCCGCGGGACGGGCGGATCCTTGAGGTACGTCCACGTGCGTACCGCAGGTGCGCGCGTACCGCGTACAAGGAGGCGGGGCGATCATGTCCACGCACATACTCCACCCCGGGCCCCGACGCCACGTCACACTCGACGAGCATCTGCCCCTCGACCATCGGCTCAGCAGGGTGTACCGCACCGGAGCCGGTCTGATGGGGCTCGTGCTGCTCGCCTTCGGCATCCTCGGGCTCATCGACAAGATCGGGTTCTTCGACACCCGCGGGGACTCCGTCGCGGGCCTCAGCACGAACGGCGCGCTGAGCGTCCTGTCCATCTGCGTCGGCCTGCTGCTCTTCGCCGGAATGGTGATCGGCGGCAACTTCGCGTCGACGCTCAACATGACGCTGGGGATCCTGTTCATCCTCAGCGGCTTCGTGAATCTGGCCCTGCTGGACACCGGCTTCAATTTCCTGGCGTTCCGCATCCAGAACGTGCTGTTCAGCTTTGTCGTCGGTGTGCTGCTGATGTTCTTCGGGATGTACGGGCGGGTCAGCGGAACGCTGCCGCACGACAACCCGTACTGGCAGGCCAGGCACGCTCCAACTGACCGGGCCTGACCGTACTCTTGGCGCATGCCACGCTACGAGTACCGCTGCCGCAGCTGCGCCGCCACGTTCGAACTGTCCCGCCCGATGTCCGCCTCCGCGGCCCCCGCCACCTGCCCGGAGGGCCACGCCGACACGGTCAAACTCCTCTCCACGGTGTCGGTGGCGGGCACGGCCACGTCCCCGCCCCCGAGCGCTGGGGCAGGAGGGGGCGGCGGCTGCTGCGGGGGCGGCTGCTGCGGCTGAGGGTGGGCTACGGGGCTCCGCCCCGGACCCCGCTACTCAATCCATTTCAAGCCCCGCCGGCGATTGAGGCGCGGGGTCCGGGGCGGAGCCCCGTAGCGGTGCCGCGCAACGAAACGACGGGCGCCGCCCCGGCACAGCCCCGGGACCCCCGTGCCGCGCGCACATCACACCGCCCCGAGGAACCCCCGCAACACCGCCTCCCCCGCCACAACTCCCCGCTCAGCCAACACCGTCACCCCGGGCGACGCCCAGCCCACATCCGCCAGCTCCCCGTGCCCGGGCCGCCACCCCCGGTCCACCACGCGGAGCAGATCCGCGTCCAGGAGCGAATCCCCCGCCCCCAGCGTCAACCCCGCACCGACCCTCCGCGCAACCTCCGAAACCGCCGCCCCCTTGGTCAACGGCTTCGGCACGGCGTACACCTTCCGCCCCTGAAGCGACACACCCCAGCCGAGCCCGTCGGCCCACTCCCCGAGTTCCTTGACCCACCCCTCCGGCAGCGCCGCCCGGTCGACGACCAGGTACGCGAACAGGTCCTCCGCGACCCGCTCCTTCAGGAGCCACGCCGGATCCGCCGCGGCGACCATCCGCTCCCGGACCTCCCCGAGCGGCGCGCACTCCGAGTCGAGCCGCTCCCCGACCGCCCGCCGCCACTCCGGATCCGACACCCCGTCGACCAGCAAGTGCCCACCGTTCGCACAGATCGCGTACGTCGGCGCCGCCCCCGGCAACCGCACCCGCCCGTACTGTTCCCGCGTCCGCGTGGTCGTGGGCACGAACACCGCGCGCCGCCCCAGCTCGACCAGCAGCTCGGCGGCGTCCTCGGTGACGTACGACAGGGGTCTGCCCTCGTACACCTCGACGCAGAGCAGCCGCGGCGCCTCGGCGTCCGGCATGGTCAGGCCGAGCGCGCCGGCGGAGTAGATGAGCGTACGGTCGAGATCGCTCGCGACGACGGTGGTGGTGTTGGTGGTCACTTGGCCGCCACCGCCTTGCCGTCCGTCCCCGTCGCCCCACGCGTGAACTTCGGGTGGATCAACCCGACGCAGGTGTACGGGAGTTCACCGACCATCTCGACCGGGACACCGCGCTGCTCCGCCAGCAGACGCACATGGTCGAGATCGGCCCCGGCGTCCTCGCGCGCCAGGATCTTCCACGGCACCCGCCGCAGCAGCACCCGCGTCGTCTCGCCGACCCCGGGCTTCACCAGGTTCACGTCGTGGATCCCGTACTCCTCGCTGATCCGCTCGACGGCCGCCCAGCCCTCCCACGTGGGCGCCCTGTCGGCCCCCTGCAACTCCTTGACCTCGGCGTCGACCGCCTCCGTGACCTCCGCGAACCGCTCCTCCACCGCGTCGAGGAACCGCCCGGAGACGTCCGCGTCGCCCAGCTCGGAGTAGAACTTCGCCCCGTGGAAGTCGTCGGGCCCGACCAGGTCGGATCGCAGCACCGTCCGCGAAATCAGCCCGGACACCGTGGAGTTGAGGCAGGCCGAAGGGATGAGGAAGTCCTCCCTCGTCCCGTACGTGCGCACGCACGACCCCGGGTCGGCGAGCACGGCGATCTCCGGGTCGAAGCCCTCGAACTCGGCGACCGCGGCCGCGAGTTCGCGCGTGATGGCCCCCTTGCCGGTCCACCCGTCCACGAACACGACATCCGCCGGATCGTGGTGCGCGGCGAGCCAGCGCAGCGCGTTCGCGTCGATGCCCCGACCACGCACGATCGACACCGCGTAGTGCGGCAGTTCGAGGCCGTGCCGCCGCAGCGCCCAGCGCCGCATCAGCACCCCCACCGGCGTCCCGGCGCGCGCGAGCGACACAAGCACCGGGCGCGGCGACCGCTCGGCGAGCACCGTCTCGGTGACCACGCCCACCGCGTGGGCTATTCGGCCCGCCGACGCCTCAAGGGCGGCGTGGAACAACTCCTGGTACTGCGCGCTGGGCTGGTACTCGACGGGCAGCGACTCCGCGTAGTGCGCGCCCCCGCCCTGAATGGCCTCCTCGCGCTCCTCGGTCGGCGCCTCCAGCTGTACGTCCGACAGGTCCTGGAGCAGCCACCCCACCTCGTCCGGCGCGTACGAGGAGAACGCGGGGCCGCGCAACGGCTCGGGCAACGGCATGGGGGACCTTTCCTGAGGAACGTACGACGGCACCACGGCCACGACCACCCGCGAAGCGTGCTCGGCGACCCGCTCCAGCAGCCCGCCGGGGCCTTCGAGTTCGGCGGTGTCGCCGACCGAGTCGAGCACGACGACGACCGTGTCGAAGCCGCCGCCCGCGACGTTGTACGCGAACCGGTCCCCCGGCCCGTCCGCCGGCGCGTCGTGCGCCGGGAAGACGAGGCGGCTGCGGATCGCGTAGCCGGGATCGTCGACGGCGAGGACGGGCGAGCGGGTCGTGGTGGAGTACGCGATGTCGGCGCCCGCCGCCTCCAGCTCGGTGGCGAGGCGCAGTGGCGCGTACATCAACTCCTCGTTACCGAGGACGAGTACGCGCCCGTCGCCCAGGTGCGGTGCGAGGCGCGCGGCCATGCCGGGCAGTGCCGCTTCGAGGCGCTCCCGGTGCTCCGGCGTGAATCCGTGCCGCCCGCCGTCCGGCAGGCCCCGCGGCCAGCCGAGGTCGTCGAGGCGTATGAGTTCGGCGCGCTCCCGGCGGGGTGCGGGCAGCTGCCCGTCCTCGTGCGCGGCGACGAGCGCCTGCCCCTTCTCGAGCACCCCGTCCGGCAGCTTCACCGCGCCGCGCGCCGCGACCACCAGGTCGACCCGCGCCCCTATCTCGCGCGCGAACTCCTCCAGTCGCCCCTGGTCGCCCGGCGAGCGCATGTCGACGAGCGCGACGATGACGTAGTGCCCGCGCGCGTGCAGTTCGTGCAGCGCGCGGATGGTGTTCAGGACCGTGTTCCCCGTGGAGAACTCGTCGTCGACGAGGACCAGCGGGCCGTCCCCCGCGAGCAGGTGCGGATCCTCGGGCAGCAGCAGGTGCGAGGTGGCGTGCGAGTGGGACTCCTCGAAGCCGCCCGCGCGGGCCACGCCCTCGACGGGCCTGCGCGTGGAGTGCAGGTAGGTCGCGAGGGCCAGGCCGTCGGCGACGGAGTGTCCGAGCCCCGTCGCCGTCTCGGCGTAGCCGAGGACGACCGCGCGGCGCGCCGCGTCGTCGCCCAGCAGTTCCCTTACCCGTACGCCGAGTTCGCGCCCCGAACCCCACACCACCGATGGACTCTGCGGGACGTGCTTGCCCAGCACGTTCGACACCAGCAGGTGCGCACGCTTGGGGTTGCGCCGCAGCGCGAGCCCAAGGAGTCCGGGCAGCTCCCGGTCACCCGTCAGCTCGACCCCGAGCCGCTCGGCGACCCACTCCCCGGACCACACCACGTTCCCGCCGCCTCCCGCCTCTTCACGCGTCCCGACCACCGGGCTCACCTCTTCATGCACCCCGAATCCACGCACCCCTGGTTCACGCACCCCGAAAGCCCGACTCTCCTCGTCACTCATCCCGGCAACCCGGCCGTCAGCAGCTCCACGAACCCCACGTCCTCCCGCGCCACCCCGAACGCCTCCGCACGCCGCAGCGTCCGCTCGGCCCACGCGCGGTGCGGCTTCACCTCGTTCATCTTGTTCGTGTACGCCGACCGCAGCACACCGCCACCGCCCCGCTCGGGCCGCAGTATGTCGCAGGCGTCGCTGTACTCCTCGTGACTCACGACGGAGAGCGCGTGCACGGGCAGCACGTGCGTGGGGTGGATGCAGGTCTTGCCGAGCAGTCCGTTGGCCCGGTCCAGCTCGATCTCGCGCAGCAGCCCGTCCATGTCGTGCTGGATGAGCGCCTTCCGCAGGTCGTCGGCCCGGCCCTCCAGGAAGGGGCTGCGGCGCAGCTGCGGCTTGAACATGCGCTCCTGGTGGCGGAAGTACTCCCAGACGGGCCCGGTCACCGTGAACCCGGTGCCGTCCGCCCGGCCCAGCAGATTGACCACGTCACCGATGACGGACGCCACGATCTGGACGTCGTACGCCGTCATGTCCGGCGGCCTGCGCAGCCCGTACGCCGAGCAGAAGTCGGTGACGCCGAGGCGCAGCGCGAGGACGCGCTCGCGGTACTTGTCGACGGTGCGGGCGATGCCGGCCAGCGTCTCGCCGCGCGTCTCCAGGTGCAGCAGGTCGGGCGACTCCAGGACCGGCATGGCGAAAAGCCGCCGTCCGGAGGCCGCCTCGGCGGCGGTGAGGGCCTCCAGGAACGGAACACCCCGCTCCTCGGTGAACTTCGGCAGCACGAATCCGGACAGCAGCTCCGCGGCGGGGCCGAGCCGTGCCACGAGATCGGTGATCTGCTCCGGGGTCCGTACCCGGATGAAGAGCAGGGGCGGCCCGGCCCCTTCGGTGTCCCTGCGCGCGAGCTCGGTGAGCTGCCGCACCAGGTTCTCCTCGGCGCCCGGCACCTCGCCGTCGTGTATCGAGTCCTCGAGGCACAGCACCATGGAGACGACGCCGTGCCCGGCCTGCTTGAGCACGTCGTCCGCGAGCTGCGGGCGGGTCGCCGGACTGTAGAGCGTCGCCCCGAGTGCCGCCGCGAGCATGCGGGGCGGGGAGTCCGCGGTGAAGTCCCGCGGCTCCTCGTGGAACAGGCGCTCCCGCACCTCAGGGGCGATGTGCCCGAAATGACGCATGAGACTCCCCCGACCTGCCGGTCCACCCGAAATGATGTGGCCGGTAATAGTACGTACAAGGGTGTGTCAAAGGTTCCCGACCGTAATGAAGTTCTGGTAACCGGCGCATGTCGCGCGCTGTTTTCCGGCCTCCCACCGGCCGCCCACAGGGCTGTCGATCTTGGTACCCCGCGTTGTCGTGACCAGGACCGGGGAGGCAGGATGACCGCATGACGCACGCGATGCTCAAGGGGGCGAACGTCCCGCTCGAAGCCACGGCGGTGCGCGCCGTGCTCCACTGGTCCCCGGGGCAGGGCGCGCCGACCGTCGAGGCCTCGGCGCTGCTGCTCGCCGCGGACGGGCGCGTCCGGTCCGACGAGGACTTCGTCTTCTACAACCAGCCGCGCCACCCCTCGGGGACGGTCTGGCGGCTCGGCCAGAAGCGCGTCGCCGACGGCATGACGGACACCGTCCAGGCGGACCTCTCGGCCGTTCCCGCGGAGATCACCCGGATCCTCGTGACGGCCTCCACGGACCCGGGCACCACCCCCTTCGAGACCGTTCGGTCGCTGCGACTTTCCCTCTACGACTCCGCGGCCGAGGGCGCCGAGCCGATCGCGTACTTCGACATCAAGCCGGAGACCGGCGCCGAGACCGCGCTGATCTGCGGCGAGCTGTACCGGCGCGGCGACGGCTGGCGGCTGCGCGCGGTCGGCGAGGGCTACTCCGACGGCCTGGTGGGCCTCGCCACGGATTTCGGCATCGCGGTCGACGAATCCGCCGAGCCCGATGCCGCTCCCGCCGCCGAGCCCGAGCCCGTGCCTGCCGTGTCCACCCCGGCCGCCGAGCCGGCACCGCCTCTCGCGGCGCCCGGCCCGATGCCCGAGGCGGCGCCGGTCGTGGCGGCGGCGTTCCCGCTGCCGCCCCAGCAGCCGCCCGCGTACGGCTATCCGCCGGCGGCCGCCACGCAGCAGCAGCCGCCCGCGTACGGGTACCCGCAGCCGGTGTCGGCGTGGCCCGACCCGGCCTTCAAACTGCCGCCGCAGGGGCCGCAGTTCATCGGCCAGTGACGCTCTTGTAGCCCCGACCCCACTGCAGGCCCCACCCGTACAGCCGGTCGAGCTCGGCCTGGAACCCGTACACGAAGCGCACCTCGCGTCGTACGACGAAGTCGCCCTTCACGTTCTCGATGGTGACCACGGCGCACGAGCGGGCCTGGGGTGCCCGCTCGTCGAGGCTGATCTCGATCCGGGGACCGTTGCTCGGGTACAGCGTCACATGGGCGTGCGTACGGTCGAAGGCCGGCGTCTGGTCGTAGATGTAGACGAACACCAGCAGGCGCTTGATGTCGTCGCGGTGATCGAGGTTGACGTAGACGGTCTCGCCGGACCCCGAGCCGAACCGGTCGTCGCCGCTCAGCTTCACGTACGGCGGCTCGTTGAGCGCTCCGAAGAAGCTGCCGAGGGGCTGCACGACCCCCTTCGAACCGTCCTTCAGCTCGTACAGACAGCCGAGGTCGAGGTCCACATTGACCATCGACTGGGTGTGTGCCTGGACCACATCGGGTTTGAACATGCTGAACGGATGCCGCATCAGGCTGTTCCGCTTGGGACCGCCGATGTCCGAAGTCCGCATCCGCCACGACAGGTTGATCCGCAGATTGCCGGTGGCCGCACCCTGCTTGGAGAGCGAGACGACCGGATGTCGCTTGGTGAGTTCGATGGCGTTGGTCGCCGCGCTGCCCGAATCGAACTCGAACTGCGCGGAGTTTCCGCGCCATACCCTGTCCCAGATGGACATACCGCCCCCAAGTGCCGCCGTACATGCCGACGGGGCGGCCGCTGAGGACTTGTCCTCGTACAACCGCCCCGCTCACAGCGTTCCAGGAATACCCCAGGGGTCAAACCCGTGAATCAGACTCCTGAGGACACCTCGGTCTTGTCCGAACTCCCGGAGGAGCCGCCCTCCTCGGCCGCGATCCGCTTGTTGCGCCGCACCGAGGACAGGAAGGACCAGGCGATCAGCACGACACCGATCAGGCCCGTGATGAGCTCGCTGATCTGGTACTGGATGGTGATCAGGAGGAGGACGGCGAGCGCGCCGATCGCGTAGTGCGCGCCGTGCTCCAGGTACACGTAGTCGTCCAGGGTGCCCTGGCGGACGAGGTAGACCGTGAGCGAACGGACGTACATGGCACCGATACCGAGGCCGAGGGCCATCATCACGATGTCGTTGGTGATGGCGAAGGCGCCGACCACACCGTCGAAGGAGAAGGACGCGTCCAGGACCTCGAGGTAGAGGAACATGAAGAACGCGGCCTTGCCGACCATCACCGCCGCCGACTGCGGCTTGCCCTCGCGCTTGGCCTGCTCCTCGGCCTCGTGCTCGCGCTCCTCCTCTTCCTCGAGACGGTGCTCGAAGAAGCCCGACAGACCGTTCACGACGAGGTACGTGATGAGGCCCGCGACGCCCGCGAGCAGCACGGTGGCCTGCTTGTCCGCGTGCACGCCGCCGTGCTGGTGCGCGTGGACCGCGACCGTCATGGAAGCGACGAGCAGCACGATCAGGGCGATGCAGACCGACAGCATGTCGACCTTGCCGAGCTTGGCGAGCGGGCGCTCGAGCCAGCCGAGCCACTTGATCTCGCGCTCCTCGAAGATGAAGTCGAGGAAGATCATGAAGAGGAACATGCCACCGAAGGCGGCGATGGACGGGTGCGCGTCCGTGACCAGTTGCTGGTACCGGTCGGGCTGGTTGAACGCGAGGTCGACCGCCTCGATCGGCCCCAGCTTGGCGCTGATGGCGACGATGACGACGGGGAAGACGAGCCGCATGCCGAAGACGGCGATCAGCACGCCGACCGTGAGGAAGATCTTCTGCCAGAAGGCACTCATCTTCTTCAGGATTCCGGCGTTGACCACCGCGTTGTCGAAGGACAGCGAGATCTCCAGGATCACGAGGATCAGGACGACCCCGAAGGCCTCCCAACCGCCGTAGAACACTGCGGCGATCAAGCCGAGCACGGTGATCGCGAGCGACCAGCCGAAGGTTTTCAGAACCACTGGCTTCCCCATCATGTGAACGGGTTTCCCCGTGCTGGTTGTACGGGGCTCCCCCGCTCCGTGCACGGCTTTACAAGGCATTGTTCCGGAGGGTGGCCCCCGGACCCCCAGCAGCAAAACCCCGGGACCGCCCGAGCTTGAACCTCACCAGGAGAACGCTTTAGGAAACGTTGACTCCGAAGTCTAGAGCGATGCCCCGCAGCCCGGACGCGTACCCCTGGCCGACTGCCCGGAACTTCCACTCTCCCCCGTATCGGTACACCTCGCCAAAGATCATGGCGGTTTCGGTGGAGGCGTCCTCAGAGAGGTCATAACGGGCGAGCTCCTGGCCGTCCGCCTGGTTCACGACACGGATGAACGCGTTGCTGACCTGGCCGAAGGTCTGGCTGCGGTTGTCCGCGTCATGGATCGAGACCGGGAAAATGATCTTGTCGCAGCCGGCCGGCACCTTGGAGAGGTCGACCAGGACCGACTCGTCGTCGCCCTCCCCCTCGCCGGTGAGGTTGTCCCCCGTGTGCTCGACCGAACCGTCGGGGCTCTTGAGCTGGTTGTAGAAGATGAACCACTCGTCGCCCATGACCCGGCCGCCGCTGCAGAGCAGCGCGCTGGCGTCGAGGTCGAAGTCGGCGCCGGTGGTGGAGCGCGCGTCCCATCCGAGCCCGACCAGGATCTGTGTGAGGTTCGGTGCGGCCTTGGAGAGGGAGACATTGCCTCCCTTGGCGAGTGTGACGCCCATGATCGTGTCCTCCCCGAGGTGTGGTGGTGCTGTGGTCGAGCGCGTCCGGCGCCGCACTGGGAGTGCGGCGCCGGACGGGATGAACGTGCTGCGGTGCTTCGGCTCAGACGTTGACGCCGAAGTCCTGCGCGATGCCGCGCAGACCCGAGGCGTAGCCCTGGCCGACAGCGCGGAACTTCCACTCCGCCCCGTTGCGGTACAGCTCACCGAAGACCATCGCGGTCTCGGTGGAGGCGTCCTCGGAGAGGTCGTAACGGGCGATCTCGGTGCCGCCCGCCTGGTTCACGACGCGGATGAACGCGTTGCGCACCTGGCCGAAGGACTGCTGACGGCTCTCGGCGTCGTAGATCGAGACCGGGAACACGATCTTGTCGACATCGGCCGGAACCGAAGCGAGGTCGACCTTGACCTGCTCGTCGTCGCCCTCGCCCTCGCCTGTGGTGTTGTCACCGGTGTGCTCGACCGAGCCGTCCGCGCTCTTCAGGTTGTTGAAGAACACGAAGTCCTGGTCGTTGCGGACCTTGCCCTCGGCGTTCGTCAGGATGGCGCTCGCGTCGAGGTCGAAGTCCGTACCCGTGGTGGTACGGACGTCCCACCCGAGGCCCACGACCACTGCCGTGAGGCCAGGGGCCTCCTTGCTCAGCGATACGTTGCCACCCTTGCTGAGGCTGACTCCCACGATTCCTCCCTATGGTCTCTAGGGGCGGGGAGCCCCCGTGCTGCTCTGGTATCGGATCAACGTCTGGATCCTAGTAAGGGGTTCCCGCCCCGGCGAGGGATCCAGCAGGGTGTCGTCCGTCGATGGCTCGCCCTACAGGGCGTCGATCGCCTTGACGTACTCGTTCAGGTCACGCGCGTCGGGCAGGCCGTTGACGACGGTCCAGCGGACCACGCCCTCCTTGTCGATGATGAACGTGCCGCGCACCGCGCAGCCCTTCTCCTCGTCGAAGACGCCGTACGCGCGGGATGCCTCGCCGTGCGGCCAGAAGTCGCTCAGGAGCGGGTACTCCAGGCCCTCCTGCTCGGCGAAGACACGCAGCGAGAACGGGGAGTCGTTCGATACGGCGAGCAGCTGCACGTCGTCGTTGACGAACTTCGGCAACTCGTCACGCAGCGCGCACAGTTCGCCGGTGCACACCCCGGTGAAGGCGAACGGGTAGAAGAGCAGCACCACGTTCTTCTCGCCGCGGAAGTCCGAGAGCTTCACGGTCTCACCGTGCTGGTTCTTGAGCTCGATCTCCGGAGCCTTGGTGCCGGCCTCGATCGCCATGGTGAAGCTTCCCTTCGGTGGGGCTGTTCGGGTGGCTTCAGCCTAGTTGCCCGCGTACGGGCGCCGCCGAGCAGGTCGGTGCGGGGCGTGCGGTCATGCGTGAGGGCCCCCGCGGGCGCTGTGGCGCACCTGCGGGGGCCCTCACTACGGTTCTCGTTCCGCTGCGGCTGCTATCGCTTCTTGGCTGCCGCCTTCGGCGTGGCCAGACGGCTTGCGGTCCAGTCCTTACCCGCGCTGACGCTCTTGCTCGCGGTCAGGCCCGCCGTGGTGGCGGCCTCGCCGATCTCACTGGCCTCGACGTAACCGTCGCGGCCGGTCTTCGGCGTCAGAAGCAGGATGGAGCCGCCTTCCTCCATGTAAGCGATGGCGTCCACCAGCGCATCAGTAAGGTCCCCGTCGTCATCACGGAACCAGAGCACCACGGCGTCAGCCACGTCGTCGTAGTCCTCGTCGACGAGCTCGGAGCCGATGGCCGCCTCGATGGTCTCTCGGAGCTCCTGATCGACGTCGTCGTCGTAGCCGATCTCCTGGACCACCTGGTCGGTCTGGAAACCCAGCCTCACGGCAAGGTTCGTTTCCGCGTGGTCCGCGGTCGCGCTCACGGATTGCCTCCTGATCGTGTTTACGAAGTTGTCTACAGCCTCGCGTACGCGCGAAGCGTTGGCCGTAGTCCACACGTGCGCGACGGATCGCGCAAGTACCCGGCCGTCAAGACCGCCGAAACGGTGACTTTCCAGGCCGTGTCACCGCAACTCCCGTCAAGGATCCCCACCGGCCAGTGATCTATGCCACAGCGATCTGTCAGCTTTGCCCGTCACTGCCCGAGCACCGAGCGCGACCGGGGACCGCCACCGCCACGGAGTTCTTGAACGAAATCGGCGTATCGTGGCGGTTTGAGCGCGACGGCTGGTGGGATGCGTACCGGACCTCGAATTACCTCTCGGTAGAGATGACGATTCCGAATTCGAGGTACACGATGGACAACGGCGTACCCGACAGTGGAACAGTGGCATCACCGACAGTGAAGGAACAGCGTGGTTTCCGGATCCGATCGCAACCCGATCATCATTGGCGGTCTTCCCAGCCAGGTCCCGGACTTCGATCCCGAGGAGACCCAGGAGTGGCTCGACTCCCTTGACGCCGCAATCGACGAGCGCGGCCGCGAGCGTGCCCGGTACCTGATGCTCCGGCTGATCGAGCGGGCCCGCGAGAAGCGCGTGGCCGTGCCCGAGATGCGCAGCACGGACTACATCAACACGATCGCCACCAAGGACGAGCCGTTCTTCCCCGGCAACGAGGACATCGAGCGCAGGGTCCTCAACGCGACGCGGTGGAACGCGGCGGTGATGGTGTCCCGCGCTCAGCGGCCCGGCATCGGCGTCGGCGGTCACATCGCCACCTTCGCCTCCTCCGCGTCGCTGTACGACGTGGGCTTCAACCACTTCTTCCGCGGCAAGGACGAGGGCGACGGCGGCGACCAGGTCTTCTTCCAGGGCCACGCCTCTCCGGGCATCTACGCCCGCGCCTATCTGCTCGACCGGCTCAGCGAGGAGCAGCTCGACGGCTTCCGCCAGGAGAAGTCGAAGTCGCCCAACGGGCTTTCCTCGTACCCGCACCCGCGCCTCATGCCGGACTTCTGGGAGTTCCCCACCGTCTCCATGGGCCTCGGCCCGCTCGGCGCGATCTTCCAGGCCCGGATGAACCGCTACATGGAGGCCCGCGGCATCGCCGACACCTCCAAGTCGCAGGTGTGGGCCTTCCTCGGCGACGGCGAGATGGACGAGCCCGAGTCGCTTGGCCAGCTCTCCATCGCCGCCCGTGAGGGCCTCGACAACCTCACCTTCGTCGTCAACTGCAACCTGCAGCGCCTCGACGGTCCCGTGCGCGGCAACGGCAAGATCATCCAGGAGCTCGAGTCCCAGTTCCGCGGCGCCGGCTGGAACGTCATCAAGCTGGTCTGGGACCGCAGCTGGGACCCGCTGCTCGCGCAGGACCGGGACGGCGTCCTGGTCAACAGGCTGAATACGACGCCCGACGGCCAGTTCCAGACGTACGCCACGGAGACCGGCGACTACATCCGCGAGCACTTCTTCGGTGACGACCACCGCCTGCGCACGATGGTCGAGAACATGACCGACAAGGAGATCCAGCACCTGGGCCGCGGCGGCCACGACCACAAGAAGATCTTCGCCGCGTTCACGGCCGCCAGGGAGCACAAGGGGCAGCCGACGGTCATCCTGGCGCAGACGGTCAAGGGCTGGACCCTCGGCCCGAACTTCGAGGGCCGCAACGCCACGCACCAGATGAAGAAGCTGACGGTCGACGACCTCAAGGGCTTCCGCGACCGGCTGCACATCCCGATCACCGACGCGCAGTTGGAGAGCGGCGCCCCGCCGTACTACCACCCCGGCCGGGACTCCGAGGAGATCCAGTACATGCACGACCGCCGCAAGGCGCTGGACGGGTACGTCCCGACCCGTGTCGTGCGCGCGAAGCCCCTTCAGCTTCCGGACGACAAGGCCTACGCGGGCGTCAAGAAGGGCTCCGGGCAGCAGTCGATCGCCACCACGATGGCCTTCGTCCGGCTGCTCAAGGACCTGATGCGGGACAAGGAGATCGGCAAGCGCTTCGTGCTGATCGCTCCGGACGAGTACCGCACCTTCGGCATGGACTCCTTCTTCCCGAGCGCGAAGATCTACAACCCGCTCGGCCAGCAGTACGAGTCCGTCGACCGTGAACTCCTGCTCGCCTACAAGGAGTCGGCCACCGGCCAGATGCTGCACGACGGCATCTCGGAAGCCGGCTGCACGGCGTCCCTGATCGCCGCCGGCTCCGCCTACGCGACCCACGGCGAGCCGCTGATCCCGGTCTATGTCTTCTACTCGATGTTCGGTTTCCAGCGCACCGGCGACCAGTTCTGGCAGATGGGCGACCAGCTGGCGCGCGGCTTCGTCCTCGGCGCGACCGCCGGCCGCACGACACTGACCGGCGAAGGCCTCCAGCACGCGGACGGGCACTCGCAGCTGCTCGCTTCGACCAACCCCGCCTGCGTGGCCTATGACCCGGCGTACGCCTACGAGATCGCGTACATCGTCAAGGAGGGGCTGCGCCGGATGTACGGCCCGACCGCCGACGGCAAGGCGGGCGAGGACGTCTTCTACTACCTGACCGTCTACAACGAGCCGATCCAGCACCCCGCCGAACCGGCCGATGTCGACGTCGAGGGCATCCTCAAGGGCATCCACCGCATCAGCACCGGGACCTCGGGCTCGATCCCCGCCCAGATCCTGGCGTCGGGCGTCGGCGTCCCGTGGGCGATCGAGGCGCAGCAGATCCTGGCCCAGGACTGGAACGTACGGGCCGACGTCTGGTCCGCGACGTCGTGGAACGAACTGCGCCGCGAGGCAGTGGAAGTGGAGCGCCACAACCTGCTGCACCCAGAAGAGGAGCAGCGCACGCCCTACGTCACGCAGAAGCTGTCCGGCGCGCAGGGGCCGTTCGTCGCGGTCTCCGACTGGATGCGCTCGGTCCCCGACCAGATCGCACGCTGGGTGCCCGGCACGTACCAGTCGCTCGGCGCGGACGGTTTCGGTTTCGCGGACACCCGAGGCGCCGCGCGTCGCTTCTTCCACATCGACGCCCAATCGGTCGTGGTCGGGGTGCTCACGGAGCTGGCTCGGGAAGGCAAGGTCGACCGGTCGGTCCTCAAGCAGGCGATCGACCGCTACCAGCTGCTCGACGTCTCGGCCGCCGATCCCGGCGCGGCCGGGGGCGACGCCTGAGCGATGACTGCCTGACGGGTGGCTCGGCGGAGGGCGGCGAGGGCTTTGGCCTCGCCGCCCTCCGGCATGTCCCGGTTCGCTCAGAACGCTCCGCCCGCGAGCGGCCCGGCCGCCGAGGCCAGCCAGACGATCGCGAGGAGAGTGTCGATCGCGCCGAGCACGACCGCGACGAGTGCCGGTACCGACTGTGTGCCGGTCCAGCGACGGCCCATGGCCAGCCAACCGCAGACGACGGCGACCGGTCCGAGCACGATCCCCAGGGTGAAGAAACCGGCGATCGCGCAGATGAGGCCGATGATTCCGAGCGACGCGCGGTCCGGCCCGGTCCGTGACCATGCGCGGCCACGTGAGCGGGGGTGCTTGCGCGTGGTGTGTCCGAAGCCCGCCATCATCACTCCCTGAGTTCTTCCGGTTTTTCCGGTTCTTCCGGACTCGGGCGATGCTTCGGGTACCCCGCTTGCCGCGGTCTATCGCGCGCCGTACTCCACGGCCCCCGTCGGCCGCCTATTGCTCCCAGACCTTGAACGCCCGTGCCCGGTACGGGGATTCGGGCTCCCACGTCCCGCTGCCGGGGTACGTCTGGAACTCACCGGTCTCCGCGCACACCGCGGACTGATAGGTGGTGACGGGTCGGCCCGTGCGGTTGGCGAGGGACGTCGCGCTACTCCCCTCCGGCAGCGCGATGCAGCTCTCGATATCGATATCGGCCAGTTCATAGGCGTGCCGGGACCCCTTGAAACCGCTCTTGCCCCAGAGGCACAGCTCCCCCGCCGCGCAGTCACCCAAGGTCGGTGGCGCCGCCGCGGTGGCGAGGCCCGGAGTGAGCGCCACCGCGGCGAGTGCGGTCGCGGCGGCAGCCGTGGTCATGAATGTACGCATGTGCTTCAACCCCCGTGTCGTGTCGACCAGTTGCGTTCGCGACTGATCGCGTGCCAGACACTCTGGCCCGGAAGATCTGGTTCCGGGAAGGTCTGCCGAGGGACGTCACCCTGATAAGCGAAAGCCCCCGGATAGTTCCCGGGGGCTTCCCTCGCACGAGCGGTTTCGCGCGCCGCAAAGGCGGTTGCACGCGATCTGGGCCGATGGCCGGCAGTCAGGGCCGATGGCCGGCCATCAGATGTGCGCTGCGCTCGCGCCCGCCTCCGCGTTCTCCCCGCGCTTGGTCAGCAGCGCGACGAAGATGGCGACGACGGCGACACCCGCGGCGACCAGGCAGGCCATGCTCATGCCCGAGATGAAGGTGTCCTGCGCGACGCCCGTGATCTTCTCGGCGAGCGCCGGCGGGGTGCCCGGAGGCGCCGGCGCGACGCCGACCTGGACCGCCTCCGCCGCCTGACCCAGCTGCTCGTGCGTGAGCGGCGGGAGCCCGGCGCCCGTCCAGTTCCCGGCGAGATCGCTGTCGACCTTGGACGCCATGACGGCACCGAGCACGGCGGTGCCGAGGCTGCCGCCGATCTGCATCGCGGCCTGCTGGAGTCCACCGGCCACGCCGGAGAGCTCCAACGGCGCGTTGCCCACGATGACTTCGGTCGCTCCGACCATCACGGGCGCGAGGCCAAGACCCAGCAGGGCGAACCAGAGGGACATGATCCCGCTGCCCGTTCCCGCTTCCAGCGTGGACATCCCGTACATGGCGATGGCGGTGAGTGTCATGCCGCCGGCGAGCGGGACGCGAGGGCCGAACTTCGTGATCATCGCCCCCGCCAACGGCGAGCCGACGATCATCATGCCGGTCAGCGGAAGCAGGTGCATGCCGCTCTCGACCGGGCTCATGCCGTGCACGTTCTGGAGGTAGAACGTGACGAAGAACAGCCCGCCCATGAACGCGATGGCCATGAGCACCATGAGCACCACACCGGCCGACAACGGCACGGACCGGAACAGGGCCATCGGGATGAGCGGTTCGGCGACGCGGGTCTCCCAGAGCGCGAACACCACGAAGCACAGCACCGATCCGGCGATGAACGTCCAGGTCATACCGTCGCCCCAGCCCCATGTCGGGGCCTTGATGAGCGCCCAGACCAGGCAGAACATCGCGCCGGACAGCAGCACGATTCCCAGGACGTCGAAGGACCGCGGCGCGTTCTCGGCACGGTGGTCGAGGAGGATGAAAAGCCCCAGGGCAAGGGCGAGAACGCCGATGGGGACGTTGATGAAGAAGACCGACTGCCAGCTGACATGCTCGACGAGCAGCCCGCCGACGATCGGGCCGCCGGCGGTCGAAGCGCCGATGACCATGCCCCAGATACCGATCGCCATGTTCAGCTTTTCGGCGGGGAACGTGGCGCGCAGCAGGCCGAGCGCGGCAGGCATGAGCAGTGCCCCGAACAGGCCCTGGAGCACGCGGAACGTGATGACGAGGGCGATGCTGTCGGACAGGCCGATGGCCCCCGACGCGGCGGCGAAGCCGATGACACCGATGAGGAAGGTCTGCCGGTGGCCGAATCGGTCACCGAGCTTGCCCGCGGTGATCAGCGCGACCGCGAGAGCGAGGAAATAGCCGTTGGTTATCCACTGGACGTCGGCGAAGGTCGCGCCGAGGTCCTGCTTAATAGTCGGGTTGGCGATGGCGACGATGGTGCCGTCGAGGGCGACCATCATGACGCCGATCGCGACGGAGAAGAGTGTCAACCAGGGGTGCCCGCGCAGCCCCTTGGCCGGTGCCGGGACGTGCTCGGGCTCCGGAACCCGATCCGCCTTGTCGACAGTGGTCTGACTAGTCATGTGTTCGAGGCTAATGACAGCCACTGACAGTTGACGAACCATTTAACAAGTCAGTAACTGTCACGTCGCTCACACTATGGTGAGCTGCACAAACGGCAAGAAAGAGGACCATGACGGATCGAATCAGCCTGCGTGAACTCAAGAAGCAGCGCACCCGAAACTCCTTGCTGCGCACCGCACTTGAGCTCTTCACGACCCAGGGGTTCGATCGGACGACGGTCGACGAGATCACCGAGGCCTGCGAGGTGTCCCAGCGCACGTTCTTCCGGTATTTCGCGAACAAGGAGGAGGTCGCGCTCGCGGTGCAGCAGACGGTGGAGTCCCGCTTCGTCGCCGCGCTGCGTGAACGCCCCTCAGAGGAAAGCCCGTTCGAGGCGCTGCGGCGAACCGTACTCGGCACTTGGGACGCGATGAGCCGCGTCGTCGAGGAGCTCGTCCCCCTCGAACTCCACATGCGCACCTACCAGATGATCGAATCCACGCCCTCCCTGCTCGCGGTGCACTTGCGCCGCTCCATCGAACTGGAAGAGGAACTCGCGCGCGTGGTCGCCGATCGCGAAGGCCTCGACGTGGACAGCGACCCGCGCCCGCGCGTGGCCGTCGCCGCGTTCGGCGGCGTCATGCGGATGACCGGACGCCTGTGGGGCGCGGGAGAGGACGCGAGCATCGAATCGATCCGCGCACTCACCGAGTCGTATCTGGAGCACTTGAGGCCTTCGCTGGCCGGGCAGTGGCGGGAGGCACTTCCTACCCCTACGTAGCGTGATGCCATCGCTGCAACCGTGTCCGGTTCTACCCAAATACACCACGGGAAACGTGATCCGACTCACCTCATTCACGGTGCCGCTCGCGCTTCTCTTAGGGTGTCCCGCAGTGACTTCCTTCGATACCTCTCCCCAACTCAACGTCTGGCGCGCACTGCTTGCGCTGGTCGTCGTGTTCGTCATGCTGGCCACCACCGGCTGGACCGCGGTGCGCCATCAGCGAGGCGTCACATCGCCGCTCCAGACCACGCTCACCGCTTGGGAGCACGGCCGGATAAACGGACATGCCCTGCCCGCGCACGACGGTTCCCCCAGCCGCCTCGCGCATTTCTTCGGCTCGCTGAGCGCGCACCAGCGCGGCGAGCTCGCCGCCCGGTATCCGCTCGCGGTCGGCAACATGAACGGTGCCCCTGTAGAGCTGCGATATCGCGCCAACCGCGTCGCGCTCGACCAGGCCCGCCAGGTCGAGCACAGGCGCATGTACGACAACCGGTTGTCGTCCGTGGGCCATGCCGACGCGAAGAAGCGCATGAACCGGTTCACGTCCCTGGCGAAGCCCGATCGCAAGATCCTCTCCTTCGACCCCCTGGGCGCCGGCCGGGTCGCCGAGGTCTTCGGTGACCTCGACAAGGCCCAGCGGGTGTCCGTGGTGGTGCCCGGCGTCGACACGAACGTGCTCACCTTCGAGCGCACGTCCCGCCAGTACTCGGCGCCCGTGGGCATGGCGCGCTCCCTGTACGGCGCCGAGCGCGGCGCCAGTCCGCACACACGTACCGCGGTCGTCGCATGGGCCGACTACACCGCGCCGGCCGGCCTGGGCGTGGACGCCGCCACGGCGATGCGCGCCGAGGACGGAGCGGTACGGCTCAACGCCATGCTGCGCGGTCTGCCCGGCCGGTCCTCCGTCGCCCTGTACTGCCACAGCTACGGCTCGGTGGTGTGCGGCGTCGCGGCGCACCACATGCCGGGGCGGGTCAGCGACATCGCGGTGGCGGGCAGTCCCGGCATGCGTGCCCAGAGCGCAGCTGGCCTGGACACACACGCGCGCGTGTGGGCCACCCGCGACAGGGACGACTGGATCCAGGACATTCCCTACATGGAGGTGGGCGGCCTCGGTCACGGAGCCGACCCGGTCTCCTCCGCGTTCGGCGCGCGCGTCATGGCGGCAGGGGACTCCAAGGGCCATACCGGCTACTTCGTGCCGGGCACCGAGAGCCTCGCCAACTTCGCCGACATCGGCACCGGCGGGTACAAGACAGTGCACTGTGCCGGCGGAGGTCAGGGCTGCCTGGACGGTTTTTCCGGGAACGTCTCCGCCTGACGCGCGTAGAAAGCGCGGAAACAGCGGTCTGACGCGATAGGCGACGGAGACGCGCGCTCCGCCTACGATGAGCCACATGGGTGACGTACTGGCCGGATTTCATGCCGCCTGGGAGTTCGAGTCCGACTCCGTGCTCATCCGCTTCGAACGGGGGATCCGCACGCCGAAGCTGCTTCAGGCGCTGGGCGAACGCCGCATCCCTCTGGAAGCGGTCGCGGCGGTGTCCCTGACGCCTGGCAAACGCGGGACCGTCGTGCTGCACGCGGTGCCTCGGCCGGGCGCGGACCCTCTGATGGACGCTGCCGCGGGTCAGCTCAAGGAGGGGAGCGACCCGTACCGTCTCGTGCTGCCCGCCGAGCGGGAGACGCTCGGCGAGTACTACGCGGACGAGCTGCGGGCGAAGCTCTCCGACCACGAGGACATGCGTCCGGAGAGCTATCTGGTGGCTCCTCCCGAGGCTCCCCGCCAGTTCAAGGCCTACGACGGGAAGGCGACCTTCGACGGCGACGCGGTGGCCTTCCGCTGGTTCTGGACCGGCGCGTCCTCCGCGAAATGGAAGGCCGGGGACAAGACGTTCCCGATCTCGGACCTGAGCGGCGTCGAATGGCGCTCGCCCGAACTCTTCGAGGGCCATCTGCGCCTGCTTCCCCGGGACGCTTCCGGGGAACAGCCTGGTCAGGCGGACCAGGATCCCGCCGCGGTCGTCTTCGGTCTCGGCTACGGCCCGGTGCACGAGTCACTGCCGTTCGCCGCCTCGGTGCTGGCTGCCGTGCGGGCGTCCGGTCCCGCGCCTCCGCAGGGCGGGACGTTGTGCACCGAGTCGGCGGGGCCCGGAAGACGCGATCCCGCAGACATCGCCGACCGCATCCGACATCTGGGCGAGCTGCATCAGGCCGGTCTGGTGACCGACGCGGAGTTCACGTCGAAGAAGGCCGAGCTGCTCGCCGAGCTGTGACGGCCGGCCGCGCGACCCGTCACTGGGGACACCGCCACCCCCGACCGCCGGCCCTCTCATACCTGGGTAGGGGGTGCGGTTGAGCACTCCGGTATGACGGCGCGATCGGGCCCGGGTGTCTACGCTGATCTGGCCATGAGCACTGCACCGCCATCACCCGAGAAAACGCCCCGCCCACCGGAAGACGGTTCCGGTCGGGCGGGCTCTCGGCGCATGACCGGAGCAGTGCGTGGACTGAGCGACCGGCTGGCCTCGGCCGGGGCGACGTTGACCGCGGCCCTGGGCGACGACCGGTCGGAACCCCTGCTGGCGCACGCGCCCCGCCGTTGGATGCGGCTGCTGCCCTATCTGATCGCGCTGGGCTTCACCGCGTCGCTGATTCCGGTCACGACCCAGGTTCTGTCGAACGACTACGGGGTCGGAGGTGGCCTCGCCGCGGCGATCGGCGTGGCACAGTCCGCTCCCCTGGTCCTCGCCGTGAGCCGGCCGCTGGCCGCCTGGTACATCATGATCACCGCGGCCGTGCTGGGCACGATCCCGGTCTTCCAGGGAGACGCCCACCATCCGTCGCCGTGGACACCCATGGTGATCGTCGCGTATCTGGTGCTGTGCATCGCGCTGGCTCTGCGAGAGAGCCGTCGCACTCTCGTCAACATCTGGCTGGTGACCGTCGCCGCCAGCATCGCGGTCGGCATGTTCCGCGACAGCACCAGCCAGGACACGGGAGTACTCCTCATCGTCCTGAGCGGTGGAGTGCTGCTCCTGGGAGCCCTGCTGCGGGAGCGCGGCGAGACCAGACGCAAGCTCGTCGTGCAGGAGACGATCAGCGAGGCAGAGCGGACCCGCAGAACACTGCTCGAGGAGCGGGCCAGGATCGCGCGCGAGCTGCACGACGTCGTCGCCCACCACATGTCGGTGATCACCGTGCAGGCGGACTCCGCGCCCTACCGGCTGCAGGACCTGCCCGGCGAGGCGCGCGAGGAGTTCGAGTCGATCGCCACGGGTGCGCGCGCGTCGCTGACCGAGATGCGTCGTCTCCTCGCGGTCCTGCGCAGCGAGGAGGCGCAGGGCGACCTGCTGCCGCAGCCCGGCCTCGCGCATCTGCGCCAGTTGGTCGAGGCGACCGTACGAGGCGGGGTGCCTGCCGAACTGTCCTATCCGGAGCTGACTCTCGTCGGGGAACTGGTCCAGGTGCCCCCAGCGGTGGACCTCTCCGCGTACCGCATCGTGCAGGAGGCGTTGTCGAACGTGGTGCGGCACGCTCCGGGTGCACGGACTCAGATCTCCATCGGCCTCGACGACGACGCCCTCCTGGTCGTCGTGGTCAACGGGCCGGCGGCGGACCCGGTGTCGCCCGTCGAATCGACCGCCGGTACCGGACACGGACTGATAGGGATGAACGAGCGCGTACGGTTGGTCGGCGGCACGCTGGACGTGGGCCCGCTGTCCGACGGAGGTTTCCGTGTCGCGGCCCGGCTCCCGTTGACCGTGCCCGACTCCCCGACGGCGTAAAGGAATTCGGCACGCATGACCATCCGCGTGATCATCGTCGACGACCAGAGCATGGTGCGGGCGGGGTTCGCCGCGCTGCTCAACGCGCAGAGCGACATCGACGTCGTGGGCGAGGCCCCGGACGGCAAGGAGGGCGTCCAGGTGAGCCGCTCCACGCACCCCGATGTCGTTCTCATGGATGTACGGATGCCCGAGATGGACGGGCTGGCCGCTGCCAAGGAGTTGCTGGACCCGCCTCCCGGTGTGGTGCACCAGCCGAAGGTGCTGATGCTCACCACGTTCGACGTCGACGACTATGTGTACGCCGCGCTGCGGGCGGGCGCGTCCGGGTTTCTGCTCAAGGACGCGCCACCGGCCGATCTGATCGCCGCGGTGCGTGTGATCGCGGCCGGTGAGGCACTGCTCGCTCCGACGGTCACCAAGCGGCTCATCGCGGACTTCGCCAAGACCCGCCCCGCGAACCGCAAGAGCAACTCTCCGCTGCTGAAGAGCCTGACACCGCGTGAGGCCGAGGTTCTCGAGCTGATCGCGCGCGGGCTGTCCAACCAGGAGATCGCGCAGAAGTTGGTGCTGGCCGAGCAGACGGTGAAGACCCATATCGGCCGCGTGCTGGCGAAGTTGGGCCTGCGAGACCGTGCACAGGCCGTGATCTTCGCGTATGAATCGGGGCTTGTCGAACCCGGCGGACAGTGAATCGCCCGTCCTGAGACGCCCGACCCCCTACTGCGGTATCGGCCTGAGTACCCAGGTATCAGGCGCTAGTTGGCTCCGCAGTGTGACGTCCAGACCGCGTCCGTCCTCCTACCTTCCTCTCGTCACACCACTGGACGAAGGGGAGACGGGCGATGGGTCTGAACTCTTGGAAAAAACGCGGCCGTCGCGCCGTGGCAGCCGCCGCGCTCACGGCAATCGCCGTGTCCGGCACGGCGGGTTGGGCATCGGGCCAGGAGCAGCACCCGCTCACCGGCCCGCCCCCGGGCTCCGCATCGTGGCGTGCGGACGATTCGCTGGGCCGCGGACTGCCCGACCCCGCGACGGCGAAGCCCTCGCAAGTAGCGCTCTTCTTCCGCGGGTTGAGCGGAGCGGAACGGCACGATCTGGTCGCGCGGCATCCGTCGGTCGTCGGCAATATGGACGGAGCCCCGATCGCGCTGCGGTACGAGGCGAACACACTGTCGCTGCGGGCCGAGCAGGCCCGGGCCCGCGCCGACGCCAAGGACCGGACACTCACAGAGCAACAGCGGTCCACGGCACGTGCGCTCGCCGCCCGCTGCTCCCAACTGCTCGCGCAGGGCCGCCGGATACTCGCCTTCGATCCCCGTGGGCGTGGCCAGGTCGCCGAGGTCTACGGGGACTTGGAGGCGGCTCGGCACGTCTCCGTGATCGTGCCGGGTTCCGATATCGACCTGGGTACGTTCGACCGGGCCAGGGACGTGTACGGGACGCCGGCCGGGATGGCGCGCTCGCTGCACCGGGCGACGGGCGGGCAGACAGCCGTGGTGGCGTGGGCCGGATACACCACTCCGGTGGGTCTGGGCCCGGACGCTGCCACCGGTCGACTCGCCGAGGCGGGAGCCCCCAGGCTGGCCCGCTTCGTCCAGGGCCTCACCGCGTCGGGCACCCCGAAGCCGGCCGTCTTCTGCCACAGCTACGGGTCGGTGGTGTGCGGGCTCGCCGCGTCCCGGCTTCCCGCAGCGGACCTTGTGGCCCTCGGTTCGCCCGGACTGCATGCCGACACGGTCGCCGAACTGCACACCCGCGCCAGAGTGTGGGCGGCCCGCGACGACAGCGACTGGATCGGCAAGGTGCCGAACGTCGAGCTGTTCGGTCTTGGGCACGGAGCCGACCCGACGGACCCGTCCTTCGGAGCCCGCCGGGTGCCCGCCGAACGGGCACAGGGACATACGGGCTACTTCGCGCCGGGCACCGACTCGCTGCGCGCCTTCGCCGACATAGCCACCGGAGGTGCGTCATGACCCCATGGTCTGTCCGCCTACTCGCGGCCGGCCGATGTGGGGGTCATGTCCGCGTACCGGTCACCCGAGACCTTGGAGGCGATCGGCTCGAGGAATGACCGTTCCTCGTCGGTGAGCACGATGCGGGTAGCGGCGGTGTTCTCCTCGACGCGCGTGCGCTTGCGGGTGCCGGGGATCGGGACGACACCGAGGCCGAAGGCCTCCGCCCGCTGCTGCACCCAGGCCAGCGCGATCTGACCGAGTGAGGCGCCATGGGCGTCGGCGATCTGCCGGATCGGCTCCAACAGGGCCGCGTTGGCAGTGGCGTTGTCACCGGTGAACCGGGGCTGTTGGCGTCGGAAGTCGTCGCCTGCGAGTTCCTTGTCGGCGGAGACGAAGGCGCCGGTGAGGAAGCCACGGCCGAGCGGGGAGTACGGGACGAGCGCGACGCCGAGCTCCGCGGCGGCGGGCACGACCGAGCGTTCGATGTCCCTGCTGAAGAGGGACCACTCGGACTGGACGGCCGCGATCGGATGGACGGTGTGGGCGGCGCGCAGTTCGGCGGCGGTGACCTCACTCAGGCCGAGGTGCTTGACCTTGCCGGCGGTGACGAGTTCGGCCATCGCGCCGACCGACTCCTCGATCGGCACCTCGGGGTCGCGGCGGTGCATGTAGTACAGGTCGACCGCATCGACGCCCAGGCGTTGGAGGCTGGCGTCGATGCAGGTCCTGATGTAGGCGGGGTCGTTTCGGATGACTCGCTTGTACGGGTCGCTCGGATCGGACCCGATGGCGAACTTGGTCGCCAGGACGATCTCGTCCCGATGCGCCTTGACGAAAGGAGAGAGGAACTTCTCGTTCTCACCGGCACCGTAGGCGTCGGCGGTGTCGAACAAGGTGACGCCGAGTTCAAGGGCCCGCTCCAGGGTCGCCCTTGCCTCGTCGGCGTCCGTCGGTCCATAGGCCCAGCTCATCCCCATGCAGCCGAGGCCCTGAATGCCCACTACGGGCCCGTTGTTTCCCAACTCAACAGTGGGAATGCGCCGCTGCTCGCCCGCCCGCGGCGTCCGCTCCGTGCTGCTCATGCGGTTCACGCCCTTTCCGGCGCCGGTCGGGCGCCCGCATAGAAGTCGATCTTGTAGTCCAGCACAGCCAGGGTGTCCTGCAGCTCCGCCACCCGGTTCAGGACGTCGCGGCGGGTCGCTTCGAGCAGTTCCCTGCGCTCGTCGAAGGTCTCCTCACCCCGGCGCACGAGCTCGGCGTAGCGCACCATGTCGGCCACCGGCATCCCGGTGAGCCGGAGCTTGCCGACGAGCGCCAGCCAGTCCAGGTCACGGTTGCTGTAGCGGCGCTGCCCGGTGTGCGAGCGGTCGACGTCGGGCATCAGGCCGATCCGTTCGTACCAGCGCAAGGTGTGGGCGGTCAGTCCGGTGAGGGCGACGACCTCGCTGATGGTGTAGTGGTCCTGGCCCTCCGGGCGGGGGTGCGCGGGTGGCGCCGCGGCACAGTGGTCGGTCTTCCGGGTCGCCGCGCGGGACCGGGGCGTGGTCTCCATCACCGTCATGGCCCCCACGCTAGAACCTTGGAGTGCACTCCAAGCAAGCACGGCAAACAAATTCGGGACGACACCTCGAAGACGCTCGGGCTACGGTGCGGGCCATGACTGCCGTACGCCGTGCCACGCCTGCCGATGCCGAGGAACTGGTCCGCCTGCGCAAGATCATGCTGGACGCGATGCGACCGAGCGACGACGTGGAGTGGCAGCCGTACACGGCGCGGGCCCTGCGGTCCCATCTGGCCGACGGGAGTGGCCCGTTGGTGGTCTTCGTGGTCGAGGCGCCGGATGTTCCTGGCGCGCTCGCGGCCTGTGTGACCGGCACGGTCAACCTCAGCCTGGGCAGCCCCGGAAACCCGGAGGGTACTTCGGGGCACGTCTTCAATGTCTGCACCGATCCGGCGTACCGACGCCGCGGCTACTCACGGGCCTGCATGGATGCGCTGCTGGCCTGGTTCAAGGAGCGGGCCGTGCGCCGCATCGACCTGCACGCCTCCACCGAGGGTGAGCCCCTGTACTCCTCCCTCGGCTTCGCTCGCACTCCCGCACCCGCGATGAGGCTGACTCTCTGACGACGACAGCGAGGAATTAGGCTCGTAGGCATGCAGAGCCTCGCGTTGATCGAGAACTGGCCGGTACCGACCGCCGCAGCAGCCGTCGTCCGTGCGGACGGCACGGTACTGGGGACCCGGGGACCCACGGCCCACCGTTTCCCGCTGGCCTCGGTCACCAAGCCGCTCGCGGCCTACGCGGCACTGGTCGCGTACGAGGAAGGGGCGATCGAGTTCGAGGAGCCGGCGGGCCCCGAGGGCTCGACGGTCCGGCATCTGCTGGCCCACACCAGCGGACTCGCCTTCGACGAGCACAGAACGACGTCGGAGCCGGGAACCCGGCGGCTGTACTCGAACGCGGGCTTCGAGGTGCTCGGGGACCACATCGCGAAGGCGACGGACATTCCGTTCGGCGAGTACCTGCGCCAGGCCGTGCTCGAACCGCTGGGCATGACGGCGACGGCGCTCGACGGTTCGCCCGCCAAGGACGGTGTGTCGACGGTGGACGACCTGGTGCGGTTCGCCGCCGAGGTGCAGGCGCCTCGACTGCTCGACCCGCGGACCGTGGCCGAGGCGATGACCGTGCAGTACCCGGGCACGAAGGGCGTGCTTCCCGGGTACGGGCACCAGAACCCGAACGACTGGGGCCTCGGATTCGAGATCCGGGACCACAAGTCGCCGCACTGGACGGGGAGTTCGTCGTCGTCGCGGACGTTCGGGCACTTCGGGCAGTCGGGCACGTTCCTGTGGGTGGACCCGGATGCCGGGGTGGCCTGTGTGGCTCTGACGGACCGGGCGTTCGGGCCGTGGGCGGCCGAGGTGTGGCCGCCGTTCACCGACGCGGTGCTCGCGGAGGTCTGACCGCGGAACGGGTGCATCGGGCCCCTCGGGTCACCCGTCCATCTCCCAGAGCAGCAGCTGTGTCTCCGTCGCCGCCAGTACCTCGAGGCCGGTCTCCGCGGTGATGCGGGCGGCGTCCCCGTCGGCCAACTCCGTGTCCCCGAGCCGCACTTCACCCTGCACCACGTGGATGTAGACATACGGGGCGGTCGGCACCTCTCCTCGCTCCCCTGCCGCCAGGCGTCGGACGTGCAGCATGGCGCCCGCTGCGGGGACGTCGTAGGGGGTGGAGTCCGCGATGCCGTGCACCACCTCGTACGCAGGGTCGCCTCCCGGGTCGAGGGGGGCGAGCCACATCTGAACGAAGGTGAGGGGCTCGACGCCGTCGTTGCGTTCGACGTGGCGGACACCGCCACCGGAGCTGAGGCGCTGCACATCGCCGGGGCGGACCACGGATTCGTGGCCGGTGGAGTCGCGGTGGGTGAGCTCGCCGGTGACGACCCAGGTGACGATCTCCGTGTGGCTGTGGGGGTGTTCGCCGAAGCCGGCGCCCGGCGCGAGACGCTCCTCGTTGCAGGCGAGGATCGCGCCGAAGCGCAGGTTGTCCGGGTCGTAGTGCGGGCCGAAGGAGAACGCGTGGAGGGATTCGATCCCCGCCTCGGGTTCGCCGCCGAGGTAGCGGTCGTCGGAGCGGCGTACGTCAATCATGCAGGTTCGTCTCCTGGCAGCACCGCGGGCCTGTCGTTCGGGCTGGGGGTCCGGGGGGGGCGTCCCCCGGGGAGATGCAGCGCGGTCGTCGGAGCGGCGTACATCAATCACGCGGTACACGGTAGCCCTCGTTTCCGGCCTTTCGACGGGCTCGCCTCGGACCCTCCACTCCGCTGAGCCGTCCCGATAAGGCAGTCTTGTCCCCGTGCCCCAATCGGAATCAGAGCAGCCCTCAGCGAACGAACCAGCGGACCGTCCAGGCGGCCCCGTGGAGCCTCACCCGCACTCGGCGACCCTGAAGCGTCTGGAGAAATCCTCCGGGGCACTCGCCGCGCAGGCGATTACGCGCATGGACGAGACGTTGCCCTGGTACCGGGCGATGCCTCCGGAGAACCGGTCGTGGATCGGTCTGGTGGCGCAGGCGGGTATCGCCGCGTTCACCGAGTGGTTCCGGCGCCCGGACGCCCCGCAGGCCATCTCGACGGACGTGTTCGGCACCGCGCCCCGGGAGTTGACCCGGGCGATCACGCTGCGCCAGACCGTGGAGATGGTGCGGACGACGATCGAGGTCATGGAGTCCGCGATCGACGAGGTGGCGGCGCCCGGCGACGAGAGCGTGCTGCGGGAGGCGCTGCTCGTGTACGCGCGGGAGATCGCGTTCGCGACCGCCCAGGTGTACGCGCAGGCGGCGGAGGCGCGGGGCGCCTGGGACGCGCGGCTCGAGTCGCTCGTCGTGAACGCCGTGCTGTCCGGGGAGGCCGACGAGGGCGCGATCAGCCGGGCCGCGGCGCTCGGCTGGAACTCCCCCGAGCACGTGTGCGTGGTACTCGGCACGGCGCCCGACGGGGACAGCGAACTGACGGTGGAGGCGATCCGGCGGGCCTCGCGCCACGCCAAGTTGCAGGTCCTGACCGGAGTGCTCGGGAACCGGCTCGTGGTGATCGCGGGTGGCAGCGACAATCCGCTGGCCGTGGCGAAGTCGCTGATCGGGCCGTTCGCGGCGGGACCCGTGGTCGCCGGGCCCGTGGTGCCGGACCTGTTGGCCGCCACCCGGTCCGCCCAGGCCGCGGCCGCCGGGCTCAAGGCGTGCGGCGCCTGGCAGGACGCTCCGCGTCCTGTTCTGGCGGACGATCTGCTTCCGGAGCGCGCGATCGCAGGAGACCCCGCCGCGCGGGACCAGTTGGTGGAGGAGATCTACAGACCGCTCGAGGAGGCGGGCTCGGCGCTCCTCGAGACGCTCAGCGTCTATCTGGAACAGGCAAGCAGTCTGGAGGGCGCGGCCCGGATGCTCTTCGTGCATCCGAATACCGTCCGCTACCGGCTTCGACGTGTGACCGACGTCACCGGGTGGTCGCCTTCGGACGTCCGCTCGGCGTTCACCCTGCGCATCGCCCTCATCCTGGGGCGTCTGGCCGAGGCCGATCCCCAGCCGTAGGCTTTTGTCGGGGGTCTACAATTCCCCCTTCGGTTCTTCGTCCCTGTCCCCACCGGCGGCCCGACCCGTCCCCAAGAGAGAGTGTGAGAGTGCTCGTACTCGTCGCTCCCGGCCAAGGCGCCCAGACGCCCGGCTTCCTGACTCCCTGGCTCGAACTCCCCGGTGCCGCGGACCGCCTTGCCGCGTGGTCCGACGCCATCGGCCTCGACCTTGCCCACTACGGCACGCAGGCCGACGCGGACGCGATCCGTGACACGGCCGTGGCCCAGCCGCTCCTTGTCGCGGCCGGGCTGCTCTCCGCCTCCGCGCTCGGCGATGTCGCGCCGGGCGCCGTGGCGGGGCACAGCGTCGGTGAGATCACCGCCGCGGCGTTCGCGGGGGTGCTCGACGAGGCCACCGCGCTGAAGCTCGTGCGCACGCGCGGTCTGGCCATGGCGGAGGCCGCGGCGATCACGGAGACGGGGATGTCGGCGCTGCTCGGCGGCGACCCCGAGGTCACCGTCCCGCACCTGGAGAAGCTCGGCCTGACGCCGGCGAATGTGAACGGCGCGGGCCAGATCGTGGCCGCCGGCACGCTGGAGGAGCTGGCCGCGCTCGAGGCCGACAAGCCCGAGGGCGTGCGCCGCGTGGTGCCGCTGAAGGTGGCGGGCGCGTTCCACACCCGGCACATGGCTCCGGCCGTGGCGAAGCTGGAGGAGGCCGCCAAGGAGCTGGCCCCGGCCGACCCCACGGTCGCGTACGTGTCGAACAAGGACGGCAAGGCCGTCGCGTCCGGCGCCGAGGTGGTATCCCGCCTGGTCGGCCAGGTCGCGAACCCGGTCCGCTGGGACCTGTGCATGGAGACGTTCAAGGAGCTCGGCGTGACCGCGCTCATCGAGGTGTGCCCGGGCGGCACCCTCACCGGGATCGCCAAGCGCGCGCTCCCCGGCGTCAAGACTCTCGCCCTGAAGACCCCCGACGACCTCGACGCAGCCCGCGCCCTGATCGCCGAAACAGCCGCAGCAGCCACGGCCTGACAAGGAGATCCGAGCAGCATGTCGAAGATCAAGCCCAGCAAGGGTGCCCCGTACGCGCGCATCCTCGGCGTCGGCGGCTACCGTCCGACCCGGGTCGTGCCCAACGAGGTGATCCTCGAGAAGATCGACTCGTCCGACGAGTGGATCCGCTCGCGCTCCGGCATCGCCACCCGTCACTGGGCCAGTGACGAGGAGACCGTGGCGATGATGTCGGTCGAGGCGTCCGGCAAGGCCATCGCCGACGCGGGTATCCGGCCGGAGCAGATCGGCTCCGTGGTCGTGTCGACCGTCTCGCACTTCGCGCAGACACCGGCCATCGCGACGGAGATCGCGGACAAGCTCGGCACGGACAAGGCCGCCGCGTTCGACATCTCCGCGGGCTGCGCCGGTTTCGGCTACGGCCTCACGCTCGCGAAGGGCATGATCGTCGAGGGCAGTGCCGAGTACGTACTTGTCATCGGCGTGGAGCGGCTGTCCGACCTCACCGACCTGGAGGACCGCGCGACGGCCTTCCTGTTCGGTGACGGCGCCGGTGCCGTGATCGTCGGTCCGTCCCAGGAGCCCGAGATCGGCCCGACCGTGTGGGGCTCCGAGGGCGACAAGGCCGGCACCATCAAGCAGACCGTGCCGTGGGACAAGTACCACGTCGGGGATGTCACGCAGTTGCCCGTGGACTCCGAGGGCAACATCAAGTTCCCTGCGATCACGCAGGAGGGCCAGGCGGTCTTCCGCTGGGCCGTGTTCGAGATGGCGAAGGTCGCCCAGCAGGCGCTGGACGCGGCCGGGATCAACCCGGACGACCTGGATGTCTTCATTCCGCACCAGGCCAACGAGCGGATCATCGACTCGATGGTGAAGACTCTGAAACTGCCGGAGCATGTCACGGTCGCCCGTGACATCCGCACCACCGGCAACACGTCGGCCGCCTCGATTCCGCTCGCGATGGAGCGGCTTCTGGCGACCGGCGAGGCGAAGAGCGGCGACACTGCGCTCGTCATCGGCTTCGGGGCGGGTCTCGTGTACGCCGCCACGGTCGTTACCCTCCCCTAGGCAACTCGTCCGGATCTTCGGATCCGGACAGCTGCCGCCACACCCTCTGGATACACACCGAAGGAGCGCCACAATGGCCGCCACTCAGGAAGAGATCGTCGCCGGTCTCGCCGAGATCGTGAACGAGATCGCCGGGATCCCCACCGAGGACGTCCAGCTGGACAAGTCCTTCACCGATGACCTGGACGTCGACTCGCTGTCCATGGTCGAGGTCGTCGTCGCCGCCGAAGAGCGCTTCGACGTCAAGATCCCGGACGACGACGTCAAGAACCTCAAGACCGTCGGCGACGCCACGAAGTACATCCTCGACCACCAGGCTGCCTGAGCCTCAGGCTCAGCCCGTTGGTCAGTCGCTCCGCCACCCGGCGGTGGCGCCGCTGAATCCCTCGGATCCGTTGGAGAAAGAATTCCTGTGAGCTCGACCAATCGCACCGTGGTCGTCACCGGTATCGGCGCAACCACACCGCTGGGTGGCGACGCGACATCCACCTGGGAGGGACTGGTCGCCGGACGTTCCGGCGTCAAGCCCCTCGAGCAGGAGTGGGCCGCCGACCAGGCGGTTCGCATCGCGGCGCCGGTCGCCGTGGAGCCGGGCGAGGTCATCCCCCGCCCGCAGGCCCGCAAGCTGGACCGGTCCGCTCAGTTCGCGCTGATCGCCGCCAAGGAGGCGTGGGCCGACGCCGGTTTCACCGACAAGGCGGGCGACGACCCGCATGTCGACCCCGACCGTCTTGGCGCCGTCATCGCGTCCGGCATCGGCGGCGTGACCACGCTCCTCGACCAGTACGACGTGCTGAAGGAGAAGGGCGTACGCCGCGTCTCCCCGCACACCGTGCCCATGCTGATGCCCAACGGCCCTTCGGCCAACGTGGGCCTGGCCGTGAACGCCCGCGCGGGTGTGCACACGCCGGTCTCCGCCTGCGCCTCCGGCGCCGAGGCCATCGGCTACGGCATCGAGATGATCCGCACGGGCCGCGCCGACGTCGTCGTCTGCGGTGGCACGGAGGCGGCCATCCACCCGCTGCCCATCGCCGCGTTCGGCAACATGATGGCGATGTCCAAGAACAACGACGACCCGCAGGGTGCGTCGCGCCCCTACGACACGGCCCGGGACGGCTTCGTCCTCGGTGAGGGCGCGGGCGTCGTCATCCTGGAGTCGGCCGAGCACGCCGCGGAGCGCGGCGCCCGCGTCTACGCGGAGGCGGTCGGCCAGGGCATCTCCGCCGACAGCCACGACATCGTGCAGCCGGAGCCGGGGGGCCGCGGCATCGCGCACGCCCTGCAGAACCTGCTGGACAACACCGATCTGGACCCGTCGGAGATCGTTCACGTCAACGCGCACGCGACGTCGACGCCCGCCGGTGACATCGCCGAGCTGAAGGCGCTGCGCAAGGTGTTCGGTGACGAGGCCGACCACTTCGCCGTCTCCGGCACCAAGTCGATGACCGGGCATCTGCTCGGCGGCGCCGGTGGTGTCGAGTCCGTGGCGTCGGTGCTCGCGCTGTACAACCGCCTGGCTCCGCCGACCATCAACGTCGAGAACCTCGACCCGGAGGCCGAGGGCACCGCCGACGTCGTCCGCGGCGAGGCGCGCAAGCTGCCGGTCGACGGCCGGATCGCCGCGCTGAACGACTCGTTCGGCTTCGGTGGGCACAACGTGGTGTTGGCCTTCCGCACGATCTAGCGCTCCGCTGAACGTGGGAGTGGGCCCGCCCCGGGGTTCTGGGGTGGGCCCACTCCGTTTTTCGCGTGCGTATGTGTGTGGCGTGATTGGTGTTTGCGGGTGCGGATTCGCTGTGGGTTTGCGCAGTTCCCCGCGCCCCTGAAAAGCAGATCCCCGTGCCCCCCTTGGGCGGCCCTGCCCTCAGCGCCCAAAAGGCCGGGGTCACACCACCTGGTGGAGCCATCGGACGGGGGCGCCTTCGCCGGCGTAGCGGAAAGGCTCCAGTTCGTCGTCCCAGGGTTTGCCGAGGAGGGCGGCGAGTTCGGCCTCCAGGTCTGTCTCGCCGGCCTTGGAGCGGGTCAGTGCGGCACGCAGGCGGTCCTCCGGGATGAGGATGTCGCCGTGGATGCCGGTGATGGCGTGGAAGATGCCGAGTTCGGGGGTGGCGCTGTAGCGCTCGCCCTCGGCGGCGGCGCAGGGTTCGGCCGTCACCTCGAAGCGCAGCAGCTGCCAGCCGCGCAGCGCGGAGGCCAGCTTGGCCGCGGTGCCCGCCTCCGCCCGCCAGGAGAACTCGGATCTCCAGGTGCCCGGCGCCGCGGGCTGCCTGATCCAGTCGAGGCTGACGCGCGCGCCGAGTACGCCCGCGACCGCCCATTCGACGTGCGGGCACAGCGCGCGCGGAGCGGAGTGCACGTACAGAACTCCACGTGTCGTCACCGGGACCTCCAGTGTGGGTCGAGGTTCGCCTTCCCCAGCGGCCTCGCGCCCGTGCCGAGCCTTCTTCCCCTGCTGCCCGGAACGAAAAGGTCTAGACAAAAAGGGACACATCTGACGTGTAGTAATTTAGCGGAACCGGTACAGCGGGCCCCCAGTGGGTCGACCGGGGATCCCGGGGCGAGGCTATCGCGCAGCAGCGCAAGGAGTGTGACGTACTGTCGGTCCCGGGGGTCACAAACACCGACCTTTCACCCGCGGGACGCAACCCCGCCCCCGCGTACGACGTCAGACGGGGCGGTGAGTGAGAGAGGGCGGGGCGTGAGGGAGAGGGCAGGAGGGCTGATGCGGAAGCGTAGCGACCGGTCGTTCGCCGTTCGGGCCGCCGTCGCCGCCGTGACGGCGGCCGTGTGCGGTGTCGCCTCGCTCACCGCGTGTGACGCCACGGGCGACAACTCCCCCGGCCCTTCCGGATCTCCGAGCGCCGCGAAGCCGTCGCCGAAGCCCACTCCCACGTGGGACACGAAGCCTCGCTCGGTTGCCGCGGTGGGTGACTCGATCACGCGCGGCTTCGACGCGTGCTCGGTGCTCTCCGACTGCCCCAAGGTGTCGTGGGCGACGGGGACGGACAAGTCGGTCAAGAGTCTGGCCGTGCGACTGCTCGGTGAGAGCCGCGCACAGACGCACAGTTGGAACCATGCGCGGACCGGGGCGCGGATGGCCGATCTGCCGGAGCAGATGCATCGGGCGGCGGCCGAGAAGCCCGAGCTGGTGACGGTCATGGCCGGGTCGAACGACGCGTGCCGGCCTACGGCCGCCGGAATGACCCCTGTCGCGGACTTCCGGGCCGATTTCGAGGAATCCCTGCGGCAGTTGCGGCGCACGGCGCCCAAGGCGCAGGTGTACGTACTGAGCGTGCCGGACCTGAAGCGGCTCTGGTCGCAGGGGCGGGCGAATCCGCTGGGCAAGCAAGTGTGGAAGCTCGGCATCTGCGCCTCGATGCTGGCCGATCCGGACGACCTGAAATCGGCGGCCACCGCGCGGCGGGACTCCGTGCAGGCGCGCGTGATGGCGTACAACGAGGTGCTGCGCGAGGTCTGCGCGAAGGACAGGAAGTGCCGGTACGACGGCGGGGCCGTGTTCGGGTACAAGTTCGGGCAGGCGCAGTTGAGCGAGTGGGACTGGTTCCACCCGAGCGTGAACGGGCAGGCACGGCTCGCCGCGCTCGCGTTCCGCGGAGTGACGGCCGAGCGGCCGTAGCAGCCTCCCGGCCAGGGCCGGAGCGCGCGGGCGTAAGGTCGCGATCATGAGCAGCGAACTCTTCGGCACCCTGCCGGACCCCGACCGCACGCCCGTCCACCGGTGGACCCTGGAGCGGGACGGTGTGCGGGTACGCGTCCTGACGTACGGCGGGATCCTGCAGTCGGTGGAGGTGCCCGACCGGGACGGCGCGGTGGCCGACGTGGTGCTCGGGTTCGCCGATCTGGACGGGTATCTGAAGCACCCGGAGCCGTATCTGGGGGCTGTGGTCGGGCGGTACGCGAACCGGATCGCCGGCGGCCGGTTCGAGCTGGACGAGCGGATCTACCACCTCGCGCAGAACAACGGGCCGAACGCGCTGCACGGCGGCGAGCGCGGCTTCGACAAGCGGGTCTGGGACGCGGAGGCCTTCGGCGAGTTCGGGGTGCGGCTGAGTCGTGTGTCGCCGCACGGCGAGGAGGGGTACCCGGGGCGGGTCGAGGTCTCGGTGACGTACGAGCTGAAGGCGGGCGGTGTGCTGCGGATCGCCTACGAGGCCATGACCGACGCGCCGACGCATCTGAACCTGACCAATCACACGTACTGGAATCTCGGCGGGGCCTCCTCCGGGAGTGCGGTGGGGGGTCACGAACTGCGGATCGACGGTGGGCGTGTGACGGCCGTCGACGAGGGGCTCATTCCGACCGGTGAGCTGGTGGACGTGGGCGGGACGCGGTTCGACTTCCGGGAGAGCCGGAAGGTCGAGGCGGGGTACGACCACAACTACGTGCTCGACAAGGGGGTTGGTGACGAGGTGGTGGAGGTGGCCGAGTTGCGGGATCCGGGGTCCGGGCGGGTGGTGGGCGTTGCCACGACTGAGCCGGGTGTGCAGTTGTATACGTCGGATGGGTTTGACGAGTCGGTGGGGTTCGCCCCCGGCGATGGGGTTGCGTTGGAGACGCAGCACTTTCCGGATTCGCCGAACCGGGTGGGGTTTCCGTCGACCGTGGTGCGGCCGGGGGATGTGTATCGGTCGGAGACGGTGTATCGGTTCGGGGTCCGGGGGTAGCGGTTCGGGAGCCGGGGTTGACGACTCGGGGCTCTGCCCCGGACCCCGCTGCTCAATCGCCGCAGGGGCTTAAATCGGCTCGATCGCCGCAGGGGCTTGAAAGGCCTGCTCAATCGCCGCAGGGGCTTAAATCAGCTCAATCGCCGCTGGGGCTCAAATCAGCTCGATCGCCGCTGAGGTCTGAATTGGCCGAACCGCCGCTGAGGTCTGAAGTGGTGCGTAGGCGGGTGTCGGTCAGGGAGCGGCCGGCGAGGAGCTCGTAGGAGGTGGCCGGTGTTGTCCACCCGTTCGTGGACTCGTCCCAGGTCTCGAAGGCGCGGCGGGGGAGGTCGATGGTGGCCGAGACCGTCTCGCCGGGGGCGGCCGTGACGGTTGCGAAGCCGGCGAGCCAGCGGGTGGGGCGGGTCGCGTCGGGGGCGGTCGGCGATACGTAGAGCTGGATGACCTCGCGGCCGGGGCGGTCGCCCGTGTTGCGGATGCGGACCGTCGCCGTGGTGCCGTGGAGTGCGATCGACTCGTACGTCCAGTCGGTGTAGCCGAGGCCGTGGCCGAAGGGGTAGGCGGGAGTCGCGCCGGACTTGTCCCAGGCGCGGTAGCCGATGAACACGTCTTCCGCGTAAGGGAGTTGGCCGTCCACCGGTGTCACCTGCGTGACCGGGGCGTCGGCCAGCGGGCCCCACGTGGTGGGGAGGCGGCCGCCCGGTTCCTCGGCTCCGGTGAGTACGTCGGCGAGGGCGGCGCCGCCCTCCTGGCCGGGGAACCACGACAGCAGCACGGCGGCGACGTCCTCGCGCCACGGCAGCTCCACCGGGGAGCCGGAGTTGACGACGACCACGGTGTTCGGGTTGGCGGCGGCCACCGCGCGCACCAACTCGTCCTGGCGGCCCGGGAGTCGCAGGTCGGCGCGGTCGAAGCCCTCGGACTCCACGCGGTCCGTCGTGGCGACCACGACGACGGCGACCTCGGCGTCGCGCGCGGCGGCGACGGCCTCCGCAAGGAGCGCGTCCTCGTCCCGGCGCGGGTCGAGGTGCACGAGGCTGAAGAGGACGGCGGGCAGCGGCATGGCCAGGGACTTGTCGAGGGTATGGAGGAGCGAGACCTCGACCGGGCGGCCCTCCGTCAGCGTCACCTTGCCGCGTTCCTCCGGGGCGCCGAAGAACGCCTCGAAGGGGTCGGATTCCGCCCCCAGGGCCTGCACACCCTCGTACAGGACCGTGCCGTCGACGGTGAGGGCGAAGGCGCCGAGGCCGCGCGTGCCGAAGGCGTGCTCGCCGCTCTCGCGCGGGGTGAAGGTGCCCGTCACCTCGATGCTGTGCAGGGCGTCGTGGGTGACTCCGGGCGGCAGGTCGGCGCCGAGCCACTGGACCTGGCCGTTCGGGAGCGTGCCCTCGCCGAGGACGGTGCCTTCGGTGTCGCGGCAGATGGCGCGCAGCGTGAACCCCTTGTCGGCGACGGCCAGTTCGTCGCTGGGGTCGGCTCCGACGCTGTATGTCAGGGACGGCAGCGCGGCGCTCAGGCCGTCGAGCGGTGAGACGATCCGGGACGGGAAGACGGTGGCGGAGCCGCCGCCGAGGACGCGGGCGTCGCGCGCGGCGGCCCCGATGAGGGCGACCCGGGCGTCCGGACGCAGCGGCAGCACACCGGAGTTGCGGACGAGGACGAAGGAGCGGTGGGCGAGTTCGCGGGCCAGCGCCTCGCCGTCGATCTCGGCCGGGAGCCCTGCGGGAGACACGACGGGCTCCGCGCCCTCGAGTGCGCCGACCCGCGCCGCGAGCCGCAGCACATTGCGTACGGCCCCGTCGACCTCGGACTCGTCGACCTCGCCGGAGCGGACGGCCTCGACCAGCGCCGGTCCGTACACCGTCAGCGGGCCGGGCATCGCGACGTCCAGGCCGCCCTTGATGTCCCCGACGGTCGAGCGGGCGGCCATCCAGTCGGAGACGTTGAAGCCGTCGAAGCCCCACTCGCCGCGCAGGATCTCGTTGACCAGGTAACGGTGTTCGGTCATCGAGGTGCCGTTGACGGAGTTGTAGGCGGTCATGACGCCCCACGGGTGGGCGTTCCTGACGATGGCCTCGAAGGGGGCCAGGTACAGCTCGCGCAGGGCCCGTTCGGAGAGCAGGTTGTTCACCGTGAAGCGGTCCGTCTCGGCGTCGTTCGCCACGTAGTGCTTCATGGTCGTGCCGACGCCGCCGGACTGGACGCCCTGGACGTAGCCGGTGCCCATGAGCCCGGCGAGGTACGGGTCCTCGCTGTACGTCTCGAAGTGGCGGCCGCCGAGCGGGGAGCGGTGCAGGTTCACGGTCGGGGCGAGCAGCACGTGGACGCCCTTGCGGCGGGCCTCCTGGGCGAGCAGCACACCCGCACGGCGCGCGAGCGAAGGGTCCCAGGTGGCGCCGAGCGCGGTCGGGGACGGCAGTGCGATCGACGGGTCGTCGGCGCTCCAGCGCACTCCGCGCACACCGATGGGGCCGTCGGACATGACGAGGGACTTCAGGCCGATGTCGGGGACCGCGGGCAGCGACCACATGTCCTGACCGCCGAGCAGCCGGGCCTTGGTGTCCAGGTCGAGCTTGCCGAGCGCGGCCTCGACCGCCGCCTCGCGGGCCCGGTCGGCCCGCTCCCTGCCGTCGTCCGCCTGCTGCGCCATGTCGGCACCTCCTCGTCGAAGTGTGGGCGCCTCCATCCTGCACCCGCGACTTGTGAAGCGGTAGGTTTCGTTACTCTGCCGTTATCTGCAAGATCGGGACGTGCCCTGGCCGTGTCGTACCGTGACCGCATGAGCAGCACCAGGACCGCCAGGAGCCAGGAACGTCGGGCCGAGATCTTGCGGGCCGCGCTCGACGTCATCGCCGAGCGCGGGTACCGGGGCGCGAGCCTGGCGGCGGTGGCCGAGCGCGTGGGACTGACCCAGCAGGGGCTGCTGCACCACTTCCCCACCAAGGAGGCGCTGCTCGTCGCCGTCCTTGAGGAGCGCGACCAGTGGGACTCGGTGCCGAGCAGCCAGTGGCGGCTCGATCTGCTCGGCACGCTGGTCGAGTACAACGCGATGCGGCCCGGGATCGTACAGACCTTCTCGGCGCTGCTCGGCGAGTCGGTGACCGAGGGGCACCCGGCGCGGGAGTTCTTCACGCGGCGCTACGCCGATGTGCGCGGGGCGATGGCCGAGGTGCTGCGCGCCGAGTACGGGGAGCGGCTGCCGGGCGGGCTCACGCCCGAGCGGGCCGCGCCGCTGCTCGTCGCGGTGCTGGACGGCTTGCAGTACCAGTGGCTGCTCGACCCGGAGGCCGTGGACATGCCCGGCGCGGTGCGGGACTTCCTGGAACTGCTGGCCGGGGAGAGCTAGTTGGCCAGGAGGGCTAGTTGGCCTGACCCTGGTCGTGCGGGCCGGACCACTGCGCGCCCTGACCCTGGCCATGAGGGGCCGGGTGGCCCTGGCCGTACGCGGCCGGCCACTGCGCGTTGGAGCCCTGGGCCTGCGCGCGTGCCGGGTCCTGGGCCTGCGGCTCGCCCTCCAGCTCCCGCACCATCAACGTCGCGCCGGCCACCGCCCCCGGCATCAGGAACACCGCGACGAACGGCACGAGGAACGCGAGCGCGAGCGGCGTGCCGAAGCCCCACGCCAGTCCCTTGCGCGAGCGCAACAGGGCCAGTCGCTCCCGGACTTCACGACCCCGGCGCTGCCACGCCACCGACGTCAGCTCCTCCGTGAGGAAGTAGCCGGTGACGAAGAAGCCGATGACCGGGACCACGGTCTGGCCCACGAAGGGGATGAATCCGAGCGCGAAGAGGAGGATCGCCCAGAGGGCGGCGCGCACGAGCAGCCGCAGGCTGTCACGCGTCGAGATCCACAGTTCGCGCCAGAGCGGGAGGCCGGACTCCGGCGCGTGCCCGCCGCTCTCGGTCCGGTCGACCTCCTCGGACAGCGACTCGTAGAAGGGCTGGCCGATCAGCAGGGTCACCGCGGTGAAGGTGAGCACCGCGAGAAGCAGGGCGAGGGCGAACAGGACCGCCGTGAGGAAGCCGCGGAACAGGCCCTGCCACGGGGACGTCCAGTCGTCGGCGAACGGGGTGGTCCAGGAGACGAAGTCGCCGCCCCAGACGCCGAGGCAGACCAGCGCCGCCGCGTACAGGACGAGGGTGATCAACCCTGGCAGCAGGCTCCAGCCGTACTGCTTTCCGTGCTGGGCAACCCAACGCTGCCCCTTCATCAAATAGCCGAAGCCCGCCCCGAGATCACGCATGGCGCAAACCTTACGGGACGGGCCCCGGCCCCCGAAAAGTACGGGGATCAGGCTCAGACGGAGAGCGTGACCGTGATGTTGCCGCGGGTCGCCTTGGAGTACGGGCAGACCTGGTGGGCCTTCTCGATCAGGGACTTGGCGGCGGCAGCGTCCACGTTCGGGATCGCGGCGGAGATCTCGACGATGATGCCGAAGCCGTCGTCGTTCTTGCCGATGCCGACGTTGGCGGTGACGGTCGAGCCGGAGACGTCGGCACCCTCCTGGCGGGCGACGACGGCGAGCGCGCCCTGGAAGCAGGCGCTGTAGCCGGCCGCGAAGAGCTGCTCGGGGTTGGTGCCCTCGCCGGAGCCGCCCTGCTCCTTGGGCGGGTTGACGACGAGGTCGAGCTTGCCGTCGCTGGTGGAGACGCGGCCGTCGCGGCCGTTCTCCGCGGTGGCGGTGGCGGTGTAGACGACGTCCGACTGCGTGATGGCCATGACCGGCTCCCTCGTTCGCGCGGGTGATTCTTTCGGTTAGCGGAACGAGGTTACCGAATCATGGAATCAACGGGTGTGGCGGGGGTCACTCCCCCGGCACTGGAACGCAGAGATTCAGAGCTTGACGATCATCTTTCCGGTGTTGTCGCCGCGCAGTACCCCGAGGAACGCCTCCAGGTTGTTCTCGATGCCCTCGACGAACGTCTCGCGGTACTTCAGCTCGCCGGAGCGCACCCACGCGCCGACCTCCTGCACGAACTGCGGCTGCAGGTCGTAGTGGTCGCCGACGAGGAAGCCCTCGATGCGGCCGCGGGTCTGGATGAGGCGGGAGAGGTTGCGCGGGCCGGGGGCCGGCTCCGTGCTGTTGTAGACGGAGATCGCGCCGCAGATGGCGATGCGGCCGTCGCGGTTCAGGCGGGCGATGGCGGCCTCCAGGTGGTCACCGCCGACGTTGTCGAAGTAGACGTCGACACCGTCGGGAGCGGCCTCCTTCAGGAGCGTGTGGACGTCGCCCGTCTTGTAGTTGAAGGCGGCGTCGAAGCCGTACTCCTCCAGGAGCAGCTTGACCTTCTCGTCCGAGCCGGCCGAGCCGATGACCCGCGAAGCGCCCTTGAGCTTGGCGATCTGGCCGACCTGGCCGCCGACCGCGCCCGCGGCGCCGGAGACGAAGACGCTGTCGCCCTCCTTGAAGTCCAGCGTGCGCAGCAGGCCCGCGTAGGCGGTGAGGCCCGTCATGCCGAGAACACCGAGGTACGTGGACAGGGGCGCGGCGTCCGGGTCGACCTTCACGGCCTGCTTCGCGTCGAACGTCGCGTACTCGCGCCAGCCGAAGAAGTGCAGCACGTGGTCGCCGACGGCCACGCCCTCGTCGTTCGAGGCCAGGACGACACCGACGGCGCCGGCCTGCATGGGCTCGCCCAGCTCGTACGGGGCGACGTAGGACTTCGCGGCGCTCATCCGGCCGCGCATGTACGGGTCCACGGAGACGTACAGGTTCTTGACGAGGACCTGGCCGGGGCCCGGCTCGACCACCGGGGCCTCGCGCAGCTCGAAGTCCTCGGGCTGCGGCCACCCGACGGGGCGGCTGACCAGGGTCCACTCGCGGCCGGTGGCGGGGATCTGGGGGGTGTCGGCGGTCATGCGCTGATCCTTTGTCGAGGGGGCGGAAGCACGTGGGCCGAAGCATGCGAAAAATACTTCAGTACCTGAAACAACAATGCTCCTGAATATTTCATGATGTCAAGTAACTCGGTACGCTGTGCCCCATGGCCGCAACACGTACCCCCCGCACGGACCCCCTCACCCTTCAGGTCGTAGAGCTGATCGGGGAAGTCGTCGCGCGCTACCACCAGGAGTACGAGGAGGCCGCCTCGCGGCACGGGCTGACCGGGGCGCAGGCGCGCGTGCTCGGGCTGCTGGCGCTGGAGCCGCTGCCGATGCGGCAGGTGGCGACGCGACTGAAGTGCGAGCCGTCGAACGTGACGGGCATCGTGGACCGCCTGGAGGCCCGCGGTCTCGTGGAGCGGCAGCCCTCACCGGGCGACCGGCGGGTGAAGGTGGCCGCCCTCACCGTGGAGGGGCGGCGGATCGCGCGGGCCCTGCGCGAGTCCCTCGACTTCGCCCGGGAGCCGCTGGCCGGGTTGTCGCAGGAGGAGCGGGTGGCGTTCCGCGGCATGCTGCGGCGGATGCTCGGCGCGGACTGAGACCGGCCCCGTCCGGACCACCTGCCGAGATCGGCCCTACGTACACCACCACAGGAAGCGCTCGCACATGGCCGACGGGTCCGGCTCGGCCGTAGGCGTGGCGGACGAGGAGCGGGAGGCCGAGGGCGCCGGTCCGGAGCTCGCGGAGGAGCGGGGCGCGGACGTGGCCGGGGCGGGCCGTGTCGCGCGGTGTGTCGCCTCGGCGTCCACCGGGCCCGAGGTCCGCGTGCGCTCCGGTCGCGGCGGCGCCGACGCGGGGGCCGATGACGTACGCGAGGCGCGGGACGCGGGCGGGGTGGAGCGTTCGGCCGTGGCGGAGGGGGACACGGTGTCGGCGCCCTCCGTGGGCGCCGCCGACGTATCGGGCGCCGCCTGGGTGTGCGAACCGCCCCCGGCGGGGTCCTGGCCCAGCTGAGCGACGCCGAGGCCGACGCCGCCCGCGACCAGCGCGATCCCCGCTGTGGCGAGGAGGACGCGCCCCCGCCGCCGGGAGCGCGCGGAGCGGCGTGTCGAGCGGTGCGCGCGGCGCCGGCCGCGTGCCCGGACCGGTGCGCCCGCACGGCCCGACTCCTCTTCGGCCGCCCCTTCTTGCGCGGCGATCGACGCCCCGTACGCACGCACGGCGTCGACCGGCGTGCCGCAACCCGGGCAGGCCAGCGCGCCGTTGAGGTGCCTGTGGCACGGATGGCAGTAGTCGTCCATGACCAACGGAGGCTAGGCGCAGGGTCGGTGAGGGAAAAAGTCCAAGCTGTGAATCTTCTGCACGGAATGCGACCGCGCCCGACCGATCGCCGACCGATCCCCGACCCATGCGGGCCGAACGCGCGGACCTGCGCGAACCATTGACACCCCGGGAGGGCCGATTTACTGTCACGCCAGCATTTCGAACGTGTGACGAAATTTCGAACAGCACAGGGGGCAACTGCCTTGCGGATCACGGGAATCAGCACGCACGTGGTCGGGACTCCGTGGCGGAACCTGACCTACGTACAGGTGCACACCGACGAAGGACTCACCGGTGTCGGCGAGACCCGGATGCTGGGCCACACCGACGCGCTCATCGGCTACTTGCACGAGGCCCAGGCCAACCACATTGTCGGGTCCGATCCGTTCGCCGTCGAGGACCTCGTACGGAGGATGAAGTACGGCGACTACGGCCGGGCCGGCGAGATCGTCATGTCCGGCATCGCCGTGATCGAGATGGCCTGCTGGGACATCAAGGGCAAGGCCCTCGGCGTACCGGTGTGGCAGCTGCTCGGCGGCAAGGTGACCGACAAGGTCAAGGCGTACGCGAACGGCTGGTACACCACCGAGCGGACCCCGGAGGCCTACCACAAGGCCGCACAGGCGGTGGTGGAACGCGGGTACAAGGCGCTGAAGATCGACCCGTTCGGCACCGGACACTTCGAGCTCGACCACGAACAGTCCCTGTACGCGGTGTCGTTGATCGAGGCCGTGCGCGACGCCATCGGGCCCGAGGCCGAGCTGATGCTGGAGATGCACGGGCGGTTCTCCCCCGCCACGGCGATCCGGCTCGCCCGCGACCTGGCGCCGTTCAACCCGGCGTGGCTGGAGGAGCCGGTGCCGCCGGAGAACCTCAAGGCGCTGGAGAAGGTGGCCGCGAAGGTGGAGATGCCGGTGGCGACCGGTGAGCGGATCCACGACCGGATCGAGTTCCGGGAGCTGTTCGAGAGCCAGGCCGTCGACATCCTGCAGCCGGACGTCGGCCACATCGGCGGCATCTGGGAGACGCGGAAGCTGGCCGCCACGGCGGAGACGCATTACATGCTGGTGGCTCCGCACAATGTGGGTGGGCCCGTGCTCACGGCTGCCTCTCTCCAGGTGGGTTTCTCCACGCCCAACTTCAAGATTCTCGAGCACTTCAACGACTTCGCGGACGCCGAGATCAAGAAGGTCGTGAAGGGCGCGCCGAAGGTCGTCGACGGCTACTTCGAGCTGTCCCACGAGCCGGGGCTCGGCGTCGAGCTCGATGTCGACGCCGCCGCCGAATTCCCGCAGCAGCAGGCCCGGTTCGACCTGTGGGCCGAGGGCTGGGAGAAGCGCGACCCGAAGGCGGCGTCGTGAGCTCCGCCGTCGTCGTCGAGGCGCCGGGCAAGCACCGGGTGGTGTCGCACGAGCCGGTGGCACCCGGGCCCGGCGAGGCGCGGGTGCGGGTGCACGCCGTGGGGATCTGCGGCAGCGACCGCGAGGTGTACCAGGGCAACAGGCCCGAGGGGTACGTGCGTTACCCGCTGACGCCGGGGCACGAGTGGTCCGGCGTCGTGGACGCGGTGGGCGCAGGGGTGCCGGAGTCCCTGGCCGGGCGCAAGGTCGTCGGCGAAGGGTTCCGGAACTGCCAGGTGTGCGCGCGGTGCCATGCCGGTGAGACGACGCTGTGCACCGACGGGTACGAGGAGACCGGGTTCACTCAACCGGGAGCCATGGCCGCGACGTTGACGCTCCCGGCGCGGCTGTTGCACGTGTTGCCCGACGATGCCGACCTCACCGCTGCCGCGCTGCTCGAACCCGCCGCGTGCATCGCCGCCGCCGCGCTCAAGGCGGAGGCGGTGCCCGGTCAGCGGGTGGGTGTGGTCGGGACCGGAACGCTCGGGATGTTCGCCGTGCAGTTCCTCGCGGCTGCCTCGCCGGCGGAGCTGGTGGTGGTCGGCACGCGGGGCGAACGCGAGGCTCTGTCGCGGCAGTTCGGCGGCACCGACTTCCGGCTGCGTACGGACGTGCTGCCGGACGATCTCGACGTCGTCATCGAGACCGCCGGGTCCGCCTCCGCGGCGCGTACCGCCGCGTCGTTGCTGCGGCGGGGCGGGCGGCTCGTGCTCACCGGGATTCCGGCGGCCGGGGCTGCGGAGGGGCTCGACCCCACGGATCTCGTGGTGCGGCAGCTGGAGGTGCGGACGGTGTTCGGGGCGGCGGCGGATGCGTGGGGGCATGCGGTGCGGATGTTCGGGGCGGGGTTGTTGGATCCGTTGCCGCTCGTCACGCACGAGGTGCCGTTGGAGCGGTTTGCCGAGGCGATCGAGTGGGTGGGGGCGGGGGACCCTGCGGTGGGCAAGGTGTTGTTGCGGCCCTAGCCACACGGAAGTCCTGCGGCACCGGGGTCTTGTGGGGCTCTGCCCCACACCCCGCTCCTCAATCGCCGCAGGGGCTTAACCCGTCCGAACCTAGTCCGAAATATCGAACAACCTGTAAAGGAACACCGTGACCGACACACCCCGCCGACCCGGCGAACCCGCGCTCTCCGCGCTCGGACTGAGTGGTCCCGACCGGCAGGACGCCGACGTCTCCCCCCACGCCTTCCCCGACGGTGGTACCTGGCGGACCGAGGTTCCGTCGGTCGAAGGGCCGGAGGCCGTCGGGGTCGTGCTCAAGGAGGCGTCCCGGCTCGACGTGCCCATTCACCGGATCAGCCAGGGCAGCGGCATCTGGATGCTGCGGGACGCCGAGATCCAGGAGATGGTCGAGGCGACCGCCGAACGCGACATCGAGCTCTGCCTGTTCACCGGGCCGCGCGGCAGCTGGGACACCGGCGCCTCCGTACGGACCGACTCCGGCGGCGCGGGGCTGCGCGCCCGTGGGCACGACGCCGTCGCCGGATGCGTCGAGGACGCCGTGCGGGCGACGGAGCTGGGCGTGAAGTGCCTGCTCGTCGCCGACGAGGGCGTGCTGTGGACGCTGCACAGGGCGCGTAGCCAGGGGATCATCCCGGCCGACACGACACTGAAGGTGTCCGCGCTCGTCGGGCCCGTGAACCCCGCCTCGTACGCCGTGTACGAGCGGCTCGGGGCCGACTCGCTGAATGTGCCGAGTGATCTGACGCCCGCGCATCTCACCGAGATTCGGCGGGTCTCCGGCGCGCCCATGGACATGTACGTCGAGGCGCCCGACGACCTCGGCGGCTATGTCCGGATGTACGAGATCGCCGAACTGGTCCGCCGCGGCGCCCCGTTGTACCTGAAGTTCGGGCTCGCCAAGGCGCCGGCCATCTACCCGTACGGGGCCCAGCTGCGCGACGTCACCCTGGACACCGCCCGCGAGCGGGTGCGCCGGGGACGGCTCGCGCTCGACCTGCTGGAGCGGCACGGGGCCGACGGCGGGATGTCCCCGCTGGGCTCACGGCTGCCGGGGGCGCTGAGCCGGTTCGACACGGGCCAATAACGTTCCGGGCGCGGAACTTCCCAGAACTGGACAGGGCCGCGCAGAATCCAACGCATCTCCACTCGGTCAACCCACGCTCCGCACAGGGGACTTCGCACCGCCCGCAGTTGTGCACTCACACATCAAGGATGATGACCATGCGAAACCGCCGAGCCGTTCTCACCGCGATAGCCGCTTCCGCCTCTCTCGCGCTCGCCCTGTCCGCCTGCGGCCAGAGCGGCGAGGGCGGGAGCAAGGACGAGAAGAAGAGCGCGAAGGGCTCTACCGTCGGCATCGCGATGCCGACCAAGTCCTCCGAGCGGTGGATCGCCGACGGCAACAACGTTGTCAAGTCGCTGAAGGCGAAGGGTTACAAGACCAAGCTGGCGTTCGGTGAGGACGACCCCGACCAGCAGGTCTCGCAGATCGAGAACATGATCACCCAGGGTGTCTCGGCGCTGATCGTCGCCTCGATCGACAACAAGTCGCTCACCAACGTGCTCCAGGAGGCGAAGGACGCGAACATTCCGGTGATCGCGTACGACCGCCTGATCCTGGACTCGAAGAACGTCGACTACTACGCGACGTTCGACAACGAGAAGGTCGGCGAGCTGCAGGCCGGCGCGATCGTCAAGAAGCTGGGCCTCGACAGCGGCAAGAAGGGCCCGTTCAACCTGGAGCTGTTCGCCGGCTCCAACGACGACAACAACACCAAGTACTTCTTCAACGGCGCGATGTCCGTGCTCAAGCCGTACATCGACAAGAAGCAGCTCGTCGTGAAGTCCGGTCAGACCAAGCTCAACCAGGTCACGACGCTGCGCTGGGACGGCGCCACCGCGCAGAAGCGCATGGACGACATCCTGACCTCCACGTACAAGAGCACGAAGGTCGACGCGGTGCTCTCGCCGTACGACGGCATCTCCATCGGCATCCTGTCCGCCCTGAAGTCCGACGACTACGGCACGAAGGCCAAGCCGCTGCCGGTGGTCTCGGGTCAGGACGCCGAGGTCGCCTCCGTGAAGTCGATCATCGCGGGCCAGCAGTACGCGACCGTCTACAAGGACACCCGCAAGCTCGCCGAGGTGTCGGTGGACATGGTCGACGACGTGCTCAACGACAAGAAGCCCAAGGTCAACGACACCAAGACGTACGACAACGGCGCCAAGGTCGTCCCGTCGTACCTGCTGACCCCGGTCAGCGTCGACAAGACCAACTACCAGAAGACCCTGATCGACAGCGGCTACTACACCAAGTCCGACCTGGGCCTGAAGTAGGCCGCGCGACTCAGCAGACCGTCTTCGCTCACCAGCAACTAGTAAGAAGGGCACGACCATGGCGGGACCCGTCCTGGAAATGCGCTCGATCGTCAAGACCTTTCCCGGCGTCAAGGCGCTGTCGGACGTCTCCCTGAGCGTCCGTCCCGGCGAGGTCCACGCCATCTGCGGGGAGAACGGCGCCGGAAAGTCCACCCTCATGAAGGTGCTCTCCGGCGTCCACCCGCACGGGAGTTACGAGGGGGACATCCTCTTCGACGGAGAGCACTGCGAGTTCAAGGACATCAACGCGTCCGAGAAGCGCGGCATCGTCATCATCCACCAGGAACTGGCGCTCGTGCCGTTCCTGTCGATCGCCGAGAACATGTTCCTCGGCAACGAGCACGCGAGCCGCGGCTTCATCAACTGGCACGAGACGCTCGGGCACGCCACGCGGCAACTGCGCCGCGTGGGACTGAACGAGAACCCCAACACCCGCGTCACCGACATCGGGGTGGGCAAGCAGCAGCTCGTGGAGATCGCCAAGGCGCTCGCCAAGGAAGTGAAGCTGCTCATCCTGGACGAGCCGACGGCCTCCCTGAACGACGAGGACTCCGACACGCTCCTCGATCTGATCCTGGAGCTGAAGGACCAGGGCATCACCTCGATCATCATCTCGCACAAGCTGAACGAGATCCGCAAGGTCGCCGACTCGGTGACGATCCTGCGCGACGGGCGGACCGTCGAGACCCTCGATGTGCGGGCCCCGGAGACCACCGAGGACCGGATCATCTCCGGCATGGTCGGCCGGGACCTGGACAACCGCTTCCCCGACCGCACGCCGCACCACCCGGAGGCGGGCGCGGCGCCGGCCATGGAGATCCGCAACTGGACGGTGCGCCACCCCATCGACCGCGAGCGCAAGGTCGTCGACGACGTCTCGCTCACCGTGCGCCGCGGCGAGATCGTCGGCATCGCGGGTCTCATGGGCGCGGGCCGCACCGAGCTGGCGATGAACGTCTTCGGGCGTACCTACGGCCGGTACGACGGTGGCGTGGTCCTCAAGGACGGCAAGGAAATCAGTACGCGGCACGTCTCCGACGCCGTCGGGCACGGGATCGCGTACGTCACCGAGGACCGCAAGCACTACGGCCTCAACCTGATCGACACCATCGGCCGCAACATCACGATGAGCGCCCTGGGCAAGGTCGCCAAGCGCGGGATCGTCGACGAGCACGAGGAGCGGCAGGTCGCCGAGGGCTACCGCAAGTCGATGAACATCAAGGCCCCGACGGTGTTCGAGCCGGCGGGCAAGCTGTCGGGCGGCAACCAGCAGAAGGTCGTCCTCAGCAAGTGGATCTTCGCGGGCCCCGATGTGCTGATCCTCGACGAGCCGACGCGTGGCATCGACGTCGGCGCCAAGTACGAGATCTACACGGTCATCGACAAGCTCGCGGCCGAGGGCAAGGCGGTCGTCTTCATCTCCTCCGAGCTGCCCGAGCTGCTCGGCATGTGCGACCGCATCTACACGATGGCCGCGGGCCGCCTGACCGGCGAGGTGCCGCGCGCCGAGGCGACGCAGGAATCGCTGATGCGCCTGATGACGAAGGACAAAGAGGTAGCGCGATGAGCACGAACGTCACGAGCAAGGTCCCGGCGGACGCGCCACCGCCGCCGCCGCGCAAGGCCGGCGACGCGGCCGGTGGCGGGCTGCTCCAGCTCGTCGTCGACGGCATGCGCCGCAACATGCGCCAGTACGGGATGCTGATCGCGCTCGGTCTGCTGGTCGCCGTCTTCGCCGTGTGGACCGACGGCGACCTGATCCTGCCGCGCAACGTCTCCAACCTGGTGCTGCAGAACAGCTACATCCTGATCCTCGCGATCGGCATGATGCTGGTGATCATCGCGGGCCATATCGACCTGTCCGTCGGGTCGTTGACGGCCTTCGTCGGATCGATGGCCGCGGTGCTCACGGTCAGCCACGCCATCTCCTGGCCCGTCGCCGTGATCCTCTGCCTGGTGATGGGCGGCATCGCCGGTTCCATCCAGGGCTGGCTCATCGCGTACGGCGGCATACCGTCGTTCATCGTGACCCTGGCCGGCATGCTGGTGTGGCGCGGGCTCACCGAGATCCTGCTCAAGGGTCAGACGCTCGGCCCGTTCCCCGACGGGCTCCAGAAGATCGGCAACGGCTTCCTGCCGGCCGTCGGCCCGAACACGAACTACCACAACCTCACGCTGCTGCTCGGTGTCGTGCTGGCCGCCGCCGTGGTCTGGCAGGAGATGCGGGACCGGCGCAGGCAGCGCGAGTTCTCCCTGGACGTCGTTCCGTTCAACCTGTTCGTGCTGAAGCTGGTCGCGATCGTCGCGGCGATCGCAGTCGTGACGCTGCTGCTCTCCAGCTACAAGGGCACGCCGATCGTCCTGATCATCCTCGGCGTCCTCGTGGTCGGCTACGGCTACGTGATGCGCAACTCGATCTTCGGCCGGCACATCTACGCGATCGGCGGCAACCTTCCGGCGGCGAAGCTCTCCGGCGTGAAGGACAAGAAGGTCACCTTCTACGTCTTCCTGAACATGGGCGTGCTCGCGGCCCTGGCGGGTCTGGTCGTCGCGGCCCGCCTGAACGCGGCCTCGCCGAAGGCGGGGCTCAACTTCGAACTCGAGGCGATCGCCGCGTCGTTCATCGGCGGCGCGTCGATGAGCGGAGGCGTCGGCACCATCCTCGGCGCGATCATCGGCGGTCTCGTCCTCGGCGTGCTGAACAACGGCATGAACCTGCTCGGCGTCGGCTCCGACTGGCAGTCGGTGATCAAGGGCCTGGCCCTGCTCGCCGCGGTCGGCTTCGACGTGTGGAACAAGCGCAAGTCCGGTTCGTAGTCACGGTTTCGCCTCTCATTACAGGAGCCGCACAGATGGAACTGAGCAGACGTACGGTCATGGCCTCCGCCGCGGCGGCCGGTGTCGCAGCCACCGCGCTCGGCGGCACGGCACACGCATCGGGAACCGCATCGGGAACCACCTCCGGAAGCAGGAAGCCCGTGAAGGAGTCCTTCGGCAAGCTCGCCGACGGCACGAAGATCTACCGCTGGTCGCTGGAGAACGGCGGCACGCGCCTGAAGGTCCTGAACTACGGCGGCATCGTCCAGTCGCTCGAACTCCCGGACCGCCACGGCAAGTACGTGAACGTCTCCCTCGGCTACGACACCATCGAGGAGTACGTCGCCGGCACCACGTTCTTCGGCGCCACCATCGGCCGCTACGGAAACCGCATCGCCAAGGGGAAGTTCACCCTCGACGGCAAGGCGTACCAGGTCTCCGTGAACGACGGCGAGAACTCGCTGCACGGCGGCGCGAAGGGCTTCAACACGCGGGTGTGGGACATCGAGCCCTTCACCTCCGGCCCGGACGTCGGCCTGCACATGCACTACACCTCCGTCGACGGCGAGATGGGCTACCCCGGCACGCTGAAGACGACGGTCACGTACACGCTGACGGCGCGCGGCGACTGGCGCATCGACTACGAGGCGACGACGGACAAGGCGACCGTCGTGAACCTCACCAACCACACGTACTACAACCTCGCGGGCGAGGGCAGCGGCACCATCTACGACCACGAGCTGTCGCTGGCCGCCTCCCGCTACACGCCCACCGACGCGGGCCTCATCCCGACCGGCGAACTGGCGAAGGTCGCGGGCACCCCGTTCGACTTCCGCAAGGCGAAGCCCATCGGCCGCGACATCCGCACCGCCCACCCGCAGCTGATCACCGCGAAGGGCTTCGACCACAACTGGGTGATGGACAAGGGCATCACCGCGAAGCCCGTCCTCGTGGCGACGCTGCGCGATCCGTCCTCGGGCCGCAGCCTGAAGATCGCCACGGACCAGCCGGGCCTGCAGTTCTACTCGGGCAACTTCCTCGACGGCACGCTCGTCGGCCAGTCGGGGCGCACCTACCGGCAGGGTGACGGCCTGGCCCTGGAGACGCAGCACTTCCCGGACTCGCCGAACCAGCCGAAGTTCCCTTCGACGGTGCTGCGTCCGGGCGAGACGTACCGGACGACGACGGTGCACTCGTTCGGCGTCTGACGTACAGCGTGGGGCCCTACGAGGAGGTCTTCTCGTAGGGCCCCACTGTCATGCGGCCTCTCAGTACGCGACCGGCCAGCCACTCCCCCAGTTCAGCAGGTTGACGCCCATCTTCGGCGTCCCGCCGTCCGTCCCGTCGTAGTAGTGGTAGACGAGCAGATCGCCGTCGGAGTCCGCGAGCACGGACTGGCCGCCGGGCCCGACGTACTTGCCGTGCGTGGCGAGCACCTCGGTGCCGCCGTTCTCCGTCATCCGCACGCCGTTCTTGTCGACGTAGGGCCCCGTGGGCGAACTCGCCCTGCCCACCTTGATCTTGTACGTGGACGAGGTGCCGGCGCAGCAGGTGTCGTAGGAGGCGAAGAGGTAGTAGTACGAGCCGTGCTTGACGACGGCGGGACCCTCCACCGCCTTCGTCCCGGTCGGCCGCGCGGCCAGCGAGCGGACCGTCTTGTCGGCGGCGTACTGCTTGCCGGTCGACGGGTCGAGCCTGATCATCTTGATGCCGGAGGACCAACTCCCGAACGACAGCCACCACTTGCCGTCGCCGTCGACGAAGAGGTTCGGGTCGATGGCGTTGTAGCCGGAGGACGTGGTCGTGGCGTGCACGACGCCGTGGTCGGTCCAGGTGCCCGGCTGTCCGCTCGGCGAGGACGCGAAGCCGATCGCCGAGTGGGTCGAGCCGAAGGTCGAAACGGCGTAGTACATCAGGTACTTGCCGCCGTGGTACGAGACGTCCGGCGCCCACACGTCGTTGTCGGGGTTGTACGTCGACCACCACGACGGGAGCGTCGTGAAGGCGGCGCCCGCGCGCTTGAAGGCCGTGCGGTCGGTGGAGGTGCGGGCCTCGACGCCGTTGTGCGTGGAGTAGACGACGTAGCCGCTCGCCGTCTTGACCATCGACGGATCGTGCACCGAGACGTCCCCGGTGAGCACGCCCGAGCCGGGGTAGGCGGCCTGGGCGGTGCCGGGGACGAGGGCGTATGCGGTCGCGGCGGCAGCGGCGGCGAGTACCGGGAGCAGGCGGCGCCCCCGGAGGGCGCGGGCTCTGGGTGTGGAGGTCTCTTCCTTCATGCCGGTGAGTCGCCGCGGGCGGGGCGTGGGTTGCCGCGTCACGCACGTCACATTCGCCCCACGCGCTGAACACCGCCCGCCCCACCCTCGTACTCATGCCCGACAACCGGCCGATGGGAGGCATGTGATGAGCGGAAGTGTCGTCTCGCTGTTCCAGGGCTCGACGGCCCACTCCCCCTCCTACGGCCAGCTGGCGCGGGCCGGGGCGGGCGGCGACAACGGCGGGGTCGTCGACTTCTGCATCCCCTGCAACCCCTACTTCCCCACCCCCGCGATGCTGGACGCGCTGCGCGGCCGGCTGCACGAGATCCTGACGTACTACCCCAGCAGCGCCGAGCACATCACCGCCGAGCTGTGCCAGGTCCTCGGCCTCAACCCACAGACCGTCGCGATGGGCAACGGCTCGACCGAACTCATCACCTGGATCGATCACCTGCTCGTGCGTGAGTCGCTGGCCGTGCCCGTTCCGACGTTCGGCCGGTGGACGGACCAGCCGATGGAGACGGGCAAGCGGGTCGACATGTTCCCGCTGCCCGAGCGCGACGGCTTCGCGCTCGACCCGGCCGCGTACGCGGAGTTCATCCACGCGCGCGGCTCGCGGGCCGCCGTCGTCTGCAACCCGAACAACCCCGACGGCGGCCTGCTCCCGCGCCGGGCCCTGCTCACCCTCGTCGACGAGCTGCGGCATCTCGATCTGATCGTGATCGACGAGTCGTTCCTCGACTTCGCCGACGCCGAGGGCGGGCAGGACCCCAGCCTCGTACAGGAGGCGGTCCTCCGCCCGAACGTGATCGTGCTGCGCAGCCTCGGCAAGAACTTCGGCCTGCACGGGGTGCGCTTCGGTTACCTGGTCGCGAACCCGGGCCTGGCGGGGAAGGTTCGCTCCGCACTCCCCAAGTGGAACCTCAACTCCTTCGCGGAATCGGTCGTCTTCATGCTCCGCGAGCACCGCCAGCAGTACGCCGACAGCCTGCGCCAGGTGTGCCGCGACCGCCAGGACATGCGCTGGCACCTCTCCCGTCTGCGCCCGCTCACCGTCTACCCCTCGCAGGGGAACTTCCTCTACGTGCGGCTGCCGGACGGGGTCGACGGGGTGGCGGTCCGCGACCGGCTGCTCGCCGAGCACGGCGTCCTGGTGCGCGAGTGCGGCAACAAGATCGGATCGTCCAGCAGCTTCCTGCGCCTCGTGGTGCGACCCCAACCGGACGTCCTGCGCCTGGTGGCCGGTATGGAGTCGCTCATGGGGAGCGGGAATGGAGCCGCCGTGCCCGAGCTGAGCGGAGGGACCACCTACAGCTCGGGCACGGCGGCGGTGGACCGGCTGATGACCTCGGTCGGCACGTGACTCACGGGTTGCGCCAGGCGGCCGGGTCCTCGGCCAGTTCCTTCACCGGTTCCGGCAGCCGGTCGTGCGCGAGGTCGGCGAGCGTGACGCCCTCCAGGATCTTGCGCACGTTGGCCCGCAGCGCCACCCACAGCGGGAGCAGCGGTTCGGCGGGGCCCGTGTAGCTGAGCGCGTTGGGCCGCTCGCCGCGCACCGAGACGATGGGGCCCTCCACGGCGCGTACGACGTCGGCGACGGTGATCTCGGCGGCCGGCCGGGCGAGCAGATAGCCGCCGTTGCCGCCCCGCTTGCTCACGACGATGCAGCCGCGCCGCAGGTCGCCGAGGATCCCCTCCAGGAACTTGTGCGGAATCTCCTGTGCCGCGGCGACGGCCTCCGCCTTGATCGGAACACCGTCCCCCTCGGCATGAACGGTGATTTCCAGGCAGGCACGTACGGCGTAGTCGGCGCGGGCGGAGATCCTCATGGGCTCATTGTGGTGGACGTTCGGGGCGCGCGGTGCGGTGGATCTTGCTCGAGCCTCCTCGGGTCTTCCAGCATCTGGGACACACGGATCTTCCCTACCTTTCCCATAGGGATGGTGCGTACAGTCGCCGACATGGACTTCTCATGGGCGATAGTCGTCGCGGGTGCGCTCGTCGGTGTGGCAGTGGGCCTCACCGGCATGGGCGGCGGCGCGCTGATGACACCGATCATGGTGATGCTGTTCGGCGTCAACCCGACGGCCGCGATCGGCAGCGACCTGGCGACCTCGGTGTTCATGAAGCCCTTCGGGGCGGCCGTGCACCAGCGGGCCGGGACCGTACGCTGGGACATCGTGCGCTGGCTGCTGCCGACGGCGATGCCCGCTGCGGTCCTCGGCGCGCTCTGCCTGGGGCTGCTCGGTGACGGAGAGCAACTGCAGGAGCGCGTGAAGTACGTCATCGGCGGCGCGCTCGTCCTCGCGGTCGTCGGGATGCTGGCCCGCATGCGGCTGGACGCGCGGCGCGGCACGGGCGCGGAGGAGGCCGAGGACGCACACGTGGCGGTCCGCCCGCTGGCCACCCTCGCCATCGGCCTGATCGGCGGCTTCATCGTCGGCATGACGTCGGTGGGCTCCGGCTCGCTGATCATCGTGATGCTGATGCTCGCCCACCCGCGCCTGAAGGCGAACCACCTGGTCGGCACGGACCTCGTACAGGCCATCCCGGTGGTCGCGGCGGCGGCCCTCGGCCACGTGCTCTTCGGCGACGTCGCGTTCGGCATGGCGGGCACGCTGCTGATCGGCGCGATCCCGGGCGTGGTGGGCGGCGCGTTGTTGTCCACGCGCATCTCGGGCCCGGCCCTGCGGTGGGCGCTGGTGACGCTGCTCGCGGGGTCGGGCCTGGCGATGTGGGGCGTGTCGGGGATCCCGCTGCTGGCGGTGTGCGCGGCGTTCGCGGCGGTCGGCACCGTGGTCACGCTGCGCGGGCGGCGGCGCTCCCTGGTGGTGGCGGGCGGCAGCGGTCAGAGCTTGCCGGCTCCGGCTCCGTCCGACACGGAGGCGACGACGTCGGAGGCCGGTTCCAGGGTGTAGTCGCCCGACACATACCCCGCCCGACGCACGCCATGGACCATTGACAGACATGGCCATATCATGTGCGACATGAGCGACGACATGTCGGACTCCATCACGATCACTGTCCGCGACCTGCAGCGCAACGCCGCTGCCGTGCTGAAGCGGCTTGAGCACGGCGAGACCATCATCGTGACCCGGCACGGCAAAACGGTGGCTCGGATACTGCCTCCGGACCCGGCAGAAGAGGCCATCAACCAGGCCGCGGCCGAAGGCCTCATCGACCTGGCCGAGCTGGCCCGCGCGCGCACGGCACAGCAGACCGCTCGGGTACATCGTGCCCCGGCATCCCCCCGGGGCGACGTCGCGAGCGAGGCCCTGCAGTCCTTGCGCGAGCTGGAGGGCGACCGGTAATGGAGCTGATCTACCTCGACACCTCGGCAGCCATCAAGCTCTTCAAGGCCGAAACCGAGAGCCACGCACTGGACCAGTGGCTGACACAGCAAGGGTCGCTGACCGTCCTCACCAGCGACCTCACCCGCACCGAGCTCCGCCGGGCGCTGGCGGCGTGCGACGCGGAGGCGGCAGTGCGGCAGGAGGCCGATGAGTGGCTCGACGACTGCGCCCTCGTGCGCCTGCGCCCCGCCGTCTTCGACCGTGCCGGACGGCTTCCGCACACGGGGCGCCTGCACTCCCTCGACGCCGTGCACTGCGCCGCCGCGCTGAGCCTCGGTTCGGCCGTGCGTCATTTCGTGGCGTACGACAAACGCTTGATCGAGTGTGCTGAGGCGCTGGGTCTGCCTGTGCGAAGCCCTGGGGTGTAGTACCTCGCACAGGCCTGCGCCGGCGCCGCCCGCTGGTGGCGGTGGCCGCGGACGGTAGCGGTCAGAGCTTGCCGGCTCCGGCACCTTCCGACACGGAGGCGACGACGTCGGAGGCCGGTTCCAGGGCGTAGTCGTAGGGGGCCTTGGTGAAGTCGCCCTCCTGGGAGATCTCGGTGGCGGCGCCGCCGAGATCGTTTCCGCTGAGGTGGGCGGAGCCGTCCTCGTCGCTGCTGCGGTTCGTGGTCACGGCGACCTTGGTGTCACGGAAGACGTTGTTCTCGACGAACATCTGCGCGCCCATCCGGGAGTGGACGGCGGTGTCGGCGCCGGTGACGTAGTTGTCATAGAAGTGTCCTGTGCCGAAGCGCAGGGACGGGATGCGCGAGTACACGTTGCTGAACTGGTTGTGGTGGTACGTGACGTGCAGCTTGCCGGTGTCCTCGCCGGCGTTGCTGTCGCTGTGGCCGACCAGTGAGCCCGTCAACTACCCGGGACTGAAGTCCCGGGCTTGCTGCTCGGGTCGTCGATGGCTTCGACGAGGCCCGGCTGCGTCCAGCGCTCACGCGATGAGAGTGAGAGCAGGGGCCTGTGACTCGGCCCCGCGGACCCTTCCCCAAGCTCTCGGCTTCGCTCGAGCAGGGGAGACCCCATTCACCAGCCGCGGGCGGCGATGT